>NZ_BMOI01000003.1:134962-245107 GCF_014646995.1 Curtobacterium luteum | reverse complement strand
AGTACGAAGCAATCATCAACCCACAGGTCGCACTCGCGGCCTAAATCAACGAGTCAACCGAACCTGCAGCAGTCCCGATCTCGCAAGACGGTCCGTTCAACGAGCACCTCATCCGCGACCATGGGGCGCAGTACCTTGCACTCGGCGCCGGCAGCGTTGCAGCGTTGTTCTGGCGATCCCAGCCGCTGTACCGCGTCCTCGGCATCGCGTGGGGCAGCTTTGGGCTGCTCCACTTCGCCTACCACGCGACCCACCTCGGGCACATGAGTGCGCGAGATGGCATAGCCCAATTGATTGTTCTGACCGTCGCGGCGCTTCTCGGAATCGCGATCGCCATTCCGGCACGCTCGAAAGTATCGGCAGGCTGAGGTTGCGGCAGCGGCGCGGCGGTCACTTCCCATCAGGCGACGGGATACGGATGGGCCGCACCGCCATTGTTGCAAATCCGCTGTCTAGTTCTGGGACGCGCTGCCAGAGCGGGTCCCCGGCGGTTCCGAATCGCGCCGAGTAGGCGGCGCCGATGGGCTGCACCATCATTTTGAGGGAGACCGCCGTGAGCCGGTGCCTCGGCCCAGCTGGCTCTATGACAGAGTTGAGGGATGCTAGCCCCAAGGGACATCGAGTTGCGATCCAAGCTCGGCGAACTGGAAGGAGCGCTCCGGAGCGCTGGCCAGAGTGAGTTGGAAGCCAAGGTGAGTGAACTCTGGGATCGCGTTTACGATGACACGGACTACGTCGTGCTCGGGGATGCTCTCTCGCTTGCTCAGCAGGTCCTAGAGCTTTCGAAGAACGCTCGTGAGTGGAGGAACCTGGCGCGCTGCGCCGGCATCGTGCAGACCGAAGTTCGGTACGCCTTCGCAAACTGATCCGCGTGACTGCAGTCGACATCTTCGTTCGCGCCTCCAAGCGCCTGCAGGCCATCAATGCCGCTCCTTCGGGTCGAGGACTCGGCGCGGGGTGGATGAGAAGCACGAGGCGACGCGGAGCCTCACCGTGAACGAGCTCGATGGCGCCATGCCGATCCCGGGGTTGAGCTCTCGCCGGTCTCTTGAAGGAGCGACCAGGTGGTCGTCGCGCCCCTGATGGATCGCGGCGAGCGCTCGTCGGGACGCGGTGTGCCGTTAGGAGATGTCGTTGGGCCACGAGATGATGTCTGGGTGCATCCGAACCTCGCTGTCGTACAGGACACGGCGGAGCTCCGAAAGGCGCGCGGCGCGTTCTTCACTCCCGAGCCGGTCGCGTCGTTCGTCACGAGCTGGGCCCTCCGCGACGCAGCTGACACGGTGCTCGAGCCGTCGTGCGGGGAGGCAGCGTTCCTGGAACATGCTGTCTCCCGGTTACGAGAACTGAGCGGCGACCCGAATCTCGTCCCCTCAGTTGACGGGGTGGAGATCCACGGACCCAGCGCTCACGAAGCTGAGCGCATTGTTGCCGCTTCGGGTGGTGAAGCGAACGTCATTGTGTCGGACTTCTTCCTCGTCGAACCGAGCGCCAAGTACGCCGCGGTGATCGGGAATCCGCCGTACATCCGCTACCAAGACTTCACGGGTGAGGCTCGGCTGCGGAGCCGGACTGCCGCGCTCCAGGCAGGCGTGAACATGTCGGGCCTCGCCTCGTCGTGGGCGGCGTTTACGGTGCATAGTGCGCTGATGTTGCGCAAGGGCGGCCGGATGGGACTGGTCGTCCCGGCCGAGCTCCTCAGCGTCAACTATGCCGCGGAGGTTCGGCGCTTCCTGCTCAGCAGGTTCAAGCGCATCGACCTTGTGCTCTTCACCGAGCGGGTGTTCGCCGAGGCGCAGGAAGAGGTGGTCTTGCTCCTCGCTGATGGCTACGACGAGGGTCGCGCCGATCACATGAGCATCTACCAGGCGCAGAACGCTGCGGCGCTCAACGAGACGATGGCGGCAACCACCTGGAAGCCAACCGACCCGTCTGACAAGTGGACCCCGTCACTGCTCAGCAGTGACGCGCTTCGTGCTTACAACGCCCTCTTGGAGGCGTCGTTCACTCCGTTGGAGACGTGGGGGGACACGACCCTCGGCATGGTGACCGGGAACAACCGCTACTTCGCGCTCTCGCCGGCACGTGTGAAGGAGCTCGGGATCGCGTCGAAGGACCTGATCCGGCTGTCGCCTCCCGGGAGCAGCCATCTTCGAGGGTTGACGTTCACGGAGCACGCGTGGCGGACGCTAGGCCAGCGCGGGAGTGCGACCTACCTCTTCCGTCCAAAGGGGCAGCTCGACGATGCTGCAGCTGCCTACATCGACGCGGGCGAGGTCGCGGGAGTGGACCAGGCCTACAAGTGCCGGGTCCGCAACACTTGGTGGCAAGTGCCGCTCGTCAAGCCGGCAGACCTGTTCCTGACCTACATGAATGCTGACACCCCGCGGATAACGACCAACGCCGTCGGTGCGCTGCACCTGAATAGCGTCCACGGGATCTATCTGAAACCAGAACACCGCGAACTCGGCCGCGCATCGTTGCCATTGGCGGCGCTGACCTCAATGACGCTCGTCGGCGCCGAGACCGTCGGCCGGTCCTACGGCGGCGGAATGCTCAAACTTGAGCCACGCGAGGCGGATCGCCTTCCGGTGCCTAGTCCGGCGGTCGTCGCCGCAGCCCGTGACGCCCTCGTCGCGCTTCGCCCGCAGCTGGCATCGCGTCTGCGGGCAGGCAAGCTGGTAGAGGCAGCCAAGCTCGTTGACGACGTTCTTCTCGTCGGCGAACTCGGCATCGCACGATCCGAAGTGAAGTCGCTGCGAGACGCCTACGCCGAGCTGTCGGCTCGACGGACCGCTCGGGGGCGTCGTGTCGAGATTTGAAGACCGGCTCCTCGCCGCGGTCACAGCAACCGGACCGAAGCCAACGGACGATCAGCTGCAGAGCGTAAAGAAAAACTGGAACCAGCGGCTCTCAGACAACCTCGCGCAGGCCATCGGCGCGGAATTGCGCGATCGCGGTATGGATACCGCGCTGCCAGCCGAGCCCGGCGAGGTCGGCGTCACCGGCGCCGAGCGACGTCTCGCCGGCGGCATCGGGGCAAAAAAAGTCGACGTCACATGGGCGACCGAAGAGAGCGGCCTGATTTTCGCCGTATCCGTAAAGTCAATAATGTTCAGGGATGGCTCAAGCAACAACTTCCAGAAGAACCTCACCAACAGGCGAGGAGATTTGCTTGTTGAGTCGGTAACGCTCCACCGGCGCTTCCCATACGCCGTCCTCTCGGCTTTTTTCTTCATCGATGCGGCCGCGGAACATGACGGAACTCCACGACGCAAGAGCACGTTCGAGAACGCCTTCCCCAGGCTCCGGCTCTTCACCCGGCGCCCCGACCCCTCCGGACGAGAAGAGCAGTACGAACGGTTCTACCTGATCCTCCTCGACGCGAACTCTTTCGCACCGTCGATCCGAGCCTTCGAGGTGCACGACAGCGAGACGGAGGTCAACTTGGAGTTCGCGCTCGACGACATGATTGAACTCATCGGTGAGCGGAACTTCGACCTCTATGACGGCACGGACGGAGTGATCAAGAAGCTCTGACCGCCGAGATCGATCGGCTGAGGAGTGGCACGCTAATCACAGCATCACGCACGAAACTTGCGTACAGCGAGCACGGGGGAGAACAGGGCTCATCGCGAAGAACACCGCATCTCGAAACGGAAGCAGGAGTCGGACGCGGGGTCGTCGGAGTCTCGCCATCACGAGGCGTTTGACTTCCGCTGGTTACAGCCTCATCGCACTCATTGCGCTCGTGGTCTACTTCGGCACCGACCTACCGGTATCCGCAAGTGAAACCTGTGGAGTGATCGGGATCGCAATCGCCGGCGTTTCGCTTTCAGCGTTCGCACAAGGCACGCTCGAGATCACCGGAGGTTCGCTTGCGTTGGGAAGTACCATTCTTGCATTTGTCTTCGCGGATGACCCGCGATGGATGTCACAGGCGGTCATCGTGGTGACCGCAATTGCGGTCATGTCGCCGCTCATCGTCTGGGCACCGCGCAGCGCGCGAGCGCGCACGCATCTCGAGAACTGGGCCCCCTCCCTGATCACAGTCTGGCTGGTCGTGCTCCTGACGTTGCTGGGCGGCTACCCGCCGTTTCGCTGAGACTGTGACGCCCGCGAGCTGATCCGGCGAGACCTGAACCTGTCTGTGGGGCAGACGCGGTCGAACGAAGCACGACTCATGATGCGGTTCCGGTGCAAGCGGACCGAGGCCTAACGAAACTCGCGGCCTTCGTGTGGCGGGTCTTGGCGCTACCGCGAGTCTCGCCGCGGGTGACTTCACGTGCGGCCACCTCACGTCGCGTGCGGTTGATGCACGCCACTGACGCCTCGATTCGAACTGGACCCTGCCGGGGTCGACAAGTCCGTTTTTCGGTCGCCGAAGCCTGATCTGTGAGCTAGTATCATGAACATTGGAGACAATAGTTGGGTCGGAGGCAAAGTGTCGAAAAGGTTCTTTATCTCGCATGCCTCTCCCGAGAAGCATGTCGCGCTCGAGCTGAAAGCCAAGCTCGACGGGGATGCATGGGTTGATCTTCACGAGATAGACCTCGGTGATCTCCTGTTGGAAGAGATCAGCTCCGGTAGCGAAGAAGCGACAGATTTTGTCCTACTCTGGAGCGCAACATCGGCCGCATCCAGGTGGGTGAGCTTTGAACTGCACATGGCCTTCATTCGCTGGCTCGAGGATAATGCTGTCGCCATTCGGATCATCTGCCTAGATGATACAAAAGTGCCACTATATCTTCGTCCGTTCCTGCAGGCTCGCGGAAAACGGTCAGCCGAGGAGATCGCGGCGGTCCTAATGGGCACCGTTCCACCCAAGACAGCTCGGCGAGTATTCTTCAACCGTAACACGGAGATTGGCCGAATTGAAGAGGCTCTTTACAGTCCCGATCGCGCCGCTGCGTTCATTTGTGGTATGCCCGGCAGTGGTAAGCGATCCCTCGCCAGAGAGGCCTTGAGTCGCTTAACGGTCGGAAGTGGCACCATTCGACGCGTTTCAGTGACAGCCGGCACAGCGGAGCCCGAGCTGAACCTGCTCGTGACAAGCGCTTTGGGCCTCCCTCCTGCGGCGGAGAATACGAGCCCCGAAGACGTAATGAAGGCTACCGACGATCTCATGGGTTCCTTCATGGACGAAGGTGGCATCTGGGTTTTTGAGGACGTCGAACACTGGTTGGAGGAGGATGGGGTGCCGGGCAGAATTCTCGCCAACCTGCTCGCCACTATCACAAGGGCGTCGGACTGGGTGAGTCGGCTGGTTATCTTCACCACTCGTAGGCGACCGACGCTGCATGACCTGGAGGATTCTGTTGACGCCTTCTTCCTTACCGGATTGGCTAAGCAGCACGCCATTCCGTTGCTTCGAGCTCAGGGTGCTGTAGGTGAGGAGAGCGAGCTGGGAGTCGTCGCAGAGGAGCTGGACGGGCACCCGCTCGCACTCGAAGTGGTGGCGCCGCGGCTGCCCCTTCCAGCCGCGGCATTGCGCGAGCAGCGCCATACCATCGCGACCGACCTTGTCGATCCAAACGCGGTGAGTGCGACCGCGTGGCGTCTGCTGGAGGCGCTCGCGCTCGTCGATGGCCCGGTCCCGGCAGAGGATTTGGCCTCGTTCTTGAGGCTCTCAGCAGACGATATGCAGGACGCGATCGCCCAGGCGGTTCAATACTCACTGGTCGCCAACAGTGATGAGGGAACTCTTGCGCTTCATCCCCTGCTCAGGGACTACTTCCTTCGCTCATTCCGAAAGCAAGAAAATCACGTTGGCCTGACGTCCGAACTGGCCGATCTGATGAAGCGGCGTCTAGATAGGGTGGCTCCAGGCGAGGCGGGATATGTTCCGACTCTACTCGCTACGGTTAAATTATTGGGCCTTGCCGGGCGCTTTGACGAAGCACGGAGCTTGAGGACGGGACTCATCGGAACGCTATATCAAACGGCCGTGGAGCTGTATCAGGAGAAGCGGTACGAAGAGGCATTACTCTACATCGACGAGGCGATCACGGGCGCTGAGGAGTCAGATCTAGCGTTGCGCCAGTTGCAGATGAAGACCCTTGCCTACCTCGGGAACCTTAAAGATGCGCGGTCGATCGGCGATGATCTCGTGCGTATGTACCCCCAGAATGCGGCAGTCCTCCGGGACCGTGGTCGTGTCGAGTTCATCGCTAGGAACTGGGGCGCAGCTATCAGCTACTTTCAGCGGGCAATCCCGTTCCGACACAACCCTGCTCAGCTGTGGTCCGACATAGCGCAGGCTCGGATGCGAATGAGCGACTGGAACGGTGCGGCTGTTGCGGCCCAAGCATCGATTGCGAAGGGCGGAGACACCCCGTGGACTCTCGCTCTGTATTCGGAGGCGTTGGAGCATCTTCAGCAGCTCTCCGAAGCTGAGGAGGTGATGACCAGGGCGGTCACCCGTGAACCGAACAACCCGGCTTATCGCCATCGTCTTGGCCGTATAGCGCTGCAGACTGGTCACCGGCAGTCGGCGATAGAGCAGTTCAAACGAAGTGTTGAACTCGATTCATCCTTCGTCCAGTCCTGGTTGTCGCTTGCGAGCGCATTGGCGGACGACGGCGATCTTGAAGGAGCACAGCGCGCACTTGCGGTCGGTAGGGATCAACCGGGTTCACCTGCTGCTGTCGCCCAGAATGTTCAAGCCAAGATTCATCTTGTGATGGGGGACCTGGAGGCCGCGCAGCAATCTATAGACTCGGCGCTAGAAGGTCGACGCGACGGACAAAATCTCGCTTTGGCGGTGCGCATCTGTATCGCGCGCGCAGAGTCCGGACTGATTTCTACAGGCCAAGCACGGGCCCGCATACGAGCTCTGGCGTTGGAGCTGGACGCGCTCAAGCAACTCCGATTCGTCCTCGACTACAGCCGAGAGTTCCCCAAGTATTTCGATTGAGAATGCTTCACCGTCGTGTCTCTAGCCCGGGGCACGGTTCATCGGTGAGCGTGTGCGCTGCAGCCTTAAGCCCCTCGTGCTGTGCGGCGCGGCGTCGGTCCGGGCGGCTGCTCATATGGTCGTGGTGAGGATCTACCCGACCCGGAGGTGGGTTCAAAGCTGAGAACGAGTGCGCCATTGTTTGGAGGACAAGTCCTGGAGTTCCGCAGGACAACGGCGATCCATGTCGCCCTGACCAGGGGTTTACTGCAGGCGACATGAAAGTCTGCAATAAGGCGGCGACAGGGAACCTGCAATCGCCTGAATCGCGCGGCGGGATGCGACACTTTAAGACGGCACTCACATCTGTGTTGTCGTCCGCCAGCTAACTTGTCCTACTGCCACGTAGCGTGTCCTGAAATACGGAGTTGGACAGGGTGTTTGGCAGCGCGGACAGCCACGTCGACTAGTGATGGTCCTCGCCGGCTATGCCGTCGAACTGCTGTTCACCCCGCTGGGCCTCGTCCCTACGAATCGGCATCTGAGCATCGTGGCGACCTCGATCAGCTGGAACTACACCACCTGGCTCAACATCGTGTTCCTGCTGATCGCGGCGTTCCTGCTGGCCGTGTTCATCCGCAGCGGCTCCTGGTCGATGCTGCGGATGATGAAGGGCGCACCCTACGACGGCGGCCACGACCACCCCGCACACGAACACTCCCACGCCTGACCGCGCGCCGCGATCGAGTTGACTAGCGGACCGGTCAGTGGTGGCCGTGGACGACGGCGTGCCCGAGGCCGCGGCTGATCATCCACCGGTTCACGGGCGTGGTGATCACGAATGCGATCGCGAGGGAGAACAGCAGCGCCGTCCAGAACAGCCAGTCGCTGAGCTGCGCGTCCATCGCGCCGGGGATCGCAACGATGACGGTGTTGTCGATCAGCTCCATGACCGCGATCGACACGGTGTCCGCGGCGAGAGCGACCTTGAACGCAGCGCCGAGGCTCAGACCCGACTTGATGACGCCGCGCATGGTGAGGGCGTAGCCGAAGATGAACGCGAGGACGATTGACAGGACGATCGTGCCGGCGTTGTGGAAGCCGGCGGCGGTGCCGATGACCATGCCGAGGACTTCACCGATTGCGCAGCCGGTGAGGCAGTGCAGCGTCGCTTGCGCAGCCATCGACCACGTCGTCGTCCCGTGCCCGCCGCTGTGGCCGGCGTGCTCGTGTCCGCTCATCTGGTGGTGGTCGCGCGTGTCCATGCTGCTCCGATCTGGCGCGGTCGACGCCAACAGTTCACATATACCCCTAGGGGGTACCATGCGTTGTAACGCGAAACTCCGCGCGATGTTCCCGGTTCGGCCGGTCGCGGCGGGTTCGGTGTGAATCCGGACACCAGGTTGCCGCCGCCCGCGCGGGTACCGCACCATAGAAGCGCTCACTCCACCCGTTTGCTCGAAAGACTGATGCTCACCACCACCACCTCACCGCGTCGCCGGCTGCTGTTGCAGGCAACGGCGACGCTGGCGTTGCTGCTGCTGGTCGGGTTCACGGTCCTGATGCACACGATGGCCGGGCACACCGCCGGCCACGAGCACTCGATGGCGACTCCCGCGATCACCGCCGAGCACGGCCACGGCGCGGCCGCCCGTCACGGCGAGCACGTAGCTCCTGCGACTGCGGTGCTGACGGTCCTCACCGACGCGGGCTGCGACAGTGGCCTGTGTGCGCTGATGTGCTCGTTGATGGGGATGGCGTGCGCGCTGACGATCGTGCTGTTCACGTGGGCGCTGCTGCGTGCACGGACCGGCGGCATCCTCGCCCTGCTCGCGCGGCTGCTCGCGCTGGCTGACCGGCTGCCGCGCCGCATCGCGGCACCGAGACCGCCGTCACTGACGGCGTTGCAGATCATCCGCATCTGATCCGCCCCCAAGCGGGATCCCACCCCCGATGGGTCGCCTCCGCATGCCCAGATCCGGGAGGCGTCCGCCTGGCCGGAACACCTGACGCATTCACGGGAACGGAAAGATCATGCACACCACCACCACGCGTACGCTCGCGATCGCTGCCGCACTGACCCTCGGCCTCACCCTCGCCGGCTGCTCCACCAGCAATAGCGGCTCCGACACGGGCTCCTCGTCCTCGTCGACGGCGGCTGCATCGGCGCACAACGACCAGGATGTGATGTTCGCGCAGATGATGCTGCCGCACCACAAGCAAGCGGTCGAGATGAGCGACATGCTCCTGGCCAAGGGCTCCGGCGTCGACATCGACGTCGCCAGCCTCGCGAAGCAGATCAAGGCCGCGCAGTCCCCGGAGATTAAGCAGCTCACCAGCTGGCTCAAGGGTTGGGGCGAGCCGGTCGAGTCGGAGCACTCCGGGATGGGGCACTCCATGTCCGGGATGATGTCCGACTCCGACATGAGCGACCTCGACCAGGCGTCCGCGAAGGACGCCGGGAAGCTCTACCTCGAGCAGATGGTCCAGCACCACAAGGGCGCCGTCGACATGGCCAAGACCGAAGTCGACAAGGGCAAGAACACCGACGCCGTCGCGATGGCGAAGTCGATCGTGTCGAGCCAGACCGAGCAGATCACCCAGATGCAGGACATGCTCGCGTCCCTCTAAACCCCGGCGTGGGTCGCGGCAGGCTCCCCCCTTCCTGCCGCGGCCCACGACCGGCCACACCTTCTCCCCCTGCTCGACTCGCGTTCGGGCACCCCACGTTTCGGCCCGACGGCCCGCCCCTCCTGGAGCCTGCCCGTGCCTCAGCAGCACCCCCAGACCCCCACGATTCCCGCACCTCGGACGCGCCGCGAAGCCCTCGCCGCCGAACGCGCCGCCGCAGTCCCGACCGCCAGCCGCACCCGAACCACGACGACCACTGCCGCTGCCCGGCTGGCGCTGCGGCCACTGCCGACCGTCGCGGCTGTACCCCTAACACCGGCCCGCTCACTGCGGTCGCGCGTTCTCGCCGCGGTCCCAATCACTGGTGCCGCGGCCGCGATGGCGCTGTTCACCGCTGCCGCAGCGCTGCCCGCGCAGGCCACGACCGGCCCCGCAGCAGTCGTGCCCGGCGTCGCTCCTGCCACCACCGGGCAGAGCTTCACCGCGTCCGGGCTGGCTCTCGCGGTCGACCGCGACGGGTACACGATCACCAAGCCGACCCCGAAGCCCGTCATCACCAAGACAGCACCCGCCTCACGGGCCGCGTCAACCGGGGGCGCACCGGCCTCGACGAAACAGAGCGTTCCCACGACCACGGGCGGCACGATCGTGAACACCGGAACCGGCGACATTCGCTGGCCCATCGCCGGAACCATCACCGTCAGCTCACCGTTCGGTCCGCGAAGCGCCCCGTGCGCGACCTGCTCGTCCATCCACCAGGGCGCGGACCTCACCCCCGGCGCCGGCACCCCCATCGGAGCTGTCGCTGCCGGCACTGTCCGAGTGTCGACAACGCACCCCGAGTACGGGCAGTACGTCATCATCGACCACCAGATCGACGGTCGCCTCGTGTCCACCCTGTACGCGCACATGATCTTCGGCTCCTCGCCGCTCCGACCAGGCGACACCGTCGCCGTCGGGCAGCTCGTCGGCCTCGTCGGCAACACCGGAGCGAGCACCGGCGCGCACCTGCACCTGCAGGTCATGCCCGGCGGCACCACAACCATCGACCCGATCCCGTGGCTCACCGCCAACGCCGGACGAACGCTATAGCACCTGGCCCCAGTGATGTCCGGCCAGCCATCCTTGGGTTCAGCCGGTCGTTGCAACAGCACCGTGAATCGGAGTGTTGCAGATGGGATCGAGGCTGGAGCACCGTGCCCGGGAAGCTAAGTTCTGGGAGCTACTCGGACAGGGCATGAGCAGGCCTGCTGCTTGCGATGCTGTCGGCGTGCATCCGCGTCAGGGCTACCGATGGTTCAAGGCCGCTCGAGGGAAGAACCCGTTCGAGCGCGCGTCTCGTTCGGGCCGGTACTTGAGCGAGGAGGACCGGCTCAGGATCGCTGACCTTCGCCTCGGTGGCGCAGGGGTCCGCCGGATCGCGGCTGAGCTGGGTCGGGCGCCGTCGACCATCAGCAGGGAGCTCACCCGGAACAGCTCAAGGGGCGGCGCTTACCGTCCCTACGCCGCCCAACAGCGGTGCCGGGAGCGAGCACGGCGACCCAAGCCCCGGAAGCTGGACCGGGTCGAGCTGGCCCTGCAGGTGGAGTTGCGGTTGGTGCGGAACTGGTCCCCGGAGCAGATCCGTGATGACCTGGCCCGGACGTTCCCTGACCGGCCGGAGATGCACGTGTCGCACGAGACGATCTACCAGTCCCTCTTCGTCCAGGGCCGCGGCCACCTGCGCGCTGACCTCCACAAACACCTCCGCACCGGCCGCGCCATCCGCCGACACCGGGGCGAGCCGCGGCGGGCGTCGTGGTCGAAGATCCGCGACATGATCCTCATCAGTGAACGCCCCGCCGAGGTCGACGACCGGGCTGTTCCCGGGCACTGGGAAGGGGACCTGATCGTCGGTATCAACGCCAGGAGCGCGATCGGCACCCTCGTCGAACGCACCACCCGCTACGTGATGCTCCTGCACCTGCCGAACGGGCACAGCGCCGACGCCGTCCGTGACGCGATGATCCCGACCATCCAGACCCTCCCCGAGCACCTGCGCCGCTCGTTGACGTGGGATCAGGGCACCGAGCTTGCCCGGCACAAGGACATCACCCTCGCCACCGACTTGGCGATCTACTTCTGCGACCCCCACAAGCCCTGGCAGCGCGGCTCGAACGAGAACACCAACGGCTTGCTCCGGCAGTACTTCCCGAAGTCCACCGACCTCAGCGTCCACAGCCCGGAACGGCTCCTCGAAGTCGCCGCCGAACTCAACGGACGGCCTCGCAAGACCCTCGACTACCGCACGCCAGCCGAGGCATTTGAACAGCTACTGTCGGACCCGACACAACCACCCGTTGCAACGACCCCTTGAAACCGCCATCGGTTATCGGACACCTAGTCGTGCCAAGGCAGCGTAGCTTCGGCTCATGTTCGCAGCAGGAGCAGAGGGTTGGTGGTGGGGCCTGCTCATCCTGCCGGTCGTCGTAGCAATCGGCTTCTACCGGGATCGCCGCAACCGGCGGAAGTGACCGCTGGCCGATCGTCCATCGAGACTCGGCTTACATCAGGACAAGCAATCTGGCAGTAGCACCGGACACCGACCCCGTGGCGGGAGCGTCGCCGCGCCAGCCCCGGACAGGCTGGCCGGCGGCCGACATGTGTCGTGAACGGAAGCCGGTCGGCCACCGGGACCTTCGGTCACGTCGCGGGTGCGGTGGGTCTGACGCCCTCGTTCGTCTTCGGGTGGACACGGGAGGGTCTGCGCCGCGGGCGGGTCCGGCGCGCGGCGCGCCCCCGCACCGTCGATCGCTGCGGT
Organism: Curtobacterium luteum; assembly: GCF_014646995.1. Lineage (GTDB taxonomy): Bacteria > Actinomycetota > Actinomycetes > Actinomycetales > Microbacteriaceae > Curtobacterium > Curtobacterium luteum. Next base: position 232,781 of record NZ_BMOI01000003.1, on the reverse strand, counting down.
GACGTAGCCAGTCGGCTACGAGGTCGCCCCCGACGAGGCCCGCCGGCTTGCCGAAGTCGTCCTGCATGTGCGGCTGCTGCACGTGGCGCGCGTTGTCCGGCCCGACCTCGGGCGAAGCCGTACACGGCCACCGGGGTGGTCGAGGCCAGGACGTCGGCGGGGCGCTGGCCGTCGGAGACGGTGTCTTCGGTGGTGCTCCCGGCGACTGCCTCCTTCGTGTCGAAGTGACTCGGTACGTGTGCTCCGGACCACTGACAACGCGAGGAACGCCGAACGCTCCTCTGGATGTTCGGAATGCCCCGATGCACGTCCGAAAGAACCATCCGCCGTTCGGTTCTGGTGCTCGTGGTCGAGGTGATGCGCCTCGGCTCCTGACGACTGGGGACGTCGTCGTCCTCGCCTCCGGTGCCGCCCGCTCGCTCTCGAGCGCGCCGGGCGTCGCGGTCCACTCGTGCGACGTTGCTGCTGCCGAGGGTGCCAGGCGCCGCGGTGACGTCCTCCGTCTGGGCGAGGGGGAAGACCGGGCGCAGCAGCTCCGCTTCGGGCGGCGGCAGGTCCTCGGTCGGTGTGCCGCCGCGTCGGTGAGGTCAGGAAGACGTGCTGCTCGTCAGTGCGATCACGGCCGCACCGGCGTGCTGCAGGACATCGTCATCCGCGTCCGTGATCACGGTGCAATCGGCAAGCGTGAACGCGTGACAGAGAGACACCTGGTTGAACTTGCTGCTGTCCGCAAGCACGTAGGTGTGCTTGCTGTGCGCCTGCACGATGCGCTTCTTGTTCGCCTCGCGTATGTCGAACGTAGTCACCCCGGCGGCCGCGTCGATACCGGTCACGCCGATGAACGCCTTGTCGAAGTACAGGTCAGCGAGTTCCCGATCGGTGATCGGACCGGCCACGGAGCCGATCACGGGCAACACGTCCCCACCGAGAGCCGTGACGGTGACACCCGGCGACAGCGGCAGGTTCAGCGCATGCGTGTTCGACGTGATCACGTGCACTCGCGAACCACGGAGCGCCCGCATGAGCTCGGTCGCGGTCGTGCCCGAGTCCACGTAGACGGTGTCACCGTCGGAGACGAGCGCGGCGGCGGCTTCGGCGATCGCGGTCTTCTGTGCGCGGTTGATCAAGGACTTCGTCGCGACCGGCACCTCGCTCGCAGCGTCCTCCAGCCGGATCGCGCCCCCGCGCAAGCTCACGATCCTGCCCGTGTCCTCGAGGGCCTTGATGTCCCGGCGTACCGTCGACGGCGACGCGCCCGTGACGTCGATCAACGCCTCGATCGTCACCGGATCACCGGCGGCGGCCTGTTCGAGGATCAGCTGGTGTCGCTCAAAGGACTTCACTGGTGAGCACCTCGCGAGTTGGCATGCTGGACTGCGCACCGACACCCTCGACCGTGATCGACGCCACACGGGTCGCATCGACCGCGGCAGCTACGGGGTCGGACCCGTTGACGAGCGCATCGGCGAACGCACCGATGAACGAGTCACCGGCGCCGGTCGAGTCTACGGCGTGCGTGGGGACGGCCTCGATGAACTGGACACTGGTGCCGTCGGCGACGTAGCACCCACGGCTCCCGAGTGTGAGGACCACACCCCGGCAGAAGCGCTGCAGGTCGACCACCGCACGCCGCATGGCCGTGTCGTCGCGAACGTCGCCGAGGTCACGACCGAGGTAAGCACTTGCCTCGTCCTCGTTCACCACGAACCACGTGCACCGGCGCGTCACACGCTCGGCGACAGGCCGAGCGGGAGCGGCGTTGAACACGACCGGTACGGCAGCGGCTGCCGCCAGCTCGACGGTCCGTTCGTTCGCCTCGGCAGGGATCTCGTTCTGGATCACGACCACGCCGGCGTCCTGGAACAGCTGCGCGTTCTCATCGATCCAGCCTCGGTCGACTGCCCCGTTCGCACCCTCGACGATGGTGGCGTACACGTCGCCCTCGCCCACCACGTGGACGATGCCCAACCCGCTGGACTCTTCGGTCGGCCGCATGTGGCAGTCCACGCCCTGGCTCCGCAGGTTGTCGAGACACTGTCGGCCCAGACCATCAGCACCGCAGGCGCCGATGAACCGGACCGTCGCCCCGAGTCGCGCAGCCTGGACAGCCTGATTCGCACCCTTCCCTCCGAACGCCCCCTTCGCCCCGGCCGCAGCGAAGGTCTCGCCGCGGCGGGGGAGTCGGTCCTGGGTGACGATGTAGTCGTAATTGACGCTCCCGACGACCAAGACATCCGTGCCTGCCATGGGGACCTCCACCTCGTTGTGCTCGCTCATGCTCCAGCGCGGAGCGGTCGTGCGGCAAGCGGATCCCTGACCGCGTTGCCCGACAGGGAGTGAGCCTACGAAGATCTGACGTTCGTTGTCAAAGTTGAAGACGCAAAAAGAAAAAACTTGACCAAAGTTGTCAGACCGAGCTAGCTTCGCCGTCATGAAGTTCGCAACGCGCCTCAACTCCTTCGTCAGCGGCGGCGATGTCCCCGCTGCTCTCCGCCGCATCGCCGCGACCGAGGGCGTCGACTACGTCGACCTCAACTACCCCGAGCACTTCGAGAGCGTCGAGCCTGCGGCCATGAAGGCGCTCCTGGACGAACTCGGCTTGACGCTGAACGGCAACGCCACGCGCTTCCGCAAGCAGTTCGTCGCCGGTGAGTTCAGCAACCCGGACGAAACGGTCCGTCGAGCGGCGATCGACCTGGCGAAGGACGCGATCGACGCCGCCGCGACCTGCGGCAGCGACCTGCTCACCGTCTGGCTCGGATTCGACGGCTACGACTTCACGTTCCAGAAGGACTACGCGGCTGACCTGCAGCGCATCGTGTCCGCTTTCCAGGAACTGGCCGACCACCGCCCGGACTTCCGGATCAGCATCGAGTACAAGCCGTACGAGGAGCGTGTGCACTCGATGATCAACAGCTTCGGCCAGACGCTGGACGTCATCACCCGCATCGACCGCCCGAACCTTGGGGCGACCCTCGACTTCGCGCACATGCTGATGGCTGGCGACCAGCCTGCGTTCGGGGCGTCGCTGCTCCTCGAGCAGGGCAAGCTCTTCGGGATCCACCTCAACGACGGCAACAACGCGCACGACGACGGTCTCATGATCGGGTCCATCCACCCGTTCGAGACCATGGAGATGATCTACTTCCTCCTCCGCCACGAGTGGGACGGGGTCATCTACTTCGACACCTTCCCGATCCGCGAGGACGCGCAGGACGAGGCGGAGACCAACCGCGCCACCGTCGAGCTCTTCTTCGAGAAGGTCAAGGCCGTCGGTGTCGACCGCATCACCGAGGTCATCCGCTCGCAGGACGGCATCGCAGCGCAGCGACTGCGCAACGAACTCCTCGGCATCGGCTCGTCGAAGTACCAGGGCGAACTCGCCGTCTGACCATGATCCCGGCCGGCGCGCACTCCCGCGCCGGTCGGCCTCGCCTCTCCTCCCGATGGTGTGAACAGAAAGGCTCCCTCGTGAACCGCGTCCTCGACCGCATAGGACTGCCCCGAAACCTCGTCTGGGGCTACATCGGACTCGTCCTCTTCATGGTGGGTGACGGCGTCGAGCAAGGATGGATCTCGCCGTGGCTCGTCTCACGCGGCGTCACCGTCCCCGACACCGCCGCCCTGATCACGGTCTACGGAGTGACCGTCGCGATCGCGGCTTGGTTCTCGGGCGTCCTCGTGCAGACCATGGGGCCGCGCAAGGTCATGCTCCTCGCCCTCGCCGCGTTCTTGATCGGCAGCGTCGGGTTCATCGGGTTCGGCGTCACCACGCTCAACTGGCCGGTGATGCTCGTCTTCTACGCGATCCGCGGGCTGGGCTACCCACTGTTCGCGTACTCGTTCCTGACCTGGATCAACTACAGCGCCCCGCTGGAACGCCGTGGCCTCGCTGCCGGCTGGTTCTGGTTCATGTTCTCGCTCGGCCTCAGCGTCATCGGGCCGTTCTACTCGTCACTCGCCTTGCCCGCACTCGGGCACATCGCGGTGCTCTGGACCGGCCTGGCCTTCGTCATCGTCGGAGCACTCGTCGCGACGATCGCCAACCGGGCAACCGTCCCGTCAGAGGAGATCCATCCGTTCAGCGCGCGCGAGCTGTCGAAGGCGGTCACCCTGATCGGACGACCGACGATCTCGATCGGTCTCCTCGTGAAGACGATCAACGGGTTGGCGCAGTACGGCCTGCCGGTCTTCATGCCGATCTACCTCGCGTCCTTCGGCTACACGACCACACAGTGGCTGCAGATGTGGTCGCTCGTGTTCACCGTCGCGATCTTCGCCAACCTGTTCTTCGGCTACGTCGGCGACAAGATCGGTTGGCGACGCACGATCGGCTGGGTCGGCGGAGTGGCCTACTCCGTCGTGCTCGTCGCGGTGTTCCTCGCGCCGCACCTCATCGGCCACAACGTGGCCCTGATGACGATCGTGCTCTGCCTGTGCGGCGTGACGATGGCCGGCTTCGTGCCGCTGTCCGCACTCTTCCCGCTGCTCGCGCCGGACAACAAGGGCGCAGCCATGTCCGTCCTCAACCTCGGAGCCGGACTCTCCGCGTTCGTCGCACCAGCCCTCGCCGGTCTCTTCTTCGGATGGTTGGGCGCAGGCGGCGTCCTCGGCATCTACGCCGGGTTCTACCTCCTCAGCGCGATCCTCACCCCCTTCCTCAAGACCCCCGGCGAGAAGGCGTCACCCGACGCTGCTCCCGCGATCCGTGACGAACCCGTCCCCGTCAACAACTGAACTCCCTCCCACACCCACCCCGCGGCACCAGCGTGTGCGGCGCCTCCCAGAAGGTCAACGCAATGGCGCGAACCAGAACCGTGTTCTCCCTCTCCCTCGTCGTGGCGATCGCACTCGTCTCAGTGGTCGGCGGCGTCGTCGGCGGACGAGCCACCGTCTCGAACGCCGACGCGCGTAGCTCCGGATCCGCAGGTGCGGCCGCCGGAGTGAAGGTCGACGTGATCATCCGGGCAACCGACTCCGAGTACTGGCAGACCCTCCTCGCCGGTGCGGAAGCAGCAGCCAAGGACTACGGAGTCGACGTCAACACCTTCGGTCCGACATCGGAGACCGACATCGCCGGCCAGGTGCAGCTCGTCGAGAACTCCGTGGCGCGCGGAGCGGATGCGATCGTCGTCGCACCCAGCTCGGGCGAGGCCCTGAACGCGTCCGTCAACGCAGCCCGGAAAGCCGGCATCAAGGTGATCACCGCCGACACCCGCGTCACCGCCGACGTCGACGGCCACATCGGAACCAACAACGAACTCGCCGGAACCTCCGCTGGCGAGAAGATGTGCAAGCTCCTGACCGCCCAGGGGACGACCACCGGCAAGGTCCTCGTCGAAGCGCCGATCGCCGGCATCGAGGCGAACCAGCAGCGCGACGCAGGATTCCGGTCCGGTCTCGCCGAGGACTGCCCGAAGATCGACGCGAGCCTGCAGAACTACAACAACAACGACATCAGCACGGCCGCGTCGCAGGTGAACGACGCCATCTCTGCCCACTCGGACCTGGTGGGTGTCTTCGCGGACAACAACAGCTCCGGCGTCGGAGCGGCAACGGCGATCAAGGACAACAAGGCAGCGGACACCATCCCGGTGGTCGCCTTCGACTCCGACCCGGCCGAGAACGCCGCGCTCGAGGCCGGCACGATCGACGCCCTCGTGGTCCAGAACCCCTGGTTCCTCGGGTACCAGGGCGTCGTCGAAGCGGCCATGGCCTCCCAGGGACGCATCCCGCCGGCAGTCCTCGATCCCGGAGTCGCCGTGGTCGACCGCGACAACATGAACGACGCCGCGATCAAGACCCTGCTCAAGCCGCAGACCGCCGAGGTCGACAAGTGACGATCGTCGAGCCCGACGGGGCCGCAGTCCTGGAACTCATCGACGTCTCCAAGGCGTTCGGCACGGTCCAGGCCCTCAGCGGGGTGTCCCTGAAGCTCGTCGCCGGCCAGGTGCACTGCCTGGCAGGTGAGAACGGCGCCGGGAAGTCCACCTTGATCAAGATCCTCACGGGCGCGCTGCACCGTGACTCGGGACGACTCGAGATCGACTCCGAACCCGTGACCACCGCGACACCGTCGGTGCTGCGGGCCGCGGGGGTGCAGGCCGTGTACCAGGAGCTCAGTCTGTTGCCGCACCTCTCGGTCGCCGAGAACGTGTTCATGGGCAGACTCCCCTCCAGGTCAGGACTCGTCCGTGCCGGCGAGCTCCGCGACCGGTGCCGAGTCGCGCTCGACGACCTCGGCCTCGTCGAAGTCGATCCTTCGGCGACGGTGGAGCACCTGCCCGCGGCGACGAAACAGCTGGTCGAGGTCGCCAAGGTCGCGACCGCCGATCGAGTCAAGGTCATCGTCTTCGACGAGCCCACGACAGCGTTGACCGAAGCGGAATCGGATCGGCTCCTCGAGCAGATCCGACGGTTCAGAGCAGCAGGCGTCGCGATCCTCTACATCACGCACCGACTCGAGGAGATGTTCGCCATCGGAGACTGGGTCACCGTGCTCCGCGACGGGGAACTCTCGCAGAGTGGGCCCCTCTCCGACTACACCGAGGACACCCTCATCACCGCGATGGTCGGCAGGGACGTGACTGCGCTCTACCCGGACGAGGAGCGCGAGGAACGCTCCGAGCGCCTCACCGTCACCGGTCTCCGGCGAACGCCGGACAGCCCACCGATCGATCTCGTCGCCCGGGGTGGCGAGATCCTCGGCATCGGCGGCCTCCTCGGCTCGGGGCGCAGCGAGCTGCTCCTGAACATCTTCGGGTCGGACCCGATCACGGCGGGCGAGATCCGGGTCGACGGGCGGGTCGTCCGGCCGGACGGCCCCGGACCATGATGGACGCCGGTGTTGCGCTCCTCACCGAGGACCGGAAGGTCCTCGGACTCCTCCCCGAACTCTCGATCAGGGAGAACGTGACGATCGCGAGCCTCCGGACCGGTTCGCGGAAGGGGCTCCTGCCCCGGAGGTCACAGATCAGCGAGGCTGATGCACTCCTCGACAGCCTCCGGATCCGAGCCGGCTCGTACGACCAGCCCGTGTCCTCCCTCTCCGGCGGTAACCAGCAGAAAGTCCTCCTCGCCCGGTGGTTGCTCACCAAACCCAAGGTGATCATGTTCGACGAACCCACGAAGGGCATCGACATCGGCGCGAAGGGTGAGCTGTACGACGTCATCAACGGCCTCGCCCGGCAGGGTCTCGCAGTCGTGGTCGTCTCCTCCTACCTCCCCGAGCTCCTCGGTCTCGCCGACCGCGTCGTCGTGCTCCGCGAGGACGCCATCGCCGGTGAACTGCCCCGCGGGGCATCCGAGGAAGACGTCCTCCAGCTCGCCAGCGGTGTCACGCCGTCCCCCCGCAACGACCGATCCGACAACGCCGTCGGACAGAACACCTAGGGAGAAGCCCATGCCGAAACTCCTCTGGCGCGAAGCCATCGAGACGACCACCATCCGCACGGTCCGGGACAGTGGCACCCCCTTCACCGCGAGGATCAGCCCGAAGCCGAGGGTCGCCACGCTCGGGAGCATCGCCGGCCGCGAGAGCGGCGTCCTCGTCGTCCTGCTCGTCGTCTTCGGCGCGCTGACCCTGCTCAGCGACGACTTCCTCACCGCGAACAACCTGGCGAACCTCGCGCGACAGGTCTCGATCTACGGCATCATCGCGATCGGGCAGCTCCTCGTGATCCTCACCGGCGGGATCGACCTGTCGACGGGATCGATCCTCGGCCTGTCCGGCGCGGTCACCGCACAGCTGATCGTCGACGGCGTCCCGGTCGTCCCCGCGATCGCGCTCGGACTCCTCATCGGCGCCGCCCTCGGCCTCTTCACCGGGTTCGTCGTCACGCGCTTCAAGCTGCCACCGTTCATCGCGACCCTCGGCATGCTCGGCATCGCCCGCGGCATCGTCCTCGTCATCACCAACGCCAACACCGTCCAGGGGCTGCCCGACGGGTTCCAACAGCTCGCCAACGGCACGGTGTTCGGCGTCCCCAACCTGCTCATCCTCTTCGCCCTGGTCGCCGCGGCCGCCGCGTTCGTGCTCAGGCGGACGGTGTTCGGGCGCTACGTCTACGCCGTCGGGTCGAACGCGGAAGCTGCACGTCTCGCCGGCGTTCCCGTCAAACTCGTGACGGTCTCCGTCTACGTCATCGCCGGCCTGCTGTCCGCCGTCGGTGGCATCCTGCTCACCTCACGTCTCGGTGCCGGTGTGCCGACGGCTGGCACGGGTTTCGAGCTGCAGGCGATCGCTGCGTGCGTCATCGGCGGTGCCAGCTTGTCCGGGGCTCGCGGGAGCGCGATCGGTGCTGCCTGCGGGGCGCTGCTCATCGGCGTGCTCAACAACGGCGGCAACCTCCTCGCCGTGAACGCGTTCTCCCTGCAGATCGCGATCGGCGCGCTCATCCTCGTCGCGGTGGCCTTCGACCAGCTCAACAACCGTGCCGCTGCGAAGGAGTGACCGATGCTGAAGGGCATCGACCCGGTCCTGAACGCCGAGGTGCTGAGCGTCCTGATGGCGATGGGCCACGGCGACGAGGTGCTGGTCTGCGACGTCAACCACCCAGCAGCGTCCATCGCCGCACACACCGTCCACGGCAGCGTCGTCCACATCGCGGGATGCGGTATCGAGCGTGCGACGACCGCCATCCTCTCCCTGCTCCCACTGGACACGTTCGTCGATGCGCCGATCCGGCGTATGCAGGTCGTCGGGGCACCGGATCGGCTCGTCGACGCGCACCACGTGATGCAACGGGTCGCTGACGAGGCTGCCGGCGGGTCGGTGACCATGGAAGCGCTCGCACGGTTCGACTTCTACGAAGCCGCGCGCGGAGCGTACGCCGTCATCCGGACATCCGACCCCGGCCCCTACGGCTGTTTCCTCCTCCGCAAAGGGGTCATCGACGCATGAACAGGCACCATCGAGACGCATGAACAGGCACCATCGAGATGCAGGCGCTGGGGACCGCCGTCGGTTCGGTTGATTCGTTCGTCCCGGCCGTGAGTGCGACCTGTGGGTTGCTGGTCGGTTCGTACTCGACGGGCGTCGGCTTCCCGAGGCCGCGTCGTCGACGACTGCGGCGGTCGGTGCCCTCGAGCCAGTGCACGATCGCGTTGCGGACGTCGACCATCCGCCCCTCAGGGCAGCGCGTCACCCGACAGTGGTCGGCAGGCGGCCCGCGGCGCGTCAGAGCCGGCGCAGGTTGATCCACACCGCCCGCGCCGGCCGGTCGGACACGTTGCTCACGAGGTGCGCCCGCCGAGCACTGAACTGTGCGACGTCGCCCGCTGCGGCCGAGAAGATCTCGCCCCCGAGCTGCAGTTCGAGCTCTCCCTCGAGCACGACCCCGATCTCGTCACCCGGGTGCTGGGACGGCGTTCGGGCGTGGGAGGTGTGCGGATCGAAGTCGTCGACGTAGACCTCGATCCCGAGGTCCGCACGGTAGGCGGCGGTCCGTCGGTTCAGGCCTCCGTCGGTGACGTCGCGGATCTGGTCGCGGAACTCGACGATCGGCGAGTCATCCGCCCCGCTCTGTGCGAAGAGTGTCGTGATCTGGACCCCGAGCGCTCGTGCGATGGCGTGCAGGGTCCCGAGTGACGCGGTGGTCCGACCCCGCTCGACGGTGCTCAGCATCGACAGGGACAGCGACGTGCGTTCGGCGAGGTCCTGGAGTGTGAGCTCGTTCTTCAGGCGCAGGGCCCGGATCCGCTCCCCGATGCCGGCGACGACGGCGTCGAGGTCCTCCCCGGTCGGAGTCGACGGCGTCCACGACGTCGATGCCGGAGCGACAGCATCGTCACTGCTCGCGGACGCGTCCGGACTCGTCGGTGTCGATGCCTGCATGCGTCCATCTTCGTCGGCGTTCCACGCCCGCGGGAACCGGTGCGCCAGTGTTCACACAAGGAAACACGGCTGCAACAATGCGAATGTAACTTTTCGCATCAGAGTGAAACGTCCTGCTCGACCCCGACACGCAGAGGACTCCTGATGACCACGCACGCTGCCCCGCCTGCTCCGCCCGCCGACGCACCCGCGCCCTCCGTTCTCTCGGTGGGGTTCGGCGAGCGTCTCCCAGCCGGCCGCACGGCCCTCTTCGCGGTCCAGCACCTGTTGGCGCTCACCGGCATCTGGGTCTTCCCGAACGTCATCGGCAGCGCACTGAAGCTGTCCTCCGACGAGGTCGCGCTGATGATCCAGGCGTGCTTCCTGCTCACGGGCGTCGTGACGATCCTCCAGTCGAGCCGCGTGTTGAAGCTCCCGATCGTGCAGGGCCCGACCGCCGCCTTCATGGTCGCGATCATCTCGTCGGGCGCCACCTACGGTCTCGGGACGGCCTTCGGCTCGATGGCGGTCGCCGGTCTGGTCTTCATGCTCCTGACGATCCCGCTCAAGCGCTTCGGGCTCTTCGGACGCGTCAGTGCGTTCGTGTCCTCGCCGATCGTCCTCGGCACGCTCTTCGTCATCATCGGAGCACAGCTCGCGTCCATCGGGGCCGGCGGATGGTTCGGCACGGCCGGGTCGCCGTCCTACGGCCTGCTCGCGCTCGTCGTGACCATCGCCACCGGGCTCATCGTCCTGCTCTGCCTGGTCCTCGGCACCGGGATCCTCAAGCGTGGGGCGGTCTTCTGGGGGATCGTCGGCGGCAGCGTGGTGGCACTCCTGGTCGGCCAGTGGTCGTTCCCCGACCTCACCGCGGCTCCCCTGCTCGGCGCGCCCCACCTGCTGCCGTACGGCTTCGGCGTCTCGCTGCCGGTCGTGGTCCTCATGCTCGTCGCGTTCCTCCAGGCCGGCACGGAGTCCATGGGCATGTACACGATGATCGCCAGCTGGGGCGGCGAGACCGTCGACACCGCCCGGGTGAACCGCGGCCTGTTCGCCGAGTTCGCCGGCACAGTGCTCGGAGCGCTCTTCGGCGGCATCGGCACGACGTCCTACCCGGAGAACGCGGGCATCGTCCGGGTCTCCGGCATCGGCAGCCGCTTCGTCACGATGACCGCCGGCGGGATCGCCGTCGCCCTGGCCTTCTTCCCCCCGGTGAGCCTGTTCCTCGCGGGGATCTCCGGACCGGTCCTGTCCGCCGCCACGACGATCCTGTTCGGGGTCATCGCGGTGAGCGGGATCCAGATGCTCGCCGCGGTGCGCTGGGACGACCTGAACCTCGCCGTCGGCGCCACCGCGTTCATCGTCGCCCTCGGCGCGCAGTTCATCCCGACCGCGATCTCATCGGCGCTCCCGTCGTCGGTCGCGACCGTCGTGACGAGCCCGATGATGATAGGCATGTTCCTGCTGCTCGGCCTGCACGGGGCGGTCAACCACGGCCTCCGACCACTCCTCGCCCGTCGGGGCCAGCCGCGCCGCGTCGTCGCCCCGCTCGTCCCCCACACCGAAGGGAACCCCTCCGCATGACCACGATCACCGTCCACGGCACCGAGCGCACGGCCGACCCGCAGGGGTCGCTCCGCGACTGGTTCGACCCGACCCACACCGCGATCGTGTCGATCGACATGCACGAGGGACACCTGTCCGAGGACCCGGCCTGCCCGTGCCCGGCTCCGCGCGGGCGCGAGATCGTCGGTCCGATCGACGACTTCCACCGTGCGGCCCGCGCGCTGGGGATCCCGGTCGTGCACGTCCGGTCCGAGCTCCGCGCCTCCGGCATCGACGACGTCCGGGGCACGTCCGACAGCGCGTGGCGGACGACGTTCCCGCAGCACGTCGGACCCATCCCGGGCGCCGCGGAGCACGCGCTCGCCGGCAGCCGGTGGACCCGCTTCGTGACCGAGGTCGAACCGCAGGACGAGATCGTCACCGGGAAGAAGCGGCTCTCCGCGTTCTACCCGACCGACCTCGACTTCCTGCTCCGGCAGATGGGCGTCCGTGCGGTGGTGCTCGACGGCATCATGGCCGACTGCTGCGTGCTCAACAGCGCCTTCGACGCCTCCAACCTGGGGTACCGGGTGTCCGTGCCGTCCGACCTGGTGCGCGGCACCGACGAGGGCCTCGAGCGTGCTGCGCTGTCGATGGTGTCGCTGCACCTCGGCGTGGTGACCGCATCGGCCGAGCTGCTCGCCGCGTGGGCGTCCGCCGCGGTGCGCAGCCCGGGGCACCTGACCGCGTGACGGCGACCGAGGAACGGGGGGTCCGACCGGCCACGGGGCGTCCCGTCCGCGGGTCGTCGCCCGTCCCCGCCGCGGTCGTCACGGTCGGCACGATGGCGCTGGCGACCGTGCCCACACCGCTGTACCCGGCCTACGCACGGACCTTCGGCATCGACGAGACCGGCACCACCGTGCTGTTCGCGGTCTTCGCGCTCGGGGCCGTCGCCGGGCTGTCGATCGTGCGGACGCGGCGCTGCGCGCACTGGGCGGTCCGGGACCGCATCGTCACCGCAGCACTGCTCGGTGCCGCGGCGGCGGTGGTGCTCGCCGTCGTCCCCGGGCTGGTCGCCTTCGCCCTGGGTCGTCTGCTGAGCGGCCTCGGTGTGGGGATCGCCGCCGCGAGCGCGGTGACCTTCGTCACCGACCGCGCCCGCGCCGGTGGACGGAACGTCCGGTTCTGGGACGCCGTGACGCCGGGGCTCGCGATGACCGGCTTGTCGCTCGGGCCCGCCGCCGCGGGCCTGGTGGTCGGGACCGGTGCGCTCCCGCGGTGGGGACTGTACGTCGCGATCGCAACCGTCCTGATGACGAGCGCTGCCCTGCTCGCACACCGCGCCTCCCGTCCGGTCGCGCCGCAAGCGACCAACGACGGGCCACAAGCGACCAACGACGGGCCACAAGCGACCAACATCGAGCAACAGCCAGCGGCCGGACCGGACGTCCGCCCACGCACCGCACGGTGGCCCGACCGCCTCGGCGCGTGCACCGCGTTCGCCGTCACCGGCTGTTTCGGCGCACTGACACCGCACCTGCTCTCGGGAGGTCACCACCAGCCGAGCGCCACCGCGGTCGGGGTCGTCGCAGCACTGCCGTTCCTCGCCGGAGCGATCGGCGCCACCGTGCTGGCCGGGCGAGGCCGGTGGGCGTTCCCGCTCGTGGTGACCGGACTCGTCCTGGTGGCGGTGGCCACCCGGGCGTTCCCCGGGACCGTCCTCGGCACGGTCGGGTTCGCGGTCGGAGCCGCGATCGCCGGTGCGGGTGCCGGCATCCTGTTCAGCCGCTCGCTCGGCTCCGCACTGCGGAACGCGCCACCGGAGCACCGGGCTGTCGCCGCGTCCGACACCTTCACCTCCGCGTACGTCGGCCTGGCGGTGCCGGTCGTCGCCCTCGGGACGCTGCTCGGTGTCGTGCAGCCGTCCGTCGTGATCGTCGCGTTCACCGCCGTCCTCGCGGTCGTCGGGACGGTCCTGACGCTGCGGCCCGGTTCGCACCTCCGGGACGCGGCGGTCCGGCAGCGCACGTCAGCGCTGTGACGCCACCCGGTCCGGCCCGCCGCGTGGCACCCTGGTGACACCCGCCGGACGAACCACTCGAGGAGCCCCGATGGCGTCCCCCACCCGACGGGCACCGCTGAGCGAGCGCGCTGCCCTGTGGAACCTCACCCTGATCTGGGTCCTCACCGTCGTCGGACTGCTCGCGGCGATCGGGTGCGCCGGCTACGTCTTCAACGAGAACCTCGTCGCGTACAACACGTGTGCTGCCCGCTCGGCGAGCTGCAGTGATGCCGGCTGGTTCACCAGCATGGGCGTCACGCTCGTCGGGGGTTTCGGAGCGGTCCTCACCGGGGGTGCGGCCGGCGTGCGCGTCCACCACCGCTCCAGCGGCGTCTGGTGGCCGCTCGCAGGACTGGGTGTGGTCCTGCTCTCGACGGCTGTCGCCGTCGTGCTCCTCAAGGCCCTGACCGGGACGTAGGTCGTCGGGCAGCGGCGAGCGTCCCTCGCGACCCACCACCGGACGGGAGGCACGGCACCAGCCCGCCCGGTGCCTCCAGTCTGACCCGTGCCCGGCCGGGCACCCGACCAGCGCGACGGTACACACGCACCAGCCGACGAGCCTGAGTGCCGTCCAGGAGCCGCAGGCACGATGAACTTCCACGACCAGCGGTGGTGCACCGGAGCACCGGCCGCCGAAGCACAAGGAGGACCCATGTCGGACACCAGCAACGCGCAGGACGACAGCTCCCTCGACGTCCCCACGAACGACGAGGACGGCGCGCCCAAGCCCGGCGGCCTCGGCGACGACTCGACCATCCCGAACCACCCGGAGGGCGTCGCCGCCGGCTTCTCGGAGACCGACTCGCACTTCAACCACGAAGAGGACCCGGAGCACGACTGACCCGACGGCTGTCCGACGCCATCCGGACTGCGCACCCTGCCGGATCGTCGTGACGGACCCCGGGAGCGAGGCCTAGCCTCACCCTGTGTCGACCGTGACGAAGCGCCTCGTCGGTGCTGCTGCATCGGTGTTCCTCGTCTGCGGGATCGCGGCGTGCACCGGCGGCGCGACGGTCGAGGGCGACCCGACCACGGGGAACCCGTCGGCCGGGTTGCACACGGCGCGCCTGTCGGTCGCGAACGGCGCCGAGGCGGGCAAGGCCGCCGGACGGTCCCTCCGTGTCCCGACGGGCTGGCGCGCGGAGGTCTGGGCCGATGCTCCCGGCGCACGCATGGCGGCCTGGTTGCCCGACGGCAGCATGCTCCTGACGACGGGTGACCGGGGGACGCTCCTCCGCCTCGAGCCCCGAGCGGACGGCCGCGCCCCGGCGGTCGAGGAGCTCGCGACCGGGCTCGACGACCCCCAGGGCATCGCCGTGACCGAGCAGGACGGTGCGACCGTCGTCGTCCTCGGCGAGGGCCCCCGCATCGACACCTGGCACTACCGGGACGGCAGGCTCTCCGACCGTTCGGTGCTCGTGGACGACCTGCCGACGGGTGGGCACGGCGGGAAGTTCGTCGCCGTGCACGACGGCTTGGTCGCGTACGACATCGGCTCCGCGTCGAACAGCGACGGCTCGGACCGACGCGACCACCCGGACCGCGCGGTCATCCGGCAGGTCCGGCTCGACGGCAGCGACGACACCCTGCTCGCGACGGGCGTCCGCAACGGGGAAGGGCTCGGCTACGCCCCGGACGGGACCCTGTTCGCGGCGGTGAACCAGGCGGACAACCAGCCGTACCCGTTCCGGGACGACACCGGGCAGTACGGGAAGCGCGTGCAGTCCTACGTGGACGAGCACCCGAACGACCAGGTCACCCGGATCACGCGCGGCACCGAGCTCGGGTGGCCGTTCTGTCAGCCGGACTCGCGAGGGAAGCCGGACCTGCTCGACCTCGGGTACGTCGACGATCCGACGAACAACCCGGACGGGACGGCCCTCGACTGCTCGACGGTGTCCCGCACGATGGTCGGCCTGCCGGCGCACAGTGCCCCGATCGGTTTCGTGTTCACGCACGGGAGCGCGCTGCCCGCCGCGTTCGACGAGGGCGCCCTCATCACGACGCACGGCTCGTGGAACCGCGAGCCGCCGCGTCCGCCGTCGGTGTCGTACAGCGCGTGGGACGCCGACGCCCGGACCCTCGGGCAGCCGCGGACGATCGTCGAGGGGTTCCAGGACGCGGACGGCTCGCGCTGGGGGCGTTCGGTGGACGCGGTCCCCGGCCCGGACGGCTCGCTGTACGTGACGGACGACACGGCGGGGCTCGTCTACCGGCTCACGCCGCCCGCGTGAAGCGGACGCCCCACCATCGCGATGCGGACGTCCCGGTGGGCGGCGCGCGCGGAGCGCGCCGGCGGTGATGTGCGGCGCAGGTCGGACGCGCTGACGGGTGTCGCGGTGACCGGCGGCGGCCGGGAGTCGCGGGGCGGCGCCGCAACGCGCCTCCAGGCCGGTGCTCGGTCGCGGCCGCGCCGCGCTCGCGATGTCCCGGTTCCGGACGGGCGCCGTCGGTCGGGGTCATCATCGGGGGATGGACTGTCGAAGGCATCGCAGCACGGCGCCGCTCGGGATCATGCTCTCGGTCGTCGCCGACGCAGCCGACCGCGATCGACGGGTCGTCCGGGACCGGCTCGACCGGACGTCCGGTCGGGTGCGGGGCGCATCGCCCGCGGAGGATCGGGACGTCCATGACCGATGACCTCGCGACGACCACCGCCGCCCTCGTGGTCCGGCCCCTCGACGCCGCCACGTGGGACGCCTTCGCGGAGCTGTGTGCGTCGAGCGACGGCTACCCGAGCGGCTGCTGGTGCATCGGCTTCCACGATGAGGGCACCACGCGGGACGCTGCCTGCAACCGGGAACGGAAGCGGGACCGGGTGCTCGCCGGCACGACCCACGCAGCGCTCGTCCTCGTGGGCGACCGGTGCGTGGGCTGGTGCCAGTTCGGCCCCGTGTCCGAGGTCGTCCGCATCAAGAACCGCCGCCAGTACGAGTCCTCCCAGGACGGACCGCTGCCGGACTGGCGCATCGGCTGCAACTACGTCCGCGCCGGACACCGTCGTCAGGGCGTCGCGACGGCCGCACTCCACGGAGCCCTGCGGATGATCGCCGAGGCAGGGGGTGGACGGGTCGAGGGGTACCCCGAGCCGGCCGGTGCCGTGCCCGCAGGCTTCCTCTTCCACGGCGTGCTCTCGACGTTCGAGCGTGCCGGCTTCGTCCGCGACCGACCGATCGGCAAGCACCGGTGGGTCGTCACGAAGACGGTCGAGCCCACAGGTCCTCCCACGGGCTAGGGGCGCGTGTCGCTCAGGGGCGCTCGTCGACGAGGGCGACGAACCGGCTCCCGATCCCCTCGACCTCGTGCCGGGTGAACCCCGCGGGCGGCTCGGGTGCCTGGTAGGTCGCGTGGTAGTCGCACATCAGGTGGTCCCAGTCGGGCCACCACTTCTTCGGTCGGGCCTCCTCCGAGTACCCGCAGACGACGCACTCGAGCCGCTGCCAGACCTTCTTCGTGCCCGTGCGGTTCGCGCGCGACTGCACGAGCCAGGCCGGCGGGTCCTGCTCGATCGCGTCGAGCTCGGCCTCGCTGAGCCGCGCCGGCAGCCCGTGACGGGTCGCCATCTCGAGCGGGATGTCGAGCCGGACGGCGGCCTCACGTCGGGAGAGCATCGGTCCAGGATAGGCCGGGCGGGCCGTGCGACCGCGCCACTGCCCGGCACCCGCCGAGCACCCGCACGACCGCGTCGCCGCCCGGCACCCGCCGAGCTCCAGCCCGCGCCGCGCCGGGGTCGCCTGTCGGCGGACGACTGCGGATGCCGCACGTAGGGGAGCCGCCGCTCCCCGTGGCACGATGACGAGGTGCCCGGAGCTGAACACGATGCGCTGATCGCCGCCGCTGAGTCGGTACCGACCCCGACGTGGAGCGACCGGGCCCTGCTCGCTTGCCTCCGGAAGCTGCGCGACGGCGGTCCCACCGAGTGGCGGTCGATCACGGTCCACGACGGGTGGCCGCTGCGGGACACCGACGGCTTCTGCGTCGTCTACTCCTGGCCCGGACTCGGCCCCGTCGGACTCCGGGCTGCCCTCGAGGGGAGCCGCGACGCCCCGCTCTGGGCGGACGGCGTGTACTCGGAGCCCTTCGCCGGCGGCGAGCCCACGCCGGAACAGTTCGGGTGGGAGATCGCCGACTTCGGCGTGGCAGAACCACTCGGCACGAGGGCCGGCCGGCTCGTCCACGACGATGCCGGCATCGGCTGGTGGGGCGTCGCACCGCTGCCCGTCTGAGCGTTCGTCGCAGCGCACACAGACTGCGGCCACCGCCCGATCAGGTGATGACGACCTGCGCGTTGACCAGGATCTCGTGGAGGTCGTCGCGCAGCACGTCGCGGGACGGCACGACGATCTCCACCGTCAGCGCCACACCCGGGCGGGCGAAGGCACGGGCCACGGTCGCGGTCCACTCCCCGTCGGCCTGCCCGGCGATCGACAGGAACTGCGCGGTACCCCCACCGGCGGTGGGCAGGAGCTGTTCCTCGAGACCCTCGACCGGTGCGCCGGCCGCACGGAACAGCTGCTCGGTCGCGGCGCGGTCGTCCATCGTCGGGTCGAGGCCGGTGACCCGCTGCTGCGTGACCGTCGCCACGGCGCCGTCCGAGCGGGTGTACTCGGTCGAGCCGGCGCTCGGGTCGGAGCGGGTCAGCTCCCAGTTCTGCAGGGAGGACACCGAGACGCCGAACGCGGGCAGGCGGGTGGGCGAGAGCTGCGCGCCGTCCTCGAAGGTGAGGTCCTCGGGCTGCGCTCCGGCCGCGGTGCCGCCCACTCCGTCGGACGCGTCCGCCTCCGCCGTCGGAGTGGGCGTCGGCGTCGGCTCCGGTGCAGCCGTGCGCGACGCAGCCGTCGCGTCACGCGGGCCGGTGTCTGCGGTGCTGCACCCGGTCAGCGCGAGTGCGCCGACGACGAGCACCGCGCCGATGGTGGTCGTCCTGGACATGGTCATGGTGTGTTCCCCCTGGTCCCCGCCGTGCGCCCCTCGCTCGGGCGGGTCGTCCACGAGCATACGGTCCGCCTCCTCCGAAGGATGCACGTCCCGGAGGAGCGTCCTCCCGCCGGTCGTCCCGCGCTCGCCGCGTTCCTAGCGTCGAGGACATGACGAACCACCTCCACACCGGCGCGGACCAGCCGGGCATCCGGGGCATGATCGCCCGCAACCCCCTCCGCGCGTTCTTCGTGCTCGCCCTCGGCCTCAGCTGGGCCGCGTGGGTGCCGTACATCCTGTCGCCGCACGGCCTCGGCCTCTGGGACCTGCACTTCCCCGAGCTCCTCGGCACCGCGCAGTTCACGGGCGTGCTGCCCGGGGCGCTGCTCGGACCGCTCGGCAGCGCCTTCCTCGTCACCGCGGTCACCGACGGCCGCCCGGGTCTCCGGCGCTGGGTCGGCCGACTGTGGCGGTGGCGTGTCTCGTGGCGCTGGTACGCCCTGGCGCTCGTCGGGGTGCCGGCGGTCATCGTGGTCTCCGGCCTGCCGCTGTCCGGCGGGCAGGTCCAGGCACCGAGCGCCGCAGCGCTGCTCATGCTCGTCCCGGGGCTGGTCGTGCAGGTGTTCACCACGGGGCTGTCCGAGGAGCCCGGCTGGCGGGACTTCGCGCTCCCCCGACTCCAGGACCGCTTCGGCCCGCTCGGTGCCGCCGGGATCCTCGGCCCGCTGTGGGCGCTGTGGCACGTGCCGCTCTACCTCAGCGACTGGGGTGGTTGGCCGGACGCCCACTGGACCGAGCCGCTCGTCTTCGCCGCCTTCACGATCACGTTCAACGTGGTGATGGTGTGGGCGTTCAACCGCACCGGCGAGAGCCTCCCGCTGGTCCTGCTCCTGCACGTCGGCGTGAACAACACCATCTCGACGCTCTGGGCGGACATGTACCCGGGCATGACGGCGGGCACGATGATGCTCGGGCTCACCGCGACCTCGACCGTGGCCGCTGCCGTGCTGCTCGTCGCCACCCGGGGCCGACTCGGGTACGCCAGCACGGGTGCGCCGACGCTGCCGGTGCCCACCGCCCCCGCCCTCGTAGGATCGAACGATGGCACGCGCTGACGCCCGCACCGACCTCGTCGTGGCCGCGGGGACGGCGATCGTCTCCGTCGGGCTCCTCAGCGGCCTGCCGAGTCTCGACGCCCTCGACCGTCTCGACGGGTCCGGCTCGTCCGTGGCGGTCGCCGCCGGGACCCCGTCGGTCGGCAGCGCCGCCTGGGTGACCCTGGTGATCTCGCTGCTCGTCGCGTCCGCACTGCTGCTCGTCGCACGCAGCGCGCCGCGGACGACCGTGCTCGGCACCGGGATCATCGCGGCCGCGGCGGCCTCCACGCCGAGCGGTGCCTACAGCCTCGTGCTGCTGCCCGTCGCCGTGGTGGTCGTCCTGCTCGGCTCCCGCGAGCCGCTCACCCGGAGTTGGCCGGCCATCGTCGGTACTGCGGTGCTGGTCGTGGCCGGGACCGCGGTCAACGACGCCGTCCTGTCCGGTGGCATGCGCTCGCAGCCGACCGAGCTCCTCGCCGCCTCCGTCGGCGCTGGCATCCTGCAGGCGGTCGGCGCGGTCGGTCTCCCACTGCTCGTCGCGCTGCTCATCCGCTCCCGGCGCGACGTCCGCGCGGCCCGCACGGCCGAGGCGTCCGCGGTGGACCGGGAGCAGGACGCCCGCGTCGAGGCGGCGATCGGCCGGGAACGTGCCGCGATGGCCCGGGAGCTGCACGACATCGCCGCGCACCACCTCTCCGGGATCGCCCTGATGTCGGCGGCCATCGACCGGCAGATCGACACGGATCCGAGCAGGGCCCACGAGGGCGTGCGGCAGGTCCGGGAGCAGAGCACCGCGGTGCTGGAGGACCTCCGCCGCCTGGTGGGACTCCTCCGCGAGAACGGACCGGCGGAGCGCGCGGTCGAGACGATCGCGGGCATCGTCGACCTGGTCGAGCGGTCGCGTGTGCGGATGCCGGTCGAGCTCGAGGTCCTCGCGTCCGGCGATCGCCCCCTCGCGGACGGCGTCGGACCCCTCGCGCAGCTCGCCGCCTACCGTGCGGTGCAGGAATCGCTGGCGAACGCGGTGCTCCACGCCCCGGGCGCCCCGTGCACCGTCACCGTCGACGACCGCGCTGCGGAGCAGCTCGTGGTGCGTGTCGCGAACGGCGCGCCGACGCTGCCCGGCAGCGGCGGGGCCGCCGCCGGCGGCAACGGACTGCGTGGGATGCGTGAGCGGGCAGACCTGGTCGGGGCGCGCCTCCAGGCCGGTCCGCAGGACGGAGGCGGTTGGCTCGTGGAGCTGACGCTCGGCCGGGAGGCACCGCTCACGCCCGCCACGGAGGTGCGGCCGTGATCCGGGTCCTGGTGGCGGACGACCAGCCGCTCGTCCGTGCCGGCGTGACGGCCCTGCTCGACGCGGAGCCCGACCTCGAGGTGGTCGCGGTCGCCGCTGACGGCGGCGAAGCACTCGAGGCCGCCCGACGGACCCGTCCGGACGTCGCGTGCCTCGACGTCCGGATGCCGGTCCGGAACGGCATCGAGGTCGCCCGCGAGCTCTGCGCACCGGGGGCCGATCCGGAGATGCCGGTGCTCATGCTGACGACGTTCGACCTCGACGACTACGTGTTCGGCGCCCTCGAGGCGGGTGCGTCCGGGTTCCTCCTCAAGGACGCCGACCCCGACACCATCACCGGGGCGGTCCGGCAGGTGGCGGCGGGGAACGGCACCCTCGACCAGGCCCTCACCCGTCGGGTACTGCGGGAGTTCGTGTCCCGCCGGAGCCTCCAGCCCGTGACGGGCGCCCGCGCCGACGGGCTGCTCACCGCCCGCGAGCGTGACGTGCTGCTGCTCCTCGCCCAGGGGATGTCGAACGAGGACATCGCTGCCGCGCTCGTCGTGGAGGTGTCGACGGTGAAGTCGCACCTCGCACGGATGCTGCCGAAGCTCGGGGTGCGGTCGCGGCTGCAGGCGGTGGTCTGGGCGTACCAGAACCGCGTGGTCGCGGTGCCGGGTGCGGAGGACGGCCGTCCCGCCTAGCATTGGCGCGACCAGGACGGCGGAGGACAGGGCCTCGGCCGGGGGAGGCACGACCATGCCCGTTCGAACCATGCCGTGGACGTCCGCGGCCACCGCGGCCGCCGCACTCGCCGCCGCGCTCGTCGGGGCCGGGGTGGTGTCCGCGTCGCCGGCCGTCGCAGCCACGTCGCCGACGGCAGGCGCGTCGTGTCCGTCGGGCACGCTCAGCCTCCGCACGCTCGAGTCCGGGTGCACCACGTCGACCGGCACCGTCCGGCTCGCCGACGGCCGCACGTTCGCCGTCCCCGCACGCGGTGAGTCCGTCGCAGCACTGAGCGTCGCGGCCGCGGGTGCCGAGGAGCTGCCCGAGGTCGTCGTGACGAACACCGGGAACTCCGGCGTCGCGGTCCGGGTCGGCGAGGCGTGGCAGGGCTCGCCGTCGGCCGTCCGGCAGGCGGAACGCTCGACCCTCGGGACCGCGGACACCGCGCACACCGCGGACACCGGCGCGGCGACGGTGCGTCCGAGCGCGGCCTCGACGAAGTGCACGAGCAAGGCCAACACGCAGAACGACTACCGGTGGTCGAGCACCGTGCAGTGGTACTACAACCCGAGCGGGACGCGCACGACCTACGGCGACGACGCACTCCGGTCCGCCGCGGACGCCTGGACCGGGACCATCACGTCGTGCGGCACCACCGTGACGTCCTCGGCGCGGGAGAGCTTCGTCCGCGAGGCCACGCAGGCGCCCGACTTGACGAAGGACGGCGGGTGCGCGACGAACAACGGGTACAGCGTCATGGGCTGGGGTGCGCTCCCGGCCGGCACGCTCGGCGTGACGTGCGTCTGGTACGACCAGAACGGTGTCGCACGCGAGGCCGACCAGCGGTACGCGACGCGGTACTCGTGGTCGTCCACCGCCACGTGCTCGGGCAGCCGGTACGACATGCAGGCCGTCGCGACGCACGAGTGGGGCCACCTGTACGGCCTCGGCCACGTGGCGAGCGGCACCGGCCAGGTGATGGAGCCGTCCGGCGGCACCTGCGCGACCGGATCGCGGACGCTCGGGCTCGGCGACATGACGGGCATCGCGGCGAAGTACTGAGCGGTCGGGCGCGGCCGCGCTCCCCGGCCCTCCGGCTCGGCCGCCCAGACCCGCCCTGGTTCGCTGGACGCATGGCAGCGCTCCCGACCGTCACGGTCGTCGTCCCCGTGCTCGACGACGCCGAGCAGCTGCGCACGTGCCTCGCCGCGATCGCGCGGCAGACCCGGTCGGCGGAGGAGGTGGTCGTGGTCGACAACGGGAGCTCCGACGACAGTGTCCGCGTCGCGCTCGACGCCCGAGCCCGGGTCGTGCGCGAGGCGTTCCCGGGCATCGCGGCCGCCGCGAGCACGGGCTACGACGCGGCGACCGGGGACGTGATCGCCCGGATCGACTCGGACACGGTCGTGCCCGAGGACTGGCTCGGACGCGCACTCCCCTGGTTCGCCGACCCGCTCGTGACGGCCGTGGCCGGCCCCGGGGCGTTCCGGGGGCTCGGTCCCGTCGCCTCGGCGTTCTGGCGGACCGCCTACATGCGCGCGTACTTCGTGCTCATGGCCGGAGCGCTCGGACGACCGCCGCTGTTCGGCTCGAACGCGCTGTTCCGACGGACCGCCTGGCTCGCCGTCCGGCACCGCGTGCACCGCCACGACCCGTTGGTCCACGACGACGTCGACCTCTCGCTGCAGTTCGACCCGCGCTGGCGGACCGTGCTCGACCGGGCGCTCGTCGTCTCGGTGTCGGGCGACCCGGTCCGGGACCGGAGCGGGATGCTCCGGCGGGTCCAGAGGGCTGTGCACACCTTCGCGGTGTCGTGGCGCCGTGCCGTGCCGCCCGCCCGGCTGCTGCGGCGGTTCCGGCACGAGACCCGCCCGGTGCCGACGGGTGGGACGCCCACCGGGGCGGCGGTGACCGCTCCGGTCCGCGCTGACGGTCCCGCCCCGGCAGAGGCGTCCGTGGCCGGACCTACGATCGTGGGATGACCCCTCGCCGCACGGTCGCGACCGTGGCCACCGCGTTTCGACCGGGAGGCCCGTGGAGGGGCCGCACCGTGCCTCCCGTCCGGCGTCTGGTCACCCCGTGAACCGCACCGACCGGCTCTACGCACTGGTCGAAGCGCTCCGAGCGGTCGCGCCGCGACCGCTCAGCGCCCGACGCCTCGCCGAGCGGTTCGAGGTGAGCGTGCGCACGATCGAACGCGACCTCTCGGCGTTGCAGCAGGCCGGGGTGCCGATCTGGGCCGAGCCGGGGCGGACGGGCGGGTACTGCCTGGACCGGGAGCACACCCTGGCGCCGCTCGGTCTGACCGCGGACGAGGCGCTCGCGGTCACGGTCGGACTCGGCGCGCTCGCGAACGGACCCTTCCGCGACGCCGCTGCGCGTGCCCTCGGCAAGGTGCACGCGGCGACCCGGGACGAGCGGCTGGCGGAGTCGCTCGCCGTCGCTCGTCGGATCGCGTTCCTCGAACCCGACGACGAGGATGCTCCCGCAGACGTCGTGGCCGCTGCGCTGCGCGACGGGCAGGTCCTCCGACTCCGCTACCGCGACCGCGACGGCGAGCCGAGCGACCGCGAGGTCGAGCCCCTCGGGTACGTCGTCCGCGACGGCGTCTGGTACCTCGTCGCCTGGTGTCGTCTCCGCCGAGCGGTCCGGGCGTTCCGCACGGGACGGATCGTGACGCTCGAACCGACCGGCGAGCACGCACCGCTCCGGCCGTTCCGCGCCGCGGACCTCGACATCCCGTACGGCACCACGCGGCACGTGGTCGAGGACTGACCGCCTCCGTCACCTCGGCGGGATCACCGACAGGACGGTGTCGCGGACGCGCTGCACACTGCCCGCATGGCATTCGCTTCGATCCGCATCATCACCGACGACCTCGACCGGCTCGTCACCTTCTACGAGCACGTGACCGGCACCTCGGCACACCGTCCGGCGCCGGTGTTCGCCGAGTTCCGCGGCGGGGAGCACGGCCCCACGCTCGCGATCGGCTCCACCGCCACCGTGGCGGTGCTCGGCGACCGGGCTCCGCGCCCGAGCAGCAACGACTCGGTGCTCGTCGAGTTCGAGGTGGCCGACGTGGACGCCGAGTTCGCGCGACTGCGTGACGTGCTCCACGACGTCGTCCTCGAGCCGACGACGATGCCGTGGGGGAACCGCTCGACGCTGTTCCGCGACCCCGACGGCACCGTCGTCAACCTGTTCAGCCGACCGACGGGCGGCTGGACAGCGGGCGGCTGACCGGCAGACCGCGACCGACTGGTGGGGGCCGGCCGGACGCGGTCCGGCCGGCTGTGGCTCACTCCGCCGCGGCCCGGAGGAACGCGGCGATCTCCGTGGAGCCGCCGTTGAACCGCACCGTGTGACCAGCGGTCCCGGGGTCCTCGACGACGTCCGCGACCACGTGCGCGACGTCGCCGCGCGGCACCTCGGACGACGAGCCGTCCCAGTCGACGCGACCGGTCGGCTCGTCGTCGGTGAGGGTGCTCGGCGCGACCACGGTCCAGGCGAGCCCGGAGTCGCGGAGCACGGCGTCCGCGACGTACTTCGACTGCGCGTACGCGAAGAAGTCGTCGTCCTGCGGCACGCCGTGGTCGAGGACCGAGCCGGACCACGACACCATGACGTAGCGGTCGACGCCGGCACGAGCCGCTGCCTGCACGGTCAGCACCGCGGCGTCCCGGTCGATGGCCCACGTCCGGTCCACGGACCCGCCACCGGCGCCTGCCGACCACACCACGACGTCGTGCCCGCGGACGAGGTCGGTGAAGGACTCGAGGGTCTGCTCCTGGATGTCCGCGACGCGGGGCTCGCCCCCGTGTGCCCGGACGTCGTCCGACTGGTCGGGGTCCCGGATGACGGACGTGACGGTGTGGCCGCGGTCGCTGAGGATCTTCGTCGCGAGGAGCGCGACCTTCCCGTGACCGCCGAAGAGGATGACGTTGCTCATCGGTCGCACGGTACCCGGAGCCGATCCGAGCGACTCAGCCGCGCTCCACGGTGGCCTTGAGCTGCCGGAGGCCCTTCTCGAAGTCCGGCCCGACGAGCTTCTCGAGCGGGAAGATCCGGGTCATGAAGGTCCGCGGGCTCTCCATCCGCCAGACGACGTCGGTGCCGGGGCCGGTGCCGGTGCCGCTCGGCGTGAGGTCGAACCGGATGACGTTGCTCGACCGGAACGGCTTCGTGAAGTCGAGCGCGATGCCCACGCCTGAGGGGTCGACCTCCGTGACCCGCATGGTCCCGGCACCGGCCTTCCGGTTCCCCGACCAGGCGTACGTCGCGCCGACCGAGCCCGGGTCGCCCGTGTACTCCCGGTGGAGGTCGGGATCCGCGCCCTCCCACGGCGACCACGACCGCCAGCGCGTGAGGTCCGCGAGGTGCGGCAGGACGGCGGCCGGCGGTGCCTCGACGTGCACACGACGTTCCACGGTGATCGTGCTCATGCGCCGATGGTAGGACCAGAACGGCTCCCAGCACAGGGTGCGTAGCGTCTCCGACGGACCACGGCGCGGTCAGCCAGGTGACGCGTCAGCCAGGTGAGGAGACACCGATGAGCACCGACCACGAACAGAACACCCTCGTCCGCACGCTCGCCCTCGGCGTCCTGAGCGGCGGCCGCAGCGCCACCCCCCTCGCGGTGCTCGCGCTGAACCACGACAACAAGGAGCTCTCCGGCGCGTGGCAGGACTGGAAGGTCTTCGCGACGCCGCTCGGCCGCGGACTGCTCGTCGCCGGTGCGGTCGGCGAGCTCATCGGCGACAAGCTCCCGTCGACGCCGAGCCGCATCGCGTTCCCGGCGATCCTCGGCCGCGTCGCCTCGGGCGCGCTCGCGGGGGCCGCGCTCGGTACGACCGGGCGTCGGAACCTCGTGGTCGAGGGCGCGATCCTCGGCGCGGTCGGCGCCGTGGTCGGCAGCGTCGTCGGCTGGGCCGCCCGCAAGGCCGTCGGCGGGGTCACGCACCTGCCCGACCCGGTGGTGGCGCTCGCCGAGGACGCCGCGGTGATCGCCGGCTCCGTGAAGGCCGTCACCGCCGACTGACGCGCGCCGCTCGCGGCGGCGCCGCGCCGACGCGCGCCGGGCCGACGACCCGAGTCTCGTGGTGAGCGACGCTCCTCGTGCCCGGGAACACGAGAGGTGTCGCTGTGCGCGAGTCTCGTGATCCCGCGGCAGTGAAACCGTCTCAGGCGGTTGCCGCCTCCGCAGCAGCGGGCGCTTCCGCGCGGCGCCGGTGTGCAGGCATGAACGACACCGCGACGAGCAGCACCAGCGCGATGACCGCGATCGACACGAACACGAGGTGCATCGCGGTCATCAGCCCGGGACCCTCCGGCGAGCCCGAGGCGCCGAGTCGCACGTGCGCGTTGACGACGGCACCGAACACCGCCACCCCGATCGCCGAACCCATGGACCGCGCGAACATGTTCGTGCCCGTCACCGCGCCACGCTCGTCGTGCGCTGCCGAGGACTGTGCCGCGATGAGGGTCGGGACGGCCGTGAGTCCCATGCCCGCGCCGACCACGAAGCAGAACACCGCGACCCACCACACGGACGACCCTGAGCCGAGGGTGATCGTCAGTGCAGCGCCGAGCATCACCAGCGTGGAGCCGATGAGCGCCGTCACCCGGAAGCCCCACCGCAGGTAGAACCGGCCGGCCTGCGAGGCGGAGATCGGCCAGCCGAGCGTGAGCGCCGCCAGCGCGAAGCCGGCGACCAGCGCGGAGGTGCCGAGGACGTCCTGCGCGTAGATCGGGACGTACGTCGACAGCCCCATGACGATCACGCCGATGACGAGCGACGCGACCGTCGAGGCAGCGACGACCCGGCGCCGGAGGAGGGCCAGCGAGAAGATCGGGTGCGCTGTCCGCAACTCGACGACGAGGAAGGCCGTGAGGAAGAGGGCCGCCGCGACGAAGATGCCGATCGAGGCACCCGAGCCCCAGGCCCACGTCGTCCCGCCCTCGAGGAGACCCAGCAGCAGCGCGGTCGTGCCGAGCGTCAGCAGTACCGCGCCCGGGAGGTCGATGCGTTGACGCGGCCCGTCAGCAGACCGCTGCTCGGTGTATGCCCGGACGAGCATGAACCCCGCGACCAGCGCCAACGGGATGTTGATCCAGAAGATCCAGCGCCACGCGCCGAGCTCGCTGAACACCCCACCGAGCGTCGGCCCGACCACCGAGGCGACGCCCCACACCGACGCGAGGTACCCCTGCGTCTTCGCTCGCTCCTCGAGTGTGTAGATGTCGCTCGTGATCGTCATCGAGATCGGCAGCACCGCCCCGGCACCGAGCCCCTGCACGACCCGGCCGGCGATGAGCACGGGCATCGACCACGCCGCACCGCAGAGCACCGACCCGAGCAGGAACAGGCCGATCCCGACGAGGAGCAGGCGCTTCCGGCCGAGCACGTCCGCGAGCCGTCCGTAGATCGGCACGGAGACCGCCTGCGCGAGGAGGTACACCGAGAACAGCCAGGGCAGCTGCTGGAAGTGGCCGAGGTCACGAGCGATGGACGTCGAGGCCGTGGCGATGATCGTCGAGTCGAGGGCGACCAGCGCGGTCGCGAGCATGAGGGAGAGCAGGATCGGCCCGCGCTCGGAGCGCAGGCCCACACCACCGGATCGTGCAGCCATGCGGGCAGCAAGTCCGTTCCGCGACGGAACATTCCACGGCCGCCGCCGTCGGCCTAGCCTGGCCGGCATGCGCATCGTCGTCATCGGGGCCACCGGCCACATCGGCACGTTCCTCGTCCCCCGCCTCGTCCGGGCCGGCCACGACGTCGTGGTCATCAGCCGGGGCACCCGTTCCGCCTACGCCGACGCTCCGGAATGGGCCCGGGTGGAGCGGATCACGGCCGACCGCGAGCAGGAGGACCGTGACGGCACGTTCGGCGCGCGCATCGCCGGGCTGCGGCCGGACGCCGTCATCGACCTCGTCTGCTTCACGATCGACTCCGCTCGCGCGCTGCTCGACGCACTCCGCGGGTCGGACACGCACCTCGTTCACTGCGGGTCGATCTGGCGGGCCGGGGTGTCCCACGTCCTCCCGATCACCGAGGAGGTCGCGACCCCGCCGTTCGGTGAGTACGGCACGCAGAAGGACGCCATCGCGCGGCTGTACAAGGAGGAAACCGCCTCGGGCGGTGTCGCAACGACCTCCCTCCACCCCGGCCACATCAGCGGTCCCGGTTGGGTGCCCATCGGTCCGCTCGGCAACCTGGACACCACGGTCATCACGAAGCTCTCCGCGGGCGCGGCGATCGAGGTGCCGGGTCTGGGCGCCGAGTCGATGGCCCACGTGCACGCCGACGACGTCGCGCAGGCGTTCCAGCTCGCGGTCGAGCACCGCGCAGAGGCCGTGGGCGAGGACTTCTTCGTCACGGCCGACACGGCCCTCACCGTGCGCGGGTACGCGCACCTGGTCGCCTCGTGGTTCGGCCAGGAGGCCCGGCTCGAGTCCGTCACGTGGGACCGGTTCCGCGAGACCACGGCTGGCGAGGACGCGGACGCGAGCTGGGAGCACCTGTCGCGATCGCAGGTGTTCAGCACCGACAAGCCGCGGCGGCTGCTCGGGTACGCGCCGGCGTACACGGCGTCCGAGACGGTGCTCGACGCCGTGCGGTGGCTCGTGGACAACGGCGAGGTCGAGGTGGCGCGGCCGCTCGCTGGCTGACGGCTCGCGACCGTCGCCCTGCGAGACCCGGGCCGGCGGACAGTTCCGCGGCCTGCAGCGCGGACCGTGTCCGCCGGGCCGGGTCTCGGGACGCGGCACCGCGGGGCGATCGGACGTGCTCAGCGGCTCGCGAGCGGGACGGACACGATGCGGTCGTCGTCCGCCTGCGGGGTCCCCCGGCCATCCGTGTTGTTCGTGACGAACCAGAGCGCGCCGTCGGGCCCGGCGAGGACCGTCCGGATCCGACCGAAGTCACCGGCGAACCACGTCGTCGACCGCGACGGGTCGGCGGCCGGGACCGCCCGGACCGAGGCCCCCCGGAGGTTCGCGACGAACACGGTGTCCCCGATGACGGCGAGGCCGCTCGGGGAGGCATCGCTCGTCGCCCACTGCTGCACCGGGTCCACGAAGCCGGCGGCCGTCCCGCCGGTGCCTTCGACCTCCGGCCAGCCGTAGTTCGCGCCCTCCTCGACGACGTTGAGTTCGTCCCACGTGTTCTGCCCGAACTCCGCGGCGAACATCGTGCCGTCCTCCGCCCAGCCCCTGCCCTGCACGTTCCGGTGCCCGAGGCTCCACACGAGCGAGTCGGGGAACGGGTTGCCGGCCGGGACGCTCCCGTCCGCGGTCATCCGGAGGATCTTGCCCGCGAGCGAGTCCCGGTCCTGCGCGTCGGGTCCGTCGCCGGCGTCGCCGACGCTCGCGTAGAGCATGCCGTCCGGTCCGAACGCGATGCGCCCGCCGTTGTGGATGCCGCTCGACGGCAGTCCGTCGAGGATCGTCGTCGCCTCGCCCAGGCCGTACGACCCGACGCTGCCGGTGAGCTCGAAGCGCTGGATGCGGTTGCCGTCCGCGGCGGTCGAGTACACGTAGAGACCGCCGTCGTGGAGTGCGAGGCCGAGCAGGCCACCCTCGCCGGCGGGGGTGACTCCCGGGATGGTCCCCACCGTGCGGGTCGTGCCGTCCGCGGCCAGCTCGATCACCCGTGCCGAGTCGCGCTCGCTCACGAGGGCGGCGGCGCCGTCACCCGTCCGGACCACCGACCACGGCGCGTCCAGGCCGGTGACGACGTCGGAGGGCTCGCCGTCGGGTGCCAGCGACTCGACCTCCGCTGTGGCGGAGGGCGCCGGTCCCGCGGTCTCCGTCCGCGGCAGGGTCCGGACTCCTCCGTCGGTGCACGCCGCGAGGACGAGGGCGGTGACCGCGGCTGCGCCGAGTGCGGACGAGATGCGGCGGGTGGTCGTGTGCACGGCGTGCCTCCCCGGGGTTCGTGCCCTGATTGCACACGCTCCGGTCGGGAGGAGCCTGTACGGGCGCTCAGCGCGACCACCGGACCGACGGGAGGCACGGGGCGGCGCCGCCACGCGCCTCCCGTCCGAGAGGGGGTACGACAGTGCCCGCCACGGGCCCACTCCCGCTGGTTCAGTGGACGTCGGCGGGACCGGACGGTCCCGCGGTCGGGCCCCGTGCCCGGACACCGTCGTCCTGGAAGGACCACACCATGACCACCATCGCCATCGTCGGCGCCGGCAAGGGCCTCGGCATCGAGACCGCCGCCCGCTTCGCCCGCGAGGGGTTCTCCGTCGCGCTCGTCTCGCGCAACCAGGACCGGCTCGACTCCCTCGCCGCCGAGCTCCGCGAGCAGGGCCACACCGCAGCCGGATTCGCGGCGAACGTCCGCGACGGCGACTCGCTCCGTGCCGCGCTCGAGCGTGCCACCGAACAGCTCGGTCCGATCGAGGTCCTGCAGTACAGCCCGCTGCCCGCGAAGGAGTACATGCGCCCGGTGCTCGAGACGACCGCCGAGGACCTCGTCGGCCCGATCGAGTTCTCGGTGTACGGCTCGGTCAACGCCGTCCGGCAGGTCCTCCCGGGCATGCGGGCGCTGGGACGCGGCACGATCCTCTTCGTCAACGGTGCCAGCGCGGTCCGACCAGGCGCCCGGGTGACCGGCACGTCGGTCGCGTTCGCCGGGGAGAGCGCCTACGCGCAGCTCCTGCACGACGCCGTCAAGGAGGAGAACGTGCACGTCGCGCAGCTCATCATCCCGTTCGGGATCGACGACGGCCAGGAGGACCACTCGGGCGCCGCGATCGCCGAGCGTCTCTGGAGCCTGCACAGCGAGCGCGGGGAGTTCCGGACGTACGCGGAGGCGCTGCCCGAGTAGGTCTGGGCCGACCGTCCGGTCCGACGGTCGTTCAGCGGACGCGGGGGAAGCCGGCGGACAGCGTCTCGGCGTGCCGTTCGCGTGCCGCCAGCGCCGTCCGGGCCTCGTGCGCGAGCCGCGCGACGGTCCGCTCGGCGGTGCCCTCGGCGATGGTGGTCGGGAGCACGCGGGCCGCTCGTCGTTCGCTCCAGCGGAGCAGCGCGACGCCGGTGGCGTGGGCGGCGCGCTCGAGCGGGCCGGCCTGGGTCAGGTGGAGTGCGGCGTTCATCGTGATCCCTTGGTGTCGTCGTCGAGGACGGGGACGGCGGCGAAGCGGACGAACACACGACCGGTGTCGGCTTCGTCGGCGTCGGGGTCGCGTCGCCGTCGGAAGGCCGTCATGAGCTCGAGCGTCGCCTCGGTGAGCTCCTGCAGCTCGGCCGGGGTCAGGCGCATGACGATGGTGGACAGGGTCGCGGCGTCCCGCCAGGGTCCGAGGGACCGTTCGTCACGGGCGATGAACTCGCGGATCATCTGCTCGGCGTGGTCGTTCGAGCCCGAGGCCACGAGGCGTGCGGCGGCCAGGGCGGCCGGCGACTGCGGACCGTCCGAGCCGCCGCTGTACAGGGTCGCGGGGGTGCGACGCCACCAGCGCTCGCGACCGTTGCCGCGGCCCTCGACCTCCTCGATGAAGCCGTGCTTCTCGAGCTGCCGGAGGTGGTAGCTCGTCGAGCCGGACGATTCGCCGACGCGGTCCGCCAGGGTCGTGGCCGTGGCGGGGCCGTGCGT
Source organism: Curtobacterium luteum (assembly GCF_014646995.1). Lineage (GTDB taxonomy): Bacteria > Actinomycetota > Actinomycetes > Actinomycetales > Microbacteriaceae > Curtobacterium > Curtobacterium luteum. The sequence goes on along the minus strand of NZ_BMOI01000003.1, from coordinate 200,744 downwards.
CGCGAGCTCGTTGAGGAGCTGCGCCCGGAGCGGGTGGGACAGCGCCTTCATCTCCGGGAGGTCGAGAACGCGGGAGTCGGATGCCATGCCCTGATCGTACGACCGCAAACGGAGCTTTGCAACATGTTCTTTGCAGAGCTTCCTCTGCGGTTGCCGCGGCTCAGCGGGCGGCGGCCTCGATCGCGTTCGCCATGGCCTTCGCCACGGTCAGGTTGGCCTCTGCCGACGGGTGGATGCCGTCCGGGGTGGTGCCCCGCTCGTACGCGCCGTCGGGCAGCCGGATCGCCGTGAACGGGTCGACGTAGGACCACCCGTGCTGCTGGGCGTCCGCGCGGAGGGCTCGACTGAGGACGCGCTGCCCCGTGCGACGGTCGGCGCCCCACAGACTGGTGGTGTGGTCGGACGGCGGACCGGCGACGACGAGCACGTGGTGGGCGTCGGCCTTGGTCACGAGTGCGTCCACGTTCGCGATGGTCCGGCGGGTGGGCACGGCCTGGTTGACGTCGTTTGTCCCGAGTTCGACGACGAGCACGTCCGCGTCCGGTACCGGGCTGATCTCGTGCAGTACCTGGTCCGAGCGGTAGCCGCTGTGGGCGTACCCACCGACCGCCCGCAGCTCCGGATCGCCCTCGAGGACGTGCAGCCACGAGTCCGGCCGCGCCGTGATCGAGTCACCGGCGTACGCGAACGTCACGGCGTCCGCGTCGTCGGTGGTGTCGAGGGCCCCGCGCACGAACTGGTCGGGTGTCCGACGCAGCGCCGCCTCCTGCCGGAGGGTGACGGACTCGTCGGCCGACGCGGTGTGCGCCGTCGCGACGACGACGGCTCCGGTGCCGACGAGGGCGGCGGAGGCGATGATGCTCATGAGGACCACGAGGTGGCTGGTGCGGGACACGACTCCAGGTATCCCGCGGATGGCTCTTCGGAACCAGACCCCAGACCTGGGGAACCGTCGTCGCTGCTGTGGCTTCTCCCACCCGTTCCCGGGCGCGCCCCAGCGTGGGGTGGGCCTTCCGGTCTGCGGAGTCCGGCCCCCGTCAGTGCGCACGGCGCAGGGCGAGGCGTCGGCTGCGGCCCGCGGTCAGCCACGTCCCGAACGTCACGACGACGGGCAGCCCGATCGCGAGGAGCGCCAAGACGGGCCAGTCGGCGACGAACGGCATGTGGCTCGTGCCGGCCGGACCCGCGTCGAAGCGCAGGGTGAGCGCCCGGATCGGCAGGAGCCCGAGCACGGTGCCGACGACCGCCCCGACGGTGGTCAGGATCGCAGCCTGCCACGCCGTGGTCCGCCGCCGCAGCCGTGGGGCGGCACCGATCGCGTCGAGCACCTCGTCGTCCCGTCGCCCGTCGGCCCGGGCCAGGCCGATCGCCACCGCGGTCGCGCCGATCGTCACGGCCGCCGCGAGTGCGAGCGCCAGTGCCCGGACCGGGGCACTCGCATCGACTGGGCCGGACTCGTAGAAGAAGGTCGGCGCCGAGGCCTGCGCGCGCGCCGAGCCGCCGTAGCTCTGCCACGCCGACGCGAGCTCGCCGAACTGCTCGGGTGAGACCTCGCCGTCGAGCCGGGTCACGAGGATGCCGTCCACGGCGGGTACCCGGTAGCGCTCGGCGGTCGCCTTCGTCATGAAGACCCCGATCTGGATCGGCGGGTCCTGCTCGTCGAGGACCGCGGGGATCGTGGTCGTCGCGTCCGGGTGCTCCGGGTCGGGCGAGGTCGCGTCCTCCCAGCTGCGGTGGTGGAACGTGTCGAGCCGGACCGCGCCGTCGTGGACGTACTCGGGCCAGAGTGACACGGCCCTGCCGTCGGCGAGTGCGTCGCGGACCTCGGCGGACGGCCGGTGTCCGCTGAGCACGGCGTAGTCGTCGACCGTGCCCGTGAGGACGTGTTGGCTGCCGCCGGGCTCGAGCCACGACCCGCAGAACTCGTCTCCGCAGCCGGTCGGGCGCTCCCAGAGGTGCAACTGGGTCAGGGTGCTCGGTTCCTCGGTCGGCTGCTCGTCGACGGTGCCGAGCACGCGGATGCGGTCGTGGTCGAACACTCGCGCGCTGACCTCGGCCGCCCGCGCCGTCACCGCCGCGTCGTAGCCCTGCGGGAACGACCGGCTGTCGAGCCGCTGGATGTCCGCGGTGGCCACCCCGACGGCGGACTTGTACTCGTAGTCGCGGACGTACTGAGCGTGCTGCGACGCGTTCGACGTGATCACCACGGAGGCGACGAACACGACGCTCATCACGCTCGCGAGCACCGGCACCGTGCGGACCGGGTTACGGCGGGCGTCACGGCCAGCCATCCGCGCCGCGAGCCCGAACCGGCTCGACACGCGGGCGACGAGGGCGAGCACCCACGGCGAGCAGATCGCGACGCCGAGTTGGACGAGGCACGGCCCGATCGCGACGCCGGCGCCGACGACCCACGCCCAGTGGTCCCGCTGCCCGCTCTGCTCCGGTCGGTCGTTCAGGACCAGGACACCGATGCCGCACGCGAGGGTCATGACGGCCCCGACGACGATGAGGAGTGGTCCCCACGCACGACGACGGCGGGTCGCCGCCCGGCTCGGCGTCTCCGGGCGGAGCGACCCGCGGAGACCGGCCAGCACGTTCACCCGGGTGGCGGCGCGGGCCGCGGTGAGGGAGGACAGGACTCCGGCGAGGACACCGGCGACGGCGATGCAGAGGAGCATCACCCCGGGGACGTGCAACCCGGGGAAGGCGTTCACGTTCCCGTCGTCGAGCAGGTGGAACGCGAGCGCGCCGATCCCGATGCCGAGCCCCGTCCCGAGGACCGCCCCGGCCGTCCCGAGCACGAGTCCGGATCCGGCGACGACCGACCGCACGACCCCGCGCTCCGCGCCGACGCTCGTCAAGATCGCGTACGAGCGGGCATCGGCGCGGGTACCGACGAGGAACGCCGCACCGGCGAGCAGGCCGACCTCGAACAGGGCGAACACCCCGACGAGTCCGAGTCCGGCGACGTACCACCCGAGGCTCTGCGGACCCGAGAAGCCGTCGACCCGCTCGTCCGGCGGATCGAGCACCACCGGACGCGACTGCACGACGATGCCGTGGTCGTTCAGCCGCTTGATCTCCGACCAGGTCGGGGCGACCGTCGGCAGGTACACCGTGACCGCACCCGCGTCGGATCGGCCGGTCGAGATCGGAGCGGCGTCCGCGGCGATGCTCCTCCACGGCAGGTAGACCGCCGACTCGTCTGGGTCCTGGCCGAGGTCCCGCATCGTCCCGGTGATCGTGAACCGCTTCGTCACCGGGTCGGTCACGTCGAGCGTGTCACCGATGTGGAGCCCGGTCTTCGCGAGCATCGCCGGCGTCATCATCGCCTGGTCGCGTGCCGTCGGAGCCGTGCCGTCGAGGACGTGCCAGCGTCCGTCGAGCACCGGGTCCCAGGTTTCGCCGAGGGTCGCGGTGGTGCCGATCGGGCCGTGCGCTCCGCGCAGCACGACGTCGGTGGTCGTCACCGGGATCGAGATCGCACCCTTCGGCACGTACTCCGTGACGTCGGCGTAGGGGGTGTCGTCGTCGGCGTTCGCCGCAGGGCTGTCCTCCTCGGTCTGGATGTTCGTCCAGTGCACGGGGTCCTGCCGCATGCCGCGGGCATCCGGCTGCTGTGTCGTCATCTGCGCCTGGGCGTGCCCGAGGTCGTACCGGAGCTGCTCGGCCGTCGTCGCCTGCGTCGAGGCGAACAGCACCGAGACCCCGGCGAAGCCCATGGTCGGAAGACCGATCAACGCGACGACGAGCGCCGCGCGTCCGGTCTTCGCGAACGCCATCCGTCGGCCCAGCCGGAGTGCCGGCCGGAGCCGGATCACGACCGCGTCCGGTCCGCGAGGGCCATCTCGACGCCGGAGTACACCGTCTCGTCGACGACCCGGCCGTCACGCAGGAACACGATGCGGTCCGCCCAGGCCGCGTGCCGGGCGTCGTGGGTGACGAGCAGCGCACCGGCCCCTGAGTCGACGTGCCGACGGAGCATGCGGAGCACCACCTCCCCGGTCTGGGAGTCGAGCGCACCGGTCGGTTCGTCCGCGAGCGCGAGCCGGCGCTCCCCGACCACACCGCGCGCGATCGCGACCCGCTGCTGCTGGCCTCCGGAGAGGTCGTCGGGGAACGCGTCGGAACGGTGCCCGAGCTCGACGTTGTCGAGGGCGAGCTGCGCCGCCCGGCGAGCCCGGCTCGACTTCCACCCGTCGAGCTCGAGCGGCAGCGCCACGTTCTCGATCGCCGTGAGGGACGGGATCAGGTTGAAGTCCTGGAACACGAAGCCGACCAGCCGCCGTCGGAGCGCCGCGAGGTCCTTCGCCGGGCGGTCCGCGACCCACTCGCCGTCGATGCGGACCTCGCCGCTCGTCGGCGGGAGCAGGGTCCCCGCGCAGGCGAGCAGCGTCGACTTGCCCGAGCCGGAGGTGCCCATGACGGCCACCATCTCGCCGCGGCGGATCGTCAGGTCGACACCGGCGAGGGCGGTCACGGCCCTCGAACCGCTGCCGTACTGGACGCTGACGGCGTCGAGCTCCAGCAGCGGAGCAGCGGCGGTCACCGGGCGCTCCGGACGATCTCGTCGGCGGACGTGGCCGCGGCCGTGCGGTGTTCATCCGGTCGGTACCGGGTGACGCTCGACTCCACGTGGTCCAACCACCGCACCTCGGCCTCGGCCTGGAACACCATCGACTCGAGCACGAGCGACCACGCGAGGTCCTCGGCCGGGTCCGCGGTCCGCTTCAGTCGTGTGAGGTCCTGGAGGTTCCGGACGGCCGCGCCGCGCTGCACCTGCACGAGCCGCTGGACGTCCACACCGGGCACCGTCACGGCGAGCGCGAACTTGATCGCGAGCTCGTCGCGGCCGCGCTTCGCGGGTACCGGCTCGCTGAACCACCGGGCCACCTCCTCGCGGCCCGCGTCCGTCGCCGTGTAGACGACGTGCCCGTCGTCGTCGGCGTCGCCGCGGGCCACGAGCCCGTCGCGCTCGAGCCGGTCGAGCGTCGTGTAGACCTGGCCGATGTTGAGCGGCCAGCTCCCACCCGTACGGTGCTCGAACTCCCCCCGGAGCTGGTACCCGTACCCGGGGCCTCCCACCAGCAGCGCGAGCACGCCCATCCGAACGCTCATGACATCCCCCTCGTCCCGGCCCGACACCCGGGCATACCGAGTATGCCCATACCCGGTATGCATCCGCAAGTGCCGTCCCGGCGCTGAGCCGACGCCCACGGGGCACCCCGGTGGCTGTCAGAAGGGCTGCCTACCCTCGAGCCGTGCCCCTCCGCTCCAGCCGACGGAACCCCGGCCGCTCCCTCGTCATCGCCGTCGTCGGGGCCGCGCTCGTCGCCGGGGTCGTCGTCCTCCTCGCCCCGAGCGTGCTCGACGTGCTCGGCAGCCCGGGCTCGGCGATCGGCTCGCTGCTGCCGTGGATGGGCGTGCTGCTCGTCCCGGTGGCCGGGCTGGCCATCGGCACCCGCTCGTGGCGACTCGCCGCGCTCTCGGTCGCGTACGCCGCGGCCTGGGCGGTCGCCGTGCTGCCGGGGGTCCTCGCGCCCGCCGCCACCGGCACACCGCAGCTCTCGGTCGTCACGCAGAACGTCGAGGCCACCAACGAGGACCCGACGGCGACGGCCCGGGCGATCGCCGACCGGCACCCGGACGTCATCGCGCTCGAGGAGCTCACCGCCGACTCCGGTGCCGAGGTGCAGACGGCGCTCGCCGCGGCGTACCCGCACCACTACCGGGTCGGGTCGGTCGGCGTGTGGAGCCGGTCGACGCTGAGCGACGGGGAGCCGCTCACGCTCGGCCTCGGGTGGGCGCGGTCGCTGCGCGTGACCGTCGCCACCGACGTCGGGGACGTGCGGCTGTACGTCGTGCACGTCGACTCACTGCGGCTGCGCACCGAGGACGCCCGCCCGACGATGCTCCGTGCCCTGGCGGGCGAGGTCCGGGACGACGACGCCGAACGGCTCGTCGTCGCCGGCGACTTCAACGGCGGCGCCGCCGATCCGCTCATGGCACCGATCCGCGCGGAGCTGTCGGAGGGCGGCGGGCTCGGCTTCACCTGGCCGGCACAGATGCCCGTCGCGCGGATCGACCACGTGTTCGTCCGCGGTCTCGCCACCGTCTCGACCGAGGTGCTGCCCGCGAACGGCAGCGACCACCGCGCGGTGCTCGCGCAGCTGCGCGCCGGCTGACGTCGCGACGGACGGGAGGCGCGGTGCCAGCCGGCACCGCGCCTCCCGTCCGGTCCTGGTCGCGTCAGCGACCCGTGCCCGGCGGCCTCAGCTGCCGAGGCCGGAGAGCTCCTCGAACTCCTCGTCGGTCAGCTCGATCACCGCGCCCTGCAGGTTGTCCTCGAGGTGGTCGACGCTCGACGTGCCCGGGATCGGGAGCATGACGGGGGAGCGCTTCAGCAGCCAGGCGAGTGCGAGCTGTGCCGGCGTCGCACCCTTGCGCTCGGCGATCTCGGTCAGCGGCGAGTCGTCGCCGGTCAGGCCACCGGTCGCGAGCGGGAACCACGGGATGAAGCCGATGCCCTGCTCCTCGGACCAGTCGAGGAGTTCCTCGGCGTCGCGCTTCTGCAGGTTGTAGAGGTTCTGGACCGTGACGATCGTGGCGTGCTCCTGCGCGGCCTTCACGTCGTCGACCGAGACCTCGGACAGGCCGATGTGGCGGATCTTGCCCTCGTCCTGGAGCTTCTTCAGCTCGCCGATCTGGTCCTCGAGCGGGACCTTCGGGTCGATGCGGTGCAGCTGGAAGAGGTCGATGCGCTCGAGACCGAGGCGGCGGAGGCTCATCTCGGCCTCCTGGCGGAGGTACTCCGGGCGGCCGACCGGCGGCCACTCGTTCGGACCCGTGCGGGTCAGGCCGGCCTTCGTGGCGATGACGATGTCGTCGCCGTACGGGTGCAGGGCCTCGCGGAGCAGTTCCTCGGCGACGTATGGGCCGTAGGAGTCCGCGGTGTCGAAGAAGTCGACGCCGAGGTCGACCGCGCGCTTGAGGACGCGGATCGCTTCGTCGTGGTCCTTCGGCGGTCCCCAGACGCCGGGACCGGTGAGCTGCATCGTGCCGTAACCGAGGCGGTGGACCTCGAGGTCGCCACCGATGCGGAAGGTGCCGGAGGACGCGGCGGGACGGGTGGTGTCGGTACCAGTGGTCATGGCCGCCGTTCTACGCCGTGGACGTGACGCGTCGCTGAGCGGGTGTCCCCCGCCCGCGGTGTCAGTCGGACCTCGGCTTCCGCGGGTACGGCGTCTCGCCGCGTTCGAGTCCGCCGACGAGCTTCGCGATGCGGTTCGCCCGGGCGGTCGGACTCGGTGCGGTGGTCACCCGGTGCAGCACGGCGTAGCGGTTCGTCGCGTCGAGGTCGGCGAACAGCGCGGCGGCGGCCGGTGCGGCGTCGAGCGCTGCCCGGAGGTCGTCCGGCACCGTCGCGGTCGCGGCACCGGCGTAGGCGCGGTCCCACCGGCCGTCGCCCTTCGCCCGGTCGATCTCCGCCTGTCCCCGTGCACGCATCCGGCCCGCGGCGACGAGTTCCGCGACGAGGCCGATGTTCCGCTGGGACCACAGCGAGGCACGGCGTCGGGGCGTGAACCGCTGTCGGAACGTCGTCGCGTCGCGCCCCCGCTTCTGCCCGTCGATCCAGCCGGAGCAGAGCGCTTCGTCGAGTGCCTGGTCGTAGGTCAGGGACGTCGGCTCGGTGGTGCCCTTCTTCGCGAGGACCAGCCACACGCCGTCGGGGTCGCCCTCGTGCGCGTCGAGCCAGGTCCGCCACGCTGCGGCATCGGGCAGGACGAGGTCCTCGGTGTCCATGCGGCGATCGTAGGCCCGGGCACCGACCGGCGGTGGTGTCGACGGACCCGGGGCGGGGTGGCCTCAGACCCAGTGCGGCTGCGACAGGAGTCCGTCCGGGTCGGCCTGCTCGGCGATCCGGTGCAGGCGGGACGTGTTCACGCCGAAGTAGTCGGACGGGTCGGTGATCGCCGCGTCGCAGTAGTTCGCGTACGCGGCGCTCCCCCACGCCGGCGTCATCGCCTCCCGGAAGGCCCGGACGTAGGCGTCGAAGGGCGCCGGGTCGGAACCGTCCGCGAACACCGCCGTGTACTGCACCGTCATGAGCGCCGAGCGCCACGGGAACGCGGAGTCCGTGCGACCGACCCGGGCGACCGCACCGCCGAGGGCGTCGAGCGAGACGCCGCCCTCGAGGTTGCCGGACACGTCCCCCGCTGCCCCGGCGTGCTGCACGAGGACGTCGATCTGCGCATCCGTGAGCTTCGTCGTCCCGATCGACGACGTCGCCGCCTCCGACACCCGCTGGGGCTTCCCGGCCAGTGTCGACATGGCGGTGCCGTACGACATCTGCTCGGCGGTGTGGCGGGTCGGCCGTGCACCGGTCGCCGCGACGAACCCGTCGACCGAGGCGTCGGCGCCGGTCTTCGAGCCGGTCCACACCCCCGTCACGGTGATCGACGGCGTGGTGTGCCGCGATCCGTTCAGGAGCTTGAGCGTCGACCAGAGCTCGTCGTCGGCCGTCGGCGCCCAGTCCTGCCACGCCCGGACGACGGCAGCGGCAGCCGACCACGGGAACGCGAGTTCGAAGAGCAGGACGCCGGGAGCCGCCCGGGTGCGGAAGGTCATCGAGGTCACGACGCCGACCGTGCCGCCGCCACCGCCGCGACAGGCCCAGAACAGGTCGGGTTCGGCGGTCGCGGAGACGTCGTGCGCCGTGCCGTCCGGGGTGATGACCCGCACGCCGCTCAGCTGGTCGCAGGTCAGGCCGAACGACCGCGCGAGCACCCCGACACCGCCGCCGAGCGTCAGGCCGCCGACCCCGACCGTCGGGCAGGACCCTGCTCCGATCGCCCGCCCCTGCGCGGCGAGGGTCGCGTAGACGTTCGCCAGACGGGCACCGGGCCCGATCGTCGCCGTGCCGTCGGCGTGCACCTCGATGCCGTCGAGGTCTTGCGTGCTGATCACGAGGGACCGCGGCACGTCGGTCCCCGGGGCGCCGCCGGCGGACCACCCCGTGTAGGAGTGCCCGCCCGCGCGGAGGGCGACGGGGGTGCGGGTGTTCCGGGCGAAGGCGAGTCCGGCCTGCACGTCGGCGTCGCTCGTGGCGCGCAGGATGCCGCGGGGGTCGGCATCGTCCCACCGGGGGTTCTCGAGCACCCGGGCGCTGTCCCACCCCTGGGACCCCGGACGCAGGAGCCGTCCCGACACCGCCGCGGCGAGGGCCTGCCACGATGCCGGGCCGCCGGGCGTCGGACTCGCGGTCGGCCCCGCGCTCGCGGTCGCGCCGTTCCCGGTCGGACTGCCGGTCGGGCTCCCGCTCGGCTTCGGCGTCCCGCCCGTGCAGACCGCCAGGAGGCCCGCGAGCCCGAGGCCGACACCACCCCCGAGCAGCGCGCGCCGACTCGTCCGCGCGGGCACCCGTCCGGACCGGAGTTCCGGACGCTCCGCTCCCCCGTCAGTCGTCATCGGTCCTGTCTACGCCGTCCCGGTGCCGTGTCGGACCCGTCGTCATCGTGCGGTGCTGCTGATCCGCACAGCGTCCGCCCACACGCGCACCCAGTCCGGCACGGTGAGGTCCCGCGGCGGCGCACCCGTCAGCGCGAGGAGCTCGGCCGGGGTCACGTGCCCGCCGTCCCGGTGCAGGAACCGCGCCTGGACGACCGCGCGGGCGATCACCGCGTCGCGCCGGACGAACGTCTGCTCCATGTAGACCGACCGCTCGTCCATCGCGAGGACCCGGGTGCGCAGGACGAACCGCTGCCCGAGCGTCAACGACCGCTTGTAGGTGATCGTCTGCGCCGCCACGACGGCGTACCAGCCGCGGTCGGTCGCCGCCTGCCAGAACCCGGAGCGCGCCAGGAGGTCGTACCGACCGAGGTCGAGCAGCGACAGGTACTTGCCGTTGTTCACGTGCCGCAGCGGGTCGAGGTCGGTGAGCGCGACCCGGAACGGCGTCCGTGCCTCGTCCCAGAGCGACGTCCAGCGGCCGGTGCGTCGCCGGGCCGTCCGGGTGCGCAGGGTGAGCAGGAGCAGCCGGAAGTACAGGTTCACGGACCGATCCCACCAGCTGCGGGTCGAACGGTGCGACCGCGTTGGAGGAACCGCACCACGGCATTCCCACCTGGGCGGGTCCCGACAGTGCCTCCCTCCAAACGACCACGGGCGAGTAGACCGGGAGCATGCAGACACGCAAGCTCGCAGACCTCGAGGTCGGATCGCTCGGCCTCGGCACCATGGGCATGAGCGCCTTCTACTCGGGCGCCGGCTCGGACGACGACGAGTCGATCCGCACGATCCACCGGGCTATCGACCTCGGCGTCACCCTGTTCGACACCGCCGAGGCGTACGGCCCGTACACGAACGAGGAACTCCTCCGCCGCGCCCTCGCCGACCGCCGGGACGACGTCGTCATCGCGACGAAGTTCGGCCTGTACCGCCACGAGGCCGGCGAGGCGACGCCGACCCAGGAGCGCGGCATCAGCTCGGCCCCGGAGTCCGTCCGCGAGGCACTCGAAGGCTCGCTCCGCCGGCTCGGTACCGACCACATCGACCTCTACTACCAGCACCGCGTCGACCCGGCCGTCCCGATCGAGGACGTCGTCGGGCAGCTCGCCGGGTTCGTCGAGGAGGGCAAGATCCGCCACATCGGGCTCTCCGAGGCGTCCGCGGCGACGATCCGCAAGGCCCACGCCGTGCACCCGATCACCGCGCTCCAGAGCGAGTACTCGCTGTGGACCCGCGACCCCGAAGGCGAGGTCCTCGACACCCTCCGCGAGCTCGGCATCGGCCTCGTGCCGTACTCGCCGCTCGGCCGCGGCTTCCTGACCGGTGCGATCACGAAGCCCTCCGACCTGGACGACGACGACTTCCGCCGCGCCAACCCGCGGTTCGCCGAGGAGGCCTTCGCGCAGAACATGCGGATCGTCGACTCCGTCAAGGAGATCGCGGACGAGGTCGGCGGCACCCCGGCACAGGTCGCGCTCGCGTGGCTCCTGGCGCAGGGCGACGACATCGTCCCGATCCCGGGCACGAAGCGCGTCTCGCGCCTCGAGGAGAACGTCGGTGCGACCTCGCTGACGCTGTCGGCCGACCAGCTCGACCGCCTCTCGTCGCTCCCCGTCCCGACCGGCGACCGGTACCCGGACATGTCCTCGATCGGTCGCTGACGCGCGTCGCCGACCACGGGTCGCCGACGCGACCGTCATCGGACTGGAGGCACGGTGCGGGCCCGCACCGTGCCTCCAGTCCGTCCGGTGGGAGCGCCGGGCCTAGACCTCCGCGGCGAACGACGCGGCGCGGAGCTGCAGGTCCTCGATCCGCTGGAGTCGTGCGGCCTCGACGTCGTACCCCTCGTAGGCGGGCGGTGGCAGCTTCCGGACGTTCCGCGAGCACTGGAAGTCCTGGCAGACGAGCGTGCCGACGGTGTTCCCGTTCCGGCCCGCCTTCCCGGACCGCTTGGCGCTGTAGAACACGACGTCGTTCGGCAGCTTGACGTCCTGGCACCACGAGCACTGCGCGCGGTTCCGGGGCGACGCCTCGGCCTGCCGGAACAGGATCCCGACGAACTCGCCGTCGAGGGTGGGCACGACGGCGTAGGCGCGGCGCCCGATCTTTCGGGTCGCGCCAGCCGAGGAAGTCGAGTGCGTCCCACTCGAGGGTCTCGAAGCCGTCGGGCAGGGTGATGTCGCTGGTCTCCTTGCGGGAGGCGTTGACGAAGGACGTGCGGAGGGTCTTCTCGCTGATGGGCAGCATGGTGTGTCGCTCTCGACAGGGGCCCGGGGCACGCGGACGCGCGCCGCACCGGGCGGAGGTGGTCAGGGGTCGGTGACGGCGGCCGCACTGCACGGTGCGACCGGGGGCGTCACGCCCTGATGCCGGCGCTCTGCGCGCCGACCACCTCCTGGAAGCTCACCGTCCCAGCCTACGACGACGTGTCAAGCCGGGCGTGTCGCGCGGAGCAGCACGAGCGAGCCGTCGTACGACGGTCGCACCCGGAGCGATCCGTGGCGCCGGTCCCACTCCCCCGACTCGAGCGCCTCGCGCAGCGCCGAGACCGATCGCCGCGCGGTCATCTCGTCGACGAGGCCCCAAGCCGGGTCGGCCTGCCGGACGGCGGGGTCGAGAAGTCGCTCCGGCCGGGCGTAGTACGCCTCGGAGAAGCCGTCGACGCACGTGAACGGGATCGGCACGCGGGTCGTCTCGACCGCTCCGCCGATGGGCGCTCCGCCGAGGGCCTCGGCGACGCGGTCGACCGAGGGGTGGCGCCGGGCCTCGGCGGCGACGACCTCGGGTGCGTACTCGGCGAGCCAGGAGTCCCGCAGGCGTCCGGGGTCGCGGGTGAGGACGACCACCGGTCCCCGGGCGACCCGCCGCAGCTCGGCCAGCCCGCGGTCGAGGTCGGGGAGGTCTGGCAGCGTGAAGGTCGTCAGTGCGGCGTCGAAGGACACGTCGGGGAACGGCAGGTGCCCGGCGGTCGGGTCGGCCGTCGTCACCTCGCGGTCGGTGGGGGCGTAGGACACCGGTCCGACGCCGAGGTCGAGCACGGTGCGGGCGTCCCCGAGGGCGGTCGCGACAGCGCGGGCGAAGGAGGGCTCGACTCGGCGGTACGACACGGTCCCAGCCTACGGACGGCCGGCTCCGTGAGGGCCTCGGTGCGGACGTCGATGTCGGGCGACGTGTCCGTCGTCGTGCGACAGCGGCGGCGTCGTCCTGGAACGGCAGCGGCGCGCCCACCACCCCGCCGGCTACACCGCGGCGGACCGCTCCGAACGCTCCGTGGCCGCCCAGGTGCCGAGGAGCGCCAGGTTCCGCTCCGACTCGCTCGCGGGCTCGGTGCCGTAGCTGAACATCGTCAGCCCCGGGTCGGCCACGAGGTCGAGCGCCTCGTACGTCAGGTCGAGCGTGCCGACGACGGGGTGGTGGATGCGCTTCCGACCGGTGCGGTGCGACCGGACGTCGTGCGCCGCCCACCACGTGCGGAACTCCTCGCTCCGCGTCGAGAGCTCCCCCACGAGCGTCACGAGTCCCGGCTCGCACGGGTTCGCCACGGCGGCGGCGCGCAGGACCGCGACGGCCTCGCGGGCGGTCTGGGCCCAGTCCGGGTAGAACTCCAGCGCTGCGGGGTCGAGGAACGTGAACCGCGCGGTGTTCACCGGACGTCCGGGCCCGGCGAACATCGGCGAGTAGAGCGCCCGCCCGAGCTCGTTCGTCGCGACGACGTCGCCGCGTTCGTTCCGCACCCAGGCCGGCGCGCCGGTGATCGCGTCGAGGAGCTGCTGGACGCCGGGTCGGACACGCGTCGGGACGTTCCGGTGCATCGTCTTGACGCCGGCGTTCGCCAGCCGGGCGAGGTCCCACAGGTGCGTGCGCTCGTCGTCGTCGAGCCGGAGTGCCGCGGCGAGGCCGTCGAGCACGCTGTCGGAGACCCCCTTGAGGGTGCCCCGCTCGAGCCGCGTGTAGTAGTCGACGCTCACGCCGGCGAGCATCGCGACCTCGTGCCGACGGAGCCCGGGGACCCGACGCACGCCGCCGCCGAACGAGGGCATGCCGACCTGGTCCGGGGTCAGCCGGGCCCGTCGTGAGGACAGGAAGTCCTGGATCTCCTTGCGCACGTCGATACCCATGGGGCCAGGCTACGTGGCGATGCCGGTACCGGGACAGGTACCGGCAGTGCCTGCTCGGGTGCCGGGCGGGCTCGGACGGACGGGAGGCCCGTGGCGGCGCCGCCACGGGCCTCCGGGCCGCTGCCGGTCGCGCCTAGTGCGCGCGCTCCCGCGCGGCGATGCGCACCCGCGCCACGCGGTGCCCGTCCATCTCGGTGACCTCGATCGCCCAGTCGTCGAGTTCGACGACGTCGCCGACCTCCGGGACACGGTCGAGGTGCACCTGCACGAGCCCGCCGACGGTCTCGTAGTCGCCGTCCGGCAGTACCGGGCCGCCGTCGGCCGCGAGGTCCTCGAGCACGAGCGACCCGTCGACCCCGTCCGTGCCGGCGGTGTTGGGCGCGTCGTACTCGTCGCGGATGCGCCCGACGAGGTCCTCGAGCAGCGCCTCGAGCGTCACCATCCCCGCGCTGCCGCCGTACTCGTCCACGACGAGGGCGATCTGGTGGCCCTCGGTGCGCATCTCGGCGATCGCCGCGGACAGCGACTTCGTCTCGGGCATCGCGAGGACCGGACGGACCAGGCTCGACACCGGGGCGTCGGGGGCCGATGGACGGAGCAGGTCGCGGAGGTGGACGAAGCCCGTCACGTCGTCGCGCGAGCCCGAGGTCACGAGGTACCGGGTGTGTCCGGCGTCGATCGCGTGCGCCGTCGCCTGCTCGACCGTCAGCCCGGCGTCCATCGTCGACACGTCGTACCAGGGCCGCATCGACTCGCGGAGGGTGCGGTCGCCGGCGTCGAGCGCGCTCCTGGCGATCTGCCGCCCCTGCGCGTCGATGGCGTCGTGCTCGGCGACGAGGTCACGGAGCTCCTCGGTGCTCATCGACTCGCTGCGGGCGTCCGGATCGCCGCCGAGCAGCCGGACGATCGCGTTCGTGGTGCTCGAGAGGACCCAGATGACCGGTCGCATCAGCGTCGCGAACCGGTCGAGCGGCGGGGCGACCAGCATCGCGAAGCCCTCGGCGCGCTGCAGGGCGAGTCGCTTCGGCACGAGTTCGCCGAACACGAGGGACAGGTACGCGATCACGAGGGTGAGCAGCACGAGCGCGATCGCCTCGGCGGCACCGCGGTCGAGTCCGAGCCCTTGCAGGAGCGGGGCGATGTCCGGGGCGATCGACGACGCACCGTAGGCGGCCGAGAAGAACCCGGCGACGGTCACGCCGATCTGGACGGCGGAGAGGAAGCGGTTCGGGTCGCGGCTCAGCCGGGCGACCCGCTCACCGCGGGGTCCGCGCCGCTCGAGTTGCTGCAGCTGGGACTCGCGGAGCGAGACGAGGGCGATCTCGGCAGCGGCGAACACACCGCCGACGAGCACGAAGAGGATGACGAGCCCGAAGGCGATCCAGGTGTCGGCGCCCATCAGCGGGTGGTCCGCTCAGGTCGGGGCGGAACCGGTCGCGTTCGGGCGCTGGGCCTGTGACAGTCGTCCATGGCTGTGAGCCTGCACAGGTGTTCTGGGAGGCCACCCCGTGGTGCCTGCGGAGGCGCTGTGGATCGGCTGCCTAGGCGGTGATCGGGCGACCGAGCCGGGCTTCGAGCCAGGCCTCGGGGTCGATCGGCGTCACGCCGTCGAGCAGTACCTCGAGGTGCAGGTGTGCGCCCGTGGAGACGCCCGAGTTGCCGACCTGACCGATGAACTCGCCCGCCTCGACGGTGTCGCCGACCTGCAGCGGTGCCGATCCCGGGATCATGTGGCCGTACAGCGTGGCGACCTTGCGACCGTCGATCACGTGGTCGATCACCACCGCGGTGCCGTAGCTGAAGTACGGGCCGGCGACGCGGACCGTGCCCGCGGCGATGGCGCCGATGGGGGTGCCGAGCCCGGGCGTGAAGTCGAGGCCCTCGTGCAGGGACGAGCAGGCGCCGCACGGAGCCGCCCGGTACCCGAAGCCGGAGCTCATCTGCACCGGACCCGGGAAGGGTGAACGGATCGCGCCCCCGAACGAGACCGAGCCGCTCGCGGTGGCCTGCTCCTTCGTCGTCGATCCGCCACCGATCGTGAAGCCGTCGCGCGCGGGGTCGGCGAGGGCGGCGATCTGCGTGACGGAGTAGTCCTGCCCGCTCACGTCCGGGGCCAGCGTCGTGACGGGGCCGGTCCCGCCGGACGTCGCGTGGGCGGGCGTCGCGGAGGCCGCGAAGAGGACGAAGGCCGCGAGGGCGCTGGTCATCGTGACGCGGCTGGCGCGGTTGGCGGCCCGGAGGGGGTTCACGCGCTCGCGGAGCGGGGTGCGGGCGGCACGGACCGGGCGGGCTGCACGGACCGGGCGGGCTGCGCGGACCGGACGAGGAGCGCGCGCCGCGATCGTCGTCGCCGAGGCCGCGATGCGTGCAGTGTCACGGTCGGTCCGGCGGGGTTGCTTGCGGGCCGCAGCGCGCTCGGCCTCGAGGGCTGCGCGGCGCGACAGGTGCACGACCGGGGTCTCCGGGTGCTGGTCTGGGTGCGGTGCAGTCGTCATGGCCGCCCACCATTCTGCACGACTCTGTTCGTTTGTACAGACCCCAGTGTGATCATTTCGTTACCGGATGCACCGCGACGGCGCGGGCTCCCGTCTCGGTCGGTACTGTCCGAGGAGAGCGACCGGAAGGACCCGACCCATGGCCCGAACGCCGCGCGAACGCCACGAGCCGATCGACCTGCGCTCCGCCGAGGTCGTGCTCGCCGGCACGCAGGAACTGCTGCCCGTGCTGCGCGCCGCGGCGGTCCGTGCCGGTGTGGACGCCATGCGGATGCGCGTGGTCGGGGTCGACGACCTCCCGGACCCGACCGAGACCGGCGACGCCGAACTGGCCGTCATCGCGATCCGCCGCCCCGGTGACGACCCCGCGTTCCACCGGGCGCACGAAGCGGCCGAGCTGATCGACCCCCTCATGGCGCCGCACGCGGTCCGGATCGTCGTCACGGTGTCGGGTGTGACCCGACTCGCACCGAAGATCGAGCGGACGCTGACCTCCGAGGTGCTGCACCAGATCGGCGCCGCGGCGGCCCCGACCGGGCGGAACCGACCCTTCCGCAACCTGCGCATGCGGCTCGGGCTCGCAGCGCTGAAGACCGCGGGCGTCCGCGTCTTCCGCATCGCGATCGGGCACTGAGGGCGCTCCGGCCGCCCGTGCGTCACTCCCGGTCGGACGGCGTGCTGTGGACGGCGGACGCGTCCACCCGGTGCTGTGCCGGAGCGGCGTGCGCGACGGCCGCGACGCTCCCGACCGCGAGCACGAGGGCGAGGGCACCCGCGGCGCAGGCGGTCCCCATCCGACGCAGGCGCGACCGGGCCCCGCGCTGGCGGGGTGCGAACCGGGCGAGCCCCCGCGCCGGCTCCGGGCCGACGAGCCACGGACCCGATCCGTCGACGTCGTACGAGAAGGGCCCGGAGCCGTCGGGGGCGTAGCGGTACGGCCCGCTGCCGTCCACCGCGTAGACGGAGCGGAGGTCCTCGGCGGTCCACCCGAAGTCCTCGGGGGTCTGTCGTCGTGTCGTCATGGCCTGCTCCTCCCACCGCGGCCTGGGGAGCCGCGGGAGACCAGTCCACGCGTGCCGTCCATGAGACGGCGGTGTGCCTCCAGAGCGTCCCAGGTGCGTTCGCTGGGAGGTGACCCGACAAGGTGTCTTGACGTCGAGACATCTCGCGCCAGCGAGTAGCGTGGGGCCTACCGACGGCATGAACAAGGGAGCACCCGCCAGCATGGCCAAGATCATCTACACGCTCACGGACGAGGCGCCGTTCCTGGCGACCCACTCCTTCCTCCCGATCATCCAGGCCTTCGCCGGCACCGCCGGTGTCGACGTGGAGACCCGCGACATCTCGCTCTCCGGCCGGATCATCGCGCAGTTCCCGGAGCGGCTCACCGACGAGCAGCGCCTGGACGACGCGCTCACCGAACTCGGCGAGCTCGCGAAGACCCCCGAGGCGAACATCATCAAGCTGCCGAACATCTCGGCATCGATCCCGCAGCTCAAGGCGGCGATCGCGGAACTGCGGTCGCAGGGCTACGACCTGCCCGCCTACCCGGACGAGCCCACGACCGACGAGGAGCGCGACGTCCGCGCACGCTACGACCGCGTCAAGGGCAGTGCGGTGAACCCCGTGCTCCGCGAGGGCAACTCGGACCGCCGCGCGCCGCTCTCGGTGAAGAACTACGCCAAGAAGCACCCGCACCGCATGGGTGCCTGGAGCCACGACTCGAAGACGAACGTCGTGACGATGGGCAAGGACGACTTCCGGTCGAACGAGCAGTCCTGGATCGCCCCCGCGGACGACACCCTGACCATCGAGTTCGTGGCGGCCGACGGCGACACCACGGTGCTCAAGCAGTCGATCCCCGTCCTGCAGGGCGAGGTCGTCGACGGCACCGTCCTGCACGTCCGCGCGCTCGAGGTCTTCCTGAAGGACCAGATCGCCGCCGCGCAGGAGCAGGGCGTCCTGTTCTCCGTGCACCTCAAGGCCACGATGATGAAGGTCTCCGACCCGATCATCTTCGGCCACGTCATCCGCGCGTTCTTCCCGACCGTGTTCGAGCGGTTCGGCGCCGACCTCGCCGCCGCCGGGCTCAACCCGAACGACGGTCTCGGCTCGGTCCTCGCCGGACTCGACGCCGTGCCGAACGGTGCGGAGATCAAGCGGGCCTTCGACGAGGGACTCGACGCGGGCCCCGAGCTCGCGATGGTCGACTCCGACAAGGGCATCACGAACCTGCACGTCCCGAGCGACGTCATCGTCGACGCGTCGATGCCGGCGATGATCCGCACCTCCGGCCACATGTGGGGCCCGGACGGCGAGGAGCACGACACCCTCGCGGTGATCCCGGACTCGAGCTACGCCGGCATCTACCAGACCGTGATCGAGGACTGCCGCGCGAACGGCGCCTTCGACCCGGCCACGATGGGCTCCGTGCCGAACGTCGGCCTCATGGCGCAGAAGGCCGAGGAGTACGGCTCGCACGACAAGACCTTCGAGGTGCCCGGGGCCGGCCGTGTCCGCGTCGTGACGAGCGGCGGCGAGACCGTCATCGAGCACGAGGTCGAGGCCGGCGACATCTGGCGTGCCTGCCAGACCAAGGACGTGGCGATCCGCGACTGGGTGAAGCTCGCCGTGACCCGCGCCCGCGCCTCGGCGACGCCGGCGGTGTTCTGGCTCGACGAGACCCGTGCGCACGACGCCAACCTGATCGGCCTGGTCCGCACGTACCTCGCCGAGCACGACACCGACGGGCTGCAGATCGAGATCGAGTCGCCCGAGGACGCCATGGCCTTCTCGCTCGAGCGCATCCGCCGTGGCGAGGACACCATCTCGGTCACCGGCAACGTGCTCCGCGACTACCTCACGGACCTGTTCCCCATCATGGAGCTCGGCACCTCGGCGAAGATGCTCTCCGTGGTCCCGCTCCTCGGCGGCGGCGGCCTGTTCGAGACCGGTGCGGGCGGCTCGGCCCCGAAGCACGTGCAGCAGCTCGTCGCGGAGAACTACCTGCGGTGGGACTCCCTCGGCGAGTTCCTCGCCCTGGCGGTGTCGTTCGAGCACCTCGGGGGCGCGACGGGCAACCAGCGCGCGAAGATCCTCGGCGAGACGCTCGACCGCGCCACCGGGACCTTCCTCGACGAGAACAAGTCCCCGGGCCGCAAGCTCGGCTCGATCGACAACCGCGGCAGCCACTACTACCTCGCGAAGTACTGGGCCGAGGAGCTCGCGTCGCAGACCGAGGACGCGGAGCTCGCGGCGGCGTTCGCGGACGTCGCCGCGTCGCTCGGATCGCACGAGCAGGTCATCGTCGAGGAGCTGAACGGTGTGCAGGGGCACCCGGCGGACATCGGCGGGTACTACCGTCCGGACGACGCCAAGACCGGCGCGGTGATGCGCCCGTCCGGCACGCTGAACGGGATCCTGGCCGCGCTGTAGGCGCGACCCCCTGACGGACGGGAGGCCCAATGCCAGCTGGCACCGGGCCTCTCGTCCGTCCCGTGGGCGCGCTGGCACGGGCGCGCGCGTCGGCGACACGCGAGGCGATGTGCGGCGGTAGGTCGTGTGCTGTCGCAATGCACGTCCGGATCCGACATCTTGTGACCACCTGCGGGTGGTGAGCGGGGTGTCGTGACCGACCTGCCCGACCCGCCCGATCTGCCCGGCCCGACCGACCCGCCCGGCCCGCGCGACCCGCCCGGCCCGCCCGGCCCGTGCAACCGACCCCTCCGACCGGACGGGGAGGGACCGAGGCTGCTCCGCGTCAGCTCCGCGTCGGCACGGGCGGCCCGACCACGAGCAGCCCGGAGAACACGAGCGCGACCGCCACGACGCCGATCGCGATCGAGAGCACCGGCCGCCGCACCACGAAGAACAGCAGGCGGTCCCAGAAGCCTGCGCGGCCCTCGGCCGAACGGCGCCATCCGCCGTCGAGCATCCCGCGCCGTGCGACCGCGACCTCGAACGGCACCGTGGCGTAGGGCACGACGGCACTCGCCCACCCGAGCACGAGCGCGCCGACCGACCACCGCTGGTTGACCGCGACCACCGTGGTCACGACGAGGTACGCCAGGAACACGAAGCCGTGCACGCCGCCGCCGATCCGGACGCCCCAGTCGCCGGCGTCGAGGGCGTACTTCAGCACCATCCCGGCGATGAGGAGGGTCCAGGTCACGAGCTCGGCGACCGCGGCGGCGCGGAACAGGGATCGGGGCGTCATGCCGACATGGTGACGCACCGTTCCCGACAGAACCCCGACACGCCGCCGGTCGTATCGATTCGACCCGCGCTCCGACTAGCGTTGACCGCATGTCGACGACGACACCAACGGACACCACGCCACCCCTGCGCGTCGGGGTGATCGGCCTCGGCTTCGCCGGCACCACGCACCTCGACGCCTACACCGCGCTGCCCGGGGTCGAGGTCATCGCCCTCGCCGGCCAGGAGACCGATCGGCTGCACGAGCTCGCCGACTCCCGAGGCGTACCGAACCGGTACGCGGACTGGCAGGACCTCGTCGCCCGCGACGACCTCGACATCGTGTCGATCGGCGTCCCGAACGCCCTGCACCACCCGATCGCGGTGGCGGCGCTCGAGTCCGGCAAGCACGTCTTCTGCGAGAAGCCGCTCGCCACGACGGGCGACCAGGCGCAGGAGATGGTCGACGCCGCCGTGCGGAACGACCGCGTGCTCGAGGTCGCGTACAACCACCGCCGACGCGCCGACGTGCAGTTCCTCAGCGACCACCTCGCGCAGCGCGACGCCGACGGCAACGGCCCGCTCGGGCACGTCTACCACGCACGTGCGAGCTGGCTGCGACGAGCCGGGATCCCCGGCATCCGGAGCTGGTTCGCGAACAAGGAGACCGCGGGCGGCGGTCCGCTCATCGACCTCGGCTCGCACGTGCTCGACATCGCCCTGCACCTGCTCGGGGAACCGCGCGTCGTGACCGCGAGCGCCGTGGCCTACGACGAGCTCGGCAGCGCCGGTCGGGGCGGGAGCGACCGCGACCCGGTGTCCGCCGCCACCGGGCGCCCGTTCGACGTCGAGGACTTCGCGAACGCACTGCTCCGGTTCGAGGACGGATCGAGCCTGCAGCTCCAGGCGAGCTGGGCCAGCTACTCGAAGGACGTCGAGGACATCGAGGTCGAGCTGCTCGGTTCGATCGGTGGTGCCCGCCTGTTCGTCCGTGACTACGCCACCGAGGGCACCGTGACGCTGTACTCCGACGAGCAGGGCGTGCCGACGGTCACCCGGCCGGGTGTGCGCGTCCCCGCCGGACACCACCAGCGCGTCATCGAGGAGTTCCTCACCGCGGTCCGCTCCGGTGACCACGCGGGGCACCACGGAGAGTTCGCACTGCACCGCAGCCGTGTCGTCGACGCGATCTACGCGTCCGCTGCTGCGGGTCGAGAGATGGAGGTCGTCGCATGAGCGAGGTCGCACCCAGGATCGTCGTCTGGAACGAGAACGTGCACGAGAGCCGCGGCGACGCGACGGTCATCGGGCACTACCCGGACGGCATGCACGCCGTGATCGCGGCGGCGCTACACGAACTCCTGCCCGGCGCCGAGGTCGGCACCGCGACCCTGCAGGAGCCCGAGCACGGCCTGACCGCGGAACGCCTGGCGCAGACGGACGTGCTGTTCTGGTGGGGGCACGCCGCCCACGACGAGGTCGCCGACGAGGTCGTGGAGCGCGTGGTCGACGCCGTGCACGCGGGCATGGGCCTCGTGGTGCTGCACTCCGGTCACTACTCGAAGCCGTTCAAGCGCCTGATGGGCACGACGTGCTCGCTCAAGTGGCGCAACGACGGGCAGGACCGTGAACTCGTCTGGGCGATCGCCCCGGACCACCCGATCGCGCAGGGCGTCCCGCACCCGATCGTCATCGACCAGCAGGAGATGTACGGCGAGTTCTTCGACATCCCGCGCGCCGACGAGGAGGTCTTCCTCTCGACCTTCACGGGCGGCGAGGTCTTCCGTTCCGGTGTCGCGTACCGCCGGGGCCTCGGGCGGGTGTTCTACTTCTCGCCCGGCGACCAGGAGTACCCGGTGTACCACCACCCGGACGTGCAACGGGTCCTCGCGAACGCCGCGCAGTGGGCGGCGCCGGTGTCCGAACGCCGTGAGCTGACCGCTGACCCCAACCCTCGGGGATGGTTCACCACGGACGGTGCGGGTACACAGGGGGTGTGACCCAGCACGACCCCGCGCACCTCGACCCCGCGCACCTCGACCCCGCGCACCTCGACCCCGCAGCCCGGCGCTCCGCCGTCGTCGAGGCGCTCGGGGTGCTCGGCAGCGGCCCCGAGGAGCGGTTCGACCGGATCACCCGGATGGCGCAGGAGGCCTTCGGGGTCCCGCTGACCTTCCTCAACCTCGTGCACCAGGACGTCGTGACCACGCAGTCGACCTTCGGCTGGCAGCAGGGCACGAGCGTCCCGGCCGAGGAGCAGTTCTGCGCGACGACGGTCCTGACGCCGGAGCCGATGGTCATCGCGGACACGACGCTCGACCCGCGCTTCGCCACGACGGCCGCGGTCGCCGAGCACGGGGTCCGCTTCTACGCGGGCGCCCCGCTCACGATGCTCGACGGCACCCGGGTCGGCACGCTCTGCATCATGGACGCCCAGCCGCGCACGTTCAGTCCCGAGGACGTCGCCCTGCTGCAGGACCTCGCGCACTGGGCGGAGCGCGAGCTCGGCCAGGCCGTCGACCGGCGTCGTGTCCGTCGGGTCCTGGACGGCCTGGCTCCCGAGCCCCCCGTCGCGCCCGGCGTCGTCGTCGAGTCGGTCGTCGTGCAGCCGGACACCGGGGGTGGCGACGTGGTCGACCACCGGACGGCCGCTGACGGCGCGGTGCACCTGACGGTCGGCACCGTGTCCGCCGGCCGCGCCTCGGCGCTGCTCGCCTCCACCGTCCGCGGCGCCGTGGCGGCACGGACGGACCAGCCGCTCGACGCGGCGGTCGCCGGCCTGGAGGCGCAACTCGCCCCCGATCTGTCGGTCGCCGGCGCGGTCGCCACGCTCGCACACGCGCGGCTCGACCCCGGGTCGGGTCGCGTCGACCTCGTCGACCTCGGGCACGGTCTGGCGGCCGTGGTGCGGGACGACGGCCGGGTCGAGGAGCTCCGGTCCCCCGGCCTCCCGGTCGCGCTGCAGCCCTCCGGCTCCTCCCGCCGTCCGGTGACCGCGGAGCTCGCGGCCGGGGACGTCCTCGTGCTGTGCTCGGACGGGGCCGTCGCGCTCGCGGGAGTCGAGGACCTGGCACACCTCGCCCGGGTCGTCGCGGCCGAGGGCGTCGGGGCCGTGCGCGACCTGCTGCCCGACGACGACCCCACGGCCGCGGTCGCCGTCACCACGGCACGACGGACCTGAGCCGCCGCGCACCGGCCGCATCCCGCCGCCCCGGGAAGGCGCCGGCCGAGTCGGCGCGGGTCAGGTCCGCACGGGTCAGGGCCGCACGGGTCAGGGCCGCACGGGTCAGCGTCGCATGGGTCAGCGCCCGCCGCGGCGGTCGGTCGCGCCGGCCGGTCCGGTGAGCGACACGACGAGGAGCGTGGCGAGCATGCCGACACCCGCGAGCTCGATGCCGAGCCCCAGCAGCATCCAGTACGCGCTGCCGACGACCTGGGGCTGCGTGACGGCGTCCGGCCACCAGGAGTCGATGAGGGGGAAGGTGCTCGGGAACGGGTCGAGTCCGAACACCACGAGGCCCCCGAGCAGCAGGGCGATCCCGACTCCCGCCATCGCGGCCCGCGAACGCCGGAGCATCCGGGCGACCAGGGCGGCGGCGACCGCGGCGAGTCCGACGACGGCGACGAGGAACGCCGTCACGACGACGGCCTGCGGCGCCAGCGCGAACCAGTCGAGGACGGCCACGGGCAGCAGCAGCCACGAGCCCGTCCGGGCCAGGAGCGCCGGGTTCGTCCACGCCTGCATGCCGACGACGCTAGGGCACCCGCGCTGGACGGCGCCCGGAGGTCCGCTGTGACCCGGCCGGACAGCCCCGGATCGGTAGCATCGCCTCGGAGGTCGTGCATGGCAGAGGACGGACGCTCCCGGCAGCGGCGCGCCGTCGCGACCCGGGCGGCCATCATCGAGGGTGCCGCGAAGGAGTTCGACGAGCGCGGCTACTTCGGCGCCTCGATGGACGGGGTCGCCGAGCGAGCCGGCGTGACCAAGGGGGCGCTCTACTTCCACTTCACGTCGAAGGCCGACCTCGCCGCCGCGGTGGTCGCCCGGCAGCACGAGGTGTCCCGTGCCTACGCCGAGGTCGCGCACGCCCGCGGCCGCACCCCGCTCGAGTCGATGATGTGGATGTCGCAGGGCCTCGCGGTCCAGATGACCACGGAGACGGTCGTCAGCGCGGGCATCCGGCTCTCCACCGAACCCGCGGGCAACGGCATCGACCGGCAGGACCCGTACACCGACTGGATGCGGATCACGGCAGACCTCTTCCGCGAGGCCATCGCGGTGGGCGAGGTCGACGCCCGCTGGGACCCGGCGCTCATCGGGCGCGTGGTGAGCCCGGCGTACACCGGTGTGCAGACGGTCTCGGACGTCCTCGCCGGTCGGAGCGACCTGTTCGAGCGGCTCCGCGAGCTCTGGACGGTGCTCCTCGCCGCCTTCGTGACCGAGTGCACGCGGCCCGAGATCCCCCGCCTGGTCGCGATCATCGCCCCGGACGCAGCGATCGCCCCGGACGCAGCGGTCGTCGCGGACCCCGACGAACCCGACGGTGACGCGGGTCCCCCCAGGGCCACCCACGTCACCTCGGGATGAGGATACCAACCGGTACGTTCTCGCTCAGGCCCCCGTTCACGGGGACCGAACGGCGTGGCACCGGGGATCGGCGGGGGTAGCCTCGTTCGGTGCCGACCCCCGCCGCCGAGGTGCACGTCGACGTCCCGCTCGTCCGGACGCTGCTCCGTGCCCAGCACCCCGACCTCGCCGCGCTGCCGCTCGAGGTCGCCGCGAACGGCTGGGACAACGTGCTCGTGCGGCTCGGGGACGACCTCGCCGTCCGACTCCCCCGACGGGCCGCGGCAGCCCGGCTCATCGAGCACGAGCAACGATGGCTGCCGGAGATCGCACGTCGCGTCGCGCCGGTGGTCCCCGTCCCCGCCCCGGTCCGCACGGGCGAGCCGGGGCCGGGCTACCCGTGGTCCTGGAGCATCGTCCCCTGGCTCCCCGGCACGGCAGCGGGCACCCGGCCAGGTGGACCCCGGGTCGGCGAGGCGCTCGCCGCCTTCCTCGGACTCCTGCACGCGCCCGCCCCCGCGGACGCGCCCGTGAACCCGGTCCGGGCCGTCCCGCTCGCGGACCGGTCGGAGGCGGTGCTCCACCGGCTCGCGACCTCGGACGTGCCGCGGGCCCGCGAACTCGCTGCTGCCTGGCGGACGGCCGCCGACCTGCCGACGTCCACCGAGCCTCCCGTCTGGGTGCACGGCGACCTGCACCCCTTCAACCTGCTCGTCGAGCCCGGCCCCGACGGTGACCGCCTGTCGGCGGTCGTCGACTTCGGCGACGTGACCGCCGGCGACCGGGCCGTGGACCTCGCGACCGCCTGGTTGACGCTCGACCGGGAGGCCCGCTGCGGCTTCCGGACAGCCCTGGCCGTCGACGACGTGACCTGGGGACGCGCCCGCGGCTGGGCCGTCGCGATCGCGTCCGCCCTGCACCAGACCTCCGACCCGGCGTTCCGCGTAGTCGGCCGTCGTGCGATCGACGCGTTGCTCGACGACTGAGGGCTGTTGCGCTGCCCGCACCCGGAGTTACCCTGACCCCCACACATCCGTGCACGTGAAGATCGGAGGGGCCTGATGACCCTCGAGTTCCGCGTCCAGCACGACGTCGCCACCGACGCCTCCCCCGTCCCCAGCCCACCCGCACGCCGAGGACTCCGCGGCCTGCTCGACCGCTACGCCGAACACCGCGCAGTCGTCCGGACCCGCCGGGCCGAGGCCCGCATCGAGGAACTGCGCGACCTCGAACAGCTCCTCTCCGGCGCCCGGGACGTCATCGAACGGGGCTGGATCCAGCACGCCTGGTTCGCCTACCTCGACGACCACGGGCGCATGCGCAAGGCCTCGAGTGCGTCCGCCGTCGGCGTGCAGGGTCGCCCGCTCGTGGGCGCCTGCCTCGTCGGCTCGGTCGTCTACGCCGCCGGTGGTCCCGCCGCGGTGCACTCGCAGCGGGTCCAGCGCGCCCTCGACCTCGTCTGGAACGCGCTCGCCGTCGAGGAGGGCTCGCCGGTCCTGTGGTGCCCGGCCCCGGACGTCCGGATGGCGCGGGTCCGCGACCTGACGAGTTGGAACGACCAGGCCGCCCGCACCGCCGCGGACGTCTCGGGCCTGCTCCTCACCGCCGAGCGCGTGGCCGTCCAGGAGTCCGCGCGCGTGCAGGAGCGCAGCACGGCACGATCGAGGGCATGAACGACGACGTCCCCGACACCGTCCCCGAGGTCCGCCCCGCGGCCCCGGGGACGGCCGTCGCCGACCGCGCGGTGACCGGCTCCGAGAAGGAGACCCCGCACCGGTACCTCCGCAAGCACCGGGCCGCCCTGCTCGCCAAGGTCGAGGGACTCGCCGAGCGCCAGGCACGGTGGCCGCTCACCCCGACGGGCACGAACCTCCTCGGGCTGGTGAAGCACGTCGCCGGGGTCCAGGCCGGCTACTTCGGCGAGGTGTTCGGCCGTCCGCTGCCGGACGCGCCGGCCTGGCTGGAATCGTGGGAGGGCGACGACATGTTCGCCGGTCCGGACGAGACCATGGCCGACGTCATCGCGTTCCACCACCGGAGCGCTGCCCACGCGGACGCGACGATCGAGGCACTCGACATCGACGCCCGCGGCACCGTGCCGTGGTGGCCCGAGGACCGCCGGTCGGTATCGCTCCACCAGGTGCTCGTGCACATGGGGTACGAGGTCGCGCGGCACGCGGGGCACGCCGACATCGTCCGCGAGATGCTCGACGGCACCGCGGGTGACGGCGACGGCAACCTCGCCGAGAAGACCCCGGCTGAGTGGGTCGCGTGGCGCGAACACCTGGTCGAGGTCGCCGAACGGGCAGGACTGCGCGACCTGAGCGCATAGCCGACCACTGCTCGGTATCGTTACCGATCTCCCAGGGTCGGTCGGGATCACACGGTCTGACCTGGGGTTTTCGTTACGCGTCGGGCGCTGGATACGCCCGTACCGAACATTTGCAGATGTACAAGAAGCGATGTGCTGCGTAGCTTGGTCGGCGTTCGTGCCCCATCCGGTGGGTACTTCGGCCGACCAGGGAGGAGCGCCCACCCGTGTTCCAGTACGTCGTGGAGCGATGGGACCAGATCTGGTTCTCCTCGTGGCAGCACTTCTCACTGGTGGTCCAGTGCGTCGTCCTCGCCACCGTCATCGCCGTGGTGCTCGCCGCACTCGTCTACCGCATCCCCGGCCTCCGTGCCGCCGCGAACGAGGTGTCGACCGTCGGGTTGACGCTGCCCTCGTTCGCCGTCATCGGCCTGCTGCTCGTGCCGCTCGGCTTCGGCGTCGTGCCGTCCGTCGTCACGGTCACGTTCTTCGCGGCACTGCCGATCCTGCGCAACGCGGTCGTCGGGCTGGGGGAGATCCCCGACACCGTCGTCGAGTCCGCCCGGGGCATCGGCATGGGCCGGTTCCGGACACTCGTGCAGGTCGAGCTGCCGATGGCGTGGCCGATCATCCTCACCGGCGTGCGGGTGTCGGCGCAGATGGTGATGGGCGTCGCCGCGGTGGCCGCGTACGCGCTCGGCCCCGGCCTCGGCGGCTTCATCTTCTCCGGCCTCTCCCGTCTCGGCGGCGCGAACGCCCTGAACTCCGTGGTCGTGGGCACCGTGGGCGTGGTCCTGCTCGCCCTGGTCCTCGACCTCCTGCTCCTCGGCCTCGGCCGCCTGACCATCTCGCGAGGAATCCGTGTCCAGCACTGAACGCACCAGCACCGACAAGGCCGGCACCGCCCAGCACGGCACCGGCACCGGCCAGCACGGCGCCACCGTCGACCCGGCCGTCACCGGCCGCGGCATCCTGCTCGACGAGGTCACGAAGCGCTACCCGGGCCAGGCGAAGCCCGCGGTCGACGGCATCACGCTCGAGATCCCGGCAGGCAAGGTCGTCATGCTCGTCGGCCCGTCGGGCTGCGGCAAGACCACCACGCTCAAGATGATCAACCGCCTGATCGAGCCCACCGAGGGACGCATCGTCGTCGGTGAGGACGACGTCACGAACATCGACGGCGACGAACTGCGCCGCCGCATGGGCTACGTGATCCAGGCCGGGGGACTCTTCCCGCACATGACGGTCGCGGCGAACATCGCGATCGTGCCGAAGATGCTCGGCTGGTCCAAGGAGAAGATCGCCGCGCGCGTCGACGAGCTGCTCGACCTCGTCTCGCTCGACCCCGACACCTACCGCGACCGCTACCCGCGTGAGCTGTCGGGCGGCCAGCAGCAGCGCGTCGGCGTGGCCCGGGCGCTCGCCGCCGACCCGCCCGTCCTGCTGATGGACGAGCCGTTCGGCGCGGTCGACCCGATCACCCGGCAGCGGTTGCAGGACGAGCTCCTCCGCATCCAGGAGGAGCTGCACAAGACGATCGTCATCGTCACGCACGACTTCGACGAGGCCGTGAAGCTCGGCGACTGGATCGTCGTGTTCTCCGAGGGCGCCCACATCGTGCAGTACGACACCCCGGAGCGCATCCTCGCCGAGCCCGCGAACGAGTTCGTGGAGAACTTCATCGGCTCGGGCGCCGGCCTCAAGCAGCTCACGCTGAACCGGGTGCGCGACGTCGAGGTCGAGTCGGCCGTGACCTGCTCGCCCGGAGAAGAGGCGAAGGCCGTCCTGCAGCGGATGCGCGAAGCCGGCGGTCACGGGCACGCGGTGGTCGTGGACCGTCGCCAGCGGCCGATCGGCTGGCCGACCCGACGCCAGCTCGAGCGGCTCGAGCGGATCCCCGAGGGCATCGACCCCGACCTGCCCGTGGTGGGCGAGGCCGCGACCCTGAACGACGCGCTCGACACCATGCTCGTGTCGAGCGCCGGTGCCGCCATCGTCACCGGCCGCCGGGATGCGTTCCGCGGGGTCATCACCGTCGAGACCGTGATGGACGCCATCACGAAGTCGCGCGCCGCCGCGGCCGAGGAGCAGGCGTACACCCCGGTCGGCACGAACACGAACCCGATCGAGACGCTGCCGTCCGCGCCGGCACCGGCCGCCGACACGGAGCGCGCCGATGACTGACGTCGTCGCAGCCGGCACCGACCGCCCCACGCGCGTCTCGTGGCGCGGGCTCGTCGTGCAGCCGGTCGTCATCCTCCTGGTCCTCGTGGCGTTCGTCGTCTGGCTGAACACCGCGGACCTCACGCCGACCGAGCGCACCACGCTCAACCCGGCGGACATCCTCGCCCTGACCGGGCAGCACCTGTACCTGACGCTCGCGTCGACGGTCATCGTGCTCGTCATCGGCATCCCCCTCGGCGTGCTCCTGACCCGCGGGCCGTTCCGTCGGGCGAGCGGTGCGATCCTCGCCGTCGCGAACGTGGGGCAGGCAGCCCCGGCCGTCGGCCTCGTGGTGCTGCTCGCGGCGTGGCTCGGCTTCAACTCCTGGGCGGCGATCGTCGCCCTCGTCCTCTACGCGATCCTGCCCGTGCTCCGGAACACGATCATCGGCATCGAGAGCGTCGACCAGCGGCTCGTCGAGGCAGGTCGGGGCATGGGCATGAGCGCCGCGTCCGTCCTGTTCAAGGTCGAACTGCCGCTCGCGGTCCCGGTCATGCTCGCCGGCATCCGCACCGCCCTCGTGCTGCTCGTCGGCTCCGCGGCCCTCGCCACCTTCATCGGTGCCGGCGGCCTCGGACTGCTCATCACGACCGGCGTGAACCTCTTCCTGCCGAAGGTGCTCGTGTCCGGGGCGCTCCTCATCGCCCTCCTCGCGCTGTCCATCGACTGGGTGGGCCGGATCGTCGAGACCGTCGCACGACCGAAGGGACTCCGATGAAGCGCCGCTCCGTCGCCGCCGCCGTCCTCGCGGGGGCATCCGCCCTCGCCCTCACCGGCTGCGGTCTCCAACCCGCCGCGTCGTTCGTGCCCGCCGCCGGGCCCGGCACGATCGAGCGCATCGACGACCTGCCCGAGGGCGCCCACATCACGGTGACGTCGAAGAACTTCACCGAGCAGCTCGTGCTCGGGAAGATCGCGGTGCTCGCCGCGAAGGCCGCCGGGTTCGACGTCACCGACGAGACGAACGTGCCGGGCAGTGTCGCCGTCCGCCAGCTCATGACCGGGCACCAGGCCGACATGACCTACGAGTACACCGGCACCGCGTGGCTGACGTACATGGGACACGAGGCCGGGATCCCGGACAAGCAGGAGCAGTACGAGGCCGTCCGGAAGGAGGACGCCGACAACGGACTGACCTGGCTGCCGCCCGCTCCGATGAACAACACGTACGCGTTCGCCGTGCGCGAGGAGGCCGTGGAGGAGCTCGGCGGGATCACGAAGCTCTCGCAGATCGCCGACCTGCCGGCCGACCAGCGGACGTTCTGCGTCGAGTCCGAGTTCAACTCGCGTGCCGACGGCTTCAAGCCCATGCTCAAGAAGTACGACCTGCAGGTCGGCGGCTCCGGGGAGTCCGCGATCCCGGCCGGGAACGTCGACATCCTCGACACCGGCACGGTCTACACCGCCACCGACCGCGGCAAGTGCAACTTCGGCGAGGTCTTCACGACCGACGGCCGCATCAAGTCGCTCGGCCTGCAGGTGCTCGAGGACGACCGCGGGTTCTTCCCGGCGTACAACGTCGCGCCCGTGCTCTCCACGGAGACGCTCGAGGAGTACCCGCAGCTCGAGGACGTCTACGACCAGATCTCCCCGAAGCTCACCGACGCGGTCCTGCAGGAGCTCAATCGTCAGGTGGACGTCGAGGGCCGCGAGCCCGCGGACGTCGCCTTCGACTGGATGACGAAGGAAGGGTTCATCAGCAAGGGCTGACGCGACCAGGAGACGGACTGGAGGCACGGTGCCAGCTGGCACCGTGCCTCCAGTCCGTCAGTCGGTCGCGATCCGCGACGCCGTGTCGCGGATCAGGGCGACCATCCGTCCCCGCACCTCGTCCGGGGCGGTGTCCGCGTCGCGTGCGGCGGTGCGGAGTGCCGTCATGCACATGCCGAGCAGCATCTCCGCAGCCTGCGGGGTCGCGGCCTCCGGACCCCACGCCGGATCGCGTTCCAGCACGGTGCGGACCGCACCGACCATGGCCTCGGACACCGAGGTCATCCGGTTGACCTGCCGACGAATCAGCTGCGGGAACCGCACGACGAGCTCCTTGCGTGCCGTCCGCTCGGCCTCGTCCGCGAAGGTCTCCCCGAACACCAGGAACGCGAGGTCGACGACCGCCTGCGCCGCCGGTTCGCCGTCGACCGTCTCGAGGTGCGCGGCCAGTGCCTCCGGGGAGAGGTCGAGCTCGGTGTGCCCGAGGACGGCGTCCTCCTTCGAGTCGAAGTAGTTGAAGAACGTGCGGGGCGAGACGTCCGCCCGCGCGGCGATCTGCTCGATCGTGGTGTGGTCGATCTCGTGCTCGAGCGCCAACGACCGGGCCGACTCGGCGATGCGTCGTCGCGTCTCGATGCGCTTCCGGTCGCGCAGACCCATGGTCTCGGGCATGCCTCGACTGTAACCGCCCGTGGACGCCGCGGCGATGACGTGCATATCGTCGGGTCCGTGGCGGCGTTCGGACGGGACCTCGGGGACGGGTGCACGCTGACGCTGCGCGACCTGACCACCGTCGAGCCGCTGCACGGCCTCGTCGTCGCCAACCTCGACCGGCTCCGGGCCGCGGAGCCGTGGGCGTGGCAGGACCAGAGCGTCGAGACGATCGCCATGCACACCGAGCACCTGCTCGGGCAGTACGCGATGGACCGCTCGCTGCCGTGCGTCATCCGGTCGGACGACCGTGTCGTGGGGGCCGCGTCGCTCGCCTTCGACCCGTACCTCGGGCAGGCGTCGCTCGGCTGGTGGATCGACGCCGGCCTGGAGGGACGGGGGATCGTCCGACGGGCGGCCACCGTGCTCATCGGGGTCGCCCGGGCGCGCGGGTGTGCGCGGGTCGAGATCCGGACGGCGGTCGACAACGCGCGGAGCCGCGGCCTCGCCGAGCGGCTCGGCTTCGTGCACGAGGGGACCCTGCGGAGCGCGATGCCCCTCGGGCCGCGGCGGGTCGACGTGGCGGTGTACGGGCTCGTGCTCTGACGCGCGCGGGCGCGCGGCGGTGCCGCGGCGCCGCAGTGCCGTGGTGCGCTTCGCGTCTGCACAACCGAAGTCACAGCGAACCGCGGTTCTCCGCGGTTCCGGGTGCCTTTGGTTGTGCGGCGTGCAGCGCCGAGCGCCGACCGCCGACCGCCGAGCGCCGAGCGCCGAGCGCCGAGCGCCGAGCGTGGTGTCAGCGGCCGGTGGTCGCCCCGTGCCAGACGGCGAACGACCCACCGATGACGAGCAGCGCGCCGACGAAGATCCACACCGCGAGCGCGACGAGGTTGAGCAGGATGCCCCACCCCGCCCGTCCCCGCGCCATCGGTTCGCGCGACCGTGAGGCGATGCCGAGGCACAGCCCGACGACGGGTGCGAAGAACGTCCAGCCCGCGAGGAGCGAGCAGATGCCGAGGACGAGGCTGGCCGTCCCGAGGCCGGTCCGAGGAGCAGTCGGGTACGTGGTCATGGCTCCGACACTACGGACGCCGTGGTGGCGCGTCGTCCGTCCGGGTGCTGATCCCGGGTCCGCCCGGCGGTTGACGGTCACCGGACGCCGGTATCGTCGTGGGCATGGCCCTGTTCGGACGACGCAGCAAGAACGACGTGCGCGACCGACCCGTCAGCCAGGTCGAGCTGAAGCGTGCCGTCGACGAGGGCTTCCTCATCGCGAAGGCCGCGATCGTCGTGGCGGTGGCGAACCGCATCATCACGAACGCCCTGCGCGACCAGGGGTACTTCGACCACGCGCTCATCGCCGACGCCGCCCGGCAGGAACTCCACCGGATGGCCGAGGAGCAGCGCGGCGACGCCGCCCGGATGCGGGAGATCCGCGCCACGTCGAGCAAGCAGAAGGGCCGTTCGCGGCACCAGCACGACTACCGCCGCGGCGACGACCTGAAGCTCCGCACGCGCGAGGCCACGTACGAGCAGCTCGCGGACCTGCTCGACCGGCGCCGGGACGACCAGAAGTTCGTCGACGGCATCGTGCTCCAGGCCCGCGCTCGCGCCTGGGACGACATCGGCACCACCGTCGTCGGGCGGCTCGGGTGGGCGCAGCGCCCGGCGGACGACTACGAGGTGGGCCGTGACGAGCGCCTGCAGCAGCTGCTCGACGAGGACTTCGCCACCCTGCTCGCCGAGCACCCCGTGGGTTCGACCGCACCGGACGCCGACGAGCCCGACGACGCCGACGGCGACGAGGACGGGTCCGACCCGGCGGACGCTGACACCGCGCGCACCTGAGCGGGGCGCGACACCACGGCCCGCCCGGCATCCACGCCTGACGACCAGCCCTGAACCCCTCCGCACCTCGCGGTCCCTAGGCTCGGACCCATGGTGGATGCGGTGGTGGTCGGAGCCGGACCGAACGGACTCGCGGCAGCGGTGACCCTGGCACGTGCCGGGCTCCGCGTCGAGGTCGTCGAGCGGAACGACACGATCGGCGGGGGAGCCCGCACCGCCGAGCTCACCCTGCCCGGCTTCCGGCACGACGTCTGCTCCGCCGTGCACCCGATGGCGCTGCAGTCGGAGTTCTTCCGGGCGTTCCGGCTCGAGGACCGCATCGAGCTGCGCCTCCCGGAGGTGCAGTACGGGCACCCGCTCGACGGCGGCCGCGCGGGCATCGCCCACCGCGACCTCGCGGAGACGGCTGCCTCGCTCGGAGCCGACGGCCCGGCGTTCCACCACCTCATGGCGCCGCTCTCGCGGAACGCCGACCAGGTGGCCGACTTCGCGACCGACGCGCTCCTGCACGTGCCGCGGCACCCGCTGACGGTCGCCCGCTTCGGTCTCCGTGCGCTCGAGCAGGGCACCCGCGCGTGGAACGCCCGCTTCCGGGAGGACGTGGCACCGGCCATGGTGACCGGCGTCGCGGCCCACTCCATCCAGCACGTGCCGTCGTTGTCGACCGCCGCGGCGGCGCTGTCGCTCGGGTCGTACGCCCACGCCCGCGGGTGGCCGGTGCCGATCGGCGGCAGCCAGGCGATCGTCGACGCGCTCGCCGCGGACCTCCTCGCGCACGGGGGCACGATCGAGACCGGGCGCGACGTCACGAGCCTCGGCGACCTGACGCCGGCGAAGGCGGTGCTGTTCGACACGAGCGTGCCCGGGATGCTCCGGATCGCCGGCACGCAGATCCCGACACCGCGGCGCGGGGCGCTCCGCCGCTTCCGCTTCGGCAACGCGGCCGCGAAGGTCGACTTCGCGCTGTCCGGGCCGATCCCGTGGGAGAACGAGCAGCTCCGGAAGGCCGGGACGGTGCACATCGGCGGGACGCGCGCCGAGATCGCCGAGGCCGAGGGAGCGGTGGCTCGCGGTCAGCACGCCGAGCGGCCGTACGTCCTCGGTTCCGAGCCCACGGTGGTGGACCCGACCCGGGCACCGGCCGGGAAGCACGTCTTCTGGGCGTACGCGCACGTCCCCGCCGGGTCCGACGTCGACCAGACCGAGGCGGTCACCCGGCAGATCGAACGGTTCGCTCCGGGGTTCCGCGACGTCGTCCTGCACTCGTCCAGCCGCACGGCGGTCCAGATGGCCGAGTACAACCCGAACTTCGAGCGCGGCGACATCGCCGCGGGGGCCGCGAGCTTCTGGCAGCTCGTCAAGCGCCCGGTCCTGTCGTCGGACCCGTGGCGGATGGGCGGCGGCATGTACCTGGCGTCGCAGAGCGCGGCGCCCGGCCCCGGAGTGCACGGCATGGCCGGCTGGCACGCGGCCAAGAGCGCCCTGCGCCACACGTTCGGCCTGCCCGCCGACGTCGATCTCGCACCGGAGGACTGATCCATGGCGAAGAACGTCCGCATCCTGCACTGCCGCCCGGAGGACGTCTTCGACGTGTTCCGCGACGGCTGGCTCTACACGACCTGGGTGGTCGGCGCATCACGGATGCGCGGCGAGGACCCGGGATGGCCGGCGGTCGGCAGCCGGATCCACCACTCCTTCGGCGTCTGGCCGATCGTGATCGACGACACGACGACCGTGGAGGTCTGGGACCCGCCCCGCGCGATGACGATCCGGCCGGAGGGCTGGCCGATGGGCGAGGCCCGCGTCGAGTTGACGGTCGAGGAGCACCGGCGGGGCTGCAAGGTCACGATCGTCGAGAACGCGATCGCGGGGCCCGGGTCGCACGTCCCCGACGTCCTGATGCAGCCGGCGATCTGGGTGCGGAACTGCGAGACGCTGCGGCGGCTCGGCTGGGTCGCAGCGGGTCGCGCCGGGCGCGACTGAAGGACGGCCTGGAGGCCCGTGGCGGCGCCGCCACGGGCCTCCAGGCCGACGCGCTGGACCGCCGCTACTCGGCGCGGCTGAACTCGCTCGCGCGACGCACCTGGTCGTCCGTCAGTGCGACGCCCGTGTACCGCTCGAACTGGCGGGCCACCTGGAGGGCGATGACCTCAGCGCCCGTGATGACGTGCTTGTCGGCGGCTCGACCGGCGCGCACGAGCGGCGTCTCCGACGGGAACGCGACCACGTCGAAGACGGTGTGCGCCGCGGCGATGCGATCGTCCACGAACGCGAGCGTGTCCTCGTCGTCGCCCCGCATCCCGAGCGGGGTGACGTTCACGAGGACGTCGGCCGCACCGGCATCGCGCTCGTCCGCGACCCGTTCGTAGCCGTACTGCGCCGCGAGGGCCGGGCCGGTGTCGTCGTTCCGTGCGACGACGGTCAGGTGCTCGAACCCGGCGCCGCGGAACGCCGCCGTCACGGCCTTGGCCATGCCGCCGGACCCGCGCAGCAGCACCCGGGAGGCACGGTCCACGTCGTGGCTCGCGAGCAGGGACGCCACGGCCTCGTAGTCGGTGTTCGACGCGGTGAGGACCCCGTCGTCGTTCACGACCGTGTTCACGGACTGGATCGCCGCCGCCGACTCCTCGATGACGTCGACGAGCGGGATGATCGCCTCCTTGAAGGGCATCGACACCGAGCAGCCGCGGATGCCGAGCGCCCGGATGCCCGCGACGGCACCGGGCAGGTCGGTCGTCGTGAACGCCTTGTAGAGGAAGTTCAGCCCGAGTTCGTCGTACAGGAAGTTGTGGAACCGGGTGCCGATGTTGCTCGGTCGGGCCGCCAGCGACATGCAGACCTGCATGTCCTTGTTGAGGATGGGCATGGCGTCAGTCTCGCACGCCGGTGCCGATGGAGCGGTCCATGGCCGGTGTCGACGGGCGGGGCGTAGCGTTGTCGGCATGGCAGAGATCCCCGACACCATGCGCGCCGTCCGGTTCTCCGAGTGGGGTGACCGCTCCGTGCTGCACGTCGAGCAGGTCCCGGTCCCTCCGGTCGAGGCGGGCAGGGTGCTCGTCCGGGTGCGCGCCGCCGGCATCAACCCGGGGGAGACGGCGATCCGCCAAGGCCTCTTCGACGGCGAGGACCCGTCGAAGCTGCCCTCGGGGCAGGGCACCGACTTCGCGGGCATCGTCGTGGCGGTCGGTGCGGGCGTGGACGGCGTCGACGAGGGCGAGGAGGTCCTCGGCTGGTCGTGGGAGCGGTCGAGCCAGGCCGAGTACGTGTCGGTGCCGGCGGGCCAGGTCGTGCAGAAGCCGCACCTGCTCTCGTGGGAGGTCGCCGGCGGGCTCGACGTCATCGCGACGACCGCGGCAGCGGCCGTGCGTGCCGTGGACCCGCGGCCGGGGGAGACGGTCGTCGTGTCCGGGGCCGCCGGCGGCGTCGGCGGCTTCGTGACGCAGCTGCTCACGAACGAGGGGATCGACGTCATCGCGATCGCCTCCGAGGCGAACCACGACTGGCTCCGGTCGAAGGGCGCCCGGCCCGTGTCGTACGGCGACGGTCTGCAGGAGCGGATCGAGGAGCTGGCGACGAACGGTGTCGACGCGCTCATCGACACGTACGGCCCCGAGTACGTGCACCTCGGTGTCGCGCTCGGCGTCCCGGTGGACCGCATCGAGACGATCATCGCGTTCGAGGTCGCGGCGGAGCTCGGGGCGAAGGCTTCGGGCAGTGCGGACACCGCGGACCCGGAGATCCTCGGCGCACTCGCGCTGCAGGTCGCCGACGGGGCGATCGAGGTCCCGATCGCCGGGACGTACCCGCTCGACCGGGTGCAGGACGCCTACGCCGAGCTCGAGCAGCGGCACACCCGCGGCAAGATCGTCCTCGTCCCGTAGCCGTCCGGGGCCGGCTCCGACCCCCGCGGCCGCGCGGGACCGGTCGTCCGTCCGTCCGGACGGGCTAGTGTGGCGGCGTGCCGGTCTCCGTCTTCGATCTGTTCAGCATCGGTGTCGGCCCGTCGAGCTCCCACACCGTGGGGCCGATGCGCGCCGGGGCCGCCTTCACCGCCGGGCTGCCCGACGCCGGCGTCGCCGCGGTCCGCGTGGACCTCTACGGCTCCCTCGCCTCGACCGGGCACGGGCACGGGACCCTCGGGGCCGTCGCCGCCGGGCTGGCCGGGGCCGACCCCGAGACGGTCGACCCGGACCGGATGGCGCTCGACCTTGCGGAGCTCGAACGAACGGGCACGCTCCGCCTCGCGAACGGCACGAGTGTGCCGTTCCGGCTCGCGGACATCGTGCTCCACCCGTTGACGATGCTCCCGCGGCACCCGAACGGCATGCGGCTGCGGGCGACCGACGCCGACGGGGTCGTGCTCGCCGACGAGACGTACTACTCGATCGGTGGCGGGTTCATCACGCGCGACGGCGACGGCGACGGCGACGGCGACACCGACCGAGTCCCCGAGACCGCGAGCGGCGAGGTCGGCGGCGCCGAGGTGGCGGGCGCGGCGATCCCCGTCGGCGACCACGTGCCGCACCTGTTCTCCAGCGGCGCCGAGCTGCTCGCCGAGTGCGCACGCTCCGGGCTGCCGGTGAGCGGGATCGCACTCGCGAACGAGGTCGCCCTCGACACCTCGGAGGCAGCCGTCCGCGAGCGGCTCCTCGGTATCCACGCCGTGATGGAGCAGTGCGTCGAGCGGTCCGTCCGGCGGACCGGCACGCTCCCCGGTGGTCTCGACGTCCGGCGCCGCGCGGCGACCTGGTACGAGCAGCTCGTCCGGGACGATCCCGACCACGACCCGCTGTTCGCGATGGAGTGGGTCAACCTCGTCGCGATGGCGGTGAACGAGGAGAACGCGACCGGGGGCCGGGTCGTCACCGCCCCGACGAACGGCGCCGCGGGGATCATCCCCGCCGTCCTGTCCTACGCGCTCACCTACGTCCCCGAGGTCACGGCGGACCGTCGGGACGACGCCGTGGTGCGGTTCCTGCTGACCGCCGGCGCGGTCGGCTCGATCTACAAGGAGCGGGCGTCGATCTCCGGGGCCGAGGTCGGCTGCCAGGGCGAGGTCGGGTCGGCGGCCTCGATGGCCGCGGCCGGGCTCGCGGAGGTCCTCGGCGGCACCCCGGAGCAGGTCGAGAACGCGGCCGAGATCGCCATGGAGCACAACCTCGGTCTCACCTGCGACCCGATCGGCGGCCTCGTGCAGATCCCGTGCATCGAGCGGAACGCGATCGCGGCGAACAAGGCGATCAACGCGGCACGGATGGCCCTCCGTGGCGACGGCGTCCACCACGTGTCGCTCGACCAGGTCGTCGAGACCATGCGGCAGACGGGCGCCGACATGTCGACGAAGTACAAGGAGACCGCGATGGGCGGCCTGGCGGTCAACGTCCCCCTGTGTTGACCCGGACCTCGAGTCGGGCCTCTGTCGGGACGACCCGCGGCGCGCCGTCCTCGTCGAGCACCACGAGCGCGGTCGCTCCCGGGGTCGTGAGCTCGTCGACCACGGTGCCGACGTGGCGCTCGCCGCGGTCCTCGTAGCGGACGGTGGCGTTCACGGGGACCGCGTCAGCGGGGACCTCCAGCCACGCCTCGTGGTCGTCGATCGTCTGGTGCACCGCTCCATCATCGCGGGTTGTCCGGATAGCGCAGAATCGTCGAAGCTTCGTCAGGTTCATGGGCCGCGCGTACGGTCGGGTCCATGACCGAGCACGACGACCACCGGCACCCCGACCGCGACCACCTCGACGACGGCGTCGACATGACGTTCGAGGAGCGCCGACAGGACACCCTCCGCCGCATGTCCGGGTCCAACGCACACGACGCGGACCCCCGCGTCGAGGTCTCCGAGGCACCCGACGGTGACGTCCGCATCGACGTCGCGGACACCGCTGCGGTCCGCCCGGGGGAGTGACCGCGACCGACGGACGGCGGTGCACGGCATGATCGTCCCGTGCACCACGTCCTCAGCCGCGTCGACGGCAGCGTCTCCGCGACGCCGCTGACGGACGCGGGGACCGCCGACGGCGCGCCGGAGCGCTTCGCCGAGTCGAGCCTCCCGGCCTTCGTCGCAGCACACGACGGACCGGGCGTGCGCTGGGTGTGGGACGACACGGCGCGCTGGTACCCGGCCGTCCTGGCGGCCGGCGGCCGCGTCGCACGGTGCGTCGACCTGCGGCTCGGGCGCCGCGTCCTGCGGGGAGCGCTCGCGGCCCGCGGGACCGCGCTGCAGGCGGCACCCCTCGACGCGCTCGACGCGCCACCCGTCCTGGAGGCGCGCGCCGCCCAGCCGACGCACGCCCCGCTCTTCGACGACGCGCTGTTCGCCGCGCCGGTGCCGGACGACCCGCTGGACCCGGTCGCCGAGTTCCGGGCGCAGACGGCCGCGGTCGCCGCATCCTCGGCGCCCGGTGCCCTGCGGCTGCTCCTGACCGCGGAGTCGGCCGGCGCGCTCGTCGCGGCGGAGATGCTGCACGCCGGCCTGCCGTGGCGGGTGGACGTGCACGAGCGGCTCCTCGAACAGGAGCTCGGGCCGCGGGTGCCGTACGGCGTCCGTCCGCGTCGGCTCGAGGAGATCGCCGCGGTCATCCGCGAGCGCCTCGACGACCCCGCGCTCAACCCGGACTCGCCGGCCGACGTCCTGCGGGCACTGCGCCGGGCGGGGCTGACCGTGACGAGCACCCGGAAGTGGGAGCTCCGCGAACTCGACCACCCCGTCATCGAGCCGCTCCTGGAGTACAAGCGGCTCGCCCGCCTCCTCACCGCGAACGGGTGGACCTGGCTCGACGACTGGGTGCGCGACGGGCGGTTCCACCCGAAGTACGTCGTCGGCGGGGTCGTGACCGGTCGCTGGGCCGCGGACGGCGGGGGAGCGATGCAGCTCCCGAAGGGCATCCGGAGCGCCGTGGTGGCCGACCCGGGCTGGAAGCTCGTGGTCGCCGACGCCGCGCAGCTCGAACCGCGCGTGCTCGCCGCGATGGCGGGGGACCGCGCGATGGCCGCGGCGGGCGACGGGCGAGACCTCTACGACGGCGTGGTGGCCTCGGGCGCGGTCGAGACCCGGCAGCAGGCGAAGGGGGCGATGCTCGGCGCGATGTACGGCGCGACCCAGGGCGAGGGCGGTCGGCTCGTGCCCCGGCTCGCCCGGGCCTTCCCGCAGGCGCTGGCCCTCGTCGAGCGTGCCGCCCGCGCGGGGGAGCGCGGGGAGCCCGTGACGACGCTCCTCGGGCGGACGTCACCCGTCCCCGATGCTTCCTGGTTCGAGGCGCGCAACCACGCGTACTCGGTCGAGGGCACCCCCGCGATGCAGCGGGCGGTGGAGTCGCGAGCCCGCAGCTGGGGGCGCTTCACCCGGAACTTCGTGGTGCAGGGCACGGCCGCCGAGTGGGCGCTCGCGTGGATGGGGGCACTGCGGACCCGCATCGCCGCGCGGTTCCCGGGGCCGGTCACCGCCGGGCCGCACCTGGTGTTCTTCGTGCACGACGAGCTCGTGGTGCACGCGCCCGAGCAGCACGCCGAGTGAGTCGCCGGGCAGGTCCGGTCGGCAGCGGTCGACGCCGGACGGCTGCTCTTCCGCGACTTCCCGGTCACGTTCCCGCTCAGCGTCGCGGTCGTCGACAGCTACGCCGACGCGAAGGACTGACCGCTCACACCGACCCTCGGGCAGGGTGGGTCGATGGACCAGACGCACGCGGAGACCCCCGACCAGCGGGTCGGTGACGTCGACCTGACCCGGTGGCGCACTCGAGCCGGTGCGACCGTCGCGGACGCGTGGGCATCGCTCGGGCACCGTTACGGCGCACTGCCCGTGCTCGTGCTCACGCTGGCGATCGGGATCGGCGTGGCCGTCACGGCGACCTGGGGCGCGTCCGAGGTCTACGACGCCGTCCGGGCCGGAGACGACGTCGCCGTGCTCGACCGCCCGGTGCTCGACTGGGTGCTCACCCTCCGGTCACCGACGGCGGACACCCTCGTCACGTGGTGGACCGACGTCGCGGGCACGATCGGCATGCCCATCGTCGCCGTGGGCTTCCTGGTCGGGTTCACGGTCCAGCGCCGGGCCTGGACGCCGCTCGTGCTGCTCGTCGCGGCGAGCGGTGGCTCGCTCCTCATGACGATCGCGGGCAAGGACCTGATCGGGCGGGCCCGACCGCCGCTGTCCGACGCGGTGCCCCCGTACGAGCACTCGGCGTCGTTCCCGTCCGGCCACACCCTCAACGCGACCGTGGTGGTCGGGACGATCGTCTACCTGCTCGTCCTCCGGCAGTCCCGACTGGTCGTGCGGGTGTGGACGATCGCCGTCGGGACGGCGTTCGTCGTGTCGATCGGGGCGTCCCGGGTGTTCCTCGGGTACCACTGGCTCACCGACGTCCTGGCGGCGTGGGCGCTCGGGCTGGCCTGGCTCGCGCTCGTCGTCACGGCGCACCGGCTGTACCTGACGGCGCTGCGCCGGGGTGCGCGGCCCGTCAGGTCGCCCCGGTAGGTTGCCGGACATGGAGGAACGGGTCTTCGGCGGCAGGTACCGCGTCACCGGCACGCTCGGGCACGGTGGCATGGCGTCCGTGTACCGCGCGGTCGACGAGATGCTCGGGCGCGAGGTGGCCGTCAAGGTCTTCCGCATCGGGCCCGTCGACCACGGTGAGCGCGCGCGGGCCGAGGCGGAGATCCAGGTGCTGGCGTCCCTCCGCAGCCCGGCGCTCGTCACCCTGTACGACGCCGCACTCGACGATGCCGACGGCGACTCGTACCTGATCATGGAGCTCGTGCCGGGCAGCGACCTGGCGACGAGACTCCGCGAGGGGCCGCTCGACACGGTGACGGCCGCCCGCGTGGGGGCGCAGATCGCCGACGGGCTCGCGGCGGCGCACGCGCAGGGGGTCGTGCACCGCGACGTCAAGCCCGCGAACGTCCTGCTCGAGTCCGACGGTCAGCACGTCAAACTCGCCGACTTCGGCATCGCGCTCCTGCGGGACTCCGCCCGGGTGACCGGGACGGGCACGGTGATGGGCACCGCCGCGTACATCGCGCCGGAGCAGGTGATGGGCCAGCCGATCACGGGCAAGGCCGACGTCTACGCCCTCGGCCTGGTGCTCCTCGAGACGCTGAGCGGGAAGCGGCCCTTCCCCGGGAGCGCCGTCGAGTCCGCGACCGCGCGGCTGGCCCGCAGCCCGGAGATCGACCCGCACCTGCCGACGGCGTGGCGCACACTCCTGCACGTGCTCACGGCGACCGACCCGGACGAACGACCGACCGCGGCCGAGGCCGCCGACCGCCTGCGTGCCCTCGGCCGCGACGACGTCGCCCCGGCGACGCAGCTCCTGCCCGGCGCCCCGGGCGCGATGACCCGCGCCGGAGCAGCCGGAGCGGCGGGAGCAGCCGGAGCGGCCGGAGCGGCCGGGGTGGGCGCCGCTGCCGCTGCCGCTGCGGACGCCGCGGATCCCGACTCCGCCGGTGCCGCGACCGCCGCGATGGGGGCGACCGAGCCGATGGGCGCGGCGGACCGTCCCGAGGACGCGACCCGGGTGATGCCGGTGAGCCGTGCCTCCAGTGCGGACGACGTCGCGACGACGGTCCTCGGCGCCGCGGGTGCTGCCGGCGCTGCTGGCGGTGCCGGAGCCGGGGCGGCCGCCGCCGGCCGGGGTGGGTCCGCCGCGACCCCGCCGCGTGCCCCGGTTCCGCCGGCTGCCCGACCAGGTGACGACGAGCCGCGGCGGCGCCGGCGCGGCCCGATCGTCCTCGCGGTCGTCGTCGCGCTGCTCGTCCTCGCCGGCATCGTCGCCGCGGTGGTCGCCCTCGGGGGCGGCAGCCCGACGCCGGCGCCGACCGACAGCAGCACGAGTGCGCCGAGCGACGACCAGCCGAGCGAGCCTGCGCAGGAGCCCAGCGAACCGGAGCAGCAACCGAGCGAACCCGAGCAGCAGCCCAGCGAACCGGAGCAGCAACCGACCGAGGAGCAGCAGCCCTCGCAGGCCCCCGTGCCGACCACGCTGCCGGAGCCGTCGAGTCCGGCCTCGAACCCGGTCGAGAGCCCGCAGACCGGCGGCGGCCCCGCGTCCGACGCCGGGCCGGCGTCGGACGGCGGCCCGGGCAAGTCCGGCAAGGCCCCCGGGCACGACAAGTAGGTTTCGTCCACTCGGTGGACCAATAGGCTGGCCGGGTGGAAGAGCTGCAACGGAGCGGCGGGCCGACGACGGCCGTCGCAGCGCGGAACGGTGTCGGGTACTCGTCGGCGGAGGCCTGGGCCGTCGAACGACCGTCCGGCGGCGGTGTCGCCGAGGGCGTGGTCCCCGGGTGGTCCGGTCGCACGATCGCGCCGGGCGACGAACTGTCGTGGGTGTGGTTCCCGGAGCGGACCCTGCCCGACGGCCGCTCCGAGCCGACCGAGGCCGACCTCCCGCACTTCTGGGACGCCACGGCC
This sequence comes from Curtobacterium luteum, assembly GCF_014646995.1. Lineage (GTDB taxonomy): Bacteria > Actinomycetota > Actinomycetes > Actinomycetales > Microbacteriaceae > Curtobacterium > Curtobacterium luteum. The sequence continues at coordinate 156,709 of NZ_BMOI01000003.1, read as the reverse complement.
TTCGCGCTCGACCTCGTCTGCACCGACGGCACGCGGCTGAGCAGCGTCGCGCACGACCAGTACGGCGACGCGCCGATGCCCGAGGCGCAGGACGCCGCCCGCAAGCAGTGGGTCGACCAGTGGAACCGTCGGGCGGTCGACCTCACCCCGCTCGCGGGTCGGGTCGTCGACCGCTTGGAGGCCCGGCTCGGCTCCGACGCGCAGCACCCGTCCGGCGACGGGGAGCGTCCGGCGCTCCGCGGCTGGCTCGACGACGTCCGGCTGGGTCCGGCACGGCCGGCCCCGACGACGCCGCTCGACCACGTCCGCACGACCCGGGGCACGCAGGCGTCGTCCCGGTTCTCGCGCGGGAACACCGCACCGCTCGTCGGGCTGCCGCACGGCGGGGTGTTCGGCCTGCCGATGACCGACGCGTCGAGCAACCGGTGGCCGTACGCGTTCCACGAGCACTCCCGGGTCGAGGGGGACCGGGTGCGTCCGGCGATCCAGGCCTTCGCCACGAGTCACATCCCGTCGCCGTGGATGGGCGACCGCGGGGTGTTCCAGGTCATGCCCTCGCCGCTCGACACCCCGGACCCCGACCGGACCGCCCGCGCGCTCGGGTTCGACCACGACGACGAGCAGGACGGCCCGCACCGGTACCGGGTCGCCCTCGACCACGGTGTCACGGCCGAGGTGACGGCGGGGGAGTTCGCCCTCGGCTTCCGCTTCACGGGCACGCGCAGCGTCGTCCTCGACCACCACGGCCGCGTGTCCGACGTCTCGGTGACGATCGCCGACGGGACGGCCGTCGTCGAGTGCCTCCTCGACGACCGCCCGGGCACCCCACCGCACCACGTCCACCTCCGGGTGCCCCGGGTCACGGCGGACCACACCGTCGTCGCCCAGCACGGACTGCGCGGGTGGCTCACGGTCGACGGGGACGTCGACGTGCTCCTCGGCATCTCCACGGTGTCGATGGAGGACGCCCGCGCGAACCTCGACGCCGCCGGGGACGTCGACGCGATGCGCACCCACGCCGAGGACCGGTGGACCGCCGAGCTCGCGACGCTCGCCGTGGAGGGGGCGACGCCGGACCAGTTGACCTCGCTGTACTCGGGCCTGTACCGGCTGTTCCTCTACCCGAACCGTGCCGGCGAGACCGCGCTGGACGGCACCCCGCGTCACCGGTCCCCGTACGGCTCGGTGCAGGCGTCCCCGATCCGCGACGAGCCCGGACCCGAGGTCGTCGAGGGGCCGTTCACCACGACGAACGGGTTCTGGGACACGTACCGCACCGCGTGGCCGCTGCTCGGGCTCCTCACCCCGGAGACGGCGGGCGAGCTCGCGCAGGGCTTCGTCGAGCACCACCACGACGGCGGCTGGACGCCCCGGTGGAGCGCGCCCGGCGCCGAGGACTGCATGACCGGCACCACGAGCGACACGGTCTTCGCGGACCTCGCCGCGAAGGGCGTCGACGGGTTCGACCTGCCGGCGGCGTACCGGAGCGCGGTGCGCAACGCGACCGTCCCGCCGCGCGACGAGCGTGTCGGTCGCAAGGGGAGCCTCCCGGGCGCCTTCCGCGGCCACGTCGACACCGCGACCCACGAGGGGATGAGCTGGACCCTCGACGCCGCGATCAACGACTGGGGGCTCGCGGTCATGGCGGACCTGCTCGCCGACCGCGCGACCACCGACGCGGACCGTGACCGGCTCCGGGCCGAGCACGAGTGGTTCGCCCGGCGCTCCCTGCAGTACCGGAACGTCTTCGACGCCGAACGCGGCTTCTTCATCGGACGGGACCCGGACGGTTCGTGGCGGATCGGCTCCGAGTTCGACCCGCGCGACTGGGGCGACGACTACACCGAGACGAACGCGTGGGGGACCGCCTTCACCGCGCCGCACGACGGCGCCGGGGTCGTCGACCTGCACGGCGGTCCGGACCGGTTCGACGCCGCGCTCGACACGTTCTTCGCCACCGCGGAGACCGGCGCCACCGAGCGGTCCGGCTCCTACGGCTTCCCCATCCACGAGATGACCGAGGCCCGCGACGTGCGGATGGGCATGCTCGGGATGTCGAACCAGCCGGCGCACCACATCCCGTTCTTCCCGATGTTCACGGGCCGGCACGACGACGCACACCGGATCGTGCGGACGGCGCTCGAGCGGCTGTTCGTCGGCTCCGACCTCGGGCAGGGGTACCCCGGCGACGAGGACAACGGCGAGATGAGCGCCTGGTACGTCTTCGCCACGATCGGCCTCTACCCCCTGGCGCCGTCGACGGGCACCTACGTGCTCGTGCCGCCGTCGGTGCGTCGGACCGTCCTCCGTCCGGGCTCCTCGGACGGCAGTGCGACGCCGACCGTGATCGAGGTCGTGTCCGGGCCGGTGGGCGGGTACGTCGCGTCGGTCACCGTTGACGGGGCGCCCTGGGAGTCCGTCAGCATCCCGCACGAGGTCGTGGCCGCAGCGTCGACCATCGAGTTCACGCTGTCCGCGGAGCCCGCCGGCTGGGCGTCGGCCACGCGGCCGGTCTCCGCGTCCGAGGTGCACGGGTACCGGGACGTCCCGGTCGACCTGCTGCCCGTCGGGTCCTCACCGCTGAGCGACGACACCGGGCGGACCGCGACGGCGCTCGCCGCGGGGGCGTCCGTCACGTTCGCGGTGCCGTCGGTGCCGGTGTCGCTCTACACGGTCACGGTCGAGACGCCCGGGAGCTACTCGTGGGACGTGGCGCTCGGGTCCGGGTCGTCAGCGGTCCGCGAGGCGGAGTTCGACCGGGCCGGCCAGACCCGGGTCTTCCGCCTGGAGGGCGCCGGGTCGGCGTTCACGTTCTCCGCCGTCACGGACGTCGCCGTCACGCAGCTCGAGCTGATCGCGGCGGACGGACAGCGTTGACCCGCCGTTCACCGGCCCGGAGCATGCTCGGCCCATGTCGATGAGCACACCGTTCGATCCGGAGCAGCCCGGCGCGTCCGTCCCCGTGGACGGCTCCGACGCCACCGAACTCGAGGTGGAGGAGGACCGCGGTGCCGACGTGGGCCCGGACTCGCCCGACCCGAGCGTCTCGCCGGTCGACCACCACGACGAGGACGAAGCCGGCGGTGGTCCCGTCTTCCGACGTCCGCAGGCGGGCGACCGGCTCCACACGGACGACCTCTGACGCGCTTCTTGGCGGATTGCCATGCGGGTCGGGCATGCTCGGCCGCATGTCGATCGCGAACTCCTGGGACCCCTCCGGTGGCCGGGCCATCCCCGAGGACCAGGTGAAGGAAGACGGACTCGAACTCGACGAAGAAACGGCTGCCGAGCTCGGCATCTCGTTCGACGTGGTCGGCGGGGCCTCGGCGGACCCGACGCGGGTGTCGCCGGTGGACGTCGCCGTGCCGTCGCCGCCGTCCGAGGACTGACGCGCGTCAGCGCGTGAACTTGAACCCGACGTGTGACCCGACGAAGTCGAGCCGCTCGGAGAAGCGGTGTGCGTCCGTCCGGGCGGCGTCGGAGGTGAGCTGCACGAGCGACGCCCCGAGCGATGGCGCCGCTTCGTCGGTGACCCACCGCATCAGTGCGGTCCCGACCCCGCCGGAGCGCTGCGTGCTGCTGACCCGTACGGCCTCGACGAGGAGCCTCGTGGATCCCCGACGCGCCATCCCGGGGATCCGGGTGAGTTGGAACGTGGCGACCACCCTGCCGTCCGTGGCGCACGATGTCTGCACAACCAAAGTCACCTCGAACCGCGTGGAACCCTGGTTCGAGGTGACTTTGGTTGTGCGCGGCGCGGCGCGGCGCGGCGCGGCGCGGCGCGAACGCGCTCAGGGGACGGTGTGTCCCGCCGCCGTGAAGATCCGGTACCACTCCTCGCGCGAGAGCTCCACGTCCGAGCCCGCCGCCGATTCCCGCACCCGCTGCGGGTTCGTCGTGCCGAGGACGACCTGGAAGTGCGCCGGGTGCCGGGTGATCCACGCCGCCGCGATGCCGGTCGGCGTGACGCCGTGCGCCGCCGCGACCTCGTCGAGCACGTCGTTCAGCTCGGCGTAGTGCTCGCGATCGCCGAGGAACACGCCGTCGAAGAATCCCTTCTGGAACGGCGACCATGCCTGCAGCGTGATGTCGTTGAGCCGCGCGTGGTTGAGGATGTCGTTGTCCCGGTCCACGGACTGGTCGAGCCCGCCCATGTTCGCCGCGACGCCCTGCGCGATGACGTTCGCGTGCGTGATGCTCAGCTGCACCTGGTTGAACGCGAGCGGCTGGTTCACCGAACGACGCAGCAGCTCGACCTGACCGGGTGTGTGGTTCGAGACGCCGAAGTGGTGGACCTTGCCCGCCGCGTGCAGCTCGTCGAACGCCTTCGCGACCTCCTCCGGCTCGACCAGCGCGTCCGGGCGGTGCAGCAGCAGGACGTCGATGTAGTCGGTGCGGAGGGCCGCGAGGGACTCCTCGACCGACGACAGGATGTGCTCGTACGAGAAGTCGAAGTACCCCTGCCGGATGCCGACCTTCGTCTGCAGCTGGATCGCCGCACGCTCGGACGGCGACAGGGTCACGGCCTCGGCGAAGCGCGCCTCGCAGCCGTGCCAGCCGCCGTAGATCGCGGCGTGGTCGAACATGGTCACGCCCGCGTCGCGCGACGCCGAGTAGAGCGCGCGGACGTCCTCGTCGCTCATGTCGTTGATCCGCATGAGACCGACGACGACGTCGGACGCGGTGAGGTCGGTCTGTGGCAACTCCAGTGTCTTCACGCCGACGATCCTGCCAGCCGGACCGCACCGGCGGCAGGCCCTGCCGGTACCCCGGACCGCGCGGCGCCGGCAGCCGACGAGGTCGGCCCGCGAGGCCGACCGGCGCGCGGGGCCCGGTCGGCGCGCGGGGCCCGGTCGGCGCGCTACACGAGGACGACGAGCACGCCGGACCCCGTCGCCCACGTCGCCCGCAGGGTCTCGCCCGACGGCACCGGCGAGCCGACGACCCGGAGGACCACGAGCTCCCCGTGCCCCGTGGCGATCGTCGTCTCGCCCTCCTCGGTCCTGGTGTCGACCGCCGTGACCGTCGGCGACGACGGCGCCGATCCGCTGCCCACCGCCGTGGCCTCCTTGTCGAAGGACCCGGCGCCGTCCGCGCGTTCGAGTTCGGCCTCGTGCCCACCGGTCGCGATCGCGCGGCGGACCACGTCGGCGTAGACGGGGTCCCCGGTCGCGTCGTACACCCAGCGCCGACCGAGCACGGAGTGGTCCATCTCGGTCACCAGGAACGCGTCGGCACCGCGGAGCGGCGCAGCCCGGTAGGTGAGCGGTGCGTGCAGCAGCCGACCGGACCCGGTGCGGACGACGATCGTCTCGACCCCGACCTCGCCTGCCGGGTCGTCGAAGCGGAAGCGGCCGACGACCTCGACCGCCTCGCCGGGCGTGACGCCGCTCCAGGGCTGCAACGGCAACCAGACGGCGAGCGCCTCGGCCTTGGAGGGGCGGAGGACCGCCTCGTGGATGATCGCCATGACCAGAACCTACCGGTGCGGTCGGCGGCCCTACGCTGGACGGGTGCGCGACGACCTGCTCCCCGTGCTCGCGTGCCCGGTGTGCGCCGAGTCGCTCGCCCGCGTCGACGAGCAGATCGGCTGCGCGAACGGGCACCGCTTCGACGAGGCGAAGCAGGGACACCTCACGCTGCTGCCAGCCAAGCGACGCGCACTCACGGCGGACACTCCGGAGATGGTCGACGCGCGGCTCCGGTTCCTCGGCCGCGGCCACTACGCGCCCGTCGAGCGGGCGATCGCCGCGATCGTCGCCGCGGTGCCCGCTCCGGGCATCGTCCTCGACGTCGGTTCCGGCCCGGGGACCTACCTCGCGCATGCCCTGCGCGCGGCGGACGGGAGGCCCGGCGCCGGGTCCGACGCACCCCGCACGTCCGACGCGGGTGCTGCCCGGCTCGGGGTGGCGCTGGACCTCTCGCCGGTCGCGATCCGGCGTGCCGCACGCGCCCACGAGCGGGCCGGGGCCGTCGTCGGGGACGTGACCGAGCGCCTCCCGGTCGTCGACGGAGCGGCCGCAGTCCTGCTGGACGTCTTCGCGCCCCGCAACCAGCGCGAGTACGCGCGGGTCCTACACCCCGACGGCGTGCTCGTGGTGGTGACGCCACGGACCGGCCACCTGGCGGAGCTGGCGGCGGCGACCATCGCCGTCGACCCGGAGAAGGACCGGCGCCTGCACGACTCCCTGACGCCGGCGTTCGCGCGCCGGTCCAGCGAGGACCTGACGTGGACGATGGACCTCAGCGCCGAGGACGTCCACGACGTCGTGCACATGGGTCCCAGCCACCACCACGTCCCCGAGGGCACCGAGTTCGACGCGGCCGAGGTGACCGCTGCGGTGACGGTCAGCACGTGGACTCCCGCCTGAATCGTCCTCAGGGCATGATGAGCCAGTGACACGCATCCACTCGCGCTTCGTCGCCGCCCTCGTGCTGACCCTCGCCGTGAGCGGCGTCCTGGTGGGGTGTTCCGCGTCGCCGGTGTACGGCCCGACGGCGGGCTGCCTCCCCCGGTTCACGGTCACACCGGGCACCGTCCGCGCGGGTGACACGGTGATGTTCGCCACCGACGACGAGTGCGACGTGCACGTGCCGGACGGCGGATGGCGCATCGAGGTGCAGCACGGGGGCGAGAACGTGCCGGAGGACACCGCGTTCGCCGATGCCGCGCGTTCGGACGACGCGTTCGACGGATCGTGGTCGGTGTCCGTCCCGGTACCGTCCGACATCGAGCCCGGGGACGCCTCGGTCTCCATCGCGAACTGGGACTACGCGCCGTGCCCGGACGACGCGAGCTGCGCGGGGCCGTCGCAGAGCTTCACGGTCGCGCGCTGACCCTCACTCGCCCCTGGCCGCCCGCCGACGAGCGACGTGCGCCCGACCACGGGCGCGGTCCACCGCCCGGCCGACCTGCACGAGCAGGAACCCCAGGCCGACGACCCCGGCTGCGATCGGGGTGACGAACAGTTCGAGGTCGATGCCCGGCGCTCGCCACCAGTCGATCGACCAGCCGGCGACGGCCCCGAACAGCAGCACGGCCACTCCGGTCCACCAGCCGCGGCCGGGCAGGGTCCGGACGCCGAACGCCGCGAGGACGACGAGCACCCACGAGCCGATCGGCGCGAAGGAGCGGGGGTCGTCCGTCCCGCAGCTCGAGACGGCGCACTCCCACACCACGGTGTGCGCGACGCCCGCGTACCAGTGCACGAGCAGGCACGCGGCCACGAGGGCGAACAGCCCGATCGGGGGCCCGGCCCAGCGTCGGACCCGGGCGGACCGGGAGCGACGGCGTCGCGTCCCGGTCCATCCCTGGCCGAGCTCGTAGCCGGGCATCGGTCGGTACTCGGGCATGCCGGCACCGTACCGGCTGACGGATTCCGTGCAGAAGTGCTCCGGAAAGCCGTCAGACCTGCGGTGCGGCCACGTCGGGCGCCCAGATGACGCCGAACCGGTCCCGGAGCTGCCCGGCCAGCGGCGCCCAGGCCGACGGCGCGAGCGGCTGCCGGACCTCGGCGCCGTCGAGCAGCCCGGTCCAGTACCGCTCGATCTCGGACGCATCGTCCCCGTGGACGTACACGTAGAAGGCGTTGCTGCCCTGGTCGTACTGCTGGCCAGGCCACACGTCGAACGCCATGATCCGGAAGCCGGCGTCAGTCGCCACCTGCCCGAAGACGATGCGGTCGGCCCAGGCGGGCTCGTCGGAGGCGCTCATCGCGCCGTAGGTCATGGACGCGACCTCGCCGCCGAAGACACGGGCGTAGTGGTCGAGGGCCTCGCGGGCCTGTCCGTCGAAGTTGAGGTGGGTCGTGGTCTCGATGCTCATGGGACGAGCTTGTCGCGCAATGCGGTCAGATCGTGACCGCTTCTTCCTCGATACTGGACGCATGTCCGGACCGTCCTCGCGCATGCTGACGCTGCTGTCCCTGCTGCAGGTGCACCGGGACTGGCCGGGCGACGAACTCGCCGGGCGTCTCGAGGTCAGCCCGCGCACGCTCCGTCGCGACGTCGACCGGCTCCGCGAGCTCGGCTACCGTGTCGAGGCGCTCCGGGGCCCGGCCGGCGGGTACCGGCTCGCCGCGGGTGCGGACCTCCCGCCGCTGCTCTTCGACGACGACCAGGCCGTCGCGATCGCCATCGCCCTCGCGGTTGCCCCGGCGTCGGGCGCCGACATCGCGGAGGGCGCCGTCCGTGCGCTCGCGACGTTCCGGCAGGTGCTGCCCGAGCGGCTCCGGAACCGTGTCGGCACGGTCGACGTCCTGACGACTGCCGCGAGGACGACGGTCGACCCGGACGTGCTCGTGCAGGTCAGCCGAGCAGTGTCCGCCAAGGAGGTCCTCCGCTTCGGCTACGGACCGGACGAGGACCTCCGCCGGGTGGAGCCGCACGCCGTGGTCGCCCGGTCCGGCCGCTGGTACCTCCTGGCGTGGGACCTCGAGCGGACGGACTGGCGGACGTTCCGGGTCGACCGCATCACGCCGCGGGCGCCGACGCGGCTCCGGTTCTCACCGCGAGCGGTCCCCGGGGGCGATCCGGCGTCCTTCGTGGCGGCGCGCTCCAAGGGGTCCACGGTCGAGGACGCCTGGCCGTGCACCGGTACGGTCGAGCTCCGGTGCCCGGCGAACGCGGTCGCGCCCTACCTGGACCCCGCCGACGTCCTCGAAGCGACGGGTCCGGAGCGGTGCCGCCTGACCACCGGTTCGTGGTCGTGGGAGGCGCTGGCCGCACGGGTCGGCGGGTTCGCCGTCGACTTCACCGTGAGCGCACCCCCGGAGCTGCGCGCGGCCACGGCGGCGCTCGGCGACCGTCTCCACGCAGCGGCCCGTTAGGACCGCGCACGCGTCCGTCAGGACGGCGTCAGGATTCCGTTAGGACCGGCCTGGAGGCACGCCACCGGTCGCACGATCGGTGACGCACCAGGAATGGTGCGGCCCGCACCGCCCGGTGGCGGGCCCGTGCAACCTACGGAGTCCTCGTGTTCGACGTGTTCGTCGTCGCCGGTGTCCTCGCCGTGTTCGGCGTGGTCGCCCTCATCGCCAAGGGGTTGGAGCGGCTGTGATCGGCATCACCATCGCCGCGGCCGTCCTCGGCGTCGCCGCTGTCGTCTACCTGGTCTGGGCGCTCGTCCGGCCGGAGAAGTTCTGATGAGCGGGGACACGTGGGCCGGCATCGCCCAGGCCGCGCTCCTCGTCCTGCTCCTCGTCGTCTGCTACCGCCCGGTCGGTGACTGGATGGCGAGCGTCTACACGCCCGTCCGGCACAACCGCGTCGAGCGCGGCGTCTACCGGGTCATCGGTGTCGACCCCGACGCCGAGCAGTCCTGGGCCGCCTACCTGCGAGGTGTGCTGCTCTTCAGCGTCGTCGGGCTCCTCGTCGTCTACCTGCTCCAGCGCATCCAGGTGGTGCTGCCGGGGGACCTCGGCCTGCCGAACGTCGGGCCGTCGCTCGCGTTCAACACGGCCGCGTCCTTCGTCGCCAACACGAACTGGCAGTCCTACTCGCCCGAGGCGACGGTCGGCTACAGCGGCCAGATGGCGGGCCTCGCGGTGCAGAACTTCCTCTCCGCAGCCGTCGGCCTCGCGGTCGCCGTGGCACTCGTCCGTGGGTTCGCCCGTCGGAAGAGCGGCACCCTCGGCAACGTCTGGGTGGACGTCGTCCGCGGCACCGGACGCCTGCTGCTCCCCGGAGCCTTCGTCTTCGCGATCGTCCTGGTCGCAGGCGGTGTCATCCAGTCGTGGGGGGGCGGCACGGACGTGACCACCCTGATCGGCGGGACGCAGCACATCCCGGACGGCTTCGTCGCTTCACAGGAGGCCATCAAGGAACTCGGCACGAACGGTGGCGGCTACTTCAACGCCAACTCGGCGCACCCGTTCGAGAACCCGCAGGCGTGGACGAACCTCGTCGAGATCTTCCTCATGCTCGTCATCCCGTTCTCCCTCCCGCGCACCTTCGGCCGCCTGGTCGGCGACGACCGCCAGGGGTACGCGATCCTCACCGTGATGGGCGCCATCTTCCTGGTGTCGCTCTCGGTCATGTCGATCGCCGAGCTCGGCGGGGGCGGCGCGGCCACGCACCTCGCCGGTTCCGCGATGGAGGGCAAGGAGGCGCGCTTCGGCATCCTCGGCTCGACCCTCTTCTCGACGGCGACGACCTCCACGTCGACCGGCGCGGTGAACGCGATGCACGACAGCTACACGCCGATCGGCGGCATGATGGCGCTGCTCAACATGATGCTCGGCGAGATCAGCCCCGGTGGGACGGGATCCGGCCTGTACGGCATGCTCGTCCTCGCCGTGATCACCGTGTTCATCGGCGGGCTCCTCGTCGGTCGCACGCCGGAGTACCTCGGCAAGAAGATCCGTGCCCGTGAGATGACCTTCGCGGCGCTGTACATCCTCGTCACGCCCACGCTCGTGCTGCTCGCCACCGGGCTGTCCCTGGTGATCCCGGGCGTCCGCGAGCAGGTCGTCGGGACGTCGATCTTCAACCCGGGCAACCACGGCCTGTCGGAGCTCCTCTACGCCTTCACCTCGGGCGCGAACAACAACGGCTCGGCGTTCGGCGGCCTCACCGCGAACACCACCTGGATGAACTCCTCGCTCGGCGTCGTGATGCTCCTCGGACGCTTCGTCCCGATGGTCCTCGTCCTGGCGCTCGCCGGGTCGCTCGCCCAGCAGGACAAGGTGCCCGCGACCTCGGGCACGCTCCCGACCCACCGGCCGCTCTTCATCGGCCTCCTCGGTGGCGTCGCGGTGATCGTCACCGCCCTCACCTACTTCCCGGTGCTCGCACTGGGACCCCTCGCAGAAGCGCTCGCACGATGAACGCGCCGTCGACGTCCAAGGACACCACCATGACCACCGCGACCTCCGCTCCGGAGGCGACCACCGCCTCCAGGCCGGCCACCTCGTCCGCCTTCGGACCCCGCCAACTGGCGGCGGGCCTCCCGGGCGCCCTCCGCAAGCTCGATCCGCGCCTCATGTGGCGCAACCCCGTCATGTTCATCGTGGAGGTCGGCGCCGCCCTGACCACCGTCTCGCTGTTCGTCGAGCCGTCCGCCTTCACCATCGCGATCGCCGTCTGGCTGTGGCTGACCGTCGTCTTCGCGAACCTCGCCGAGTCCGTGGCCGAAGGCCGCGGCAAGGCGCAGGCCGACACCCTGCGCAAGACGCGGTCGACCACGAGCGCCCGCCGGGTGCTCCGCTACGACCAGTCCGACCCGGCGGCCACCGGCAACGAGACCGAGGAGGTCGCGTCGGTGGACCTCGCCAAGGGCGACGTCGTCGTGGTCGTGGCCGGTGAGGTGATCCCCGGCGACGGGGACGTCGTGGACGGCATCGCGTCCGTCGACGAGTCCGCGGTGACGGGCGAGTCCGCGCCGGTCATCCGGGAGTCCGGCGGCGACCGCAGCGCCGTCACGGGCGGCACGCGGGTGCTGTCCGACCGGATCGTCGTGCGCATCACGTCGACCCCGGGCGAGACCTTCATCGACCGGATGATCCGGCTCGTCGAGGGCGCCGCCCGACAAAAGACGCCGAACGAGATCGCGCTGAACATCCTGCTCGCCTCGCTGTCGATCGTGTTCGTGATCGTCTGCCTCACCATGCAGCCCATCGCGGGCCTCGTCGGTGCGACCGTGAGCATCCCGGTGCTCATCGCCCTGCTCGTCTGCCTCATCCCGACCACGATCGGTGCGCTCCTCTCCGCGATCGGCATCGCCGGCATGGACCGCCTCGTGCAGCACAACGTCCTCGCGATGTCCGGTCGAGCGGTCGAGGCGGCGGGCGACATCACCCCCTGCTGCTCGACAAGACCGGCACGATCACGTACGGCAACCGTCGGGCGTCCCGTGTCGTGCCGGTGCCGGGCGTGACCGAAGCCGAGCTGATGGAGGCCGCCGCGCTGTCGAGCGCCGCCGACAGCACCCCCGAGGGCCGCTCCATCGTCGACCTGGCCGCCGAGGCCGGGATCGGCGCCGGGCTGCCCGTCGGAGCGGTCGAGGTGCCGTTCACCGCACAGACCCGCATGTCCGGGCTCGACCTCACCGACGGGACCGAGGTCCGGAAGGGTGCCGCGGCCGCGGTGCTCGCGTGGGCCGGGGCAGCCGACCCGGCCGTCACCGCCGCGATCGACGCCACCGTGGCCGAGGTCTCCGACCAGGGCGGCACCCCGCTCGTCGTCGCCCGTCGCGCGCCCGGCGGTGCCGTCGACCTGCTGGGTGTCGTGCACCTCAAGGACGTCGTGAAGGACGGGATGTCCGCACGCTTCGCGCAGCTGCGGGAGATGGGCATCCGGACGGTGATGATCACGGGCGACAACCCGCGCACCGCGAAGGCCATCGCGGCCGAGGCCGGCGTCGACGACTTCCTCGCCGAGGCCACCCCGGAGGACAAGCTCGCCCTCATCCGCAAGGAGCAGGAGGGCGGCAACCTCGTCGCGATGACCGGTGACGGTACGAACGACGCCCCGGCCCTGGCCCAGGCGGACGTCGGCGTCGCGATGAACACCGGCACCACTGCGGCGAAGGAGGCGGGCAACATGGTCGACCTCGACTCCGACCCGACCAAGCTCATCGACGTCGTCCGGATCGGCAAGCAGCTGCTCATCACCCGCGGCGCGCTCACCACGTTCTCGATCGCCAACGACGTCGCGAAGTACTTCGCGATCATCCCGGTCATGTTCCAGCTTGCGTTCCCGGGGCTCGCGGCGCTCAACGTGATGGGGCTGCACAGCCCGTCGTCCGCGATCCTGTCCGCCGTCGTCTTCAACGCGCTCGTCATCGTGGCGCTCATCCCGCTGTCGCTGCGCGGCGTCAAGTACCGCGCAGCGTCGGCATCGTCGATCCTCGGCCGCAACCTGCTCCTCTACGGCGTCGGCGGCGTGGTCGTCCCCTTCATCGGCATCAAGCTGATCGACCTCGTGGTCGGTCTCATCCCGGGGTTCTAGTCATGGCATCAGCACGTTCCACCTTCCGTTCGACGGGTGTGGCCATCCGCCTCACCCTCCTCAGCACCGTGGTGCTCGGCATCGCCTACCCCCTCGCCGTCTGGGGCGTCGGGCAAGCCGCCTTCCACGACCAGGCCAACGGCTCGATGGTCACCGACTCGTCGGGGAAGGTCGTCGGGTCGTCCCTGATCGGGCAGTCCTTCGACGGGTCGTCCGCTGCCCGCTGGTTCCAGTCCCGGCCGAGCGCCGCGGGGGAGAAGGGCTACGACGCGAACGCGTCCAGTGGCTCGAACCTCGGCCCGAACAACCCCGACCTGGTGAAGGCCATCCGGGAGCGCCAGCAGGCGATCGCGAAGGCCGACGGGGTGCCCGCCAGCCAGGTCCCCGCCGACGCCGTCACCGCCTCGGGCTCCGGCCTCGACCCGGACATCAGCCCGGAGTACGCGCTCCAGCAGGTGTCCCGCGTCGCGTCGGCTCGAGGGATGTCCGAGTCGGCCGTCCGGACGCTCGTCGACGAGCACACCGAGGCCCGCCAGCTCGGGTTCCTCGGCGAGCCCGTGGTGAACGTCCTCGAGCTGAACCTCGCGCTGGCGAAGGCCTCCTGACGGTGGTGCCGATCGCTTCCGCACAACCGAAGTCACCTCGCACCGCGCCGAACCGTGGCGCGAACCGACTTCGGTGGTGCGAGGAGCATCGGCGCCGCCCCGTCCACCACCACCGCGACGACCGACGCGAGAGGATGAGCACGTGAAGCGAGGCAAGCTGCGGGTCCTGCTCGGCGCGGCACCCGGCGTGGGCAAGACCTACACGATGCTCGAAGAGGGGCACCGGATGGCCGCCGAGGGCCGGGACGTCGTGGTCGCAGTCGTCGAGACCCACGAGCGCGCCGCCACCGCCGCCCTCGTCGACGGTCTCGAGGTCGTGCCCCGCCGCGTCGTCGAGCACCGCGGGGTGCAGCTCGACGACATGGACCTCGACGCCGTCCTCGCCCGCCGGCCCGACGTCGCCCTCGTCGACGAGCTCGCCCACACGAACGCTCCCGACGGGCGCCACGAGAAGCGGTGGCAGGACGTCGAGGAACTGCTCGCCGCCGGGATCTCCGTCGTCAGCACCGTGAACGTCCAGCACATGCAGTCCCTCGGCGACGTCGTCCGCGAGATCACCGGCACCGTGCAGCGGGAGACCGTCCCGGACGCCGTCGTGCGCGCCGCCGACCAGATCGAGGTCGTCGACCTGTCCCCGGCGGCCCTCCGCGACCGGCTCTCCGACGGCCTCGTGTACCCGGCGGCGCGGATCGACGCGGCACTCTCGAACTACTTCCGCCTCGGCAACCTGACCGCCCTCCGGGAGATCGCGCTGCTGTGGCTCGCGGACGAGGTCGACGACGCGCTCCGCGCCTACCGCGCCGAGCACGGCATCGACCACCGTTGGGAGGCACGGGAACGGGTCCTCGTCGCCCTCACCGGCGGCCCCGAGGGCGAGACGCTGCTCCGTCGCGGCGCACGCATCGCCGCCCGCAGCGCCGGCGGCGAGCTGGCGGCCGTCCACGTGACGACGAACGACGGCCTCCGCGAGCGGCACCCGGGTGCACTCGGCAAGCAGCGGACCCTGCTCGAACAGCTCGGCGGGACGTACCACCAGGTCGTGGGCGACGACGTGCCGACGACCCTCGTGCGCTTCGCGAAGTCGATCGACGCCACCCAGATCGTCATCGGCGTCAGCCGTCGCAGCCGTGTGGCCGCGGCGATCACGGGTCCGGGCATCGGCAACACGGTGATCCGCGAGTCGGGCGACATCGACGTGCACGTCGTCACGCACGAGCGGGCCGGCGGCGGGTTCGCCCTGCCGCGGCTCGGGGGCAGCCTGTCCCGCGGCCGCATCGTCGCCGCGTTCGTACTGTCGCTCGTGGCCGGCCCGCTGCTCACCTGGCTGCTGTCGCTCGGCAAGGACCCGGACGCGATCACGGTCGACGTGCTCGCGTACCAGCTGCTCGTGCTCGTCGTGGCACTCGTCGGCGGCATGTGGCCCGCCGTGTTCGCCGCCGTCCTCTCCGGTCTGAGCCTCGACTTCTTCTTCGTGCAACCCCTCTACATGGTCACCGTCCAGCAGCCGTGGCACCTCGTGGCGCTCGTCATGTACGTCGTGAGCGCCGTGCTCGTCAGCTTCGTGGTGGACCGGTCGGCGCGGCGCTCCCGTGCGGCACGCCGTGCCGCCGCCGAGTCGGGCCTGCTCGTCGGCATCGCCGGGAGTGTCCTCCGCGGCGACGACGCGCTCCAGGCGCTGCTCGACCGGACGCGCGAGGCGTTCGGCTTCGCGGGCGTCCGGATCCGGCAGGGCGACGACGTCCCGGCCACGTCGGGGACGTTCGGCGACGCGCCGGACGCGGCCACGACCCTCCCGTCCGGTGCCGTGCTCGAGTTCGCCGGTGCACCCGACGACCCGACCCAGCGCCGCCTGCTGCGCGTCGTCGAGCAGCAGCTCGACGCCGCCGTGGAGCACCGCGAACTCACCCGCACCGCCGTCGACGCGGAGCGGATCGCCGCGGCGGACCGCGTCCGCAGCGCGATCCTCGCGGCCGTCGGCCACGACGTGCGGCGGCCGATCGCGGCCGCCTCCGCGGCCGTGCAGACCCTCCGCGCCGGCGACATCACGCTCTCCGAGCCCGACCGGGAGGCACTGCTCGCCACCGCCGACGAGAGCCTCGGCCACCTGGCGGTGCTGTTGGCCGACCTGCTCGACGTCAGTCGCGTGCAGGCGGGGGTGCTCGCCGCGCGCCCGGTCCCGACCGCACTGGAGACGGTCGTCGCACCGGCACTCGACGAGCTCGAACTCGGCCCCGAGGACGTCGACCTCGACCTGCCCGCCGACCTGCCGCCCGTCCTCGCCGACCCCGTGCTGCTGCAGCGCGTCGTCGTGAACCTGCTCGCGAACGCCAGCCGCTACGCCCCCGAGGGGACGCGGGTGCGCGTCGCCGCGAGCGCCTTCGGCGGCGGGGTCGAACTCCGCGTCGCCGACCACGGCCCCGGCATCCCGGAGGACCGCCGCGGCGAGGTGTTCCAGCCCTTCCAGCGCCTCGGCGACACCGACAACGACACCGGGCTCGGCCTCGGCCTGGCGCTCGCCCGCGGCTTCACGGAGGGCATGGGCGGCACGATCGAGGTCGACGACACCCCCGGCGGTGGTCTCACCGTCGTCGTGCGGCTGCCGATCGCCGGCCACGTGGGGGTGTCGGTCCTGTGAGCACCAAGGTCCTCATCGCCGACGACGACGCCCAGCTCGTCCGGGCGCTCGCCGTCACCCTCGCCGCCCGCGGCTATGACGTCGTCACCGCACGGGACGGCCGCGCCGCACTCGACGCCGTCATCACCGAACGGCCGGACCTCGTCCTGCTCGACCTCGGCATGCCCCGGCTCGACGGCATCGGCGTCCTCGAGGGGCTCCGCGCCTGGACGCAGGTGCCCGTCCTCGTGGTCTCCGGGCGCACCGACTCCTCCGACAAGGTCGACGCCCTCGACGCCGGGGCGGACGACTACGTCACGAAGCCGTTCCAGATGGACGAGCTCCTCGCCCGGCTGCGGGCGCTCGGGCGTCGTCAGGCCGCGGTGGCCGCTTCTGCCGGGGGTGCGCCGACCGTCGCGATCGGCGAGCTCGTGGTCGACCTCGTCGCGAAGCAGGTCACGCCGCCGACCGGTCCCGCGATCCGCCTGACGCCCACCGAGTGGCGGTTGCTCGAGGTCCTCGTGACGAACCCCGACCGGCTGATGACCCGCGAGATGCTCCTGACCGAGGTCTGGGGGCCGTCGCACGGCAACGACTCGGGGTACCTCCGGCTCTACATGGCGCAGCTCCGACGGAAGCTCGAGCCCGACCCCGCGAACCCGCGGTTCCTCGTCACCGAGTCGGGGATGGGGTACCGCTTCAGCCCGGGGCACGCGTGAGCTCCCCGGCGAGCACGCGCACGAGCACGACCGCGAACGACCTCGCCGTCGCCGGCCTGGGAACACCCGGCGTGCGCCTCTGGGCCGTCCGCGACGCGTCCGGCTCGGTCGTCGGCACGACCGGTTTCGAGACCTCGGCGGACGGGAGGCACGCCCTCCTCCGCAGCGTCGCCGTCAGCCCGGCGCTGCGCGGCTCCGGCACAGGCTCCCGGCTCGCCGCCGTCGCGATGGGGCAGGCCGCGTCCGCGGGCGCAGCTCGCGCGTGGCTGTTCAGCCGGAGGTCCGGCCCGTTCTGGCAGGGTCTCGGGTTCGCGCCGGCCGACCCGGGCGAACTCGCGGCCGTCCTCGCGGGCACCACCCAGGTCGCCCTGTTCCGACGGACCGGGCAGCTCGCCCGGGAGGTCGCGTGGAGCCGCCCGCTGTAGCGTCGCCTCGTGACGATCGCGCTGCGCCGGGTGACCGCCGACGACTGGGCCGTGTGGCGGCCGGTCCGGCTCGCGGCGCTCGCCGACGCCCCCGGTGCCTTCGGGTCCCGGCTGGTCGACTGGGAGCACGCCTCCGAGCACCGGTGGCGCACCCGCCTGTCGTTGCCGGGCGCGCTCGACCTGCTCGCGGTCGACACCGACGGGCACCCGGCGAACGGCACGACGTCGGTCCCGGGCCGCCACGCCGACCCCGACGCCGGGTCCGTCCGTGCCGTCGGCATGGCCAGCGGCGTCCCGGACGCGGACGACCCGCGCCGCGTCGAGCTCATCTCGATGTGGGTCGCACCCGACGAGCGCCGACGCGGGGTCGCCCGAGCGCTCATCGGCGCGGTCGCGACCTGGGCGGCGGAGCAGGGCGCCCGCGAGCTCGTCCTCGCCGTGGTGCCGGACAACGCCGGCGCCCGGGAGACCTACGCACGAACGGGGTTCTCCGTGACCGATGACGTGGGCGAGGCGCTGCCGGACGGGCGCCACGAGATCGTGATGCGCCGCGACCTGGAAGGACGACCGTGACCCGAGCACTCCGCGTCACCGCGTGGATCCTCGCAGCCGTCGTGCTGCTCGCCGTGGTGTTCCTCGTGTACGCGAACACCGTCATGCAGGGCACCCGGAGCGCCGCGCTCCAGGTCTGGCGGGACGACCGGGTGTCGGTCCGCGACGTCGGCGACGCCGTCCTCATGACCCCGACCGGCCGGGCGGACGGCAAGGGCATCGTGTTCATCCCCGGTGCGAAGGTCGACCCGTACGCGTACCTGGCGACCTTCCGGCAGGTGGTGGCATCGGGCACGACGGTCGTCATCACGAAGCCGACCCTCAACCTCGCGTTCTTCGACACCCGGCCGCTCGCGACGTTCGAGGCGCACGCCCCCGAGGTCACCACGTGGGCGGTCGGCGGGCACTCCCTCGGCGGGGTGCGTGCGTGCCAGCTCGCGAAGGACGCCGACGGCCTCCTGCTCCTCGGCAGCTACTGCGCGGACGACATCAGCCGCTCGTACATCCAGGTGCTCAGCGTCGCCGGCTCGCGCGACGGCCTCAGCACCCCGGCGAAGGTCGCGGCGGCGCGGCACCTCCTGCCCTCGACCGCGACGATGGTCGAGGTCGAGGGATCGAACCACGCCGAGTTCGGGGCGTACGGCGACCAGCCCGGTGACCGGACCGCGACCATCTCACCGGCCGAGGCCCGCGCCGAGATCAGCGCGGCGGTCGAGCGCTGGGTGGCGGCGCTGCCGCCGGGGACCGACCTGCGCTGACCGCCATCCGCACCGCGTCGACGGCGAGTGACGGCACGAGCCCGACCTCCTCGACATCCGAGACCGGCACCCAGGCCGGCTGGTAGTGGTTCGACGGGCTGGACAGCGCTGCTTCGGGCGCATCCGACCGGACCTCCGGTGCGCCCGGACCCGCTTCGACGTGCAGGTACACGGCCGGCGCGGCTCGGTCGAGCCCGACGGGCAGCAGTGCGATCAGCTCGCCGCCGAGCCCGGTCTCCTCGCGCAGTTCACGCAGGCAGGCCTGTTGCGGGGTCTCGCCCGGCTCGACGCCTCCGCCGGGGAGGACGGCGTAGCGCCGTCCGTCCCGTTCACGGAGAACGAGCAGCACCTGGTCGCCGCGGACCGCCACGGCGGCCGCTCGGAGACGGAGGGGGTTGGAACCGGTCACGTGGTCACCGTACGCGGTCCGGTCGCGGTGATCCGTGCCTCCCGGCGGTCGGTCTGGAGGCCCGGCGCGCGCCCGTCACCCGGCCCGCGTGTCCTGCCGATCGCGTCCACGGCCGCGCGACGAGCGGCACCCGGTGAGGCGGGCGACGCCCTCCGGTCGTACCAAGACGGTCCGCGTCACGCGGGTCCTGCACACGTGCGCTGTGGGTGAACTCTCTCCACACATCGGCCGCGTGCCTGAGTCGTGGAGCGGGGCGGTCCTAGAGTGGGCGCATGACCGCACCGGACCGGCCCACCCCAGCCCGCCTCGCGGATCAGCGCGCGCTGCTGTTCGACCTCGACGGCGTCCTCACCCCGACCGCCGACGTGCACATGCGCGCGTGGAGCCGCTTGTTCACGCCGTACCTCGCCGCTCGCGGGGTCGACCCGTACACCGAGCAGGACTACTTCACGTACATCGACGGCAAGCCCCGCTACGACGGCGTGCGCTCGCTGCTGCGGTCGCGCGGCATCGAGCTGCCGGAGGGCACCCCCGACGACGACCCCGCGCTGGACACGGTGTGCGGGCTCGGCAACCGGAAGAACGCCGAGTTCACGGCCGAGCTCGACGAGCACGGCGTGGAGCCGTACCCCGGCTCCCACCGGTTCCTCGTCGCCGCGATCGACGCCGGGTACTCGGTCGCCGTGGTGTCGAGCTCCGCGAACGCCGTGTCGGTGCTCCGGACGGCGGGCATCCTCGAACGCTTCCCCGTGATCGTCGACGGCCTCGTCGCCCGGCAGGACGCGCTCGAGGGCAAGCCCGCGCCGGACACCTGCCTGGACGCCGCCAGTCGCTTCGGTCTCACGGCGGCCGAGTGCGTGGTCGTCGAGGACGCCACCAGCGGGGTCGAGGCCGGACGCAACGGCGGCTTCGGGCTCGTCGTCGGCGTCGATCGCGGCGTCGGCTCCGAACAGCTCCGAGCGCACGGTGCCGACCTCGTCGTGACCGACCTCGACGACCTGATCGACGACCTCCGCTCCACCCCGGCACCGACGACCTGAGCGGTCGGGCGACCGACCCGTCCGCCCCACGACCGATCCCGACACCTCCCTCCCACGGAGCAGCATGAACCCCATCACCTCGGACCCGCTCGACCGCGTCCGCTACCCGATCGACGAGTGGGCGCTCGTCGAGACCGAGTACGCGCCCGACGAGCAGGGCGTCGCTGAGACGAACTTCGCCGTCGGCAACGGCTACCTGGGCCTGCGCGGCAACCTCGACGAAGGCCGTGGCGGCGTGCAGTACGGCACGTACGTCAACGGCTTCCACGAGACCTGGCCGATCCGCCACGCCGAGGACGCCTTCGGGTTCGCGAAGACCGGGCAGACGATCATCAACGCTCCCGACGCGAAGGTGATCCGGCTCTACGTCGACGACGAGCCGCTCGTGCTCGCCGAGGCCGACATCCTGCGCCACACCCGACGGCTCGAGTTCCGCGGCGGCTACCTCTTCCGGGAGACCGAGTGGTCGACGCCGTCCGGCAAGCGCGTCCTCATCCGGTCGCGGCGCCTGGTGTCGTTCACCGACCGGCACCTGGCGGTCATCGACTACGAGGTGACCGTGCTCGACGCGGGCGCCTCGATCCTGCTCTCGAGCCAGGTCCTGAACCGGCAGGACGTGCAGGACGAGTACCACGCGGGCATGCGTGCCGCGGCGAACGCCTTCGACCCGCGCAAGGCCGAGGCGTTCACCGAGCGGGTGCTCGAGCCGAAGCTCAAGCGGAGCACCGGCGGACGGTCGTTGCTCGGCTACCAGGCAGCGAGCTCGGGGATGACCGTCTGCGTCGGCGTCGAGCACCACCTGGAGACCGAGAACTCGTGGGACGAGTCGTCCTCGATCGAGGACGACCTCGCCAAGCACGTCTACCGCGTGCAGGCGAAGGCCGGTGTCCCCATCCGGCTCGTGAAGAGCATCGTCTACCACACCTCGCGCGGCGTACCCGCGCGAGAGCTCGCGGACCGCTGCGACCGCACGCTGGACCGCGCCCACGCCGAGTCCGTCGACGAGGTCTTCGCCGCCCAGCGCGCGTGGATGGACGACTACTGGGCGCGCAGCGACGTCGAGGTGGCCGGCAAGCCGGACGTGCAGCAGGCGGTCCGCTGGAACCTGTTCATGCTCGCGCAGGCCACGGCCCGCACCGACGGGCACGGCATCGCCGCGAAGGGCGTCACCGGCTCCGGGTACGGCGGGCACTACTTCTGGGACATGGAGATCTACGTCCTGCCGTTCCTGTCCTACACGGCACCGATCGTGGCCCGGAACGCGCTCTGGTTCCGCTACAACATGCTCGACGCGGCCCGGTCCCGTGCTCGTGAGCTGAACCAGCGCGGGGCGCTCTTCCCGTGGCGGACGATCAACGGCGAGGAGTCGAGCGCCTACTACGCCGCCGGCACCGCGCAGTACCACATCGATGCCGACATCACCCATGCGCTCATGCAGTACGTGCGGGCCTCGGGCGACACCGAATTCCTCAAGCGCGGCGCGATCGACATCCTGGTCGAGACCGCCCGGCTGTGGGAGGACCTCGGGTTCTGGCGGTCGAACGGCGACAAGAAGTTCCACATCGACGGCGTCACCGGCCCGGACGAGTACACGACCGTCGTCGACGACAACCTCTACACGAACGTGATGGCGCGGGCGAACCTCTGGTACGCCGTGCAGGCCACGCGAGAGCTCGC
>NZ_BMOI01000003.1:0-134837 GCF_014646995.1 Curtobacterium luteum | reverse complement strand
CGCCGACGACCCGGAGGAGTACGGCCGGATGGTGCGCCGGACCGGGCTGCGGCCGGAGGAGGTCACCGGCTGGGAGCGCGCGGCCGAGTCGATGGAGATCCTCTTCGACCCGCACCGTGGCATCCACCCGCAGGACGCCCAGTTCCTCGACAAGGAGCTCTGGGACCTCGAGAACACGCCGGAGTCGAAGCGGCCGCTGCTGCTGCACTACCACCCGCTGGTGATCTACCGGTTCCAGGTGCTCAAGCAGGCGGACGTCGTCCTGGCCCTGTTCCTGCAGGGGCACGAGTTCACCGCGGCCGAGAAGCGTCGCGACTTCGACTACTACGACGCGCTGACGACGGGCGACTCGACGCTGTCCGCCGTCGTGCAGTCGATCATGGCGGCCGAGGTCGGGTACTGCGAGCTCGCGGAGCAGTACTTCCAGACCGCGCTCTACGTCGACCTCGCCGACCTGCACGGCAACACCACCGACGGGGTGCACATCGCCTCGACGGGCGGCATCTGGGGCGCGCTCGTCAACGGGTTCGGCGGGATGCGCGACCACGGCGGACGGATGACCTTCAACCCGCGGCTGCCGCAGTCGTGGGAGCGGATCACCTACCGGTTGACGGTGCGGGGCTCGCGCGTGAAGGTCGACCTCGAGCAGGACACCCTGACGTTCACGATCGAGCACGGCGAGGGCTTCACCGTCTGGGTCCACAACCAGCAGTGGGACCTCTCCGCCGACCAGCCGACGGTGGTGCCGCTGCCGCACCAGGGGCCGCGGATGACCGGTCGCGCGCCGACCACGAGCGACATCCAGGGCACGCTCCGGGCGGACGGGTCGGTCATCACGGCATCGATCCCGACGATCTCGCTCGAGCGGCAGTTCGAGGCGGACGAGACGACCGCGTAGGGCCCGGTCGGACTCCGCCCGGTCGGACTCCGCCCGCTCGGACGCCGGCCGGGCTGCGCGCGGTGGCCTGGAGGCGCTGCGCGCGGTACCGCGTCGGCGGTCGTCAGCGCGTGGTCGCCACCAGTTCGACCTTGCAGCGCTCGCCGTCCTCGAGGAACGCGGCGTGGTGGTCCGGGCCCCCGGCGTACGGGTGCCGGTCGGCGTACAGCTGCGCCCACCCGTGGGCCGGCGCGGCACGCCACAGGCGCTCGACGTCAGCGGTCGTCCCGGCGTGGAACGCCAGGTGGCTCAGCCCCGGACGGCGCCGGTCGTGCACCCCGTCGAGGGGTGCGGCCTCGATGACGACGTACGTCCCGCCCGCGATCCAGCTCTGCCCGTCGTCCCACCGTTGGTACGGCTCGTAGCTCAGTTCGCCGAGCAACCAGCCCCACGCTGCGACGGCCCGGTCGAGGTCGGCCACCCGGAGCTCGACGTGGTGCAGGGCACCGCGCGCCGCGACGCTCACAGGAGCTTCCGGAGCGTGTTCGTGTTGCGGGTGGTCGTGGTCCGCTTGAACCGGACCGCGCCCGCCCGCTTGGCGAACGTCGTGTCCGTGCTGGACCCCTTCGGACACGACCAGTAGACGACACCGGCCCCCCGTGCGACCCGTTCCACCGTGTCGTCGAGGGCGAGGTCCGCGAGCAGGTCGTCGAGTGCGGCGCCCTCCGAAGCGAAGAGGACGTAGTCGTGCCGGTCCGGCCCGGACGGGAACGGGAAGCCCTCGACGATGCCGGCGAGGTCGTCGTGACGGAGCAGCACGACCCAGGCGTCGTAGCCGAACCGATCGCGAAGCGCCTGCTCGACGTCCGCCTTGACGACCGACGCGTCGCCCGGGGCGGTGAACACGACGTTCCCCGAGGCGAGCACGGTCCGGACGTCCGCGTACCCGAGCGTGCGGAAGGTCGCGGCGAGGTCGGCGCTCCGGATCGTGATCCCGTTCACGTTCACCCCGCGGAGCAGGGCGATCCACCTGGTCATGTCGGGACCGTAGCGCGCCGGGCCGGTCACGTCCACGTGCGGGCGACGCCCCAGCCGCCGCCTTCGGGGACGATGTCGACGACGAGCGTCTCGCCGTCCTCGGCCGTCGCCTGGAAGCGCCATCCGACCGTCCGCTCGGGTGCGTGGGTGATGGCGGTGGGCAGTTCCGCCCGGGTCACGGTGAGCCGTGTGGGTGTGTCCGTGACCCGCCAGCGACGCCCGGACCACACCAGCCGGACGGGCACGCCGGCGGTCCACCAGACGGTCGCGGCCGTGTCGATGATCACCACGATGTCCTCCTCGTTCGAACGTGTGTTCGAATGGTAGGCCACGATCCGGCGACGGGCAACGAGGATGCGGTGGGCGGCCCGGAGCCCGGGGAACACCCGGGGGACGCCGACCTCGGAACGTCACGAGGACCGCTCCGGTAGACGAGAGCCATGACGGATCAGCAGCACGACGACCAGGGACCCGACGCCGCCCACCAGGTGCCCGAGGGGGTGTCCGAGGCGACCGTCGATGCCCTCGGCACGCTGTCCGCGGCGGTCGAGGTCATCGAGCACGCACGCGGCCTCCTCTACGGGTTCCACCGGCTCACCGGGATGGCGGACCTCAACCTCGGCGAGGCCGTCGAGCAGCTCCGGAAGGCCGGGCACACCGACCTCGCCGACCGCATCGACACCGAGCTGGTCGGGCGGAACGTGATCGCGGGGCGGTGGACGTTCCAGGTCATGGAGGACTACGACGACGGCTACTACGCGCTCGCCAAGGAGCTCGAGAAGGCCGCGCGTGACCAGCTGGTCGACGGCAGGCGGCACCTGTTCGAGGCGGGCATGAAGGAGGACCGGCGCACGCAGGGTCGACGCCACCACGAGGCGCTGCCGGCGGACCTGCCGAGCTGACGCGACCTGCGCCCCGCACAACCGAAGTCACCCCGAACCACGGCGATCCGTGGTTCGGGGTGACTTCGGTTGTGCGAATCCGCGGCGCACCGCGCACCGCGCGCCGCGCCACCGCGTCACCCGACGCCGAGCAGCGCCTCCAGCGGCCCGCGGGCGAAGTAGAGCAGGAAGCCGAACGCGACGACGTACAGCAGCCACGAGACCTCGCGACCGCGGCCGGACAGCAGCTTGATGAGCACCCAGCTGATGAAGCCCGCGCCGATGCCGTTCGCGATCGAGTACGTCAGCGGCATCACGACGATCGTGAGGAACGCCGGCAGTGCCGACCCGAAGTCCGTCCACGAGATGTCCGCGACCTGCGCGACCATGAGCGCACCGACGACGACCAGGCCCGCGGCGGCGACCTCGAGCGGCACGACCTGGGTCAGCGGCGTGAGGAACATCGACGCCAGGAACAGCACACCCGTGACGACGGACGCCATCCCGGTGCGGGCGCCTTCGCCGATGCCGGACGCCGAGTCAATGAACACCGTGTTCGACGACACCGACGCGCCGCCGCCGGCGATCGCCCCGACGCCCTCGACGACGAGCGCCGACTTGAGTCGAGGGAAGGTGCCGTCGGGCTTCGCGACGCCGGCGGCCTTCGCCAGGCCGGTCATCGTGCCCATCGCGTCGAAGAAGTTCGTGAAGACGAGGGTGAAGACGAGCATCGACGCGGCGAGCGGGCCGATGCGGCTGAACGCACCGAGGTCGAAGTGGCCGACGAGCGACAGGTCCGGCACGGCGAACAGCGCCGACGGGAGGCCCGGGGCGTTGAGGTTCCAGCCGGTCTTCGAGTCGACCGAGGTCGGCACGTGGAAGATCGCCTGCAGGATGATCGCGATGATCGTCGTCGCGACGATGCCGATGAGCAGGGCGCCCTTGACCCGTCGGGCCATGAGCGTGCCGATGATGACGAGCCCGATCAGGAACACGATCGTCGGCAGGGCCCCGACCGAGCCGTCCTCGCCGAGCTGCAGCGGCGGGGACGCGAGACCGGACGACCGGACGAACCCGGAGTCGACGAGGCCGATGAACGCGATGAAGAGGCCGATGCCGACGGTGATCGCGGCCTTGAGCTGTGCGGGCACGGCCGTGAAGATCATCGTCCGGATGCCGGTCAGCGCCAGGATCACGATGATCACGCCGTTGATGACGACGAGCCCCATCGCCTCCGGCCAGGTGACCTGCTTGACGACGCTCACGGCGAGGAACGAGTTGATGCCGAGCCCGGCCGCGATGCCAAAGGGCAGGTTCGCGACGACGCCCATCGCGATGGTCATCAGGCCGGCGACGAGCCCGGTCGCCGCGGCGACCTGCGCGTTCTCGAGCCAGCCGCCGGTGACGTCCTTCGCCGCCTGGTCGGCGCTGAACCCGCCGAGGATCAGCGGGTTGAGGATCACGATGTAGGCCATCGTGACGAAGGAGACGAGACCACCACGGATCTCTCGGGGGATGGTCGAACCGCGGCTCGTGATCGAGAAGAAGCGGTCGAGTCCGGATGCGACGCGGTTCCGGGGCGGCGTTTCGGTCTGCTGGGCGCTCACCGGAGGAGTTTACAGAACCCTGGGAGCGCGGCGCGCCGCGCTGGCGCGCCACCGGACGGGAGGCCCGGTCCGGCACCCCGGGGTACGTCGCGTTGGGTGACCGCTCGCGTTCTGCGGCCAGGCACGGTGTTGGATGAGCACGTGAACGAACGACTGGACCGCGCACGCATCGAGGCCGCGGTGCGCGAGCTCCTCCTCGCGATCGGGGACGACCCCGGCCGCCCCGAACTCGCCCGCACGCCCGGCCGCGTCGCCGACTCCTACGCGGAGTTCTTCTCGGGCATCGGGACGGACGCCGTCGCGATCGCCCGGGACGGTGTCGTGCACGCCGAGGACGGCGACCGGGGCCGGCTCGTCATCGTCCGCGACGTGAAGTTCCGCTCGGTCTGCGAGCACCACCTCCTGCCCTTCATCGGGGTCGCGCACCTCGCCTACGCGCCGGGCGACCAGCTCATCGGCCTCGGTACCCTCTCCCGCGTGCTCGACGCCGTCGCCTCACGTCCGCAGCTGCAGGAGCGGCTCGGTGAGCAGGTCGCGGCGACGATCGCCGAGGGACTCGACGCCACGGGGGTCCTGGTCGTCCTCGACGCGCAGCACCAGTGCGTGACGACCCGGGGCGAGCGCCAGACGGGCTCGTCCACCGTGACCGTCGCCGCCACCGGGACCCTCGCCGACCAGGCCGGGCGTGCCGAGGCGATCGCGCTGATCGGCGCTGGCGTCGGAACGGCCGGAGGACCCGCCGCCGGGGCCGACCGCGGGGCGGACGCATGACGACCGAGCAGCGCGAGCCGAGCCTCCAGGCCGGTGCAGCACCCGGCTGGGTGGTGCCCGACCTGCGCGACCCGGTCCGGACCATCGGTCGCCGCACGTTCGACTTCGACCACCGCGTCGCCGTGATGGCGATCGTCAACCGCACGCCCGACTCCTTCCACGACCAGGGCGCGACGTTCGCCCTCGACCAGGCCGTGGCCGCCGCCGTCCGCGCGGCCGAGCAGGGCGCCGACTGGGTGGACATCGGCGGGGTCAAGTTCGCTCCGGGCCCGGAGCTCTCCGCCGCCGACGAACTCGACCGCGTCCTGCCGGTCGTGTCCCAGCTGGCGCAGGAGTCCGACGTGGTGATCTCGGTCGACACCTTCCGGCCTGAGGTCGCGGAGGCGACGATCGCTGCCGGTGCCAGCGTCGTCAACGACACCACCGGCCTGTCCGACCCGCGGATGGCCGCCGTCGTCGCGGACTCCGACGCGACGGTCGTCATCACCCACTCGACCGCACCGCCCCGGCAGCACCTCCCCGTCCCGCCGCACTACGACGACATCGGCCGCGAGGTCGTCGACTTCCTCCGGGAGCGCGTCGACCGGGCGCTCGCGGCGGGCATCCCGGAGTCGCGGATCATCGTCGACCCCGGACACGACCTCAACAAGAACACCGTGCACACCCTCGAGCTGACGCGCCGGCTGCCCGAGGTCGTCGCACTCGGCTACCCGGTGCTCGCCGCGGTGTCCAACAAGGACTTCGTGGGGGAGTCCCTCGGGCGTCCCCGCGGCGCGCGTCTGTCCGGATCGCTGGCTGCGGCGACGGTCAGCGCGATGCTCGGGGCGCGGATCGTCCGGATGCACGACGTCGTCGAGAGCGTCGACGCCATGCGCATGGTCGAGGCGGTCCTCGGCTGGCGCGAACCCGTGGAGGCGAGGCACAACACGTGAACGCACTGCCGACATCGATCGCCGACCTGGCCGACGACGACCTCCTCGAGCTGTACCGGGCCGGCGTGCCGGACGGGCCCTGGCTCCGGGTGAACTTCGTGACCACGCTCGACGGGTCCGCCTCGGCGTCCGGTCGCACGGCCGACCTCGGCGGCGACGACGACCTGCGGGTGTTCGACCTGCTCCGCCGGACGGCCGACGTGGTCCTCGTGGCCGCCGGGACCGTCCGGGACGAGGAGTACGGGCCGATGGTGCTGCACGACGCCGACGTGGCGTGGCGGCGGGCGCGCGGCATGCCCGACCACCCGGTCTTCGCGATCGTGAGCGGTTCGGCGTCGCTCGAGGCGACCTCCCGGGTGTTCACCGAGGCGCCGGTGCGGCCGGTGGTGCTGACCTCGGGGTCCGGCGCCTCCTCCGAGCGGGGGCGGGCGCTCGCCGAGGTGGCGGACGTGGTGGCGTGCGGGGACGACTCCCTCGACGTGACCGCAGCGGTGCGGGCACTGGTCGACCGGGGGCTCGAGCGCATCCACTGTGAGGGCGGCCCGTCGTTCTTCGGGGCGCTCATCGGGGCGGACCTCGTCGACGAGCTGACCCTGACGGTGGACCCGACGCTCGAGGGCGGCGAGGGACCCCGGATCGCGACGGCCTCCTCGCCGGAGCTCCGTCGGATGCGGCCGGCCCACGTGCTGCTCGGCGACGGTGGCGTCCTGCTGACGCGGTACGTGCGCGCCTGACGCGCCGGCGCCGCCCGCGGCGCCGCCGGCGCCGGCGGGGGCGGGCGCGTTGCCGAGTCTCGTCCTGCGCGACGGTTCTCGTGGTCGCGGCCGCGAGAACCGTCGCCCACCCCGAGTCTCGGGGCGCCGGGCCCGAGTCTCGGGGCGCCCACCCCGAGTCTCGGCACGCCCGCTAGGGTCGGACGTGTGATCGACGTCGTGGTGTCCGGGGTCCTGTTCGACATGGACGGGACGCTCGTCGACTCCACCGCGGTCGTCGAGGCCGCGTGGACCCGGTTCGGCGACGAGCACGGCCTCGACCCGGCCGAGATCCTCGGGTTCTCCCACGGCCGTCAGACCATCGACACGATCCAGCGCTTCCTGCCGGACCTGCCGCGCGCCGAGCAGCAGGTGATCGTCGACACGATGATCGCCGCCGAGATCGACTACGTCGAGGGCATCGTCGAGGTCCCCGGCGCAGCCGCGTTCGTCCGGCGGCTGCAGGACCTCGGTGTGCCGATCGCCCTCGTGACGAGTGCCCCGCGGGAGCTCGCCGTGAAGCGCATGATCGCCGCGGGTGTGCCCGTCCCGGACGCCCTCGTGCCGTCCGAGGACGCCGAGCGCAGCAAGCCGCACCCGGAGGGCTACCTCCGCGGCGCCGCACTCCTCGGGGTCCCGGCGGAGCGCTGCCTGGCGTTCGAGGACGCTCCCGCCGGGGTCGAGGCGGCCGTCGCCTCCGGTGCGACCACGATCGTCGTGGGGGAGCTCTCGAGCCCGGTCACGGAGGGGCTGCCACGGATCGCGGGGTACGACGGGCTGACCGTCGAGCGTGAAGGGTCCGCTTTCCGCGTGCGGGGCTGAGCAACGCCTGCCGACTGCGAGCCCGTCCAGCGGCGGACGACGACCGTGGGGTCCGCGGCCGGAAGTACCGGGCCGTGGAAGGAACGACCATGGCAGCCCTCGACGGCAAGAAGATCCTCGTCATCGCGACGAACTACGGCGTGGAGCAGGACGAGATCGTCGTCCCCACGGACCAGCTCCGCGAGCGCGGCGCCGACGTCACCGTGGCGGCGCAGGAGTCCGGCTCGATCCAGACGCTGGTCGGCGACAAGGACCCGGGCAAGTCGGTGCCGTCCAACACCACCATCGGCAGTGTCAGCGGCGCTGGTGACTACGATGCGCTCGTCGTCCCCGGTGGCACGATCAACGCCGACACCATCCGGCAGGACTCGGACGCGGTCGCGCTCGTGCAGGCCTTCGCGGACGCCGGCAAGCCCGTCGCGGCGATCTGCCACGGCCCGTGGACCCTCATCGAGGCCGGTGTCGTGTCCGGCAAGACCCTCACGTCGTTCCCGTCGCTGCAGACCGACGTCCGGAACGCCGGTGGCGAGTGGGTCGACCAGGAGGTGCAGGTCGACGGCGGCCTGATCACCTCCCGGAACCCGGACGACCTGCCCGCCTTCGTCGACGCGATCGAGCACGCCCTCACGGCGTCGGCGTAGCCCCCAGCGGGACGGGGTGGGCGGTCCACAGCGTCGCGGGCCCGACGACGAGCACGCCGTCGGACTCGGGATCGCACCGGACCCCCGCCCGTCCCCGCATCGCCCGGAACGCCCCCGGAGCGACCTCGTGGTCCATCCACGCGCACGGGTTCGCGGGCCGGTACCCGCGGAAGCGCACGACCCCGTCCCCGCAGTCGAGGGCGAAGGGCGCACCCCGGAGTGCCTCGACGTCGGCGCCGCGGAGGACCACGTTGCGTCGGGTCGCCGCCGGGTCGACGGGGGCGCCGACCGAGCGGGCCACGTCCTCGAGTCCCTCGATCCCCACGACGGTGACGCTCGCGTGGACGTGCGCCCGCGCGGCGAAGTAGCGGTCGCCGACGATCCCGAGACCGGCACGCACCTCGACGCGGTCACGCAGCTCGGGCCCGGACGGGTCCGCGGGCAGCGCGCCGTCCGCCGGGCGCCCCTCGTAGCGGTGCCGGGGCGACGCGAGGAGCAGCACGATCTCGACGTCGGTCCGGCAGGGCAGGCCGTCCGGCGCTGCCACGGGCTCGTCGGTGGTCACGGGACCAACGCTAGCCGTGCCTCCCGTCCGGCGCTGCCGTGTCCGATTCCCGCCAGTCGATGTCGGTGAGCCGTGCGACGCTGGACCCGTGACCAGCACCGGGACCGACCACCTGCACGCCGAGCGGTACCGTGTCGTCGCCTCGCGCGACGCGCGGTTCGACGGTCAGTTCGTCACCGCGGTGCACTCCACCGGCATCTACTGCCGGCCGTCCTGCCCAGCACGGACGCCACGTGCGTCTGGCATCACCTTCTACCGGACGAGCGCCGCCGCCCACCTCGCCGGGTTCCGTGCCTGCAAGCGCTGCCTGCCCGAGGCCACGCCGGGCAGCCCGGAGTGGGACCTCCGCGAGGACGTCGCCGGCCGCGCGATGCGGCTCGTCCTCGACGGCGTCGTCGAACGCGACGGCGTGCCCGGTCTCGCCGCCCGTGTCGGCTACTCCGAGCGGCAGCTGAACCGCATCATGACGACCGAGCTCGGTGCCGGACCGAAGGCGCTCAGCCGGGCACACCGGGCACAGACCGCGCGGACGCTGCTGACCTCGTCGGACCTGCCCATCGCCGACGTCGCCTTCGCCGCCGGGTTCGCGAGCGTCCGCCAGTTCAACGACACCGTGCGCGAGGTCTTCGCGGTCACGCCGACCGAGCTCCGCGCACGACGGACGCTGCGGCCCGTCGGCGACGGCGCCCTGCACGTGCACTTCCCGGCACGCGCGCCCTTCGACGCCCAGGGGCTGCTCGAGTGGCACGCGCTGCACGCGCTGCCCGGCACCGAGCAGGTGGACGTGGACGCCGACGGCCGGGTCACCTCGTACGGACGGCTGGTCTCCCTGCCGGGAGGCGCGGGCTGGTTCCGCGCGACGGCCGCCGCCGGGCGGGCGGCCGGGATCGACCTGCGGGTGCGGGTCGAGGACCTGTCCGACCTCCCCACGCTGGTCGCCAGGGTCCGCGCACTCTTCGACCTCGACGCCGACCCCGTCGCCGTCGACGCCGTGCTGACGACCCTGCCCGAGCTCGCACCCGCGGTCGCGCGCGTCCCGGGCATCAGGCTGCCCGGCGCGGTCGACCCGCACGAGGTCGTCATCCGCACCCTCATCGGGCAGCAGGTCTCGGTCGCTGCGGCCCGCACCGCGCAGACCCGGCTCGTCGCCGCACTCGGCGCCACCGCGCCGGAGTCGGTGCTGCCCGGCGGCCGGCTCTTCCCCACGGTGGACGCGATCGCCGAGCGCGGCGGGTCCGTCCTCCGCGGTCCTGCGGCCCGGGTGCAGACGATCCTCCGGGTCGCCGCGGCGCTCGCCGCCGGATCGCTCGTGGTGGATGCGGGGCAGTCCCTGCAGGAGCTCCGCGAGGGCCTGCTCGCGGTGAAGGGGATCGGCCCGTGGACCGCCGACTACGTAGCGCTCCGTGTCCGGCACCACCCCGACCTGTTCCTGCACAGCGACCTCGCGGTGCGCAACGGTGCACAGGAACTCGGGTTGCTCGGTGCGGTCCGCGAGCTCTCCCTACGGTCGGAGCAGGTGGCCCCGTGGCGGAGCTACCTGACGATGCACTGCTGGCGACCGATCGTCGACCGCGCGATGGCGACGGCCGGCGTCGGCCACATGACGACTGCGGCTGCGGCCGCCCGGAAGGACGAACGATGACCGACGCGACGATCCAGACGCTGGACACCCCCGACGGCCCCTTCACCGTGCTCGAGGACGCCGAGGGGCGGGTTCTCGCCTCGGGCTGGACCGACCAGGCCGACCGGGTCCTCGCCCGGATCGCCGAACGGTACCGGCCGGGCCGGGTGCTCGACGGCCGTGTGGCCTCGGCCGACGCCGTCGACGCGTTCTACGCGGGGGAGCTCGAGCACGCGATGCAGGTCCCGGTCCGGCAGGCCGGCACCGAGCTCTTCGCGGAGGGCTGGCGGCAGCTGCGGAACATCCCCGCAGGCTCCGTCCTGACCTACCGCGAGTTCGCGGCCGCCATGGGACGACCCGATGCCGTGCGGGCCGCCGCCAGCGTCTGCGCGCGGAACGCTCCCGCGCTCTTCGTGCCCTGCCACCGGGTCCTCCGCAGCGACGGCACGCTCGGCGGCTTCGCGTGGGGCCTCGACGTCAAGCGGTCGCTGCTCGAGCGGGAGTCGGTCGGGACGACGGCGCTCGTCTGAGGGCTGCACCGCGCCGTCCTCCCCTCATTGCGGGTGTTGGCGAGCCTCGCCCGGCCTGCCATGCTCGCAGGACACCTCCCGCACGGTCCGTCCCGAGGACCCGGCGAACCGCCGTCGCACGACCTCTCGAGGACCACATGCACCCTCCCGTCCCGCCCCGGACCGTCGACCGGACCGTCGTGTCCGCGGACGGCACCGCGCTCGCGGTGACGGAGACCGGCAGCGGGCCGGCGCTCGTCGTCGTGGGCGGCGCGTTCGACCACCGCGGGACCCCGTACCTCGAGCGGCTCGTCGCAGCGCTCGCCGACTCCTACCGGGTGGTCACCTACGACCGGCGGGGGCGCGGTGCGTCGGGCGACACGGCGCCGTGGGCGATCGAGCGCGAGGTCGACGACCTCCGCGCGGTCGTCGGGTCGGTGCCCGGTCCGGTGACGGCGTACGGCAACTGCGTCGGCGCCGGGGTGGTCATCCACGGCCTGGCCGCGGGGGTGCCGATCAGCCGGGCGGTGCTCTTCGAGCCGCCGTTCCGGGCGAGCGTCGAACACCACGTCGACGACGTCGTGTTCGCGGACCTGCTGGACGAGCACGTCGCGGCGGGGCGTCGGTCCCAGACGGTGCGGGCGTTCCTCGCGCACGTCCTCGGCGTGCCGATGGGTCAGGTCGCCCTGCTCCGGCTCCGACCGGGGGTGTGGTCGGCCCTGCTCGGTGACGCCCACGTGCTGCCCCGCGACGTCCGCGTCCTGAACGGGCTCGCCATCCCGGAGCGCATCGCCGCCTCGGTGGGCGTCCCGGTGCTCGTCGCGTCCGGCGATCGCGGTCCGGACTTCATGCGTGAGGCCGCGCGCGCGCTGGCGGAGGCCGTCCCGGGGGCCGCGCACCTCGAGCTGCCGGGGCAGTGGCACCGTCCGGAGCCCACCATGGTGCGGCGGACGATCGACCGGTTCGTGGGCGCCGCACGGCCGGGGGCTCCCGGGCGGTGACCGCGCCGGGCGCCCGGGCGGTGACCGCGCCCCGTCCTCCGGGGGCGCTGCACTCCTGCGAAGATGGTCCCGTGACCGCACCCCGTCTCGGACTCCTGCTCGACGTCGACGGCCCGATCGCCAGTCCGGTGACCCGGACGATCGCGATCCCGAGCATCGTCCATGACCTCGTCGCCCTCGCGGCGGAGGGCATCCCGATCGTCTTCAACACCGGCCGCAGCGACGCGTTCATCCGCTCCGAGGTCGTGGCGCCGCTCCTCGCCGGTGGGCTGGCCGAGGGTGGCCGCGTGCACGCCGTGTGCGAGAAGGGCGCGGTCTGGTGCTCGATCGGACCGCAGTACGAGGGCGGCATGGGCGAGCTCACCGTCGCCGAGGACCTCGCACTGCCTCGCGACTACGCCGACGAGATGCGGGAGCTGGTGCGCGCCGAGTACGCGGACCTGGTGTTCTTCGACGAGACGAAGCGCGCGATGGTCTCGATCGAGCAGCGGGTGGAGGTGCCGAACGCCACGTACCTCGAGCGGCAGCCGGAGTTCGACGCGAAGGCCATGGGAGCGCTCGTGCGCCGGGGACTCGGGGTCCGCCGGCTCGACGACGTCCGACCGGCAGCGGACGGCAGCGTCGCGTGGCGCATCGACCCGACGATCATCTCCACCGACGTCGAGTCGGACCGGAGCGGCAAGGACCTCGGGGCCGAGCGGTCGCTCGAGCTCCTCGCGGCCGACGGGGAACTGCCGGTCGCGTGGCGGACGATGGGCGATTCCCGCAGCGACTACGCGATGGCGGACTGGCTGCACGCGAACGGCCACGACGTCGCCCACGTCGACGTCCGGCCGGCCGACGGGGTCCCGGCGACGTCCTACCCGGTGCTCACCGCTCCTGAGGGCGTCATCCACGACGAGGCGGGCGCACGCTTCCTGCGGGACTGGACCCGCGCGGCCTGACGCGAGCCACCGCCGGGCGGCACCTGCCGCACGGAGGCAAGCCGAGCCTCCCGGCCGTTCCGTGGTGGGAGGACCGTCCACGCGGACGCTTTGCGTGTCGGGGTGGTACACCAGTACCCTCACGGGGTCCGCCGCCAGCCGATGACGGGAACCACCCCATGGCAACACCGCTCCGTGTCAAGTCGATCGAGGCCTCCCTCGCCGACTCCGAAGAGCAGGGCCGCTCGCTCAAGCGGTCCCTCAAGACGTTCGACATCGCCGCGATGGGGATCGCGGTCGCGGTCGGCGCCGGCATCTTCTCCGTCGGCGCGAACGCCGCCGCGAACTTCGCCGGGCCGAGCGTCATCGTGTCGTTCGTCCTCGCGGCCGTCACCTGCGGCCTCGCGATCATGTGCTACGCCGAGTTCGCGTCCACGATCCCCGTCGCCGGCTCCGCGTACACGTTCACCTACGCGACCATGGGCGAGCTGCTCGCCTGGATCGTCGGCTGGGACCTGATCCTCGAGACCCTGACGGCCAGCGCCGTGATCGCGAAGTACTGGGGCATCTACCTCAGCACCGCGTTCGGGGTCTTCGGCGTGGACCTGCCCTCCACGATCCAGCTCGGCCCGATCGGCTTCACGTGGGGCCCGGTCCTCATCGTCGGCGTCTTCACGGTGCTGCTCGCGTTCGGGACGCGGCTGTCGTCCCGGGTGTCCGCGGTGATCACCGTCATCAAGGTCGCGATCGTCGTCTTCGTGATCGTCGCCGGCGCGTTCTTCGTCAAGGCCGCCAACTTCACGCCCTTCGTGCCGCCGGCCGAGCCGTCCAAGGGTGCCGAGGGCGGCGTGCTGACGCAGTCGCTCGTGTCCTTCGTCACCGGGCAGGCCCCGGCCCAGTACGGCGTCTTCGGGCTGCTCGCGGCCGCGTCGCTGGTGTTCTTCGCCTTCATCGGCTTCGACGTCGTCGCGACGAGCGCCGAGGAGACCGAGAACCCGCAGAAGACCCTGCCCCGCGGCATCTTCATCGGTCTCGGCATCGTGACGCTGCTCTACGTCGGCGTCAGCATCGTCATCACCGGCATGGTGTCCTACCAGCGGCTCGCGCAGGAGGACGCGCCCTCCCTGGCGTCCGCGTTCGACATCGTCGGGCTGCCCTGGGCGGCCGGCATCATCGCCATCGGGTCGCTCATCGGGCTGACCACCGTCGTCATGGTCCTGCTGCTCGGCCTGTCGCGCATCGTGTTCTCGATGAGCCGTGACGGTCTGCTGCCGCGCTGGTTCTCGCAGACGAACCCGAAGACGCAGACCCCGGTGCGGGTACAGGTCGTGGCGGGGATCGTCGTGGCCTTCATCGCCGGGTTCACCGCGGTCGACAAGCTCGAGGGCATGATCAACATCGGCACGCTGTCCGCGTTCGTGCTCGTGTCGATCGGCATCGTCGTGCTGCGCCGGTCGCGGCCGGATGCTCCGCGGGCCTTCCGGGTGCCGTGGTCGCCGGTGCTGCCGATCCTCTCCGCGGCGTTGTGCTTCTGGCTGATGCTCAACCTCGAGGTCGAGACCTGGATCCGCTTCGTGATCTGGCTCGCGATCGGCTTCGCCGTCTACTTCGGCTACAGCCGTCGGCACAGCCGGGTGGGTCAGGCGCTGCGGTAGCGCGCTCGGCGCGTCCTGCGGGACGCGTCCGCAGAACGAAAGTCGGCTCGAACCAGCGGAACCCGTGGTTCGAGCCGACTTCGGTCGTGCAGCCGCAGGCCGCACCGCGTCACGCGCCGACGACGAGCGCGATCCCGAAGCCGAGCATCACGACCGCCACGAGGCCGTCGAACACCCGCCAGGTGAGCGGCTTCGCGAAGAGCGGTCGGAGCAGCCGTCCGCCGAAGCCGACCGCGGCGAACCACACGCAGCTCGCGAGGACCGCTCCGACCGTCCACGGCCACCGTTCGACCGGTCCCTGCTGGTTCGCCACGGAGCCGAGGAAGACCAGCGTGTCGAGGTACACGTGCGGGTTCGCCCACGTGAAGACGAGCATGGTGGCCACCGCGGCGCGCGCGGTCACCGCCCGGCCTGGAGGCGCGGCACGCCCCGTCCGCGCTGCCCCCGTCGTCGACGTGGTCGGGTCGGGTGCTGCCGTCGCGCGGCCGGTCCCGGTCCCGGTCGCGGTGGGCGCGGCGACGGGTGCGGCGGTGGCGGCGGGCGTGGCGGGCTGTGCTTCGCGCCCCGCGGCGGACACCGCGCCCCGGTCCGGCAGGGCGCGATGTCCGACGAGGGGCGCGGTTGCCTCGGCCGGGTCCGCCGCGTCCTCGAGCCGGAGCGCCTGCCCCACGGGACGGAGTGCCCGTCGCGCCGCGAGCACACCGTACGCCACGAGGAACGCCGCGCCGACGAAGCGCACCACCACGAGCGCCACCGGGAACCGCTCCACGACAGCACCCACCCCGAGGACGCCCGCGACGATGAGGACGGCGTCGGATGCGGCACAGACCACGACCGCAGCAGCGACCACGCGGAGGCCGGCGGACACCGCGAGTCGCAGCAGGTAGGTGTTCTGCACACCGATGGCGACGATGAGGGCGAGGCCGGTGCCGAGGCCGGAGAGGAGCGGGACGATCACCCTCCGACGCTAGGCGTCGAACTGCCTGAAGCCCAGTTCACGTTCCTGCACCACCGTAAGCTGTGCTGATGATCCGGCTCCAGCGCGAGCACCTCGAGACCCTCCTCGCCGCGGTCGACCACGGCACGCTCGACGCTGCGGCCCGGGCGCTCGCCGTCACGCCCTCCGCGGTGTCCCAGCGGATCAAGGCGATGGAGCAGCAGGTGGGCCGGGTGCTCCTCCGGCGGACGTCCCCGGTCACGCCGACCGCCGCGGGGGAGATCGTCCTCCGGCACGCACGGCAGGCGCGACTGCTCGACGACGAGACGGCCCGGGCGCTCGACGGCGAGACCGGGACCGTCCCGTCGATCCCCCTCGCGGTGAACGCGGACTCCCTCGGCACCTGGTTCCTCGACGCGCTCGCCCTCGTGCGCGCCGAGACCGAGGTCGTCTTCGACCTGCACCGCGAAGACCAGGACCGCACTGCGGAGCTGCTCCGCGCCGGCACCGTGATGGCCGCCGTGACGGCCGAGGCCGACCCCGTCCAGGGCTGCTCGTCCGTCGCCCTCGGCGTCGACCGCTACCGGGCGGTCGCGGCCCCGTCGTTCGTCGACCGGTACCTCGCGGACGTCGACCCGACGACGGCGAGCGAGCGACGCGTGCTCGACCGGTTGGACCGCGTGCCCCTCGTCGACTACGACCGTGCCGACGACCTGCAGCAGGGGTACCTCCGACGGGTCCTCGGGCACGCCCCCCGCGGGCCACGGCACTTCGTCCCGACCTCGGCGGACTTCGCCCGGGCCGTGGGGCTCGGGTTCGGGTGGGGCCTCCTCCCCGAGGCGCAGTGCACCGACCCGCTCGACCGCGGCGAGCTCGTCGAACTCGTGCCCGGACGGAGGGCGGACGTCGCGCTGTGGTGGCAGCGGTGGAACCTGGCGTCGCCGATGCTCGAGCGCGTCACCGAAGCCGTCCGGGCGACGGCCGCGGAGCACCTGCACCCGCCACGGTGACCCGGACCGCGCAAGACGGACCGACCTGAGGGACCTGCGACCGGACCCGACGCAGCGGCGAGGTCATGCTGAACCGAACCACGACCGTGGCTACGTCCCCGGGGGCAGCCGTCATCGCCGTCCTCCTGGTCGGGTGCGCCGACGCCGACGTCCGACCCAACCTCCGCGTGCTTCGACGGTCCGCTCTGGCCCGTCAACCGTGCAGCGCGGGACGCGGGACGCGGGACGCGGGCTCGGACGAGGAGCGTCGCCGATGCCGACCGCGTTCGCGCACGACCCCGGCGCGGCGCGCTCGGTCGAGCAGTGTGTTGTGATCGCGGCGGACCGCTGACCGGATCGGTCGTCAGCTCTGGCAGCGGGGGCACCAGTAGGTGTCTCGGAGCGTGAGCTCGGACTCGCCGAGCTCGCCCCGGCGGATCGGCGTCCCGCAGCGCAGACAGGGCTTGCCGGCGCGTCCGTAGACCCACAGTCGGCGACCCGGGCGGTCCACACCGGTCGTCACCCGCGCGTTGCGGTCACGGTTCGCCGCGATGAGTCGGCTCGCGAGGGCGATCACCCGTGCCGGGTCGGCGACCTGCCCGACCGGACGGGTCGGCAGCACGCCTCGGAGGAAGCAGAGTTCGGCGCGGTAGACGTTGCCGAGCCCCGCGAGCACACGTTGGTCGAGCAGGGCGAGCC
The DNA here is from genome assembly GCF_014646995.1 of Curtobacterium luteum. Classification (GTDB taxonomy): domain Bacteria; phylum Actinomycetota; class Actinomycetes; order Actinomycetales; family Microbacteriaceae; genus Curtobacterium; species Curtobacterium luteum. The sequence goes on along the minus strand of NZ_BMOI01000003.1, from coordinate 117,617 downwards.
CGATCGGCCGCTCCGGGTCCCGCGTGAGGTTCGCGAGCGCGAGGTCCGCGTCCCAGTCGGACCCGAGGAGGTCGGGGCCGAGGTACCCGACGATCTCCGGCTCCTGCTCCCGGGGGACCACCTCGAGGATGCCGAGCGTGAAGCCCACCGTCGAGACGTCGGCGGCGTCGAGCACGACACGGGCCTGGTGCGCGGGCCGCCGCCACCGCTCCCCGGGGGCGTAGACGTCCCAACGGCCCTCCATCTTCAGGTGCGAGTGCACGGTCAGGTCGCCGATCCGGTGCAGCAGGTGCTTGCCGCGGGGGACGACCTCGTCGACCGTGCGGCCCACGAGGTCGAGCGTCGCGAACGCCGGTACGCGGAAGTCGCTGCGGGTGAGCTCCTTGCCGGCGAGTGCGGCGTGCAGCCGGTGGGCGGCCCGGTAGACGGTGTCGCCCTCAGGCACGGAGTCGCACCCCCTGCGGTGTGGCGGTGAACCCGGCGTCACGGAGCGCCTGGCCGAGCGGGGCCTCCAGCACGAAGGCGCCGTCGACCCGTTCGACCGACAGCTTGCCGAGGCCCCGGCGCACCGTCGACGCGATCGACACGGCAGCGGCGGCGAGGTCACCCGGGTCGTCGCTGAAGGTCAGGACCGACTTCCCGCCGCGTTCGACGTACACGGTGAGCGCGCCGTCGACGAGGACCACGAGCGCACCCGCCTTGCGCCCTGGACGGTGTCCGCGCCCCGACTGCTTGTCCGGCACCCCGGCTCCGGACGCGGGAACGGTGCCGGCCCCGGACGCGGGATCGGTGCCGACCCCGGCACTCGTCACCGCGGCGCTGTCCGTGCCGGCGCCCGACGCGTCGGTCGGCCACGGCAACGCCGCCCCGTACGGGTTCGCGGGGTCGGTGGCGGCGAGGGTGATCGCCTGCCGGTCACGCTCCGGGTCGGCACGCTCGTCGTCGTCGAGGTCGCGCGCGAACGTCCGGAGCCGGTCCACCGTCGGGCCCGTCGCGAACTGTGCGGCGCCGAGGCCCTCGACGAAGTAGCCGCGACGTGCTCGGCCGGACTCCTCGAAGCGGGCGAGCACGCGGTAGACCCCGGCGAACCCGCCCCGGACGCCCTCGACCTGCACGGCACCGCGGGTCACGACCCCGTAGCGTTCGAGCAGTTGCTCGGCGGTCGCGGCGGCGCGGACGGTGGCGTCGGACTGTGCGAGGGGCAGGATCGACCAGCGACCGCCGACCGTCGGTGGTCCGGACTGGCTCGGCAGGGTGGGCCGGCGACGCCCGCGGTAGGCGCGGGTCCGCGGCGTGCTCGTGCTCTTCGCCTTGCCGGCGAGCACGGACCGGAGCGGCGCGAGGGTGTCGTTCGTGATCTGCCCCGCCCACACGAGGTCCCAGAGCGCGGTGCCGAGGGCCTTGTCGTCGGTGCTGCCGACGGCCTGTGCGAGCTGCCGGAAGAAGTACGCGCCGCCGCCGGCGAGGGCTCCGAGCACGTCGCGCTGCAGCTCGGTCGTCTCGCCACCGTCCGGCTCCGCCAGCGTGGTGTCCGCCGTCTCGGCGAGGTGGAACCGCACCCAGCCGTCGTTCCCCGCCAGGGTCCCCCCGCCGGACCACAGGACCTCGCCGGTCGCCGTCAGTTCGTCCAGCATCGACGGGGTGTAGTCGGTCACGCGCGAGGGCAGGACGAGCGACTCCCACGCACTGGCGGGCAGTGCGACCCCGGCGAGCTGGTCGAGGACCTGCAGCACGCCGTCGATGCCACGCAGACCGCCGCGGGCGCCGGGAGTGTGGACGTGCTGCCACGCGGGCAGGAAGCGGGCGAGGGTGTCGGGCGACACCGGCTCGACCTCGTGCCGGAGCGCGGCGAGCGACTTCGTGCGGATGCGGCGGAGCACCTCGGCATCGCACCACTCCGCGCCCTGTCGGTCCGGGCGGAACTCGCCCTCGACCACGCGGCGGTCGGCGGCGAGTCGGCGGAGGGTGTCCTGGACGACGGCGACCCCGAGGCCCAGGCGTGCTGCGGCCTCGTGCGCGGAGAACGGCCCGTGTGACCGTGCGTACCGGCCGACGAGGTCGCCGAGGGGGTCGGCGACGGGCTCGACGAACGCGGTCGGCACACCGATGGGCAGGGGGACCCCGAGGGCGTCGCGCAACCGCGAGGCGTCCTCGATGACGGCCCACCGCGTCTGGCCGGCCTGGGAGAACGACAGCACCCGACGATCGCGTTCCAGCGTCTGCAGGGCAGCGGCGACCTGTGCGGTGTCGTCGTCGGCGGCGACCCAGCTGCGGGCCGTGAGCTCGTCGAGGTCGAGCGCGCCGACGAGCCGCAGGACGTCCACGAGCCCCTCGGCGTCACGGGCCCGGCGGTCGGGGGAGAGCCGCTGGAGGTCCTGCTCGACGGACGCGATGACGGCCGGATCGAGCAGTTCACGGAGCTCGGCGCGTCCGAGCAGCTCGCCGAGGAGCGTCGAGTCGAGTGAGAGCGCCGCCGCTCGCCGCTCGGCCAGCGGGGAGTCGCCCTCGTACATGAACGCGGCGACGTAGCCGAACAGCAGCGTCCGGGCGAACGGCGACGGCTGCTCGGTCTCCGTCTCGACGAGCTTGATCCGTCGCCCGGCGATGTCGTCCGCGATCCCGAGCAGCGCCGGCACGTCGTAGACGTCCTGCAGCACCTCGCGCACGGTCTCGAGCACGATCGGGAACGTCGGGTACTTCTGCGCGACCTCGAGCAGCTGGGACGCCCGCTGACGCTGCTGCCAGAGCGGCGACCGCTGCCCGGGGTTCCGCCGGGGCAGGAGCAGCGCCCGCGCCGCACACTCCCGGAACCGGGCGGCGAAGAGCGCGGAGCCGCCGACCTCGTCGGTCACGAGGACCTCGAGCTCGTCGCGGTCGAAGACGAACAGGTCGGCTCCGGGGGGCTCCGCGTCGGTCTCCGGGATGCGCACCACGATGCCGTCGTCGGCCGCCATGGCGTCGCCGTCGATGCCGTGCCGCTCCCGCAGCCGGGCTCCGACCGCGAGGGCCCACGGCGCGTGCACCTGCATGCCGTACGGCGAGTGCATGATCATCCGCCAGTCGCCGAGCTCGTCGCGGAACCGTTCGACCACGAGGGTCGTGTCGTTCGGCACGTACCCGGTCGCCGCGCGCTGGTCGCGGAGGAAGGTGAGCAGGTTCGTCACGGCCCGCTCGTCGAGGCCTCCGGCGGACACCCGGGCCCGCGCGGCGTCGTCGGAGGCGCCCTCGACCTCGCGGACGAACGCGCCGGTCGCGGCACCGAGCTCCGCGGGTCGGCCGAGTCCGTCGCCCTTCCAGAACGGCACCCGTCCGGGCTGCCCGAACGCCGGGCTCACGAGGACGCGGTCGTGCGTGATCTCCTCGATCCGCCAGCTCGTCGCCCCGAGCGCGAAGACGTCGCCGACGCGGGACTCGTAGACCATCTCCTCGTCGAGCTCGCCGACACGCGAGGCCCGTTCTCCGACCATGAACACGCCGAACATGCCGCGGTCGGGGATGGTGCCACCGCTCGTCACCGCGAGGCGCTGCGCCCCCGGACGTCCGGTGAGGGTGCCGTGCACGCGGTCCCACACCAGCCGGGGCCGGAGCTCGGCGAACTCGTCGCTGGGGTAGCGACCCGTCACGAGGTCGAGCGTGGCCTCGAACGCGGAGCGCGGCAGGCCGCTGAACGGCGCGCTGCGGCGGACGAGCTCGAACCAGTGCTCGACGTCGACGGTGTCCACGGCACCGGCCGCGACGGTGTGCTGCGCCAGGACGTCGAGCGGGTTCGCCGGCACGCTGATCGACTCGATCTCGCCGGCGACCATGCGCTCGACCGTGACGGCGCTGTTGACGAGGTCCGCGCGGTGCTTCGGGAACAGCACGCCCCGCGAGATCTCCCCGACCTGGTGCCCGGCGCGCCCGACCCGCTGCAGGCCGCTGGCCACCGAGGGCGGGGCCTCGACCTGCACGACGAGGTCGACCTCGCCCATGTCGATGCCGAGCTCGAGGGAGCTCGTCGCGACCACGCAGCGGAGTCGTCCGGACTTCAGGTCGTCCTCGATGATGGCGCGCTGGTCCTTCGACACCGAGCCGTGGTGGGCCCGCGCGAGCACCGGGACGCTGACGTCGGAACCGCCCCCGGCGGTCTGCCCGGACGCGCCGATGACGTCGGCCGGCGGTCGCTTCGGCTGGGCGACGGGGGCGTGGGCGGACGCGCGGCCCGGTGACTGCGTGACCGGCACCGGACCGGTGGCTGCGCCGACGCCGGCGGCCACGGGCTCACCCGCACCCGACGCGGCGAGCACCCGCTCCTCGTGGATCTCGTTCAACCGCGCGGTCAGCCGTTCGGCCAGCCGCCGCGAGTTCGCGAACACGATGGTCGAGCGGTGCTCCTCGATCAGGTCGACGACGCGCTCCTCGACGTGCGGCCAGATCGACCCGTTCGTCGGGGACTCGGTGGCGTCCGCACCGACCGGCGGGGCACCGAGCTCGGTCATGTCGTCCGCGGGAACCACGACCCGCAGGTCGAAGGTCTTCTGCGCGGGCGGCGCGATGATCGTCACCGGAGCACGGCCGCCGAGGAACCGTGCGACCTCTTCCGGGGGCCGGACGGTCGCGGACAGGCCGATGCGCTGGACGGGCCTCTCGAGCAGGTCGTCCAGTCGCTCGAGGGACACCGCGAGGTGCGCGCCGCGCTTCGTCGAGGCGACCGCGTGGACCTCGTCCACGATGACCGTGTCGACGTTGACCAGGGTCTCGCGCGCGCTCGAGGTCAGCATCAGGTAGAGCGACTCGGGCGTGGTGATGAGGATGTCCGGCGGCTGCCGGAGGAGTCGCTGCCGGTCCGACGACGGGGTGTCGCCGCTCCGGACCCCCACGGTGACGTCCGGCGGTTCGAGTCCGAGACGGCGGGCGGTCTGGGTGATGCCCACGAGCGGGCTCCGGAGGTTGCGCTCCACGTCGACGCCGAGGGCCTTGAGCGGCGACACGTAGAGGACCCGGGTCCGTTGCTTGGCCGGGGGACGGTCGGTCGCGCTGATGAGCCGGTCGATCGACCACAGGAAGGACGCCAGGGTCTTGCCGGACCCGGTCGGGGCGATCACGAGCGCGTGCTGGCCCGTCGAGACGGCGTCCCACGCTCCGGCCTGCGCGGCGGTCGGGGCGGGGAACGCGCCACGGAACCACTCCGCGGTCGCGGGGGAGAAGCGCTCGAAGACGTCCGTCATGGTCCGTCCCATCCTGCCCGCGGCCACCGACAACGGGCCGAGGGACGAGCGGGGCGCCGCACCGGTGGCGCGACGCCCCGCTCGGGACCGATCAGAACGGGAGGACGAACCCGTGGTACTCGTACGAGGCGACTGCCGAACGCTCGCCGTCGACGATCTGTACGGCCGTGATGGTCCGGTCACCGCCACCGAACTGGAGGCCGGGGAGGTCACTGCCCCAGTACCCTGCCGTCGGCGTGCCCGTTCCGCCTGCGTGCACGGTGACGGTCTGCCCGCGGTACGAGACCTCGATGATCGCACCCGGCTGCGCCGTCCCGACGACCAGCGCGGGCGCGCTCGCGCTGTCGGAGACGAGGACGTGGTCGATCGACGGTGCCGTGCCGTGAGGCACGGCAGTGGTCGGTGCGGCGTGCACCGTCGCGGGAGCCGCGATCGCAGGAGCGGCGGTCGCAGGAGCGGCGGCCCCGATGCCCGTGACCGCGACACCGATGGCGAGGGCGGTCGAGGCGATGGTCGTGGTGATGGTCATGGTTCGTTCGTCTCTTTCTTCGTCCGGCGGCCGTCAGGAAGGGATCGCGAAGGTCGTCCGCGACGAACCCGAGGCGTGGTCCTGGTAGACGACGTTGCCCGCGGGCCAGCTGCCCTCACCCGGTGCGGTCGCGATCGTGATGGTGGTGCTCCAGCGGCCGTCGTCGCCCACGACCGCCACGCCCTGCGACCAGCCGGCCGAGCGGACGTAGACCACGGCGCCCGGGGTCGCCGTCCCGGAGAGCCGGGCAGAGGAAGCTCCGGTCCGCTCGACGCCCGAGACGACGAGGGCGCGGAGCGCTGCCTCGGCGTGCGTCGGCTGCGGGTAGACGCCGGTCAGGTCGAACGTCGTCTGCGCCCAGCGTCCGTCGGGCGCCACGACGAAGGCCGAGTTGCCAGCGAGGTTGCCGCTCAGCACGCTCCTCGTGGTGTAGGACCAGTTGCCCCGACCGTCGGACCGGACCTGCTCGTTGAGGACGTTCGCGCCGACGATCGAGAGGTACACGTCGCTGTTCGGCGTCGCCGTCCCGCGGATCGTGACGCGGGTCTCGGGGAGGAACGCTTCGGGCGTCGTCACCGTGATGACCGGAGCGGCCGCTGTGGTCGCGGTCGCGCTGACCGGGTGCGCGGCCGGAGCGGCGGACGCGACAGCCGGAGCGGCCAGCACTCCTCCCGAGAGGAGAACAGCGGTGACCACGCCGCCGAGGATCTGCTTCTGCATGTTTCTTGCCTTCCTTCACGCGCCATGTGACGCAGAGAGCCGTTCGTGCACCGCGGTCGGACCGCTTCGCAATCCAGGTCATTCCCAGGTGGACATGATGCGCGCGATGCGTCAGCGATGTATCGTTACTACATCGCGATACCACGAAGGCCGATCGGTCAGACCGCATCGCGAGCCGACTCAGCACGACGGAAGGACACATCATGCGCTTCGACGACATGAACCCCCAGCAGCACCAGTACCCGCGCGGCCCCCGGTTCGGCGGCCCGCGGCACCACCACCACGGCGCCGGCTTCCCCGGCCGCGACCGTGGCGACCACCCGCGCGGCGGCTTCGGTCCCGGCCGCGGCTTCGGACCCGGGTTCGGCCCGGGCTTCGGTCCCGGCTTCGGCGGCGGCCCGGGCTTCGGCGGGCGGGAGCGTCGCCGTCGCGGCGACGTCCGCCTCGCGATCCTCGGCCTCCTGGCCGAGGGGCCGCAGAACGGCTACGCCGTGATCAAGACGATCGCCGAGCGCACCGGCGGCGCGTGGAAGCCGAGCCCCGGCTCGGTGTACCCGACGCTCCAGCAGCTCGTCGACGAGGACCTCGTCGTCTCGACGGGTGACGGCCGGAAGACGCTCTTCGAGCTCACCGACACCGGCCGGGCGGAGGCCGAGGCGAAGGCGGACGAGATCGCGGCCGCGTTCGAGGCGCCCGGCATGCCGGACGCGCAGCGCGCGTTCGTCGAGTCGCTCCGGAAGACCATGGGCGTCCTGCACATGTACCGGACGACCGCGACGGACGAGCAGATCGCCGCGGCGACCGACAGGGTCGACCAGCTCCGCAAGGACCTCCTGCAGATCCTGGCGGACTGACCGCGTGACCCGGTGACGGACGGGAGGCACGGTGCCAGCTGGCACCGCGCCTCCCGTCCGTCTGTCGGTCGCCACCACCCCCGAGACTCGGGCTGAGCGACCGATCTCGCGCTCCACGGCGTGAGACCGGTCGCTCTCCACGAGTCTCGCCTCCGGTGCCGCGAGTCTCAGGTCGGGCAGCGCGAGTCTCGCCTCCGGTGCCGCGAGTCTCGCCCTGCGCGGCGCTACGCGCCGTCGCCCACGAACGCGGCGACGTCGGCCAGCTCCGCGGCCGACACCGCGTGCGGCAGTCCCGCGTACTCCCGATCGGTCACCTCGGTGTGCGCCGCGGCCCACACCTGCGTCCGAGCGGTCGCCTCCGCCGGGATCACCGGGTCGAGGTCGCCGTGGCCGAGGAACACGCGCGGACGGACGGCTGCCACGGCCTCGTCCCGGGAGTCCGTGACGCCCGGCACCACGAACCCCGACAACGACACCGCGAACGCGAAGCCCGCCGGCCGCGCTCGCAGCGCCTGCAACGCCATCGACCCGCCCTGCGAGAACCCGAGCAACCCGATGCGCGGGTGGTCGGCGGCGACGGCGTCGATCCAGTCGAGCACCGCGGCCACCGCCTCGTCCACGGGGCCGAGCGCGGGCGACCCCGGTGTGCCGAGCGGGTACCACGCGTACCCCGGGCCCCACTCGAGCGGCGCCCGCAGCGAGGCGACGGTCCACGCGGGCGGCAGCGCGGGTGCGAGTCCGAGCAGGTCGCGCTCGTTCGACCCCACCCCGTGCATCGCGACGAGCAGCGGGGTGCCCGCACGCTCGGACGGGCCACGGGTCCGCTGCACGAGCTCGCTGTCGATCATGCGGCCAACGCTAGCCGTGGCGTCCGTCGAACTCGCTGCCGTGCCTGGTAGACACGGTGCATGGCCTCGCTGCGCACCCCCGACCCCGACTCCGGCTGGCTGTCCGACGAGGAACTCGCGAACATCCGCCGCCGCCTGCCGATCTGCTACGTCGAGGCGATCCCGGTCCGCACGGACGGCCTCGGCGTCGTCACGGAGGTCGGGGTGCTGCTCCGCGTCGCTCCCAGCGGGTCGATCGCGCGCACGCTCGTCTCCGGGCGGGTGATGTACGGCGAGTCGATCCGCACGGCGCTGTTCCGGCACCTCGAGAAGGACCTCGGGCCGATGGCGTTCCCGCAGCTGCCCTCGAGCCCGACGCCCTTCACGGTCGCCGAGTACTTCCCGCTGCCCGGCGCGTCCGTGTACACCGACGAGCGGCAGCACGCGATCTCCCTCGCGTACGTCGTCCCGGTGACGGGGACGTGCGAGCCGCGGCAGGACGCCCTCGAGCTCACGTGGATGAGCCCGATGGAGGCCGCGTCCGACGCCGTGGCCGACGAGATGGAGGGCGGCCGCGGGGCGCTGCTCCGTGCGGGACTCGCCTCGGTCGGCGCGCTGCACTAGCGGACACGCTCGGCGCGCCTGCCGACGCACGATCACGGCGGTGCCGCGTGGCACCGCACAACCGAAGTCGCTCCGCACTGCGCGAAACCGTTGTGCGAGTCGACTTCGGCTGTGCGGACCTCAGACCGCGGCCGCGACGCGCACGTCCGCGCGACGCACACGCCCGCCCCGCGCACACGCCCGGCCCACACACGACGGAGCCCCCGGGACCACATGGTCCCGGGGGCTCCGCAGCTCGGTCGGTGTGACCGGCTTCAGTGCTTCTCGTCGCGGAGGGAGTCGGCGACGCCGTGCGCCGCGTCCTTCACGTCGTCGACGCCCTGCTTGGCCGACGCCTTGGCCTGGTCGGTCTGACCCTCGGCCTTCAGCTTGTCGTTGCCGGTGAGGTTGCCGACGCCTTCCTTGACCTTGCCGACGAGCTTCTCGCCGGTGTGGTTCTCTTCGCTGCCAGCCATACGGTCCCCTTCCAACGACGGACGATTCCCCGTCGGCCGCTCGCGCGGCGTCCGGTGCAGGCGAACATACGCCCGACGCCCGAGCACGTTCGGAGGGGACGTCGAGGTCCGGGGGACGACGAGCCTCAGTGACGGTCGGCAGCGCCGGCCGGACGGGAGGCGCGACGCGACCCACGACGACGGCCCGCGCCCGACTCGGGGCCGGCCCCGCGACCCGCGGCGTAGCCACCCTCGGACGACCACACCGGCGCGGAACCGCCCCGGACGACGTCGCTCGAGGCTCGGCGGCTGCCGCCGCGGCGCTGGCCGCCGGACGCGGCGGCTTCGGACCCGCGGCCCCCGCGACGCCCGCCCGAGGCGTCGGAGCGCTGCGCGCCACGGCCACCCTCGGAGCGCTGCCCGCCGCGACCGCCCTCAGCCTCCGCCGGGCGACCACCACGGCGGGTGCCGGAGCCGGCCGCCCCGGTGGCGGATGCGGACTGCGCGGCCTGGGCCGTGCCTCCCGACCGACCGCCGCGGCCACGGCGACGACCGCCGCCCGTGCCCTCGGACTCGACCGAGCGCTGCTTCGGCGCGCGCTGCTGCTGGGCCGGCTGCTCCGGGGCCACGTGGCGGATCGGAGCGACCTCGCCGACGAGCTCGGTGACGGCCGGCGAGGCAGACGTGACCTGCTGCGGCGCGACCTTGATCGCCGCGGCGCGCATCATCTGTGCGACGTCGCGGCGCTCGGCCGGCAGCGAGATCGTCACCACGTCGCCCGAGGACCCCGCGCGCGCGGTGCGGCCCGAACGGTGCAGGTACGCCTTGTGCTCGGTCGGCGGGTCCACGTGGACGACGAGCTCGACGTTGTCGACGTGCACACCGCGGGCGGCGACGTCGGTGGCGACGAGGACGAGCGCCTCACCGGAGGAGAACTTGGCGAGGTTGCGCTCCCGGGCGCCCTGCGACAGGTTGCCCTGCAGGTCGACCGCCGGAATGCCCGAGCTGGTGAGCTGCTTCGCCAGGCGCTTCGCGTGGTGCTTCGTGCGCATGAACATGATGCGACGACCGGAGCCCGAGGCGAGCGTCCGGACGAGGTCCTTCTTCGCGTCGGCGTCCGGGACCTCGAACAGGTGGTGGGTCATCGCCTCGACGGGGCTGTTCGCCTCGTCGACGGAGTGCATCACCGGGTCGTGTAGGAACTTCTTGACGAGCTTGTCCACGCCGTTGTCGAGCGTGGCGGAGAACAGGAGTCGCTGCCCCTGCTCGGGTGTCGCCTGCATGATCTTCGTCACGCCCGGCAGGAAGCCCATGTCGGCCATGTGGTCCGCCTCGTCGAGGACGGTGACCTCGATGTCGCCGAGGTTCACGTGGCCCTGCTGCATGAGGTCGGCGAGCCGGCCCGGGCACGCGACGACGATGTCCACGCCGCCGCGCAGGGCGTCGACCTGACGGCCCTGACCGACGCCGCCGAAGATGGTGGTCGTGTTCAGGCCCATGGCCTTGGCGAGCGGCGCGAGGGTCGCGTCGATCTGCGTCGCGAGCTCACGGGTCGGGGCGAGCACGAGGGCGCGCGGGCGTCCGGCGCGACGCTTGCGTCCGCTGGCGGCGAGGCGCGCGGCGAGCGGGATCGCGAACGCGATGGTCTTGCCGGAGCCGGTGCGACCGCGGCCGAGCACGTCCTTGCCACGGAGCGAGTCCGGGAGGGTGTCGGCCTGGATCGGGAACGCGGTCTCCTTGCCCTGCTGGGCGAGGACGTCGACCATCGGCGCGGGGACGCCGAGGTCGGAGAAACGGGTGTCTTGCATGGTGTCGGTCATCGTGACCTTCCCAGCCGGTCGGGCCGGCTGTGGGCGCACGTGCGATGCAGTGCGCGGGCGGGATGCGCGCCGCCGGTGGTGGCTGGCGCAGTCGCCGCAGCAGAGAAGCCTGGGCACCTCCGTGAGGTGCTCGATCATCGACCACGCAGGTGGTCGGGAGTCGGGGCGTCCGTACGACGCACGAGGCGATCGGCGCCTCGAGTACCGCAAGCATAGCGGACGACCCCCTCGGACCGGGGGTCCTGCGCGTTCGCCGACCGCGTGGGAGGATTCGGGGGTGCGCTCCGGAACCGTCCTCCTGACCGTCGCCACCGCGCTCGTCGCGGTCCTCGGCACGGCGTCCTGCGCCACCGCGGCACCCGCGTCCTCGTACCGGAACCTGCCGACCTCGGGCATCCCCGACTACCAGCTCGGTGGCTCGTACACCCCTCCGCAGGGCGTCACCATCGTCGAGCGCGACAGCACCGCACGCCCGGCGACGGGGACGTACTCGATCTGCTACGTCAACGGGTTCCAGACCCAGCCGGAGGACGCGGCGATGTGGAAGCGGGACCACCCCACGGCGATCCTCCGTGACCGGAAGGGCACGCCGGTGTCCGACCCGGACTGGCCGGACGAGATGCTCCTCGACACCACGACCGGAGCCAAGCGGGCGACGATCGTGCGGGTGCTGACGAAGACGGTCGCCCGGTGCGCCGAGCGGGGCTTCGACGCCGTCGAGTTCGACAACCTCGACTCGTGGACACGGTCGAAGGGCAAGCTCACCCGCTCCGGGAACCTCGCGCTCGCCGCCGCGCTCGTGCGGGTCGGGCACGGCAAGCAGCTCGCGGTCGGGCAGAAGAACACCCCGCAGCTCGGGGCGTCGGGACGGAAGCAGACCGGCTTCGACTTCGTCGTCGCCGAGGAGTGCTTCGTCTACCAGGAGTGCGGCGCCTACACGAAGGCGTACGGGAAGCGCGTCATCGACGTCGAGTACACCGACAACAGCAGGCGGCCGTGGTCCAGGGTGTGCGCGTCGACGAAGCGGCCGGCGATGACGATCCTCCGGGATCGCGACCTCGTGACGCCGCGCGACGACGCGTACGTGTTCGAGCACTGCTGACGCCGTGCCGCGGCACGGTCGGCCGGGAGGCTCGGGTCGCTCCCGCCCCGCCGGTCACGTGATCGGGCGCCTGGTCGGCCGGGAGGCGCGGACGCCCCCGCCTCGACGGTCGCGTGGTCGGGGCGCCTGGTCGGCCGGGAGGCGCGGACGGCCCCGCCTCGACGGTCGCGTCAGGCGGGCCAGGCCTCGTGCACGGCGGCGGCTGCCTGGTCCGCCGACAGCCCGGCGCCCCGCGCGGCCACCGCGAGCGCGTGTGCCGCCTCGGCGACCTCGGGCGGGACCGCCGCCGGCCGGACCACCCGCGTTCCGGCGCCCCGTGCGGTGTGCACCAGCCCGGACTCCTCCAACAGCTGGTACGCCCGCGCGACCGTGCCCGCCGCGAGTCCCAGCTCGTCCGCGAGCCCACGGACGCTCGGGAGCCGCTCGCCGTCGACGAGGTAGCCCGCCTGGATCTGCGCTGCGATCTGCGCGCGGACCTGCTCGAACGGCGGGACGCTGCCGCCGCGGTCGAGTGCCACCAGACCGTTCATCTGCACCTCGCTAGAAGTCGTACTGCTCGCCGACGGGGATGGGGACGGACACGGTGTTGCCCGGGGGAGCGAGCGGACACGCCCACGCCGGGTCGTACGCGCAGGACGGGTTGTACGCGAAGTTGAAGTCGAGCACGAGCTCGTCGTCGTCGCCGCCGAGGTCCGCGCCCTTGATCGTGTCGAGCAGGTAGCGGCCACCGCCGTAGGTGCCGCGGGCCTTCCCCGCGCTGGCGTCCTTCACCGGGACGAAGATGCCGCCCGCGTAGCCGCCGTGCGACCACACGTCGAGCGAGCCGACACCCGGGATCCGCACCACGCCGAGCCGGTCGAAGTGCACGATGCCGTCCGTGCCCGTCTCGACGTCCATCGCCTGCGGCTCCGTCGGTTCGATGCGCGCACGGAAGCGCCAGTCCGGGTCGTAGGTGGGGACCGGCAGCGACTCGAAGTCGGCCGCGTCCTCGGGCAGCAGCGGTGAGGCCGGGTGGTCGGCGTACATCGCATCCCGCGTCTCGCGCCACATCGCGTGCGCGGTCTCCGGGTCCGGTGTCGCGCGGACCCGCCGGTACAGGTCGAACGTCATCCGGCGCCAGTCGATCGTCGCGAGGGTGGTCGCGACCGTCGGGTCGACGGACGCGTCGACGGTCCGGGGCTCGTGTCCTGCTCGCAGGTCGCTCACCCGTTCAGGCTACGCCCGGCGCGCTCGCCGGTGCCAGCACGACCCCGCGGGTCGGGCGGGTCGGAGCCGGGACACGCGGTCACGCCGGGCGGCGCCACGTCGGGGCGAGCTGTCGCATCCGCAGGGCGCGCCACTGCCAGATGACCCACATGCCCGGCCAGAGCAGGAGACCGAGGAACGCGGGCCGCATCCGGTAGGTCAGCCGGTCGAGCAGCAGGGTCGTGCCGTCGCCGAGGTCGACGGTCGCCATCCGGTGCGCCATCGTCATCCGTCCGAACAGCCCCGACACCCCGCCGCCGTTGTCGCGCTGCACCGGGACGCCCTGCACCTCGTACAGGTCGATGTCCACGTGGGTGTCGCCGCTCGGGAACAGGCCGAAGGCGTCCGCGGCGATCGGGTGCGGCGTGCCGGGCGTCCAGCGCTCCGGGAAGCCCTGGGGCGCCCGTGACCGGTAGCGCAGGAACGGCTTCGTGACCGCGACCATCACGGACGGCGAGAGGAGCGCGTCACGGACAGCGTCGACCGGTGCGTCGAGGACGGTTCGGAGACCCACGTGCATGCGATCGACGCTACGCGGGCAGACTGTGACGGGCGCGCGCAGCCCTGCTGACGCCGGACGCCGGCTCAGGCGTGGCGTGCGGAGCGCCGGCGCGAGCCCTCGGCCCGGTCGTGCCGCCGCAGCCGCTCGGCCAGCGACATCCGGACCGTCGGCCACTCGGCCGCCGTGATCGAGAACACGACCGTGTCGCGCAGGGTGCCGTCGCGGCCGATCTGGTGGCTCCGGAGCACGCCGTCCTGCTTCGCGCCGAGGCCCTCGATCGCCGCCCGTGACTGCTGGTTGTGGAAGTGCGTCCGGAACTCGACGGCGATGCACTGCCACGACTCGAACGCGTGCGAGAGCTGCAGCAGCTTCGCCTCGGTGTTGATGCCCGTGCGCTGCGCCGACCGGGCGAGGAACGTCGACCCGATCTCGACGCGACGGTTCGCCCGGTCGACGTTCATGAACGTCGTCGACCCGACCACGCGACCGGTCGGGCGGTCACGGACGGCGAACGGCACCATCCGACCCGCCTCGTGCTCGGCGAGACGGCGCTCGATCTCCGCCTCGACCTGCGCCGGGGCCGGGATCGAGGTGTACCAGGTACGCCACAGGTCGCCGTCGGTGACCGCCGCCCGCAGGTCGTCCGCGTGCTCCGACCCGAGGGGTTCGAGCGTCACGCGGTCGCCGGTCAGAGTGGGTACGGGGGCGATCTCCATGAGACGGAATCCTACGGTCACCACCCGTCACCGAGCCGTCTCCGGCGACGACCTGTGGAGACGGACAGGGGCGTGTGGACGGCTACCCTGGTGCGCGTGGCAGCACGCACGCAGCAGCAGTACCAGGTCCGGTTCGCGTGGGGCGTCGCCGGCGCCGCGCGCATCGCGCAGGATGCCCACCTGCTCGTGTGGGTCGACGTCCTCCCGACGTCCGAGCACCACGACCAGGCGCTCCGTCAGGTCGTCGCCGCCTTGCCCGACGGCCCGGAGGTGGTGCTCGGCCACCTCGGCAACGCGACCGCGATCGCCGGACGTGTGACGCGCCTCCAGGCCGACCGCGGTGACCGCTGCGTCGTCGCGATCGTCGCCGCCGGGACCGACCACGCTGCCCACTCGGACGCGGCGGACGCCGCGGGGGAGCCGTGGGACGCTCCCGAGTCGCCGGACTTCGCGGTCGAGGACCTCCTCGCGGCCGGTGCCGTCGCCGACGCGCTCGCCGCGGAGGGGATCGACCACACCTCGCCGGAGACCGCTGCCGCCTGTGCGGCGTACACGGGGCTCCGACGTGCGGTGAAGCACCTCGTGTCGGCCTCGGAGGCGGCGCGGGCACTCGAGCCGACCGTCGTCCACGCCGCCGTGACGCGCGGTGGGGAACTCGTCACCCTGCGGGCGTAGCGTCCGGGGTGTCAACGGACCGAGCAAGGAGCACGTCATGAAGGCAGTCGTCGGCGACACCGTGATCGCGGAGAGCGACAAGGACGACCTCATCCAGATCGAGGGCAACTGGTACTTCCCGCCGTCGAGCGTGAAGACCGAGCTTCTCACCGAGAGCCCGACGCAGTACCACTGCCCGTGGAAGGGCGACACGCAGTACTACACCGTGAACGTCGACGGGCAGCAGCTGCAGGACCGGGCGTGGTCGTACCCGACGCCGATCCCGTCGTCGTTCGACCGGGTGGGCAAGGACTACTCGGGCTACGTCGCGTTCTGGAAGGACGTCAAGGTCGTCGAGTAGGCGGGTGGGGGCGCGGCGCGGGGGCGCGCTTGGCGCACGCGGCGCAGGCGCGCTGTCGCTCGGTGCGGGCGCGCTGTCGCTCGGTGCGAGGAATCGCGCACGGTGCGAGGGCCAGCGCCCCGCACCGTGCGCGAAACCTCGCACCGTGCTGTGCCGCCCTCGCACCGTGCGAGGCGCGCGCGGTGCCTCCCGGACCTCGCCCCGCCTCGCACCGTGCGAGTGGGGCGAAGGTGCCCGTCAGCCCGCCAGCGTCAGCCAGACGAGCGTGACGTTGAGCGCCACGATCACCAGCGCGATGCTCCCCGCGACCACGCGGGTGGGCATCGCGTTCACGTCGTCGCCCATCACGCTCCGACGCGAGGTGTAGACCACCAGCGGCACGATCGCGAACGCGATCCCGAAGCTCAGCACCACCTGGCTCACCACGAGCAGCAACGTGGCGTCCGCGTTCACCGCGAGCAGCACGATCGCCGGGACGAGGGTGACGAGCCGCCGCACCACCACCGGGATCTGCACGTGCAGCAGCCCCTTCATGATCTCGGCGCCCGCCATGCAGCCCACCGACGTCGAGGCCAGGCCGGACGCCAGCAGCCCCACCGCGAACAGCACGCCCACCACCGGGCCGACGTTCGCCGCGATCGCCGCCTGCGCCCCCGGGATGCTGTCTGTCCCCTCGACCCCGGGCAGCGTCGCCGCGGCGAGCACGAGCATGCAGATGTTCACCCCGCCCGCCACGACCAGTGCGAGTCCCACGTCCCACCGCGTCGCGACGAGCACCCGGCGCCGTTCGGGCCCGGCCGGGACGTCCCCGTGGCGGTCCCGCGCGAGGGCGGAGTGCAGGTACACCGCGTGCGGCATCACCGTCGCACCGAGCATCGACGCCGCCAGCAGCACCGAGCCGGACCCCTCGAAGCGCGGGACCAGTCCGGCGACGAGCTCGGTCGGGGACACCTGCGCGAAGAGCAGTCCGGCGCAGAAGCCCACCGTCAGGATCGCGAGCATCGCCGTCACGACCGCCTCGAACGCCCGGGTGCCCCGCCGGTTCTGCAGCAGCAGGATCACCATCGACACCACCCCCGTGATCACCCCGCCGGCGACCAGTGGCAGCCCGAAGAGCAGGTGCAGCGCGAGTGCGCCGCCGATGACCTCGGCGATGTCCGTGGCGGCAGCGACGACCTCGGCCTGCGCCCAGAACAGCAGCCGGGGTGTGCGCCGCATGCGCAAGCCCAGGTGCTCCGGCAGTGACTTGCCCGTGACGACCCCGAGCTTCGCGGAGAGGTACTGCACCACGACGGCACTCGCGTTCGCGGCCACGAGGACCCAGAGCAGCAGGTAGCCGTACTTCGCCCCCGCCGTGAGGTTCGCGGCGACGTTGCCGGGGTCGACGTAGGCGATGGCCGCGACGAACGCCGGGCCGAGGAGCGTGAGACCGGCGGCGCGCTTCCGCGGGGTGGTCGCCTCGGCGGGGCGGGTCGCGGTGTCGGTCATGGGGACCAGTGTGCCAGAGGATTCGGCACGCCGAATCCTTGTTTTCGTCAGTTGTGCAGATCGCGTGGTGACCGGCGTCAGCGGGGTGCTGCTGTCGGCCTGGAGGCGCGGGTCGGGTCCTGTACATCGCCCGCGATTGGTGCGGCGGCCGTTCGGCGGTCCTGCGAGTCGCTCCGGCTCACGCGACCGTCGTGTCTGCGCCGGGCCAGCTCGGGAGCATCGTCTGGCGGAACTCGGCGGATGCGAGCGCGCTCTTCGGGAGCATGGCCTCGTACCAGTCGGCGTCGAGCTTGACCAGCTGCAGTCCCTCGTTCAAGCGGTAGTCGTGCTGCAGGGACATCGCCATGACTGCTGCTTCGCCGGACTCGGCGACCGTCTCGTCCACGACGCGGAGGTCGAGGCCCGCCCAGCGCAGCCTGACGTCCAGCTCGTAGTACTCCTGCACGTCCTCCACCGGGACCACCGTGGCCCACACGCCAGGACCGGTCTGGACGAACCCAGCCTGCTCGGCTGACGGGTCCAGCCGAACGATC
The DNA here is from genome assembly GCF_014646995.1 of Curtobacterium luteum. Lineage (GTDB taxonomy): Bacteria > Actinomycetota > Actinomycetes > Actinomycetales > Microbacteriaceae > Curtobacterium > Curtobacterium luteum. The sequence continues at coordinate 100,001 of NZ_BMOI01000003.1, read as the reverse complement.
GCGACGTGCGTTCCGTCGATCAGGTCGGCGACGTACTTCGTCCCGCCCACGGATGCGATCCCGCCCCCGAACATCGAGATCGGTCGTTGGAGCGCTGGCCGACCCGCCTGCAGGTCGTCGCGGTACACCCAGCCGATGTGCACGCCGGCGTACCGGGCGACCCAGGTCTCCTGTCCGTCCCCGGTGTAGCGCCAGATCTCAGCACCGAACGGGACGCGGTGCGACGGCATCCAGTTGAGCTCGACGATGCGGTCCAGGTCGTTGGGGACGAAGCCGGTGCCTGTGAACGGCTCGCGGTCGACCCACAGGGCCCCGAGCGCCTCGGCGGTGCGTGCGTCCGAGCCACCGATGGCCGGACGGACGAAGAGTTCCGGCGTCGCCTCGAACCGGACGACGTCGAGGTGCGGCATGTCGGGCGCGAAGGGACTGCCGGGGAACCCGAGCCCGTGCACCGCGATCAGGTCCTCGATCCGCTCGAGTCCACTCGTGGCGGCCAGAGGGATGACGTACCCGCCGAAGCGCTCGAGCTGCCCGTTGAAGAACGCGTCGCTCACCTGCGGTGTGATCGCCTTCTGCATGATCGTGCCAGTCACGGTGGGGTCCCCTCGTCGTCGTGTCGTACCGCTCCTAGGCTAGGTGCTAGTGACCGGAGAGGGTCCGGATCGCTCCGACCTCGAAGCTGAGGAGCACCGTCACGCGACCTGCTCGGACTCGAGGTCGTCGAGGTCCTCTGGCCGGACGAACGCCGTGACGCTGCCTTCTCGCTCGACGAAACGGATCGCGGCGCCGTCAGCGGCGTGGATCGTTCGTCGACGACCGTCGAGAGCTCGGACCTCGACGGTCGCCCAAGCGGCAGCATTCCAATGATGTTCGACCTGGACCGACACGCCGCTCACCGTCGCGGTGGTGCGGACGGTGGCATGGCCGACGACGGCGTCCCTCGTGATCCGCGCCTCGGAACGCGACTGGTTCGTCATGAGGCTCGACGGCCGGGGCTCCCAGGCACGGCCAGGGGACGTCGGAGCCCAGGAGTGCAGCAGGGCGCCCTCGTCCCGGATCGCGCCGGGAAACCACCCGCGCTCGGTCTGCACGTACGTGCCCGCCATGATGGCAGCCGACCCACTTGGTCGGTCCCAGCTGCGCGTGACGTCGGCGGTCCGACTGAATCCGGATCGATCGAGCCAGCCGACCCGGACCTGATTTCCGATCCAGAACTCGCCGCTGGAAGGCACCGTCCCGTCCGGCCTGGAGTACGGGGAAAGAGCCGTGAGGACCGCGGAGCCGTCAAGCCGGAGTCGCTCGGCGTCGCTCTCATGGCGCTCCCCGAGCTGCCGACGCCAGGTCAGCGCCCGGTCCGAGGACACCGTTGACCCGTCGAGTCCGACGAGTACACCGTCGCACGGTGCGTCCGCGGAGGCCGGGACGACATCGAACCCGCGGAGCGCGACGTCGCCTGCGAACGGTCCGAGGGACTCCGACTCCGGCGACTCGTCGAATCGGAGCTGATCGGTGAATGAACGGACGGCGAACAACTCGCTGCCGTCGACGAGGTGAGCACTGAACCTGCCGCGTTCCTCGTCGGCTTCAGCGGGGAGAGGAGGGTCGCCCTTCGCGATCGACCCCCACACGGTCAGCGTTCCGTCGTGCGCAGCCTGAACGTCGACCAGGAGGCCCTTCCACCACCCGATCGTGCGGCGACTGACGAGCGTCAGATCGGCGCGGGGAACACGCACGGGCACCTCGTCTCGGATGATCACGTCCTCGTCCGCCGGGGTGAGTGGTCCGAGGCGGCCGGTCGCGACCAGCTCGGTCCCGATCCACGCCGATGTGACAGAGCCGAGGACAGGGCTCAGATCATGTGCCATCGGACGCCGTCCCACTTCGCCAGGATCTCCTGCGTTCCGTCGACGTTGTACCGCCACAGCTCCGCGCCGGGCGTCAACGGGGTGTTCTGACGGAGTTCGACCTCGGGCGTGTAGTGCTCGTAGTGGCCCGCCCACCCGTTGCCGCGGAACGGGTCGAACGAGGTGAACGTTCGCGACGAGTTCCTCTCGAGCGCGGCGCCGAGCTTGATCCGGAGGTCGGTGTCGGCGACACGGTCGACGAGGTGCTGGAGTCGATCGCGGCGCTCGGGGATCGACATCGCGTTCCACTGGTGCTCGTCGATGGTCCCGTCCTGCATCCAGCCGCGGATCGTGCGCAGCGGGAGCATCCGGTCGTACACGTCCGAAGTGGGCGTGCCGCTACCGTCGAAGCCGGGTTCCGTTCGCATCCGGACACCATGGATCGGGTTGGTGCTGGGCGACGGGAACGCGGTCGTGTTGTACCCGAGTCCGAGCTTCTGGAACACCCGCAGGGGCGTGATGGGGCCGTGGTTCGAGATCGCGGTGAGATGCGCGAACTTCGCGATGAAGCCGGGGACGCCCTTCTGCGCGTAGTACCCGACGTCACCGTTCGTGATGTCCGACACCATGTCGATCGCCTGCTTGAGGGGCATCACCTTCTGGATGACGTCGCCGGATCGGATCGGGTCGAGCCCGTCTCGGATGTCGATGAGCGTGTCCATCTCGTCCGCGCTCAGTCGGTGTATCGGCTTGCTCACCAGACGTCGGAACTCGCGTCGTGACAAGCCGTGGTCGTGCAGCCGGGCGTCCAGCTCCGATCGGTAGGCAGCAGCGTCGTGGGCAACCGCTTCCTCCGAGAACTCGACCTGGAGGGGGCGTCGTCCGCTGCCCCCTGTAGCGCTGCCGTTCCCGGTCCCGCCGTGGTGTCCGAGTGTCCCCGCTGACGCAGACGGGTTTTCGAAACGTACGGCACTCGAGTCCGTGCGGAGGATGCCGGGGTGTGACGACAGGGCAGTCCCAGCCACGGCCGTTCCGGCTGCAGCCGCGTGCTCATGCGTCACGTGCTCTACGGGCGCTGACGCATCGCGGTCTGCAGGAGCGGTGCGCTCCGCTTCCGACGACAGGGCGGCGGGCGCTGCTGCGTCGTGCGATGGGAGGGGCCCATCCGGTCCCGGAGCGCGAACCTGGTCGGCTCCTGGCGACGAACCGACGACGTGCGTCTCTGCAGCGTGGACGTCCGCCGAGGTCGGGCTCTGGACGTGGCCCACGTCGGAGCGGACGGTCGTCGCGTCGGGCGTCGTCCCGGTCTGATGCGGCGACGTGGCAGCGCCCCCGTCCTGCGGCACACCCGCGTTGCCTTGCACCCCGCGGGGGCCGGCGTGGTCGGAGGTGCCGGCCGAGGGGATGGCGTCGCCGTGCGGAGAAGCGTCGACGTGGGTCGCCGGTGCGTCCGTTCGCGTGTCCACGGCATCGGAGTGTGCGGGACCTCCGGTCGGTGCCGCTCCGTGCGGAGCAGAGGTTCCGGGCTGGGTCGCAGGAGCGTCCGCCGCCGGGGCGTCGGCGTGGACCCTGCCGTCCGCGTGCGTCGCCGGAGCACCGGCGTGCGTCGCACCCTCGCCGTGCGCCGGAGCATGGCTGTGAGAACCGTCGCCGCCGCCGTCGTTCGCCCCCGCCTCCACGTGCTCGACGTGCGTCACGACGTCCTCGCCGCCCGCGTGCGTCGTCGTGCCCCCTGTGTGAGCGGTGTCCGTCACGACGGGCGTCTGCGACCCGTCGACACTCGGCCGCTCTCCGGCGTGTGTCGTCGTCGAGCTGTGCGTCCCGGCCCCGCTGACCACGGGCGCGTCGGCGTGTTCCGTCGGAGCCGCGCCCCCGGCCGCACCGCTGTGCGACGTCGGAGCGGTGTCACCGGCAGCGGCTGCGTGCGTGCTCGGTCGGGTGACGACGTCGACCTGGGTGGCGGGCGCGGTGCCCGCTGCACTCGCCCCCGCGTCACCGGCGTGCGTGTCCGTGTCGACACCGAGATCCGCCGGGCCGTGCTCGGAAGCAGCACCGCTGTCGAGGTCCAGGTCGGTCCCGGTCGACCCACCGCCGGCGTGGGCGTGGTGCGCCTCGACGGCACCGTGGCCTCCGTCGAACACGGCACCGCCCACGGTCCCGAACACGAGGGACTGGATGACGTTGAAGTCCTGACCGTTGACCTTCGCGGTCACGTAGTCGCCACCGACACCGCCGGCCGCTCCCGTGACGGCTCCGCGCCCCGTCGAGACCGCGACGTGGGTGAAGGTCGACCTGGTCGCAGCCGCCTCGCGGCCGGTGCGCCCGACCAGTCCGAGACCGCCACCGATGGTGCCACCGACGGCACCGCCGAGCAGCGCGCCCTGCAAGCCCTCGGAGAACGACTTGCCCTCGACGAGGAAGTTGCTGAAGCCCTGCGACACCACACCGGTCGCCATGCCCTTGAAGGTCTCGCCGGCGATGCGCGCGAACTTCGACCCGCGTCCGACGGCCTGGAACAGGCGGACGCCGTTCTCGATGGCCTCGCGCGGGATCCGCGACAGGGTGATGAGTCGCTGGATGACCTCGGCGATCCGGACGACGAACCGCATCACGGTCGCCGACGTCGCCGCCGCTCCGACCACCGCGGACGCGCCGAAGGTGAAGAAGCTCAGCGCGATGCTGACACCGACCTCGACGCCCACCGCGATGGCGAGCTCCTTGACGATGTCCATGATCTCGTTGCGCGCGGACACGGTCTGGTCGATGAGCGCGTCGAGCGCCTCCACGGCGGCACCGGCCGCGGTGGACATCTGGCCGAGCGTCGTCACGACGGACGAGCGTGCGGAGGACATCGACGCCCACTGCGGGATGTCCGACGAACTCGCGACGGCGAGCGATGCGGCGACGCTGCTCGTGATCGACTGGAGCTGGTCGTCGTAGGCCCGCCAGGCGCTGACGGCCGTGCCCATCTTGTCGGTGTCGGCGAGCGGGAGGTGGAGACCCATCGAGGCGAGGGCCTCCTCGACCCAGCCCTGGAACTCGCCGAGCGCGCCGGGCCACCCCTCGCCCATCGCGGTCGGGACGGAGGTGTCGAGGCTGACCTCGTGCGTCGGGACCGAGATGCCACCGTCGCTGTCCTGCAGGGCACCGGCGAGCTCGGCACGCTTGTAGGCCTGGCCGGTCGCGCCCATGATCGAGTCGAACGCTGCGAGTGCCGTGGCGACGCCCTCGCTCGCCTCGCCGGCCTGCTTCGCGATGCTGTCGTAGGAGTCGATCCACTCCTTCGACGCCTCATCCGGACCGGCCATCCCGCCGGACCCGGAGAGCACGCTCTGGAGCGATGTCCACGCCGTCGCGAGGTCGTGCGAGGCGGTCGCCATGTCGTTGCCGTCGCGGGCGATGCCGAAGGCGTCGAGCCGTACGTCGGTCATGCGGTGGGGTCCCCTCGTCCGTCGCCGCGGGTCATGCGAGCTGCGCGCTGAAGTCGGTCCAGGCCGTGTTGAGCGCGTCGATGGTCTGCTGGTACGCCTGGAGCACGAGCTGCGAGTGCTTCGTCAGGCCGTCGGCTGCCTCCGCGAGCGTCGTCGCCTGGGCCGACCACTGCTGGAACGTGGCCTGGAACGACGCCATCGCCGCGCCCTGCCACTCGGCCGGGAGCACGGCCGCGAAGGACTGCGCACCCTGCTGGAGCAGGAGGCAGTACTCGTGCAGCTGGGTCATGGACTGCACCAGCTGGGTGAGGGTGGCGATGTCGGCCTGCTGCTCACTCATCGGCCGTCCCTTCCTGCAGCGTCGCGGTGGCGTCCATCGTGGCGATGCGGCGGTTCCGTCCGGATTCGTCGGCGTTGCCGTTGCCCGCCGTCACCCCGCTCGTGACGACGACGTTGCCGCCATCCTGCGCGTCCGGCGTGCTCGCGGCGCCCTCGGTCCCCTCGATGCGGCGGACCGGGACGACCTGCTCGTTCTCGAGGAAGTTGCCGGAGAGGCCGGTCTCGTTGAGCTCGTAGGAGACACCGGCCTGCCGGAGCCGCTCGGCGAGGTCGCGGAGCGTCGCTGCGAGCGCCGCGGAGCCGGCCTGGAAGTCGGTCCACGACTTCTGGAACGTCGCAGCGTCCTCGCCCTTCCAGAGCACGTCGACGACGCTCTGCACGTGCGAGTTCGTCGACCCCACCTGTGACTCGAACGTGGTGACGACGGACTGCAACGTCTGTGCCACTTGCCCGAGCGTCTCGGTGCGGACTCGGTACTGCGCCATGGTCTCCCCCGTGGATCGGCCGTCGAGCGACCGGTGGTGAGCCGGTCAGCGGCTGGAGCGGACTGGTCCGGGCAGCCCTCGGCGGGGCTGCCCGGTCCAGATCAGCGGAACGTGCCCGAGATCGAGTTCTCCGACTCCTCGTACGAGAGGGCCGCGCGCGAGAGCAGCTGGCTGATGCCGGCGAGCGACTCCTTCAGCTGCACGGCCGACTGGTCCCACTGCTGGTAGAGGTCCTGGAAGGACGACGACGCGGCGCCCGACCAGTCGCCCCCGACGAGGCCGTCGACGAGCGACTTGAGGTTCTGCAGCTGCGACTCGATGGACTGCGAGCCGGACTGCAGCTGGTTCGAGACGCCCGAGAGCGACTCCGAAGTGACGCGGATGTCCGCCATGGTTCCCTCCAAGAAACACACGTGTCCCTGGGGTCGATCATCGACCTACCCCCCGATGAGTGCCCACCCCCGTCCGGGGGCCGACCGGAGCAGCATAACCGATGCTGCACCCTGCAACGAAAGTATTCGTCACCAACCCGGTTGTCCGGCGCATGCCCGACCGAGGAGGTCGACGCCGTGCTCGGGGTGCGTGACCGCGGCCCAGAGCGCTCGGGCGTCCTGGGCGTCGAGCGCCCGGTCGACCTCGGCGAAGAACACCGGTGCCGCCGCCACCCAGCGTGCGAGGCCCTCGTCGAGCGCGAGCGCCCGCGCGTCCTCGGTGATCGCCCGGAGCCGCTCGACTGCCGCGCTGACCGGCCGGAACCCGTCCGCACCCTGGGCACCGACGGCGCCGGTGAGGACCTCCATCACGGGGCCGCGGTAGCGGCTGCAGAACTCGACGGCGGCAATGTCGGTCACCTCACACCCCCGTCTTGCCGTCGAAGACCGCGATCCCCGAGTTGGTCCGGAAGAACTCCCCCTGGTCGAGCATGGTCGCCGATCGCGAGTTCGGCAGCCCGCGCCGCGTGGCCTGCGCCCGCAGCGCCCGGTCCAGCCGGTCCGCGTCGGCGTCCGAGTAGTAGACGTCCCCGATGATCTGGATCGCTCCGAAGTCCGGCGCACCGCTCCGTGCCCAGAGCTTCACCCAGCGACGGAACTGCTGTGGCCGTGCCCGCTGCCGCATCGCCGGTCCGTCCTGGAGCGCGACCGTGAGGTAGTGGTTCGCCGACCCGACCGCCTGGGTCCACCGCTCGGCGAAGCCCTTGATCCCACCGGACTGCGCGTACCGGTCGGCGCGTGCCTGGTCGTAGACGGTGTACACGGCGGGGATCTCGTCCCAGCGCACGAGCCCGAGCAGCGGGACGTCGACCCCGGCGTCGGAGACGGTGATGCCGCGGTCCGGGTCGCCCAGCGTCTGCGCCAGGCGGTTGCGCCGGAACCGCAGGACGGCGAAGAAGTAGAAGGCTGCGACGATCGTGACGCCGTGCGCGATGATGATCGGCCCGAGCCGACCGAGCAGGCTCGTGACGACCTCGAGCGCGACGACGACGACCACGGTGCCGATCAGGGTGAGTCGCTCACGCCGGACCACGGACGCCCAACGCGCCGGATCGGGCTTCACGGTCACCGGGTCGAGCCCGGTCGGCGCCCCGCCGTCCGGCACGCCCGGGTTCATCGGCTCGTTCGCGTTCATCGGATCGCAGCCCCTCGTCGTCGGAATCCGCGCAGCAGCCTACATGCGGGGGACGAGCGCGAGGCAGAGCTGGTCAGGACCTGAACGGGTTGCCGGTGGTGCTCGTCGGCCGGTCCGGCACGACCCCGTCGACGGCCACGCCGCTGAGCAGGCTCGCGTACTCCGCGAAGTCGGCAGCGCCGGACGACTCGACCGCGTGGATGCCGCGAGCCTGTGCCTGGACCAGGACCGCTGCCGTGATCCGGTCCGTGTCGCGCGGCGAGAGGACCGTGTCGAGGTCGAGGACGTACTGCGCGAACGCGGGACCGTCCACGTTCGGGAAGGTCTCGAAGCCCCGCACCCAGCGCTGGTCGACGACACGCGAGCGCAGCGCGGGAGCGTCCTCGAGCAGGAACCACAGGTGGCGCGTGGCCCCGCCGTTCCCGGCAGCCCACCGCGCAGCCGTCCCCGCCAGACCCGGCCGTGCCAGACGCCGAGCAGTCCGCGCCGACTCGTCCACCGCGAACACCGCACGGACCTCCGACCAGTCGACGAGCGGCACGAGCGGGGTGTGGAGCCCGATGTTGGACACGCCGAGCAGCAGCCCCGGCTGGCCTCCCGCGGGACGGAGCAGGGCGAGGCGACGCCGGAGGAGCACGATGCCGAGGATCGCACCGACGACGAAGAGCAGCGCAGCGAGGACGATCGGTCCGGTGCGGCCCCAGGCGACGGCGGCGACGAGGACAGCCGTGACGACGACCAGCAGCAGCACACCGTCGCGGAGGTTCTTCGCCGCGATGCGACGGAAGCGCTCGGCGTCGTACCGGACCTCGAAGCGTCCGTCCTGCGCGAAGAAGGCCCGCCAGCTGTCCCGCGTCGCGTCGTCCAGAATCACGATCCCACCGACCCCGTCACCGCACCCGCGCCCCCACCGACCCGAACCACAGCTCGTCCCCCGGCACGAGCTCGACGGCGAGCCCCTCCGGGCACCGGTCCTCCCGGTCACCACGGCGGAGCACGGTGCCGTTCCCGGACCCCCGGTCCACGACGCGCAGCCCGTCGGGCCCGAACTGCAGCGCCGCGTGCACGCGCGACATCGACCGGTCCGGGTCGTCGACCGCGAAGGCACGGGCACCCTCGCGGGCCGCGATCTCGTCGGGACGACGGCCGACCAGGACCGTGCCCTCCTCGACGAGGAGCGTCTGCCCGGTGGTGAAGACCAGCTGCGGGAGGGCGCCGGACGGGGCCGGCGTGATGGGCGCGCGCCGTGCCTCCAGGCCGGTCGCGGGAGCGGGGCCGGGACGGGCGGGCGGTGGCGGGACCGACGCGGAGGGCTGCGGCGGGACGTCCGCGGTGTCGCCGACGGCGACCGGCGTCGAGCGCCGACCACCCGTGGCGAGCTGGCCGCAGGCCAGGCAGAACATGCTGTTCGGGCGCAGCTCGGCCCCGCAGTACGAGCAGCGTGCAGCCATGCGGACCACCCTACGTGGCCCGGGAGGCCCGGATCACCGCGTGCTCCCGGCCACCGTCCGTCAGGCGGCCGGGTCGGGCACCTGCACCTGCGTCCACTCGCCGCGACGGTGCAGCGCGCCGCCGCCGGCGGGCTGGCGGCCGACCATCCACTTCGGCACCTTCTGGCCGAAGAGCTGCGTGCCCATCAGGGCGCTCGTCGGGGAGAGCAGCAGGCCCTCCTGGGTGCGCCGGACCTCGCCGTACGGCCCGGAGAAGGTCTTCGCGGCGGCGTCCGGGTTGGTCGCGACGACGAACACGAACCGCGCCTTCTCGCCCATGAGGGAGTTCTCGAGCGGGGTGTTCGCCACGAGCTCCGCGTCGTCGACGAGCACGGTGACGGGTCCGGAGGGGTCGTCGTACCGGCCGAGCGCCGGGGCGAGGTCCATGAAGCCCATCGGGTCGGCGAGGAGCGGCACGCCGACCTCGCGTGCCCAGGCCGTGAACACCGAGTCCTTCGTGGCGACGGCGATGACGGGTGCGCCGGTCCAGACGAGCTGGTGCGCGATCGCGGTGAGCACGGTGGAGCGCCCGGTGCCGCGCTCGCCGACGACCTGGAACCCGCCGGCCGCCGGCCAGTCGAGGGTGATCCGGGCGAGTTCGTCGCCGCCGACGCCGATCGTCGGCCCGGTCGGGTTCGAGCGGGCCGCGACCGGGAGGTCCTGCGAGTCGGCGAGGGAGATGCGGGGTGGGAGCGCGTCGACGCGGAACGGGCGGGGACCGGCGGTGCCTCGGGCGTCGGTGGTGTCCGCGGCGTCCGTGGCGTCCGTGCTGTCGGTCTGCTCCGTCCAGCGGACGCGTGCGGTCTCGACCGTGCCGCGGAGGGCGGCGGTCTGCGCCTCGGCGGAGGCGTCCTGCCCGAGGACGGCGAGCTGGGCCTCGCGGACGGTCGGCCCGAAGAACACCCGGCCGGCGGGGACGCTCTCGGGGAGCTCGCGGACCATGACCCCGGCGCTCCGGTAGTCGTTCGTGTCGCGCATCGGCAGCACGTACTGCTCGCTGATGAACCCGGCGATCTTGTCGGACGAGACGGTCCGGTCGCCGGTGACGGCGACGCGGATACCGGCCGCGGGGCCCTCGCGGAGGGCCCGGGTCATCTGGTCGCGGATCGGCAGGAGGTCCTCGGGCTGCATCGAGCTCGTGGCACGGTCCCAGCCGTCGACCCCGACGACGATGTACGGCAACCGGTCGGCGTCGGACGCTGCCGTACGACGCTGCTCGACGATGGTGCCGACGGCGGCCTGGGACAGCACGGCCTGGCGGCGTGCGAGCTCGGCGACGAGGCGGTCCATGAGCCGCGGCAGCCGGGAGGGCTCGAGCGGCGTGACGACCGCGCCGGTGTGCGGTGCCTGCGCGAGCGGCAGGAGCCCGCCGTTGCCGTGGTCGATGACGTAGAGGTGCAGGTCGGCGGGGCTCATGCGCTCCACGGCCTGCGCGAGCACGGTGCGGAGCGCGGTGGTGCGACCGGAGAGGGCCGCGCCGAGGAACAGCAGGTGCGTGCCGGCCTCGAGGTCCCACACGAGCGGCCGCTGGGTCTGCTGCCCCGGCACGTCCTCGATGCCGAGCGTGATCGTCGTCGGCGCCCCGGTGCCGCCGGCCACCTGCGTCAGCGGGAGCAGCGCGGGGAGCGGCATCAGCCACGGTGAGGCGTTCTTCGGGATGCCCATCGCCTCGGTGGCGCGGGTGACGACGTCGACGAGTGCCCGGAGGTCGGTGTCGTCGTGGTCGACCGGAGCCGCCGCGTGCCGCTTCACCGGGAACCGCGGCGGGTAGGCCAGGCCCTCCCAGTCGACCGCGGCGACCTTCGGCAGCTGCCGCTGGACCCGCTGCACGCCCTGTCGGATGCCGGCGACGCGCGCGGTCTGGAACCCGCTCGGCAGCGCACCGAGCCCGGCCCGGACGAACCCGCGACCGGGCGTCGACTGGCTGATGAGCGCGGCTTCGGGGGAACCGAGCACGTCCGTGGAGTCGGCGCGGTCGGTGACGCGGAGCGCGACGCGGAGGTTGATGTTCGACTGCATCTCGGGCGTGATGACGCCGCTCGGCCGCTGCGTCGCGAGCACGAGGTGCACGCCGAGGGACCGGCCGACGCGGGCGATGCGGACGAGGCCGTCGATGAAGTCCGGGTGCTCGGTCTTCAGCTCGGCGAACTCGTCGATCACGATCATCAGTCGCGCGAGCCCGTTCCGCGCGGCGGCGTCGGGGTCCTTCGCCCAGGCGGCGTCGACGTCCTTCACGTTCAGCTCCGGGACGCGGAGTGCGGTCTCCCGGCGCTTCAGCTCGGCGTCGAGCGAGGTGAGGGCGCGCTCGGTCTCGCGGGCGTCGAGGTTCGTCACCATGCCGACCGTGTGCGGCAGGCGCGAACAGTCCGCGAACGCCGACGCGCCCTTGTAGTCGACGAGGACGAAGTTGAGCGCGTCCGGCCGGTTGGCCATGGCGAGCGACACCACGAGCGCCTGCAGGAACTCGGACTTGCCGGAACCCGTGGTGCCGGCGACGAGGGCGTGTGGGCCGTCCGCGGCGATGTCGATCGCGAACTCCCCGTCCGCGCTCGCGCCGACCACGACGTGCGTCCGACGCGGTGCGCGCTGCCAGCGGGCGACGATCGGCGCGGGGTCGTCGAGGTCGACGCCGAGGAGGTCGACGTACCGGACGCTCGTCGGCAGCATGCCCTCGTCGCCGACGCCCGAGACGTGGCGGATGGAGCAGAGGCTGCGGGCGATGCGCTCGGCGGTCGGCACGGAGAGCCCGTCGAGCAGCACGGACGCGTGGTACGCGGCGTCCGACTCGAGCCGTGCGAGCGAGCGGTCGTCGTGGTCGACGGCGATCACGGTGCGCGACTCCTCGGGCAACCGGGCCCGGTCCGTGTCGAGGGCGACGACGTGGACGCCGACCCGCGCGCCCTGCTCGAGCACCTGGACCATCCCGGGGAGCGTGCGGTAGTCGCGGGCGCCGTCGACGACCACCACGACGTCGGTGTCGAAGTCGCCGGCGCTCACCGCGGAACCAGCGCGGCTGCGCACCTGCACGAGTGCGGCGAGGTCGCGGAGGCGCTCACGCCGGGAGTCGTCGGTGTTGCCGATCAGCGCGAGCGCGCCGTCCTCGGCCTGTTGCGTCTGGGGCAGCCACTGCGTCCACGCCCACTCCGGCGCCGCGTCGTCGCCGCACACCACGACGATCCGGGTGTCGCGCGGGGAGCGCAGCGCCGCGACCGCCGCGAGCATCGAGCGGACGAGCGCGCGGGTCACGTCGGCGGGACCGGCGACCCCGACCACACCGGCACCGAGGTCGACCGAGACGGGGGCCGGCGCGACCCCGACGTGGTGGGCGCCGGTGTGGCGGGACGAGCCGCCCTGGAAGTTCGCGGCGAGCGGCACCTCGGCCACCCCGACCCGGACGTGCAGCGCGTCGGCGTCCCGCTTCCGTCGCTCCCACAGCCGGGCGAGCGGCCGCGTGGCGATGTCGCGCACCACCACGGGGTCGACGCTGCGGTACCAGGAGTCGAGCCGCTGCTCCTTGACGAGCCCGGCGATCCGGACGCGGGTGTCGGCGATGTCCTGCCGCCACTCCTCGAAGGTCTTGATGCCCTTCTTCTTCGCGCGGGACCGCTGCGTGAGGAAGGTCCCGACGACCATCACCGGCGAGGCGGCGGCCATCATGAGCATGATCGGGCGGGCGAAGACGATCGCCATCGTGACGCCGAGCACCACCGGGATCACGGCGGACAGCCAGGGCATGGGGGTCTTGTCGACGTCGTCGGGCTGGTCGCCGGGGAGCACCACGGTCGGCGGCGTCGCCGGGGGCATGATCCGCGAGGTCCGGTTGAACCCCCGCATGCCGACCTCGTCCTGCGCCAGGTCCGCGTCCGGGTACGGCTCGATGCCGATCCGGAACACCGAGCTGCCGATCTGCACGACGTCCGCGGGGACGATGTCCGTGCTGCCGGTGACGTCACGACCGTTGACGGCGACCCCGGAGGCGTCGTCGATGACGGTGAGCACGGCGCGCAGGGGGCCCGCGCCGACGGGGACGGCTCCGGACGGTGTGGCGGCCGGGTCGCCGTGGTCGAGCGAGATCGTCGCGTGGTGCGGACGGAGCCAGGGGTCGGCCACGCAGAGTTCCATCGCGCCCGAGCTCCCGATCCGCAGCGGACCGTCCAGGGGCAGCGGCACGGTCTCCCCGGAGAACGGCCCGCCGACGACCTCGAGGCGTGGCCTCCCCGGCGGGAGGTCGCTCGGCGCCCGCACCGGCAGCGTCGAGCCGTTGAGGATGCCGACCTCGGCGAGCGCCGCGCCCGGGTCGGCGCCGGGGGCGATCGCGGCGGCGTCCACCCCGAGCCCGGCGGCGACCTCGGCGACGCTCGTCACGTCGGTCGCGTCGACGACGAAGGTCGCGTCGGCGCTCCGTCTGGTCGGGTCCTGCAGGCTCAGGCGGAGCGTCATCGGCTGCCTTCCGTGATGCGGTCGAGTGCGGGGAGGAGGGATGTGAGGAGACCGGCGCGGTCGGTGGCCGCGGCGTCGTCCTCGGACGGCAGCGTCGCGACGACGCTGTGCGCGCTGGGGGTGCCGAGCCCGGTCTGGAGGCCCGTGGCCGGGTAGCGGACGCCGGTCTCGGTCGCGGTCGCCGCCGTGCGGCTCCCCGAGCGGGGCAGCACGGTCACGGTGCCGGTGGCCTGGTCGCCCGAGTCGGTGCGGACGTGGAACGAGAACTGGTCCGCACGGGTCATCGAACCCGAGGGACGGTAGGTCGCGACGCCCGCATCCGTGCACACGACGGTGCCGGCGACCGCGGACCCGCAGTCGGAGAACCGGACGCGGCCCTCCCGGGCGGTGGCCAGGTCAGCCAGGTCGATGCGGAGCACGCCGTCCCGGCCGAGCCGTCGCACGGTGTCCTGGGCGAGGGGGTCGCTCGTGCCCGCCGCGACGAACACGACCCGGACGGTCGCCGAGCTGCGCTGCCCCTGGTCGTCGGTGACCCGGAGCCGGACCGACGTGGTCCCGGTCCACGACGCCGGCGGCCGGACGACCAGTCCCGTGCTCGTCACGGTGGCGACGACCCCGGCAGGTTTCGCGGACACGACCCGCGTCCGCGGTCCGGCGGCGCACCCGTCGCACCGGACGCCGAGGTCGCTGTACGGGACCGAGGCGGTCGTGCCCTCCTCGAAGGGGTAGTCGTACGTCTGCTCGGCGACCGTGGGCGGCGTCGGGGGCGCGAGCGAGACGAGGTGGGTGACGTCGAGGTCGAGCGACCCGTTCCGCTCGGGGACGGTCATCGCCACCGTCCCGAAGTCGGGCCGGTAGCCCTTCGACGTGAGGGTCAGCGAGTCGCTGGTGCACGTGGCGCCGACGCCCGTGGGGACGTTCACACGCCCGCAGTCGACGATCGCCCAGCCGTCCCCGAGCGGGACCTCGGCCGTGCCGACGTACGGCACGGCGATGCGCACGGGGTCGGACCCCGTCTGCCCACCCGCTCCGGACCCGCCCGTCTGCCCGGTCGTCGTGCCGGAGCCGGCCGCCTGCCGGACGGAGGCCGCGACGGCGGGGGCGGCCGTGCCTCCCGGCAGTGCCTGCGGGACCACCAGCGCCAGGGCGAGCAGCAGCGCCGAGCCGGCCACGACGCGGAGCCGCCCCCGACCGCCTGCTTCCTGCTGCCCCCGGAACACGCCCTTATGATAGGCGGCGCACCGTCCACGGGGAGGATCGCCGCATGAGCACGACGTCGTCGCGTCCCGCCGTGTCGGACGGCCCCGGCGCCCCGCGGGTCCCCGACGTCCCGTCCGTCCCCGCCGTGCCGTCGGCGCCCGCGCCGGAACACCACGGCGACCGCGGCTCCGGAGCCCGACTCGGCTGGGACCCTGGGCAGCCCGCCCTCTACGAGCAGTGGGGCGTCCCCGCGACGGCGCCGAAGCGCGCGATGGGGTCCGACATCGGGGTCCTGCCCGAGCTCGAGCGCACCGAGACCACCCGCCGGCCGCTCTGGAAGCACCCCGGCGTTCATCGTCTCCGCGGCCCTGGCGTTCGTCGCCGTGGTGGTGGCCGTCGTGATGATCGTGCACGCCGTCACCGCGGAGGGACCGCCGGCGGTGCGGGACCTCGCCGTGGAGCAGGGGTCCGGCAACGTCCACGTGTCCTGGAGCGGGCCGGACGTCGCCTGGTCGGTGTACGTCGTCGAACCCGGCACGAAGCCCGTCGACGTCACCGGGCAGGCCCGCGGCACCGAGGTCTGGCTGCCGGCGTCGGGCGGCCTGTACGACGCCGACTCCTGCTTCGTCGTGCGGGCCACCGCGGCGAACCAGGGCAAGGCCGTCCCCACCGACGCCGGCACCCGGTCGGCCCAGGGCGCGGACCAGGTCTGCCTCGGCGATGCGGGCTGAGCCGGGGCGCCCGCGCGTCCGGGCCGGGTCCGTCGCGGCCACCGCGCTCGCCGCGGCCCTCGCCCTGACCGGCTGCTCCGGCGCCGACCCCGCGGACGTCGCGGTCACCCCGACCGCCACCGGGTTCGGCGGGCAGGCACCCGTCGACGGCAGCCGCAACGGCATCGAGACGGTCGACGGGCCCACCGCCCTGCGGGACGTCCTCCGCGCCGTGCGGTCCCGGTCCGTCGTCGCGACCGGGACCGTCACCGAGCTCGTCCCGGATCCTGCAGCAGGCAACGGTACGGCGGCCCGGGAGGGCAGCGGCGACACCGTGCCCGGTCGGACGATCCGGTTCGCCTACCGCGGCGTGCCGGACGACTCCTCGCTCCGGCTCACCGTCGGCGACGTCACGCTCGATGCCCGCCGACGGGGCGACGAGGTCTGGGTCCGCGGCAACCGGGCCTTCGCCGAGCGGACCGGCCTCGACGACGCCACGACCGGCCGGGTGTGCGTCGCCGCGGGCTCGTCCGCGCTCCGGACCTTCGCGCCGTTCACCACCCCGGAGGACCTGCTCCAGGCACTGCTCGGCGCCGACGCGGACGTCACGCTCCACCCCGGGGCCGTGACCGGATCGGGGAAGGCCGCGCGGGCGCAGGTCGTCGTCGCGAGCGGGTCGTCCCCGGTCGGGTCGCTCGAGGTGTCGGCGGTGGGGCAGCCGCTGCCGTACTCGCTCCGGGCTGCCGACGGCACGGGGACGGTGTCACTGTCCTTCTCGTCGTGGGGTGCGGACCTCGAGCTCGCGGACCCGGACGACGTCGTCGACGACTGCTGAGACCGGCGGCCGGGCGGCGCGGCCGACGGCGTCGGCTCCGTCGTGCTGCCCACCCGTCGTGCGGGTGCGCAGAACGCCCTGCACGTGCTCAGGCCCCGGCGCGCCGTGCCCGGTGCGCCCGCACCTTCGCCCGGTTCCCGCAGCGCTGCATCGAGCACCACCGGCGGGTGCCGCCACGCGACGAGTCGTAGAACACGAGCCCGCAGTCGGCGGCCGAGCAGCGGCTCAGGCGCGTCGGCCGTCCGTCGGCCTCGGCGTCGTCGAACCCGACCTCGGTGAACAGGGCCACGGCGTCCCGCGCCACGCTGGACAGCGCCTGCGCCAGCCGCACGCGGTTCGCCCCGGCCCGACGACGACCGCCGGGCAGGCTCGGCGGCACGTCCGGCAGCGCGGCGAAGAGGTTGACGGTGTCGATGTCGTCCGGCGCCGGACGGGTCCGACCGGTCCCGGCGCGGAGGCCCGCGGCGACCGCGGTCCGTTCGGCGGGCGTCGTCGCGGGGGCCGGGGCGGCGGCGACGGCGAGCCGGGCGATGGCCGCCCGGAGCGCCCGGGCGTCCTGCAGCTCCCTCGACGTCGCGCCGACGTCGATCGGCTCGGTGTGGTCGCTCAGCCACTCGTCGAGGTCGGCCGGCGTCGCGAGGAGCTCACCGAGCTGGGCCCGGGATCGGTGGCCGTCGGGGTCGTCGGCGAACCCGCCGGTGTGCGCGAAGTCGAGGGCGATCCGGCCGGCGTCGAAGAACCAGGAGGATCCGGCGTCCGTGCGGATGTGCTGCCCCGTGTGCATCCGCCCAGGCTAACGGGTTACGACCGCGGCACCAGCGGGTGCTCCGGTCGTCGGAGGACGGTTCAGCGGCCCGCGGGCGTCGCCGTCCGCCGCTGCCAGGTGATCACGTTGCGGGCGTCGAAGCGCCGGGAGCACTTCGCGCAGGCCAGTGGCCGCGTCGGCGTGCGGTAGCGCACGTGCTCGTGCCCGGCGGGGCACGCACCCACCCAGGGCGCGAGTTCGGCGGCGACCGGGCCGTCGTACAGCCGTGAGCCCGTGTAGCCGATCGCGGCCGCCGTCCGCCGCCAGGTGGGACCGTGCGCCGCGCGGGCACCCGCCAACGCGTGCGCGATCTCGTGGAGCAGCACCTGGTCCGCGTCGTCGTCTGAGAACCGTGCGGCGAGGTGGCGGCTCACCGTGATGCGCCGCTTCGTGAAGTCGCACTGCCCCGCGCGGGTCTTGGCGTGGTCGAAGGCGAACGACCACGAGGCATCGAGGTGCTGCGCCATCAGGACGGCGGCACGGTCGCGGACCTCGTCGAGCCGCCCCGTCATCGCTCGGGACGCGGGTCTGCCTGGCCCTTCCGCGCGGCGCGGGCCGCGATCCGGCCCCAGATGTCGTCGGCCTCGGTGCGAGCCGCGTCCGGGGCGCCGAGCACGCGGCGTCGGACCGGCGGCTCGGTGTCCGCCACCGACGGTTCCGGCCGGGAGGCCCGTGGTGCCGCCTCGACGTCGTCCTCCGCCTGGCGGGCGGCGACGTCACGGGCCGTCCGCGGCTTCTCGGGCTGCGCGTCGGCCGTCGAGATGGACGCGCGCATCGCGGCCTCGACCGCGGTGCGGAGCGCGTCGGTGCGCTCCGAGGGGGCGCCGGCCTGGCGGAAGGCCTGGTACGCCCGGGACAGTGCCGAACGGGCCTCCTCGTAGCGACCGCTCTCGAACAGCGACCAGCCCTCGAGCTCGGCGGCGGCGCCCTCGAGCTCCGGCCACTCCTCGGTGCGGGCGGTGTCGCGGGCGAGCGCGGCCTCGGTGGCGGCGCGCTCGTGCCGTCCGAGGTCGTGCAGCACGTGGGCGCGACGGATGCGTGCGGCGACCTTGTCCTGGCGCTCGCCGGTGAACATCGTCAGGCGGAACACCTCCTCCGCGACCACGAGGGACTCGTCGAGCCGACCGAGCAGGCGGAGGAGCTCGGCACGCTCGGCGAGGGCCTCGGTGCTCCGGCTCTGCCCGAGGTCACGGAGGCGCTGCTGCACGGCCTCGGCGTCGACGGCGGGTCGGAGGCTGATCGGCGCGAACGTCGAGCCCGGGCTGACGCCGGCGGTCACGGGCGCGACGTGACGGCCGTCACGGGCGCGGTCGGTCCGGTCGTGCGGCTGGCGGTCTTCGGGCGGGAGGGACATCGGTTCGAGGGTAACCGCGCCCTGCCGAGAGCGGGCGGTGCCACGCGCACGGGGGGGCACGTACCCGCAGGACGGCCCGCCGTGCCGGAGCACGACGGGCCGTCGAAAGGAGGCGCCTCGATGTCAGAGCTGCGTCGAGAACGCCACGCCCAGCACGATGTAGAGCACGATCGGCGACACCACGGCGATGATCAGCGCGACGACGCCGAACGCGCGGCCACGCTTCGTGACGATCGCGATGATGCCCTGGATGATCGCCCAGATCCCGAGGAGCGTTCCGATGAGGGCGGCGACGCCCGCACCGCCACCGCTCGCCAGCAACGCGGGGTTGTCCATCATCTGCCGCTCGAGCTCCTGCTGCCCGGACTGCGTCGCGCCGGAGCCGTTGAGCAGCGTGTCGCGGAGACCGGAGTCGCTGCCGAACGCGTTGCCCAGCACGGCTCCGGCGATCACGGCGAGCGCCAGGGCGAGGAGCGCGACGATGAACGCCACGACACCGACGGTCTTCTTCTTCCGCGCTGGCTCCGGCGACTGCCAAGCCGGGGCGCCGTGGTCCGGGCCGGCGCCGTACTGCTGCTGGTGCCGGCCGTCGTTCCACACCGGCGCTCCGGCGCGGTCGTCACGACGGTCGTGCTCACCCTGCCCGTACTGCGGCTGGCCGTACTGCTGCTGCCCGTACTGCTGCTGCCCGTACTGCGGGGCCGAGTCGCCGTCCTGCGGGGTCTGCTCGCCGTACCGGGGCGCGCCGTCGCGGTCGCCGTACTGCTCGCCGTACTGCGGGGTGGACGCCGGCTCGGCGCGCTCGCCGTAGCGCGGCTGGCCGTCGGTCGGCCGGTCCTCGTTGCTCCGGTCGTCGTTCGTCATGGCGTGCGGTCCCTTCGCTCGGTCGTGCCCTGCACGGTCGTTCAGCCCATCCTGCCCGCCCGGCCCTCCGAGCGCGCGACGACGCCACCGGGGCCGGCGTCCGGCGGCTCGTTGCAGATGCAAGCAGCGACGGAGTCGTCGTCGCACGACGACGACGGCGTCGTTCTCCAGCGGGGTCGTTCCTTGCACGTGCAAGCAACGACCCCGCCGCTGTCGCACGACGACGGCGTGGTCGTTCCGCAGCGACGCCGGACCCCGCCGTCACCCGCCGAACACGCTCCGGTTCGGCTCCGGCGACGCCACCGCCGTCTGGTCGGTGACGATCGGCGCACCGGCGACGAACGCCCGCAGCTCGGCCCCGTGCACGACCTTCGCCGGCATCGGGTCGGAGGAGTACCGCCGCGGCATGTCCGCCACGGGCAGGTCGGTGGGCGAGCCGAGCAGCACGATGTTCCCGAACCGCCGGCCCTTGAGCATCCCGGTGTCCGCGACCGCCGCCACCGAGGGCAGCACCGACTGCAGCGTCGACGCCTGACCCCGAGCGAACGCGAGCCCTGCGCCGTCAGCCACGTTCACCGCGACGATCCCGGTCGGGGAGAGGAACTCGGCCACCGACCGGTAGAACTCGACGCTCGTCACGTGCGCCGGGATCTGCGAGCCGCCGAACACGTCGACCACCACGAGGTCGACCGTGCCGCGCAGACCGTTCGGCAGCTTGCCGAGGACCTCGCGGGCGTCGCCGTACCGCACCCGGATCGACGCGCCGCGGGGGAACGGCAGGACGGCCCGCACCTGGTCGACGAGGTCCCGTTCGAGCTCGACCACCTGCTGGCGCGACCCCGGCCGGGTCACCGCGACGTACCGCGGCAGCGTGAGTGCCCCCGCCCCGAGGTGCAGCGCCGTGATCGGCCCCGGCGGCAGCAGGTCGATCGCGTGCCCGATCCGCCGGATGTACTCGAACGCGAGGTGCGTCGGGTCCTCGAGGTCGACGTGCGACTGCGGGGTCCCGTCGACCACCAGCGTGTACGACCCCGGCCGGTGCCGGTCCGGCTCCACGACCGCGTAGCCCGCACCGATCCGGAACCCGTCGAACGCATCAGCCATGCCCCAATCGAACACCACCCGGGATCACCACCCGCACCCCCACCCCTGGTCGGTGTGCCCGCCGACCCCCGCGAACGAGGCTGGGAGCACCCCGACGGGAATCCCCGCCGGCTCCGGCGGCACACCCCGTCGGCACCTCGACCGGAAGGCCCGCACCATGTCCGCCCACCTCGTCGTCAACGTCCTCCTCGGCCTCGCGCTGGTCGTCTTCCTGGCGTACCGGCAGGCCACCTGGCAGTACCTCGACCCGGCCCGCATCTGGCGGACGCCGCTCGTCATGGGTGTGGTCGGGGTCGTCGTGCTCGCGAACAGCGGCGTCACGGTCACCACGACCGACGTGGTGTTCCTCGCGATCGAGGCCCTCGTCACGATCGCGGTCGGTCTGACCACGGGCAGCATCACACGCTTCCGGACCGTGTCGACGCCGGACGGCAAGGGCCGCACGCTCCAGTCCCGGACCGGATGGGCCGGGGCTGCGCTCTGGATCGTCCTCATCGTCGTCCGGATCGGGCTCGACGTCGTCGGCGGGCACCTCGGCGCCCACCTGCTCACCGCCACCGGGACGATCCTGCTCGTCCTCGCGCTGAACCGGGCAGCCCGCGCCGTCGTCGTCGACCAGCGCATCCCCCGCGGCGCGCGCCGAGCCAGCATGATGGTCCGGTGACCACGACCGCCGACCCCGAGCGGACCGACCTCCCCCGAGGTGACGAGGGCGGACGGTCCCGTTCGGGCGTGGCCTGGGCGCTGAACGCCCTCGGGGTCGTCGTGGTCGGCTTCTGGTTCGTCCGGAACGGCCTCGGCCTGCACCACCCGGCGTGGGTCTGGGCCGTCGGCGGCGTCGCACTCGCCGCCTGGGTCGTCCGCGAGGTCACCCGGTCCGTGGTCGTGGTCCGCGCCGCCGCCGGCGTGATGATCGTCGCCGGGTCGCTCGTGGTCGTGCCCACCGACGCGCTCATGGTCGTCCCGGTCGTCGCCGGCGTGGTGCTCCTCGGGGCCAGCACGGCGCTGCCGGTCTGGGTCGGTGGGGTCGCGGCACTCGTGGGCTTGGCGATCGTCGCCGGGTCCGCGGCGGTCCTCGGTGCCTCCGTGCAGTTCGTCCTCGGTGCGAGCGCCGGTCTCCTCCTCGGTGTCCTCGTCGGCTTCGGTCGGCGGCAGCTCCGGGTCACCGAGCAGCGGTCGCGCGAGGTGCTGCAGGAGCAGCAGCGTGCGGCGCTCCTGGCGGACCGGTCGCGCGCGGCACGGGACGTCCACGACGTCCTCGCGCACTCGCTCGGTGGGCTCGTGCTCCAGCTCGACGCGGTCGAGGCCCTCCTCGAGGCAGGGCGCGTCGACGAGGCCGCACGACGCGCGGGGGAGGCCCGGACCCTCGCCGCCGACGGCCTGGCCGAGGCCCGCCGGGCCGTGCGCGCGCTGCGCGACGACACGGTCCCGACGACCGACGCCGACGCGACGGACACGACCCGCGCCTCCCGGCTGTCGGCCCTGCTCGACGACCACCGGTCCTTCGGCGGCTCCGTCACGGCGCACGGCACCGAGGTGCTCGACGAGCTCGACGCGGCGCACCGCGCCGCGGTGGTCCAGATCGCCCGGGAGGCACTGAGCAACGCCCGCAGGCACGCCCCCGGCCGCCCCGTGGCCCTCGAGGTCGTCCGGGACGGCTCCGCCGTGTCCGTCACGATCGCGAACCCGCTCGGCTCGGACGGCCACGGCATCACCGGGATGCGCGAGCGCGCCGCCGAGCTCGGCGACGGCTCGACCGTGGAGGCCGGGGTCCGCGACGGCGCGTTCGTCGTGGTGATGTGCCTCCCGGCAGCGGTCCCGCCGGAGGGACGGCCGTGACGATCCGCGTCCTCGTCGTCGACGACCAGGCGATCGTCCGCGACGGCCTGGTGACGGTGCTGTCGCTGGTGCCGGACCTCGAGGTCGTCGGAGAGGCCGCCGACGGAGCCGAAGCCGTGGCGGCGGTGGAGCGTGAGCGGCCGGACGTCGTCCTGATGGACCTGCGGATGCCGGGCGTCGACGGGCCCACCGCGACCGCCAGGATCGTCGCCGGCCACCCGGAGGTCGGCGTCCTCGTGCTGACCACCTTCGCGGACGACGACTCGATCGTGACGGCGCTGCGAGCCGGTGCGCGCGGGTACCTCACGAAGGACGCCGGGCGGACGGAGATCGCGACGGCGATCCGGGCGGTCGCGTCCGGGCAGGCGACCTTCGACGCCTCGGTCGGGGCGCGGCTCGTCGCCCGGCTCGCCGGGGCACCCGCTGCCGATCCCGCGTCGGCGACGACCGCGGACGTGCGGGCCCGGTTCCCGCAGCTCACCCCGCGCGAAGCGGACGTCCTCGAGCGGATCGCCGCGGGACGCACGAACCCGGAGATCGCGGCGGAGCTCTTCCTGACCGTGCCGACCGTGAAGTCCTACGTGAACCAGGTGTTCGCGAAGCTCGGGGTCCGCAGCCGTGCGGAGGCCGTGGCGCTCGTCCTCCGCTGACCCGCGCCACCCCGCCCGCACGCGGCTCCCGCGTCAGCGACGTTGACCGCGCGCTCGTGGACCGCCCAGGCGGCGCCAAGGGACGTCACGTACCGTTCACGCAGTCGTCACCCGGACCGTGTCGATGCAGGCGGCCCCACACCGCCCGCGTCCACCCTCCGCCGTGACCGCGACGCGCCCGCCCGCGCCCCCGGTGCTGCGCCCGCCGTCGCCGGTGCACCGATGCGCCGCCGTCCGGCGTGCCCCGCTCGCCCGGGCCACCCGACCGCATGCGCAGCGCGCGCCCACGTGCCAGCAGGAGACCGACATGACCGACACCCTGAGCGTCCCGACGTTCCGACTCGCCACCGCGACCCGTCCCGCGGTGCCGCACCGGGCCTCCCGGCGGGGTCTCGACGACCACGGGCTCGCACCCGCGTGGATGCGCGCGGTCGGCGCGGTCCTGCTGCTCGGCGGGCTCGCGCTCTCCGCCGCCGTCCTCGGCTGGCCCGGCGACGCACCGGAGGCTTCGCTGCTCGTCCCCGGGCTGGTCGGCGTGGTCGCCGGGTTCCTGCTCCTCGTCGCGCGCACGGGCCTCACGGTGACCGACGAGCACGTGACGGTGCGCTTCCGACCGCTCCCGCCCCGCCGGATCGCCCGCCGGCGGATCGCGGACGTGCGCCTGGTCGAGGCGGACGCGTCGACGTACGGCGGGATCGGACTGCGGCGTGCGCGGGGCGTCCGCGCCCTGCTCCTCACCCCGGGCACCGGCGTCGAGATCACCGACGACCGCGGCCGTGTCACGTTCGTCCGGACGGCCCGTCCTGAAGCGGCGTACCGCGCGCTGGCCGCCTGAACCGCACCGAGCGGAGCGGGAATGCCGGGCTGGTCCGGCACCTTATACACGCCAGTGTCAAAGAAGGTCAAGCCAGGACTGGACACCGGGGGACAAGCCGACCTATGATGACAGTTCGCGCTCCCTGGCTCGTCGTGTCGTCATATTGCGGTCGACCGTTGGTTCACACCGAACCCGCCTGGTGACGCCGGGTCCGTATATGGCGGCGGGCCCCGCTCACTCCGATCATCGCACAGGTCGCATCCGTCGGATGCGCACCGTTCTCCGTGTGTTGGTCACCAGGTCGCGCTGAAGCGTCAATCCACCCACCTACGTGCTGCTCGTCAGTACCGGCCCGACGGGGCCTACCGGAGGTCACACCCTTGGCTGCTGCGCCCAACGCATCCACCAACCCCAAGAACGGTCGCAACCACTCGCGACTCTCGTTCGCCAAGATCACGGACACCCTCACGGTTCCGGATCTGCTCGCCCTCCAGACGGAGAGCTTCGACTGGCTCGTCGGCAACGACGTGTGGAAGGCCCGCCTCGCGGAGGGGCAGGAGCAGGGTCGCACCGACCTCGCGCTGCACTCCGGGCTCGAGGAGATCTTCGAGGAGATCTCCCCGATCGAGGACCTCGGCGAGACCATGCAGCTCGGCTTCACGTCGCCCGAGCTCGAGGACCCGAAGTACTCGATCGACGAGTGCAAGGAGCGTGGCAAGACCTACGCCGCGCCGCTCTACGTCAACGCCGAGTTCATGAACCACATGACCGGTGAGATCAAGACGCAGACCGTGTTCATGGGCGACTTCCCGCTCATGACCGAGCGCGGCACGTTCATCATCAACGGCACCGAGCGCGTCGTCGTCTCGCAGCTCGTCCGCTCGCCGGGCGTGTACTTCGAGCGCGCGCAGGAGAAGACCTCCGACAAGGACATCTACTCCGCCCGCGTCATCCCGTCGCGCGGTGCCTGGCTCGAGTTCGAGATCGACAAGCGCGACCAGGTGGGCGTGCGCATCGACCGCAAGCGCAAGCAGTCCGTCACGGTCTTCCTCAAGGCCCTCGGTCTGACCAGCGAGGAGATCCTCGACGAGTTCAAGGGCTTCGCCTCGATCGAGTCGACCCTCGAGAAGGACGCCATCCTCACCAAGGAAGAGGCGCTCAAGGACATCTACCGCAAGCTCCGTCCGGGCGAGCAGGTGGCGGCCGAGGCGGCGCGTGCGCTCCTCGACAACTTCTACTTCAACCCGAAGCGCTACGACCTGGCGAAGGTGGGCCGCTACAAGCTCAACCGCAAGCTCGGCATGGACGCGCCGCTGAGCGACTCGGTGCTGACCGTGCAGGACATCGTCGCGACGATCAAGTACCTCGTGTCGCTGCACGCCGAGCGCACCACCATCGACGGCGTCCGCGACGGCGAGCCCGTCCAGCTCCGCCTCGACGTGGACGACATCGACCACTTCGGCAACCGTCGCATCCGCGCCGTCGGCGAGCTCATCCAGAACCAGGTCCGCACCGGTCTGTCCCGCATGGAGCGCGTCGTCCGCGAGCGCATGACCACGCAGAACATCGAGGCGATCACCCCGCAGACCCTGATCAACGTGCGCCCCGTCGTCGCCGCGATCAAGGAGTTCTTCGGGACGTCGCAGCTGTCGCAGTTCATGGACCAGAACAACCCGCTCGCGGGCCTGACGCACAAGCGTCGTCTCTCGGCCCTCGGCCCGGGCGGTCTGTCCCGTGAGCGTGCCGGCGTCGAGGTCCGTGACGTCCACCCGTCGCACTACGGCCGCATGTGCCCGATCGAGACCCCGGAAGGCCCGAACATCGGCCTGATCGGTTCGCTCGCGTCGTTCGGTCGGATCAACTCCTTCGGCTTCATCGAGACCCCGTACCGTCGCGTCGTCGACGGCCAGGTCACGACGCAGATCGACTACCTGACCGCATCGGAAGAGGACGACTTCGTCGTCGCCCAGGCCAACGCGCCGCTGACCGACTCCTTCCACTTCCAGGACGACAAGGTGCTCGTCCGGAAGAAGGGCGGCGAGGTCGAGCTCGTCGGCAAGGACGAGGTCGACTACATGGACGTCTCCCCGCGCCAGATGGTGTCGGTCGCGACGTCGCTCATCCCGTTCCTCGAGCACGACGACGCGAACCGCGCCCTCATGGGTGCGAACATGCAGCGTCAGGCCGTGCCGCTCCTCCGTTCCGAGTCGCCGCTCGTCGGCACCGGCATGGAGGGCTACACCGCCATCGACGCCGGTGACGTCGTCACCGCCGACAAGGCCGGTGTGGTCTCCGAGGTCTCGGCCGACGCCGTGACCCTGCAGCTCGACGAGGGCGGCACGCAGACCTACTACCTGCGCAAGTTCGACCGCTCGAACCAGGGCACGAGCTACAACCACCGCGTCATCGTCTCCGCAGGCGAGCGCGTGGAGCAGGGCGAGGTCATCGCCGACGGTCCCGCGACGGAGAACGGCGAGCTCGCGCTCGGCAAGAACCTCCTCGTCGCGTTCATGCCGTGGGAGGGCTACAACTACGAGGACGCGATGATCCTGTCGCAGAACCTCGTGAAGGACGACACGCTCTCCTCGATCCACATCGAGGAGTACGAGGTCGACGCCCGCGACACGAAGCTCGGCAAGGAAGAGATCACCCGCGACCTCCCGAACGTCAGCCCGGACCTCCTGGCCGACCTCGACGAGCGCGGCATCATCCGCATCGGCGCCGAGGTCCGCCCCGGCGACATCCTGGTCGGCAAGGTCACCCCGAAGGGCGAGACCGAGCTCTCCGCCGAGGAGCGCCTGCTCCGCGCGATCTTCAACGAGAAGTCGCGCGAGGTGCGCGACACCTCGCTGAAGGTGCCCCACGGTGAAGAGGGCACGATCATCGGCGTCAAGGTGTTCGACGCGCAGGACGGCGACGACGAGCTCGGCTCGGGCGTCAACCAGCGCGTGGTCGTCTACATCGCCCAGAAGCGCAAGATCACCGCGGGCGACAAGCTCGCCGGTCGTCACGGCAACAAGGGCGTCATCTCGACGATCCTGCCGGTCGAGGACATGCCGTTCCTCGCGGACGGCACCCCGGTCGACATCGTGCTCAACCCGCTCGGCGTCCCCGGCCGCATGAACTTCGGCCAGGTCCTCGAGATCCACCTCGGGTGGCTCGCGAAGCAGGGCTGGAACGTCGAGGGCATCCAGGAGTGGGCCGAGGCCCTCCCCGAGGCCGCCCGCCACGCGGAGCCCGGCACGAAGGTCGCCACCCCGGTGTTCGACGGCGCGTACGAGCGTGAGATCGAGGGCCTCCTCGACAACACCCTCCCGAACCGCGACGGCGAGCGTCTGATCGGTTCGTCCGGCAAGGCGCAGCTCTTCGACGGCCGCTCCGGCGAGCCGTTCCCGGAGCCCGTGTCGGTCGGCTACATGTACATCCTCAAGCTGCACCACCTGGTCGACGACAAGATCCACGCGCGCTCGACGGGTCCGTACTCGATGATCACGCAGCAGCCGCTGGGTGGGAAGGCGCAGTTCGGTGGACAGCGCTTCGGTGAGATGGAGGTGTGGGCGCTCGAGGCGTACGGCGCCGCCTACGCGCTCCAGGAGCTCCTGACGATCAAGTCCGACGACATCCTCGGCCGCGTGAAGGTCTACGAGGCGATCGTCAAGGGCGAGAACATCCAGGAGCCCGGCATCCCGGAGTCGTTCAAGGTCCTCATGAAGGAGATGCAGTCGCTCTGCCTGAACGTCGAGGTCCTCTCGGCCGACGGCCAGGCGGTCAGCCTCCGCGACACGGACGACGAGGTCTTCCGTGCCGCCGAAGAGCTCGGCATCAACATCTCCTCGCGGTTCGAGTCGTCGTCCGTCGACGACATCTGATCCCGCCCGTACTCGTAACGAATCCAGCTAGAGAGAAGAACATTGCTCGAAGCAACTTCATTTGACGCACTGCGGATCGGTCTCGCCACGGCCGAGGACATCCGCCAGTGGTCGTACGGCGAGGTCAAGAAGCCGGAGACCATCAACTACCGCACCCTCAAGCCCGAGAAGGACGGTCTGTTCGGCGAGCAGATCTTCGGTCCGTCCCGCGACTGGGAGTGCGCCTGCGGCAAGTACAAGCGCGTCCGGTTCAAGGGCATCGTCTGCGAGCGCTGCGGCGTCGAGGTCACCAAGTCCTCGGTCCGCCGTGAGCGCATGGGCCACATCGAGCTCGCCGCGCCCGTCACGCACATCTGGTACTTCAAGGGCGTCCCGTCGCGCCTCGGGTACCTCCTCGACATGGCGCCGAAGGACCTCGAGAAGGTCATCTACTTCGCGGCGTACATGATCATCGACATCGATGAAGAGGGCCGTCACGCCGACCTCCCGGGTCTCGAGAACGAGATGCGTCTCGAGATCAAGACCCTCGAGGGCCAGCGCGACTCGATCATCGCCGACCGCCTCAAGAAGCTCGAGGACGACCTCGCAGCGCTCGAGGAGGAGGGCGCCAAGGCCGACGTCAAGCGCCGCACGAAGGACACCGCCGAGAAGGAGATGTCCCAGGTCCGCAAGTCGTTCGACGAGGACATCACCCGCCTCGAGCGCGTGTGGGAGGACTTCCGCAACCTCAAGGTGGGCGACCTCAAGCCCGAGGACGCCGTCTTCCACGAGCTGCAGGACCGCTTCGGCATCTACTTCGACGCCTACATGGGCGCCGAGGCGATCAAGCTCCGTCTCGAGGCGTTCGACCTGGCCGCCGAGGCCGAGTCGCTGCGCCTGCAGATCGCTGAGGGCAAGGGCCAGAAGAAGATCCGCGCGATCAAGCGTCTGCGCGTGGTCTCCTCCTTCCTCGCCACCGGCAACTCGCCGGCCGCGATGGTGCTCGGCGTCGTGCCGGTCATCCCGCCGGAGCTCCGCCCGATGGTGCAGCTCGACGGTGGCCGCTTCGCCACGAGTGACCTCAACGACCTCTACCGTCGTGTGATCAACCGCAACAACCGTCTCCGCCGCCTGCTCGACCTCGGTGCCCCCGAGATCATCGTGAACAACGAGAAGCGCATGCTGCAGGAGGCCGTCGACGCGCTGTTCGACAACGGTCGTCGTGGTCGTCCGGTCACGGGTACCGGCAACCGCGCCCTGAAGTCCCTGAGCGACATGCTCAAGGGAAAGCAGGGTCGTTTCCGCCAGAACCTGCTCGGCAAGCGCGTCGACTACTCGGGCCGTTCGGTCATCATCGTCGGCCCGCAGCTCAAGCTCCACCAGTGCGGTCTGCCGAAGCAGATGGCGCTCGAGCTGTTCAAGCCGTTCGTCATCAAGCGCCTCATCGACCTGTCGCACGCGCAGAACATCAAGTCGGCCAAGCGCATGGTCGAGCGTTCGCGTCCGCAGGTGTGGGACGTGCTCGAGGAGATCATCCGCGAGCGCCCCGTGCTGCTGAACCGTGCGCCGACGCTGCACCGTCTGGGCATCCAGGCGTTCGAGCCGCAGCTCGTCGAGGGCAAGGCCATCCAGCTCCACCCGCTCGTGTGTGCTGCGTTCAACGCGGACTTCGACGGTGACCAGATGGCCGTGCACCTGCCGCTGTCGGTGGAGGCGCAGGCCGAGGCCCGCATCCTCATGCTCGCCTCGAACAACATCCTGAAGCCGTCCGACGGCCGTCCGGTGACCCTGCCCGCGCAGGACATGATCATCGGTCTGCACCACCTCACGACCGTCCGCGAGGGCGCCGTGGGCGAGGGCCGCGCGTTCTCCTCGGTCGCCGAGGCGATCCTCGCGAAGGACCAGGGCACGCTGCACCTCAACGCGCTCGTCAAGATCCGCATGTCCGACGTGTACTTCGCCGAGGGCGAGGCGCCGGAGGGCTACGTGCAGGGCGAGCCGGTGCTGCTCGAGACGACCCTGGGCCGTGCGCTCTTCAACGAGACCCTCCCGGCGAACTATCCGTTCGTCCAGAAGGTCACCGACAAGGGCGTGCTGTCCGCGATCGTCAACGACCTCGCGGAGCGCTACTCCAAGACCGAGACGGCCGCCGCGCTCGACCGGATCAAGGACGCCGGCTTCTACTGGGGCACCCGCTCCGGTGTGACCGTCGCGCTCTCCGACGTCGTGACGCCTCCTCGCAAGAAGGAGATCATCGCGGGCTACGAGGTCCAGGCCGCCAAGGTCCAGGGCGAGTTCGACAAGGGTCTGATCACCGACGCGGAGCGCCGCGCCGACCTGATCAAGATCTGGACCGAGGCCACGAACGAGATCGCGCAGGAGATGCGCGACAACTTCCCGGTCGACAACACCATCAACCGCATGGTCTCGTCGGGTGCTCGTGGTAACTGGCTGCAGGTGCGCAACATCGCCGGTATGCGTGGTCTGGTGAACAACCCGAAGGGTGGGATCATCGCCCGCCCGATCATCAACTCGTACCGCGAGGGCCTGACCGTGGCGGAGTACTTCATCGCCACGCACGGTGCCCGCAAGGGTCTGGCGGACACGGCTCTCCGTACCGCCGACTCGGGCTACCTGACCCGTCGTCTCGTCGACGTCTCGCAGGACGTCATCATCCGCGAGGACGACTGCGGCACGACCCGCGGCCTCGAGCTGCCGATCGCGACGAAGGCTGCCGACGGCTCCCTCGTCCGCGACCCGCGCGTCGAGAACACCGTGTACTCGCGCACCCTGGCCACCCCGGCCGTGGACGCGCAGGGCACGGTCGTCGCCGAGGCCGGCGAGGACGTCGGTGACGTGCTCCTCGAGAAGCTGCTCGCGGCCGGTGTCGAGAGCATCAAGGTGCGCTCGGTGCTGACCTGCGAGTCGGCCATCGGTGTCTGCGCGAAGTGCTACGGCCGTTCGCTCGCCACGGGCAACCTCGTCGACATCGGCGAGGCGGTCGGCATCATCGCCGCCCAGTCCATCGGTGAGCCCGGTACCCAGCTGACGATGCGTACCTTCCACACGGGTGGTTCGGCCTCGGCCGACGACATCACCCAGGGTCTGCCGCGTGTCACGGAGCTCTTCGAGGCGCGGACCCCCAAGGGTGCGTCCCCGATCGCCGAGGCCCCCGGCCGCGTCACGATCGAGGACACCGACAAGGGTCGTCGCATCATCCTCACGCCGGACAACGGCGACGAGCCGTTCATCTACCCGGTGCTCAAGCGTGCGACGCTCCTCATCGAGGACGGCCAGCACGTCGAGCTCGGCGAGCAGTTCATCGCCGGCACGGTCGACCCGAAGGAGGTCCTCCGGGTCAAGGGTGTGCGCGAGGTCCAGAAGCACCTCGTCAACGGTGTGCAGGACGTGTACGGCTCGCAGGGCGTGCCGATCCACGACAAGCACATCGAGGTCATCGTGCGCCAGATGCTCCGCAAGGTCACCGTCGTCGACCACGGCGACACCGACCTGCTCCCGGGCGAGCTCGTCGACCGCTCGCGGTACAACGAGCTCAACCGTGCGGCGCTGCAGGAGGGTCGCAAGACCGCTTCCGCTCGCCAGGAGGTCATGGGCATCACCAAGGCGTCCCTCGCGACCGAGTCGTGGCTGTCCGCCGCGTCCTTCCAGGAGACGACCCGCGTGCTCACGCAGGCCGCCATGGAGGGCAAGCAGGACCACCTCGTCGGCCTCAAGGAGAACGTCATCATCGGTAAGCTCATCCCCGCCGGGACGGGCCTCAGCCGGTACCGCGACGTGGACGTGAACGCGACCGAGGAAGCGAAGGCCGAGCGGTACCCCAACCGCATCTTCGCGGACGACTCGTCGTTCTCGGACGCCGACCTGAGCTTCGTCGACTTCGACAGCTTCTCGTCGGACGACTTCACGCCCGGGACGTACAACTGAGTCTGAAGTGACCCACGAAGGGCCCCGCATCCGTCAGGATGCGGGGCCCTTCGCCGTTGCGGGTCGCGTCCGCGACCACGCGTCGGCCTGGAGGCGCGGTGCGGGCCCGCCACGGGCCTCCAGGCCGGCAGGCGGTGCGGTGCCACCGCGTCAGGCGGTGCGGCCCTTCTCGTCGACGAGCGAGTACAGGCTGAGGACGTTGCCGTCGGGGTCGCGCACGTCGAACCAGTTCGTGGCGCCGTCGATGCACTCCACCGGCCCGATGTCGATGCCGAGGGCCCCGATGCGGCTGTGCTGGGCGGTCACATCGTCGACGCCGAAGCGGACCGTGACCGGGTTCTCCTCGGCGTGCTCGTCCTCGTAGAGCTGGATCCAGATGCCGCCGACCTCGTACTCGGCGACGCCGTCCTCGGGTTCGAGGTCCGGCTCGGTGCGCTCGAAGACCGCGCCGTACCAGAGGCAGGACGCCTCGATGTCGGTGACGGGCAGCCCCACGGTCACGCTCGTGATGTCCATGACTCATCATGTCCCGACGGGGGTGGCCGCGTCGAGGGTTTCCTGGCGTGCTGGCAGGCTGGGGACATGGCGACACTGCGCGAACGGATCACGGCCCCGGCCCACCTCGAGTCCCGGGTGCCGACCGGCGGTCTGACCTTCCGGGCGGCGACCCCTGACGACGTCGACGGCGTGCACGCGGTGGCGGTCGCAGCGGCCGCGGTCGACGACCCACGCAGCCGTCCCTCCACAGCCGACGTCGAGCGCACGTTGTCCACGGACGGGCTCGACGTCGCCCGCGACACCCTCGTCGGCGTCGATGCTGACGGGCATGTGCAGGCGTACGCGATCGTCGTCGACGTCCCGTCCCGGGTCACCGCGGCCAGGGCGGTGCTCGAGGGCGCGGTCCACCCGGATCTCCGCGGGCAGGGGATCGGCCGGCGGTTGTTCGCATGGCAGGTCGGCCGCGCGCGTCAGCGTCTTGCGGGGCTCGACGTCGACCTGCCCGCGAGCATCGACGCCGGCGGACCCGAGGGTGCGGCGGTCCTCCGGCTCGCCGCACGCTTCGGCTTCGAGCCGGTGCGCACCTGGGTCGACATGGAGCGCGTGTTCGACGGGCGGAGCGGCACGGACGTGCCGGAACTCCCCGTGGGCCTGCACCTCCGGCCGGCCACCGACGCCGACATCGAGCCCCTGCGGACCGCCAAGAACGACGCGTTCCGCGACCACTGGGGTTCCCAGCCGATGGTCGCGTCCGACTGGCGTGGCTTCCTCACGTCGTCCAAGAGCCGGCTCGACCTGTCACGGATCGTCGTCGACGGAGCCGGGGCCGTGGTCGCGTTCGCGATCGTCGAGGTCGATCCGGCGACCTTCGACGCCCGTGGCCGCTCGTACGGGTACGTGCACTGGGTCGGCGTCGTGCGCGCTGCCCGCGGGAAGGGTCTGGCACCGATCGTGCTGGACGCCGCCTGCGACGCCGTCCGCGCCGAAGGGCTGTCCGCCGCGGTGCTCCACGTGGACGCGGAGAACCCGAGCGGGGCGGGGCGGATCTACGAGCGGCTCGGCTTCGTCCCGGGCGAGGTGCACGTCACCGTCGCGGCGTCCCTCTGACGCGGGACAGCACGGGGCGCGTGCTCGGCCGACACCCTCACATTGGGGGCACCCGATCCCCCTCCGCCCCCTCCTTCTGGGACTTCGGCCTCCGATCCGGCCGACCGTAGCGTGGTCGAGCGTCGTTCCCCGCACGGCGCCGACCCTGACCCGCGCGCGACCAGAAGGAGGCTCGGAGCCGATGGCGACCCTGTCCGAGATCCTCATCCTCAACGGTGCCCTCCCGATCGAGCACCTCGACTCGATGACGGGCGACGAAGTCGTCGACGACCGGTCCATCCGGGCGCTCGTCGACCAGGGCATCGTGAGCGAGGCGCAGTACATCACCGCCCGGGCCGCCTCGAACAACTCCCGCACCGTGCCGCTGACCGACTACCCGGTCGACGGCACCGCGGTGTCCATGCTCCCCGCCGCTCTGTGCCGGCGCCACGGGGTGCTCGGCGTCGGCTTCGAAGGGGAGATCCTCGTGCTGGCGATGGTCAACCCGACGAACGTCCTCGCGATCGACGACGCACGCACCGCCTCCGGACGGAGCGTCAAGCCCCTGCAGGTCGAGGAGCGCGACCTCGCAGCCGCGCTCGGCCGCTACCTGCGCGCCGACGACGAGCTGAACGACCTGACCTCCTCCCTCGAGGAGGAAGCCTCCGCCCAGGCGCAGCAGCAGGCCGACCTGACCGACGGGTCGCTCGACGACGTCCCGATCGTGCGCTTCGTCA
The DNA here is from genome assembly GCF_014646995.1 of Curtobacterium luteum. Classification (GTDB taxonomy): domain Bacteria; phylum Actinomycetota; class Actinomycetes; order Actinomycetales; family Microbacteriaceae; genus Curtobacterium; species Curtobacterium luteum. Next base: position 66,054 of record NZ_BMOI01000003.1, on the reverse strand, counting down.
ACCTCCTGGTCTCCCAGGCGATCCAGGACCACGCCTCCGACATCCACATCGAGCCCGGCGAGCACGAGGTCCGGGTCCGGTACCGCATCGACGGCGTGCTGCACGAGATGGCCCCGGCGCCGAAGAACATCCAGAACGGCGTCATCAGCCGCCTGAAGATCATGAGCGACATCGACATCGCCGAGCGACGCAAGCCGCAGGACGGCCGGATGTCGGTGCGGCACGGCGGTCGGCAGATCGACCTCCGCGTCGCCACGCTGCCGACCGTGTGGGGCGAGAAGGTCGTCATGCGGATCCTCGACAACACGAACACGTCGATGTCCCTGAAGGACCTCAACCTCCTCGAGCGGAACTTCCAGGCGTACCAGCGGTCCTACTCGAAGCCGTACGGCATGATCCTCGTCACGGGGCCGACCGGTTCGGGCAAGTCGACGACCCTCTACACGACCCTCAACGCCGTGGCACGCCCCGAGATCAACGTCATCACCGTCGAGGACCCGGTCGAGTACCGGATGGCCGGGATCAACCAGGTGCAGGTCAACCCCAAGGCGGGCCTCACGTTCGCCTCGGCGCTCCGCTCGATCCTCCGTTCCGACCCCGACGTGGTGCTGCTCGGCGAGATCCGCGACCACGAGACGGCGCAGATCGCGATCGAGGCCTCGCTGACCGGTCACCTCGTGCTCTCGACGCTGCACACCAACGATGCGCCGTCGGCCGTGACCCGCCTCACCGAGATGGACATCGAGCCGTTCCTCGTCGGGTCCGCGCTCGACTCCGTGGTCGCCCAGCGACTCGCCCGTCGGCTCTGCGACCGCTGCAAGGCGCCCGCGTTCTACGAGGCCGAGCAGCTGCACGCCCTCGGGTTCCTGCCCTCGGCGGACGCTCCGGTCCCGGAGTTCTCCGCGCCGATCGGGTGCGCCGTCTGCTCGAACACCGGCTACCGCGGCCGCATCGCCCTGCACGAGGTCATGACCGTGACCGAGGACATCGAACGCCTCGCCGTCGCCCGGGCCTCGAGCGCCGAGATCAGCCGGGTCGCGCAGGAGCAGGGCATGCTCACCCTCCGCCAGGACGGGTGGGAGAAGGTCAAGCTCGGCCTGACGAGCGTCGACGAGATCCTGCGCGTGGTCGCGTAGCCCCGGGAGCACACCGATGACCGATTCCGTGTACGACATCACCCCCGCCGACGACGCGGTGGACGGCTGGCACCCCGGCGACCCCGGCAACGAGGTCGGGGGAGGCCGTCGCGCCGCCCGCCTCGCCGCGGCCGCCGCCGCTGCGTCCCAGCCGACGTCACCGGTCGTCGGTGGTCCGGTCACGCAGCCGCCAGCAGCGTCGCCGGTCTACGACCTGTCCGACGAAGCCGCTTGGGCAGCGCCCGCCTCGGTCGCGCCCGCGCCCGCAGCGGCACCGACCTGGCCCGCGCCGACCGGTGACCCCGTCGCCGTCCCGGTGGCGCAGCCGCACGCCGCGCCCGCGACGCCGCCCGCAGCCGTCCCGCCGTCGACCGCGTCCTACGGGTACGCAGAGCAGCCGACCCAGCAGCTGCCGATCGTGTCCGGCGGGGTCCCCACGGGCCTCCCGGCCGGCGCCGCCGTCGGCGGTCGCGAGGAGATCAACTTCACCCGACACGCGCGCGAGGTCGCCGACCCCGACCTCGTCACCGCGCTCGCGCAGGTCGTCTACCAGGGCGCGTCCGACCTGCACGTCACCGCCGATGCACCGCCCACGGTGCGCGTCGACGGGTCGCTCCGACCCGCCGTGCCGGGAGGCCCGTGGTCGCGTGCCAAGGTCATCGCAGCACTCAAGACCATGCTCTCGCCCGAACAGGCCGGCCAGTTCGACCACGAGCAGGAACTCGACTTCGCGTACTCGCTCTCGCCCGAGTTCCGCTTCCGCGTGAACTTCTACCAGCAGCGCGGCAACTGGGGCGCCGCGTTCCGCATCATCCCGACCAAGATCAAGACCCTCAAGCAGCTCGGCATCCCCGAGTACGTCGGTGAGTTCGCGGCACTGCCGCGCGGACTCGTCCTCGTGACCGGCCCCACCGGCTCCGGCAAGTCGACCACCCTCGCCGCCCTCATCGACCTCGTCAACGAGACCCGGGCCGACCACATCGTGACGGTCGAGGACCCGATCGAGTTCATGCACGACCACAAGAAGGCGATCATCAACCAGCGCGAGGTCGGCGCCGACACGCACTCCTTCGCCGCCGCGCTGAAGCACGTGCTCCGGCAGGACCCCGACGTCATCCTCATCGGCGAGCTCCGCGACCTCGAGACGATCTCCGTCGCCCTCACCGCCGCCGAGACCGGACACCTCGTCTTCGCCACCCTGCACACGCAGAGCGCACCGGGCACCATCGACCGCGTCATCGACGTCTTCCCGCCGCACCAGCAGGGGCAGATCCGGACGCAGCTCGCCTCCACCCTCGAGGGCGTCGTCTGCCAGACCCTCGTGCCGAAGGCGAACGGCGCCGGTCGTGTCGTCGCGACCGAGATCATGAAGACCACGCCGGCGATCGGGAACCTCATCCGCGAGGGCAAGACCTACCAGATCACCTCCGCCATGCAGGCCGGCCGTGACGCCGGCATGCACACCATGGACCAGGACCTCGCCGAACTCGTCAACGTCGGCACGATCACCCGCCGTGCGGCGATGGAGAAGGTCCACGACCACGACGGCTTCGACCGGCTCGTCCAACGCGTCGAGTCCCCGTCCGACTCCTCCGCCGCCGCGATCGCCGCGTCGGAGATCGACTTCGGCGACAAGTACTCGGGAGGCCACTGATGTCGCTCGCCTTCGACTACCGCGGCCGAGACGGCAGCGGCAAGCTCGTCAAGGGACGGCTCGACGCCGCATCCGAGGGCGCCGTCGTCCAGCGCCTGCGCGGCATGGGCGTCTCGCCGATTGCCATCACCGAGGCCAAGCCCGGGACCGGCCTGCAGACCGAGATCAAGATCCCCGGGTTCGAGAAGGGCGTGGGGCTCAAGGACCTCGCGATCATGTCCCGTCAGGCCTCGACCATGCTGACCTCCGGGCTCTCCCTGCTCCGGGCGCTGACGATCCTCGCCGACCAGACCGAGAACAAGAAGCTCAAGGACATCCTCGGCAAGGTCCGGGACGACGTCGAACGCGGTGTCTCGTTCTCCGACGCGGTCGCGAAGTACCCGGTGGACTTCCCGCCGATCATGATCAACATGATCCGGGCGGGGGAGACGGGCGGGTTCCTCGACCAGGCGATGGACTCGGTGGCGACGAACTTCGAGAAGGAGCACAAGCTCCGGTCGACGATCAAGTCGGCGATGACGTACCCGGTGGTGGTGCTCGTCATGTCGCTGGCAGCCGTCGTGATCATGCTCGTGTTCATCGTGCCGATCTTCCAGGACATGTTCGCGTCGCTCGGGGGGCAGCTGCCGTTGCCGACGCAGATCCTGGTGGGGCTCTCGCACGCGATGGTCTACGTCGGTCCGGCACTCGCGGTCGCCGTCATCGTGGGGTGGGTCTGGTGGCGCGCGAACAAGAACACCGACCGGGTCCGCGCCGCTGTCGATCCGTTGAAGCTGCGACTCCCGGTGTTCGGGCAGCTCAACCGCAAGATCGTGATGGCTCGGTTCGCCCGGAACCTGTCGAACATGATCGGCGCCGGCGTCCCGATCCTCGAGGCATTGCAGATCGCCGGGCAGGTGTCGAACAACTTTGTTGTGCAACGGTCATTGCAGCGCATTTCCGAGGGGGTCCGGAAAGGTGAATCGATCGCTTCCGGGCTCGAACGGGAAACGGTGTTCCCGGCAATGGTCGCGCAAATGATCGCAGTGGGTGAGGACGCGGGTTCCATGGAAGTGATGCTCGAACGCATCGCCGTGTTCTACGACAATGAGGTCCAGGCATCCACGGAAGCATTGACCTCGCTCATCGAGCCACTGCTGATCGGTTTCCTCGGTGTCGTGGTCGGCGGCATGATCATCGCGCTCTACATGCCGATCTTCCAGATCTCGTCGCTCGTCAAGTAGCGCCCGACGATGCCCACCCTCGCTCGGGGGGTGGGCATCGCCGTCGCCACCCCCGGTACTGGGGGCATTTCGGTACGCGGATCACCCCCGTTCTCGGGATTATGCGCAGAAACAGCGGTGAATACGCTCGTCAGCGGCGGCAGAGCAAGCCCCGAACCACATTCCCATTCACATTCCCAACGAACGGAATCACCATGTACTTCGCTCTCATGGGCAAGCTGAACGCTCGCCGCAAGGGTCTCCTCGAGGAGAACGAGAAGGGCTTCACGCTCATCGAGCTCCTGGTCGTCGTGATCATCATCGGTATCCTCGCTGCGATCGCCATCCCGGTGTACCTGGGCATCACGAACAGCGCGAAGGACAGTTCCGCGAAGTCGGACATCACGAACTTCAAGACCGCCGTCATCAGCATCCAGTCGACCAACGGGTCCTTCCCGACCGCTGGAACCTACTCGAACGGGACCGGTGGGACGCCGCTGACGGCGGCGCTGAAGAGCGCCGGCGCGAGCCAGGGCGCGGACACCACCACCATCACCTACACGACGGGCGGTACCGCGACGGCTCCGACGTTCAAGGTGGTCGGCCGCAGCTCGACCGGCAAGGACTTCTGCACGTCCGACACGTCCGGTGTGGTCGACGGCGCCAGCTGCTGACCTGATCCCGACCAACGGGCCGCGACCCACGTCGCGGCCCGTTGGCGCAACAACCCCCGTCCGCTGCGAACGAGAAGGACCGAGCATGCTGCTGCGCATCGTCGACCGCCTCCGCGCGGCGCGGGAGTCCGAGGAGGGCTTCACGATCATCGAGGTGATGGTCGCGATGACGATCTTCGCGATGATCGCCGCAGGCGTCGCCGCGGGCATCGTGTCGACGCTGTACCTCACGCAGGACAACCGATCGCGCGAGGCCGCTCTGAACCTCGCGAACCAGGCGATCGACCTCGCCCGCAGCACCAAGGACGTCTTCACCCTCGACGACGACACGTCGAGCCAGAACGTCGGGAACCAGTCGTTCACGATCAAGCAGACGACGAACTGGATCAACTCCGACGGCACGGACACGCCGAACTCCTGCGGCGCCGGGTCCGGTGTCCTCGCCTACAAGCGTGTCTCCGTCACCGTGTCGTGGACCAGTGGGACGTCGCCACGGCAGAAGAGCGTCGTCCTGGACACGCTGATCTCCCCGTCCTCGGCGGTCTCGAGCGCCAACGCCTCGACGATCGTGATCGGGGTCCGCACCGCGAACGGCGGCCCGAACTCCGGCGTCGCCGTGACCATCACACCGGTGTCGGGCGGCGCGAGCAGCCTCGCGAACCCCCCTGCGGCGACCGACTCGAACGGCTGCAGCTACGCGGTCGGCGTCACGCCCGGCACCTACCGGGTCACCATCTCGAAGGCCGGGAACGTCGACCCCCTCGGCGCCACAGCCCCGTACTACTCGGTGGCCACCGTCGCCGGCGGTGTGGGCAACAGGACGTTCCTCTACGGCCAGGCGATCACGGCGACCTTCGGCTCCCCGCTCAACCTCAAGGACGGCGTCACGGCGAAGCTCCCGGCGAGCCTGCCGGTCTCGTACGAGTACAACGGCATCGTCAACACCTTCCAGACGACCACGGCGACGGTCTTCCCGTACCAGTGGAACGTGATCGCCGGCGGTCTCACGTCGACCTGCACGGATGTCGACCCGACCAACTGGCCGACGTCGAACAAGCTCGCGACGTCCCCGAACATCTTCAACGCGTCGGACGGCACGACCCCGGGCTTCCTCCCGACGACGACGCTGACGGCGACGGCGCGGGCCCCGATGGGGATCATCGACGTCAAGATGGGCGGCATCGACACCGTCCTGGCCGCGACCGTGAAGAACACCAGCGCAGTGGCCGGCGGTGACCCCGGCTGCTCCCCGTCCACGACCTACTACTTCACCGGCATGACGCCGTCGAAGGCGACGACCATCGCGCTGCCGTTCGGCACGTGGACCCTCCGCGGGACCACCGCGATCGGCGGCCTGCTGAGCAGTGACTCGCAGAACGTCAAGGCGAACCCCGACGCGTCCAACCAGGTCGTCTCGACGAGCGGCAACACGGTGACGCTCGACCCCCGATCGGTGCCGACCTCGTGATCGTCCGTACTCAGCGATCGCTCGCACGGTTCCGGGCCGGCGAGGACGGCCTGACACTCGTCGAGCTCCTCGTGGCGATGAGCCTGTCGTTGCTCGTGCTCACGATCGCGGGCTCGTTCCTCATCTCCTCGCAGAAGGCGTCCGTGACCGCGCGCTCGGTCAGCCAGAACACCCGGTCAGCGTCGGTCGCGATGAACGAGATCGGTCGCGTGCTCCGGGCCGCGACGGACAACCCGGTGCCCACCGGCGACGACCCGCAGTACGCGTTCCAGTACGCGAGCCCGACGTCGATCCGCTTCTTCGCCTACGTCAACCTCGACTCGACGCTGTCGCAGCCCGTCGAGGTGCAGCTCACCCTCGATCCGACGACGAAGCGCATCACCGAGACGAAGTGGTCCGGGACGGCCGTCGCGGGCAACTCCTCCTACTACGCCTTCCCCCTCTCGAACGCGGCGACGCTCTCGAACACACCGACCTCGACGCGCGTGCTCGCGACGTCGGTGGTGAGCACGTCCCTCTTCACGTTCGCGGACGCGTCGGGTGCTGCGCTCCCGGCGACGGTCGGCGCGGTCGACATCCCGAACATCCGGTCGGTCGGGGTCTCGGTCACCGTCGGGTCGAGCGCGACCGACAAGAACGCCGTCACGCTCGCGAACACCGCGAGCCTGCCGAACATCGTGATGGGAGCGTCATCGTGATCCGTCTGCTCCGTACCCGCCTGCTCGCGATCCGTGCACACGACGACGAGCGCGGCATCGCCCTCGTTGCGGTCATCGGGATCGGCACCGTCGTGATGCTGCTCGTGGCGACGATGGTCGCGGTCGCGACGTCCGGCAGCCGCGTCACCTCGACCGACCGCGACTGGAACCGTGCGATCGCCGCGGCCTACGCGGGAGTCGCCGACTACCAGTCCCGGCTCAACGCGGACAACACGTACGGGAACTACGGGCAGAAGGACGCACCGTTCAGTGCCGCATCGACCAGCACGTTCACGAAGGGCACCGGCAACAACCCGGCCTTCAACTACCAGTCTGGTCAGCCATGGGTATCGGTCCCGACCGGGGACGGGTCGGCGAGTGGTGCCTCGTTCCGCTACGCCGTGGACAACAGCAAGCTCTCCTCGCAGGGCGTGATCCGTCTCCAGTCGACGGGCCGTTCCGGGAACACGACCCGGACCGTGGTCGCGAACGTCCGGCCCGACGGGTTCTCCAACTACCTCTACTTCACCAACTACGAGTCCGGCGACCCGACCGTGACGAACGAGAAGGCCGTCTCGGGCGGGACGGCGCCGTGCACGAGCGACTACCGACCGGTCGCGACGAGCGGGACCTGCGACCAGATCCAGTTCGGTTCCGGTGACGTCCTCGCCGGCCCGGTCCGGTCGAACGACCAGATCAAGGTCTGCGGCGCGCAGTTCCTCGGCACGGTGCAGAGCGTCTACGGCATCACGAGCAGCGGGTGCACGGTCGGGCGGTACGCCTCGAACCCGACGACCTCGTCAACCCTGACGCCGCCGGCGACGATCGGTGACCTGCGGGACTTCACCCGCACGGACCTCGCGTCGACGACGAACACGGTGGAGGGTCCGGGCTGCCTCTACACCGGCCCGACGAAGATCGTCTTCAACGGGGACGGCACCATGACCGTCCGATCGCCGATGACGATCGTCACCCAGGTCACCGGAGCGACGGCGACCGCGGGTGCCCAGGTCACGGGGCCGCAGGGGTCCCAGACCTCTGATGCGACGAACAAGTGCGGTGACCCGACGAAGCTCCGGAGCGCCACCGGAGCCGTCGTGCCCGTCCCGAAGAACAACATCGTCTACGTGCAGAACGAACCCGCCGCCCGCGCCGGGAACGTGCAGGACCCGAACTACTGGAACGGGAACGCTGCGCTCAAGAACACCGCGACGGCGTGCACCGCGGTCGGCCCGCCGTCCGGCAGCGCCTCGACCCTCAAGCAGAACGGCGTGGGGTACCCGTTCATCGGGTCGTCCAAGAGCACCTCGGAAGCGGACCCGACCGCCGGGAGCGGCGTGACGGTCTCGGCTCCGTACGGCTGTGACCGGGGCGACGTCTTCGTCGAGGGCGTCGTCGACAAGGCCGTCACCGTCGCGGCGGAGAACTACCTCTACGTCACCGGCGACGTCACCTACCCGGCGACGCGATCGCCCTCGACCGTCCTCGGGCTCATCGGCCAGCGAGCGGTCTGGGTCTGGAACCCCATCACGTCCACCGGCAGCACGATCCTCCCCTCGGACCGTGAGATCGATGCCGCGATCCTCTCGAACACGGGCACCTTCGTGGTGCAGAACTGGACGAAGGGGTCGACCGCCGGACGCGGTGTGCTGACCGTCAGCGGCTCCATCGCCCAGAACTTCCGCGGCGCCGTCGGGCTGTCCTCCGGTCAGGGCTACAAGAAGTCGTACCGGTTCGACTCGAGTCTGGCGACCTACACCCCGCCGAAGTTCCCCCAGCCGACCGTCACCACGTACCGCGTCGCGACGCAGGTCGAGTCCAAGACGGCGTACGACGCGAACGGGGCGCCCCTCCCGTGACCGGTGTCCTCCCGTCGCTCGCGGCGCTGGTCGCCGCGTTCGGCGCCGCCGTCGGGCTCGCGATCGGTTCCTTCCTCAACGTCGTCGTCCACCGGGTCCCGGCCGGGCGTTCAGTGATCGCACCTGCGTCCGCGTGCCCGGGCTGCGAGCGTCCGATCCGCGGCCGGGACAACGTCCCCGTGTTCTCGTGGCTCGCACTGCGCGGGCGGTGCCGCGACTGTGCGATGCCCATCTCGGCGCGGTACCCCCTCGTCGAAGCGATGACCGCCGTCCTCTTCGTGCTCGTCACGGCCCGGTTCCTCCCCGGAGCGGGTTCGACGGTGGGGGAGACGGCGGGTGCGGTCCTGCTCCTCGTCGCGCTGCTGTTCGTGATGGCCTGCAGCGTGGCACTCGCGCTCATCGACCTCGACACGCACACCCTCCCCAACCGGATCGTGCTCCCGATGTACCCCGTGGTGGCCCTTGCGCTCACGGCCGCCAGCGCGTGTTCGGGCGACTGGACAGCCCTCGGCCGGGGCGCTCTCGGCATGGCCGTCCTCGGTGGCGCGTACCTCGCGTTGGCGATCGCGGTGCCCCGGGGTATGGGCCTCGGCGACGTCAAGCTCGCGGGTGTGCTCGGTCTCCTGCTCGCGTACCTCGGATGGGGACCCCTCGCTGTGGGTGCTTTCGGTGCCTTCGTGCTCGGAGGTACCTTCGGCATCGTCCTCCTGCTGGTCCGGCGGGCCGGTCGATCGACCGGTATCCCCTTCGGGCCCTGGATGCTCCTCGGCGCGTGGGTGGGCGCGTTCGTCGGCGTTCCCCTCTGGGACGCCTACCTCCGGCTGCTCGGCATCTGAGCAGCTCCCACCCCGAAGTCACCCGAAGGAACACGACATGGCGAAGAACATCGTCGGCATCGACATCGGCTCGGACGCCATCAGGGCGGTCGAGGTCGCCGACGCCGACAAGCCGCAGCCGATCGTCGTGCGCGTCGCCGAGGTTCCTGTGCCCTTGGACGCCACGAAGCACGGGGAAGTGCTCGAGGCCAACACCGTCGCAGGAGCACTCCGCAGTCTGTGGTCGCTCGGGCGGTTCCGCAGCAAGGACGTGGTCCTGGGCATGGGAAACCAGCGGGTCCTGTCCCGAGACCTGACCGTGCCCCGTGCGCCGCTCGCGCAGATCCGGGAGTCCCTGCCGTTCCAGGTGCAGGACATGTTGCCCGTGCCGGTCGGTGACGCCATCCTCGACTTCTACCCGACCTCGGAGGGCATCGGCGAGGGTGGGCCGGTGGTGCACGGCCTGCTCGTCGCAGCGATCAAGGACGCGGTCCTCGCCAACGTGCGTGCCGCGGAACTCGCCGGCCTCAACCCGGTCGGCGTCGACCTCATCCCCTTCGCGCTCACACGGACGCTCGCCCCGCGCGTATCCGGAGCGGGGACCGTGGCGATCGTCGACTGCGGCGGGAACACGACCTCGGTCGTCATCGCCCACGACGGTGTCCCGCGGTTCGTGCGCATCATCCCGACCGGCGGCGACGACGTGACCAAGCAGATCGCCGCGCGCCTCGAGGTGCCGCTCCCGGAGGCCGAGGCCGTCAAGCGGCACTTCGGTCTCGTCGGTCGCACGCAGACGCCGGACGACGTCCGCGCGGTCGCGGTGACGCGCGAGACCGTCGGTGAGCTGATGACGAGCATCCGGAACACCGTGAACTACTACGCGAACACCCGACCGGACGACGCCGTGCGTGGCATCGTCCTGGTCGGCGGGGGAGCTGCCCTGCCCGGGTTCCGGGAGGGCCTCGGCGACGTCGCGGGACTCCCCGTCGCGATCGGTGACCCGTTCGTCTCCGCGCGCCCAGCCCGCGGGGTCTCGCGGGACGTCCTCAGGGAGCGGTCCGCGTCCATCGCGGTCGCCTGGAGCCTCGCCGTCGGAGGTCGAGCAGCATGACCGAGACACTCGAGCCGACGGCCGCCCGCGGCCGGAAGCCGTCCCCGGGACGACGGTCCCCCGCCTCCGGGACGACCCCGAGCGCACCGCGACCCTCCGGGAACGCGCGCGCTGCACTCGCCATCGGGGGCGTGCCGCGCGTCGACCTGCTCCCGTCCGAGGTGCACGTTGCCCGTCGCCAGCGCGCCGTCGTCCGCCGCGTGTGGGCCGGTGTCGTCGTCGTCGCGTGCGGCGTCGGCATCGTCGCCGGCTGGGCGGTGATGGACCGCAGCGCCGCTGAGCAGGACCTCCGCTCGGCGCAGGACGAGACGACGAGCCTCGCCCAGCAGCAGGGGCAGTACCGGGACGTCCGGTCGACGGAGTCCGCGACGACCCTCCTCGAGGCGGCGCAGCAGGTCGGTGGGTCGACCGAGGTGGACTGGGCGAGCACGTTGCGTTCCGTGCAGTCGAAGCTGCCACAGGGCGTGAGCATCACCGGCGTGACGATCGACTCCGCGTCGGTGACCGAGGCGTACGCGCAGTCGGACGACCCGTTGCAGGGTCAGCGCATCGCGACGCTGACGTTCGACGCGAAGAGCGCGACGCTCCCCTCGGTTCCGCAGTGGCTGTCGGGAGTGAGCGGGGTGACCGGCTTCGTCGACGCGAACGCGAATTCGGTGGCACGCGCCGAGGACGGCTCGGGCTACTCGGTCAACATGACGATCCACCTCGACGAGAAGGCGTTCGACGACCGCTACGCCGCGAAGAAGGGCTGACCCATGACGAAGAACCGGCTCAGCCTGTTGCTGGCGTTCGCCGCGATGGCGATCGTCGCCGTCGGGGGCTTCTTCCTCGCGGTGCAGCCGCAGCTCGCGCTCGCGGCCAACGCCCGGGAGCAGACCGCGACGGTGGAGCAGACGAACGCCACGAGCCGCGTGGAGCTCGCCCGTCTGAAGGTCCAGGCCGCGAAGCTGCCCGCGATGCGCGACGAGTTGTCCTCACTGACCCGCTCCGTGCCGGAGTCGGCGTCCGTCTCGTCGTTCATCGACGAGCTCGACGGCATCGCCGCGGCCACTGGGATGCAGGTGTCCGCCTTCACGGCGAGCGACGCCACGGCGTACCAGCCCGCCGCCACGGCCGAGGGTTCCGCGTCGTCCGCCGCCACGCCCGCGCCCGGTGCGGCAGCGACCGCCACCCCGGTACCGTCGGCGACTCCGGCCGAGCCGACTGCTCCGTCGATCGTCACCAACGCCGCGATCACCGGTCAGAACTTCTCCGTCATCCCCGTCACGGTGGCGGTCGACGGGACGTTCGACCAGGCCCTGCGGTTCGTCCAGGGCGTCCAGACCGGCAAGCGCCTGTTCCTGATCACCTCGATCACCTCGGCGCAACAGACGGGCGACGACGGATCGGCAGCGACGACCGCGACCTGGACGTTCGGCGGCTCGATCTACGTGCTCGACCGCAGCGCCGACTCGGGCGCGACGGCGGGCGCCACCGCCGCCAAGAACGGCTGACCCGCCCCTCCCGAGGACCCCCACGGACTGGGGTGTGACGCGCCACGCCACACCCTCTTCCGCCGGGGGTCCTCGTCTGCGTACGATGCTCCCGACGCCGCGTTCGCGGTCGCTCATCCGCCTCTCGGACGGCCCCGCTCGTGGGCTGTTCCTCGTCGTGCCCGGAGTCGCGCGTGTTGTACGGAATCGTGGAGTTCCTCGGCTGGTTCGGAGCGGTAACCGTCTTGGCCGGTTACATCCTGTTCTCGACCGGCAAGCTGCAGAACGGACCCACGTACCAGCTGCTGAACCTCGTCGGCGGTCTCGCGATCGCCGTCAACGTCGGGGCGCACCACGCCATCCCGTCGCTCATCGTGAACGGCGTCTGGGCGATCGTCGCCGTCGTGGTGCTCACGAAGATGCTGCGCGCCCGTCGCGCGGCGAAGCGTGGCGAGCCGGTCGACGCCACGGCCCCGCAGGTCCTCGTCGAACCTCCGACCACGACGGCGGTGCTGCCGGTCGTCGGTCCGGCGCTCCGCGACCACGACGCAGCGCCCGAGAGCGCCACCACCGCCGAGGCCGAGCAGATCCCGGTCGCGCCGGCTCCCATGACCGAGACCGTGCCCGTGATCACCGCGACGATCGCCCTCGCGCTGGTGGCGGCGGCGCAGCAGGAGCACGCCCAGCAGGAACAGCAGCAGCACGCCCAGCAAGAACAACAGCAGCAGCACGGCCGGCAGGAACAGCAGCAGCACCTCACCCGGCAGGAGCAGTAGCAGGCGCACCCCCAGCCGGAACACGCGTCACAGCATGCCGGCCCCGAGCACGCCTGACGCCGACCACTGCGCCGCCGGCCGCCCGAACGCCACGACGACCGTCCGTGCACCCCGGCCCGGCGATACGATCACCCCATGTCCCGATGGCTCGTGGCGACGATGACGTCCGTCCTCTTCATCGCGCTCGTCATCGCGGTGTCCGGCTTCGAGGCGCTCCTCGCGGACGTCGAGCCGATCACCCAACCGGACGCCACCCCGTACCTCGGCCCGGCGATGGTCGTCTCCGCCGCGATCGTGGTGTTCCTCGCCACCGCGACCGGCGTCCGGGAGGGCAACCCCGGCGTCACCGGCCTCGTCGCCGCGGCGACCTCGTACCTGGTGATGCTCGGCGTCGGCGCGGTCGGCTACGCCCTCCTCCGTGGCGACGTCACCGAGCTGCTCGTGTTCCCGGCCGGCTCCGCGCTCGGCCCCTTCGTGGTGGGCACGGTCGTGGTGGCGCTGGTCTGCGTCGTCGGCGGGATCGCGATGATCCGCCACCAGGCACGCACGACCGACCCAGCGGGCGCGCCGGCTCAAACCCGCTCGACCGAGCCCGCCGGCACGACGGGTCACGCCCACACGATCGACGACCGCCACCCGACGGACCGGCCGGGCCCGGGGTCGCCCGCCCCCGGGAACGACGGTGGTCGGCGGTAGGATCGCCGCGTACGACGCACGGCGACCGGGGGCACGATGACCGACCAGGACCACGGCGGCGGCTGGGGAGCCGTCCCGCCCGTCGACGTTATCCGTGGCACGACCGCGGCCACCGCGCGCCCGCCCCGGAAGCGCATGCGCCGCGGTCCCCTCGTGGCGATCGTCGCCGGGGTCGCGGCACTCGTGCTGCTCGTGGTCGGCGGCGGCATCGGCTACGCGAACGGGATGAGCACGCACGCAGCGGACCGCCCGGTGCGGGCCTTCCTCGACGACCTCGCGGCGGGCAGGGCGTCGGCCGCCCTCGCCGCGGCCGGCATCGAGCACGACGCGAGCGACGTCCTGCTCACCGACGCCGCCTACGCGAAGGCGAAGCGCACGGTCACCGGGTACCGCGTCGCAGCGGTCCGAACGAGCGGCGACAGCGCATCCGTCACCGCCTACCTGCGACAGGGCGGCCAGGACGTCTCCGCGGTCTTCGACCTGACCCGCACCGGCACCGACTGGGGGGTGTTCCCGGTCTGGCAGCTGCAACCCCCGCGCCTCGGCACCGTCGACGTGTCGGTCCGCGGTCCGTCCCGCACACCGCTCCGGGTCGCGGGGAAGTCGGTCACGACGTCGAAGGGCGGCACGGCGTCCCTCAGCGCCCTGCCGGGCACTTACGACGTCGCCGTCCGCGGCGGGGAATGGGTCCGGTCCGACTCGGCGTCCGCCACGGTCAGCGGCTTCGGCGGCACGGCGTCGAGTCCGGTCGCGCTCACGGCCTCCCTCACATCGGCGGGCGAGCGCGCCGCGACGAAGGCGGTCGACGCGTGGGTCGACGGCTGCATCGCGTCGCACGACCCGGCTCCGTCGGGTTGCAGCTTCTACGCCTACGGCGAGGACCCGTCGTACACGTACACGAACGAGCGCTGGACGCTCGGCACGCGCCCGGTGGTGTCGGTCGGTGCGTGGTCCTCCGAGGGCTGGCTGGTCACCACCACCACCTACGGCCGGGCGACGTTCTCGGCGGACATCTCCGGGCCGGGCGGCGTGGGCACCGCCACGGCCGGGCCGATGAACGTCAACGCGAGCGGGTACATCACGGGCATCGGCGCCGACGGCGCCACGTTCCGTTCCGCGGTCGCTCCGGTCTCCTCCGAGTCCGGTTCCTGACGGCGCGGCGCACCGGCCTGGAGGCCCGCCCCGCGACCCGACGTCGCCCCGCGACCCCGACGGTGGGCCACGCGACCGGCGGTGCGAGGATCCGCGCAGCGTGCGAGGCGCATGCCCTCGCACGCTGCGCGAAGCCTCGCACGACGCGGGCCCGCCCGCGGGTCCGCCCGCGGCCCCGCCGCCCCCGCGACCACGCGCCGGACGGGTGTTCGCCGTGGGCGGTGCCCACGGGCCTCCAGGGCGACGCGCCCGGATTGATTTCGCGTGGTGGCGCGGGTAGGCTCTACCGGGTGTGCGCCCTCGGGCGCGCCCGAAAAGTCCGGTCGGCCGACGGCCGCAACCGGACCGATCCGTCCCCCACTGATCCCTCCGCCGACAGGCGGTCCTCGGTGTGGGACGAGGAAGCCGGCGGTCCGCGCCGGCCGGAGAGCACGAGCGAAGAACCAGGAGAACAGTTGCCTACCATCCAGCAGCTGGTTCGCAAGGGTCGTACGCCGAAGGTCACCAAGACCAAGGCGCCCGCCCTGAAGGCGAACCCCCAGCAGCGTGGTGTCTGCACCCGCGTCTACACCACCACCCCCAAGAAGCCGAACTCGGCACTGCGCAAGGTCGCTCGTGTCAAGCTCTCGAACGGCACCGAGGTCACGGCCTACATCCCCGGTGAGGGCCACAACCTCCAGGAGCGCTCGATGGTGCTCGTCCGCGGCGGTCGTGTGAAGGACCTGCCCGGTGTCCGCTACAAGATCATCCGCGGTGCGCTCGACACGCAGGCCGTGAAGAACCGTAAGCAGGCGCGTAGCCGCTACGGCGCGAAGAAGGGTTGAGTCAATGCCTCGTAAGGGTCCCGCTCCCAAGCGTCCCGTCGTCGCAGACCCGGTCTACGGCGCGCCGATCGTCTCGCAGCTCGTGAACAAGATCCTGCTGGACGGCAAGAAGGGCCTCGCCGAGCGCATCGTCTACGGTGCACTCGAGGGCGTCTCCGCCAAGAACCAGCAGGACGCCGTCGCGACGCTCAAGAAGGCGCTCGACAACGTCCGTCCGACCCTCGAGGTCCGCAGCCGCCGCGTCGGTGGCTCGACCTACCAGGTCCCGGTCGAGGTCAAGCCGCACCGCGCGAACACCCTCGCGCTCCGCTGGCTGACGTCGTACGCCAAGGCCCGCCGCGAGAAGACGATGACCGAGCGTCTCATGAACGAGATCCTCGACGCGTCGAACGGTCTCGGTGCCGCGGTCAAGCGCCGTGAGGACACGCACAAGATGGCCGAGTCGAACAAGGCCTTCGCCCACTACCGCTGGTAGTCCCGGCACCGTCCCGGGGCGCCGGCGGCCACAAACCCCGGCGCCCCGTGACGGACGCCCATCTCTCCTACAACTCTTCCGGAGGAACCCTGTGGCACAGGACGTGCTCACCGACCTGAACAAGGTCCGCAACATCGGCATCATGGCGCACATCGATGCCGGCAAGACCACGACGACCGAGCGCATCCTGTTCTACACGGGCATCACGCACAAGATCGGTGAGGTCCACGACGGCGCTGCGACGATGGACTGGATGGCGCAGGAGCAGGAGCGCGGCATCACGATCACGTCGGCCGCGACGACCTGCTTCTGGGACAACAACCAGATCAACATCATCGACACCCCGGGTCACGTGGACTTCACGGTCGAGGTGGAGCGCTCGCTCCGCGTCCTCGACGGTGCGGTCGCCGTCTTCGACGGCAAGGAGGGCGTGGAGCCCCAGTCCGAGACCGTGTGGCGTCAGGCGGACAAGTACGACGTCCCGCGCATCTGCTTCGTCAACAAGATGGACAAGCTCGGCGCCGACTTCTACTTCACCGTCGACACGATCGTCAACCGCCTCGGTGCAGAGCCCCTCGTGCTCCAGCTCCCGATCGGCGCCGAGAACGACTTCGTCGGTGTCGTCGACCTCATCGAGATGCACGCCAAGGTCTGGCCGGGCGACGCCAAGGGTGATGTCACCATGGGCGCCCAGTACGAGGTCCAGGAGATCCCCGCGGACCTCCAGGCCCGTGCCGAGGAGTACCGCGCCAAGCTCATCGAGCGTGTCGCCGAGTCCGACGACGCCCTCCTCGAGAAGTTCTTCGACGGCCAGGAGCTCACGAAGGACGAGATCCGCGCGGGCATCCGCAAGCTGACCATCGCCTCCGAGGTCTACCCGGTCCTCTGCGGCTCGGCGTTCAAGAACCGCGGTGTCCAGCCCATGCTCGACGCCGTCATCTCGTACCTCCCGTCGCCGCTCGACGTCCCGCCGATGATCGGCCACGACGTCAAGGACGAGGAGAAGGAGATCATCCGCAAGCCCGACGCCTCCGAGCCGTTCTCGGCCCTGGCGTTCAAGGTCGCGGTGCACCCCTTCTTCGGTCGCCTGACCTACGTCCGCGTCTACTCGGGCTCGATCGAGTCGGGTGCCCAGGTCATCAACTCGACCAAGGGCAAGAAGGAGCGCATCGGGAAGATCTTCCAGATGCACTCCAACAAGGAGAACCCGGTCGACAACGTGACCGCGGGCCACATCTACGCGGTGATCGGCCTCAAGGACACCACCACCGGTGACACGCTCTGCGACCCGAACGACCAGGTCGTCCTCGAGTCGATGACGTTCCCGGAGCCGGTGATCGAGGTCGCCATCGAGCCGAACACGAAGGCCGACCAGGAGAAGCTCTCCACGGCCATCCAGAAGCTCGCGGAAGAGGACCCGACGTTCCGCGTCGAGCTCAACGCCGAGACCGGTCAGACCACGATCAAGGGCATGGGCGAGCTCCACCTCGACATCCTGGTCGACCGCATGAAGCGTGAGTTCAAGGTCGAGGCGTCGGTCGGCAAGCCGCAGGTGGCCTACCGCGAGACCCTGACCAAGCCGGTCGAGCGCTACGACTACACCCACAAGAAGCAGACCGGTGGTTCCGGTCAGTTCGCGAAGGTGCAGATCGCGCTCGAGCCCATGGAGGTCACGGCCGAGAAGGTCTACGAGTTCGAGAACGCCGTCACCGGTGGCCGCGTCCCGCGCGAGTACATCCCGTCGGTCGACGCCGGTATCCAGGACGCCATGCAGGTCGGCATCCTCGCGGGCTACCCGACGGTGGGCGTGAAGGCCATCCTCAAGGACGGTCAGTCGCACGACGTCGACTCGTCCGAGATGGCGTTCAAGATCGCCGGTTCGATGGCCTACAAGGAAGCCGCCCGCAAGGCCGGCCCGGTCATCCTCGAGCCGATCATGGCCGTCGAGGTCCGCACGCCCGAGGAGTACATGGGCGACGTGATCGGTGACCTCAACTCCCGTCGTGGCCAGATCGCCTCGATGGAGGACGCTTCGGGCGTCAAGGTGGTCCGCGCGAGCGTGCCGCTGTCCGAGATGTTCGGCTACGTCGGCGACCTCCGGTCGAAGACCTCTGGTCGCGCCGTCTACTCGATGACCTTCGAGACCTACGCACAGGTCCCGGCCAAGGTCTCCGAGGAGATCGTCGCGAAGAGCAAGGGGGAGTAGCGCTCCAGCGCTGCTCCACAGGCGAGGGCGCCCGGCGACGGGCCCCTCGTCACCAAGTACAGTAAAGACACACACCCTGCAGGCCAACGGTCGTGACCGACCGGGGGCATGCTTTCCGAGTCCTGAGGAGGACCCACAGTGGCCAAGGCCAAGTTCGAGCGCACCAAGCCGCACGTCAACATCGGAACCATCGGTCACGTCGACCACGGCAAGACCACGCTCACGGCGGCGATCACCAAGGTTCTGCACGACCAGTACCCGGACCTCAACGAGGCTCGCGACTTCGCGCAGATCGACAACGCTCCCGAGGAGCGCCAGCGCGGCATCACGATCAACATCTCGCACGTCGAGTACCAGACCGAGAAGCGCCACTACGCGCACGTCGACGCTCCGGGTCACGCCGACTACGTGAAGAACATGATCACGGGTGCGGCGCAGATGGACGGCGCGATCCTCGTGGTCGCCGCCACCGACGGCCCGATGCCCCAGACGCGTGAGCACGTCCTGCTCGCCCGCCAGGTCGGCGTCCCCTACATCGTCGTCGCGCTGAACAAGTCCGACATGGTGGACGACGAGGAGATCCTGGAGCTCGTCGAGCTCGAGGTCCGCGAGCTCCTCGGCTCGCAGGAGTTCGACGAGGACGCCCCCGTCGTGCAGGTCTCCGCTGTCGGCGCCCTCAACGGCGAAGAGAAGTGGGTGAAGTCCGTCCAGGACCTCATGGCCGCCGTCGACGAGAACGTCCCGGACCCGGTGCGCGCCACCGACCAGCCGTTCCTCATGCCGATCGAGGACGTCTTCACGATCACCGGTCGTGGCACCGTCATCACCGGCCGTGTCGAGCGTGGCACGCTGAACGTCAACGAAGAGGTCGAGATCGTCGGCATCCGCCCGACGCAGAAGACCACCGTCACCGGCATCGAGATGTTCCGCAAGCTGCTCGACTCGGCTGAGGCCGGCGACAACGCGGGTCTGCTCCTCCGTGGCCTCAAGCGTGAGGACGTGGAGCGCGGCCAGGTCGTCGTCAAGCCGGGTACGGTCACGCCGCACACGAACTTCGAGGCGAACGCGTACATCCTGACCAAGGACGAGGGTGGGCGTCACAACCCGTTCTACGCGAACTACCGCCCGCAGTTCTACTTCCGCACCACCGACGTCACGGGTGTCATCACCCTGGACGAGGGCACCGAGATGGTCATGCCCGGTGACACCGTGCACATGTCGGTCGAGCTGATCCAGCCGATCGCCATGGAGGAGGGCCTCCGCTTCGCCATCCGTGAGGGTGGTCGTACGGTCGGCGCCGGTACGGTCGAGAAGATCAACAAGTAACTCCGTTCACCTGTTGCAGCGGGGTCGGGCCTTCGGGCCCGGCCCCGCTGTCGTCGTTCCGTCACGGAGCAGCCGCCGTGCCCCGGGCGACCAGCCACCGGACGGGAGGCACGGCTCACCACGTGAGCGGTGCCTCCCGTCCGTCGTGTAGCCGATCCGCAACGTGTCCCCACAAGGTGGGACGACGTGTACCCCACTCGGGGTGCTGTTGCGGTTTGCCGCACTCGATACCGTCGAGTCGCGGGGCCGAACCGGCCCCGTGTGGTGACCCGAACACCCGCCTTCTCCGGCGCAGGAACCTGCCTGCCCGTCGCTGTCGCGCGCTGCTTTCGTGGTGCCGGACGCCGACCCGAAGGCACCCTCGATGCGCGCCACCCTGCTCGCCGCCCGTCCCCGCGCACTCGCGATGCTCGTCGTGACGGCCCTCCTCGCGGGGCTGCTCGCCGTCGTCGCGATCGCGCAGCCCGCGGCCGCGGACTCGTCATCAGCGTGTCGGCGAAGGCTCCGACGTCGGTCCTGAGCGGCGCTCCCGCGACCGTGACGCTCACGGCGAAGAACAGCACGTCGACGTCGGGCGGGACGGCGCTCTACGACCTCGGGTACTCCTACACGATGCCTCCGGGGGTCTCCTACGTCGCCGGCTCCGCGACCGCGGACGGCCAGACGCTGCCCGATCCGGTGCAGTCGTCGCTCGCGAACAACGCCGGGACGTTGCTCGTGTTCTCGAACGTGTCGGACCTGGTCGCGGGTGACCAGAAGTCGATCGCGTTCCGGGTGATGCCGTCGACCTCGACGCTCCCGGTCGGCACGTCCTTCACGGGCACGGCACAGGTGGCCGGGAGTGGCGACGCGCGCATGGTCCCGACGTTCGACGGCACGGGGAAGCCGGCGACCAACACCACGAACTCCGCCGCGGCGACGTCGAACGCGACCGCAGTCTCCGCGATCACGGTGTCGAAGGCCGAGGCGAGCCCCGAACACGAGCGGGTCCGTGGTGTCCACACGCACCCGACCGTCTACACGCTCACCGTGCAGAACACCGCGACGGCACCGAGCAACACCGTGACCGTCACCGACTACCTGCCGGCCGGACTTGAGTTCCTGCAGTGCGGCGGCGTCGACAACACCACGACCGGACCGGAGTACCCGGGTGCCCCGGACCTGAAGGCTGCGACGTCCGCGAACGCGACCGGCCCTGGTCAGCGTCGACGACGGCGGTGCGGCGACGTGCACGGACGGTCGAACGGTCGCCTGCACGCTGACCGAGGCGCTGCCGGTCGACTCGGCAGTCGCGTTCCAGATCACGGTGCGGGTCGCGGACGACGCACCGGACCGGATCACGAACACCGCGAGCGTCTCGACCCCCACGCTGCAGTCCGAGTCCTCCGCACAGACCCTCCGACCGGGTGACCCGACGCGGGTGAGCGACCCGGCGGCCGTCAGCGGCCAGCCGCGTGGCGACCTGGCCTTCACGGGAGCGGCCGGACTCGGGCTCGGGGCGCTGATCGCGCTGCTCGCGCTGGCAGCGGGCGCATTCCTGCTGGTCCTGCGGCGTCGCCGACGCGCGTAGCCGGCACCGGGACGGACGGGAGGCACGGATCACCGCGATCCGTGCCTCCCGTCCGTCACAGGGTCGGGTGGGCATGCTCGGAGGAGTGACCCGTCTCCGACGCTCAGCGACCGGCGGTCGCGGCTACCACCGCGTCCGCGCCGGCCGCGGCTTCTCGTACCGCGATCCCGACGGCGCGACCGTGACGGACCCGGAGCTGCGCCAGCGTTTCGACGACCTCGTCATCCCGCCGGCGTGGACCGAGGTCTGGATCTCCCCCTACGACAACGGCCACATCCTCGCGACCGGGATCGACGGCGCGGGACGACGGCAGTACATGTACCACCCGGGCTGGCGCGAACGGATGGACCGGATCAAGTACGACCGGGCACTCGCCCTCGCCGAGTCCCTGCCGACGGCCCGACGGATGGTGACGCAGGACCTCAGACGTCCGGAACCGGACCGGCAGCGGGCGCTCGCCGCGGCCTTCCGGATGCTCGACCAGGGGTCGCTCCGCGTCGGCTCCGAGCGCTACGCCACGGAGCACGGCAGCCGCGGCCTCTCGACCCTGCTCTGCGCACACGCCCACGTCTCGGGCGACGACATCGAGCTCGACTTCCCCGGCAAGAGCGGGCAGGAGTGGTCGTCCTCGATCCACGACCCCGACCTCGCGACCGTCATCGCGGGCATGAAGCGCCGCGGTCCGAACGCCCGCCTGCTCTCGTTCCGCGAACGGCGCGGGGCCGAGTGGGAGCCGCTGTCGGCCGAGGACATCAACGCCTACGTCAAGGAGCGGGCCGGCGACGAGTTCACCGCGAAGGACTTCCGCACGCTGCACGGCACGGTCGCCGCGGCTGTGGACCTCGCGAAGACCGGGCCGCAGTCGAGCCAGGCGAAGCGGAAGAAGGCGGTGTCGCACGCGGTGAAGGCCGCGAGCGAGGAGCTCGGGAACACCCCGACCGTGTGCCGGCAGAGCTACATCGACCCGCGCCTGCTCGACGCGTACGACCACGGCGAGACCATCGACCCGGCGCGGT
Source organism: Curtobacterium luteum (assembly GCF_014646995.1). Classification (GTDB taxonomy): domain Bacteria; phylum Actinomycetota; class Actinomycetes; order Actinomycetales; family Microbacteriaceae; genus Curtobacterium; species Curtobacterium luteum. The sequence goes on along the minus strand of NZ_BMOI01000003.1, from coordinate 43,921 downwards.
TGCACGCGGCCGAGTCCGAGGTGCGTGCACTGCTCTACCGGCAGTGACCTCGGAGTCCGCCGGATGACGTACCGTTGACCACCGTGCCGCCCACCCCACATCCGGCACGGAAGGACCCTCGACAGTCGTGACCGACGAGTGCATCCACGGTTTCCCCACCGAACTCTGCGACATCTGCGCGCCCCGTCAGCGGGAGACCCCCGCCGAGCCCGCAGCCCCGGCACCCCGCCGGACCCGCATCACCACCGACCTCCGCTCCACCCCCGCCCCCGCACGCGTCCCCGGCGGCCCGCTCCGCTCGGCCGTCCCCGACCTGCCCGAGCCGCGCGTGTTCGCCTCCCTGCGGGCGCACCACGCCACCCACATCGACAACCTGCCCGGGATCGTCGCGGCGGGCGCGATCACGGCCGCCGTCGACACCGTGCCGGTCGTGGACGTCAGCTCGACGGCCACCCGTGCGGCGCGGTCCGAGGCGTCCGCCCCCGACGGCTCGCCGGTCGCGGCCCACGTGACGTTCTCCCTGTCGCCCGACGCCACACGCTGGGACGAGCTCCGACGCGGTGCCGAGGGGGAGCGCTGGTCCGACGCGGCTCGCCGGACGCGAGCGACCGACTACATCGTGCTCGTCGTGCCCGTCGCGGCGTTCGGCGCCTCGGTGATCGTCGCCGACCAGGACGCCGAGGCCGAGGACGTCCGGTTCGCCGTCGGCCCGGACGCCGCGACCAACCTCATCCGTCGCACCGACTTCACCGACCCGGAGATGCACGGCCTCGAGCTGCTCGCCGGGCCGAGCGTGCCGTTCTCCTCCGTCGCCGTGATCGGCGTGCCGAACGACCGCGCCCGCCAGGAGGTGAAGTCGATCCTCGCCGAGCACGGCGGCCACGCGCCCCGCGTCGCCGTCTTCCCGCCGTGGTTCGTGCCGCCGGTGACCGCCGAGTAGCACCCTCCTGCGGACGTCGTCAGCGTGCCCTCCCGACCACGTCGGGAGGGCACGCTGCGTGTCGGGGCGGGGCGTGCCTCCAGACCGTCCGATCCCCGGGAATCCGGGGGACTGGACCGGTCCCGACACGCCCGTGATCCGCGACACGCCCGGGTTGCACGGATCCTGTGCCTGTGCGAGACTTGTCTGGTTCCGAATTCCGCAGGGCGCTCGCGCCCGCAGGATCACTGCTCTGGCAGTGCACAACCCCCTTGTTCAGCAGGGCTGGGTTGGGCCGCAGGCAGCAGAACACGATCGAATCCCTCGCGAAGCGCCACGGGCACTGCTGTGCCCGGAGCGTGGGGGAAGCGACATGCCCACGCTGGACGGCCCCGGTCGCCCCGCGCGGTTGACAGGAGAACAGCGGTCATCCCCCAGTGGATGCGGCCGGTTGGTTCAGGAAAACAGCCGAGCCGTGCAGGAATGCGCGGTCACGGCGGCGTCAGGCGGCCCGAGGGTGCGCGGCGCAGAGAGGACAGAGAGACACATGGCGGGACAGAAGATCCGCATCCGGCTCAAGTCGTACGACCACGAGGTCATCGACACGTCGGCCCGGAAGATCGTCGACACGGTGACCCGTGCCGGTGCGACCGTGGTCGGCCCGGTGCCGCTCCCCACCGAGAAGAACGTGGTCACCGTGATCCGTTCTCCCCACAAGTACAAGGACTCGCGCGAGCACTTCGAGAAGCGCACGCACAAGCGGGTCATCGACATCGTCGACCCGACGCCGAAGGCCGTCGACTCGCTCATGCGACTCGACCTCCCGGCCGACGTCAACATCGAGATCAAGCTGTAAGGGGGCTGACCAATGGCGAACTCCACCAAGACCGTCAAGGGCCTCCTCGGCAAGAAGCTCGGGATGACCCAGGTGTGGGATGAGAACAACAAGTTCATCCCCGTGACCGTGATCGAGGTCGGCCCGAACGTGGTCACCCAGATCCGCAACGTCGAGCGCGACGGCTACGAGGCGATCCAGATCGCCGCCGGTGCCATCGACCCGCGCAAGGTCAACAAGCCGGCCGCCGGCCACTTCGAGGCCGCAGGCGTGACCCCGCGCCGCACCCTCACCGAGATCCGTACCAACGACTCCGCTGAGTACACGCTCGGCCAGGAGCTCACCGTCGACACGTTCGAGGCGGGCCAGAAGGTCGACGTCGTCGGTACGTCCAAGGGCAAGGGCTTCGCCGGTGTCATGAAGCGCCACGGCTTCGCCGGCGTCTCGGCATCGCACGGTGCGCACCGCAACCACCGCAAGCCCGGTTCGATCGGCGCCTCGTCGACCCCGTCGCGTGTCTTCAAGGGCATGCGCATGGCCGGTCGCATGGGCGGCGAGCGTGTGACCGTCCTCAACCTCACGGTGCACGCCGTCGACGCCGAGAAGGGTCTGCTGCTCGTCAAGGGCGCCGTCCCCGGTGCTCGTGGCCGCTCCGTCTTCGTCCGCACCGCCGTGAAGGGTAAGTGATCATGGCCACCGAGACCGCAACCACGATCGACGTCCTCGACGCGACTGGCGCCGTCGCCGGCAGCATCGAGCTGCCCGCTGCGCTCTTCGACGTCGAGACCAACGTCCCGCTGATCCACCAGGTCGTCACCGCGCAGCTCGCCGCCGCGCGTCAGGGCACCCACAAGACCAAGAACCGCGGCGAGGTCCGCGGTGCTGGTCGCAAGCCGTTCAAGCAGAAGGGCACCGGCCGCTCCCGTCAGGGTTCGGTCCGCGCTCCGGAGCACACCGGCGGTGGCGTCGTCCACGGACCGACCCCGCGCGACTACTCGCAGCGCACCCCGAAGAAGATGATCGCCGCGGCACTGCTCGGCTCGCTCTCGGACCGCGCCCGCGGTGGCCGCATCGCCGCTGTGGAGTCCTTCGTCCCGGCCGAGGTGCCGTCGACGAAGACCGCCCGCACGCTCCTCGAGAAGGTCGCGCCCGTCAAGAACGTGCTCGTCGTGCTCGAGCAGGACGACGAGCTCACGCTCAAGTCGATCCGCAACCTGCCGGGTGTCCACGCACTCTCGTACGGCCAGCTCAACGCCTACGACGTGCTCAAGTCCGACGCCCTCGTCTTCAGCAAGAGCGCACTCGACGCCTTCATCGCGTCGAAGTCCGCGAAGGAGGTCTCCGCATGAGCGGCTTCAACAAGGACCCGCGCGACATCATCATCTCGCCGGTCGTCTCGGAGAAGAGCTACGGCCTGATCGACCAGGGCAAGTACACGTTCATCGTGGACCCCCGTTCGAACAAGACCGAGATCAAGCTCGCCATCGAGAAGATCTTCGACGTCAAGGTCGCGAGCATCAACACGCTGAACCGCCCGGGCAAGACCCGTCGCACGCGTTTCGGCATGGGTAAGCGCAAGGACACCAAGCGCGCCATCGTGACGCTCAAGTCCGGTTCGATCGACATCTTCACGGCTGTCGGCTGAGGACCTTTAGGGATTAATCATGGCTATTCGTAACTACAAGCCGACGACCCCCGGTCGTCGCGGCTCGTCGGTCGCCGACTTCGCTGAGATCACCCGTTCGACGCCGGAGAAGTCGCTGCTTCGTCCGCTGCCGAAGACCGGTGGGCGCAACAGCTCCGGCCGCATCACGACCCGTCACATCGGTGGTGGCCACAAGCGCCAGTACCGCGTGATCGACTTCCGTCGTCACGACAAGGACGGCGTCGACGCCAAGGTCGCGCACATCGAGTACGACCCGAACCGCACCGCGCGCATCGCGCTCCTGCACTACGTGGACGGCACGAAGCGCTACATCATCGCGCCGAACAAGCTCAAGCAGGGCGACGTCGTCGAGCAGGGCCCCGGGGCTGACATCAAGCCCGGCAACAACCTGCCGCTGCGCAACATCCCGGTCGGTACCGTCATCCACGCGATCGAGCTCCGGCCCGGTGGCGGCGCGAAGATGGCCCGCTCCGCCGGCGCCTCCGTGCGTCTCGTCGCCAAGGACGGCCCCTACGCGCAGCTCCGCCTGCCGTCGGGCGAGGTCCGCAACGTCGACGCCCGCTGCCGCGCCACCATCGGCGAGGTCGGCAACGCCGAGCAGTCCAACATCAACTGGGGCAAGGCCGGCCGCATGCGCTGGAAGGGCGTCCGCCCGACCGTGCGTGGTGTCGCCATGAACCCGGTCGACCACCCGCACGGTGGTGGTGAGGGCAAGACCTCCGGTGGTCGTCACCCGGTCAGCCCGTGGGGTCAGGCCGAGGGCCGGACGCGCAAGCCGAACAAGCCGAGCGACAAGCTCATCGTCCGTCGCCGTAACGCCGGCAAGAAGCGCAAGTAGGAGTTCAGAAGATGCCACGCAGTCTGAAGAAGGGCCCCTTCGTCGACGAGCACCTGCTCCGCAAGGTCGTCACGCAGAACGAGGCCAACACCAAGAACGTGATCCGCACCTGGTCGCGTCGCTCGATGATCGTCCCGAACATGCTCGGGCACACGATCGCCGTGCACGACGGCCGCAAGCACATCCCGGTGTTCGTCACCGAGTCGATGGTCGGTCACAAGCTCGGCGAGTTCGCGCCGACCCGCACCTTCCGTGGTCACGTGAAGGACGACAAGAAGGGCCGTCGCCGCTAACGCGGGGACGCAGAGGAGGAACGAAATGGTGGAGTCGATCGCGCGCGTGCGACACATCCGCGTCACGCCTCAGAAGGCCCGTCGCGTCATCGAGCTGATCCGCGGCAAGCAGGCCCACGAGGCGCTCGCCATCCTGAAGTTCGCGCCGCAGGCCGCTTCGGAGCCCGTGTACAAGCTGGTCGCCTCGGCGATCGCGAACGCCCGGGTGAAGGCGGACTCGACGAACAGCTTCCTCGACGAGCGCGACCTCTACGTGAGCCGCGTCTTCGTCGACGAGGGCACGACCCTGAAGCGGTTCCAGCCGCGCGCCCAGGGCCGCGCCTTCCGCATCAACAAGCGCACCAGCCACATCACGGTCGTCCTCGCGACGCCGGAAGAGGCTGAGGCCGCCGCGACGAGCAAGAAGGCGAGCAAGTAATGGGCCAGAAGGTCAACCCGTACGGCTTCCGTCTCGGGATCACGACGGACCACGTCTCGCACTGGTTCACCGACAGCACCAAGGCCGGTCAGCGCTACGCCGACTACGTGGCCGAGGACATCAAGGTGCGCGAGTACCTGAAGAAGACCCTCGACCGTGCCGGCGTCGCCCGCATCGAGCTCGAGCGCACCCGTGACCGTGTCCGCGTGGACATCCACACGGCGCGTCCGGGCATCGTCATCGGTCGTCGCGGTGCCGAGGCCGAGCGCGTCCGCGGCGAGCTCGAGAAGCTCACCAAGAAGCAGATCCAGCTCAACATCCTCGAGGTCAAGAACCCCGAGACCGAGGCCCAGCTCGTCGCGCAGGGCATCGCCGAGCAGCTCTCCGCCCGTGTCGCGTTCCGTCGCGCCATGCGCAAGGGCCTGCAGGGTGCACAGCGCGCCGGCGCCAAGGGTGTCCGCATCCAGGTGTCGGGTCGTCTCGGTGGCGCCGAGATGTCGCGCTCGGAGTTCTACCGCGAGGGCCGCGTGCCCCTGCACACGCTCCGCGCGAACATCGACTACGGCTTCTACGAGGCCCGGACCACGTTCGGCCGCATCGGCGTGAAGGTCTGGATCTACAAGGGCGACATCACGAACAAGGAGCTCGCTCGCGAGCAGGCGAACCAGCGTTCGTCGCGCCCGGAGCGTCGTGGCGGCCCCCGTGGCGAGCGCGGCGACCGTCGTGGCGGCGACCGTGGCGGCCGTCAGCAGCAGGCCCCGCAGGACGCGCCGGCCGGCGCAGGAGTTGAGGCGTAACCATGCTTATCCCCCGTCGAGTCAAGCACCGCAAGCAGCACCACCCGAAGCGTTCGGGTCAGGCGACCGGTGGTACCAAGGTCAGCTTCGGCGACTTCGGTATCCAGGCCCTCACCCCGGCCTACGTGACGAACCGGCAGATCGAGTCCGCTCGTATCGCCATGACGCGTCACATCAAGCGTGGCGGCAAGGTGTGGATCAACATCTACCCGGACCGCCCGCTCACCAAGAAGCCGGCTGAGACCCGCATGGGTTCCGGTAAGGGCTCGCCCGAGTGGTGGGTCGCCAACGTCAAGCCGGGTCGTGTGCTCTTCGAGCTCTCCGGCGTCAACGAGGACATCGCCCGTGAGGCGCTGACCCGTGCAATCCACAAGCTGCCCCTCAAGGCACGCATCATCAAGCGCGAGGAGGGCGACGCATAATGGCGATCGGTTCCAAGGAGCTCCGTCCGACGGAGCTCGACACGTTCGAGAACGAGCGTCTTGCTGACGAGCTGAAGAAGGCCAAGGAGGAGCTGTTCAACCTCCGCTTCCAGTCGGCCACCGGCCAGCTGGAGAGCCACGGCCGCCTCCGTGCCGTCAAGCGCGACATCGCCCGTATCTACACCGTCCTCCGCGAGCGCGAGCTCGGCATCCGTGCCACCCCCGCGCCCGTCGAGACCGCCACCAAGGCCAAGAAGACGACGAAGAAGGCTGACAAGCCGGCCGAGTCGACCGAGGCCGAGACCGCCGAGGAGAACTGATGGCGAACGAAGAGAACACCTCCGCCGCCTCCACCCGCGGCTACCGCAAGACGCGCCGTGGCTACGTGACGAGCGACAAGATGGACAAGACCATCGTGGTCGAGGTCGAGGACCGCGTGAAGCACGCGCTCTACGGCAAGATCATCCGCCGCACGTCCAAGGTGAAGGCCCACGACGAGCTCGGCACCGCTGGTGTCGGCGACCTCGTCGTGATCAGCGAGACCCGTCCCCTCAGCGCCTCCAAGCGCTGGCGCCTGGTCGAGATCCTCGAGAAGGCCAAGTAGGCCGCGGCCTGCTTCGGAATAGGAGACAGCAGTGATTCAGCAGGAATCCCGCCTGAAGGTCGCCGACAACACGGGTGCCAAGGAGATCTTGACCATCCGCGTGCTCGGTGGCTCGGGTCGTCGCTACGCCGGTCTCGGTGACGTCATCGTCGCCACGGTGAAGGACGCCATCCCCGGCGGCAACGTGAAGAAGGGTGACGTCGTCAAGGCCGTCATCGTTCGCACCAAGAAGGAGACCCGTCGTCAGGACGGCTCCTACATCAAGTTCGACGAGAACGCGGCAGTGATCCTCAAGGCTGACGGCGACCCGCGCGGCACGCGCATCTTCGGTCCGGTCGGTCGCGAGCTCCGTGACAAGAAGTTCATGAAGATCATCTCGCTCGCGCCGGAGGTGCTGTAAGCCATGGCGAACATCAAGAAGGGTGACCTCGTCGAGGTCATCACGGGCGCCACGCAGGAGCGTGGCGGCGACCGCGGCAAGCAGGGCAAGGTCATCGAGGTGCTCCGTGACTCGGAGCGCGTCGTCGTCGAGGGCGTGAACTTCGTCACGAAGCACGTCCGCGTCGGCCAGACCCAGCGTGGTTCGAAGACCGGTGGCATCGAGCAGCACGAGGCTCCGATCCACGTCTCGAACGTCGCGATCGTCGACCCGAAGACCAAGAAGCCGACGCGCGTCGGTTTCCGTACCGAAGAGGTGGAGAAGGACGGCGTCAAGAAGACCGTCCGGGTCCGCTACGCCAAGAAGTCGGGTGAGAAGCTCTGATGACCGACACGACTGCCGCGCCGGCGACCAAGGTCGAGCCGCGCCTCAAGCAGAAGTACAAGAACGAGATCAAGGCTGCCCTCACCGAGCAGTTCGGCTACGCGAACGTCATGCAGGTCCCCGGCCTGGTCAAGGTCGTCGTGAACACCGGCGTCGGCGAGGCCGCTCGTGACTCGAAGATCATCGAGGGGGCCATCAAGGACCTCACGGCGATCACGGGTCAGAAGCCCCAGGTCAACATCGCTCGCAAGTCCATCGCGCAGTTCAAGCTGCGCGAGGGCCAGGCGATCGGTGCGCACGTCACCCTCCGCGGTGACCGTGCCTGGGAGTTCCTCGACCGCCTGATCTCCCTCGCCCTGCCCCGCATCCGCGACTTCCGCGGCCTGAGCGACAAGCAGTTCGACGGGAACGGCAACTACACGTTCGGTCTCACGGAGCAGTCCGTGTTCCACGAGATCGACCAGGACCGCATCGACCGCGTGCGTGGCTTCGACATCACCGTCGTGACCACCGCGAAGACGGACGACGAGGGCCGCGCGCTGCTCAAGCAGCTCGGGTTCCCGTTCCGTTCGGCCGACCAGACGGTCTAAGATACTTCGGGCGGTGCGGGCCGGAGGATTCACGTCCTCCGGCCCGCACGCACGAACACACAGGTCCCCGGGAACCGCCTGGGGGCCCCGATCGCTCAGGTCGGCATTCGTGGAACGGGTGTCGAAACCAGGCGAGAATGGATACGCATCATGACGATGACCGATCCGGTCGCAGACATGCTGACCAGATTGCGGAACGCGAACTCGGCGCACCACGACGCCGTCTCGCTTCCCAGCTCCAAGCTGAAGAAGAACATCGCTGAGATCCTCAAGCGCGAGGGTTACATCAACGAGTGGAAGATCGAGGACGCCCGCGTCGGGCAGACCCTCACGATCGACCTGAAGTACGGCCCCGAGCGCGAGCGCTCGATCGCCGGCATCAAGCGCGTCTCGAAGCCGGGCCTCCGGGTCTACGCGAAGTCGACGGAGATCCCCCAGGTCCTCGGTGGCCTCGGCGTGGCGATCCTCTCGACGTCGTCCGGCCTCCTGACCGACCGCGAAGCCGAGCAGAAGGGCGTGGGTGGGGAAGTCCTCGCCTACGTGTGGTGATCGACAATGTCTCGAATCGGACGTCTTCCCATCGACATCCCCGCCGGCGTGACCGTCTCCATCGACGGCCAGACCGTGGCGGTCAAGGGCCCGAAGGGCGAGCTCGCGCTCGTCGTCGCTGAGCCCATCCAGGCCAAGGTCGAGGAGAACCAGGTCCTCGTCACCCGTCCGGACGACGAGCGCTCCTCGCGTTCGCTCCACGGCCTGACCCGCACCCTCATCGCGAACAACATCATCGGCGTCACCCAGGGCTACTCCAAGGGCCTCGAGGTCGTCGGTACCGGTTACCGCGTGCAGGCGAAGGGCACCAGCGTCGAGTTCGCGCTGGGCTACTCCCACCCGATCACGGTCGAGCCGCCCGCGGGCATCTCGTTCGCCGTCGAGGGCAACAACAAGCTCACCGTGACCGGCATCGACAAGCAGGCCGTCGGCGAGGTGGCCGCCAACATCCGCAAGCTGCGCAAGCCCGAGCCCTACAAGGGCAAGGGTGTCCGCTACGCCGGCGAGATCGTGCGCCGCAAGGCCGGAAAGTCAGGTAAGTGATCATGGCTCTCGGTATCCGAGGAAAGAGCAAGTCGGCCGCCAAGGCGCGCCGTCACAACCGACTCCGCAAGAAGATCACCGGCACCGAGGCGCGTCCGCGTCTCGCCGTCACGCGTTCGTCGCGTCACGTGTTCGTGCAGGTCATCGACGACGCGAAGGGTCACACCCTCGCCAGCGCATCGACGATGGAGGCCGACCTCCGCTCGTTCGACGGCGACAAGACCGCCAAGGCCCGTCGCGTCGGCGAGATCCTCGCCGAGCGCGCGAAGGCCGCCGGCGTCGAGGCCGTGGTCTTCGACCGTGGTGGCAGCAAGTACGCCGGTCGCGTCGCCGCGATCGCCGATGGCGCCCGTGAAGGAGGGCTGAACCTGTGAGCGACACCGCGAACAACACCAGCAAGGAGACCACGGAGGCAGCGGCCACGGCCGAGCGTCCGGTCGAGACCGCCGCTGGTTCCGCGTCCAACAACCGCGACTCGGCCGACCAGCGCGGCCGTCGTGGTGGCGGTCGTGACCGTCAGCAGGGCCGCGACCGCAACAACCGCGGTGGCGACAGCCAGTTCCTCGAGCGCGTGGTGACCATCAACCGCGTGTCGAAGGTCGTCAAGGGTGGTCGTCGCTTCAGCTTCACGGCGCTCGTCGTCGTGGGTGACGGCAACGGCCTCGTGGGCGTCGGCTACGGCAAGGCCAAGGAGGTCCCCACCGCGATCTCCAAGGGCGTCGAGGAGGCGAAGAAGAACTTCTTCCGCGTCCCGCGCGTCGGCAACACCATCCCGCACCCGGTGCAGGGTGAGGCCGCTGCCGGTGTCGTGCTCCTGCGTCCGGCCGCTGCCGGTACCGGTGTCATCGCCGGTGGTCCGGTCCGCGCCGTCCTCGAGTGCGCTGGCATCCACGACGTCCTGAGCAAGTCGCTCGGCTCGTCGAACACCATCAACATCGTGCACGCGACCGTCGAGGCGCTGCAGCAGCTCGAGGAGCCCCGCGCGGTCGCAGTCCGCCGTGGCCTCGACGTCGACGCGGTCGTCCCGGCCCGTCTGCTGCGTGCGGAGGCCGCCGCCGCGCGTGCCGCGTCCGAGAAGGCAGGTGCGTGATGGCGATGCTGAAGATCACGCAGACGAAGTCCGTTATCAGCGAGAAGCAGTACCAGCGCGACACCCTGCGCAGCCTGGGCCTCAAGCGCATCGGCCGTACGGTCCTGCGTGAGGACAACGCCCAGAACCGCGGGTACATCGCGACGGTCGCGCACCTCGTGAAGGTCGAGGAGGTCGACGCATGAGCGACGAGAAGAACGAGCGCGTGCAGGTCCTGAAGCTGCACCACCTCCGCCCGGCCACCGGTGCGAAGAAGGACCGCACCCGTGTCGGTCGCGGTGAGGGCTCGAAGGGCAAGACCGCCGGCCGTGGTACCAAGGGTCAGAAGGCTCGTTACCAGGTCAAGGTCGGCTTCGAGGGTGGGCAGATGCCGCTGCACATGCGCACCCCGAAGCTCCGCGGGTTCAAGAACCCGTTCCGTGTCGAGTACCAGGTCGTGAACCTGGACAAGATCGCGGAGCTCTACCCGAACGGTGGCGACGTCACCGTGGCGGACCTGGTCGCCAAGGGCGCCGTCCGCAAGAACGAGAAGGTCAAGGTTCTCGGTCAGGGCGACATCAACGTGAAGCTCACGGTCTTGGTCGACAAGGTCTCGGCGTCCGCCGCCGAGAAGATCGCGGCTGCTGGCGGCACCGTCTCCCAGTAACCCCCGTCGGCGGCCCGTGCGTTTGCGCACGGGCCGCCGTTACGGTTTCCTTGACAGTGGTCGGCGTCCGTCGGCCTGGTCGGCCCTGCCGATCGACACCGGAACGGCCGCGATCGACGGCCCCGGTCCCAGAAGTTCGGAGTCCTCGTGTTCAGAGCGGTCGCGCGCATCATGCGCACCCCAGACCTTCGCAAGAAGATCGGCTTCACCCTCGCGATCATCGCGCTCTTCCGCCTGGGGTCGTACATCCCCGCACCGTTCGTCGACTACGCGTCCGTGCAGAGCTGCCTCGCCAGCGCGTCCTCGCAGCAGGGCCTCTACGACCTGATCAACCTGTTCTCCGGCGGCGCGCTGCTGAAGCTCTCGGTCTTCGCGCTCGGGATCATGCCGTACATCACGTCGTCGATCATCGTGCAGCTCCTGCGCGTGGTCATCCCACACTTCGACGCCCTCTACAAGGAGGGTCAGTCCGGTCAGGCCAAGCTGACGCAGTACACGCGCTACCTCACGATCGCGCTCGGTGTCCTGCAGTCCACCACCCTGATCACGGTCGCGCGCTCCGGTGCCCTCTTCGGCACGAACGCGTCGGCCTCCTGCTCGTCGATCATCTCGAACGACAGCTGGTACGCGATCATGCTCATGGTCGTCACGCTGACCGCCGGCACCGGCCTCATCATGTGGATGGGCGAGCTCGTCACCGAGCGCGGCATCGGCAACGGCATGTCGCTCCTCATCTTCACGTCGATCGCGGCGCAGTTCCCGTCGGCGCTCTGGGCGATCGAGCAGTCGAACGGCTTCGAGCTGTTCCTGTTCGTCATCCTCGTGGGCCTCGTCATCATGATGGCCGTCGTGTTCGTCGAGCAGTCGCAGCGACGCATCCCGGTCCAGTACGCCAAGCGCATGGTCGGTCGTCGCACCTTCGGCGGCAACAACACGTACATCCCGATCAAGGTGAACATGGCCGGCGTCGTGCCCGTCATCTTCGCCTCGTCGCTGCTGTACCTGCCGGCCCTCGTCGCGCAGTTCAACCAGCCCTCGGACGGCTCCGCGCCGGCCGCGTGGGTGACCTGGATCCAGAACAACCTGACCTCGGGTGACAACTGGTTCTACATGGTCCTGTACTTCCTGCTCATCGTCGGGTTCACCTACTTCTACGTCGCGATCACCTTCAACCCCGAAGAGGTCGCCGACAACATGAAGAAGTACGGCGGGTTCATCCCGGGCATCCGCGCCGGACGCCCGACCGCCGAGTACCTCGACTACGTCCTGACCCGGGTGACGTTGCCCGGATCGCTCTACCTCGGTCTGATCGCACTCATCCCGCTGGGCGCACTCGCGTTCTTCGGTGCGAACCAGAACTTCCCGTTCGGTGGCGCCAGCATCCTGATCATCGTGGGTGTCGGCCTCGAGACGGTGAAGCAGATCGACTCCCAGCTCCAGCAACGTCACTACGAAGGGCTTCTCCGTTGAGCGCACGCCTCATCATCGTCGGACCCCCCGGCGCCGGCAAGGGCACCCAGGCCGGTCGCATCGCGGACGCGTTCGGTGTCCCCGCGATCTCGACGGGCGACATCTTCCGCAAGAACGTCGCCGAGGGCACGCCCCTCGGCGTCGAGGCGAAGAAGCTCATGGACGCCGGTGAGTACGTGCCGGACGAGCTGACGAACGAGCTCGTGAAGTCCCGCCTGGCCGAGCCGGACGCCGAGCACGGCTTCCTGCTCGACGGCTACCCCCGGACGCTGAACCAGGTCGAGTACCTCGACGCGCTCCTGACCGAGCAGGGCGAGCAGCTCGACGCGGTCGTGCAGCTCGTCGCGGACCAGGACGCCCTCGTCGAACGCCTGCTGAAGCGCGCGGAGGACCAGGGCCGCAGCGACGACAACGAGGAGACGATCCGTCGTCGCCAGGAGGTCTACCTGGACCAGACGGCCCCGATCGTCGGCGCCTACGCCGATCGCGGCCTCGTGGTCGATGTCGACGGGCTCGGCGGCATCGACGAGGTCGGCGACCGGATCCAGTCGGCGCTCGCGTCCCGCGGGCTGACCGCGGGCGTCTGACCCGGCGTGGTCCGCTTCCGCAAGCCCTCGATCTACAAGACGCCCGAGGAGCTCCGCGCCATGGTGCGCCCGGGCCTCCTGACGGCCGAGGCGTTGGACGCCGTGCGAGCCGCGGTCCGACCCGGCGTCACGACGGGTGAGCTCGACGCGATCGCCGAGCGGACCATCCGCGACGGCGGGGGCGTCCCGAACTTCCAGCTCGTCCCGGGGTACCGCCACACGCTCTGTGTCTCGGTCAACGACGAGGTGGTGCACGGGATCCCGGGCGACCGCGTGATCCAGGCGGGCGACATCGTCTCCGTCGACGCCGGCGCCGAGGTCGACGGCTGGAACGGGGACAGCGCCTTCACGGTCGTGGTCCCTGGTGGCGACGCCGCGGTGAGCGAGGCCCGGCGGAAGCTCTGCGACACGACCGAGCGCTCGCTGTGGCACGGCATCGCCGCTCTGGCATCGGCCAGGCACCTGAACGACGTCGGTGCCGCGGTCGAGGACGCCATCGAGGAGACCGGCGCCTGGGGCATCGTCGAGGACTACACCGGTCACGGCATCGGCCGGTCGATGCACGAGGAACCGCCGGTCTTCAACTACCGCGTGCGGGGCGCCGGTCCCGCCGTGAAGCCCGGGCTGGTCGTCGCGATCGAGCCGATGGTGACGGCCGGCACGATCGACAGCTCGACGGACGCGGACGACTGGACGGTCCGGACGCTCGACGGCTCGGACGCCGCGCACTGGGAGCACACCGTCGCCGTCCACGCCGACGGCATCTGGGTGACGACGGCCGCCGACGGCGGCGCTGCGGGCCTGGCCCCGCTGGGTGTGACACCCGTCCCGATCCCGTAGGACGGGCCTCCCGTCGGGTCGGCCGTCCACCGGGTCCGGCCGGGAGGCACGTGGTGCGTCCGCCCCGCCGCTGGGGCGTCGACGGTGCGGTCGGCTCGGAGCCGCGCGGCGCGTCCGCCGCGCGGCGTCAGTTCCCGACGGAGCAGGTCTGTTCGTTCGCGCTCTGCCCGGTGATGGTCGACGGGAGCGGCGTCGTGGTCGCCGTCGGTGTCGACGAGGGCGTGGAGCCTGACGACGACGTCGCGGAGGAGCTCGACCCGGACGACCCGGACGGCGTGCCGGCCGAGGACGTGCCGGAGGAAGACGAGCCGGACGATGACGACGAGCCCGTCGACGATCCCGCGCTCTTCGACTCCTCCGACGCCCGTCCGGTGGTCGAGTCCGAGAGCGACGTCCGCTGGTCGGTCTGCAGGGCGACGTTGAGCGTGTGCGCCGCGTCCTGCGCGACGATGACGCGGGCGTTGTCGGCGGGGTCGTCCACGACCGGGTACTGCACGAACAGCATGTTCGCCGTACTCATGCCGCGCAGCGTCGTGGCGAGGCCGACGAGGCTCCTGGCCTGCGCCAGGCCGTCCGAGAGCGTCATGTTGTGCAGCGCCGCCGAGGCGAGGCGGTAGAGCGTCACCGGGTCGGACAGCGTGCTGCCGGAGGTGATCTTGCGGAGCAGCGCGGAGAGGAACACCTGCTGCGAACTGATGCGCGCGAGGTCGCTGCCGTCACCGACTCCGTGGCGGGTCCGGAGGAACGCGAGCGCGTCCGAGCCCTCGAGCGTGTGCGACCCCGCGGTGAGGTGGAGACCGGTGTACGAGTCGTTGATCGGCTGCGCGACGCAGACGTCCACACCACCGAGGGCGTTCGACATCGAGATGACGCCGTCGAAGGTGATCAGCCCGGCGTAGGGGATCCGCAGGCCGGTCAGGTTCTCGACGGTGTCGACCACGCAGGACACCCCGCCGTTGCCGAGCGCCGTGTTGAACTGTGCCGAGGTGGCGGCGGGGTACGTGGTGCCCGTCGCCGGGTTGGTGCACGCCGGGATCGGGACCATGAGGTCGCGGGGGAAGCTCACGGCCGTGAGCTGCTGGTGGTCCTGCGAGATGTGCACGAGGATCGTGACGTCGTTCCGGGCGCCGGCGACGTCCTCGTCGGAGTCGAACTGCCCGACGCGGGTGTCGCTGCCGATGAGCAGGATGTTCGCGCCGCCCTTCATCGCGGTGATGTCCGCGGTGTCGGCGACCTTCTGGTCGTCCGTGCTGAGCTGGACCGTCTTCGGGGCGGCGGCGAGCTGCCCGCCGGCGATCGCGGCCACGCTGGTCCCGCTGACCAGCGCGACGGCGAGGACGGACGCGACGATGCCGAGGGCGGACGTCCAGGCGCGACGACGAGGGAGTCGTCCATGGCGGGCCAGGGGGCCGCGGGCGTTCGGCACGGTTCTCTCCGTTCGGTGGGCTGCCGTGACACGGTACGGCGGATGCACTCGAGACGGCCCAGAACGGGCCAGGAGACCACTGTGGAACGTTCAGACTCGACCGCGGCAGCCCCAGGTCGAGGGTCCGGGTCGCCCGCACTTGGCAATCCGGCCGCTATCACATAGGCTTGCTCTTTGGTGTGTCATGCCCTTTCGGCGTGGCGCCCGACCCGCAGACCGGCTCGGGGATCACACCGGTAATCCAACCAAGCGACAGTGAGGCTATGGCCAAGAAAGACGGCGTCATCGAGATCGAGGGCTCGGTGCTCGAAGCTCTGCCCAACGCGATGTTCCGCGTTGAGCTGACCAACGGACACAAGGTCCTCGCGCACATCTCCGGGAAGATGCGCCAGCACTACATCCGCATCCTCCCCGAGGACCGCGTGATCGTGGAGCTGAGCCCGTACGACCTGACCCGCGGCCGGATCGTCTACCGCTACAAGTGATCCGCGAGCTGGAAAGGAACGGCCCGGCGAACCCGCCGAGCACGAAGCCAGCGAGCACGAGGAACCAACCATGAAGGTCAACCCCAGCGTCAAGCCCATCTGCGAGCACTGCCGAGTGATCCGCCGGAAGGGGCGCGTCATGGTGATCTGCAAGAGCAACCCGCGCCACAAGCAGCGCCAGGGCTGAGCTCCCAGCAGGACCCACAACTCAACACTGAACACGCAGTACCAGATCCCGCGGCTCCGGCCGCGGGGGACACCTCGGGTCGGAGGCCCGGGCACCGGTACTGCGCCACACCTCCACCAACCACAGGAGCAGCCAGCACATGGCACGTCTAGCAGGCGTCGACATCCCGCGCGAGAAGCGCGTGGAGATCGCACTCACGTACATCTACGGCGTCGGCCGTACCCGCTCGGTCCAGGCACTCGCCGAGACCGGCATCTCCGGCGACATCCGCGTCAAGGACCTGACCGACGACCAGCTCGTCGCTCTCCGCGACTTCATCGAGGGCAACTTCAAGGTGGAAGGTGACCTCCGCCGTGAGGTCGCCGCGGACATCCGACGCAAGGTCGAGATCGGTAGCTACGAGGGTCTTCGCCACCGTCGTGGTCTCCCGGTGCGCGGTCAGCGCACCAAGACCAACGCGCGTACCCGCAAGGGACCGAAGCGCACCGTGGCAGGCAAGAAGAAGGCTCGATAGGAGACCCCCATGGCTACCCCCAAGACTGCCGCGCGCAAGCCGCGCCGCAAGGAGAAGAAGAACGTCGCCGTGGGCCAGGCCCACATCAAGAGCACGTTCAACAACACGATCGTCAGCATCACCGACCCGTCCGGTGCCGTCCTCAGCTGGGCGTCCTCGGGTGCCGTCGGCTTCAAGGGCTCGCGCAAGTCGACGCCGTTCGCGGCGCAGCTCGCCGCCGAGTCCGCTGCGCGTCAGGCGCAGGAGCACGGCGTCAAGAAGGTCGACGTCTTCGTCAAGGGTCCGGGCTCGGGCCGCGAGACCGCGATCCGCTCGCTCCAGGCCGCCGGCCTCGAGGTCGGTTCGATCAACGACGTCACGCCGCAGGCGCACAACGGGTGCCGCCCGCCGAAGCGTCGCCGCGTCTGACGCGAGGAGCAACCGGCCGTTCCCCGCTCGTCCCCGTGACGGGGGCGAGCGGGGCCGGCCATTCCTGGTCGTTCGATCGCGCACGGCGGGCCCTCGTGGCTCGGCCGTGCGCGTGATCACAACTCAACAGACCCGTCGGGGCCCGGTCGGCCCCGTCGTACCGCCGAGTGTCATATAGCGGACACTCCGCCGAAAGGAATCCCACAGTGCTCATTGCACAGCGCCCCACCCTGACCGAGGAGTCGATCTCCGAGCACCGCTCGCGCTTCGTCATCGAGCCGCTCGAGCCGGGCTTCGGTTACACCCTCGGCAACTCGCTGCGCCGCACGCTCCTCTCCTCGATCCCCGGCGCGGCTGTCACCAGCATCCGCATCGACGGCGTCCTCCACGAGTTCAGCACCGTTCCCGGTGTCAAGGAAGACGTCACCGAGATCATCCTCAACATCAAGAGCCTCGTCGTCTCCAGCGAGCACGACGAGCCGATCACCGCGTACCTGCGCAAGCAGGGTGCCGGGCAGGTCACCGCGGCGGACATCTCCGCCCCGGCCGGCGTCGAGATCCACAACCCGGACCTCGTCATCGCGACCCTGAACGACACCGCGCGCTTCGAGCTCGAGCTCACGATCGAGCGTGGCCGTGGCTACGTGTCGGCGACGCAGAACCGCTCGGAGTTCTCCGAGGCAGGTCAGATCCCGATCGACTCGATCTACTCGCCGGTCCTCAAGGTCACCTACCGCGTCGAGGCGACGCGTGCCGGTGAGCGTACGGACTTCGACCGCCTGGTCGTCGACGTCGAGACGAAGCCGGCGATCACGCCGCGCGACGCCATCGCGTCGGCCGGCCGCACGCTGGTCGAGCTGTTCGGTCTCGCCCGCGAGCTGAACACGGCGGCCGAGGGCATCGAGATCGGCCCCGCGCCGGTCGACGCCGTGCTCTCGAACGAGCTGCAGACCCCGATCGAGGACCTCGACCTGTCGGTCCGCAGCTACAACTGCCTCAAGCGGGAGGGCATCAACACGGTGTCCGAGCTCGTCGCCCTCTCGGAGACGCAGCTCATGAACATCCGCAACTTCGGTCAGAAGTCGGTGGACGAGGTCAAGGACAAGCTCACCGAGCTCGGCCTGTCCCTCAAGGACACCGTCCCCGGATTCGACGGCGCCCACTTCTACAGCGGGTACGACGAGGACGAGTCCAACAACTGACCTCGCGCGCAAGCGCACGCGTGCTGAGTCAGCGCGCACCACATTCACCACTGGAGAACTGACATGCCGAAGCCCACCAAGGGCCCCCGCCTCGGTGGCGGTCCCGCCCACGAGCGCCTGCTCCTGAGCAACCTCGCCAACGCCCTCTTCACGCACGGCCGCATCACCACGACCGAGACGAAGGCCAAGCGCCTCCGTCCGGTCGCCGAGCGGCTCATCACGTTCGCGAAGCGTGGCGACCTGCACGCCCGTCGTCGCGTGATCAGCATCCTGCGCGACAAGTCCGTCGTGCACACGCTGTTCACCGAGATCGCCCCGCAGGTCGAGGACCGCCAGGGCGGCTACACCCGCATCACGAAGCTCGGTTTCCGCAAGGGCGACAACGCTCCCCTCGCGTCGATCGAGCTCGTGCTCGAGCCGGTGTCGGGCAAGCCCGCCCCGGTCAAGCGCGACGCTGCTCCGGCCGCCGCCGCGCCGGTCGAGGAGCCGGCCGCCGAGGAGACCACCGAGGAGGCCCCGGTCGATGAGACCGAGACCACCGAGGAGTCCGCGCCGGTCGAGGCCGAGGCCGAGACCGACGCTGCCGCCGAGGTCGAGGACGACGCCGCCGCCAAGGCGGACGACACGAAGGCCGACGACGCCAAGTAGTCATCAGCACCACATCGAGGAAGCCTCCGCGGCGCACGTCGCGCGGGGGCTTCCTCGCGTTGCGGGGTGACCGACAGGCGGCCTGGAGGCGCATTGCGGGCCCGCCCCGCGCCTCCAGGCCGCCCCGTGCTCGTGCGGTGCGCGGTCGGCCGGGCGCGCGCGGGTGGCACGCCTCACAGGCCGCCGTGCGTAACCTGACCGGCCGTATGGCACGAGCAGAACGCATCACGGGCGCCGGGCGGCGCATCTGGCGGTGGAGCCGCGACTCCGGCACCCAGCCGCGCCTGCTGCTCGCCGCGAAGGCGGCGCTGGCCGCGACCATCGCGTGGGTGCTCGCCAAGTACGCTCCGGGCGTCGCCGCCGAGTACCCGTACTACGCGCCCCTCGGTGCGATCGTCGCGATGCGGACGACCGTGTTCGCCGGCATCCGGTCGGGTGTGCAGACGCTCGTCGGTATCACGCTCGGCGTGCTGATCGCGTGGGTCACGATGCTGATCGGGGACCCCGGGGTGATCGCGGTGGCCCTCGCCGTCGGCATCGGCGTCCTCGTGAGCGGTTTCCGGATCCTCGGTGAGGGGTACTCGTGGGTGCCGATGGCCGCGCTCTTCGTGCTGCTCGTCGGCGGGGGGAACGCCGAGGGGTACTCGTTCGCCTACATCGTGCAGATGGCCATCGGGATCGCGATCGGCCTCGCGGTGAACTTCGCCGTGTTCCCGCCGCTGCACTTCTGGGACGCGGAGCGCCGCATCGACCAGGTGAACGCGGTGCTCGCGGAGCAGCTCGACGACCTCGCGGACGTGCTCGTCGAGGGCGAACCCGACACCGCAGCGTGGGACCGGCAGCAGGAGCGGCTCGACAAGGCGATCGCGGACGTACGGGACCGGGTCGCGACCGCGCAGGAGAGCCGGCGGATGAACCCGCGGGGCGTGCTCCGCGGGCCCCGGGCGCGCCTGCAGTCCGACGGTGCCCGGTTCCGGGCCCTGGAGCGGGCCACCTGGTACACGACCGACCTCACCGAGCTCGTCGCGCGCAGCGGTCCGGTGGCCGACGCGATCGGCCGGCCCGACCCCGCCTTCGCCGAGCCGTTCGCGGCTGCGCTGCGGCGGGTCGCGTGCGTCGTCCGCGGCGACTGCCCGGCCGAGGACGGGGACGAAGCCCTCGCGACGCTCGAGCAGGCGCTCGACGCCAGTCGGTCGAACCCCTCCCGGGTCACCGCGACTGCGAGTGCGATCGTTGCGCTGCGCGGGGTGATCGAGTCCGAGAAACGGGCGACGGGGGACGTCGACACCGAGACGGGTCCGCCCGACGGCGGTCGGCGCAGGGGCTGAGACGCTCGAGCGCTCCGTAGACTCGACGACGTGACCGCGCGCCCCCGACTCGCCGTCCTCGGGCCCGTGCTGGTCGAGGGGCCCTCGGGTGAGCCGACGACCGTCACCGGGGCGCTCGCACGGTCCTTCCTCACCGCGCTCGCCCTCGCGCCGGGGCGCTCGCTGTCCACCGGCTCCCTCATCGACGAGCTGTGGCCGGACGACCAGCCGCGAGGAGCGCGGGCGGCCCTGCAGACGATGGTGTCCCGCCTTCGCCGGACGACCGCCGAGGGACTCGTCCGGTCCACGGCGACCGGGTACGCGCTCGGCTGCGACACGGACGACGTCGACCTCCTGCGGACGGAGCGTGCGGCGGCGACCCCGGACGTCGACGCGCTCGAGTCCGCGCTCGCGCTCTGGCGCGGTGCACCCGGCGAGGACGTCGAGGGCGACCTCGGTGACGCGCTCGCCGGCCGGGCCCGTGCAGCCCGGCGCGCACTCCGGCGGGCGCTGGGGTCCGCGCTGCTCGACCTCGGCCGGGCCGACGACGCCGCCGAGGTCTGGTCGGCCGAGGTGGCCGCCGACCCGGTCGACGAGGTCGCCGTCGCCGGGGCGATGCAGGCGCTCGACGCCGCCGGTCGGCCCGCCGTGGCCGTCGCGGTCTTCGCCGCACACCGCGAGCGGCTGGTCGAGGAACTCGGCGCCGACCCCTCCGCCGAGCTGGTCCGGCACAACGCGGACCTGCTCCGCCGGTCGGCGGCCGAGAGCGGTCGCGCCCGTCGCATCGGCCTGCGCGCCGCCCCGAACGCGCTGGTCGGACGGGAGGCCGACCTCGCCGCCGTCACGGACCTCCTGTCGCGCGGACGGCTGGTCACGATCCTCGGCCCGGGCGGCCTCGGCAAGACGCGGCTCGCGCAGGCGGTCGCGGCGGACCTGCCGGACGGGACCGCGGTGGTGGTGGCCGAGCTCGCGTCGATCGCGGCCGCCGAGGACGTCGTGCCCGCCCTCGGTGCCGTGCTCGGGATCGCCGAGGTCCGCTCCGCCCGCACCCTCCGCGACCCGGTCGTCACCGATCTGTGGGGCCGGGTCGTCCGCGCCCTCGCCGACGGGCCGACGGTGCTGGTGCTCGACAACTGCGAGCACCTGCTCGACGCCGTCGCCGCGCTCACCGCCGAACTGCTCGCCGCCGCCCCGGAGCTGCGGGTGCTGACGACCTCCCGTGCACCCCTCGCGATCGCCGGCGAGGTCGTGGCGCCGCTCGCGCCGCTGCCGGTCGAGGACGACGGGGCCGCCGTGCGCCTCTTCACCGAGCGTGCCCGGGCAGCGCGTCCCGGCGCGGTGCTCCCCGTCGACGCGGTGCGCCGCATCTGCGCGCGGCTCGACGGGTCGCCGCTCGCGATCGAACTGGCCGCGGCACGGATCCGCGGCATGAGCACGGACGAGATCGAGCGCCGGCTCGACGACCGCTTCGCACTGCTCCGCGGCGGGGACCGGAGCGCCCCCGAACGGCACCGCACGCTGCTCGCCGTCATCGAGTGGAGCTGGCGACTGCTCGGCGCCTCCGCCCAGGACCTCCTGCCCCGACTCGCGCTCTTCCCCGACGGCCTCGCGGTGGACGCGGTCGAGGCCGTCGCGTCCGAGGGACACGAGGACGCACTCGACGACCTGGCGGACCTCGTCGAGCAGTCGCTCGTGCAGCTGGTCGAGCGCGAGGGGGAGCCGGTCCGGTACCGCCTGCTCGAGACCGTCCGGGAGTTCGGGGCCGCGCGACTGACCGAACGCGGGCGCACCGAGGACGTCCGCTCGGCCATGGTCGACTGGGCTCGCGCGTTCGCCGCGGACCGGAACCTGCTCGCCATCGCCGGTCCGGAGCAGACCGAACGGTTCCACGAGGTGCGCCGCGAGGCCGACAACCTCGTCGTGCTGCTGCGCTGGGCGCTCCGGGCCGAGGACGCGCCCGCGGCGGCGCAGCTGTTCGCGGCCCTCGGCGCGTACTGGACGCTCCGGGGCACGCAGGGGGAGATCACCGCGGTCGGCCCGGACGTCGTCGGACTGCTCCGACGCGAGCCCCCGGCGCCGGACGACCGGGTCGCGGCGCACGTCTGCCTCGTCGTCGTCGGAGCGGCCGCGGCGTTCGACGACCGGCGGACGACGGCCTGGGCACGCTCGACGCTCCGACGGTGGCGGCGGACGTCGACCGCGGGGCAGCCCGTCGTCGACGCCCTCGTCGCGGTGTTCCTCACGGTCGGACGGCCCGCGGAGGCGACCGCGCTCCTCGCCCGCCTCCGCGACGACCCCGAGGACGGCGTCGCCTGCATCGCGAACCTGCTCAGCGCGCCGCTCGCCGAGAACGACGGGGACCCCGCCTCGGCACTCCGGTACGCCGCTGCCGCACAGGCCCTCGCGGCGCGGACCGGCGACGCGTGGACGACCGGCACGTCCGCGGTCACGATGACGCAGCTCCTCGCCCAGAGCGGGCGCTACGACGAGGCGTTGACGGTGGCCGAGGCGGCTCGAGACCGCCTGGAGCGCTTCGGCGCCGACGACGACCTCTCGGAGATCGGGTGGTCCGTCGGGCTCGCCGCAGCGGCGATCGGCGACGTCGACCGGGCACGGTCGGTCGCCCGCGACCTGCAGCACCGCCCCGCCGGGGGTCGCGGGCCCGAGGCGGACGGGTCCCAGGTCGCGGTCGTCGTGCTGGCGATCGAGGCCGAGTGCCGACGCGCGGAGGGCGACCCGGCGGCAGCCGCCGAGCAGTACACGGCCGCGTGGGAGGTGGCCGCCGAGCGCCGCGGACCCGCACCGAACTGGCGGCTCATGGCCGGGGCGGCACGCATCGCCGCCGTCGACGAGACCCGGGGCGGAGGCGCCGGTCTGACGGACGCCGAGCGCGAGGTCGCTCGTCGGATGCGGAACGCCACGCTCGCGCTCCTGCGGGTCCGGCCCTGGTGGACCGACCTGCCGGTGGTCGGGACGACGCTCGCCGGACTCGCGGTCGCCGCGGCCCGTGACGGCCTCACGGGCGAAGCAGCACGGTGCTGGGCGCTCGCGCGGCGGTTCGGCACCCGGCAGGACTTCGCGGTGCTCGCGCACGCCCGCCTCCGGCCCCTGCTGGCGGCGGCCGTCGGGGACGACGTGCTCGCGAACGCCGAGACGGCCTCGGCCCGCTGGGAGCGGGACGAGGCCGAAGCGGCGACACGGGTGCTGCTCGAGGACCTCCGGGACGCGGTCCGACGGCGACACCGGGACTGACGACCGGGGTCAGGCCTTGCGCATGTACGAGCGGACGGTCAGCGGGGCGAACACGGCCACGATGACCGCGGCGCCGAGCAGGCTGATCCAGAGGTCGCCGGTCACCGCACCGTGGTTGACGAGCTCGCGGACCGCGGTGATGAGGTGCGACACCGGGTTGACCTCGGTGAACCAGCGGAGCCAGCTCGGCAGCGTGTCCACGGGGACGAACGCGTTCGACAGGAACGTCAGCGGGAAGAGCACGAGGTTCGCGATCCCCGAGACGCTCGACGCGGTCCGGGCGATCACCCCGAAGTAGGCGAAGATCCAGCTGATCGCCCAGGCGACGACGATGACGAGGAGCCCGGCGAGCACCACCGCGGCCGCACCGCCCTCCGGCCGGAGTCCCATGATGATCCCCACCGTGAACGTGATGGTGGTCGCGATGGCGTAGCGGACGGTGTCGGCGAGCAGGGCGCCGGCGAGCGGGGCGATGCGCGCGATCGGCAGGGACTTGAAGCGGTCGAACACGCCCTTGTCCATGTCCTCGCGGAGCTGGACACCGGTGACGATCGACGACGTGATGTTCGTCTGCACGAGGATGCCCGGGATGATCACGGGCAGGTAGCTGCCGATGTCGCCCGAGATCGCGCCACCGAAGATGTACGTGAACATGACGGTGAAGACGATCGGCATGAGCGTGACGTCGAAGAGCTGCTCGGGCGTCCGCCGTATCTTCACGAGCCCGCGGTAGGCCATCGTGAACGACTGCCGGACCGTCGCGCCGAGGCCGGACGAGCCGACCCCGGCTCGGGGCGTCACCCGCGGGGCGCTGGTGGGGGTGGGGGCGATGGTGGTCATGCGATGCTCCCTTCGAGCTCGCGCTGGGCGTCGTCCTCGGCTTTCGCCGGGGCGCCCGTGATGGTCAGGAAGACCTCGTCGAGCGTCGGCTTCTGTACGCTCATCTCGGCGAGGGAGATGCCGGCCTCGCGGAAGGACACGAGCAGGTCGGTCACGCGGTCGGGGTCGGTCATCGGGGCGGTCAGACGGGACCCCTCCGGGCTCGCGACCGCGTCGACGCCGAGGGTCGTGCGGACGATCGCCCTGGCGGCGTCGAGCCGGAGCCCGTCGGTCAGCCGGAGCTGCAGGGACGAGGTGCCGATCGACGCCTTGAGCTCGTCGCCCGTGCCCTCGGCCACGACCCGTCCGTGGTCGATCACGGCGATGCGGTCCGCGAGCTGGTCCGCTTCGTCGAGGTACTGCGTGGTGAGCAGCACCGTCGACCCCGTCGCGACGAGCTCGCGGATGGTGTCCCACATCTGCGCCCGGGTCCGGGGGTCGAGGCCGGTGGTCGGTTCGTCGAGGAAGATGAGCGGTGGCTGCGCGATGAGGCTCGCCGCGAGGTCGAGCCGCCGTCGCATGCCGCCGGAGAACGCCCTGAGCGGCCGGGACGCGGCCTCGGTCAGGCCGAACCGCTCGAGCAGCTCGGACGCCTTCGCGCGGGCGTCGCGCCGGGAGAGCCCGAGCAGCCGCGAGAAGATGACGAGGTTCTCGGTCGCGCTGAGCGTCTCGTCGACGCTCGCGTACTGGCCGGTCACGCCGATGAGCGAGCGGACCGTCTGGGCCTCGCGCCGGACGTCGTGTCCGAACACGCGGGCCTCGCCGGCGTCCGCCGTGAGCAGGGTCGCCAGCATCGAGATCGTGGTGGTCTTGCCGGCGCCGTTCGGGCCGAGCACGCCGTAGACCGTGCCGGCCTCCACGCGGAGGTCGACACCGTCGACGGCGCGGTTCGTCCCGAAGGTCTTCACGAGGCCGGAGGCCTCCACGGCGAGGGGTGTCGTGGTCATCGAGGGGTTCCTTTCGTCGATGTCGGGGTCGATCGTGCCGTCGACCGCTCACACGCCACTGACGCGCCGCTGACACCGCTACCGTGGGGGCGTGAGCGACACCGAGAACCCCGACGGCGTGCGGCTGCGGCTCGACATCGCCTACGACGGCGCGGCGTTCTCGGGGTGGGCGCGACAGCCGGGGCTCCGGACCGTCCAGGGGGCGCTCGAGACCGCGCTCGCCACGGTCTTCACCCGCTGGGGCGAACCGCCGCTCCTCACCGTCGCCGGTCGCACCGACGCCGGCGTCCACGCCACCGGCCAGGTCGCGCACCTCGACCTCGCCCCGGAGCAGTGGGATGCCCTCCGTGCCAAGCGCGGCAGCACCGGGCGCTCGCCGCTGGACGGGCTCGTGAAGCGCGTCAACGGCATCGCGGCCCCGGGCGGGGACGTCGTGGTCACGCGGGCATCGGTCGCGCCCGAGGGGTTCGACGCCCGGTTCTCGCCGCTCTGGCGCCGCTACCAGTACCGGGTCGCGGACGCCGACAGCCCCCGCGACCCACGACGACGGGGGCACACGACGTGGCACCCGACGCGTCTCGACCCCGCGGCGATGGAGCGCGGTGCGCTGACGCTGCTCGGGTTGCACGACTTCGCGACCTTCTGCAAGCCGCGTGAGGGCGCGACGACGATCCGGACGCTCCAGGAGTTCCGCTGGGACCGCGAGCCGGACGGCACACTGGTGGCGAGCCTCCAGGCCGATGCCTTCTGCCACTCCATGGTGCGCGCGATGGTCGGGGCGACCATCGCGGTCGGCGAGGGCCGCTTCGGCGCGGAGCGCCTCGAGGAACTGCGGACGGCGCAGCAGCGCACGAGCGAGTTCACGGTCGCGCCCGCCCGCGGACTCACCCTCACCGAGGTCGGCTACCCCGCCGACGACGAGCTCGCGGCACGGGCCGAGCAGACCCGCGCCCGCCGGACCGACGACGGACCCGCTGACGCCCCCGACGCCGGTACGGTCGGGGGATGAGCTCCCGCACCGCCCGCTCCGTCGTGTCCGTCGCCCCCGGCGTGGTCTTCGTCGAGGGGCCGGTGTCGAACTGGGTGGTGCTCGCCGAGGAGGACGGCGTCTCCCTGATCGACGCGGGCTACCCCGCGGACACCGACCTCGTCCTCGACACCGTGCGGTGGGCGGGGCACGACCTGGACGACCTGCGCCGGGTCTACGTCACGCACGGGCACGTCGACCACGTCGGCGGCATCCCCGGGATCCTCGAGCGGTTCCCGCACGTCGAGGTCCTGGCCCACGCGGACGAGGTCGACAACGTCCGCGGACCCGGCCGGCAGCAGGTGACCCCGGCCGAGATCGGCGGCCGGCTGGCGGCGCCGCGGGTGCTGCGGTGGCTCGTGCGGGCGCTCGGCTCCGACGCCCTCCGTCCGACCGAGGTGCCCACGGTACGGGCCTTCACCGCGGCGGACTTCGCGGGACGGGCGATCACCCCGCTGCCCGCGGACGGCCACACGGCCGGGTCGACCGCGTACCTCCTGCCCGCCGCCGACGCCGTCGTGACCGGCGACGCCGTCGTCTCGCGGCACGACACGCAGCCAGCGTCCTGGGTCCCGCGGCCGCGGATGATCACGCCGTTCTTCACGGCCGACCAGGACCGGGCGCTCGAGTCGGCGCGGGCGCTGCCGATCCCCGGGATCCTGCTCCCGGGACACGGGCCCGCCGTGCACCGTGTCGGACGGTCGTGGGTGCCCGTCGCGTCCTGACCGCACCCGCGCGGGCCGCACAGACCACTGGCCGCGCGGACCCCGGACCGCGCGGACCGCGCGGACCACGGGCGGAGCGCGGCGTAGATCGTTCCGGGACGCAATCATTTACCTGACCGCAACCTGAGGGACCGGTCAGGCAGGTAGGTTCCGAGGGTCGTTGCCCCCCGACCGGGGGGAGCCAACCCACGAACGCGAAGGTCACCATGCTCCGAACCGAACGCTCCGCGGGGGTGGCGCGTCGCACACTGGTGTGCACCGTCACCGCCGCAGCCCTCCTCGCCGCACCGCTCGTCGCGACCGCCCCGGCGTCCGCGAACCCCGACGGCACCGGCCTCGTCATCCAGGAGGCCTACCTCAAGGGCGGCAGCGCGAACCAGCCGTTCACCGACAAGTTCGTCGAGCTCGGCAACCCCACCGACGCCCCGATCAGCGTCGACGGGTGGTCGGTCCAGTACCGTGCCGCGACGAGCACGGGTGCCCCGTCGGTCGGCAAGCTCGCCGGGTCGGTGCCTGCGCACGGCACCTACCTCGTGCAGATGGGCTCGAACGGCACGAACGGTGAGGCACTCCCGGAGCCGGACGCCGTCACCGGGCTCAACCCGTCCGGGTCGACGGGCACGCTCCTGCTGGCCGACCAGGCGACCGCGCTGACCCTGCCCGCCGGCGCGGTGACCACCGGCACGCCCGGTGTCGTCGACCTGCTCGGCTACGGGACGTCGAACACCTTCGAGACCGCGGTCAGGACGACCGGCACCGCCAACTCCGTCCCCGACGCCCTGACCCGCACGGGCACGGCCGACACCGACTCGAACGCGGCCGACTTCACGGTGACCGGCACGATCACACCGGAGAACGCCGCCGGCGAGACGACGCAGCCGACGGACCCGACCGACCCGACCGACCCGACCGACCCTGGCACGCCGACGACACCGGCCGAGCAGGTCACCATCGCGCAGTTGCAGGGGACGAGCGACACCTCGCCGTACGTCGGCGGGACCGTCCGCACCGACGGGGTCGTCACCGCGGTCTACGCGACCGGTGGGTTCGCCGGCTACACGATCCAGACCGCGGGCACCGGCGGCGCACTCGACCTGTCGACGCACACCGCGTCCGACGCGGTCTTCGTGTACTCCGCCGCGACCGCAGCGAAGGTCGCGGTCGGCGACGCGGTCCGGCTGACCGGGACGGTCTCCGAGTTCAACGGTCTGACCGAGCTCACGGTGCCGACCGCAGCCGGACTCGAGCAGCTCCCGAAGGCGGGCGTCGCGGCGCCCGTCCCCGCCACGCTCACCTTCCCGCGCACGGACGCCCAGCGTGAGTCGCTCGAGAGCATGCTCATCGCTCCGCAGGGCGACTACACGGTCGCGGACAACTACACGACCAACCAGTACGGCGAGGTCGTCCTGGCGGCCGGGAAGCAGCGCCTGCTCCAGCCGACCGAGGTCGCGCGTCCGGGCAGCGCCGAGGCCGCTGCCGTGACCGCGGACAACGCGGCGCGCACGGTCGTCCTCGACGACGGTGCCAGCACGAACTTCCTCAGCGCCGCGAACCAGTCGGTCCCGGCCTCCTGGCTGACCCAGGGCCCGGTCACCGTCGGCGCCGCCGCGACCTTCCGCGAGCCGGTCGTCCTCGACTACCGCAACGACGCGTGGAAGTTCCAGCCGACCTCGCCGATCACCGGTGCCACCCCGGCGGCCGACCTGCCGGCGTCGTTCTCGAACGTCCGCACGAGCGCGCCGGAGAACGTCGGCGGCGACATCCGTCTCGCCGGCTTCAACGTCCTGAACTACTTCCCGACCACCGGCGACCAGCTCGCCGGCTGCACGTACTACACCGACCGCGACGGCGACCCCGTGACGGTGCGCGGTGGGTGCGACGCCCGCGGTGCCGCGAACGCCGACGACCTCGGCCGCCAGCAGGTGAAGATCGTCAAGGCGATCAACGGGCTCGGCGCCGACGTCGTCTCGCTCGAGGAGATCGAGAACTCGGCCCGCTTCGGCCAGGACCGTGACGCCGCCGTGGCGACCCTCGTGTCCGCCCTGAACGCGGCGACCGGCAAGGACACCTGGGCGTACGCGAAGTCGCCGGCGAAGCTCCCGGCCAGCGAGGACGTCATCCGTCTCGCGCTCATCTACAAGCAGGACCGCGTGCAGCCGGTCGGTGGGTCGACGATCCTGACCGACTCCGACGCGTTCGCGAACGCCCGTCAGCCGCTCGCCCAGGCCTTCGCCCCCGTCGTGGCGAAGCCCGGCAAGGGCAAGGGCGTCGAGAAGCCGAAGAAGGCGGACACGTTCCTCGTCATCGCGAACCACTTCAAGTCGAAGGGGTCCGGCACGGGAGCCGACGCGGACCAGGGCGACGGCCAGGGCGCGTCGAACGCCTCGCGCGTCGCGCAGTCGAAGGCGCTCGTGGCGTTCTCGACCGCGATGCAGAAGACGGCGGGCACCGACAAGGTGTTCATGCTCGGCGACTTCAACGCCTACAGCCAGGAGGACCCGGTGCGGGTCCTCGACGACGCCGGGTACACGGACCTCGGCCCGGCCGAGGACCCGACCGAGTGGTCGTACGTGTTCGGTGGCCTGAGCGGTTCGCTCGACCACGTGTTCGCGTCCAAGGCGGCCCTGAAGACCGTGACGGGCGTGGACATCTGGAACATCAACTCGGTCGAGTCGGTGGGGCTCGAGTACTCGCGCTACGACTACAACGTCACGGACCTGTACCGCGACGACGTGTACCGCGCGAGCGACCACGACCCGATCCTGGTGGGCATCGACCTGCCGGGCGTCGGGCAGCCCGGGAAGCCCGGCGACGGACCGGGGAAGCCCGGTGACGGACCCGGGAAGCCCGGCCACGGCGCCGGACCGGTCGCGGCCGCCATCGCGGCCCTGATCGCCTGGTTGCGCGGCCTCTTCGGCTGACGGCCGTCCTGACGGACGGAACCACCTGACGGACTGGAGGCGCGGTGCCAGCGGGCACCGTGCCTCCCGTCCGTCTCGGCGCGCGTTCGACAACGCGAGCCGCGTCGGGTATGCTCTCACCTTGGTCTGCGCGCCCCGTGCGCCGGACAGTCAGATGAGCCCTCCACCGGGCAGTTCCACGTGCATCGCGCGGGGAACACCCACCGGAGCGGGATTCACGGACTCCTCACCTCGACACGAAAGCAGCACTCCTGTGACTCGTACGTTCTCCCCGAAGCCGGCAGACGTCCAGCACGACTGGATCGTCATCGACGCGACCGACGTCGTCCTCGGCCGCCTCGCCACCCACGCGGCTGCGCTCCTGCGCGGCAAGCACAAGGCCACCTTCGCCCAGCACATGGACATGGGTGACTACGTCATCATCATCAACGCGGACAAGGTCGCCCTCACCGGCTCCAAGCTCGCCAAGAAGGTCTACTACCGTCACTCGGGCTACCCGGGCGGCCTCACGGCGACCTCCTACCCGGAGATGCTCGAGAAGCACCCGACCCGCGCCGTCGAGAAGGCGATCCGCGGCATGCTGCCGAAGAACACCCTCGGCCGTGAGCAGCTCAAGAAGCTGAAGGTCTACGCCGGCGCGGAGCACCCGCACGCCGCGCAGCAGCCCAAGGCGTACACCTTCGACCAGGTCGCGCAGTAACGACGGCCACGACGACTTCAAGGACTGATACAACTCATGGCACAGATCGCTGACTCCCTCGACCAGACCCCGGAGAGCTTCACCACGGAGAGCGCACCCGCCGCTGCCGAGGCCGCTCCCCGCCAGATCCTCAACGTCTCGGGCGGTGCCGTCGGGCGCCGCAAGGAGGCCATCGCCCGCGTGCGCCTCGTCCCCGGTGGCGGCGCGTTCACGGTCAACGGCCGCACGCTCGAGGACTACTTCCCGAACAAGCTGCACCAGCAGCTGATCAACGATCCGTTCAAGGTGCTCGAGCTCCTCGGCGCCTACGACGTCACCGCCCGCATCACCGGTGGTGGCCCCTCGGGTCAGGCCGGTGCGCTCCGCCTCGCGATCGCGCGTGCGCTGAACGAGATCGACCGCGAGAACAACCGCCCGGCGCTCAAGAAGGCCGGCTTCCTCACCCGTGACGCCCGCGTCATCGAGCGCAAGAAGGCCGGTCTCAAGAAGGCCCGCAAGGCGTCGCAGTTCTCGAAGCGCTAGTCGCTCACCGAACCCGATCGCAATGCCGCGTCTGTTCGGTACCGACGGTGTTCGTGGTCTCTCCAACGGCGAGCTGACGGCCGCGCTGGCTCTGGGTCTCGCCCAGGCCAGCGCGGCCGTGCTCACACACGGACACCATGCGGACGCCCGCCGTGCGTCCGGTCGACCGCGTCCCCGCGCGGTCCTGGCGCGCGACCCGCGCGTCTCCGGCGAGTTCCTCGGTGCTGCCGTCGCAGCCGGGCTCGCCTCCGCCGGCGTCGACGTGCTCGACGCCGGGGTCATCCCCACCCCCGCTGCCGCGTTCCTCGTCGCGGACATCGACGCCGACTTCGGCGTGATGATCTCCGCGTCGCACAACCCGGCGCCCGACAACGGGATCAAGTTCTTCGCCGCCGGTGGCCGCAAGCTGCCCGACGAGGTCGAGGACCGCATCGAGGCGGCCATGCACGACCACTCGGCGCCGACCCCGACCGGCGGCGACGTCGGCCGGATCACCCGCTTCGCGGACGCCGAGGACCGCTACGTCGTGCACCTGCTCGGCACGCTCCCGGCCCGGCTCGACGGGATCCACGTCGTGCTCGACTGCGCCAACGGGGCCGCGTCGGCGGTCTCGCCCGAGGTGTTCCACAACGCCGGGGCCAAGATCACCGTGATCGGTGCCGACCCGAACGGCGTGAACATCAACGACGGTGTGGGCTCGACGCACCTCGACAACCTCGCCCGCGCGGTGCTCGAGGCCGGCGCCGACGTCGGCATCGCGCACGACGGCGACGCCGACCGCTGCCTCGCGGTGGATGCCGCCGGCAACCAGATCGACGGCGACCAGATCATGGCGATCCTCGCGCTGTCGCTCAAGGAGCGCGGGCAGCTCCACGACGACACGCTCGTCGCGACCGTCATGTCGAACCTCGGGCTCATCCGGGCCATGTCGGACAACGGCATCGCGGTCGAGCAGACCGCCGTGGGTGACCGGTACGTGCTCGAGCGCATGAACGAGGGCGGCTTCTCGATCGGCGGCGAGCAGTCCGGCCACGTCATCCTCAACGAGTTCGCCACCACCGGCGACGGCATCCTCACCGGACTGCACCTCGTCGCCGAGATGGCACGGACCGGCAAGTCGCTGGCCGAGCTCGCCGCGTGCATGACGGTGTTCCCGCAGGTGCTCCTCAGCGTGCGCGGTGTCGACCGGACGGGGCTCGACGACCAGGGCGTGCAGGACGCGGTCGCGGCGCACACCGCCGCGCTCGGCGACTCCGGACGGGTGCTCCTGCGGCCGTCCGGCACCGAGCCCGTCGTGCGGGTCATGGTCGAGGCGGCGTCCCAGGCCGATGCCGAGCGCATCGCCGAGGACCTCGCCGACGTCGTACGCGCGCGGCTCGCGATCGAGGACGCCGCGTAGGGTCCGCCCTGCTGGAGCGGTGCCCGGCGCGAATCTCCGCCGCACAACCAAAGACCCCCGGAACCGCGCGATGCAGTGGTTCCGGGGGTCTTTGGTTGTGCGCAGGCCGTCGGCACCGCACGTGCGGCGGCACCGCACGTGCGGCGGGGCCGCACGTGCGGCGGGGCCGCGGGTGCGGCGCAGCCGCGTGTGCGGCGCTCGCTCAGATCTTCCGGAGCAGCACCGAGTTGACCTTGTGGTTCGCGCCCTTCTTGAGCACGAGCGTGGCCCGGGAGCGCGTCGGCAGCACGTTCTCGACGAGGTTCGGCTCGTTGATCGCCCGCCACACCTCGGTCGCCGTGCGCACCGCGTCCTCGCGGGAGAGCGAGGCGAAGCGGTGGAAGAACGAGTCCGGACTGGAGAACGCTTCCTCCTGCAGAGCGAGGAACCGGTCGACGTACCAGGACTCGATGTCCTTGGTCTTCGCGTCGACGTAGATGGTGAAGTCGAACAGGTCGGACAGCGCGAGCCGCCCGTTCGTCGGCGCCGCGAGCACGTTCAGTCCCTCGACGATGAGGACGTCCGGCTGTCGGACGACGACCTCGGCGTCGGGCACGATGTCGTACACGAGGTGCGAGTAGAACGGCGCCCGGACCTCGGCGGCCCCGCTCTTGACCTGGCTGACGAAGCGGAGCAGCGATCGGCGGTCGTACGACTCCGGGAAGCCCTTGCGGTCCATGATCCCGCGGCGTTCGAGTTCGGCGTTCGGGTAGAGGAACCCGTCGGTGGTCACGAGCTCGACCCGTGGCGTGTCCGGCCAGCGCTTCGTCAGCTCACGGAGCAGGCGCGCGACGGTCGACTTGCCGACGGCGACCGAGCCCGCGACGCCGATGACGAACGGCGTCCGGCTCGCGCGTTCCCCGAGGAAGGCGGAGGTCGACGCGTGCAGGTTGCGGGCGCCGGCGGCGTACAGCGTCAGGAGGCGCGACAACGGCAGGTAGACCTCCTGCACCTCCTGCATGTCCAACCGGTCGCCGAGCCCGCGCAGCTGCACGATCTCGGTCTCGGTGAGCGACAGGTGCTCCTTCGGGGCGAGCTGCGCCCACTCGTCGCGGGGGATCTCCACGAAGGGGGTCGGGTGCGCGACGGCGGTGTCCGTGATCGGCATGGGGACGAGCGTACCGACGGGAGGCCCTGATCACGTGAGCCGACCGGCTCACGTGCACCGCGCCTCCCGTCAGCACCGTCAGGACCGTCAGCACCGTCAGGCGGGCAGGGCCGCCTCGATGGCGGCGACGACCTCGGGGGCGTCCGGCTTGGTGGTCGGACGGAAGCGCGTGACGGTGCCGTCGGGCGCGACGAGGAACTTCTCGAAGTTCCACGAGACACGGCCGGCCTTGCCGGAGGCGTCCGGGGTCTCCTTGAGGGCCTGGTAGAGCGGGTGGGCGCCCTTGCCGTTGACCTTGACCTTCTCGGACATCGGGAAGGTGACACCCCAGGTGGTGGAGCAGTACTCCTCGATGGCCTCGGACGAGCCGAGCTCCTGCAGGAACTGGTTGCTCGGGAAGCCGAGGACGGTGAACCCACGCGGGCCGTACTCCTTCTGGAGCGCCTCGAGCTGCTCGTACTGCGGCGCCAGCCCGCAGCGGGAGGCGACGTTCACGACGAGGACGGCCTTGTCCGCGAACTCCCCGAACGTGGTCTGCTCACCGTGCAGCGTCGTGATCTCGATGTCGTCGAAGCGTCCCATGGCCGAAACGGTATCCCTCTCGTGGCGGGCATGCAGGGTGGGCATCCAGCCAGACCGTAGGATCGAGCGCATGTGTGGAATCGTGGGCTACGTCGGCACCAACAGCAGCCAGGACGTCCTCCTCGGTGGTCTCCGTCGGCTCGAGTACCGTGGCTACGACTCGGCGGGCATCGCCGTCGTGGACGGCGCGTCGGACCTCGCCTCGGCGAAGAAGGCCGGCAAGCTCCAGGCCCTCGTCGACGAGCTCGAGGCGCACCCGATCGCGGACGGCGGCACCGGCATCGGGCACACCCGGTGGGCGACGCACGGTGGCCCGACCGACGGCAACGCGCACCCGCACCTGGCCGACGGCGGCAAGCTCGCGCTCATCCACAACGGCATCATCGAGAACTTCGCGGAGCTCCGCGCCGAGCTGGAGTCCGACGGCGTCGCGTTCACCAGCGAGACCGACTCCGAGGTCGCGGCCCACCTGGTCGCGAAGTCCTTCCGCGACACCGGCGACCTGACGGCGGCCATGCAGCAGGCGGTCCAGCGGCTCGAGGGCGCGTTCACGCTCCTCGTCGTGCACGCCGACCAGCCGGGCGTCGTCGTCGGCGCCCGCCGCAACTCGCCGCTGGTGGTGGGGCTCGGCGACGGCGAGAACTTCATGGGCTCGGACGTGGCGGCGTTCGTCGCGCACACGCAGCGCGCCCTCGCGATCGGGCAGGACGAGATCGCCACGATCCGTCCCGACGGCGTCGACGTCATCCACTTCGACGGCACCCCGGCGACGCCGAGCGAGTTCGAGGTGAACTGGGACGCGTCCGCGGCCGACAAGGGCGGCTGGACGTCGTTCATGGCGAAGGAGATCAGCGAGGAGCCCGAGGCCGTCGCGAAGACGATCCTCGGCCGCGTGCACGACGGCGCGGTGACCCTGACGGACCTCGACCCGATCGCCGACCGGCTCGCCCAGGTCGACCGCGTCATCGTCATCGCCTGCGGTACCGCGGCGTACGCCGGCATCCTCGGCAAGTACGCCATCGAGCAGTGGGCGCGCGTCCCGGTCGAGGTCGAGCTCGCCCACGAGTTCCGGTACCGCGACCCGGTGCTCGACGACCGCACGCTCGTGGTCTCGATCAGCCAGTCGGGCGAGACCATGGACACGCTCATGGCCGTGAAGTACGCCCGCGAGCAGGGTGCGCAGGTCCTCTCGATCTGCAACACCCAGGGTGCGACGATCCCGCGCGAGTCCGACGCGGTGATCTACACGCACGCCGGGCCCGAGGTCGCCGTGGCCTCGACGAAGGCCTTCATCGCCCAGGGCGTCGCGCTGTACCTGCTCGGGCTCCACCTCGCGACGCTGCGCGGGACCCTGACGGCCGAACAGATCGCCGAGCAGGTCGCCGAGCTCGAGGGCCTCGCCCCGAAGCTGCAGCAGACCATCGACGACGCGTCCGGCATCAAGGACCTCGCCCGCTGGATGGCGGACACCCGCAGCGTGCTCTTCCTCGGCCGCCACGTCGGGTACCCGATCGCACTCGAGGGTGCGCTCAAGCTCAAGGAACTCGCCTACATCCACGCCGAGGGCTTCGCCGCGGGTGAGCTCAAGCACGGGCCGATCGCCCTCATCGAGCCGGGCCAGATCGTCTTCGTGATCGTGCCCTCGCCGCGTGACAGCCGCTCGCTGCACCCGAAGGTCGTGTCGAACATCCAGGAGATCCGCGCACGCGGGGCCCGGGTGATCGCCGTCGCCGAGGAAGGGGACGCCGCCGTGCTGCCCTTCGCGGACGAGGTCCTGCGCATCCCGCTCGCGACGCCGCTGTTCGAGCCGCTGCTCGCGGTCGCGCCGCTGCACATGTTCGGCATGGAGCTCGCCGCGGCCAAGGGCCTCGACGTCGACCAGCCGCGCAACCTCGCGAAGTCGGTCACCGTCGAGTAGTCGACCGTGATCATCGGCATCGGGGTGGACGTCGTCGACCTGGAGCGGTTCCGGGGTGTGCTCGAGCGCACCCCGGCGCTCCGGACGCGCCTGTTCACCCCGGCGGAGCTCGTGCGGGACGGCGAGCCCCGCCCGCCCGCCTCGTTGGCTGCGCGCTTCGCCGCGAAGGAGGCCCTCATCAAGGCCTTCGGCACGAGCGCCGGACTGAGCTGGCAGGAGCTCGAGGTCGTCGCGGACGACCAGCGGAACCCGTCCCTGACCCTCCACGAGGGCGCACGGCGGGTGGCGGAGCAGCGTGGCGTGACGAACGTGCACCTGTCGCTGTCGCACGATGGAGGGATCGCGACGGCGTTCGTGATCATCGAAGGGAAGCCGGATTGACCAGCCACTTGCTCGAGCCGCGCCGGTCGGCGCGGCTGCACCTGTGCCTCCAGGCCGTCGTGGGTGACGCGCGGTGAGCGCGTTCACCGGGATCACGGTCGACCGGGAGGCCCTGATCGCCAACTACGCGACGGTCGCCGAACAGGTGGCCCCCTCCGGCGTCATCGCGGTCGTCAAGGCGAACGCCTACGGCCACGGCGCCACCGACGCCGCACGGGCGTTCGTGGACGCCGGTGCTGAGTGGCTCGGGGTGGCCGACATCGACGAGGGCATCGCCCTGCGCGAGTCCGGCATCGACGAGGGCACCCGGATCCTCGCGTGGCTGCACGCCCCTGACGAGGACTTCCGCCGCGCGGCGCAGTACGACATCACGCCCGCGGTCTCCAGCGTCTCGCAGCTCTCCGCCGCGGCCGACTCCGAGGTGGGGGCCGTGCACGTCTGCGTCGACACCGGGCTGAGCCGCAACGGTGCGGTCGAGTCCGAGTGGCCGGAGCTCTTCGAGACCGCCGGGCGCCTCGCCCGCAGCGGTTCCCGCACCCGTGTCGAGGGGCTCATGTCCCACCTGTCGAACGCCTCGCGCGCGGACGACCTCGACCAGGACGCCGCACTGCAGCGCGCGCTCGACGGCCTCGCGGCGAACGGCATCGTGCCCGACATGGTCCACCTCGCGGCGAGTGCGGCGAGCATCGCCGTGCCGGAGACCCGGCGCGACATCACCCGGGTCGGCGTCGCGCTGTACGGCTTGAGCCCGTTCGCGGACCGCACCTCGGCAGACCTCGGACTCCGCCCGGCGATGCGCGTCACGGCCGCGGTGCTCCGGACCGTCCCGGTGCGCGCGGGTGAGGGTGCGAG
The DNA here is from genome assembly GCF_014646995.1 of Curtobacterium luteum. GTDB lineage: Bacteria > Actinomycetota > Actinomycetes > Actinomycetales > Microbacteriaceae > Curtobacterium > Curtobacterium luteum. The sequence goes on along the minus strand of NZ_BMOI01000003.1, from coordinate 6,622 downwards.
CTACGGCTTCACCTGGCGGGCCGAGCAGGACACCCGCCTCGCGGTCGTCGGGCTCGGCTACGCGGACGGCTTCGACCGAGCGCTCGGCAACCACGTCGCGGTGCGCATCGGCGACCGACGGTTCCCGGTGGTCGGTCGGGTCGCGATGAACGCGATGCACATCGACATCGGCGACGCCGACGTGCAGGTCGGCGACGAGGTCGTGCTCTGGGGCGACCCGGCGAACGGCGACCCCGCGGTCGAGGAGTGGGCGGCGGCGATCGGCACCATCAACTACGAGGTCGTGGCCCGCGTCGGCCGCAGCGTCGAACGGAGGACCACGTGACCGCGTCACTGCGCCAGGCGGCGGTGGACCTCGACGCCTACCGGGCGAACCTCGACCTCGTGCGCGAGTGGATGGACCCCGTCGAGCTCATGGCGATCATGAAGGCGGACGCCTACGGGCACGGGCTCGAGCCCATCGCGCTCGCCGCGGTCGACGCCGGGGTGCGGTGGATCGGCGTCCTCACGGTCCTGGCAGCGCTCCGGCTCCGGGCGATCGGGGTCGACGAGGCCGTCCGGGTGTTCACGTGGCAGCACGCCCCGGACCTCGACTTCCGTGACGCGATCGACTCCGCCGTCGACCTCGGCGTCTCGAACGTGCCCGAGCTGGAGCGGGTCGTCGACGCCGTCGACCACCGTCCGGCGCGCGTGCACCTCGGCTTCGACTCCGGACTCCACCGCGACGGCGCGACGCCGGAGCACTGGCCGGACCTCGTGGCGGCCGCGCTCGAGGCGCAGCGCGCGGGCCGGATCGAGGTCGTCGCCGCGTACACGCACCTCGCGGAGTCCTCCGACGACGAGGACAGCGCCTCCGTAGCGGCCTTCGACGCCGCGGTCGAGCAGGCCGAGGACGCCGGGCTCGACATCCCGCTGCAGCACGTGGCGGCCTCGCTCGCCGGACTGGAGCGCAAGGAGTTCCGGAAGGACATGGTCCGGATGGGCGCGAACCTGTTCGGCATCCCCGGCGCCGACGGGGTCTCCGCGGCCGACCTCGGCCTCGAGGCCGTGATGACGCTCCGTGCCGCCGTCGCGAAGACGAAGCGCGTCCCCGTCGGCACAGGGGTCTCCTACGACTACACGTACCGGACGGCGACGGAGACCACGCTCGTGCTCGTCCCCGTGGGCTACGCGGACGGGGTGCCCCGGCTCGCGCAGGGCCGGCTCGAGGTCGCGATCAACGGGAAGCGGTACCCGATCGCCGGTCGGGTCGCGATGGACCAGTTCCTCGTCGACGTCGGCGACGACGACGTCCGGGTCGGTGACACCGTCACGCTGTTCGGTACGGGCGAGCACGCCGAGATGACCGTCCTCGAGTGGGGTGCGGCGCTCGACACCATCGGCGAGGAGATCGTCTGCCGCATCGGCGCGCGCGTGCCCCGCGTGTACGAGGGGCACGACGCCGAGGGCCACGTCGCCGAGTACCTCCGGGGGGAGCGGTGACCGAGCCGCGCGTCCTGCTCGACATCGAGGTCGACTCGACCGCCGCCATGGGCGAGCTCGGGGCCCGGCTCGCCGGTGTCCTGCGCGCGGGGGACCTCGTCGTGCTGACGGGGCCGCTCGGTGCCGGCAAGACCACGCTGACGCGGGGCCTCGGGGCGGCGCTCGGCGCACGCGGTCAGGTGTCGAGCCCGACGTTCGTGCTCGCCCGGACGCACCCGACCACGAGTGGCCCGGACCTGGTGCACGTCGACGCCTACCGGCTGAGCGACCCCGTGGAGCTCGACGACCTCGACCTCGACTGGGACGGCTCGATCGTCGTGGTCGAGTGGGGCCGCGGGTTCGTCGACGGCATCTCCGAGGACGTGCTCGACGTCGAGATCGTCCGGGCGACCGGGGTGGACGCGACGGACGGCTCGGTCGACGAGGGCGACCCCGACGACGTCCCGGACGAGCCGCGGCGGGTGGTCGTGACCGGCGCCGGACCGCGCTGGGCCGACATCGTCCTCTGACCGACCGCCCTCGACCGGTGGCCCACCGGTCTGACGCAGGTCAGCGCAGGGCGAGCACCTGCTCGGCCACGAGGTCGGGGCGGGCGACGAACGGGTGGTGTCCGGTCGGGACGTCGACCGACCGGGTGGCGCGTGCGGCGTACAGGCGCTGCAATGATCCGCCACTCCCGACCAGCTGGGACGTGCACCACCTGACCGCGGGTGTCTGGACGAAGATCGGGCTGTGGGCCACTGTCGAGAACACCGGATCCCCGGTCGCGCTGCGGGTCTTCACGACGGATGACACGAGCGGCGGGGGCCCGCTCCTCATCGACGACTGTTCCGTCGTCCCCGAGCCGTGAGCCCGGTACCTGAGCCCGAGACCTGATCCGATGGGGGCGCTCCCGCCCGGACCGCCCGCGTGCGATGACACGCCTACGATGGTCTGGTGCTGCTCGCGATCGACACCTCCGCCGGGACCTCCGTGGCCGTCGTCGACCCCGACTCCCGTCAGGTGCTCGCCGAGCGCAGCACCGAGGACTCCCGCCGGCACGCCGAGGTGATCGGACCGTTCCTCGCCGAGGTCCTCGCCGAGGCCGGCGTCACCCCGGCGGACGTCACCGGTGTCGTCGCCGGGACGGGTCCCGGCCCCTTCACCGGCCTCCGGGTCGGCATCGCAGCGGCCCGCACGTTCGCCGCGGCGCGGGGCGTCCCGGTCCTGCCCGTGGTCAGTCACGACGCGGTCGCGGCGGACCGGGCCGGCTCCACCCCGGTCGTCGTCCTGACGGACGCACGCCGACGCGAGGTCTACTGGTCGGCGTACGACGCCGACGGCGTCCGCGTGGCTGGTCCCGGCCTCGCCAAGCCGGCAGACCTCGACGAGGCGATCCGCGCCTCCAGTCCGGAGGCCGCCACCTGGGAGCGCGTCACCGCCGTCGCGATCCCGGCCGGGAGGCTCGGTGCGGTCGCCGCGGACCGGCTCGCGTCCGGCGCGCCCTTCGCGGACGACACCGCGCTCTACCTGCGCGACCCCGACGTGACGATGCCGGGAGCCCCGAAGCGGGTCGTCCGGTGACGGCGCTGCCCGACGGGTTGCGGCTCCGACCGGCGCACCCGCAGGACCTCGACGACATCATGTGGCTCGAGCACGTGTCGTTCCCGACCGACGCGTGGTCGGCGTCGCAGATGTCCGGCGAGCTGTACTCCCCGCACGGGTACTACGTCGTGGTGGAGACCGTGGACGAGGGTGCTGCGCCGACCGTCGTCGGCTACGCCGGGCTCTCGTCCCTGGCCGGCAACCCGGTCGCGGACGTGCAGACGATCGCGGTCGCCGCGGGACACCGCGGGCAGGGCATCGGCCGGGCACTCTTCACCGAGCTCCTCGACGAGGCCCGTCGCCGCGGCGTGCGCGAGGTGTTCCTCGAGGTCCGCGCCGACAACCCGGTCGCGCAGGCGATGTACACCGGCTTCGGCTTCGAGCACATCGCGACGAGGCCGCGCTACTACCAGCCCGACGGCGTGGACGCCTGGGTCATGCGCGCGGAACTGCCCGCAGCGAGTGACGCCCCGGCCGCCGGAACCCGGTCCGTCGGACCCATCGGACAGGAGGCCCTCGATGGCTGAACCACTCGTGCTCGGGATCGAGACGAGCTGCGACGAGACGGGGGTCGGCATCGTCCGGGGGACCACCCTGCTCGCGAACGTCATCGCGTCGAGCATGGAGGAGCACGCGCGCTACGGCGGCGTCGTGCCCGAGGTCGCGGCGCGCGCGCACCTCGAGGCGATGACGCCGACGCTGACCGCGGCCCTCGACCAGGCCGGGGTCACGCTCGACGAGCTCGACGCCGTGGCGGTGACGGCAGGGCCCGGCCTCGCGGGCGCGCTCATGGTCGGCGTCGGAGCGGCGAAGGCCCTCGCGGTGGCGACCGGCAAGCCGCTCTACGGCGTCAACCACCTCGTCGGGCACGTCGGCGCGGACGTCCTCCGCTCGGACGGCTCCGAGATCGAGCTGCCGACCGTCGCGCTCCTGGTGTCCGGCGGCCACACGTCGCTGCTGCTCGTGCGCGACCTCGTCGGCGACGTCGAGCTGCTCGGCGAGACGATCGACGACGCCGCGGGTGAGGCGTTCGACAAGGTCGCACGGCTGCTCGGCCTGCCGTACCCGGGCGGCCCGCAGATCGACAAGGCGGCAGCCGACGGGGACCCGACGGCGATCCGGTTCCCCCGCGGCCTGACGCTGCCGAAGGACATGGCGGCGCACCGCTACGACTTCTCGTTCTCCGGGCTGAAGACCGCCGTCGCCCGCTGGGTGGAGCGGCGCCGCAACGAGGGCCGGGAGGTCCCGGTCGCCGACGTCGCGGCGTCCTTCCGCGAGGCCGTGGTCGACGTCCTCGTGACGAAGGCCCTGAACGCCTGCCGGGACACCGGCGTCGACCGGCTCCTGCTCGGCGGGGGCGTCGTCGCGAACGCCCGGCTCCGAGCGGTGGCGACGGAGCGGTGTGCAGCCGCCGGCGTCGAGCTGCGGATCCCGCCGTTCGACCTCTGCACGGACAACGGCGCCATGATCGCGGCCGTCGGGGCGCGACTCGTCGCCGAGGGGCACGCGCCGAGCGACCTCGGGATCGCCGCCGACTCCACGCTGCCGGTCACGACCGTCCAGGTCTGAGGTCCCGGGCGGACCCTGCTCCCGTGTGGAACGATGGGGTCCGGCGTCCGTCGAGCGGCGCCGGGAGGGGTGGACACGGTGTCCGATCAGAACCATTGGCCGCGGCCGGGACAGTCCGACGGGCAGGCTGACGACGGCCGACCGGGATCGTCGCAGTCCGACGGCGCCCGTGCGTCCGACCCGACGTCCGCGCCGGGGGCGGCTCCGAGCGCACCGCAGCCACCGAGTGCGCCGCAGCCGCCCGAGAACCCGTGGGCGCAGCGCTCGGGGACCGACGGGCAGCAGAACCCCTACGCGGCGCCGGGCAACCCGTACGCGGCGCCGGGCAACCCGTACGCCGCGCCGGGCAACCCGTACGCCGCGCCGAGCCAGCAGCCGTTCGGCAGCCAGGCGCCCTCCGGCGGCCAGCAGGACGGTAGCCAGCCCGCCGGTGGCCAGCACTACGGCGGCCAGCAGCAGTACGGCCAGTACGCCCCGCCGCAGTACGGCGCCCAGCCGTACTCGGGCCCCTACGCGTCCACGGGGTACCAGCCCTACGCGCAGCGACCCAAGAACAGCACCCTCGCGATCCTGTCGATCGTGTTCGCCTACGCCGGCATCCTCATCTGGCCGATCGTGATCCTGACCAGCCCGGCCGGCGCGATCATGGGGCACATCGCCCTCGGGAAGATCAAGCAGACCGGCGAGGGCGGCCGAGGTCTCGCGCTCGCCGGGATCATCGGAGGCTGGGTCCTCACCGGGTTGTGGATCCTCGGGGTCGGCGCGCTCATCGCCTTCTCCATCGCCACGCGAAGCTCGTACGACTCCTACGACACCTCGGGCACCGGCGCGTTCGTCCTCTGACCGCCGCACCCCCGGACCACCACGACGACGGCCCCCGCACACGCGGGGGCCGTCGTCGTCCAGCGGGTTCCTAACCGGCCACCGCACCCAGCCGCTCGCAGAGGACCGCGGTGTGACGTCCCTCCAGGCGGGTGAGCACGAGCGTCACGGAACGGCGTCCGCGCAGCCGCAGCCGCTTCCGGAACTGCGCCGGGTCGACGTCGACCCCACGCTTCTTGATCTCCACGGTGCCGACGTCGTCCGCGGCCAGCCGGGCGGCGAGCTGCTTCACGTCGAGCGGCATCGTGTCGACCACCCGGAACCCCTGCGCGAACGGCGTGGTCACCGCGCGGTCCGACGTCACGTACGCGATGCCGTCGGAGAGCATGCGGCCGTCGACCGCCCGGGCGAGGTCCCCGATCAGCCGGGCGCGGATGACGGCTCCGTCGGGCTCGTAGAGATACGCACCGAGTCCACCGACCTCGACGTCGGGCGCATCGGCTTCCCCGGTCATCTCCGCCGTGCCGTGCGCTCCGATGACCGTCGCTGCTCGGCGCACCCCGGGACGGGCGAGCGGGCCGAACCAGAGGGCGAGTTCGACGACCTCGCGGTCGACGGACACCCACTGCGCCTCGGCGGTGTCGGGGATGAGGTCGCGGTCGATGCCGGGCCCGAGCTTGACGCCCGTCGGGGTCGTGGTGGCGGCGGCGAACACGGTGTCGAGCGACGGCGACCAGTCGTCCGGGTCGGCGAGCCGTCGGGTGGCGCCGTGGCCGGGGGTCCGGCGCGCGGGGTCCATCCAGACACCGTCCACCCGCGTGAGGTCGAAGTCGGCGGCGTCGCCGAGCTCCACCCGCGCGGCATCCCACGGTGCGAGGTTGTGTGTCGCGACCGCCGCGGTGACCTCGTCGCGGTCCACGGCGGTGACGTCGAGGTCGAGCGCGGCCATCGCCATCGCGTCCCCGCCGATCCCGCAGCCGAGGTCGGCCACGCGGGTGATTCCGGCCGCGGCGAACCGGCCGGCGTGCTGCGCCGCGACCTGGAGGCGGGTGGCCTGTGCGAGCCCGGCCTCGGTGAAGAGCATGCGGGAGGCGAACGGTCCGAACTTCGCGCCGGCCTTCTGCCGGAGCTTCGCCTGGGTCAGGACGGCCGCGACGAGGCCCGG
>NZ_BMOI01000002.1:124495-271110 GCF_014646995.1 Curtobacterium luteum | reverse complement strand
GGGGCCGGCGCGCCCGACGGCGGCGGCCTGCCAGCGTGCGAGGTTGTCCGCATGGTGCGAGGTCTGCGCCCTCGCACCGTGTGCGTGTCCTCGCACCGTGCGGCGGGCGCGGGGTTGGCCTCGCACGGTGCGAGGACAGCGAGCCCGACGGCGGCGCGCACGACGCGCACGCCGCGCGCCGACCCCGACCGGCGATCAGCGTGGGCGCACGACCGCCTCGACGAGGGCGGCGATGACGTCGCCCGGGTCGACGCCCGGGAGTGCCTGCGCGTCGAACACCAGCCCGACGTTCGCGGCGATGAGTGCGGTCGCGAAGACGTCGAGCGGCAACCCGGGGTCGACCTCCGGGTGCGCGCCGAACCACAGGTCCACGAGCTCCTGGACGCCGTCCTGCAGCACCTGCCGCTGCCGGACGAACTCCGGCAGGAGCTCGGGGTGACGGAGCACGTAGCCCCGGAACTCGGACAGCAGCGCGAACTGCGTGCTCTGGTCGTGCCGTCCGAAGGCCTGCCGGACGACGTCGCCGAGGTGCACGGAGGCGATCTCGGCGTGCACGAGCTCCTGCAGCGACCCGAGCACCACGTTCGTCGCACGCTGCATGACCTGCGCGACGAGGTCTTCCTTCGAGGTGAAGTTCGAGTACACCGCGCCCTTGCTGAAGCCGGCCCGCGCGGCGACGTCGTCGAGCCGGGCCTCGTGCACGCCCTGCTCGGCGAAGACCTCGCCGCCGGCGGTCAGGAGGCGTTCGCGGACCTCGGCCCGGGGTGTGCGCGATGTTGGTGCAGCGTCGTCGCTCATCTGATCCTGGTTCGACAGTGCCCGTCGCTCGCCGTCGGGTCGACGTACGCGGAGCGTGGGTGGTGGTTCCCCACCATTCTGGCGGGAACGACGACACCCTCCGACAGCACTCGCCGTGCGGACGTCCCCGATCCGCGGAGACCTGCCGCGCCGCGCGTCTGATCCCCGCGCGGCATCAGCGAAGCCCCCTCGGCACGTGATCCGTGCACCGCCGCGTTCGGGTCGCCTCGGTGCTCTGGGCCGCGTGCGCCGGGTTCGATACCCGGCGGTCTCGATCGTACGCCCGGCCGCCGACGCGACGGTAGTCGGTTACGTGTCCTGGCTCTCCGGAGCCTCGTCGTGCCGTTCGTGCACGCTGCCGACGCCCGACCGTCGGCCCGGCCGCCGGAGCAGCCGCAGGGCGTCCGGGCGGACGACCCGCAGACCTCGTCCCCGGCGCAGGAGCGACCCGAGGGCGGACTGCGGCTGCCAGTCGCGGCCGTTCGGCAGGCCCCATCCGCGGCGGACGGCGCCCCACCGCAGGGCGAGCGACAGCACGATCGCGGCGATGATCCCCACCGAAGGGGACCCGAGGAAGGACGCGGCCACCATCACGGCCGACGCGGCGACGGCGACGGTGGCGTAGAGGGCGTTGCCGCCGAACACCGCGGGCACCCGACGGAGGAGCAGATCGCGCATCGCGCCGCCGCCGACCGCCGTGATCGTGCCCATGATGATCGCTGCCGGCCAGCCGAGGCCGGCGTCGAACGTCCGTTGCACCCCGACCACGGACCAGATCCCGATGACCGCGGCGTCGAGGATGGTGAACAGACGGTCCCAGGTCACCTCGGAGAACGACACGAAGAACGCCACGAGTGCGCCGGCGATCGCCACCGGCACGTACAGCGGGTCGACGAGCGCGACGGGCGGTCCGTTCTGCAGCAGGGTGTCCCGCAGGATGCCCCCGCCGAGTCCGGAGACGAAGCCCACGACGAGGAACCCGAACAGGTCGAAGTCCATCGTCCGGGCGATCGAACCGCCCAGGAGAGCGGACGCGAACACGCCGGCGAGGTCGAGCACGTTCGTGACCGATGCCAGGCCCTCGGGGGTCAGCAGGTTCATGAGAACCATCAAACCCCACCCCGCAGGACTGGCGAGCCGAGGTCGGGTTAGGTTAGCCTCACCTACGCCATGCTCGCCACACTCGTCATCGGCCTCCGCGAAGGTCTCGAAACCACGCTCATCGTCGGCATCATCGCCGCCTTCCTGCGTCGCAACCGCGTGCCCCTCGCGCCGATGTGGTTCGGCGTCGGGACCGCCGTCCTGCTCAGCGTCGCCGTCGGCTTCGGACTCCAGCTCGTCGAGCAGGCGCTGCCCCAGGCCGAGCAGGAGGGCATGGAGACCGTCATCGGCATCGTCGCCGTCGTCTTCGTCACCGGCATGATCGTCTGGATGCGGTCGCACGCGCGGAACCTGAGCACCGAGATCGAAGCCAGTGCGACGGCGGCCCTCGGGCGCGGAACCGCATGGGCACTCGCGGGCATGGCATTCCTCGCCGTCCTCAAGGAGGGCTTCGAGACGTCGGTCTTCCTGCTGGCCACCTTCCAGGCCTCGCGCGACACCGGCTCGGCGGCACTCGGTGCGGTCCTCGGCGTGGCGGCCGCGGTCGTCATCGGGTACGGCATCTACACCGGCGGCGTCCGGTTGAACCTCGCGAAGTTCTTCACCGGCACCGGCGTCTTCCTCGTCTTCGTCGCGGCCGGGCTCGTCCTCACCGCGATCCGCCACGCGCACGAGGCCGGCTGGATCGTCATCGGACAGCAGCGCACCGTGGACCTGTCCTGGCTCGCGCCGAACGGGTCCGTCCAGGGCGCGCTCGTCACCGGCGTGCTCGGTGTTCCGCCGGACCCGCGGGTCATCGAGCTGCTCGGCTGGGCGCTCTACCTCGTGCCGGTGCTCGCCCTGTCGCTCTGGCCACGCTCCTGGCGCCCGACGCCGGCACGCGTGCCCCTCGTCCGGACCGTGGTCGCCGGTGGGCTCGCGCTCGCCGCGGTCGTCCTCGCGATCGGGGTTCCGGCCACCGTCGCGACGCCGCGCCTGCCCGACACCGTCCGGCTCGACGGTGACCAGACGAGCCTGACCGCCGACGTCCACGGGACGTCCGGGGTGCTCCGGACGTCGGGGAACGGCGCGCAGTCCGAGACAACACTCCCGGCCTCCGCACACCGCCGGGTCACCCGCGCCGGCGTCACCGCCGACCGCTGGCGGATCACCGGTGCCGGCACGGGAGCCGACCAGCCGAGCAGCCTGACGCTCGACGACCTCGTCGGGCTCTTCGGCCGCATCCCGGTGGGCATCTCCCCGTCGACCAACCCCGGACCGTTCACGGCCTCGTGGTCGACCACGCGGACGACCACCGTCTGGACCGTCGCCGGTGGCGTGCTGGACGCGACCAGCTCGGAACGCGACGTGCTCACGCTGCGCGGCGGGGGCCTCCCGTCCGCCCGGACCACCACCCTGGACCGCGACGTGTGGGGCGTCCCGGACGCCGTCGCCCAGCGCGCCGCCGCGACCGCGGCCGCCGCCGCGACCCGGGGTGCGGAACTGCAGCTCTGGGCGGCGTGGCTGCCCCTCGCGCTCGGCGGCGCCGCCGTCGTGCAGCTGCTGCTCGCCCTCCGCGACCGCCGTCGCACCACCACCCCTGCGCCCGACCCCGACACGACCCTGCCCAGCGGCCCGCCCGCCGCTGACCCCACGAGGAGCCCCGCGTATGCCGCTCGGTAAGACCACCGTCCGTCCCCTGATCACCCTCGGCGCGCTCGGTGCCGTGACCGCGCTCGCCCTGACCGGCTGCGCCTCCGGATCGTCGTCCGCAGCGGGCGACGCGAGCGCCTCCGGCAAGGTCGCACGGGTGACCATCACGCTGACGAACGACGGGTCCGACGCCTGCGCCGTGTCCTCGACGAAGGTCCCCGCCGGCCCGGTCACCTTCACGGTGAAGAACGAGTCGTCGACCGCGATCACCGAGGTCGAGCTGCTGCAGGACCAGCGAATCCTCGGTGAGAAGGAGAACCTGGCACCCGGGCTCGACCCCGTGCACTTCACGGCGACGCTCAGCGGCGGGACGTACCAGGTGTACTGCCCCGGCGCGGCGACCGAGCTCACCGACTTCACCGTCACCGGCAAGGTCGCGGACACCGCGAACAGCAGTGCGGCGACGCTCCTCGCCGACGGCACCAAGGGCTACGCGACCTACGTCGACGGCCAGGTGACGGAGATGGTCACCGCGGTCGAGCAGCTGCAGGCCGACGTCGACAAGGGTGACGTCGACGCGGCGAAGGCCGACTACGCGAACGCCCGCCCGTACTACGAGCACATCGAGAGCGACGTCGACGGCTTCGTCAAGAAGGGCTACAAGGCGACCGACAACGCCGGCAACCTCGACTACCTCATCGACATGCGCGCCTCGAACCTCGACGATGCCGTGGGCTGGAGCGGCTTCCACGCCGTCGAGAAGGACCTCTTCCAGGCGGGCGAGATCACCGCCTCGACGAAGAAGACCGCGGCAGCGCTGACCGAGAACGTCCGGCTCCTCGCGAAGCTCGTGCCGACGCTCGACTACAAGCCCGAGGACCTCGCCAACGGCGCCGCAGGCCTGCTCGAGGAGGTCCAGTCGAACAAGATCACGGGTGAGGAGGAGGCGTACAGCCACATCGACCTCGTCGACCTCGCCGCGAACGTCGAGGGCGCCCGTCAGGCCTTCGCGTACCTCAAGCCGGGGCTGACGAAGACCGACCCGACGCTGACGCAGCAGATCGCGAAGCAGTTCGACGCCACCAACTCGCTCATGGACAGCTACCGCGACGCGGACGGCCTCGGCGGGTTCAAGCCCTGGGACGAGTCCCTGCGGCGCTCCGACGCCAACGCGATCTCGCAGCAGGTCCAGGCGCTGCAGGACCCGCTGTCGCGCCTCGCGGAGAAGGTCGCCACCGCGTGACGACCGAGCACGAGCAGCACCCGGCGGACCCCGACCGGGCGACGGCGCAGCACCCGGCGGACCCCGACCGGGCGACGGCGCAGCACTCGTCGGGGTTCTCGCGCCGCGGTCTCCTCGGCGCCGGCCTGGCCGCCGCTGGAGCCGGGGTCGGCGCGGCCGTCGGCATCGCCGGCGCGGCCGCCGCGACCGGGGTGAACCCCTCGCCGCCGCCACGAACGGCGACGAATCGCTCGACCTCTCGCAGCAGCACCCCTTCTACGCGACGGCCGCCGGCCAGCCGCAGGGCGGCATCCGGACCGTCCCGCAGCGCCACTGCGTCTTCATGACCTTCGACCTGTCGACGTCGGTCGCGACGGACCTGCAGGTGCTGCTCGCCCGGTGGTCGGCCGCGATCGCCCAGCTGCAGGCGGGCAAGACCGTCGGCAGCGTCGAGCCGGCGCACGGCAACGGCGTCGGCGCCGACACCGGCGAGGCCCTCGACCTCGGGCCGGCGTCGCTCACCGTCACGGTCGGCCTCGGACCGGGCGTGTTCGACGAGCGCTTCGGGTTGGCCGACAAGCGTCCGGCGCACCTCGCCGCGATCCCGACCCTGCCGAGCGACAACCTCGACGAGCAACTGACCGGCGGGGACCTCTCCCTGCAGGCCTGCGCGGACGACCCCCAAGTGGCCTACCACGCGGTCCGGGACCTCGCCCGCATGGCCCGCGGCACCGCGACCGTACGCTGGACGGTGCTCGGGTTCGGCCGCGCCTCCGCTGGCCCGTCGCAGTCGACCCCGCGGAACCTCATGGGGTTCAAGGACGGCACCCGGAACGTCACCACGGACGACGAGTTCGACCGCTTCGTGTGGGTCGACCAGCCCGGGGACGGCGCGGCGTGGATGCGCGGCGGTACCTACCAGGTCGTCCGGAAGATCCGGATGAACCTCGAGACGTGGGACGCCGACGTGGTCAGCGACCAGCAGCGGGTGTTCGGTCGGACCAAGATCGACGGGGCACCGCTCTCCGGCGGATCGGAGCACACGACGCCGGACTTCCACGCGGCGCACGGTGACGGGACGACGAAGATCGACGCCCGGTCGCACATCGCCCTCGCGGCGCACGAAGCCAACGGCGGCGTGAAGATCCTCCGCCGCGGGTACAACTACACGGACGGCCTGAACCAGTACGGCCAGCTCGACGCCGGGCTGCTGTTCGCCGCGTACATGAACGACCCGGAGCACTTCGAGCGGCTCCAGCGGAAGCTCGGGGCCTCGGACCGGCTGAACGAGTACGTCTCGCACATCGGCTCGGCGGTCTTCGCGGTCCCACCGGCCCCGCGCAAGGGGTCGTACATCGCCGAGCAGCTCTTCCGCTGACCTGCGGCGGGCGCTGACCTGCGCGGGCGCTGACCAGAGGCTCGCGCGGACCGGCGGCTCGCGCTGACCAGTGTCGACGGACCGGGTGGTGGGTGCCCTCCGTCGTTTCCCTGGAGACGGAGAGCACCCGCGCCGCGGAGTCCGCACCGAGCGGAACCACCGCCGGCGGATGAGAGATGACCCGGCGCGACGCGTCGCGATGCGACAGTGCCGAGGATACGCCGCACCGGCCCGCATGGACAGGGACGTCCCGGACGGGACACCGTACGGACTGGAGGCGCGGTGCCCGCTGGCACCGCGCCTCCAGTCCGTCAGACGGTCGCGTCAGACGGCCGCATCAGTCAGCCGTGCCCGCTGCGGCACGCTGCGCGCGCCCCCGTCGAGCGACCACCAGGCCTGCGACGCCGGCGAGGAGGAGCAGACCGGCCGCGATCGCGGGCCCGGTCAGCTCGGCGCCCGTGAAGGCGAGCTCGTCCGTCGGCACGATCGCGTCGACGTCACCGTCGCCGTCGTCGATCGGCACGCCGGTCCCGGCGCCGCCGTCGACGTCACCGCCGTCCTCGACGCCCGGGAGCGTGCCCGGGTCGGTGGGGTCGGCGGGGTCGGTCGGGTCCGTCCCGGGCTCGGGCTCCGGCTCGGCTGCCGTCTCGGCCGGGATCGTCACCGCGAGGGTGATCGTCTGGCCGCCGGGCAGCGTCACGACGAGGGGCTGCTCGGCCGTCTCGGCTGCGGCGACCGCGCGGGTCGAGGCAGCAGCACGTGCCACCCCGTCGTCGGAGGCCGTTGCGCCGGGGACCGTGAAGGTCAGCGTCGCCGTGCCCTGCTCGTCCGTCTTGTCCACGATGGTCGGGTCGATCGGGGCGCTGGCGAGCTCCTCGTCCCCGGCACCGATCGACACCGATCCTGCTGCGGACGGGTCCTCGCTCGAGAACACGAGCGACGACAGGCGCACCGTGACCTCGTCACCGGGCCGGAAGCCGCCGTCCGGCGTGGGGGAGACCGTGACCCCGACCGCACGCTGGTCCTTCGGCGGCGTCACGACGGGGTTCGCCGCGAAGTAGTCGACCTGAGCCTGGAGGTCGACCTGGCCCGAGTCGGCGATGTTCTTCCCGGTCGTGAACGCGGAGAACTTGTCGCCGCCGGTCGAGAGGAACGAGTTGACCGTGACCTTGAGCGTGTCGGTGAGGGCGATCGGCTCGCCGTCGAGCGTCATCGTGGTGATGCGCTCCCCACGACCCTTCGCGGGGTCGTAGGTGTAGGCGAAGCCGTCGGAGACGCCGAGCTTCAGGAAGGGGCGGTCCGAGCCGTCCGGCTGCCACTGCTGCTCGAGCGCGTCCTTGATCTGCTGACCGGTCATGTCCTCGGTGACGAGGGTGTTCGCGAACGGTTGGACGAGCGCCGCCTCCTTGTAGGTCACGGTGCCGTCCGGATCGTTCGCGCCGCTCGACCTGTACAGGATGTCGGTGCGCAGGCCGCCGGGGTTCATGAAGGCGACCTGCGAGCCGTTCCGGGCGGTGGCGGCTCGCTGCACCTCGGCGATGTTGTTGCCGAGCACCGACTCCCCGCCGCGGTTCTCGCTCGTGCGGTCCGACTGGACGGCGCGGCGGAGGTCGCCGGTGACCTTCCCGAGCGGCTTCGCGCCCTCGACCTCGGCGACGGCCTTCGCGTCGGCGACGATCCCCGCGACCTCGGCGACCGACGAGGTGTCGGTCGCGGTGCGCGGGTCGGTGTTGACCGGCGTGACCTCGGCCGAGATGTCGGTGAGCTGCTTGTCCGCGTCCACCGTCAGCTGCAGGTGCCCGTAGTTGACGCCGTAGGAACCGGTCTGGATGACGGGGCGGAGCTCGCCCGTCGGCCCGGCGATCTCGTGGTCGTACGAGAAGTGGGTGTGCGCCGAGACGATCGCCGAGACCCGCTCGTCGACGCCGGCGGCGATCTTCGCGAAGGTGCTCGACCCGGTCGCGTCGGCGATGTTGCTCGACGCCGCCCCCTCGTGCACGAGGAGCACGAGCACGTCGGCCTCGCCGTTGTCCGGGTCGCCGTCGGTGAGCTCGTCAGCGTACTTGTTGACCTGGCTCACCACCGGGGCCATCTCGAGCCCCTCGACCCCGCCGGGGCTGACGAGTCCGGGGATGAGGTCCTCGGTCGTCGCGCCGATGAAGCCGACCTCGACCCCGCCCTTCTCGACGATCTGGTACGGCGTGAAGGCCGGCGTGGTCGTGCCCTCCTCGACGATGTTCGCCGAGACGTACTGCCAGTCCGCGGCCGCCTCGATGCGGTCGGTGAAGTCGTCCTGACCCTTGTCGAGCTCGTGGTTGCCGATCGCGCTGACGTCGAGCCGCATCGCGTTCAGGGCCTCGATGGTCGGGGTGTCCTGCTGGATGAGCGACGTGAAGGTCGATGCGCCGACGTTGTCGCCCGCGCTCGTGAAGATCGTGTTCGGGTTCGCCTCACGCCAGGACTGCACCACGGTCGCGAGCCGAGCGGCACCGGCGGCCTTGTCGGCGGTCGTGCCCTCGGACTCGATCCGACCGTGGAAGTCGTTGATGTCGACGATGTCGATCGTGGTGTCACCGTCGGCAGCGCTGGCGACGGACGGGACGGACAGCGCGACGAGGACGCCCGCCGTGGCGAGCGCTGCGCCCGCGACGACGCGCCCACGACGCGTTCGGGAGTGGTGGGAAGTGTTCATCGGCGACGAACCTAGGAGAACGCACAGGCGACACGCCAGCTGACCCCCGAACGCGTCACACGATGTTCACACGGGCACCACGTGGTGGTCAGTCGCGGCCGAGGGCGCCCTTCACCCGCTCGACGGCCTCCGCGGCCATCGCCTTCGCCGAGTCCTTCACGACGTCGAGCTCGACCGGGTCGCCCTTGAGCAGGCTCTTCGCGGTGTTGATCGCGTACTCCGCCGTGATGTGCGGAGGGAGCGGCGGCACGCTGCGGCTGACGTACGCGTCGATCACGGTCACCCCGGGGTTCGCGAACGCCCGCTCGACGGCCGCGTCGACCTCGCTGTCGTCGTGCACCGCGATGCCGGTGAACCCGAGGAGCTCGGCGTACCCGGCGTAGTCCATCGTCTCGACGTCCTGCGAGCCGCGCCACATCGGGTTGCCGTCCTCGGTCCGCATCTCCCACGAGACCTGGCCGAGGTCGTCGTTGTGCATGATCACGATGACGAGCTGCTGGTTCGGCCAGTTCGCCATGTACTTCTTCACGGTGATGAGCTCGTTCATCCCGAGCATCTGGAACGCGCCGTCGCCGATCGTGCAGACCGCCGGCGCGTCCGGGAACGCGAACTTCGCCGCGACGGCGTACGGCATCGCCGCGAGCATGGTCGCGAGCCGGCCGGACATGTCGCCGTGCATGCCCCGACGGAGCCGGATGTGGTGGCCGTACCAGTCCGCCGTGGTGCCCGCGTCGCAGGTCACGGTGACGCGCTCGGGCAGCCGTTCGTTCACCGCGCGGATGACCCGGCGCGGGTTGACCCCGTCGCTGTAGGAGACCTCGGCCTGGCGGGCCATCTCGGCCTCCCACTCGCGCATCTCGTCGGCGAGCTGCTCCTGCCACGAGTGGTCGGTGGTCTGCTCCAGGAGCGGCATGACGGCGTCGAGCGTCGCACCGACGTCGCCCCAGAGGTTGAGCTCGGTCGGGTACCGCAGGCCGAGCTGCTCGGGCTTGATGTCGACCTGCACGCCCCGCGCCTGCCCCGACTTCGGCAGGTACTCGCCGTAGGGGTAGTTCGTCCCGAGGAGCACGATCGTGTCGCACTCCTTGATCTGCGTCAGGGAGGGCCGGGAACCGAGCAGCCCGACCTGCTGCGTGTGGTACGGCACGTCCGACGGCACGACGTCCTTGCCGCGGAGCGCGGTGATGATCCCGGCGCCGGTCCGCTCCGCCGCCGCGAGCACCTGGTCCGTGGCGCCGCGGGCGCCGGCTCCGACCAGGAAGGTGATCTTCTTCCCGGAGTTCAGGATCTCCGCGAACCTCCGGACGTCGTCGGCCGACGGCGTGATCCGCGTCGAGGCCGGCACGTCGCTCGACCGGGAGACCCAGTGCTCGGCCGCGGGCTCCTCCCACGCCATCGCCTGCACGTCGTGGGGGAGCACCACCACGGCGGGCTGCTTCCGCAGCATCGCGGTGCGGAACGCCGTGTCGATCACCACCCCGGCGGCGTCCGGGGACGCCACGGTCTCGACGTAGCAGGCCACGTCGGCGAACACGCGCTCGAGGTTCGACTCCTGCTGGGTGAACGACCCGATCGACGCGAGTCCCTGCTGCCCGACGATCGCGACCACCGGCTGGTTGTCCATCTGCGCGTCGTACAGCCCGTTGAGCATGTGGAACGCACCGGGGCTCGAGGTGGCGACGCAGACCCCGACCTCGCCGGTGAACTTCGCGTGCGCGGTGGCCATGAGCGCCGCGATCTCCTCGTGGGTCGGCCGCACGTACTCGAGGGCGCGCTCGCTGCCGTCGGCCTTGCCGAGGGCGCCGTCGAACGCGCCGATCCCGTCACCCGGGTAGCCGAAGACCCGGGTCACGCCCCAGGACTTGATGCGGTCGATGACGAAGTCGCTCACGGTCGTGCTCATGGCTCCAGCGTGCATCCCGCTTGCTGTGCGCGCTCAGACTGGAGGCCCGGATCACGTGACCGACGTCGGTCACGTGATCCGGGCCTCCAGTCGGTCCGGTCCGACCCCCGGCCGGACGCGAGTGCTCAGCCGATCGTCCGCCAGTCGCGTGCGGCCGCGCTCCGGACCACGGCCTCGATGATCGCCGCGGCCCGGGCGCCGTCCGCGAACGTCGGCAGCCCCTCGGGCGACCCGCCCCGGACTGCCTCGTACGTGTCCGAGACGAACGCGGTGAACGCGTCGAGGTACCCCTGCGGGTGCCCGGCCGGCACCATCGCCAGGCGTCGCTGGTCGGGCACGCCCTGCGACGGGTCCCGGACCACGATCTGCGCCCCGCGGTCGGTGCCGAACCAGGCGGACTCGGGCTGCTCCTGGTCGAAGGCCGCGGAGCCGAGCGTGCCGTCCACCTCGAACCAGAGCCGGTTCTTGCGCCCGGCGGAGACCTGCGAGATGACGACGTTGCCGATGCGCCCGGCCTCGGTCCGGAAGGTGGCGACGGCGGTGTCCTCCGTCGTGACCTCGGCGCGCTCGCTGGCGTCCGCGACCGGATCGGGGTCGGGGGAGCCGGAGAAGGACGGACCGGACGCCGCCGGTCGGGTCGGGTACACGACGTCGGTCGCTGCCGACACCTCGACGAACCGCTGCCCCGTGACGAACTCCACGAGGTCGCACCAGTGCGAACCGATGTCCGCGAAGGCGCGCGAGACGCCGCTCGACGACGGGTCCACCCGCCACGACGACGCGTCCTCGTCGAGCATCCAGTCCTGGAGGTAGTGCCCGTGCACGGCGAGCAGCCGACCGAGCTCGCCGTCCGCGACCCGGGCCCGGATCTCGCGCACGATCGGGTGGTAGCGGTACACGAACGGGACCGTCGCGACGACGCCGGCCTCGGCGGCCGCGGCGACGAGCTCGTCCGCCTGGGCCGGGTCGAGCGCCAGCGGCTTCTCGCACACCACGTGGATGCCGGCACGGATGGCCGCGAGCGACTGGGGGTGGTGCTGCCCGTTCGGGGTGCAGACGTGCACGACGTCCGGGGCGTCCGCGATCACCTCGTCGAGCGAGGCGTAGCCCCGCGGGAGGCCGAGCTGCGCGGCGACCTGCTCCGAGCGCGCCGGCGTGCGACCGAGGACGCCGAGCACCTCCGCGCCCGAGGCGGCGGCGGCCCGGACGTGGACGCCCGCGATCATGCCCGTCCCGATCACTGCGACGCGGAGGCGCCGCCCGTCGTGCTCACTGCTCATCGTGCTCCCTCGCGCCGGACTGCCCCCACCGTATCGGCGAGACCGGAGGCACGCCCGGAGCGGGCGCCGGTGCACGCGACCCGACGGCACGGCCCCGGACCCGGCCACCTGCAGGACTCGTGAGTACGGTCTGGGGCATGTCGAGCCTCCAGACCACCCTGCTCATCCTCGGTGCCAGCGGCGACCTGTCGAAGCGGCTGCTGCTCCCCGGCCTCGCGACCCTCCTGGAGGTGAAGGAGGACTGGGACGTGCAGCTCGTCGGCGCCGGCACGGAGGACCTGTCGGACGACGACTGGAAGCGTCTCGTGCACGACGCGTTCGAGAACGCACAGGCGTCGAAGAACGAGGAGGACGAGGGCGCGCACGACGGGTCCGAGCGGCTGAGCGCCCGACTCCGCGCCGTCGTCGAGGCGTCGAGCTACCGCAAGTCGGACGTCACCAGCGCGGACGACCTGAAGGCCCTGCTCGCCGACTGCCAGCACGACCCGGCGGTCTACTTCGCGCTCCCGCCCGCCGTCACCGAGAAGAGCTGCGAGGTGCTGGCCGGGCTCGACCTCCCGCAGGGCACCCGCTTCGCGCTCGAGAAGCCGTTCGGCACCGACGCCCGGAGCGCCGAGCACCTCAACGACGTCCTGCACGGGTTCCTGCCCGAGGAGCGCATCCACCGCGTCGACCACTTCCTCGGTCGGTCCACCGTGCTCAACCTGCTCGGGCTCCGGTTCGCGAACCGCATCATCGAGCCGCTGCTCTCGTCGCAGCACGTCGAGCGCATCGACATCGTCTACGACGAGACCCTCGGGCTCGAGGGCCGCGCCCGCTACTACGACAAGGCGGGCGCCCTCGTCGACATGATCCAGAGCCACCTGCTCCAGGTGATGGCCGTCGTCGCGATGGAGGCCCCCGCGTCGATCGACGCCGACGACCTCCGCACGCAGAAGGAGCTCGTCCTCCGTGCCGTCCGGCCCTGGGGCGGTGACGCGGTGGCCGCGGGCAAGCGTGCCCGCTACACCGCGGGGACCATCGGTGATCGTCAGCTGCCGAGCTACGTGGACGAGGAGGGTGTGGACCCCTCGCTCGGCACCGAGACCCTCGCCCAGCTCACCCTCGAGGTCGCGAACTGGCGGTGGGCCGGCGTCCCGATCACGCTCCGCTCCGGCAAGGCGCTCGGGAAGCAGCGTCGCGAGATCATCATCACGTTCAAGGACTCCCCGCACGTGCCGAACGGGCTGACCGGGGCCGAACTGCCCGACCGGCTCCGCATCTGGATCGCCCCGGACGAACTCCAGCTCGAGCTCAACGTGAACGGCCCCGGCGACCCGTACACGATCGACCACACGGCGCTGTCGGTGACGTTCAACCCCGGTCGGCTGAGTGCCTACGGCGAGGTGCTCGCCGGGGTCCTCGAGGGCGACGCCACCCTGTCGGTCCGTGGCGACAGCGCCGTGCAGGGGTGGAAGGTCGTCGAGCCGTTCCTGCAGGCCTGGCGAGACGGCCGCGTGCCCCTGGACGACTACGCCGCCGGGACCGAGGGGCCCGAGGGCTGGGACAACATCGACGCCTGACCGGCGGACCACCGGACGGGAGGCACGTGGCGGGTCCGCCACGTGCCTCCCGTCCGTCATCCGGTCACCACGCGCCGGAGGCCGGCCGGGTCCGGGTCCGGGGGAAGGCCCGTCCCGGGTCCGGCGGCGTAGCGTCGCAGCGTGACCACCATCGACGACATCCTGCAGACCGTTCCCGACCCCGCCGGCGCCGACGTGCGCGTCGAGACCGTGCGGTACGACCACGACGGGACCGCCCTCGAGGGCGTGCTCGCGAAGGACCACGCCATCGCCGGCCCGCGCCCCGCGGTGCTCGTCGTCCACGACTGGCACGGCGTCAACGAGCACGTCCACGCCCGCGTCACGATGCTCGCCCGACTCGGGTACGTCGCGTTCGGCGCCGACATCTACGGCGCCGGCATCCGTCCGGGCGACGACACCGCCGGGCAGGTCGCCGGCTCGTTCTACCAGGACCTCCCGCTGCTCCGCGCCCGCGCGCTCGCCGGGTTCGAGCAACTCCGACAGGACCCGGACGTCGACCACACCCGGATCGTCGTCATGGGGTACTGCTTCGGCGGGTCGACCGCCCTCGAGCTCGCGCGGACCGGGGCGGACCTCGTCGGGGCGGTGTCGTTCCACGGCGGGCTCATCGCCCACGACCCCTCCGACGCGCACCAGATCCGGGCGAAGCTCCTCGTGCTCACCGGTGGAGCGGACCCGATGGTCCCCGACGAGAAGGTCCACGAGTGGCAAGACGAGATGCGCTCGGCGCCGGAGGTCGACTGGCAGGTCGTCACCTACTCCGGCGCGATGCACGCGTTCGCCGTCCCGGGCACGGACGCCCCGGACCACGGCGCGCAGTACCAGGCGACCGCGGACCGTCGGTCGTGGCAGGCGCTCCAGACGTTCCTCGGCGAGGTGTTCGACGAGGAGGCCTGAGCCGGCCCGGCGTCGGCGCGACACGCCGAGCGGCCGCGCGGGAGGGGCTCGATTGGCGCGAGTGGCTGCACCTGTTGTAGAGTCTTCCACGGCCGCAAACGCCACGCGCTCGTAGCTCAATGGATAGAGCATCTGACTACGGATCAGAAGGTTGGGGGTTCGAGTCCCTTCGAGCGCACACTGTTTGAGACAGCAGGGATGACGCCCTCGGTTCCACTCGGACCGGGGGCGTCTTCTGTTTCCCGGGTGTCGTGTTCCCGGGTGTCGTGTTCCCGGGTTTCGTGGCTCCCGCTGCCGTCGATGCGCCGTCGTCGAACGACGCCGTCGTCGTCGCACGACGACGGCGATGTCGTTCGTTGCGTCCGCTACTTGCCGGCGCGTGCACGGAACGACGCCGTCGTCGTCGCACGACAGCGGTCCCGTCGTCCCCCAGCGACGCCCGCGTGAGCGCCGACGCACCCCCGGGACAGACGGGAGGCGCGGTGCCAGCCGGCACCGCGCCTCCCGTCCGTCAGGCGGCTCCGTCGATCACGCGACCGGCGTGCGCAGCTCGGCGAGCGTCGGGTAGTCCGTGTAGCCCTCGGCGCTGGCCCCGTAGAACAGCTCCGGACGCGGCTCGTTGAGCTCCTCGTCCTGCTCCCAACGGAGCGCGAGGTCCGGGTTCGCGATCGCGGGACGACCGACGGCGACGGCGTCCACGTGCTCGGAGTCGAGCAGCGCGATGGCCTCGTCGCGCGTGGTCACCGACGAGAAGCCGGAGTTCGCGATGAACGGTGCGCCGGCGGTGCGGCGGATGGTCTGCACGAGCTCCGACGTGACGTCGGCCTGCAGCACGTCGACGAACGCGAGTCCGAGGGGTGCGAGGCCCTCGGCAACCGCCGTGTAGGTGGCGATGACGTCGGCGTCGTCCTCCTCGAGCACGCCCTGGATGTTGTGCTGCGGCGAGAGGCGGATGCCGACCCGGTCCGCGCCGATGGCCTCGGCGATGGCCGTGGTGACCTCGACGGCGAAGCGGGCGCGGTTCTCGGGGGAGCCGCCGTACTCGTCGGTGCGGGTGTTCGAGACGGGGGAGAGGAACTCGTGCACGAGGTAACCGTTGGCACCGTGGACCTCGACACCGTCGAGTCCGGCGGCGATCGCGTTGCGAGCGGCCTGGACGAAGCCCTGGACGGCCTCGCGGACCTCGGCGGTGGTCAGCTCGTGCGGCACGGGCATGTCCGCCTTGCTGCCGTCGGCGAGGTGCGTCTGGCCGGGGGCGGCGATCGCGCTCGGGCCGACGATGCGCGGCGTCTCGGAGATCGACGTGTGGGAGACGCGGCCACCGTGCATGAGCTGCATGACGATCGTGCCGCCCTCGGCGTGCACGGCGTCGGTGACGCGGCGCCAGCCGGCGACCTGCTCGTCGGTCTCGATGCCGGGCTGGCCGGGGTACGAGCGGCCCTCTTGGACGGGCCAGGTGCCCTCGGTGATGATCATGCCCATGCCGGCACGCTGGCGGTAGTGCTCGACGAGCAGGTCGTTCGGGATGCCCTGGGCGCCCGCGCGCGTGCGGGTGAGCGGGGCCATGACGATCCGGTTGCGGAGGTGCAGTGCGCCGAAGTCGGCGGGTTCGAAGAGCTTCACGTGTCCGTTCAACCACGTGTTGTCGGGTGCAATTCCTTCTCGGAGGGGATCGTCAGCGAGCGGGGCACACCAGCGTCGACGAACGTACCTGACCCTCGGGCCGGATCACCTGGTGCAGCGACAACGGCTGACCGCAGATCGGGCACGCGCGGTCGACCGTCCGGTCGTCGACGCCCTCGGGGTGTCCGGCGCCGATCTGCGACGGCCCCATCTTCTCGATGAGCGTGGTGTTCCACTTCTCGTACCAGCGGGCGAAGCGTCCCATCACCGGTCCTTTCATTCGTACACGAACCATTGTGGCACGAAGTGTCCGCTCGGGCCAGGGTCAGACGACGTCGACGCGCTCCAGCAGTTCGGTCAGTTCGTCCTTGAGGGCCTCGAGTCGTGCGAGCGGCCAGCCGAGTCGGTCGGCCACCGCGAGCGGGACGGCCTCGGCTCGGTCCCGGAGCGTCCGTCCGGCGGTGGTCAGGGACACCTCGAGCTGCCGTTCATCCGCCGCGCTCCGAGTCCGTCGGACGTAGCCGGAGGCCTCGAGGCGCTTGAGCAGTGGACTGAGCGTCGCCGAGTCGAGCCGGAGCTCGCCGGCGATCTCGCGCACGGACCTCGGGTCGTGTTCCCAGAGTGCGAGCATCACGAGGTACTGGGGGTGCGTCAGGCCCATCGGCTCGAGCAGGTCCCGGTACAGGCCGATGACGCTCCGGCTCGTCGCGGCGAGGGCGAAGCAGAGCTGCCGGTCGAGGGCGAGGGGGTCGGCGTCGATCGCGGTCATGCGGTCACCTTACCCTTCGTGCACGAACGGTCGGCGAACGACGGTGGGACCGGCCGTACTCGGCAGGGGGAAGGACCAAGGACGCCCGGTCCGGCCAGGCACGCCCCACGGGCCACGCACTGGAGGCGCGGTGCCGGTCTCGTGGACCGGCTCCGCGCCTCCAGGCGGTCGCGTCGGTGCGGCGCGCTACGCGCGGTGCGTCGGCGTGTGACCCTCGTGCGGGTTCGCGTCCGGCTCCACCGGCGCGGCGTGCGCCCCGTGGTGCTCCGCACCCGCATCCGGCCCACGCCCGCCGGCCGGGTGCGCCCGCTCGAGCTTCGCGCCCTCGACGTCGACGTCCGGCAGGATCCGGTCGAGCCACTTCGGGATCCACCACGCGCTCCGACCGAGCAGGTGCATGATCGCCGGGATCAGCAGCATGCGGACCACGAACGCGTCGAGGAGGACACCGAACGCGAGCCCGAAGCCGATCGGCTTGATCGTCGACGAGTCCGAGAAGATGAAGCCCGCGAACACCGAGATCATGATGATCGCCGCCGCCGTGACCACTGCCCGACCGGCGTGCAGGCCCCGCTGGACCGCGACCTTGGCCGAGGCTCCGTGGGCGTACGCCTCCCGCATGCCGGACACCAGGAACAGCTGGTAGTCCATCGCGAGCCCGAACAGGATGCCGATCTCGATGATGGGCAGGAAGCTCAGGATGGGTGCCGGGTCGTGCACGCCGAACACCGATCCGAGCCAGCCGAACTGGTAGATCGCGGTCAGACCACCGAACGACGCGAGCACGGACAGGATGAACCCGGCCGTCGCGGTGATCGGCACGAGGAACGACCGGAACACGATGATCAGGATGATGAGCGACAGCCCGACGACGACCGCGAGGTAGAGCGGCAGCACGTTCGAGAGCTTCTCGGACACGTCGATGTTCGCGGACGCGTTGCCCGCGACGCCGAGCGTGGCCGTGCCGTCGTCGACGCTGACCTGCTGCGTGCGGAGGTCCTGCACGAGCCGCTCCGTCGAGACGCTGTCCGGGCCTCCGGCCGGCTTGACCTGGAAGGCGATGATGTCCCGGTCCTCCGACGCGCCGATGGGCAGCACGGCCTTGACGTCGTCGTTCTTCGCGAGCGCCTGGCCGATCGTGACCTCGGTCGCGGTCACGTCGTCCTCGCTGATCGCCTTCGGCAGGTCGGCCACGACGAGCAACGGTCCGTTCTGTCCGGCGCCGAACTCGTCGGACAGGGTCTTGTACGCCTTGTACTGCGACGAGTCGACGGCCTCCGACGCGCCCGTGGGCAGGCCGAGTCGCATCTGCGTGGCAGGCAGGGCGATCGTGCCGAGGACGGCGATGCCGGCGACGAGCGTGATGACCGCGCGCCAGGTCGACATCGGCGCGTTCGGCACCCGGATCGAGTCGGTGTTGCCGATGCGCTCCCGCTCCTTCCGGCGCAGGATCCGCATGCCGAGCAGCGAGAGGAGCGCCGGGGTGAACGACGTGGCGATGAGGATCGCGAAGAACACCGCGACCGCGCCGACCGTGCCCATGAGGCCGAGGAACGGGATGCCGGTGATGTTGAGCGCGAGCAGGGCGACGATGACGGTGGTCCCGGCGAACACCACGGCGTTCCCGGAGGTGCCGTTCGCGAGCCCGATCGACTCGTGCACGTCCATGCCGGCCTTCAGCTGCGTCCGGTGCCGGTTCAGGATGAACAGCGAGTAGTCGATGCCGACCGCCAGCCCCAGCATCACTCCGAGCACGGGCGTGACGGAGATGAACTCCACGAGGCTCGAGAACGACAGCGAGGCGAGGGTCGCGACGCCGACGCCGAGCACCGCGGACACCAGCGGGATCGCCGCACCGATGACCGTCCGGAGCATCAGGAACAGCACGATCGCGGCGATGATGACGCCGATGATCTCCCCGGGACCGAGGATCGACGGCACGCCCTGCGCGATGTCGTTGGAGACGTAGACGTCCACGCCGCTGATCTTCGCCGCGTCGGCCTTGTCCGAGATGGCCTGCTTCGTGGTCTGCGGGACCTCGTAGGTCGACTTCGTGAACTGCACGGTGCCGATCGCAGCGGCGTCGTTCGACGACACGAACCGGATGTCCTTCGACAGGTCGAGCAGCTTCGAGCCCTGCTCGAGCTCCTGCTCGCTGTCGTCGAGCTTCTGCTCGTTCGCGTCGAGCTTCTCCGTGTTGGCGTCGATGGTCTTCTGCGCCGCGGTGATCTGCTGCTCGCCGGCGGTGAGCTGCTGCTGCTGGGCGTCGATCTGCGCCTGCGCCTGCTGCAACTGTGCCTGCGCGGCCGCGGACGCAGCGGCTCCCGCTGCCTGGGCCTGCGCCTTCTGCCCGTCGAGCTGCTGCTGCGCCTGGTCGATCTTCGCCTGGCCGGACTCGAGCTGCGCCTTCTGCGCGTCGAGCTGGTCCTGCCCGTCCGCGATCTGCTTCCGGCCGTCGGCGATCTGCTCGCGCCCGTCGCTGATCTGCTTCCGGCCGTCGACGATCTTCTGCCGCTGGTCGTCGAGGCGCTGCTGCAGGGTGAAGCCGTCGGAGACGCTCTTGACGCCGCTCTCCTCCGTGAGCCCGTCGAGGAAGTCCTTGACCTCCGACTTCTGCGCGCTCGTGAACGCCTTGCCGTCCGTCGTGGCGAACACCAGGGTGCCGGTGCCGCCGTTCGCCGACGGGAACTTGTCCGCGAGCTCGTCCTGGACCTGGCTGGTCTTGGTGTTCGGGATCGAGATCGACGACGAGATCGAGCCGGCGAACAGGCTGTAGGTGAGCCCGGCGATGCCCATGATCACGACCCACGCGATGATCACGAGCCAGTGCCTGCGGGCGGAGAATCGCCCGAGTCGGTAGAGGAGACCGGCCATGCGGAGAGCCCCGTTCCTTTCGTGGTGCTGCGGTTGTGCGGTCGGGGTGCGCCGGTGGACCCCGCGGGTGGTCGGGAGGAGGACGAGCCTCAGTCGGTCGGCATGTAGCCGCTGCGGACGCTGTGGATCAGCCTGCTCAGCAGGGCGTCCCAGGCGTCGAGTGCGTCCTGGTCGAGCGGTGAGCCGTCGATCTCGCCGGCGTGCTCCTGCAGCCAGTGGTCGGCGATCACGACGATGCCGCTCATGAGCGACTCGACGAGCAGCGCCGCGTCGAGGGCGTCCGCGGCCGGGTACCGACGGCGCACCTCGTCGCGGAGGCGCTCGGTCACCCGCGCGAAGGCCGTCTGGGTGAGCACGGCCGCCTTCGGGTCGGACTTGCCGGGTTCGCCGAGCGTCCGGTACATGCCGGCGATCGCCGGGGCGAGGTCGGCTCCGCGGGCGGCGGACCCGATCTCCTCGAACATCGACGCCCGGCTGCCGTCACCGACGGGGGTGTTCGCGATGTCCGAGAGGAACCGGTCGATGATGACCGAGAGCTCCTCCTCGCAGACGGTGAGCAGGACCTCGTCCAGCGACGCGAAGTGGTTGAACACGGTGCGGCGTGCGACGTCGGCCCGCGCCGCGAGGTCGTCGACGCTGAACTCCCGGCCGCCGCGCTCGTGGATGAGGTCGCGAGCGGCCTGCAGCAGCGCGGCACGGTGCCGCGCCTTGAGCGCGGCACGGCGGTCGGGAGCGAGGGTCACGTACGTAGACACTAGGTGCATCGATGCACTCGGTGCAACGACTCGGGGTGCACCTTCAGGTTCGTCCCCCGGTCGCTGATCGCGACCACGTGACGGCCGGGAGGCCCGTGGCGGCGCCGCCACGGGCCTCCCGGCCGTCACCGGGTCGTCTCGACCCTCCTCGGGTCACCCCCCGCGCGCTCGCCGCGGGACGCGGGCCGCGTGTCGCGGTCAGCGTGGGTCGTCGTCCCAGGGGACCGGCGTCGTGGTGCCGGACTCCCAGTCGCGGCGCAGCACCCCGTAGGCGACCGACGCGAGCGGAGCGCCGCCCTCGACCGGCCAACCGTCCCGGTAGTGCGCCTCCTTCACCCAGCCGGCGCGCAGGAACACGCGGCGCATGGCGGTGTTGTCCTCCCGGGTCTGCCCTTCGAACCGCGTGACCTCGGGCATCGAGGTGAACACGTGGTCCGTCGCCGCCCGGAGCGCCGGGACGCCGAGTCCCCGGCCGCGGTGCTCGCCGGCGATCCGGAGGTCGAACAGCGGCACCGGGTCCGCGAGGTCCTCGAGCCGCAGCACGCCGACGCGGCCGTGCTCGTCGTCGTCGAGCCAGTACGACCGGTGCTCGTCGTCGTCCCACGCTCCGGCATCGATCGCCCGCTCTGCGTCCCCCGTGCTGGTGCGCGGACGCACGTGGAAGGGGAAGTCCTCGGTCGTCAGGAAGGCGAGCAGGGCCTCCCGATCGGCGCCGGTCGGGTCGAGTCGGGTGAGCTGGACGGCCATGCGGGCCACGCTACCGGCGCGGGGTTTCCCGCACGCCCCTGCGGGATGCCGCCGTCGACGCCCCGAGGGGGCGCGCGAGATCGTTCCGTGCGCGAACCTGTCGGTGGCAGGGACGTACAGGAGAACACTCGTGACACGGCAACGGAACTCGCAACGGCGCGAGCGCAGCACCTCGACACGCGGAGGGCTCGTCCGGGGCGCCGTCGTGGTCGTCGTCGCCGCGGTCACCGTCTCGGTCATGCTCGCCTTCCTGACCCCGCCGGTCCAGGGCAGCGAACTCGCGTCGTCGCCCGGCGCGTCCACGTCGAGCCGGGGGACCTCCGGCAGCACGGAGCACGGCCGGGACGCGTCCGGCAGCACCCCGACCGGCGGCGCCGAGCCGAGCAGCGACCCGGCCGACGGCGCGACGTCGAGCGCCCGTGCTCCGTCCTCGGACCAGCCCACGGCGACGCCGACCCCGAGCGTGCCCGACCCGGTGCTGGGGCCGCAGGCGTCGTTCTTCGAGGACTTCGACACCCCGGCGGCGAGCGGCGGGCAGTTCGCGGCCACCTACGCCGGGGCCTGGCAGGCGTACGACGAGGGCACGAGCGACAAGTACTACTCGGGCGCCCTCACCAGTGCCCACGACGGCGTGATGGACGTCGCCATGAACGGCACGCAGGGCGCCGCCGGGGTCTTCGGGCCGCCCGCGACCGCGTGGGCGCAGACCGGCGGCACCTTCAGTATCCGGATGAAGGTCGAGGGTGGCCGGGGCAACGGGACAGCGGTCATGCTCTGGCCGACCTCGAACGACGCCGCGGAAGGGGAGCTCGACTACCCCGAGGGCGGCTTCTCCGGGAAGCCCGACGTCTTCCACCACTCGATGGTCCCCGGGCACGCCGACAAGGCCTACCGGATCCGCACCGACGCCTCCTGGGAGGACTGGCACACCTACACGACGGTCTGGGTGCCGGGGAAGTCGGTGAGCTACTTCCTCGACGGGGTCCTGCTCGACACCGTGACCGAGTCGGTCCCGACCACGCCGCACCGCTACACGTTCCAGATCGGCAACCGGGGCAAGCCAGGGCACGTGCTCATCGACTGGGTGTCGATCCAGCCCTGAGACGTCGGCGGCGCGGTCGGCCCTCGCGGCTGGCCAGTGCGGTCGCTCAGCGCGGCAGCGCGTGCGCCCATCGCCCGATCGCGTCGTACACCTGCTCGCGGACGGCGGGCTCCGAGAGCACGACGTCGTGCAGGGCGCCCCGGAGCCGCCGTACGGTGACCTCGTCGCCGAGCGAGAGCGCCCGGTGCGCCACGACGTCCACGTTCAGCGCGACGTCGGCGTGCGCCATGCCCTCGTCCCACCGCGGCTGCAACATGCTCTTGTCGCTGAGGAGCACCAGCGTCGGGACGGTCATCCCCAGCCCGGCCTCGACGCGGGCCTGGCCGTCGAAGACCGCGGACAGCCACCCGGGGTGCAGTGGGAACCCGCGTTCCGGACGCCAGCGCTGGTCGTAGGTCCACGAGCCCTCGCCCGCGGCCGACACGGTGCGGGTGGAGAAGCCCGGGTCGACGGCGGGCATCGGTGCGAGCGGGTTCCGGCGGGCGCCGAGCTTCAGCACCGGGGCGATGAGCGCCCGTCCGATCGCGGCGCCCTGGAACTCGAGCCACGGACTGTTCAGCAGGAGGCCGTCGACGAGCTCCGGGTGCCGCGCTGCCCAGAGGGACAGCGTGAGCCCGCCGGTCGAGTGCCCCATCGGCACGAGGCGCCGTCGCGGTCCGCCCCGGTGCTCGGTCGAGATCGCGTCGAGGGCGGCGGCGATGTCCTCGTCGTAGGTGGCGAGGTCACCGACGTCACCCGGGGTCTGGTGCGGCCGGAGGCTCCGCCCGTACTTGCGGAGGTCGAGCGCGTGGAACCGGGCCCCGAGCCGTTCGAGGCGCTCGGCGAGCTCGACCTGGAAGAAGTAGTCGGACCAGCCGTGCACGTACAGGACGTCGACGCCGTGCAGGGGTCCGCGCGGTTGGAGCAGGGTGTCCGTGGGGCTGTGTCGCCGACGCACGAGCGTGGCCACCACGGGACCCTCGCGGTCCTCGCCGAGGGGCAGTTCGAGTCGTTCGAACGGCGCCCCCAGGACGTCCTCGCGCCATCCGTTCCCCGCCATCCGTCGAGGCTACTCGTGGCGCCCCGCCCGCTCCGCGGAGCGTGGGCGCGGCGGGGCGGCGCCGCCCGTTGCCGGATCGTGACCGTTCGACGGCCTGGAGGCCCGTGGCGGCGCCGCCACGGGCCTCCAGGCCGTGCCGTGGTAACGATCCGTACCGATCCGGGACTCTCCCAGGTCACGTGCCGGGATTCCCCCGGGGAATCCCGGCGGTCGTCCGGACGGCGGGGACAGGTTGCGGTCCGGACGCACCGATCCGCGGTGCACGAGGGGAACACATGACGTTCGGACGAGCGATCGGGGCCGTGGGCGGCTTCGTCGGGGGCAGCGTGCTCGCCGGTCTGTTGGTCGGGGTCGGCGTGACGCCGGCCGTCGCGCTGGCCGGGTTCGGGGCGACCACCGCCATCGACACGTTCTCGTCGTTGCCGGAGTACATCGAGGTCGGCGAGTTGTCGAGCCGCAACGAGGTGTGGGCGTACCGGGGCGGGAAGCCCGTGCACCTGGCGGACGTCTTCGACCGGAACCGCGAGCAGCTGTCGTACGACCGGATCAGCGAGGCCCTGCGCCACGCCGCCGTCGACGGTGAGGACAAGCGCTTCTGGGACCACGGCGGGGTGGACGCCACATCGCTCGTGCGGAGCCTGGTCAGCGTGGCGGCCGCGCACGGCAAGGGCGGGTCCGGCGGATCGACCCTCACCATGCAGCTCGTGCGGAACATCAAGATCGAGCAGGCGTCGCAGCTGCCCGCCGCCGAGGCCGATGCAGCGATCGCCGAGGCCACCGCGCGGACACCGCAGCGGAAGCTCGAGGAGATCAAGCTCGCGATCGGGCTCGCGAAGCAGTACTCGAAGCGGGACATCCTGACCTCGTACCTCAACATCGCCTACTTCGGCGACCAGACCTACGGCGTCCAGGCCGCCGCGCAGCACTACTACGACAAGGACGCCACGGACCTCAGCCCGGCCGAGGCCGCGTCGCTCATCGCCATCGTGCAGTGGCCTGAGCGGCGCGACCTCTCGACCCCGGCGCACTTCGCGGCGAACCAGGCGCGGCGCGACGTGGTCCTCCGGGCCATGCACGAGCAGGGACACCTGTCGGATGCCGCACTGCGCGCCGCGCTGGCGTCGAAGCCCTCCGAGTACGTGCACCGCACCGCGCCGAAGCAGGGGTGCGGGACCGCTCCGCCCGGAGCCGAGTACGCCTGCGAGCACGCGGTCCGCGTGGCCCGTGCGCTGCCGCAGCTCGGCGCGACCCAGGCGGAGCGGGACGCCGCGTGGCGGACCGGCGGCTACCGCGTCCAGACCACGATCGACCTCGACCGGAACGCCGAGCAGAAGGCGCTCCTCGACCGGTACGACCCCGCGACCGACCCCGCCCTCGCACTCGGGGCGACGTTCGACTCCGTCGAGGCGAGCACCGGACGGGTCCTCACGATGGCGCAGAACACCGCGTACGACCGCTCCGCGGGGGCGCCGCGCGGGTCGACGTCGCTGAACTACGCGGTCGACGAGGCGCTCGGTGACGCCCGCGGCTTCCAACCCGGGTCGACGTACAAGCTGTTCACCCTGCTCGCGTGGCTCGAGGCCGGGCGGAGCCCCGACACCGTCGTCGACGGGACCCGGCACGAGCAGCGCACGTGGACCCAGTGCGGACGGACGATCGACGCCGCCTGGAACCCCCGGAACGACTCGCCCGCGCAGACGGGTCCGTACTCCGTGCGGGAGGCGACGGCGCAGTCGGTGAACGGGGCGTACGTGTCCATGGCGGCGCAGCTCGACCTGTGCGACATCCGCGACGTGGCCGCTCGGCTCGGCGTGCACCTGGCCACCGGCGGGAAGGTGCCCGCGAACCCGGCGTCGATCCTCGGCACCGAGAGCATCGCCCCGCTCACCATGGCGTCGGCGTACACCGCGGTGGCGAACGGCGGGGTCCGCTGCGACACGGTGGTGGTCGACCAGGTCACCGACCGGTCGGGCGAGGACCTCGGCGGTCAGCCGCGGACCTGTCGCCAGGTGCTCTCGCCGGCGGTCGCGGCGACGGCCTTCCAGGTGATGCAGGGTGCGTTCCGGGGCGGCACCGCGACCGGCGGCCAGACCGCGGACGGGATGACGCTGTTCGGGAAGACCGGCACGACCGACGTCGCCGACCAGGTGTGGCTCGTCGGCGGGACCAGCCGGGTCGTGACTGCCTACTGGCAGGGCAACACCGACGGCGGCACGACCAACCTCCGGTACGTCGGCAACGGGCAGGGCGGGACCTACGCGGGGGCGCGTGCTGCGGTGTGGAAGCAGGCGCAGGAGGCGGTGAACGCGGCGTACCCGGCGGGGTAGGCCGCGGCAGGGTGCGGCTACGGGCTCACCCGGGTCTCCGCTGCACTGCCGCGGGGCGCTACCGCTCCAGGCGCTCGCTCGCCGCGATCCAGCCGGTCAGCTGCTCCATCGCGGCCGCCTGCGAGGCGTAGTCGAACACCGGCCGCACCCACGGGTGGACCTGACCGGCCACGAGCGCGGGCTGGTCCGCGAAGGTCGCCTGCCGCTCGAGGTCGTCGACCTGGTAGCCCTCGTCGGACAGCAGCAGGACGTCACCGCCCACCTTGCCGGCGTTCGGCCACGAGTAGACGCCCCAGTAGTGGCCCTTCGGCCCGGGGACGGTGAGGTCCGCGCCGTGCGACGCCCAGAGCTGGAGCGCCGGGTCGTCGTCGGGGCGGGCGACGTACACGCCGTCGTGGTCCGCGTACATCGCCGTGAGCCGGACGTCGTGGTCGCGGGTCTCGGACTCCAGGGCCTTCGCCGCACGGTCGAAGTCCGTCTCCGCGGCGTCCACCACCGACTGCTCGGCACCGAGGGACGTCGCCAGCCCGGCCACGTCGCGGAGGACGTCGACGCCGTCGCCACCCCACCGGACCTCGGCGATCGGTGCCAGGTCTGCCAGCGCGTCGTGCTGCTCGGCGTCTGCGATCCCCGTCCCGGGCGCATCCTCCGGGAGGGTGCCGGCGGCGTCCACCGGGGCGACCGTGGTGATGATCAGGTCCGGGTGCAGCGCGGCGACCCGGTCGACGTCGATGCCGTCGGACCCGTCCCCGGCCGTGGCGCCGGCCGGGGTCGAGCCGACGTCGGTGATGCCCGTCGTGTCGAGGCCGGACCACCGGTCGTCCTGCTCGATCGGGAGACGACCGAAGGTGCCGACGGGGTGCAGGCCGTACCGGACGAGGGAGATCGCGACGTCGTCCAGTGCGACGATCCGCTCCGGGGCACGGTCGAGCCGGACGGTGCTGCCGGTGGCGTCACGGTACGACCAGCCCGAGGCGCCGCCACCACCGCCATCGCCGTCGGGTTGCGTGGGGGAGTCGGACCCGCCCGTGCAGCCCGCCAGGACGAGCGCGCATGCCACGGCGACCGTGGCGAGCACGGTGCGCAGGGGCCGGCGGGGGAGCGTCACGACGAGCAAGGCTAGCCGGGGGTGCCGTGCGGTCGCTGGCGGGCGGTGACGCGGGTGCGCGTTCTTTCCCACAGCGCGCGCGATGGGATGCGGGACCGGACGACGGACTGGAGGCGCGGTGCCAGCTGGCGCCGCGCCTCCCGTCCGACCTCTGGTGGCGTCAGCCCTTGAGACCGGACCCCGTCACGCCCTCCACGATCTGCCGCTGGAAGATCAGGTAGAGG
Source organism: Curtobacterium luteum (assembly GCF_014646995.1). Taxonomy (GTDB): domain Bacteria; phylum Actinomycetota; class Actinomycetes; order Actinomycetales; family Microbacteriaceae; genus Curtobacterium; species Curtobacterium luteum. The sequence continues at coordinate 244,056 of NZ_BMOI01000002.1, read as the reverse complement.
ATGATCAGCGGCAGCGCCGCGAGGATCGCGCCGGCCTGGATGTCGGCGTAGCGCTGACCGAAGCTGCCCTGGACCGTGGCGAGCCCGACCGGGATCGTCATGAGGCCCGGATTCGACAGCACGAACAGCGGCAGCAGCAGGTTGTTCCAGACGCCGACGAACGTCAGGATCGCCACCGCGGCGATGACCGGACGCGACAGCGGCAGGATGACCGACCAGTAGATCTTCCACATGCCCGCGCCGTCGATGCGCGCGGCCTCCTCGAGCTCCCGGGGGATGCCGTCGAAGAACTGCTTGAAGATGAACACCGCGATCACGGCGGGCACCTGCGGGAAGATCACCGACCAGTAGGTGTTGAGCAGGCCGACGGAGTTGAGCTCCTGGAAGATCGGGATGATCAGGACCTGCGTCGGGATCATGATGCCCAGGATGATGAGCAGGAACGCGACGTTGCGGCCGCGGAACACCAGCCGGGACAGCGCGAACGCCGCCATCGAGGCGAACAGCACCGTGAGGGCCGTCGTCACGAGGCTCGTGATGCCCGAGGCGAGGTACCAGTTCCAGATGTCGCCGGCCTGGAACAGCGCCGCGTAGGAGTGCAGCGTCGGGTTCCAGTTCGACAGGATCGCGTTCGCCCCGAGTGCGGCGACGCCGTTGTCGGACAGCGACGTCTTCAGGGCGAACAGGCTCGGGATGAGCCAGATGATCGCGAACACGCCGAGGATGATCCCGGCCACGATGTTGAAGCCCTTGCCGGAGACGCCGATCTTCGCGGCGTTGGCGGGGGCTGCGGCCGACACTCCGGAGCGGAGCTTCGGACGGGCGGTGGTGAGGCTCTCGGTGGTGGTCACGTCAGGCACCGATCTCTCGCTTGGCGGCGGCGCGCTCGGCGACCTGCCGGATGACCGCGATCGCGACGATCACGATGAACAGGAGCACGGAGGCCGCCGATGCGGCACCGAGCCGGTTGTCGGTGAAGCCGACGCCCGTGATGAGCTGCAGGGAGACCTGGGTGGAGATGCCCGGGCCGCCGTTCGTCATCAGGTACACCTGGTCGAAGATCTTCAGGCTCGCGATGATCTGCAGCAGGATGACCAGCGTCGTGGTGCGCCCGAGCAGCGGCAGCGTGATCGACTTGATCTGCTGCCAGCTCGAGGCGCCGTCGACCGCCGCGGCCTCGTACAGCTCGCGGGGGATCTCCTGCAGACCCGCCAGGTAGAGCACGAAGTTGAACCCGAGGGTCCACCAGACCGTGGCGATCGCGACGCCGATCATCGCGGTGTTCGGGCTCGCCAGCACACCGGCACCCGGCGTGATGCCGAGGGCCTGCTGGACGGACGCGAACAGACCGGTCGCGGGCGTGAAGATGAACACCCAGATCAGCGAGATCGTCGCGGACGGCAGGATGAACGGCAGGAAGAACGCCAGCCGGAAGAACCACTGGCCGCGGTTCATCCGGTTCGTCAGCACCGCGAACACGAACGCCAGGATGACCAGCGGCGGGGTCGTGTAGAGCGTGAACTGCAGGGTGTGCCAGAGCGACGACCAGAAGTCGGCGCGTCCGAGCATCTCCGCGTAGTTCGCGAACCCGGCGAAGCTGCCGAGCCCGGTGCGGACGGTCGAGGTGTTGAAGAAGCTCGAGACGATCATCCAGATCGTCGGGCCGAGCAGGAAGGCCAGGTAGAACAGGCCGAACGGGGCGAGGAACAGCCATCCGCTGCGGCCTTGGCCACGGGTGGTGCTGTTCACGCGCGTGCGGAGTCGCCGCGGGACGGTTGCGGCCTCCGTCGGGCGGGTCAGGACTGGTGCTGCGGTCACGTCGTCGTGCCTTTCGCGCGGGGCTTACAGCGGGCTGGGGGTGTTGAGGTACGTGCTGAGCTGGCTCTTGATCGCCGAGAGAGCCGCCGCGGGGCTCGAGGCGCCCTGCTGCACGAGGGCGAGCTGCGCCCCGACCGTGTTCTCGAACGTCGATCCGGAGCCGCCGTACCAGGCCGGGTCGTCGAAGACGGCGCTCTCGGCAGCGGACGCGTAGTCGGACTGCGGCTCGAGCTTCTTGTAGGCCGTGCTGTCGAACGTGGGCATGTAGGCCGGCACGTGCCCGCCCTCGGCCCAGGTCATGCTCTGCTCGAGCATCTGCTTGATGAACAGCATGTGCGCCTTGCGCTGCTCCGGCGTGCGGTCCTTCCGCGGCAGGATGAACGTGTGCGAGTCGGCCTGGGTGGCCGGCTTGTCGAAGAGCTGCGGGATCGGCGCCATGCCGAACTTCAGGCCCTTGATCGACTGCGCGGTGCTGATCTCCCACTCGCCCTGCATGAAGAACCCGGCCTTGCCCGTGAACATCAGCGTCTCGGCGGTGGCGTAGTCGAGGCCCTTGTTGAGCCAGCCGTTCTTCACCCACTTCTCGGTCATCGAGGTGACCTTCGTGTAGTTGTCCTCGTTGACGGTCAGCTCGGAGCCGCCGTCGCTGATGAAGGGCGTCGAACCGTTGATCTGGTTGTACATGGTCCAGAAGAAGCGCCACGGGGTGGCGATCTCGCTGACGTTCGCCACGTTGAGCGCGACGCCGCCGGTGACCTTCGACACCGCCGCGAGGGCCTTCTCGAACGCGTCGAGCCCGGACAGGTCCTTGAGCTTGCCGTCGCTGTCGATCAGCCCGGCCTTCTGGCACACGTCAACGTTGTAAAACAGGACGAACGGGTGCGTGTCGAGCGGGATGCAGATGTTCTTCCCGTCGGTCTTCTGTGCCGTCCACGCCTTCTGGTTGAAGTCGCTGGCACTCAGGCCGACGCTCGCCAGGTCGTCCGAGGTGATCGGGTCGAGGAGGTCGCCGTCCCACAGCGGCTTCGCGCGGGTCAGGTGGGCGATCGCGACGTCCGGCGGCTTGTTGCCGACGGTGGCGAGTGTCACCTTCGAGTAGTACGGGTTGCCCCACGCGAACGTCGTCGCCTGGATCGAGGACGGGCCGCCGTGCTGCTTGGCGTAGCCCGCCTCCATCTGCTGCATGCGGGCGCCGTCACCGCCGCCGAACAGGTTCCAGAAGACGAGGGTCTCCGGGTTGAGCGGGGCACCGGCGATGCCCGCGGCGAGCGGGCTCGAGCAGGCGGCGAGCGGCAGCACGGTGGCGGCCGCGGCGCCTGCGGCGAGCAGGCTCCGCCGGGTGAAGGACCCTCCGCGCGGGTGCACGGGCGGGGTTGGTCGGATCGGCATGGCATCACTCCATCGGGACGGGCCGAACGGAACAGGGTCGGTGTTCCGTACTGGTGCGGCGTCGCAGCCCCGGGGTGAGGCTCCTTCGCAACTCCGGTCGGGGCGATGTGCCGTAGGGGCATCATCGCTCCGTGAGCGCTCACATTATCGCTGGACACGCCGGAGCACCACCCCTTTCGCCGGTGCCGTGAACCGGCTAGCGTTGTGGACGGGTGAGCGCTCACTTTCGTTGCACCCCGACGCACGCAGATCGAAGGAGATCCATGCCCCGCACACACCTCGTCCTCGACGCCGCGTTCACCGTGGGGCCGGTGCGCCGTCGCCTCTTCGGCGGCTTCGTCGAGCACCTCGGACGACACGTCTACGACGGCATCCACGAGCCCGCGCACGAGACCGCCGACGAGCACGGCTTCCGGAAGGACGTCATCGAGCTCGTCAAGGAGCTGGGCGTGTCCGCGATCCGCTACCCGGGCGGCAACTTCGTCTCCGGCTACAAGTGGGAGGACGGCGTCGGCCCCGTCGACCAGCGCCCCCGCCGACTCGACCTCGCGTGGCACTCCACCGAGACGAACGAGGTCGGCCTCCACGAGTTCCAGCACTGGCTCGACCAGGTCGACTCCGAGCTCATGCTCGCCGTGAACCTCGGCACGCGGGGCACGCAGGAGGCCATCGAGCTCCTCGAGTACGCGAACATCGACGCCGGGACCGCGCTCAGCGAGTACCGCCGCTCGAACGGCCGCCAGGAGCCCTTCGCCATCACGATGTGGTGCCTCGGCAACGAGATGGACGGCCCGTGGCAGCTCGGCCACAAGAACGCCGAGGACTACGGCAAGCTCGCGGCGATGACCGCCAAGGCCATGCGGCAGATCCAGCCCGACCTGGAGCTCGTGGCCTGCGGCTCGTCCGGTGCGTCGATGCCGACGTTCGGCGAGTGGGAGCGGACCGTCCTCGAGCACGCGTACGACGACGTCGACTACATCTCGGCGCACGCGTACTACGAAGAGGACGGCGACATGGCGTCGTTCCTCGCGTCCGGCGTGAACATGGACCACTTCATCAAGACGGTCACCACCGCGGCCGACCACGTCCAGGCGCAGAAGAAGTCCGACAAGCGCATCGACATCTCGTTCGACGAGTGGAACGTCTGGTCGATCAGCAAGTGGAACGAGCAGCAGAAGACGTTCGAGCTGCAGGACTGGCCCGTCGCGCCGCGCCTGCTCGAGGACGTCTACACCGTCGCCGACGCCGTGGTCGTGGGCGGTCTGCTCATCTCGCTGCTCCGCCACGCGGACCGCGTCGCCTCGGCGTCGCTCGCGCAGCTCGTCAACGTGATCGGCCCGATCATGACCGAGCCGGGCGGACCCGCCTGGCGCCAGACGACGTTCTTCCCGTTCTCGCTGACCTCGAAGCTCGCGAACGGCACGTCGCTGCAGGTCAAGGCCTCGGGCGACACCGTCGACGGCGGCAAGTACGGCGAGGTCCCCGTCGTGGACTCCGCCGCGACGATCGGGGACGGCACGGCCGCGGTCTTCCTCGTGAACCGGCACCAGACCGAGTCGACCACCGTCACGATCGACCTCGCCGGCATCGGCGCGGACGGCGAGGTCCGGGCCGAGGGCATCTGGGAGGACGACGTCCACCTCGTCAACGACCTCTCGGACACCGAGCGCGTCGGACTCCGCACCAACGAGACCGTCCGCCGCGAGGGCGACACGGTCACGATCGAGCTGCCGCCCGTCTCCTGGACGGCCGTCTCGATCGGCTGAGGACGCCTCGGCGCACGTCACGGCGGGCGTCGAGTGAGCACAGCGGGTGCCGGATCGCGAGAGCGACCCGGCACCCGCTGCGCTGTGCGGAGGGCGCAGGTCCGCGCTCGGTGCAGCCGGCCTGGAGGCACGGTGCGGCTCCGTCGGACCGGCGGCGGCCCGGTGCGGCGGGCGTCCACCGCGGTCACGGGACCTCCGCAGGCGACGCGCGCGCCCGACACGTGTGGGTTGGGTACGGTGGTCCGAGGGATCGCCGCTCGTCACCGGGGCGGCCGTGGACAGGAGCGGGATTGACGCAGGCACCACCCCGTCGGACCGTCCGGGCCACGGACACCGGCCCGATCGTGCTGTCCGGCCTCCGTGCTGGATGGGAGCCGCTCGCGAACCAGGCCCTGGTCGCCGCCCTGATCGTCGGCGCCGCCGCTGCCAGCAGCCTCCTCCCCGTCTGGCTGACGATCACCGACGCGGTGGCGATGTGGACCGGTGCCGGCCTCGCGGTCGTGCTGCTCGCGTTCGCCGCCCTGATGGTGAGGACGAGCCGGCTGGTCCGCGCCGAGATCGTCATCCCGCTGCTCGACTTCGTGGCGGTCGGGCTCCTGCGATTCGGCACCGGCGAGTCGCGGTCGGTGTTCCTGGCGATCATCATCCTCCCGGTGATCTGGATCGCTGCCGGTCACGGGCGCTGGCGCGTGCTCGTCCCACTGGCGGGCACGGTCCTCACGCTCCTCCTGCCCCTGCTCCTCGCCCCGGGGCGGGTGTTCCCCGCGAGCGAGGCCGTGCGACTCGTGATCGTGGTCGTCACCTTCGGCGCGGCCGCGGCCGTCGTCAACGAGCTCTCACGCCGGTCCCTGCAGCAGCTCACCGTCGCGCAGCGCTCGCGCCGGGTCGCCGAGGCCGAGGTCACCCAGGCCGCGATCGTCCAGCGGTCGCTCCAGCCGGTCGACGGCCGCGGCCTCCCGTCCGCGGTCCGCGTCGCGGGCACGTGCGTCCCCGCCCGCACGGTCGGTGGCGACTTCTACGACTGGTACCCGACGCCGGACGGCGGCGTCGGCTTCACGCTCGGCGACGTGATGGGCAAGGGCGTCGGCGCCGGCATGATCGCCGCTGCCGTCCGCGCCGTCATCCGCAGCAGTCTGGAGGAGCCGGATCCCGCGCTGGCGTTCCGGTTGACCTCCGCGGGCCTCAGCACCGGTTCGGTCGACATGGTGAGCGCGCAGTTCACCACGTGCTTCCACGGCCGGATCGGCGTGGACGGGACGCTGCGCTGGGTCGACGCCGGTCACGGACTGACCCTCGTGCGCCGTGTCGCCGGCGGGAGCGAGTTCCTCCGCTCCGGGTACCTGCCCCTCGGCGTCGGGACGGGCTGGACGAGCGTCGAGTCCGACCTGCAACCCGGTGACAGCGTGGTCAGCGTCAGTGACGGCGTCCTCGACCTGTTCGGCGGCGACCTCGCCTCCCTCGACCGGTGGCAGGCGTTCGTCGACGAACGGGACGACATCGACCGGATCGTCGCGGACGTCACGGCGCTCGCCGAGGCCGGCGACCGCGCGGACGACGTGACGGTCGTCGCGGTGACCTGGGGCGAGCCCCGCCCGGCGTGACGGCCCGGAGCGACCACCTGCGGTGACCACCTGCTCGGGCCGCGGGGTCCCGGCGATCGCGTGCCGTGCCTCCCGGCCCGCGCTGGCGACCCCTAGGATCGTGCCGACGGAGGGGGAGCCATGACGAGTCCGGCCGACTGGGAGACCGAGGGGGCGACCGCACGAACGGCCGTGCCGAGCGACGCGCTGCGGCAGCCGATCGCGGTCCGGGTCGCGACGTGGACCGGGGTGGTCCTGCTCGTCGTCGCGCTCGTCGTGTACGCGCTCGCGGCCCAGGTCACGGCGGGCGCGGACGAGACCGAGGCGCAGGCACTGGCTCGCTTCGTGGTCCTGGTCGTCGTGGCGACCGGCGTCGGTGTGCTCGGCGGGGTCGCGCTGCTGCTCCGCCTCGTCGCCGGGGCGTTCCTCCGACGCTGACGTCTCAGGCGGGCGGCGCTGCGGTCGTCCCGATCACCGCCAGGAGTCGGAGCCGGTCGGCGCTCTCGCTGCCGGGCTCGGCCGTGTAGACGAGCAGGTGCTGCGCCCGGTCGGTGTCCTGCAACACCTGGCACTGCAGGGTGAGCGGCCCGACCTCGGGGTGGACGTAGTGCTTCTCCTCGGCGGGACGGACTCCGACCTCGTGCCGTGCCCACAGCTCGCGGAACTCCTCGCTGCGGGCGAGCAGGTCCTCGGCGAGGACGGCAGCTCGGGACCCGGGGCCGCGCAACGCGAGGACGTGGCGGAGGCCCGACGTGTACATCCGCGAGAGGAACGCGTGCTCCTCCACGGGGTGCAGCGCCCGGGCGGCCGGGTCCGTGAACCAGCGGTACCCGATGCTCCGCGCGTGCCCCGTGCGCACCGACGCGTCGCCGACCAGTGCAGCGGCGAGCGGGGTCTGCCGGAGCGTCTCACCGAGTTCCGTGACGATCTCGGCCGGGGTGTCCACGAGCCGGTCGAGGATCCGCATGATGCCCGGCCCGACGTGGTCGGAGCCGGCGCCCCGCGTCGGCGGCTCGTGTCCGGCGAGGCGGAAGAGGTGGTCGCGTTCGTCGAGCGACAGCCGGAGGCCCTGCGCGATCGACGCCAGCATCTGGTCGGACGGCTGCGGGCCGCGCTCGCGCTCCAGCCGTGCGTAGTAGTCGGCCGACATGTTGCTGAGGAGCGCCGCCTCCTCGCGGCGGAGTCCGGTGGTCCGTCGACGGACACCCCGGGGGAGCCCGACGTCCTCCGGCTGGAGTGCGGCACGGCGGCCGCGGAGGAAGTCCGCCAGTCCGGCTCGGTCGATCATGCGCCGATCCTCTCGCACCGCGCACCTCCCAGCCACGGATCGTCAGGCCGTGGATGCGCGACGGGCACCCGACCAGGCTGGGGCCACCGACCACGGAGGACACACCATGCCACGCACCATCGATCCACCGACCATCCCGGACCTGACCGGGCGCCGAGCCCTCGTCACCGGCGCGAGCGACGGCATCGGCGTCCGGATCGCCGCGCACCTCGCCGCGGCCGGCGCCGAGGTCGTCATGCCGGCCCGGAACGCGGGGAAGGTCGCGGCGGTGCAGGACCGCATCCGGGCCGAGCACCCGGGAGCACAGCTCGAGGCCGAGTCACTCGACCTGTCCTCGCTCGAGTCCGTCACCGCGCTGGGCGAGCGGCTGACGCGGGACGGCCGTCCGATCGACGTCCTCGTGGCGAACGCCGGCGTGATGACCCCGCCCGAACGGCAGACCACGGCCGACGGCTTCGAGCTGCAGTTCGGGACGAACCACCTCGGCCACGTGGCACTCGTCGCGTCGCTGTTGCCCCTGCTGCGCGCCGGCGGTGACCGGGATGCGGGCGGCAACGGCGCGGGCGGCAACGGCGCGGGCGGCCGCGGCGCGGGCGGCCGCGACGTGGGCGCTCGCGTCGTGGTGCAGACGAGCATCGCCGCGCGCCGAGCTCGGATGCTCTGGGACGACCTGCAGTCCGAGCGCTCCTACGACGGGATGCGGGCGTACGGGCAGTCGAAGATCGCACCGGCGCTCTTCGCGGCCGAACTCGGACGTCGGAGCGCGGCCGCGGGGTGGGGGATCACCACGGCCGTCAGCCATCCGGGCGTCGCCCCGACGAGCCTGCTCGCCGCGCGCCCGGAGATGGGGCGGAGCACCGACACCGCATCGGTCCGGCTCATCCGCTGGCTCTCCGCCCGCGGCTGGGTCGTCGGCACACCCGAGACCGCGGCGTACCCGGCCCTCCTCGCCGCGACCGACCCGGCGGCGGCTGGTCGCTTCGCCGCGCCGACCTGGCGACTCGGCGTCGGCGGCCCCGCGGGGTGGGTCGATCCGTGGCCGACGATGTCCGACCGCGACGAGGCGGCACGGGTCTGGGACGAGTCGCTCCGGCTGACCGGGGCGCGGTTCGCCTGAGCGCGGCGCGGCGCGGCGCGGCGCACTGCGGCGCGGCGCGGCGCAGCGCCGGAGCCGTCGCCGGAGCCCGCGCCCGGCTCCGAGTCCGTGTCCGGTTCCGTGTCCACGCCTGGCTCCGCGTCCGCGTCCGTGTCCGGGCGGAGCACCGTTCCCTCGCCGCCTCGTGCACGGGTTCAATGGGCTCCGGAAGGACGACCATGACATGGACGACGACGCGCGAGGCGTTCGAGCACGCCGCGGAGTGGTTCGCGGCCACCACCGCCGCGCTCGACGCCGTGGGACCGGACGCCTGGCACCGGCCGGCGCTCGGCGAGTGGACCCGGAGCGACCTCGTCGGGCACACGGCTCGAGCACTCCTGACCGTCGAGCAGTACCTCGAGGACGGGACGACGACGTCGACCGCCACCACGCTCGACTACTACCGCACGGTCCGGTCGTCACGGGCGGACCCCGCGGCCGTCGCCGAACGGGGGCGGCAGGCGGGACGAGGCCTCGGCGCTGACCGGATCACCGCTGTCCGTGCGATCGTCGAACGGGTCGCCGGTCGCGTCGGCTCCGCTCCGCCCGACGCCCGGGTGGCGACGCCGATGGGGGAGTGGGGGCTCGCCGCGTACCTGCCGACGCGGGTGTTCGAGCTGACCGTGCACACGATCGACCTGCGGGTCGCGGCCGGCCTCGATGCGGACCCACCCGGTGCGGCTGCTCACGAGGCGCTCCGGGTGCTCGGACTGCTCGTCGCCGACGCCGACGCCGACACCGACGCCGACCCCGAGGACGCCACGGCGCTGCTCCGGGCGTTGACCGGCCGTGCGGCACTCCCGGTGGGCTGGTCCGTTCTCTGACCGTCTGCTCTGACCCGTCAGACGCCGGCCACGTCGAGCAGCTCGACCTCGGGCGTCGGGTCCGTCGCCAGCCGGGCGTGCGTCTCGACGTCGAACCGCTCGGACCCGTAGCGCAGCTTCGCCCGCTCGACCCCCTCGGCCCGGAACCCCGCTGTCGTCGCCACCCGGCAGGAGGCGGGGTTGTTCACCCGGTGCCCGAGCTCGAGCCGGAACAGTCCGTCGGCGAAGGCCCGCTCGGCGACGGTGGCGACCGCTCGCGTCGCGAGACCGCGCCCGCGTGCGTCACGAGCGAGCCAGTACGACACCCACGCCGAGTCGTGGCGGCGGTCGACGGCGGTGAGCCCGACGTTGCCCACGGCGGTGCCGTCCAGGACGACCGCCCAGTGTCGTCGTCCGGGCTCGGACGTCAGCGCCGATGTGATGAACCGTCGTGCGGCGGCGGTGTGGGGCAGCGGCTCGAACTGCGTCGCCAGGTCGTCGGAGCCGGCGCGTGCGGCGACCAGGGCGTCCGCGTCCCCGGGGAGCCACGGGCGGAGGACGATCACGGCCGCGCGGCCCGTCCTCCGGAGCGTCGCCCGCGGACGACCACGGCCAGCAGTGCCGCGACGAGCAACGGGACGACGAGCGCGGCGGCCGCCCACGCGATCGCCCGTGCGGCGAGGGCGGTCCGGAAGCCGCCCCGCCCGACGACGTACGAGTAGTCGCCGCTGTGCAGGGCGGGGAAGGCCGGAGCGACGGGCCACGCCAGCGCCTCCGCGAGCACCGCGACCACGACCGCGACGCCGGCGAGCAGCAGCAGCACGAGGGCGGGTGCGTGGTGACGGAGCCGTGCGCGCATGCCCCAACGGTAGCGGGACACGCGCGCACGGCACGAGGAGCGGGACGGTTCAGCGCGGAGCGGCCACGGTGGAGCCACCCGGAGCGAGCGGCACCCGCTGGACCCCGGACCCGACGTGCACGGTCCGCACGAGCCGCCCGGTGCGGTCGTACACCGACACCGTGGTGCGCTGCGCGAACGTCGCCGTCGTCGAGCGCACCGACGTCGTCCCGTTCACGAAGAGGTCCGACGGCGACGCACCGGCCGCGCTGTCGGCACCCGACCCCAGCCCCAGGTGTGACACCACCGGGCGGAGGAGCACCGCGTCGAGGTCGGCCGTCCCGCCGCGGACGGTCGCCGTGATCGTCGTCGTGCCCGCGGGAGCGGTGCGCGCGAGCGTGAGCGGGTGCAGGAACGACGGGGTCGGCGCGGTGCCCTGCGCCCCTGCGCCGCCGTTCGGGGTGGAGCCGAGCGACCGGGTCCGGCCGTCCGCTCCCCGCACGGTCCAGTCCGTGCGGCCCGCCGGACCGGAGGCCTCGGACACCACCGGGTACAGCAGCGTGTCCTGACGCAGCGCCGGGATCGTGATCGTCACGGACGACCCCGCCGGAGCGTGCACGTACGCCGAGCCCGACCAGTTCGCCGAGCCGGTCCACGCGGCGTCGGGCCGCACGACCGCAGCGTCTCCGGTCAGCGCCCCACCCTCGGCCTCGACGGTCGTGATGCCGTCGACGTCGGTCCGGGACGTCGTGGTCTCGGCCGAGGTGCGGACCGCCGGGTGGGCGTCGAGCGCGAGCATCGACAGCGCGGTGTGGATCGACGACTCCGCGCCGCAGCCCCGGTTCACCGTGCCGTCCGCCGCGATCCCGTCGACGCACGCGCCGGTCGTCCGGTCGTACACGGGGACGCCCGCCGGGTTCGCGCCGAAGTACCAGCCCGCGGCGATCGCGGCGAGGCGGTCCTGCCCCGCTCCGCCGACCGCGAGGAACGACTGCACGAGCGAGTCCGCGCCGTACGCGATCTGCGTGCGGTCGAACGGCGTCGGCGTCCACCCGTTGTCGGGGCCGCCCGAGGCGAGCACCTCGGCGGCGAACTGCGCGGTCTCGCGGCGGGCGTCCCGCTGCCAGTCCCCGCGGTGGAGCACGGAACCGGCCGAGGCCAGCGCCGCCGGTGCCATCCCGCCCCAGGCGTTCCAGGTCGACTGCGACGTCGCGGACGGCAGGACGGCCCCGAACGGCCACGTGGTCGTGTCACCGCGCTGCATCGCCGCGATGCCGGTCGTCTCCCGCTCGAGCACGGTCCGTGCCTGCCGGTCGCCGGGCACGGCGCGCACGTAGGCGCTCAGCCCGAGCACGGCCTCCGCGGTGGCGCTCGTCGAGTCGGCGATGAGCCACGACGGCACGCGCGCCCCGTTCACGGTGTCGTAGCGGCCGTACGACGCGAGTGACTGCCGTTCGAGGGCGTCGAGCGACAGGCGCAGACGGCCCTGCAGGAACCGTGCGAAGCCGGGGTCGGCGTGGCGGAACGCCGGGTACGCCTCACCGAGGGCCCAGACGGTGCGGCCGACCCAGAACGAGTCGGCGGAGTCCGACGGGTCCGGGGAGTCCGGCGGTGTCGGGCTGGTGTTGAGGGTGCCGTCGGTCTGCTGCCAGAGGACGACGTTGCCGGCGTCCGGCCCGCTGTCCGTCTGCAGGTAGGTGAGCGAGCGCAGGAGCTCCCGCGCGTGCTCGCGACTCGACGCGGTCCCGTTCTGCTGCCAGTCGCGGACGTAGACGACGGCCGCGCGGCTGATGTCGTCCGCGTCGAACGCCCCCTGACCCCAGTGGCCGGTCGCGGGATCGAGCGTGCCACCGCCGACCCGGCGGTAGGTCCCGTCCGCGTTCCGGTCGGCGTAGACCCAGGGTGCGGTGGCCGTCGGGTCGCTCGTCTGCTGGTACGTGCTGTGCCCGGGGACCTCCGGCAGCGGGACGTCGTCGAGCAGGAAGTCGAGGTGGTCGAGGTTCGTGACCGGCCGGGAGGCACTGCTCGCGCCCGACGTGCCGGCTGCGGTGGTCGACGTGGTCGCCTGGGCCGGGGCGGCGACGAGGGTCGTCGCGGCGGTGGTGGCCGCGACGAGCGCGGCCAGGAGGGTGCGATGCACCATTGCATCTCCTCGTTCTCGGGATGAGTGGGTTCGTCACAGGGGTCGGGCGATCAGCGCCGCACGAGTCGTGCGACGCCGATCTTGGAGTCCGCCATGCCGTAGAAGACGTGGTGGACGCCGTCGATCTCCTCGACGGCGGTGGGGAACACGACGTTCGGCACGATGCCTGAGCGCTCGTCGTCGGTGTCCGCGGTCATGAGGGGCTCGCCCGTCCGGACGAGCACCTCCCACGGACGGTCGGCGTCGAGGAGCATGCCCCCGGCGGCGTAGTTCACCTTCTGCTGCTGTGCGAGCGACCCGACGAGTTCGCCGGTGACGCCGTGGTGCAGGAGCAACCAGCCCTCGGGCACCCGGATCGGCGCCGGGCCGGCCCCGATCTTCAGCTCCTCCCACGGGGCGGCAGGGGCGGCGAGGACCCGGTGCCCGCGCCACTCGGCGAGTGCCCCGACGTCCTCGCGCACCCGGTCGAGCGGCACGAAGGAGATCCAGATCGACGGCCGGGTGTCCTCGACCCAGCCCGGCGCGTGGAGCCCCTCGGACGGCCGGATCTCGGACAGGTCCCAGCCCGGGCGGTGGAGCACCGCCAGGCTCTCGGTCCCGTCCGGCGCCGTGACGGGCTCCGGCAGGAACACGCAGTCCTTGTTGAAGTACATCGCCAGGTCGACGTCGAGCGCGTCGTCGTAGGCGAACCGCACGGGTCCGAGCCGCCGCCACGAGCGGAGGTCGTCCGACACGGCGACCGCGGTGTGCGGCCCGAGCGGCCCGTACGCCACGTAGGTCATCACGTGGAGGCCGAGCGCGGGGACCCAGGTCGTCCGAGGGTCCTCGACGCCGGCGTTCACCGCGCCGACCTCCCACGAGCGCTCGGGCTCGAGCACGACGCCCTGTCGTTCGACGCCGGTCGGGACCCCGTCCTCGACGAGGACCCGGGCGATGCCGATCCGCGAGACGTTGCCGTCGGCCACGAGCCGTGGGAGGAGGTAGAGCTCCCCGTCCGGGCCGCGTCCGCTGCCCGGGTTGAGGACGCCCTCGGCCTCGAGCGGCCCGTCGGCCAGCGGCTCCATGACGAGGCCGACCCGTTCGAGCACGTACGGGAACGCCGCCGCGGGCACGACCCTGGTCATGCCGGCACCTCCTGGTACAGGTACAGCTCGCGACTGCCGCGCGGGGCGTCCCACCCCTGCGCGAAGACCCGTGGACCGTCCGGCGTCGGCCAGCGCAGGAGCCCACCCCACGCGAGCGACCCGCCGGCGTGCACGTCGCGCTGCGTGAAGGGGGCGTCGACCGCGTAGAGCGCCTGCCCGGCTGCGAACGCCCCGTCGTGGTCGGCGAGGAAGAAGTCGAGGACGAGCCGGTCGCCGTCGACCACGGCGCAGGCGACCTCGTGCACGTGCTGCCCGAGGGTGCTGACGTCGAGGTAGTCCTCGTGCGTGAAGGTCCAGTGCAGCATGTCGTCCGAGTGCCCGACGGTGAGCTTCCCGCCGCACCCCTCGGACACGTACATGAGGTACTCGCCGCCGATCCGGACCGCGTTGCCGGCGTCGTCCCGCGGGATCACCGCGCCCTTCGCCCACAGGTGCGAGACCTCGTACGGCACGACGATGCCGGTCTTCTCCCAGTGCACGAGGTCGTCGGAGACCGCCAGGGCGATGTCGCACCCGACGTCGCCCGCGTCCGGGTACGTCTCGCGGAGGTCGCTGCCCCGCGTGTCCCAGATCGCGTTGTAGTAGCACCACCAGCGCCCTTCGGCGCGGTAGAGCTTCGGGTCCTCGACGCCGAGGCCCTCGTTCGACTCCGTCGGCCAGAGGATCGGCGCGCCGTCGTCGACCCAGCCGTCCGCGGTCAGGACCGCGTGCCCGACCCGGGACGACGTCGACTCCTTCACCGGGGACGCCCGGTAGACGAGGTGGAGGGCGTGTCGTGCCTCCAGGCCGGTCGCGGGGTCCACCGCGACCACCGTGCCACGCTCGTCGGGCGCGACCGCGAGGGTGGGGTTGAAGACCGAGGACGCGGTCCAGCCGATGCCCGTCGGGTCGGTCCACCCGGGTGCCGTGAAGGTGAGCGACGGGTCCCGGCGGAACGGGCCGACCATCCACGCGGGTGGGTCGTCGTAGTGTGCCGAGAAGTCGTCGGTCGAGATGCGGTCGGTCAGCGCGTTCGTGTGCTGCAGGGCGCGCTGGTACTCGTCGGCGAGGAGGTCGGTGGTGAGTGCCGGCATCAGCCCTTCACCCCCGATCCGATGTCGGTCGCGATGAACCACCGCTGGAACACGATGAACAGCACGACGACGGGGGCCGCGAGCACGACCGCGCCGGCGAGGATCGCGCCGTACGGGTTCGCGGTCGAGGACGCGACGTTCGAGATGTAGTTCGCCAGGGAGACGGCGAGCGGTTGCATGGAGGCTTCCTTCGTGATGAGGAACGGCCAGAGGAACTCGTTCCACGGCCCGATGAACGTGACCAGCACGACGGTGACGAGCGCCGGTCGGATGAGGGGGAGCGCGACGCTCCAGAGCACACGGAGCTCCCCGGCGCCGTCGATGCGGGCGGCGTCGAAGATCTCCTGCGGCACCTGCAGGAAGTACTGCCGGAAGATCACCACCGCGGCGGAGTTGATCGCGAACGGCAGGATCATGCCGAGGTAGTTGTCGCTCAGGCCGTAGTCGCGGGCGATGAGGACGTACAGCGGGATCATGAGCAGCTGGAACGGCACGACCTGCACGAGCAGGGCGAGCGCGAACGTCGTCCCACGCCCCTTCCACTGGAGCACGGACAGCGCGTACCCGGCGAGGACGCCGAACACGACGGTGCAGAGCACGACCCCGGCGGTGAAGATGCCGGAGTTCACGAGCCCCTGCAGCAGGTCGACCCGGGAGTCGATCTGCGCGTAGTTGTGCAGGTCGATGTTCGCCGGGTTCGGGAACGCCCCGGCGACGGAGGTGTCCGGCTCGCGCTGGAGCGAGCCGATCACCATGTACCAGAACGGGAACAGGAAGAGCAGCGCGCCGGCGAGCAGCACGACGAACCGCAGGGCCGCCTGGCCCCGGCTCAGCTGCTGTCCGTCCAGGCGGCGGGGTCGCCGCCGCCTCGGGGTGTCCTGCCGGGAGGCGCGGCTCGCCGCCGTCAGGTCGGCTGCGGCCCGGGGGGTGGTCGCCTGGGTCATGATTCCCTCCCACCTGCGAACTTGTTCTGCAGGAACGCGATGATCAGGACGCCGATCATCAGGACGATGCCGATGGCCGCCGCGTAGCCGGGGTGGCCCTGCTGGATGCCCTGCTGGTAGATGAGCAGCACGGGGCTGGTGGAGGCGCCGTTCGGGCCGCCGCCGCCGGTGAGCAGGTAGGGCTCGGTGAAGAGGTTCGCGCCCGTCACGGTGCTGAGCAGCAGCACGAGCACCGTCGCGGGCCGGACGCCGGGGACGGTCACCGAGAAGAACTGCCGGATCTTGCCCGCGCCGTCGGTGGACGCCGACTCGTAGAGCTCCTTCGGTACGTTCTGCAGCGCCGCGAGGTACAGCAGGATGTAGAACCCGAGCTGCTTCCACGTCACGAACACCGCGATCATCGGCATCGCGAGGGCCGGGTTGCTGAGCCACGACGGGCTCGGCGCGAGCGGTCCGAGGACGCTGTTCACGACCCCGCCCTGGCTGAACAGGAACAGCCAGACTCCGACGACCGCGACGCTCGCGGTGACGTAGGGCACGTAGTAGCTCACCCGGAAGAACGTCCCCCAGCGCACGGCGCCGTTGAGCGCCGAGGCGAGCACGAGGGCGAGCACGACGGTCAGGGGCACGTTGATGACGAGGAAGACGCCGACGTTCCGGAACGACTGCAGCACCTGCGGGTCCTGGAAGACCTGCACGTAGTTCTGCAGTCCGACCCACGGCCGGTCGACGTTCACGCCGGGGGCGGCGAAGAAGTAGTCCTTGAAGGACATGTACACCGCGAAGCACACCGGGTAGGCGAAGATCGCGATGACGAACACCAGGTAGGGGGCGCTGAACAGCCACCCCAGGGGGTTCTTGCCGAGCAGTCGGACGTGCAGCGGCTTCCGGCCGCCGCCCGTCGGGCTGCCCGGCGTGACCCCGCGCGTCGGTGACGCGGTCTGCGTGGTCAAGCCGGGCCTCCCGTCCTACTGCTGCTGCATCTGCTGGGTGAACTTCGACGCCGCGGCCCCCAGCTGCGAGTCGAGGTCCCCCTGCCCGGAGATGACGGCCTTCGTGTAGAAATCACGGAAGCCCTGGAGCGCGGCGATCGTGTTCGCGCCGGCCGGGTCGTCGACCGTGCGGGCCGCCTGCGAACCGAACTCCTGGTACGACGGGTTGGCCTTGAAGTAGTCGGCGTACGTCGTGGCGAGGTCCTTCCGGATCGGCATCTGGCCGGTCGTCTCGAGGAGCTGCTGGTCCTGGTCCTTGCTCGTGGCGTACTTCAGGAAGTCCCACGCGGTGCCCTGGTTCTTGCAGGACGAGTACATGCCGACGTTCTTGGCGTCCGGGAAGGTCCAGGTCTGGTCGGCCGAGATGCCGTCCTTGGTGGGGACGGGCACGCTGCCCCAGTCGACCTTGCCCTTGTAGGACGCGATCGCCCACGGGCCGACGATCGCCATCGCGGCCTTGCCGGTCGCGAAGGCGTCGCCCTGCAGCTGCTCGGTGCCCGCGTAGCCCTTCTCGTAGACGGTCTTCCAGAACTCGGCGACGTCGCGGCCGGCCTGGGTGTCGAACGTCGCCGTGCCGTCCTTCGTCGCCATGCCCTTGCCACCGGTCGCGGCGGCGTAGAGCGGCAGGTAGTCGAAGTTCGGCTGGAAGAACTCGCTCGTCGGCGTCGGGTAGATCGCGTACGGCGCGGCGCCCGAGGCCTTGATCTTCGCGGCCGCCGCCAGGAAGTCGTCGTAGGTGCTGAGCTTCGGGTCCTCGGTGTCGAGCCCGGCCTTCTCGAAGATCGCCTTGTTGTAGAAGATCATCACGGGGTTCGACTTCCACGGCATCTGGTAGAAGTCGCCGTCGGACGACTTGTACTGGTCGGCCGTGTCGCCGGAGCGGGCCTCGATGTAGGCGTCCGCGCCGCTGAACTTCGACAGGTCGACGAGGCCGCCCTGCTTCTGGAACTGGCCGGTCGCGGCGGGCAGGTTGTTGAACACGAGGCAGGGCGTGGTACCTGCCGTGATCGCCGCGCCGATGACCTCTTCGGTGCTCTTGCCGGCGGGGACCTCCTGGCCCTTCACCTGCTGGTCGGGGTGGTCCTTGTTCCACGAGGCGACGGCGGCCTTGCCCCACTGGACCTCCTGCTCGTTGTTCGAGTACCAGATGGTGATCGGGCCCTTGGCCTTCATCGCGTCGCTGTTCGACGCGGCGCCCCCGCCGGAGCATCCGGTCAGGGCGAGCGCGGTGGCCGCGGCGATCGCGGTCCCGATGGCGAGCATGCGCCGTTGCATGGTGACTCCTTCGTCGGTGGTCGGTGTGCTGTGCTGTGCTGTGCTGTGCTGGACGGGTGGGAGCGCTGGCGCTCCGCTCGGCCGTCCTCGTCTGTCCGGCGTCAGTGCCGGGGTGTCGGCGCGCCCGTCGACCCGCGGACGATGAGCCGCGCGGGGGTGAGGGAGCGGTCGACGGGCTCGTGCCCGTCGACGAGGTCGAGCAGGGTGGACGCGACGACGCGCCCCCACTCGACCGGGTCGTTGTCGAGGGTCGTCAGGGCCGGGTAGACGAACTGCCCGATCTGGGACCCGTCGAGCCCGGTGACCGAGAGGTCGTCCGGGATGCGGAGGCCCGCGCCCTGTGCGACCGCCATGCCCGCGACCGCCATCGGGTCGTTGCCGTACACGATCGCGGTCGGACGGACGCCCGGGTCGAGCGCGAGGAGCGTCCGCGTGGCGTCGGCGCCCTGCTCGGGGGAGAAGTCCGTCGGGACCACCCGCGCCTCGATGCCGAGGGCCGCGGCGACGCGTTCGAACTGCTCGCGTCGGGCACGGCCGTGCAGCATGTCCTCGTTGCCCGCGACGTGCGCGATCCGCTCGTGCCCGAGGCCCGCGAGGTACCGGACGAGGTCGTCGATGCCGTCCTCGTACTCGCGCCGTACGGCCGGCAACGTCGTCGGGACGTCGGGCTCGCCGAGCGTGACGCCGCGGACCCCGAGCTCGGCGAGCAGTGCGATCCGTCGGTCGTGCCGGAGGAGGTCGGTGAGGATGAAGCCGTCCACGCGCCCGTCGGCGGCGAGGGAGCGGTACGAGCGCTCTTCGGCGCCCGCGTCCGGCACGACGCTGAGCACGAGGACCTGCCCGCGGTCGGACAGGACCGTCTCGAGGCCGGCGATGAACGCGGCGAAGAACGGGTCCGTCTCGATGATCCGCGGGTCGCGCTTCACGACGAGGCCGAGGGCGTACGCGCGCCGGCTGGTCAGGCTGCGGGCGGCCGGGTTCGGTCGCCAGCCGATCTCGGCGGCGGCGGCCTGGATCCGTTCCTTGGTGGCCTGGTTGACGCCCGGGCGGTCGTTCAGCGCGAGGGACACGAGGCCCTTGGACACCCCGGCCTGCCGCGCGACGTCGACGATGGTGGGTCGTCGTTCCATCGGGGGCCTCCTCGCCGCGGTGCTGGTCCAGATCGTTTGAACCGGTTTCATTGAACCGGTTTAGGTATACCTGCTCCGCGTTCCGCCCGCAACCCCTGACGTCCGGCTCACGAGATCAGCGACGCGTGAGGATCGCCGTGACGGCCGTGAGGAGTCCGTCAGGGGCGGTGCTCCGACGTGCTGCGCGGGTGCACGGTGATCCGGTGCACTCGCCCACGAAGCCGCTCCTCCCGCACGCCGGACCCCGGGACCGCCACCTCCACGTCTGGGGGCGCGAGATCGTCCACCCCGCCGGCAGGACCCTCTGGAGCTCCCGCACGCTCGTGGTGTTCCCACCGGGCACGAACACCCGAGAGCGGATCCTCCTCCGGGCGCTGCACGCGTGGGGCGTGGCCGGCGCGCTCCCCGCCCTCGGCGTGATGGCGGCCCTGAACGGCTCCGCGCTCGGGGGTACCCTGGCGGCCGCCGCGCTGTACGGCTCCGGGTTCCTCGTCCTGCGGCGCGCGACCCGTCGGACGCGACCCTCGGTGCGCACCCTGACCGTGACCACCTTCCACGGCGGCGGTCGACCCCGCGGGCACGGGGACGCACGCTTGCTCGCCGGGTCGCTCGACGCACTCGTGGTGTACGAACGAGCGGCGCTCGCCGGGACGATCAGCGCGGTGGAGTTCGAGCTCCTCTGGGCGGACGTCTGGAGTTCCCTGCCCGAGACGCCCCGACGGGGTCGCGCATGAACGCCGGGCCGGGGGCGGTCGGCAGCACGCCCGACCCGTCCGACGACGACCCGGTGGTCCTCGGCTACGACTGACGGTCGGGCGCCGCCCGGTGGGGCCCGGTCATGCGCCCGGTCGTACTCGCCGGAACACGCACGCGGAGGTGAACAGTCGTCGACGCCCCCCGAACGGGGCACACATGAGGCACAATGGTCGAGGACGCATCACCGAGTGCAGCACCACAGCACCCCCACAGCACGCACCCTGCACCTCCGCTCGGGCGTCCGACACCGCGTCCTGCGCCCCCGAACCCGACCCCCTCCGAGGAGCTCGACATCTCTGTCTCGACCGCGCGTCCCTGCGCGACCAGCACACCCCTGTCCACCGCTGATCGGACCACCCGGTGAAGCGCCGCAACGTCGTCATCGCGGCTTCCGCTGCCGCCGCGTTGATCATCGGCATCCCCACCGCAGCCACCGCCGCCCCTTGGTGGGGCTGGCACCACCACTGGCGTCCGGCACCCGCGCCGACCGCGTCGCCGACGCCCTCGGACGACCCGACCGCCGACAGCACGCCGACGCCCGACCCCGCCGACGAGGCGCCGTCGGACGACTCGACGGCGACGCCCGACGCCACGCCGACGGGCGCACCGATCCAGGAGTCGACCCCGACCCCGACGACGAGCCCGGCGCCGGCCGAGACGGCTGCCCCAGCCGACGAGCCGACCGAGGCCGCGTCGTCCGCCGCCGACCCGAGCGGTGCCCAGCCGCCGGCCGCCTCCTTCGTCGAGGACTTCGACCTCGCTGCCGGCCTCGGAGCCGTCGCGAGCCGGTACCCGCAGGCCTGGCAGCCGTACCCGGACGGCACGTCGGGCATCTACGCACCGAGCCAGACCGTGACCGTGCACGACGGTGTCCTCGACGCCCGGCTCGGCGGTGCGGGAACCGCCGGCACGTTCGGCACGAAGGCCGGCGCCTACGACCACGTCGGCGGCTCGTTCTCGGTCCGCGCGAAGGCGACGGGCGGCGACGGCAACGGTGCGGCGTTCATGCTGTGGCCGACCTCGAACCGGTGGGCCGACGGCGAGATCGACTTCCCCGAGGGCAACTTCGAGTCGGAGCCGATGGCGTTCCACCACTCGATGACCCCGGGCCAGGAAGCCGAGCGCGTGCAGATCCCCACGGGCGTCTCGTGGCGTGACTGGCACACCTACACGGTCGACTGGGACCCGGGGAAGTCGGTCACCTACAAGGTCGACGGCAAGGTCATCGGGACGGTCACGCACGACGTCCCGACCACGCCGCACCGGTTCATGTTCCAGACCGGCAACTGGGGCGCGAGCGGCAACCTGCTCATCGACTGGGTGTCGACGACCGAGTGACGGCCCAGCCCTGACGGGCTGACGACCTGACACGACGGGAGGCACGGTGTGGCGACGCATCGTGCCTCCCGTTCCGTCGTCCGGGTCGCGCAGCTCGGCGTGCGCGCAGGCAGCGGTGGCCTGCGCGCGGACCACGCGTCAGGCCCCGCTGCTCCACCGGGCTTCGTGCTGCCGCAGCTCCACCACCACCTGGTCGAGGAAGTCGTCGACCTCGTCCTGGTCGTAGCCGTCCCGGAACCGTGTCGGCCGGAACCGCGACATCGTCACGTCCTCCGCGGTCAGCGGTTCGGCCGGTCGGCCGCGCTCGTACGCCGCCAGCGTGGCCCGGACCCGGTCGAGGAAGTCGTCGACCTGCCCCTGGTCGTACCCCTCACGCCACTTCGTCGGTGCGAACCGCTTGGCCGCGACGTCCCCTGCGAGCATCGTTCCCCCTCGATCGTCGATGGCCACACGCTACAGTCCCGCCATGATCGTCTGGGTGAACGGGACGCACGGTGTGGGGAAGACGACGACGAGCCGCCTCGTGCAGGAACGGCTGCCCGGCTCGCACCTGCTCGACGCGGAGAAGGTGGGGGAGACCCTCATGGACGTGTCGCCGTCCCTGCCGTGGACGGGCAACTTCCAGGACTGGGACCCCTGGCGGCCCCTCGTCGTCGAGACCGCGCGCCGGGTGCTCGACTTCGCGGGCGGCACGCTCGTCATGCCGATGACCGTGCTCGTCGAGCCGTACTGGCGCGAGATCAGCGGTGGGCTCGCGGCGTACGGCATCCCGGTGCGTCACTTCGTGCTGCACGCGGACCCCGAGACGCTCCGGCACCGCATCCTGCACGACTCGGTCCTCGGGCCGTCGACCTTCCGGCTCGAGTACGTCGACCGGTACGCGGAGGCGGCGCGGGCCTGGCTGCACGCCGAGGCCGAGGTGGTCGACACCACCGCGATCGGGCCGTCCGAAGCGGCCGACCGCATCGCCGCGGTGGTGCTGGCCGACGCGTCCGCGCGCTGACGCGCCGACCATCGGACGGGAGGCACGGGGCGGACCCGCACCGTGCCTCCCGTCCGGCGGTGGTCGCGACCACGACGCGGCGTGCGCCGCGCGGTGATCGACGCGTCAGGCCGGTGGCCGGTGCGGCGGTGCGGAGCGCACCGCGTGCGTCCGCCACGTGATCTCCGAGACGAACGCGGCGGTGTCCGGTCCGAGCGGATCGTCCGGGGCGTCCTCGACGAGCACGCCGAGCGCGGGTGCGAGCAGGAACGCCGTGGTGGTCTCGGTGCCGAACGTGTCGACGGTGGGCACGGCCACGACGTCGGTCAGCCCGGCGTGTGCCAACGCCGCGGCGTAGTCGAGGACGGCGTCGGCGGCCTCGTCCGTGGTGAGGACGGCGGTGAGTCCGTACACGATGTGCTTCATGGTCCGGGCTGCGGTGGTGGGGTGAGCACGCGCGGGCGAGTGTTCCGGACAGAGGGAGGCGGCGCCCATCCGGAGCCGGTACAGCGGAGCCGACTCGGTCCGGACAGTACGCGCAGTTCACTGCGGACGTTCGGGGAGAGGCCCTACGGTTGCCACAACCGCACACGCGGGAACCCACTGTTCGGCCGAAGGGCTGTTCCTGACGGAAGCAGCCCGCATGGCCACTTCGTCCACCCTGTACCGCCCGACCTCACCGCGACCGGCGGGGGCACGCTCCGGGACCTCCACCTACAAGGACCTCCTGCAGCAGGTGAAGGACGCCGGACTCCTCCGGCGTCGGACCGGCTTCTACTGGACGGTCTTCGCTGTCCTCGTCGCCGTCGGCGCGATCGCGTTCACCGTCACGGCGTTCCTCGGGCACAGCTGGTTCGCGCTCATCCCCGCCGGGGTCCTGGGGGTCGTGTTCACCCAGTTCGCGTTCCTGTCCCACGAGGCAGCGCACCGGCAGATCTTCGCGTCGAACCGGTGGAACGACCACGCCGGACGCTTCGTCGGCGTGTTCCTCGTCGGTATGTCCTACTCGTGGTGGATGAACAAGCACACCCGGCACCACGGCAACCCGAACACCATCGGCAAGGACCCGGACATCGCGCAGGACACGGTGTCGTTCATCGAGGAGGACGCAGCGAAACGCACGGGGATCCTCCGCCTGCTCACGCGGGTGCAGGGCTGGGCGTTCTTCCCGCTCCTCACCATGGAGGGGATCAACCTGCACTGGCTGTCCATCCGGGCCGTCCTCACGGGGGAGCACGTCAAGGGAACCTCCCGCGGGCGGGCCGTCGAGGGTGTCCTGCTGCTCGCGCGCTTCGGGCTGTACTTCTGGGCCGTGTTCGCGTTCCTGCCGATCGGCATCGGTTTCGCGTTCATCGGCGTGCAGGTCGCGGTGTTCGGCGTGATGATGGGCGCCTCGTTCGCGCCGAACCACAAGGGGATGCCGGTCATCGCCGAGAACGCCCGGATCGACTTCTTCTCCCGACAGGTGCGGACCTCCCGGAACATCGTCGGCGGCCGGTGGGTGGACCACCTGCTCGGTGGCCTCAACCACCAGGCGGAGCACCACCTGTTCCCGAGCATGGCGCGACCGAACCTCCGCCGCGCCAAGCCGCTCGTGCAGGCGCACTGCCGCGCGCTCGGCATCCCGTACACCGAGACGACGCTGTTGCGTTCCTACGGGATCGTCGTCGCGTACCTCAACCGGGTCGGGCTCGCGGCGCGAGACCCGTTCGCGTGCCCGATGGTGACGTCGCTGCGGCTGCACTGAGGCGCTGCGGGGCACTGTGGCGGGCGGGGTCGCTGCTCTCGTCGGTGCGCCTGCGCCTCCGCGCGGGTGAGCGTGCCGGTCAGCCCTGGCCCTCGTCGACCAGTCGCCAGCCGTCGGCGGTCCGCGCCCAGCACCAGCTCCACTGCATCGTGCCCGGGTCCGCTCCGGTCATCCAACGCTGGGTGATGACCGACGGCACGCACACCTCGGCTTGGGCGGCCTGCTCGGCGGAGACCGCGTAGGGCTTCCCGACGTCGCGGTAGGCCAGGAGTTCGGACTCCCCGTCGGACCACGCGGTCGGCACCTTCGGGCACCAGTCGGTCGTGCCGCTGGCCTCGAGGAGGTCGAGCAGGGCGCAGTCGTGGGCCTTCGCCGCGCGGAGGTACGCGAGCGTGTCCTCGCGCGGGGTCGCGCTGCGTGGCGGTGCCTCGGCAAGAGCCCGGGCGTGCGCGGCGGCGTCGAGCGCTTCCGAGTGGACGGTGACGACCGTGGCGGTGACGGCGACCGCTGCGACCGTTGCGAGGAGGACCTTCCAGCGTGTGCGCACGCGACGATGCTCCCAGACGCGGGTCGTGCGGCGCTGCCCCCAGAACCGGTCGGGGTCGTCGTGCACCTCGCACCGTGCGAGGTGCACCGATACGGTGCGAGGTTCCACGCACCGTGCGAGGCATTTCGCCTCGCACGGTGTGGGCAACCTCGCACCGAGCGCCGTCGACCCCCGGGCGTGGAGGGGTACCGGCCGAGTAGCTGCCCCGCGTCGCACCGTGCGAGGGCGCTCGACACGGTGCGAGGTCCTCCACATGGTGCGAGGCATTTCGCCTCGCACGATGTGGGGAACCTCGCACCGAGCGACTCGCACCGAGCACCGACGGCCTCGCACCGACCACCGCCGACCCCGAGCGCACACCCCGCCCGCGGCCGCGGCCCAGGGGTCAGCCGGCGGGCGGGACGGCCGTGCTCGCCCGGACCACGAGCCGCGTCGGGACGAGGTCGGCGACGGTCGACGCCGGTTCGGGGTTGCCCTCGATCTGCCCGAGGAGGTTCCGGACCGCTCGTCGGCCGACCTCGTCGAACGACTGGTGCACGGTGGTGAGCGGCGGCCAGAACGAGTCGGCCTCGGGCGAGTCGTCGAAGCCGACGACGCTGAGCGACCCGGGGACGTCCCGGCCGGACTCGTGCGCGGCGCGAAGCACCCCCAGCGCGGTCTGGTCGTTCGCGGCGAACACGGCGGTGATGTCCGGTCTCGCGGCGATCGCGAGCCCGGCCTCGTACCCGTGCGACGTGGTCCAGCCGCCGTGGAACACCGGAGGCACCACCCGCCCCGCACGTTCGAGGGTGTCCTGCCACGCGGCGAGACGGCGTGCGGCGGAGTACGACGACACCGGTCCGGCGACGTGCCAGACGGTGTCGTGCCCGAGGTCGAGGAGGTGCTGCGTCGCCAACCGTGCACCCTCGGCCTGGTCGGTGTCGATCGACGGGTGCTGGGTCGTGCCCGTGGAGTCCACGACGACCATCGGGACGCCGTCCGGCAGCGCCACCTCGGCGGTGTCGATGATGTGCGACTCGATGATGATCACCACGCCGTCGACGGCCTGCTCGTGCAACCGCGAGAACGCCGAGCGGACGCCCTCCTCGGTCCGGGAGGCCATCGGCAGCAGGGTGATCGTGAAGTCCGCGGCCCCGGCGGCGTCGGCGATCGCCTCGAGCGTGCGCATGTTGCCGAACGACGCGAGCGTGAACATGATCACGCCGATCGTGCGGAAGCGTCCCGAGCGGAGCGCGCGGGCGGCGCGGTTCGGCCGGTATCCGAGCTCGTCCATCGCCCGCTGCACGCGGTCGCGGGTGTCCGGGGAGACGTTGTCGAAGCCACGGGCGACGCGCGACACGGTCTGCATCGACACGCCGGCGGCCTCGGCGACCGCGGCCATCGACGGGGCACGGCGCACACCGCTGAGTTCCGTGGTCACGGGGCCTCCCTCGACGCTCGACATCGGATCGTGATCGAGCCCGACTCCGGTGACGGTAGCGCATGTTGACGTTGCCATGCTATCGTCGCGGCGTTCGATGTTGACGTCAACATCGACGCACCCGAACGCAGCACGACAAGGGAGTCACATGACCACGCTCGAAGCGCGTGCGCCAGGAGCAGCAGCCCCGGCCACGCCGCCGCGGCGCCGCACCTCGCAGCGCGGCCGCTGGACCGGCTGGATGTTCGTCGGGCCGTTCGTCGTCGTCCTCGTCGCGATGCTCGTCGTCCCGATCGGGTACGCACTCTGGCTCAGCCTGTTCCGCGACCAACTCATCGGCGGCAACCAGTTCGTCTGGTTCGCCAACTACGTCCAGCTGTTCCAGGACGCCAAGTTCTGGCAGGGCTTCGGCCGCGTCGCGCTCTTCCTCGTCGTGCAGGTGCCGATCATGCTGGTCGTGGCGCTCATCGCCGCGCTGGCCCTCGACTCCGCGCGGCTCTGGGCATCGTCCTTCTTCCGGATCGCGATCTTCCTGCCGTACGCGGTCCCCGGCGTCGTCGCGGCGCTCATCTGGGGATTCATCTACGGCAACCAGTTCGGTCTCACGGGCTCGATCAACTCCGCGCTCGGCATCGACCTGCTCCAGCCGTTCAGCCCCGACTGGGTCCTCGCGTCGATCGGCAACATCGTCACGTGGGAGTTCGTCGGCTACAACATGCTGATCTTCTACGCAGCCCTCCGCGTCGTCCCCACCGAGCTGTACGAGGCCGCCGAGATCGACGGCGCCGGCCCGCTCCGCACGGTCTGGTCGATCAAGATCCCGGCCCTCCGCGGCTCGATCGTCATCGCCACGATCTTCTCGATCATCGGCAGCTTCCAGCTCTTCAACGAGCCGAACCTGCTGAAGACCCTCGCTCCGAACGTCATCGGCAGCGCCTTCACCCCGAACATGTACGCCTACTCGCTGTCCTTCAGCGGCCAGCAGTTCAACTACTCCGCCACCGTCGCGATCGTGATGGGTGTCATCACCGCCGTGATCGCCTACGTCGTCCAGGTGCGCGGGACCCGAGCGGAGAACCGATGAGCGCCGTCGAGACCCACACCCCGGCCGCGACCGTGACCGAGGCGGTGACCACCCGCGGCCGTGCCCGTGCCGCCCGTCCGAACGGCACGAACCGAGCGAACGGACCGAAGGGCCGCGGTCCCCGCGCCCGCAAGTCGCCGCTCCTGCTCGTCGTGATGATCGTCATCACCGTCTACTCGCTACTGCCGCTGTTCTACCTCGTCGTGAACGCGACGAAGTCGCAGGCCGACCTGCTCAGCACCTTCGGTCTCTGGTTCGGCGGCGGGTTCCAGCTGTTCCAGAACATCGGTGAGACGCTGACCTACGACGGCGGCATCTACCTCCGCTGGCTCGCGAACACCTTCCTGTACGTCGTCGTCGGCGCCGGCGGAGCCACCCTGCTCGCGACCATCGCCGGCTACGGCATGGCGAAGTTCCGGTTCCCCGGTCGTCGTGGGGTCTTCGCCGTCGTGCTCGGCGCGATCGCCATCCCCGGCACCGCGCTCGC
This sequence comes from Curtobacterium luteum, assembly GCF_014646995.1. Taxonomy (GTDB): domain Bacteria; phylum Actinomycetota; class Actinomycetes; order Actinomycetales; family Microbacteriaceae; genus Curtobacterium; species Curtobacterium luteum. The sequence continues at coordinate 216,376 of NZ_BMOI01000002.1, read as the reverse complement.
CGTCCCGACCTTCCTGCTGTTCTCGTCCGTCGGCCTGACGAACACCCCGTGGGCGATCATCCTGCCCTCGCTCATCAGCCCCTTCGGCATGTACCTCATCTGGACGTACGCGATCGACGCGGTCCCGACGGAGGTCATCGAGGCGGCCCGCATGGACGGCGCGGGGGAGTTCCGGATCTTCTTCACGATCGCGCTGCGACTCCTCGCCCCCGGCGTCGTGACGGTCCTGCTCTTCGCGGTCGTCGCGACCTGGAACAACTACTTCCTGCCCCTGATCATGCTGAGCGACCCGAACCTCTACCCGCTCACGGTCGGCCTCAACCAGTGGAGCGCGCAGGCGCAGGGCGTCTCCGCGCACCCGATCTACAACCTCGTCATCACCGGATCGCTCCTCACGATCGTCCCGATCGTCGTCGCGTTCCTCTTCCTCCAGCGCTCCTGGCAGTCCGGCCTCGCGGCCGGGTCCGTCAAGGCGTGATCCGTCGGACGGGAGGGACGGGGCGACCCCGCCACGCGCCTCCCGTCAGCACGACCAGCCGGACGGGAGGGACGGGGCGACCCCGCCCCGCGCCTCCCGACCCGGCACGCAGCAGCACCACCCTCTCCACGAAGAAGTGAAAGGCAATCCCATGCACAAGCGTCTCCGGCGCGGGCTCAGCGCCCTCGCGATCGGCGTCACCGCGGCCATCGCCATGACGGCCTGCGCCTCCGGCGGTTCCGGCTCCGGCGGGTCGTCCGACGACATCACCAAGGCCCTCGAGAAGGGCGGCACGCTCACCTACTGGTCGTGGACCCCGTCGGCCGAGGCCCAGGTCGCCGCGTTCGAGAAGGCCTACCCCAAGGTGAAGGTCAAGCTCGTCAACGCCGGTACCGGCAACGACCAGTACACGAAGCTCCAGAACACGATCAAGGCCGGCTCGGGTGCTCCCGACGTCGCGCAGATCGAGTACTTCGCCCTGCCCCAGTTCGCCCTGAGCGACTCGCTCGTCGACCTCAAGTCGTACGGCTTCGACAAGCTCGCCGACAAGTACGGTGCGGGCACCTGGCAGTCGGTCGACCTCGACGGCAAGGTCTACGGCCTGCCGCAGGACTCCGGCCCCATGGCCATGTTCTACAACGAGAAGACGTTCAAGGAAGCCGGCATCTCCACCCCGCCGAAGACCTGGGACGAGTACGTCGCGGACGCCGAGAAGATCCACGAGTCGAACCCGAACGCCTACATCGCCGCGGACTCGGGCGACGCCGGCTTCACCACCTCGATGATCTGGCAGGCCGGCGGCCGTCCGTTCGAGGTCAAGGGCACCGACGTCACGGTCAACCTGCAGGACTCCGGCACCAAGAAGTGGACCTCGACCTGGAACCAGCTCGTCGAGAAGGGTCTGCTCTCGCAGACTCCCGGCTGGACCGACGACTGGTACAAGCAGCTCGGCAACGGTGAGATCGCCACGATGGTCACCGGTGCCTGGATGCCCGGTGTCCTCGAGTCGAGCGTGAAGGACGGCAGCGGCAACTGGCGCGTCGCCCCGATCCCGACCTACGACGGCTCCTCCGACGTCACCGCGAACAACGGTGGCTCCGCCGAGGTCGTCATGAAGCAGTCGAAGAACCCGGCCCTCGCCGCCGGCTTCCTCAAGTGGCTGAACTCCTCGCAGGACTCGATCGACGTCTTCCTCAAGTCGGGCGGCTTCCCGTCGACCAAGGCCGAGCTGACCTCGTCCTCCTTCACCGCCGAGAAGCCGGAGTACTTCGGCGGAGAGGCGATCAACGAGACCCTGTCGAAGGCGTCGTCGACCGTTGCCGAGGGCTGGCAGTACCTGCCGTTCCAGGTCTACGCGAACAGCGTCTACGCGGACACCGTCGGCCAGGCGTACCAGAACAAGTCCGACCTGAACGCCGGCCTCGAGGCCTGGCAGAAGGCGATCGTGAAGTACGGCAACGAGCAGGGCTTCAAGGTCACCTCGAAGTAGTCCTGTCCCTCCCGTCCTCACCGAACCGGGGCCGCGCGGACACCGTCCGCGCGGCCCCGACCCCTGAAAGGCCCCTCTCATGCGCTTCGCCATCGGCGACACCGACTTCCTGCTCGACGGCGAGCCCCACCGCGTCCTCTCCGGCGCGATCCACTACTTCCGTGTCCACCCCGACCTGTGGCAGGACCGGATCCGCAAGGCCAAGCTCATGGGCCTCAACACCATCGAGACGTACGTCGCCTGGAACGCGCACGCGCCGCAGCCCGGCGTGTTCGACCTCACCGGTGGGCTCGACCTCGGCCGCTTCCTCGACCTCGTCGCCGCCGAGGGCATGCACGCCATCGTCCGCCCCGGCCCGTACATCTGCGCCGAGTGGTCGAACGGCGGGCTGCCGTACTGGCTCTTCGCGGACGGGACCGTCGGGGTCCGGCGGAACGAGCCCGGATTCCTCGCCGCCGTCTCGTCGTACCTGCAGGCGTTGGCGCCGGTGCTGGTCCCGCGGCAGATCGACGACGGCGGGCCGATCGTGCTCGTGCAGGTCGAGAACGAGTACGGCGCCTACGGGTCGGACGCGTCGTACCTCCGGGCGCTGGAACAGATGCACCGCGACATCGGCCTGACGGTCCCGTTCACCAGCGTCGACCAGCCGATGGGCACGATGCTCGAGGACGGCTCGCTGCCGTCGCTCCACAAGACCGGCTCGTTCGGGTCGCGCGCGACCGCACGGTTGGCGCGGCTCCGCCAGGCGCAGCCGACCGGGCCGCTCATGTGCTCCGAGTTCTGGGACGGCTGGTTCGACAGCTGGGGCGAGCACCACCACACGACGCCGGCCGCCGCGTCGGCCTCGGACCTGGAGGACCTGCTCGCCGCCGGGGGCTCCGTCAACATCTACATGTTCCACGGCGGCACGAACTTCGGCTTCACCAACGGGGCGAACGACAAGGGCGTGTACCGGCCGATCGCGACGTCGTACGACTACGACGCCCCGCTCGACGAGGCCGGTCGGCCGACCGAGAAGTTCCACGCGTTCCGTGCGGTGATCGAGCGCTACGCGCCCGTCCCGCCGCTGCCGACGTCGATGCAGCCGGGCGGGTCGGGTCGGCTCGAACCCGTGGCCGGTCCGGGTGTCCGTGCCGGTTCCGCTGTCGGTTCTGGTTCCGCTGTCGGTTCCGGCGGTGTCGGCCTGGAGGCACGGCGCGCGCCCGCCACGGACGTCGCCGTCCGGCTCGACCGCGTCGCACCCCTGGCGACGCTCCTGCCGACCCTCACGTCGTGGACGGCGCACGACGTGCCGCCCACGTTCGACGCACTCGGCGCGGCGTCCGGCTTCGTGCTGCACCGCACCGAGGTCGCCCTGCCCACCGGGGGCGTCCTCACCGTCGGCACCGAGGTCCGTGACCGCGCGATCGTCTCCGTCGACGGGGTCGTCGTCGGGGTCCTCGAGCGCGAGCACCACGACCGCGCGATCGCGCTCCCGCCCGTCACCGGCACGCTGGAGCTCCTCGTCGAGGACCAGGGCCGGGTCGACTACGGTCCGCGCATCGGCGAGCCGAAGGGGCTCATCGGGGACGTCCGCGTCGACGGCGAGCTGCTGTCCCGGTGGACGGCCGCGCCGCTCGCGCTCGACCCGATCGCCCCGGCCGCGCTCTCGGTCCTGGGGGACGCGACTCCCTCCGCCGGCGACGTGCTCGCCGGACCGGTGTTCGCGTCCGGGTCGTTCGAGCTCGCGTCCGTCGACGACCGGTACCTGTGCCTCGACGGCTTCCGGAAGGGGGTTGCCTGGGTGAACGGGTTCTGCCTCGGGCGGTACTGGTCACGAGGTCCCCAGAAGACGCTCGCCGTGCCGGGGCCGGTGCTCCGGGAGGGCCGCAACGACGTCCTGGTGTTCGAGCTCCACGCCGCCGCGTCGCGCACGGTGTGCCTGCTCGCCGAGCCGGACCTCGGCCACACCGAGGGCTGAGCGTCCGGGTAGCCTGGCCGGACCGGTACTTCGTCGGAGGGCGACCTGATGTGGAACGTGGTGCAGGCAGCCGGCCGGATCGTCATGCGGGTGGTGCAGGTGTTCGTCCGCGCGACGGACGGTCCCGGGTCCCACGGCAGTGTCGGCCCCGCCTCGATACCGACCCCGCCGCCCTCGGAGCGTGAGGAGTACCGGCCCTAGCCGGTCACGAGGGGTCCTCGTCGAGGGCGTCGAGCTCGCAGAGCGCACGGCGGGCATCGTCCACGCGCTCGTCCTCCGACCGCGTCCACCACTCCGGACCGCGTTCACCCAGACCGTGCTTCGCGAGCCCGTTGCGGTGCCGGGCCTCGGCCAGGGCAGCCTCGTCGCCGTCGCGCTTCGCCCGCCCGACGGCGTTCCGCCCGCGCCCGAGGTGCGATCGCAGCGCGGCGGCCACGTCGTCGGGGATCGACGGGTCCGCCCGACGCCACCGTCGACCGTCCACGACGAAGAAGTGGTCGTCGGGCTCGGCGGGCATGCTCCCGAGTCTGCACCGTCGGTGGTCACCGGTAGACAGGTGGCGATGAGCGAAGCACGCACGCGTCCGGTGCTCGACGTCCGACGCATCTACGCCGAGGACGCCGCACTCGCGCTGCCCCGCGGGCAGGAGGTACTGGGGCGCTGGCCGGACGCCGAGGTCGTCCCGGTCGCCTCGCACTGGAACATCCCCGAGGTCCACGGCGACGAGCGGAACGTGCAGCGGTGGGTCCGCATCAAGACCGAGGCGCTCGTCCTCGGGGTGAAGAAGTCGCTCCTCACCCGGCCGAACGGGCGCTCCGCGGACTTCATCGCACCGTCCACGGCGAACGGGTGCGCGATGGCGTGCGCGTACTGCTACGTGCCGCGCCGCAAGGGGTACTCGAACCCGGTGACGGTGTTCGCGAACATCGAGCAGATCGCCAAGCACGTCGCCCGGAACATCGCGAAGCAGGGGCCGAAGACCGAGCCGAACCAGTGCGACACGGACTCCTGGGTCTACGACATCGGCGAGAACAGCGACTGCTCGGTCGACGCGATGCTCAGCGACAACGTGCGCGACCTGTGCGACCTGTTCCGGATGAGCCCCACGGCCAAGGCGTCCTTCGCGACGAAGTACGTCAACCGCGACCTGCTCGACTGGGACCCGATGGGCCGCACCCGCATCCGGTTCTCGCTCATGCCGCACGAGACCGCGAAGGTCACCGACATCCGCACGAGCCCGATCGCCGAGCGGATCGCCGCCGTGAACGACTTCGTCGACGCCGGGTACGAGGTGCACCTCAACTTCTCGCCCGTCATCCTCACGCCCACGTGGGAGTCCGACTGGGCCGGACTGCTCGACCAGGTCGACGACGTGCTCTCCGCTGCGGCGAAGGCGCAGCTCGCGGCCGAGGTCATCTTCCTCACGCACAACGAGCAGTTGCACGAGGTCAACCTCGGCTGGCACCCGAGGGCCGAGGACCTGCTCTGGCGTCCCGACCTGCAGGAACAGAAGTTCTCACAGAACGGCGCCGTGAACGTGCGGTACCGGTCGGGGATGAAGGGGCAGCTCGTCGAGCGCTTCCGGGAACTCGTGGCGGAACACCTGCCGAGTTGCCGCATCCGCTACGCGTTCTGACCCCCGCGCGACGCACGTCCGACACAGCGAACGCCCGCGCCGTCGAACGGCGCGGGCGTCAGCGGGACGGACGGATCAGTTGCCCGTCAGCTTGTCCTTGGCCTTCTCGGTCTCGAGACGACCCTCGCCCATGACCTGGTCCTTCTGGCCCTGGTGCTTCAGCTCGTCGTCGTCGGTGTGCTTGCCGACCGCTTCCTCGACCTTGCCGACGAGCTTCTGGGTGACGTCCTTCGCCTTGTCTCCGAGCGACATGGTGTCTTCCTTCCTCCGGGAACCGCCGAGGGTCCCCGGCGCCTGTGCCCTGAACACAACCAGCACGGAACGCGTGACTCGCGGCCGGGCCGCAGGTTCGTGTCCCCCGGTTGGTTCGAACGGGGTACGGATCAGGGGATGAGGCGGTCCGCGCGGTAGCGGTCGAACAGGTCGGCGAACGCACGCTCGGTGCGGCGGAACGCGGTGAACCCGGCCTCCCGGCTCTTGCCCATGTCGGTGACGACCTCCATCGTGCGACCGAGGTCGGCGTCCGTGTGCCACCAGGACGCCAAGCGGGTGATGTCGTGCTCGGTGAGGCCGTACCGCTCGGCGATCCCGGCCCATGCAGACTCGTACCGGGCCATCTGCTCCTCGAGCGGGCGTGCGGTGCCGTCGAAGCCGACCACGCGCGCCGGGTCCACCCCGAGGTGCGCGGCGAGTCGCGGCCACATCCACCGCCAGCGGAAGACGTCGCCGTTCACCACGTTGAAGGCCTCGTCAGCGCCCTCGGGCGAGGTGGCCGCCCACACCATGTGCTCGGCGAGGATGCCGGCATCGGTCATGTCCGTGAGCCCGTTCCACTGCGCCTCGCTGCCCGGGAACACGAAGTCGAGGCCGAGCTCCTTCGCCAGCGTCGCCTGGACGGCGATCGTCAGGCCCATGTTCATGGCGTTGCCGACGGCGTGCCCGATCACCGTGTGCGACCGGTGCACGGACCAGGTGAAGCCCTGGCGCTCGGCCGCTGCGAAGAGCTCGTCCTCCTGCGCGTAGTAGAAGTTCGGGGTGTCGAGCCGGGGCTCCTCCTCGTGGAAGGGCGTGTCCGGCATCTCGCCCGCGGCGTACGCCTCGAACGGGCCGAGGTAGTGCTTCAGTCCGGTGACGAGCGCGACGTGGGCGAGCGGTGCGTGCGAGAGGGCCGCGAGGAGGTCCCGCACCATGCCGCCGTTGACGCGGATGTTCTCGGCCTCGGTGTCCTGCCGCTGCCACGCGGTGAAGAACACGTGCGTCGGCTGCTCGCCCGCCAGCGCGGTGCGCAGGGACTCCGGGTCGCGGAGGTCGGCGGCGACGGTGCGGACGCCGTCGCGGGGGTGCGGCCGCCGGGACAGGGCTGTGACCTCCCAGCCGAGGTCGAGCAGGTGGTCCACCAGTGCGGACCCGGTGATGCCGCTGGCACCCACGACGAGGGCTTCGTGTCGGACGGGCGTCGTGGCGGTCGCGGTCGGTGTGGTGTCGAGAGTCATCCCCGGGTGCAACGCAGGCGGGCGACAGGTGTTCCCTACCGGGGGCGGCGGATCCGGATGGGCCCCTTCGCGGTCGACGGGGCGACGACACTGCCGTGCTGGGTGATCTCGACCTCGCCGCGCGCGACCATGCGCCGCGCTGCCCGGCGAGCGGGCTCCATTAGGTCGCGCCACCCGTCCGGGTCGAGGGCGCGTGCGGCGTCGGACGGGCAGATGCTCGACGACCGGGCACGAGCCGCGAGCAGCTCGTCGATGCGCTGTTCGAGCGCCAGGTCGGTGGCGTCGAGGCCGTGCTTCCGGCAGGCGGCAGAGCAGTACTTCGCGTCCGGGGCAGCGGACGAGGGCATCCGACGACCGCACGAGGCGCAGGTCCGTTCGGCGTGCTCGGCCTCGTTCGCGGCGGCGTCGGCCTCGGTCCTGATCGCGCGTCCCATGGACCCATCCTCTCCCTGGGGCACCAGCGCGCACACAGGACATCCGCACCCGCGCGGGGAGCGCCTGGCACCATCGGAGCGGTGAGCAGCCACGAAGGACCGGACCGCCCCGCCGAACCCGCGTGGGTCGAGCACGCCGTGTGGTGGCACGTCTATCCGCTGGGGTTCGTCGGCGCGGAGGTCCGGCCCGCCACCCCCGTCGCGGACAGGGTCCTCGAGCACCGCCTCGACCGCATCACCCCGTGGCTCGACCACGTCGTGGACCTTGGACTGAACGGGCTGTTGCTCGGACCGGTCTTCGCGAGTTCGACGCACGGCTACGACACGGTCGACCACTTCCGCATCGACCCGCGCCTCGGGGACGTCGACGACCTCGACCGACTCGTCGCAGCGGCGCACGAGCGTGGCGTGCGGGTCCTGCTCGACGGTGTCTTCAACCACGTGGGCCGCGAGCACCCGGCGTTCCGCGCGCTCGAGGAACAGGGGCCGGACGCCCCGAGCGCCGACCTGTTCGCCGTGGACTGGGCGGGGTGGACCCCGGGGCAGCGCGTGCCGGTGGGGGACTTCGAGGGGCACGACATCCTCGTCGCCCTCGACCACGACAGCGCGGCCACGGAGGACCTCGTCGTCGAGGTCATGACGCACTGGCTCGACCGCGGGATCGACGGGTGGCGGCTCGACGCGGCCTACGCGGTGCCGCCGGCCTTCTGGGCCCGGGTCCTGCCGCGGGTGCGCGAGCGGTTCCCGGAGGCCTGGTTCAGCGGCGAGGTGATCCACGGGGACACGGCAGCGATCGTCCGCGCGTCGACGATGGACTCCACCACGCAGTACGAGCTGTGGCAGGGGATCTGGCACGGCATCGCGGACCGGAACCTGTTCGAGCTCGCGCACGCGGTCGAGCGGCACGATGCGCTGCTGGCGACGCAGGCGCCGACCACGTTCGTCGGCAACCACGACGTCACCCGGATCGCGAGTGCCGTGGGGGAGCGGTTCGCCGGGCACGCGGCGGCCGTCCTCTTCACCGTGGCGGGGACGCCGGTCGTGTACGCGGGGGACGAGTACGGCTGGACCGGCGTGAAGGAGGAACGCGAGGGCGGCGACGACGCGGTCCGTCCGACGTTCCCGGACATCCCGCCGGCACCGGTGGAGCTGACCCGCACGTACGAGGCCCTCGTGGCGCTCCGACGCCGGAACCCCTGGTTGCACCGCGCCCACACCGACGTCGTGCACCTGACGAACACCGGGCTCGTGCTGCGGACCGCGACCGCGGACGCGGCCGTGGTGACGACGCTGAACCTCGCGGACGAGCCGGTGGAGCTGCCCGCGGCGGGTGCGACGCACGTCGAGGCGGGCGGCGGCGACCTGCGGGACGGGACCGTGCGCCTCCCGGCCGCTGGGTGGGCCGTCCTGACGGCGTGAGCCGACCCCGAGACTCGGCCCGCACGCAACGAGACTCGGGCTGAGCGACAGTCCTCGCGCACCGAACCGCGAGAAGTGTCGCTCAGCCCGAGTCTCGGGGGAGCGCGAAGAGCGAACCTACTTGCGCGCGGCAGCCGCCCGACGCTTGTTGAACACGTCGAACGCGACGGCGGCGAGCAGCACCAGGCCCTTGATGAGCGACTGGAACTCCGTGCCGACGCCGAGGATCGACATGCCGTTGTTCAGGATGCCGATGATGAGACCACCGACGATGGCGCCCGGCACCGTCCCGATGCCGCCCGTGACGGCTGCGCCACCGATGAACACGGCCGCGATGGCGTCGAGCTCGAAGCCGTTGCCCGCACCGGGCGCCGCGAGGTTGAGCTGGCCGGTGAAGACCACGCCCGCCAGGGCCGCGATCACGCCCATGTTGACGAACAGCAGGAACGTGACGCGCTTCGTCTTGACGCCGGACAGCTGCGCGGCGAGGGCGTTGCCGCCGATCGCGTAGACGTGCCGACCGAACACCGCGCTCCGCATGACGACCGAGTAGATCACCACGAGCGCGCCGAGGACGACGAGCACGATCGGCGTGCCGTTGTAGCTCGCGAGCAGCAGGGCGACGTAGATCACGAGCGCCGCGCCGAACGCCGTCTTCACGATGAACCAGGCGAACGGCTCGCTCTCGAGCTGGTACTTGCGGCGGGTCGCACGGCCCCGGAACGCCGTGATGACCATGATCGCGGCCGCGGCGATGCCGAGGACCATCGTGAGCGGCTCGTAGCCGGTGGTGCCGAACGACGGCAGGAACCCGGAGCCGAGCGACCGGAAGCCGGCCGGGAACGGCGAGATCTGCTGGTTCTGCAGGACGATCTGCGCCGCGCCGCGGAAGGCGAGCATGCCGGCCAGCGTCACGATGAACGCCGGGATCCCGAAGTAGGCGATCCAGAAGCCCTGCCAGGCGCCGACGAGCGCGCCGATCACCAGGCAGAGGACGACTGCGACCGGCCAGGGGAGACCCCACTGGGTGATCATCACACCGGCCATCGCGCCGCTGAACGCGACGACCGACCCGACGGACAGGTCGATGTGGCCGGCGATGATGACCATCACCATGCCGATCGCCAGGATCAGGATGTAGCTGTTCTGGACGATGATGTTCGACACGTTGATCGGTGCCAGGGTGATGCCGCTCGTCGCCACCTGGAAGAAGATCACGATGACGATCAGCGCGATGAACAGGCCGATCTGTCGGAGCTGCCCGGTGAGGTAGCTCGCTGCGGACTTAAGCGCGTTCATTGACAGGGGTCTCCCGTTCCTGGGTCATGTACTGCATGAGGACCTCTGGGGTGGCCTCGGAGCGGGGCACGTCGGCGGTGATCGTGCCCTCGGAGAGTGTGTAGATGCGGTCGCAGATGCCGAGGAGCTCCGGGAGCTCGGAGGAGATCACGATGATCCCCTTGCCCTGGTCCGCCAGGCTGTTGATGAGCGTGTAGATCTCGTACTTCGCACCGACGTCGATGCCCCGGGTCGGCTCGTCGAGGATGAGCACGTCGGGGTCGGCGTACATCCACTTCGACAGGACGACCTTCTGCTGGTTGCCGCCGGAGAGCTTGCCCGTGACGGCGTTCACCGAGGGGGCCTTGATGTTCATGCTCTTCAGGAACTGCGGCGCGACCGTGGTCTCCTGCGAGCTGTTCACGAACCCCCAGTTGGCGAGCTTGCCGAGCGCCGACCCGGAGATGTTCCGCTTGATGTCGTCGATCAGGTTGAGGCCGTAGCGCTTCCGGTCCTCGGTCGCGTACGCGATGCCGTTGTCGATCGCGCGCGTCACCGTGTTCGTCTTGATCGGGACGCCGCGCTTGTACACGGTGCCGCTGATGCCGGTGCCGTACGAGTGCCCGAAGACGCTCATCGCGAGTTCGGTGCGGCCGGCGCCCATGAGTCCCGCGATGCCGACGACCTCGCCGGCCCGGACGGTGAGGTTCGCCTGGTGGATGATCTCGCGGGAGCCGTCGAGCGGGTGGTGGACGGTCCAGTCCTCGATGCGCAGGAGCTCCTCACCGATCTTCGGCTCACGCTCCGGGTAGCGACTCGACAGGTCGCGGCCGACCATGCCGCGGATGATGCGGTCCTCGGAGACGTCGTCGCCGTGCATGTCGAGTGTCTCGATGGTCTTGCCGTCGCGGATGATCGTGACCTTGTCCGCGATCGCCTTGATCTCGTTGAGCTTGTGGCTGATGATGATCGCCGTCATGCCCTCGGCCTGCAGCGACCGGATGAGGTCGAGCAGGTGCGCGGAGTCGTCGTCGTTCAGCGCCGCCGTCGGCTCGTCGAGGATGAGCAGCTTGACGTCCTTCGAGAGCGCCTTCGCGATCTCGACGAGTTGCTGCTTCCCGACGCCGATGTCGACGATCTTCGTGACGGGGTTGTCCTTGAGCCCGACGCGCTGCAGGAGCGACGCCGCCTCGAGGTTGGTCTGGTTCCAGTCGATGAGCCCGCCCTTGACGCGCTCGTTGCCGAGGAAGATGTTCTCGGCGATCGACAGGAACGGGCTGAGGGCGAGCTCCTGGTGGATGATGACCACGCCAGCGGCCTCGGAGTCGTTGATCGAGCCGAACTTCACCGGCTGCCCGTCGAGGAGGATTTCGCCGTCGAAGGAGCCGTGCGGGTAGACCCCCGACAGCACCTTCATCAGGGTCGACTTGCCGGCGCCGTTCTCGCCGCAGATCGCGTGGACCTGACCGCGTTCGACCGCGATCGAGACCCCCTGCAGGGCCTTCACACCGGGGAAGGTCTTGGTGATGTCCCGCATCTCGAGGATGGTGTCCGCCATGTGGACCGCCTTTCCGTCGTGCGCGCGTGCGCGCGCTGGTGGAGACGGACGGGAGGCGCGGTGCGGGCGTGCACCGCGCCTCCCGTCCGTGAGATGGGTCGCGCCTACTTCAGGTCGGCCTCGGTGTAGTAGCCGCTGTCGACGAGGACGGACTTGTAGTTGTCCTTCGTGACCACGGTCGGCTGGAAGAGGTAGGTCGGGACGACCTTCTCCTTGTTGTCGTAGCTCTTGGTGTCGTTCACCTCGGGCGTCTTGCCGGAGAGCAGGTCCTCGGCCATGGTGACCGACTGCTTGGCGAGCTTGCGCGTGTCCTTGTAGATGGTCGAGTACTGCTGACCGGCGATGATCGACTTGACGCTCGCCTGCTCGGCGTCCTGACCGGTCACGACCGGGAGCGGACGGTCCGAGGTGCCGTAGCCGGCGCCCTGCAGGGCCGAGATGATGCCGATCGAGATGCCGTCGTAGGGCGAGAGCACGCCGTCGAGCGTGGTGCCGCCGGAGTACGACTTCGCGATCAGGTTCTGCATGCGGGCCTTGGCGGTCGCCGGGTCCCACTGCTGCGTCGCGGCCTGGGAGAGCTGGTCCTGGCCGGACTGGATCTTCAGCGTGCCGTCCTCGAGGTACGGCTTGAGGGTGTCCATCGCGCCGTTGAAGAAGAACCCGGCGTTGTTGTCGTCGAGCGAGCCGGCGAAGACCTCGATGTTGAACGGGCCCTTCTTGCCGGTCTTCTCGCCCTTGTCGTCGAGGACCCCGAGGCCGGTGAGGAGGCTCGTGGCCTGGTCGACACCGACCTTGTAGTTGTCGAACGACACGTAGTAGTCGACGTTCTTGTTGCCGGTGAGCAGGCGGTCGTACGAGATCACCTTGATGCCTGCCTTGGCGGCGGCGTCGAGCTGGTCGGACAGGGCGCCACCGTCGATCGACGCGATGATCAGGACCTTCGCGCCCTTGGTGATCATGTTGCTGACCTGCTGGGCCTGCTGCTGGACCTTGTTGTCGCCGTACTCGAGGTCGACCTTGTAGCCGGCCTTCTCGAGGTCGCTCTTGACCGCGTCGCCGTCCTTGATCCACCGCTCGGAGACCTTGGTCGGCATCGCGACGCCGACGAGGGCGCCCTTGTTGTCGCCGCTGCCGCCACCGCTGCCGGTGGCGCCACGACCCCCGGCGGAGCACGCGGCCAGGCTGACTGCCAGTCCGACGGCGACGATCCCCGCTGCGATCTTGCGCTTCATCATCGAAGTACCTCTTGTTCCTCTCACGTCGTCCTCGACGCGCTGGGTTCGGGCTGCTGTGCCCCTGGGGTGCTGCTCAAAGTGAGCGCTCACATCATGTGGGTTGTTTCACGGGGTGTCAACTCGTCGTGATCGTTTCGCGACCTTTCCTCGGTGCCCACTTCCGGGGGTACGGTTGCCCACGTGACGACCACGACGGCCCACGAGGGCAAGCGCCGGAAGGCGCCGACCATCTTCGACGTCGCCGAGCGCGCCGGGGTGTCGCACCAGACCGTCTCCCGCGTCATCAACGGCGACCCCACCGTCCGCGAGCAGTTCCGCGACCAGGTCGCCGCCGCCGTCGCCGAGCTCGGGTACCGGCCGCGCGCCGCCGCCCGGGCACTCGCCGGCGGTCGCTCCCGCGCGCTGGGCCTGGTCAGCACGGGCGACGCCCTCTACGGTCCGTCGAGCACCGCGATCGGCTTCGAGCGGGCAGCGCGCGCCGCGGGCTACCACGTCCTGCTGTCGACCCTGCCGGAGGACCCGGTCCCGGCAGACCTGTCCGGAGCCCTCGCGTCCCTGCTCGCCCAGGACGTCGCCGCCGTCGTGCTCGTCGCGGCCGACAACCGGGTGCTCGACGCCCTCGCGTCGCTGACCGTCCCCGTCACGGTGCCGGTCGTGGTCGCGAACGCCGTGCAGCGCGACGCCGCGTACACCGGGGCGGCGCCGAACGTCGCCGCGGTCGCGATCGACCAGGCCGCGGGGGCGATGCTCGCACTCGAGCACCTGTTCGCGAGGGGACACCGCCGCATCGTGCACATCGCCGGGCCGTCGGTGTCGCAGGAGTCCGAGGTCCGCCGCGCCACCTACGAGCGCGCGATGCGGGAGCGCGGACTCGAACCGGTCGTGCTCGAGGGGGACTGGACCCCGGCGAGCGGCTTCGCGGCGGCACGGACGATCGACGTGCACACGGTGGACGCGGTCTTCGCCGGGAACGACCAGATGGCGCTCGGAGTGCTCCACGCCTTCGCCGAGGAGGGGCTCCGCGTCCCGGACGACGTCGCCGTCGTGGGGTTCGACGACATCCCGGAGGCCGCACACTTCACGCCTCCGCTCACCACCGTGCGGCAGGACTTCATGGCGATGGGGGAGCGGGTGCTGGCGTCGGTGAAGGCGCTCGTCGAGGGGCAGTCCCACGACGACGGGCTCATCGCGCCCGCGCTGGTGGTGCGCCGGAGCGCGTAGGGCGCGCGGGTGGGGCTCCCTCGCACGGTGCGAGGGCCTGCGGGGCGCGGCTCGGCGCACGGTGCGAGGTTTCGCTCACCGTGCGAGGTGATCGGCCCCGCACCGTGCGTGGAACCTCGCACCATGTGACTGCCCCTCGCACGGTGCGGGGGCACGTCGGGGACGCGGACCGGCTCAGCGAGCGATCGGCAGCCAGACCCGCATCGGGGCCGCACCCCGGTTCGCCCACGCGTAGTACGGGATCGCGACCGCGGTCACGGGGCGCGCGGCGCCCGCCGCGTCGGCCTGGAGGCCCGGCTCGCCCCCGGCCCCACGGCCTGCGTCGTCGACGCTGGTCGCCTCGTCGGCCCGCTCCGCGCCTCCCGGCCGGGTCCCGTCGATCCTGCGGTACGGCCATGCCGGCTGCTCGTGAGAGGCGGGCGCGTGGCCCGGCACCCGCAGGGCGACGACGCCGTCGAGGAGGTCGTCGCGACGCTCCTCGGTCAGCGGCGCGTCCACGTCGACCGTCAGGTCGTCGACCGTGAAGCCCTCCTGGTCGGCCTGCTCGACCGCGTAGACGAGCGGACCGCGCTCGATCGCGACCTGTCCACGGGCGGCGTCGATGCGGTCGTCGGCGACGAAGCGGTGCGCGGTCGTGTCGAACGCGACCTCCACGGTGTCGCCCGCGGTCCAGTGCCGGTCGACGACGTGCAGGGTGCCGGGCGTCGGGTGCGCGACCCCGTCCGGCGTCGTCACGGCGGTCGTGTCCGACCATGCCGGGATGCGGAGGCCGAGTGCGAGCGGGCCGTCCTCGGTCACGGTGACGACCACGCGGCCGTCGTGCGGGTACCCGGTCTCGATGCGGACCCGCCCGAGGTCGGCTGTCGCGTACTGGTGCACCTGCAGGCCGCCGTCCGCCTGGGTCGCGAGGTAGCCGTCCAGGCTCGCGAAGGTCCGCATGATGTTCGGCGGGCAGCAGGCGCAGTCGAACCAGCCGCGGCGGCCGTGCGCGGGGGAGCGGTTCTCGTCCTGGTGCGCGTGGTCGCGGTGCTGCAGCGGGTTGACGTAGAAGTACTCGGTGCCGGCGAGGCTCACCCCAGCGAGGAAGGCGTTGTACAGGAGGCGCTCGATCGCGTCGGCGTAGACGGGCTTCCCGGTCGCCAGCAGCAGCCGCCACGCCCACTGGACCCCGCCGATGGCGGCGCAGGTCTCGGCGTAGCCGCGGTCGGTGGGGAGCTCGTACGGGTCGCCGAACGCCTCCCAGTCCCACCGGGCGCCGAGACCGCCCGTGATGAACGCCTTCGTCGCCATCATGTCGGCGAACTGGCGCTCGCTCGCGGCGAGGAGCTCGGTGTCGCCGGTCTCGATCGCGACGTCGACGGCGCCGGCGGCGAGGTACACCGCGCGGACGGCGTGACCCTCCACGGTCGTCGCCGCACGTGCGGTGACCCGGTCCGAGAAGTACGTCGGCTCGCCGCCGGCGCGCTCGATGATCCCGTGGCCGCGGGCGTCGACGAACCAGTGCGCGAGGTCGAGGTACGCGCGCGTGCCGGTCTCCCGGTACAGCTCGACGAGACCCATCTCGACGACCGGGTGGCCGTCGATGTCGGCGGTCCTGCCGGGGCCCTCGCCGAAGGTGGCGACGAGGTGGTCGGCGTTCTTCGTCGCGACGTCGAGCAAGCCTGTGTCACCGGTCGCACGGTGCTGGGCGACCGCGGCCTGGTACAGGTGCCCGGCGCAGTACAGCTCGTGGCTCCACTTGAGGTCCGTGTAGCGCTCGCCGTTCCCGCGTACCTGCTGCACGGAGTCGAGGTAGCCGTCGTCCGCCTGGGCCCGGGCGTACAGCGCGGTGACCTCGCGCTGCAGTTCCAGGAGGTCGTCAGCGGGGGCGCGTCCGTACTCCCACGCCACCGCTTCGAGCCACTTCGTCACGTCGGAGTCCATGAAGATCGGTCCGACGGCCTCGCCCTCCTCGTCACCGGCTGCGATGCGGAGGTTGCGGAAGTTCCCGGCCGCCTCGAGCTGGTGGTAGCCGCTCCGGACGGCGTCATGGCCGTTGCGTTCCTGCCGGAGGGCCCAGAACCCGCCGGTGATCCGGGCGGCGCCGGCCGGCAGGGGGCGGTACGCCAGGTGGGCTGCGTCGGTCGGGAGGACCGGGGTCGCGGTCTGCGCACGGCTGTCGGTCGCGAGCGTGGTGGTCATGTCGCCTCCTTGCGAACTGACGGCGCTCCCGTTCAGGAAAGCGCTTATCCGGGAGCAGGCTAGGGCGCGGTGGCGGCGGCCGCAAGGGGTCGGGTCGGCGAGCGCGCTCCTCGGGGGTGGGGTCGGGTGGCGGGGTGGTGCGGTGTGACGGGTCGTGACCGTCCGGCGCGGTGCGGGTGCGGGAGGGGTCACGACTGCCCGCTCGGGTTCGGCGGTCGGTCACGTCGTGTCGTTCTCGGCGTGGTCGAGCGACGGGTCGTGACCGTACGGCGCGGTTCGCGCGGGGTGTCGTGACCGACCGGCAGCGGGCGTGGGCGGGTCGGGCGTGGTCGCGGTTGGCTGCGAAACGTGTCGGGTCGCGAGGCCGGCGTGCGGCATGTCGTGCGACCGCGGCGGACGTGAGCGGCACGTCGTGCGACCAACGGTGTGCGACCCGGCGCTCGGACCGGCTGCCCGGGCCCGGACTCGGACCCAGCGGCCCCGCGTCCCCGGCCCCCGCGACCCCCGGCTCCCGCGCTCCCGGGGCGCGCCGCGTTGCGCGAGTGAGCGCTCACGTGCCAGGATGTGAGCGCTCACGCAAGACGACGACGTCTGGGAGGACGACATGGGTGACGACGCCGCACGGCAGGTCGCGGACGGCCGCACCACCCTCGGGATCGAGCTCGGTTCGACCCGCATCAAGGCCGTCCTCGTCGACGAGGACCTCCGCCCGGTCGCGAGCGGCTCCCACGAGTGGGAGAACGCGTACGTCGACGGTCGCTGGACCTACTCCCTCGACGCCGTCGAGACCGGACTCCGCGCCGCCTACGCCGACCTCGTCGCCGACGTCGAGCGGCAGTACGGCGTCCGCCCGACGAGCTTCCGCGCCGCCGGGGTGTCCGCGATGATGCACGGCTACCTCGCGTTCGACGCGGACGGCGAGTTGCTCGTGCCCTTCCGGACGTGGCGCAACACCTCCACCGGCCCGGCCGCCGAGCGACTCAGCGCAGCCCTCGACTTCAACGTCCCGCTCCGCTGGTCGATCGCACACCTGTACCAGGCGGTCCTCGACGACGAGCCGCACGTGGCCGACCTCGCCGGCATCACGACCCTCGCGGGCCACGTGCACCGCCGACTCACCGGTCGGGACGTCCTCGGGGTCGGCGACGCGAGCGGCCTCTTCCCGATCGACAGCACCCCGACGCCGAGCGCCCCCGGTGAGCCCGGCCGCCGCGACTACGACCAGGCGATGCTCGCGACCGCGCAGGGCCTCGTGGCCCACCGCGTGCCGGACCTCCGCGCCCTCCTGCCCGAGGTCCTCGTCGCCGGCGAGGACGCGGGAGCCCTCACGCCTGAAGGCGCCGCCTGGCTCGACCCGACCGGCACGCTCGTCGCCGGCGTCCCGTTCTGCCCGCCGGAGGGTGACGCGGGCACGGGCATGGTCGCCACGAACGCGGTCGCGCCCCGGACCGGCAACGTCAGCGTCGGCACGAGCATCTTCGCGATGGTCGTCCTCGAGCAGCCGCTGGCCACGCCGCACGAGGAACTCGACGTCGTCACGACCCCCGCCGGTGACGCCGTGGCGATGGTGCACTGCAACAACGGCGCGAGCGAGATCGCCGCCTGGGCGCGGGTGTTCGGCCGGTTCGCCGATGCCACGAGCACCCGGACCGGCGGCACCACCGTCGACGTCGACGACGTGTACGCGGTCCTGCTCGACGAGGCCGCCGCCGCCGACCCGGACGCCGGCGGGCTGCTGTCCTTCAACTACCTCGCCGGAGAGCCGGTCACCCACGTCGAGGACGGCCGACCCCTGCTGCTCCGCACGCCCGGCGCCCGGTTCACCCTGGGCAACCTCGTCCGCTCCGAGGTCCACGGTGCCTTCGCGACCCTCGCGATCGGCATGGACGTGCTGCACGGTGAGCACGTCCGGGTCGACCGGATGACGGCGCACGGTGGGCTCTTCCGCACGCCCGGTACCCCGCAGCGTCTCCTCGCGGCGGCGCTCCGGGTCCCCGTGGCCCTCGAGGAGACCGCGGGCGAGGGCGGGGCGTGGGGCATCGCCGTCCTCGCGGCCTACCTCGAGCACACCGACCAGGCGCTCGAGGACTTCCTCGCCGACACCGTCTTCCGCGGGGACGCCCTCCAGGTCGCCGAGCCGGAGCCGGACGACGTCGCCGGCTTCCAGAGCTACCTCGACCGGTACCGCGCGGCCCTGCCCGTGCAGGACGTGGCGGCATCGGCGACCCGCACCACCGCACCGACCGACCAGGCCGACCCGACCGACCAAGCCGAGCCGCGCCTCCAGGCCGACCCGACCGACGCGGCCGACCCGACCGGTGCGGCCGACCCGACCGGCGCGGCCGACCCGACCGACGCGGCCGACCCGACCGACGCGGCCGACCCGACCGACGCGGCCGACCCGACCGACCCCGCGAACGACGCACGCACCGAGAAGGAGCCGACCGCATGACGGACCAGACCACCGACGAGACGAGGGCCGCCGTCGCGGCGACCCGCGCCCGCGTCGCCGCCCTGCACGGCGAACTCGTCCGCTACGGCCTCGTCATCTGGACCGGCGGCAACGTCTCCGAGCGCGTCCCGGGCACGGACCTCTTCGTGATCAAGCCGAGCGGGGTGTCGAGCGACGAGCTCCGCCCCGAGAACCAGGTGGTCTGCACGCTGGACGGCGTGCCGGCCGACGGCTGGGACAACGCGCACGGCCCGTCCTCCGACACCGCGGCGCACGCCTACGTCTACCGGAACATGCCCGAGGTCGGCGGTGTCGTGCACACCCACTCGACCTACGCGACGGCCTGGGCGGCCCGCGCCGAGGCGATCCCGTGCGTCATCACGGCGATGGCGGACGAGTTCGGCGGGCCGATCCCGGTCGGGCCGTTCGCGATCATCGGCGACGACTCGATCGGCCACGGCATCGTCGAGACGCTGAGCGGTCACCGCTCGCGCGCCGTCCTCATGCAGAACCACGGCGTGTTCACGATCGGGCGCGACGCGAAGGACGCCGTGAAGGCCGCGGTGATGTGCGAGGACGTCGCACGCACCGTGCACATCGCGAAGCAGGGCGGGGAGCTCGTCCCGATCGCCCAGGAGAACATCGATCGACTCTTCGATCGCTACCAGAACGTCTACGGACAGACCCCCGAAGGAGCACTCCAGTGACCCACGACACACCGACGCACGTCGTCGACCCCGCCGAGACACTGGCGGGCTACGAGGTCTGG
Organism: Curtobacterium luteum; assembly: GCF_014646995.1. Classification (GTDB taxonomy): domain Bacteria; phylum Actinomycetota; class Actinomycetes; order Actinomycetales; family Microbacteriaceae; genus Curtobacterium; species Curtobacterium luteum. The sequence goes on along the minus strand of NZ_BMOI01000002.1, from coordinate 196,773 downwards.
TTCCTGACGGGGAGCCAGGGGCTGTACGGCGAGGAGACGCTGCGCCAGGTCGAGGAGCAGAGCAAGGCCGTCCACGAGACGCTGGCGCCGCACGTGCCGGTGAAGCTCGTGTGGAAGCCCGTCCTCAAGGACGCCGACGGCATCCGCCGGGCCCTCATCGAGGCCAGCGCCGACGACAAGGTCATCGGCGTCACGACCTGGATGCACACGTTCAGCCCCGCGAAGATGTGGATCGGTGGGCTCCAGGCACTCACGAAGCCGCTGCTGCACCTGCACACCCAGGCGAACGTCGCGCTGCCCTGGGGCGACATCGACTTCGACTTCATGAACCTCAACCAGGCCGCGCACGGCGACCGCGAGTTCGGCTACGCGCTCGCCCGCCTCGGCGTCCGGCACGCCACGGCGGTCGGGCACGTGTCCGACGAGCGGGTCGTCGCTCGCATCCAGAACTGGACCCGTGCCGCGGCGGGCGCCGCGGCCGTGCGGGAGCTCAAGCTCACCCGCTTCGGCGACAACATGCGCTACGTCGCCGTCACCGAGGGCGACAAGACCGAGGCGGAGATCGAGCTCGGCGTGCAGGTGAACACCTGGGCGGTGAACGAGCTGGCAGCGGCGGTGGACGCCGCAGCGGCGGACACAGCGGCGGTCGACGCGCTCGTGGCGACGTACGAGCGCGACTACGACGTGGACCCGTCGCTCCGCAGCGACGGCGGTGACCGCCACGCCGCGCTCCGCGACGGCGCCGCCATCGAACTCGGCCTCCGCGCCCTCCTCGCGCAGAACGGCTCCGCCGCGTTCACCACGAACTTCGAGGACCTCGGGACGCTCAAGCAGCTGCCCGGCCTCGCGGTCCAGCGCCTCATGGCCGACGGGTACGGCTTCGGCGCCGAGGGGGACTGGAAGACCGCCGTCCTCGTCCGCGCGATGAACGTCGCCGGCGCCGGGCTGCCCGGTGGCGCATCGCTGATGGAGGACTACACGTACGACCTCACCCCGGGTGCCGAGAAGATCCTCGGCGCGCACATGCTCGAGGTCTCGCCGACGCTCACCACCACGACGCCGACGCTCGAGATCCACCCGCTCGGGATCGGCGGCAAGGACGACCCGGTGCGCCTGGTCTTCACCGCCGACGCCGGCGAGGCCGTCGTGGTCGCGCTGTCCGACACCCGTGACGGCTTCCGTCTCACCGCGAACGTCGTCGACGTGGTCCCGCCGACGGAGGCGCTGCCCAACTTGCCGGTCGGCCGCGCGGTCTGGGAGCCGCGGCCGTCGTTCCCGGTCGCGGCCGAGGCCTGGCTCACCGCCGGCGCCGCCCACCACACCGTCATGACGACGGCTGTCGGCCTGCAGGTCGTCGAGGACTTCGCGACGATGGTCGGTACCGAGTTCCTCGTCATCGACGAGCACACCACGGCCCGCGGGTTCCGCGACGAGCTGCGCCTGCAGCAGACCTGGCACCGACTCGACCGGGGGTTCTAGGCTCGTGACCGTGACCGCGACGATGCGCACCAACTGGGCAGGGAACGTCACCTACGGGGCGACCGAACTGCTGACGCCGACCTCCGTCGACGAGGTCCAGCGCATCGTCGCGGCGACGCCGCGCCTGACGGCGCTCGGCTCGAAGCACTCCTTCAACCGGATCGCCGACACCGACGGGGCGCAGCTGACGCTCGCCGGGCTGCCGCCCGTGCTCGACGTCGACACCGACCGACGGGTGGTCCGGGTCGCGGCCGGCATGACGCACGCACAGGTCGCGGCCGGCCTGGAGGCCCGTGGCTGGGCACTCGCGAACCTCGCGTCCCTGCCGCACATCTCCACGGCCGGGGCGGTCGCCACCGGTACGCACGGCTCCGGCGTCCGCAACCCGTCGCTCGCGCAGGCCGTGGTCGGCCTCGAGGTCGTCCGGGCGTCCGGGGACACGGCGCGGGTCGACGCCTCGACGCCGGACGGCGCCCTCGACGCACACCGCGTGGCACTCGGCGCGCTCGGCATCGTGACCACGGTGGAGCTCGCGATCGAGCCGTCGTTCGAGGTCGCCACCACGGTCCACCTCGACCTGCCGTGGGACGCCGTGCTCGGGCACTTCGACGCGGTGGTGTCGGACGCGTACTCGGTGTCGCTCTTCACGTCGTTCGACGACCGAGGAGCCCGGCAGGTGTGGGTCAAGCACCGCACGGACGAGCCCGCGCCGCAGGTCGACCTCGTCGCGCTCGGCGCCCGGCCGGCCGACGGCCCCGTGCACCCGGGCGAGAACGACACCGCGGGCGTCACCGAGCAGGGCGGGGTCCCCGGGCCCTGGTCCGAGCGGCTGCCGCACTTCCGATCGTCGTTCACTCCCTCCACCGGTGCCGAGATCCAGGCCGAGTACGTGATCCCCGCGTCGCACGCGATCGCCGCGCTCGAGGCCCTGCGTCCCCTCGCATCCGTGTTCGCGCCCCTGCTCATCGCGGCCGAGGTCCGGACGGTCGCCGCCGACTCCGCCTGGCTCGCCCCGTCGTCCGAGCGGCAGTCGGTCGGCATCCACTTCACCTTCCGCCGCGAACCCGAGGCGGTCGAGGCGGCGGTGCACCGCATCGAGGAGACCCTGGCCCCCTTCGACCCGCGGCCGCACTGGGGCAAGGTGTCGGTGGCGACCGCCGAGCGACTGCACGAGGCGTACCCCCGCCTCGGCGACTTCGCGGCGCTCGCTCGTGACCTCGACCCGACCGGGCGCTTCCGGAACGCCTTCCTCGCGCGCATCCTGAGCTGAGGGCTCCGGCTCCCAGCGGCGGGTCGGCCCCGGTGTCGGGAGCGGGTTCGCGGGGCGGGGCGGCGGACGGAGTCGGGCGCTCACAGGGGTCTCGCACGGGTTCAGCGGCCGGCACACCGGGGCGATGCTGAGTGCTCACATGTGGGATCACAAAGGTTGGGTCATGGCGAACCTCAACCGCATCCTCGGGATGGCCTCGAAGGTCATCGACAAGCAGCTCCAGAAGCGCGGGCAGTCCGGGGCTGCCAGCGGCGGCTCGTCCGCGGGCGGGACCGACTGGCGCGACGTCGTCCGGACCGCGGCGGACAAGCTCACCGGGGACGACCGCACCCGGCAGGGTCAGCAGCCCCCTGCGCGGCAGACCCACCCGCAGCACGACCCGGGCCGGCCGGACGGCGGGTCTCCGGCGCAGCGCGGCCCGGTCGACGCCGACCGGGTGGCCATCGCGAAGTACGACTACCTGCTGCGCACAGCCCCGCCCGAGCGCCTCGAGCAGGTCCACCACGACGCGTTCGCCCGGCTCACCCCGGCGCAGCGTCAGGAGGTCCGCAACCGGCTGAACTCCGAGCTCCCGCCGAACGAGCACCTGCGTGACGACTCCGCGGCCGGGCTGGCGCGTGCGGCCACCCGTGGCGAGGTCGCTCGGCCCGGACTCCTCCGACGGGTCCTCGGCGGTCGCGGCGGGGCGTTCGCCGGCGGTGCCGCGGTCGGCGCCGGGGCGATGGCGATCGGCGGGCTCGGGGTCGCCGTCGCGGGTGCGGCGGTCATGAGTGCCGCGGCCGGGCCGGTGTTGGCGGAGGCCGTCGGCTCCGGGGTGGACTTCGAGGGGATCGCCGCGGGGTTCGGTGACCTCGGGCTGGCCGAGGGTGCCGAGGGGCTCGTGGGCGAGGGGGAGCAGCTGCTCGGCGGCTTCGGGGAGCAGGCCGCGGGGCTGGGCGAGCAGGCGAGCGGGCTGGGGGAGCAGGCGAGCGGGCTGGGGGAGCAGGTGTCCGGGCTCGGCGAGCAGGCGTCGAACCTGGGCGGCGACTTCCTCGGGGGGTTGTTCGACCGCTGACCGGCGAGCCGAGACCCGGCGCCGCTCTCCGCGCCGCGCTGCGCACCAGCAAGGGATCCGGATCGATGTGCGCGCATCGGGAATGCCCGGGCGTAGCACGACGATTGGACCGTTACGTCGTGCGACGTCCGCCGCGCGACGAGATTGGGCCGGGCGTGCCCCGCGGTGCCAGGATGGACGCCGCCGGTGCCCCGGGCGCCGTCCGCGACACGTCTGCCCCCGCAGTCGTCCGCCATCCCACACCCCACGAGGAGCACCACCGTCATGAGACGCCCCACGCGCCTGATCACCACCGCGGCGGTCGCCGTCGCAGCAGCACTCGCGCTCAGCGCGTGCTCGGGCGGCGGTTCGTCGGACGACGCCAGCGGCACCTCCAAGGGCGGCACGCTCAACATCCTGACGACGTCGACCGCGGTCCACCTCGACCCGGCGACGAGCCAGAACCTCAACATCACCACGCTCGGCCTCGTCCTCCGCCGACTGACCGCATGGGACGTCGAGCCCGGCAAGGTCGCGAAGGTCGTCCCGGACCTCGCCACGAACACCGGCGACTCGAGCGACGGCGGCAAGACGTGGACGTACCACCTCAAGGACGGGCTGAAGTTCCAGGACGGCACCCCGATCACCACGAAGGACATCAAGTGGGGGATCGAGCGCTCGTTCGCGCCGACGCTCACCGGTGGCCTGAGCTACCACAAGTCGCTCCTGGTCGGCGGCGACTCGTACAAGGGTCCGTTCGACGGCAAGACGCTCGACAGCATCGAGACGCCGGACGACAAGACCATCGTCTTCAAGCTCAACGCGGCCTACGGCGACTGGCCGTGGCTCGTGTCGATGCCCGCGTTCGCCCCGGTGCCGGACGGCAAGGGCACGAACACGGGCGAGTACGACGCGAAGCCCGTCGCGAGCGGCCCGTACCAGGTGCAGTCGAACACCCAGGGCTCGCAGATCACGCTCGTCCGCAACAAGTACTGGAGCGCGAAGACCGACTCGGTCCGCACCGCCGGCCCGTCGAAGGTCGTCTTCAAGGAGAGCCAGGACCCGTCGACCGTCACGCAGACCCTCATCGCCGACAACGGTGACGCGAAGGACTCCTTCGGCGCCACCTACCTCGGCGCGGCGGAACTGAACCAGGTGCGCTCGAACCCGTCGGCGCAGGACCGTCTCGCGACGTCGAAGGCCGGCCCGATCCAGTACATGGCGATCAACACCCAGAAGGGCAAGCTCGCCGACAAGCAGGTCCGCCAGGCCCTGCAGTACGCCGTCGACAAGAAGTCGTACCGGATCGCGGCGGGCGGTGCCCTCGCCGGCACCTACGCCTCGACGCTCATCACGCCCGGCATCGAGGGCCGAAAGGACTACGACCTCTACAAGACGTCCGCCTCGGGCGACGTCGACAAGGCGAAGTCGATGCTCGAGGCCGCCGGAGCGGAGGACCTCAAGCTGACCCTCCTCACCCAGAACGACTCGTCGTCGCTCGCCGAGTCCCAGGCCCTGCAGGCCGGGCTGAAGCGTGCCGGGATCACGGTCACCCTGAAGCCCGAGGACTCCGACTCGTTCTACACCGACGCCACCAACGGCAACGACTACGACCTGGTGCTGTTCAGCTGGCAGCCGGACTTCCCGAGCGCGAACGCGAACATCCAGCCGCTCTACGACTCCTCGCAGATCGGTGGCGGCGGCTACAACGTGTCGCACTACAAGAACGCGGAGGTCGACTCGCTCATCGAGCAGGCCACCGGGACGATCAACCGGTCCGACGCCGAGAAGCTCTGGGCCCAGGCCGACGAGAAGATCATGGAGGACGCGCCCGTCGTCCCCCTGATCTACGCGAAGCAGTCCTTCCTGGCCGGCTCGAACGTCGAGAACTTCCGCATCGCGGACTTCCCGGCGTACCCGAACTACCTCAAGGTCTCGCTCAAGCAGTGACCGAACCGCTGCTCGAGGTCGAGGGGCTCCACGTCGCGTTCGGCGACGCGGAGCCCGTCGTCCGTGACGTCTCGTTCTCGCTGACGCCCGGCCGGGTGCTCGCCCTCGTGGGGGAGTCCGGGTCGGGCAAGTCGGTGTCGGCCATGAGCCTGCTCGGCCTGCTCCCTCCCGAGGCCCGCGTCTCCGGGAGTGCCCGCTTCCGCGGCGAGCAACTGATCGGTGCGGACGCCGAGCGGCTCCGTGCGGTCCGCGGCGCCGGCATCGGCGTGGTGTTCCAGGAGCCGATGAACTCCTTCACGCCCGTCCTGACGATCGGCACCCAGATCGCCGAGGCGGTGCGGGCGCACCCCGCCGGTCTCGACCGCGCCGGCGTCTCGGCACGCATCGACGACCTGCTGCGGTCCGCGGGCCTGCGCGACCCGGAGCGGATCCGGAAGGCCTACCCGCACGAGCTCTCCGGCGGTCAGCTGCAGCGCGCCATGATCGCGATGTCGCTGGCGGGCGACCCGGTGGCGCTCATCGCGGACGAACCCACCACGGCGCTCGACGTCACCGTGCAGGCCGGCATCCTCGACCTGCTCCGGACGCTCGGCCGCGAGCGGTCCCTCGCCGTCCTGCTCATCACGCACGACATGGGCGTGGTCGCGGACGTCGCGGACGAGGTCCTCGTCATGCGCCGCGGGGACCCGGTCGAACGCGGGAGCGTCGCCGACGTCTTCGCGCACCCGCAGGCGGACTACACGCGTGAGCTCCTCGCCGCGGTTCCCGCCCTGGAGGCCCGCCCCGCGTCCGCCACGCCGGCTGCGGACCCCGAGACTCGGCCTGGACGACAGGACGCGGCCCCCGGGACCCGAGCCGTGTCGTCAGACGCGAGTCTCAGGCCGGCGGAAGCGAGTCTCGCCGAGACGAGTCGCGCCTCCCGTCCGCTGGTCGCGCAGCTGCGCGACGTCGCCGTGCGCTACGCGCGACGCGGCGACCCGACGGTCGCCGGCATCGACCTCGAACTGCACGCCGGCAGCACCCTCGGCCTCGTCGGGGAGTCCGGCTCCGGCAAGTCGACCATCGGTCGCGCCCTGGCCGGCCTCGTCCCGGTGGTCGCGGGCAGCGTCGAGGTGGACGGCAGCGACCTCCGGACCGCCCGGGGGAGGCGCCTGCGGGAGCTCCGGAGCCGCGTCGGCATCGTCTTCCAGGACCCGGCGTCCTCGCTCAACCCGAGGCAGACCATCGGGTGGAGCATCGCGGAGCCGCTCCTCGTGCACGACCCGCGGTCCGCCGAGGACCGACGCGCACGTGTCGAGGAACTCCTCCGCGCCGTGCAGCTCGACCCGTCGTGGGCCGGTCGCTTCCCGCACCAGCTGTCCGGCGGTCAGCGGCAGCGCGTCGCGGTCGCCCGGGCGCTCGCGCTGCGCCCCGCGGTCCTGATCGCCGACGAACCGACGAGCGCGCTCGACGTGACGGTGCAGGCGGCCGTGCTCGAGCTGCTCGCCACGCTGCAGGACGAGTTCGGGTTCGGGATGCTGCTCGTCAGCCACGACCTCGCCGTCGTCCGCCAGCTCGCCGACGAGGTCGTCGTGCTCAACGACGGCCGCATCGTCGAGCGCGGCCGCACCGAGGCCGTGCTCGACGACCCGCAGCAGGACTACACGCGCATGCTCCTCGCGGCCGCGCCCGTCGCCGACCCCGTGCGACAGGCCGAACGGCGCGAGGCGTGGCGTGCGTGGGAAGGGGTGGCCTCGTGACCGCCAACGTCGTCGACCGTCCCGTCGCGGCGGCTGCCGGTCGGACCACCGGGTTCCGTGCCGTCGTCCGCCGCGTCCGGGAGGACCGCTGGGCCGTCGCCGCCGCCGTCGTCATCGCCGTGTTCGTGGTGGTCGCGATCGCGGCGCCGCTCATCGCGTCCGTCAGCGGACAGGACCCGTACAAGTACCACATCGACGCGCTCAACGACTTCGGAGCGCCCCGCGGTGCCCTCGGCGGCGTGAGCGGGACGCACTGGTTCGGCGTCGAACCGCTCACCGGCCGCGACCTCTTCGCGATCGTGACCTACGGCGCGCGGACCTCGCTCGGCATCGGGCTCGCCGCGACCGCACTGTCGATCGTCATCGGCGTGCTCGTCGGCGTGACCACCGGGTTCTTCGGCGGCTGGTACGACCGTGTGCTGTCCCGGATCGTCGACGTCATCTTCGGGTTCCCGTCGCTCGTGTTCATGATCGCCCTGACCGCGATCGTGCCGACGTCGTTCCCGAAGCCGGTTCTCGTCGTCCTCGTCATCGGGTTCTTCGGTTGGCCGAGCGTCGCGCGGGTCGTCCGCGGCCAGACGCTCTCGCTGGTGACCCGGAACTACGTCGTGGCCTCCACGGCCATGGGTGCCGGACGGTGGCACGTCATCCGGACGCAGCTGCTGCCGAACCTCGCCGCGACGATCACCGTCTACGCGACGATCTCGATCCCCTCGATGATCGGCGCCGAGGCCGCGCTCTCCTTCCTCGCCGTCGGCGTCACGCCGCCGACGCCGTCGTGGGGTCGCAGCATCGGCGACGCGGTCGGGTGGGTGCAGACCGACCCGATGTACCTCGTCTTCCCCGGCGCCGCGCTGTTCCTCATCACCCTCGCGTTCAACGTGCTCGGCGATGCGCTCCGCGACGCCCTCGACCCCCGTGGAGGTGCCCGGTGACCACCCTGCGCTTCATCGCGATCCGTGTCCTCGGCGCCGTCGTCGTGCTGCTCGTCGTCGCGGCGATCACCTACGCCCTGTTCGTGCTCCTGCCGACGAACCCCGCGCGGGCGATCTGCGACAAGCCCTGCACGCCGGACCGCCTCCGCGAGGTGCAGGCGTTCCTCGGCACCGACAAGCCCTGGTTCGCGCAGTTCGGCGCGTACCTCGCGGGCATCTTCACCGGCCGGACGTTCGGCAGCGGCGCCTCGGTGATCCACTGCGCCGCCCCGTGCTTCGGCTACTCGTTCCAGCTGCACGACAGTGTCACGAACCTCATCGTGTCGCGCCTGCCCGTCACGGCGTCGATCGCCGTCGGTGCCGCCCTGCTGTGGCTGGTCGCCGGAGTCGTCGGCGGCACGGTCTCGGCCCTCCGTCGCGGCACGTTCGTGGACCGCGCGGTCATGACCGTGGCCGTCGCCGGCGTCTCCTCGCCGTCGTACCTCGTCGGCCTGCTGGCGATCCTGCTGTTCGGCTTCGTGCTGGGGATCCTGCCGACGAGCGGCTACGTGGCGTTCACCGACGACCCGGTCGGCTGGTTCACGCACCTGATCCTGCCGTGGTGCGTCCTCGCGTTCATCAGCGCGGCGATCTACGCCCGGCTCACGCGGGGCGAGATGCTCGAGTCGATGTCGCAGGACTTCGTCCGGACCGCCCGCGCGAAGGGGCTGCGCGAACGCCAGGTCGTGGTGCGGCACGGGCTCCGCACGGCGATCCTGCCCGTTGTGACGCTGTTCGGGCTCGACCTCGGGTCGCTCCTCGGCGGCGCGGTCATCACCGAGAAGGTGTTCTCGATGCAGGGCCTCGGTGCGCTGCTCATCGACGCGGTGCACACGCTCGACCTGCAGGTGGTCGTCGGCTTCACGCTGTTCTCGGCGCTGCTCATCGTCGTCGCGAACGTGATCGTCGACGTCGTGTACGCGTTCGTGGACCCGCGGGTGCGGCGCCGGGCGTAGGGCGCTCAGCGCCCCGCTGGTGCGGTGCCGGGCGCTCAGCGCCCCGCTGGTGCGGTGCCGGGCGCTCAGCGCCCCGTGTCCTCCCCGGTCCTGAGCAGCATCGGCACGACCAGGCCGAGCGCGAGCCCGAGCAGGGCCACCGCCCCCGCGACCGCCAGCCAGACGCCACCGACCGGCCCGGCGTCGCCGAACAGGGCGACCACGACGAACGCGACCGCCTGCACGGCGACCTGCACGGCGACGAACCGGATCGCTGCGGGCAGCAGGGCCCGGAGCTGCACCCGGGCGGTGCGCGGCGTCCACGCCCAGAGCAGGCTCGTCGCGAGGACGAGGTGCGTCGCCAGGACGAGCACGGCGACGTCGGCCCCGTCGAGCCCGGCGATCGCGAGCTGCACGACCAACAGGGCGGCGAACGGCCCGCGGGGCAGGACCGCGGCGGCCACGGCCAGGAGGACCGCGACGACGAGCCAGCCGCTCGCCCCGACGACCACGACCGATCCGAGGATCCCCGCGACCAGGCCGAGCGCACCGATCGTCCACGCCGGGACCGCGCGGCCGATCGCGGGCGCGCCCGTCCGCTCGGCTCGGGAACGCAAGCTCACCCGGCCCGCCGCGGACGGCTGAGGAGCCGGAGCTGCACGGCCGGGGAGCTGCCGTCGTCGCGCTGCCAGCTGATGCGCTCGACACCGGTGGCGGTCATCTCGGCGAGCCGGTCCTCGCGTTCGAGTGCGAGCAACCGGAACGCGAGGCGCTCGTGTCTGCTGGCCCGGCGCAGGTCCGGGGTCGGGAGCACGTCCACCGCGACGACCCGGTGCCCGGTGGCCGCCCAGGTCGTCGCCATCGTCGCCGGCTGGTCGTCGAGGAACGTGGACAGGACGACCACGAGCGATGCGGCCGGCACGAGCGGCATCCGCGTGGGGCCGTCTGCGTCGCCGGTGGGCGTCACCGTGGCGATCGTCGACCGGAGCCGTTCGAGGTGCCGCGTTCCGCCGCCCGGCTCGACCGATCGCGCGGCACCGCCCAGGGCCCGGAAGCCGACCCGGTCCCCGGCTCCGACGTACGCGGTCGCCAGGGAGAGGGCGGCCTCGCGGGCGAGGTCGAGCGAGGTCGTCTCGTGCGCTCCGTGCCGGGCACCGCTCCACCGGGTGACGTCTGGGCCGAGGTCGTCACGTCCGTCGACGACGAGCACCACCAGTGCGTCCGCGGTGGCGAAAGTGCGCCGGACGTAGAGGTCCCCGGGGCGTTCGGCTCGTCGTGCGGTGCGTCGCCAGTCGATCCTGCGGAGTCGGTCCCCGGGGGTGAAGGCGGCGACGTCCCGGAACTCGCCGCCGTCACCGGGACGAGCGGAGTCGTGCGCGCCGGAGATGCCGGTCACCCGGTGCGGCATCGGCAGGTGCTGCACCGGCAGGTGTGGTGGCGGGACCACCGCCGACGCCACCGGGCCGGCAGCCGGGGCGCTGAGCGCAGTGCCCCCCGGACCGAGGAGTGAGACGTGCGTGCGGAGGATCTCCTGCGGGCCGGAGTGGGTCACCGGTACGGTGCCGGAGAGCCGCGCGGCCGTCCGCGCGTCCACCACGACGACGTGGCGTCGGTCGCCCGCGACCCGGAACTCGACGGCGACCGCCTCGGCGGGGTCCGTCGCCGTGACCTCGGTCCGGTACCTGACCCCGCGGCCCGAGTCGGACGGTGCGAGCTCGGTCGTCGTCCGCACGGGCGCTCCGCCGCCGATCCCCAGCCCGGAACGGCGGCCACGTGCGCCGAAGCCGGCCGTCACGAGGGCGGGGAGCGCGACGACCGCGAGCTCCGGCCGCCCCGCGACGAGGCCGAGGCCGGCGAGGAACACCCCCGCGGCGAGCCCGAACACGAGGGCGGGGTTGCGGACCCAGACCGGCGCGGTGTCGGAGCCGGCCCCGGGCCGGGCGTGAGATGTGTCGGGGACGCTCACCGCGCCTCCAGGCCGGGAACGCCGGGAACGCCGGGAAGCCCGCGACCGGCGGACGCGGGCGACCTTCCGCGACCGCCGCCCGCGCCCGACGCACCCGGACCGCCGCCTGCGGGCGACCCACCGCGACCGCCGCCCGCGCCCACCACCGGCGGTCCCGCCACCTGCGCCACGATGCCCCGCACGATCTGCGCAGGGTCCACCCCGTTCGCCCACGCCTGCGGCGTCAACGAGACCCGGTGCGCGAGCACCGCCACCGCCGCGGTCTTGACGTCCTCCGGCGTGACGAAGTCGCGTCCGTCCATCACCGCCCGCGCCCGACCGACGAGCATGAGCGCCTGCGCGCCGCGCGGCGACGCGCCGACCTGGACGTCGCGGTGCGCCCGTGTCGCGCTCGCGAGGTCGACGCAGTACAGCGCGATGTCCTCGTCGACGTGCACGCCCTCGACGCTCGCCTGCATCCGCAGCAGGTCGGAGCCGTCGATGACCGCCGGGACCTCGGCGACCTCGTGCCGCCGGCCGACGCGGTTGAGGAGCACGCGCTGCTCGCTTTCGCGCGACGGGTACCCGACCGACAGGCGGACCATGAAGCGGTCGAGCTGGGCTTCCGGGAGCGCGTACGTGCCCTCGTACTCGATCGGGTTGGAGGTCGCGACGACGTGGAACGGGCGGGGGAGCGGGAAGCCCTCGCCCTCGACGGTGACCTGCCCCTCCGCCATCGCATCGAGCAGCGCCGACTGCGTCTTCGGGGACGTGCGGTTGATCTCGTCGGCGAGGAACATCCCGGTGAAGACGGGGCCCGGTCGGAAGACGAACTCGGCGGTGGCCGGCGCGTAGACGAACGAGCCGGTGATGTCGGCGGGGAGCAGGTCGGGGGTGCACTGGAGTCGCCGGAAGTCGAGGCCGCAGGCGGCGGCGAGGCTCCGGGCCGCGAGGGTCTTGCCGAGCCCGGGGACGTCCTCGAACAGGACGTGGCCCCCGGCGAGGATGCTCGCGAAGGCCAGGGCGAGCGGCTCCCGCATCCCGACGACGACGGCGCCGACGGTGTCGAGGACCTCCTGCGCCCGGGCGGCGACGTCGGTGACGGTCAGCGGGGGCAGGGCCTCGGGTGGTGTCGCAGTCACGGCTGCCTCTCGGTCGCGGTCGGGTCGGTGGGACGGCTGCTGGTCCGGACGCTCGAGTCGTCGCCGGTCTCGGCCGCGGCGAGTCCGGGGGTCCGGACGCTCGAGTCGTCGCCGGTCTCGGCCGCGGGGCGTCCGGGGGTCCGGACGCTCGAGTCGTCGCCGGTCTCGGCCGCGGCGCGTCCGGGGGTCCGGCTGTCCGTGTCGCCGAGTGCTTCGACTGCCCCGAGGACGTTCGCGAACGTCGCGAGGTCGAGCTCGGGCCCCCGTTCACGCAGCAGGACCGTGACGACCGCGGCCGGCATGAGCGCTTCGGCCGCGTCCCGGTCGTGCGGGTCGTCGAGGTCGAGACGGTGCAGCGTCCGGAGTCGGTGCCGGGCGACCGCGCGGGCGCGGGCCAGCGCCCGCTCCGGCACACCGCCGCGCGACCGCAGCGCCCACGCGGTCTCGGACAGCTCCCGTCGGGCGCCGGGTGCGGACCGGACGGGAAGCACGGGCCAGATCGCGGGGACACCGTCACTGATCGCGGTCCAGGTCAGGCCGACGGCGGCGACGACGCCGCCCACGGCGAGGGACTGCACGACGCCGACCCCGAAGAACCACACGACGGCCGCCGCGACCGCGGCGGACACGACCACGCCGACGGTGGCGCGGGGGTTCACGGCCGACCCGTCGGGACGGCGGCCCACTGCCGCTGCAGCGTCCGGAGCGCGGCACGCACCGCGTCGACGTCGGCGGCGGTGGCGGGGACGCCACCGAACCGCACCGCGAGGTAGCACCGGCGCAGGGTGCCGAGGGCGGTCTCGTCGACGTCGAGCTGCCGGAGGATGCGCGTGGTGAACTCCGTCGGGGTCTCCGCCGGCCCCCGACGGAAGCCGGCGTCGTCCGCGGACTCCTGCAGTCCGAGCCACGCCGCGGTGACGGCGTCCGAGGGGTCGCGGGGTTCGGCGAGCACCGCGAGCGCGCGATCGATCCCGCGCCGGATCCGCTGCAGTCCGACCGCGGTGGAGGGCTCGGACAGCACGTCCGCTGCGAGCGTGCCGACGTCGATCGGTCCGAGGCGGTCGCGGCGGTTCCGGTTCCGGAGGAAGTGGAGCACCACGAGGACCGCGGCGACGAGGACGACCAGCGCCAGGACGGGGAGGAGCCACGTGACGTCGACGTGCTGCGTTGCCTGTGCGCCGAACCGTTGCGGCTCGTCGGTGGCGGGCACCGACGCGGGCGGCTGCTCCGGGGCCACGGTGGCCACGCCGACGGCGGGGGACCACCGGGCACCCGTCAGGACCGGTCGCGCGCCGAGGCCCGCAGCGACGACGACGAGGGTGCTGAGGACGAAGGTGACGACCGGGACGACCGGGATGCCGCGGCGAGGCGGTCCGTCGTCGTTGGCCATGGCGTCACGCTACCCCGCGGCGAGCCCGCGCCACAGGGGTGCCGTCGCTGCCGGTACGATCGAGGCTGATCGGGGGAGTGCCGTGGGACTGGGAGTGGACGAACAGGACGGGTCGGCCGGACCTGCCGGGTCGCGGGTGCGGCGCCGGGTGCGGCGTTCCGTCGCCATCGGGCTCGTGGTCGCGGTGTGGGTCGGCGGCGTGGTCGTGGCCGGTGCAGCCGCCGGGTCGCCCGCCAGCGCGACCGGGACCTCGAGCGGCACGGTCGCTGCGTCGTCAGTCCGCGCTGCCGGTACCGCGGGCGCCACGGTCGCTGCGTCGTCGGCCCGCGCTGCCGCGACCGCCGGCACGTCCACCGCCCCGAGGCTCGCGGTCACCAAGGTCACCGCGCACAGCACCGTGACCTCGACCCGCACTCGGGTCACCACAGCGCTCACGGTGAAGAACACGTCCTCCGTGCGGAAGCCGGCACTCGACGCCTGGCTGTACCTCGCCGCCGGCTCCGGGAAGTACACGCTCGGTCGCGTCGCGGTGCGTTCGCTCGCGCCCGGGGCCAGCACGACGGTCCGGTCGACGCGCACGGCGCCCTCCCGCGCCCCTGCCGGGAAGTACTCCGTGCTCGCCTGCACCGGTGCGTACACCGCGACCGGGTGCCGCTCGTCGATCGCGACCGTCCCGACCGCCCGCGCTCCCCGGGCCCGTCCCGAGACCGGGCTGATGCTCGACGTCGCGCGCGCCTACTACCCGGTGCCGCTCCTCGAGCAGTACGTGGACCTCCTCGCGGACCACGGCGGGCGGTTCCTCCACCTGCACCTCACCGACGACCAGAACGTCGGCGTCGAGAGCGACGTGCTCGGTCAGACGCTCGCGGACGCCGACCTCCACGACGGCGTCTGGACGAGCCGGGTGACCGGACGCCCGTTCCTCAGCGTCGCCCAGGCGCGGACCGTCGCCGACCACGCGAACCAGCGCGGCATCGCGATCGTGCCGGAGGTCGACACCCCCGGCCACATGGCCGCCGCGTTCGCCCTGCTCGAGGCGCGGCACGGTGCGCAGTGGGTCGATCGGATCCGTGCGGGCGAGAGCGAACTCGACACCACCGCGCCGGCCGCCGCAGCGCTGGCCGCGAGCCTGTACGCGGAGGTCGAGCAGACCTTCCCGTCGAGCACGGCCGTGCACATCGGCGGCGACGAGTGGGGTGGGGACGTCAGCGCGAACGGCCGTGTCGCGTGGATGAACGCCGTGGCGGCGGACCTGGGCGACCGCGAGGTCTGGGCGTGGAACGACGGCATCGACCGCGCCGCGATCGCGCGCCTCGACCCGCGCATCCGCGTCACCTACTGGAGCTTCGACGGCGACACCGAGGACCCCGCCGAACGCCGGGAACGCCGACAGCGCCGCGCGAAGGCGAGCGACCTGTACGCCGCGGGCTCCGACCTCCTCAACTACGACTCGTACTACCTCTACGAAGTGCCGACCGACCTCGACGAGGCCGACAGTGCCTACACGGTGGCCGACCTCCGCGCGAACTGGTCGCTGCGGTCCTGGGACGGCGACTCCGGTGCGCGCCTCGCCGGGCCGATGTCGGGTGCCGCCGTGGCGGTATGGGGCGAGGACCTGGCGGCTCCACCGTCCGGAGCCCTGCTGCGGTGGACTGCGCCGCACGTCATCGCGATGATCGAGACCGCGAACAGGTAGCCCAGCGGGCCGCGGGCCGCGGGCCGCGTCCCGCGTTCCGTGTCGACCGTCGGCTCAGCGGAGCCGCACCCGTCGGCTCAACGGAGCCGCACCCGTCGGCTCAGCGGAGCCGTGCCCGGAGCAGGAGGGAGTCGCCGTGCACGGGGTCGTGCTCGCGTTCGCCGGTGTCGACGAACCCCAGCTTGCCGAGCACGGTGAGCGACGCAGTGTTCCACTCACGCACCGTCGCGACCAGGTGTTCGTGGCCGACCTCCGCGGCCCGGGCGACGACCGCTCGGGCGGCCTCGGTCGCGTACCCGTGGCCCCAGGACGTCCGGAGGAACTCGAACGCCAGCTCGGGGTCCCCGGACCGGGCGACGCTGTCCCGCACCAGGCCGCAGTACCCGATCGGGGCCTCGTCCTCGACCAGTTCCACGACGAGGAGGCCCGGCGTCGGCTCCGGCTCGTAGCCGAGGATCCAGGCCTCCATGTCCGCGAGCGAGGGGCTGCCGTCCGCTGTCAGACGCCGACCCGCCGGCACACGAGGGTCGCGTTCCGCCCAGAGCCGACGGCGGAACGCGGCGTCCGCGACGGTCCACGGCCGGAGCCGCAGCCGCTCGGAGCGGAGCCCGTCGTGCTCCTGCGTCCCCCTCGCCCGTCCCATCCGAGCAGTATGGTCCAGGAGCGTGCCGACCGTGCTCGACCTCCCGCTGCTGACGGACCGTTTCGTCCTCGCCCCGCTCGGCGCCGCCGAACGGACGGCCTTCACGGCGTACCGCCGTGATCCGGCCGTCGCGCGGTTCCAGTCGTGGTCACCGGCCTGGAGGCACTGGGTCACCTCGTCGACGCCCTGTTCCGTCAGCAGACTGCGCACCGGGTCACCACGATGACCGACGCCCGCAACGAGGCGGCACCTCGGCTGTTCCGGCGGCCTGGGTTCCGGCACGAGGGGCGCGTGACGACGGACGCGGGCCTGCCGGCCCCCCGCTCGGCGAGCGCTCGGCGGGTCGAGCCCTGTGCTTGCCGCCGCCGACTGACGGTCGGAGGCTCTCCACGGGCATGAATCGTCGGTAGGTCGATCGGGAGTCGGGCGCTCCATCCCGTGCCGGCCCCGCGGCCGCCGCGAGTCCTGCCGAGAGCAGGTCCACGAGCGCGGGCTGCTGCGCGTGTGCTCGGGCGTGGGTGCTGGTGAACACGATCGTGCGCATCCGTTCTGGCCTTCCGACCTCGTCTCTGCAGGGTCGTTGCGGATCCGGTGAAACGGTTCAAGCTGCGCAGCGCAACCGGACGCGGCGGCCACCGTTCGCCCTGCACGATGACGCCTAGCGCGCGAACCGGTACGCCGCCCCGTCGTCCGTCCGCTCGAACAGCCCGTGGTCGACCGCGTCACGCCGGACGACCGCGACGTCCTCGGCGAACATCGCGATGGCGGCGTTCAGCACCGGTTCGCTGACCGGGCGGTCCCGCCCGAGGCGGTCACCCACGATCCCGACGATCCGCAGCGACAGCGGGACCCGTTCGGCCTCGGCGTGCGGCATGCGTCCGATGCGGTCGAACTCGAGCGCGGCCGCGGGTGCCTGCAGCAGCTGCAGCGTCCGCGCGGTCGAACCGAGCAGCGCGCGGTCGGGGCCGTCCTCGTCGACCCAGTCGAAGGCGTCGACCGCGGTTCGGGTCCGGTCGTCGAGCACGCCGTCGCCGACGACCGCGGAGCGGAGCGTCGGACTCGCGAGCACGGCCACCGCCTGCCGCGCCCGCGCCACCGCCCGAGCGACGTCGGAGGGCCCGGCCGCCCGCCCGTCGGACGGCCCGGCCGCCCGCCCGTCGGAGGGCCCGGCCGGAGACGCTCCGCCGGCCATCAGAAGTACGTGATGCCGTGCGGCGTCCGGGCGGGCAGGAGCATCGCGCGGAGCCGGGTGACCGCGGCGGGGTCGGCGGCGCGCACGAGTCCGGCGGCGGCGAGCGTCACGGGCGACACCGACCCGATGAGCAGCGCACCGAGGTCGGCGACGTCGAGTCGGACGTCCGCGTCGTCGACGGGGGAGTCGTCCGTGCGCGTGACGGTCCCGCGACCGTCGACCACGTCGAGCCGGTAGGTGCCGGTGGCGTGGCCGAGGGCGTCGTCGACCGCCAGCGTCAGCGACCCGTCGACGGCGAACGGCCGCGACCCGAGCACGGCCGGGACGTCGAGGACGCGCAGCCAGACGTGGTCCTCCTCGTGGTCGACGTCGTGGGCGCGGTTGTCGCCGAGCGCCGCGACGATCGGGTCGTCGAGGCGGGAGCGGCGGTACCGCACCACGTCGTTGAGGTCGATCGACAGCAGGAACTCCCAGAGGGACAGGTACGCCTCGTCGGTCGCGTAGACGAGGTCGACGACCTCGAGCACGGTGTCGTCGTCGCGGCCGTGGCCCTCCGTGACCCGCCAGGTCACGTAGCCGTCGACGTCCCCGGACGCCTCGGGCCGGTGCACCGCTGCCCGGACGTCGCGCGCGGGCTCGCCGTCGGACCCGCGCAGGCCGAGGGCGACCGGCCACGTGCCGGTGTTGCGCACCATCGAGCCCGGGGTGCGGGCGTCGAAGCGGGCGAAGACGTCCCGCGCGGGACCCGCCTCGAGCCACTCGGGCGTGACGACGGTGACGACACCGGAGGTCGGCGCGAGCAGCGGCAGCGCCCGGGCACGACGGACGTGGACGGCCCGCTCGCGGATCGCGCAGCCGAAGCCGAAGCGCCGGTAGATCGTGCCCTCCGAAGCGGTGAGGGACGCCATCGGGTACCCCTCGGAGACGCCCTGCTCGAGCGCGTGCGTCATCATCGCCCGGAGGATGCCCCGGCGCCGCTCGGTCGGCCGGACGGTCACGGCGGAGATCGCCTGCGTGTCGACCGTCGAGCCGTCGCCCCAGCTCAGGGCCTTGCGGAACCAGGCAAAGGTTCCGGCCGGCCACGTCTCGTCGACGGAGCCGGGCAGCGGACGGCGCACGTACGCACCGAGCCAGGTCTGGTCGTCTGCGGCGTACTCGGCGACCGCCGTGGCGGCGTGCTCCGGCTTCGGGTGCGTCTCGTGGAAGCCGAGGCCGACGGCGCGCATCCACGCGTCCGTCTCGTCCGTGGGCGTCCCCTGCTCGTCGAGTGCGGGCGCGATCGTCCGCAGCTCGTACCGTTCGTCGAATGCCTCGTTGCTCACGTCCCCGACACTATCGGGAGCCCGCGACAGCGCGACAGCGCTCCGGGCGCGGCAGGGCACCGGACTGGAGGCGCGGGTCGGCCCCGCCGCGACGGCGCGCCTGGTCGAGGTGGGCCGTCAGGGGGTGCCGCGCCGCGCCTCCTGGGCGATGACCTCGTCGAGGTCCGAGAGCTTCCGCATCTGCTGCAGGGGACGCGCCATCCGGTTGTTGTGGCGCAGGGCGGGCTCGGTCCGCGCCAGGAACGCCCAGTACCCGGCGGTGAAGGGGCAGGCGTCCTCGCCGACCCGCTTCGTCGGGTCGTAGCGGCAGCCGCCGCAGTGGTCGGACATCCGGTCGATGTAGCGCCCTCCGGAGGCGTAGGGCTTGGTGGCGACCATCCCGCCGTCCGCATGCTGGGACATCCCGATGATGTTCGCCGGCATCACCCAGTCGGTGCCGTCGACGAAGACGTCGGTGAACCACTCGGTCAGGTGGACCGGGTCGTAGCCGCGCTGGAGGGCGAAGTTCCCGAGCACCATGAGCCGCTGGATGTGGTGCAGCCAGCCGTGGTCGTGCAGCCCCTCGATCGCCGTGCGGAGGCAGGCGGCGTCGATGTCGGATGCGTCGAGTTCCTGCCACCAGCGGGGGAGCCGCTCGTGTGCGTCGAGGGCGTTCTCGGACGCACCGTAGTCGTCGCCGAACCACCAGTAGAGGTGCCACACGTAGTCGCGCCACCCGGCGATCTGGCGGACGAACCCCTCGACGCTCGAGAGTGGTGCGTCGTCGTCGCGGTGTGCCACGAGCGCGGCCTCGATCGCGTCGCGCGGGTCCAGCACGCCGAGGTTCATCGGCACGCTCAGCAGCGAGTGCGCCATCGTCCAGTCGTTCGTGAGCGTGGCGTCCTCGAACGGCCCGAAGTCGTTCAGTCGGGTGCGCACGAAGTCGTCGAGGGCGTGGTGTGCTTCCTCGGGGGTCACGGCGAAGCGGCGTCGGTCGTCCGCCCCGACGAACCGGGCGAGCTCGTCGTGCTCCCACCGGTCGAGGTCCCGCCGGACCTCCTCGTCGACCTCGTCCTCCTCGGGCCACCACGGCTCCGGGAGGCCGAGCGTCGTGGCGCCCTTCGGCGGCGACTCGCGGTTCTGGTCGTCGAGGCTGAACTTCCCGCCGACCGGCTTGTCCGAGTGCATCAGCCAGCCCTCGCGCTTGCGCACGCGCTCGTAGAACGCCTCCATCCGGAACCGGCCGGTGCCCTGTGCGGCCCACTCCGCGAACTCGTCCTCGTCGGTGACGAACCCGCGGCTCGGCAGCACCTCGGTGCCCTTGCCCCAGTGCCGCACCTGTGCGCGGAGCGTCCGCGACGGCGGGTCGACGACCTCGAGGTCGCTGCGACCGACGAGGGCCTCCTTCAGCGTCTCGACCTGGACGTGCTCGACCCGGTCGCCCTCGCCGGCGTCCCGGAGCGCCTGCACACGGTGCCGGAGCGCGCTCAACCAGAGGTGCGCCTTCGCGCGGTGCATCGGACGCGCGGTGAAGAACTCGCGGGCCTCGACCACGAGGAGCGGGCCGCCGTCGTCGAAGTCCGGGCCGTACTGGCCGGGGAGGATCAGGCGGCGGCGCTGGTCGGTCATGCGCCGGACGGTACGCGAGCGCCCGGGGCCCGGCGCGGGGCGTCCCCCGACTCCACGGCGACTCCGCGGGTGGCGCGCGATGTGTAGGGTGACGGGCATGCAGTGCCGCTGAACCGTTCCCCGACTCCCACCCGTGCGCCGCTCGGCGCCGTCGAAAGGTTCAGCATGCCCTCCACTCTCCCGCCCCGGCACCCGTCTCTGCCCCTGGCCGGCAAGACCGCCCTCGTCACCGGTGTCTCGCGCCGCCGCGGCATCGGGTTCGCCGTCGCCGCGAAGCTCGCCGACCTCGGCGCGAGCATCGTCGTGCACCACCACCGCCCCCACGACCTCGACCTGCCGTGGGGCGGTGACGACCTCGACGCCGTCCGTGCCGGCCTCCGCGAGCACCTGACCGACGGCGCCCGGTTCGCGGACCTCCCGGGTGACCTGTCGGACCCGTCCACGATCCCGGCGCTGATCGACACGGCAGCTGCGCTCACCGGCGACCTCGACGTGCTCGTCTGCAACCACGCCAAGAGCGGCGGCGACGGCAGCATCCTCGACATGACCCCCGAGCGGCTCAGCGCGTTCTGGGAGGTCAACACCCGGGCGACGCTCCTGCTCACCGCCGAGTTCGCCCGGCGCCGGGCACCGCGGACGGAGACGCCGCGGCGCCCCGGCGACCGGATCGCGGGGTCGGGACCGTACGACGAGGCCCAGGGACACGTCTTCTGGATGACCTCGGGACAGATCCACGGCGCGATGATCGGCGAGGTCGCCTACGCCGCGAGCAAGGCCGCGCTCGCCGGGGTCACCGCCACCGTCGCCAAGGAGTTGCTCGAGCTCGGCATCGTGCTCAACACGGTCAACCCCGGGCCGGTCAACACGGGCTACATGGACCCGGAGACGACCGACCGGTCGCTCGACGGGCTCGACGAGTACCTCGCGAGCACGCCGTTCGGCCGGGTCGGGAGGCCGCAGGACCCGGCCGAGCTCATCGGGTGGCTGGCGACGTCGTCCGGCAGCTGGGTGGTGGGGCAGGTACTGACGTCTGACGGCGGCTTCTCGTTGTAGTCCGGTCCCGCGGTCGGTCGCCCCTACCCGCGGCGCTCAGTCCGTGGCACCCTTCGGCGGGTCGACGAGCAACGCCACCCGGTCCGCGAGGTACCCCTCGAGCGGCACCGCGTCGCCCGCCGTGGGGGACCACCGGACGAACGGCTCATCGCCCTCGACGAAGAGCACCCCGTCCGACCGGACCAGGGTCTCGTCGAGCGGGATCGGTGCCGCGCTGTGGTTCACGGTGTCACCCGGGGCGGAGTGCCCCTTCTGCGCTGCCGCCCGGTAGGCCCGGCGCACCTCGGCCGACACCGACACGAACTGCGACCGCCCCGGTTCGGTGACGCGGGTGATGCGGCCGGTCGCCCAGACCCGCTCGGCCGTCTCGGGGGAGGAGCCGAGCAGCAGCGCGCCGACCCGCCACACCCGGCCGAGCGAGCGGATCGTGGGATCGCGCCTGATGCCGAGGAGCGCCCTCGGCTCGACGTACTCGCCGAGGGCCTCGTCACGGGCGTCCGCGGCGTCGAGCGCCCGTGTCGCCTCTGCGAGCAGCGCCTTCGCCCGAGCAACTCCGTCCGTCACGGTCCCCGAGCGTAGCCCCGTGGGCCGGGGCGCCGCGCCGTGCGACGCCGCCCGCCCGCCGTCACACCGCGCAGCACGGCCGCTGGAATGCGCCTGCACGCCCTACCGTTGCACCGACCGGAGACGAGGAGGGCCCATGGGCATCGTGCGGTGGTTGTTCGACGCGCAGATCGTCATCGGCGACCAGACCGTGCTCTGGCGCGAGGTGATCGGCAACGTGTTCGGCCTGCTCAGCGCCCTCGGGGGCATGCGCCGCAAGGTCTGGGCGTGGCCGGTCGGCATCCTCGGCAACGCACTCCTCTTCACCGTCTTCATGGGGTCGCTCTTCGACACCCCGAACCCGGTGAACCTGCTCGGCCAGGCCGGCCGCCAGGTGATGTTCATCGTCGTGAGCGTGTACGGCTGGTACCGCTGGACGCACCGTCCTGCGGAGGCGACGACCGTGATCGACCCGAGCTGGGCCTCCTGGCGGACCCGCGGACTGCTCGTCCTGGGCATGGTGGGCGGCACCGCGCTCCTGACCCCCCTGTTCCGCGCCCTCGGCTCGTACGAGCCGGTCTGGAGCGACGCGTGGATCTTCGTCGGGTCGCTCCTCGCGACCTACGGCATGGCGAAGGGGTGGGTGGAGTTCTGGCTCATCTGGGTCGCCGTCGACCTCGTCGGCGTCCCGCTGCTGTTCTCGGCCGGCTACTACGCGTCCGGGCTGATGTACGTCTTCTACGGCGTCTTCACGCTGACCGGATTCTTCGTCTGGATGCGGCAGCGCACCCGGCCGTCAGCGGCGCCGGTGACGGTCGGCTGACGGCCGGGAGGCACGGCTCGGATCCGCCACGGACCGCGCGTTCCCCACCGGTCACCGCGACACCCCCGGTCGGGTTGCAGACATCTGCTCACTCTTCGGGTGCAATGGGCGGATGACCGAGAACCACGCGGCCGCGCTCGAGGACGAACAGTCGCTCGCGGAGCGGATCGTCCGGGGCGCCATCCGCGCCTACCGGCTGCACCCGTTCGACCAGGTCGACGCCGCCGTCGTCGCCGAGGTGGCCGGGGTGCCCCTCGACGCCGTCGCCCGCGTCTTCCCGACCTGGGACGCGCTGCTGCTCGTCACCTACGACCGTTGGACCCAGCTCCGGGGAACGCGACGCACCGTGCAACCGAGCTGCACCATCGAGCACCTCCGGATGACCCTCGCCGAGGACGTCGCCGACCCCGGGCTCGTCCGGGTGCTCGCGGGCGTGATCAACATCGCCGCCGCGGAGACCGGGTTCGCGGAGCTGTTCCGCAAGCGGTTCGAGGAGTACGTCGGCAACCTGACGCGAGGCCTGCAGCGCGACTTCGACGCCGACGTCGAGCAGGCGGTGGTCCCGGCCGACGTCGCCGCGACCCAGCTCCTCGCCGTCTACGAGGGCCTGCAGATCCAGATGCTCGTGCGCCCGCACGTCGACGTCCTCGTCGAGTACGACCGGGCGGTCCGCACGCTGCGGCAGGGCTGGCGGCAGCGCGAGGTGCCGGCGTGGGACCTCGACGACGCGCCCGCGCAGCAAGCCGGGTCGGCGGCGCCCGCTCCGGCGCAGGGTGCTGCTCCGGTCTCGCCGCCGAGCGTCACCGAGCGGTCGGCCGTCCGCGACGCCACGACGCGATCTGCTTGAGGGTCACCTTCGACCCGTACTGCGCGACCGAGTGCCGGAACAGGTACTGCGCGAACCACAGCAGCGCCGCAGCGACCACGTAGACGATCACGATGCAGACGATCGACTCGGTGACGCTGAGCGATCCCACCGCGTTCCGCACCATGGCGGTCACCGGGGTGAACGTCGGGAAGTACGTGAAGAACGCGGCGACCGGCGACGTCGGGTTCGTGGCCACGAAGAACACCGCGTAGACCGGGATGATCAGGGCGAAGATCGCGGCCGACTGCAGCGACGAGGCGTCCTTGATCGACGGGACCGCGGCACCGACGCTGACGAACAGCCCGGAGGCGAGCAGCACCCCGCCGACGAGCAAGAGTGCACCCACGAGCATCCGCCAGGGGTCGACGACGATCCCGCCGAGTCGCGACGCGAACAGGGGGAGCGCGACCGCGAAGGTCACGAGCCCGGGCAGCAGGAACACTCCGATCTGGACGAGCCCGACCAGCAGCATGGCGATGACCTTGCCGCGGATGAGGTCCCCGGCGGTCACCGTCGTGAGGATCATCTCCGAGATCCGGTTCTCCTTCTCCTCGACGACCACGGTGACCATGCGTGCCGCGAGCAGGATCACGAGCCCGAAGAACGCCGCCGCGAACAGCGCCGGCGGCAGCACCGACAACCACCCCGGGGCGACCGCGCCGTCGGCGTAGGTCGTCACCGTCGTGTCCGGCGGGTCGCGGAGGAGCTGCACGGCCTGCGGGTCGTCCACCGCGGCCGCGACGCTCTGCTCGACCACCCGCTCCGCGAGCGACGAGTACCGCCCGTTGCCGAAGAGTCCGCGGTCGGCGGCCTCCACCCGGATCGGTGCGGTCGCGGGTGACTCGGGGAACTCGATGAAGGCGTCGAGCCGGCCGGCACGGACTGCCGCGCTGTCCGCCGCGGCGTCGGTGGAGCGGGTCCCACCCCACTTCGCGGCGACTTGCTCGGACACGAGTCCGGAGTGGTCGACGTAGCGGAACGGGGTCTTCGTCGCGGAGCTGTTCGACACGACCGAGTCCGCGCCGGCCGACTGCCCGAGGCCGACGAGCAGCGTCACGAGCACGATCACCACGGGCAGCGCCAGGGTGCCGATCCAGAACGCGGGCTTCTTGACGGCGCGGACGAACTCGAACCGCACGACCGTCCCGAGCCGGCTCACGCTGCTGCTCCCTGCCGCGGCTCGTCGGCGACCAGGTCTTCGCCGGCGTCGTGCCCGTAGACCTGCACGAAGATCTCGTCGAGGGGGATCCGCCGCATCTCGAAGCCGGTCACGTGGACCCCGGTACCGACCAACGAGGCGAGGATGTCCGACCCGTCCGCGGCGGCGGCACGCGTCGGGACGAGGTAGGCGACGTGACCCTCGTGCCGGGCGAGTCGGTAGAGCGGGGACGGGGGCACCGGACCGTCGAGGCCGACCTTCGCGACGGCGCCGCCGAAGGCGTCCTGCACGTCCGGGATGGACCCGTACGCGGCCGCCGTGCCGTCCTTGAGCAGGAGGATCCGGTCGCAGAGCCGCTCGACCTCGTCCATGTGGTGCGTGACGAGGACCACCGTCGCGCCGTCGGCCTTCCGCTCGTCGACCAGGTCGAGCAGCAGGCGACGGTTCACCGGGTCGAGACCCTTCGTCGGCTCGTCGAGGATGAGCAGGCGCGGCCGGTCCATGATCGTGATGCCGAGCTGCACCTTCTGCTGCTGGCCGCCGGAGAGCTTGTCGACGCGGAGCTTCGCGCGGTCGGCGAGCCCGACCCGTGCCAGGTACTCGGAGCTCCACGCGGCGGCCTCGGCGCGCCCGAGACCACGGAGCTGCCCGAAGTAGGTCATCACGTCGATGACGGACTCCTTGCGGTAGAGGCCGCGCTCCTCGGGCAGGTAGCCGATGCCGCCGGTCGCCGGCCTGTAGGGGTGTCCGTCGATCGTGAGCGAGCCGGACGACGGCGTCGTGATGCCGAGCAGTGCCCGGATCGTCGTGGTCTTGCCGGAGCCGTTGCTGCCGAGGAGGCCGAAGGTCTCGCCGGGAGAGACGTCGAAGGACAACCCGTCCACCACCGTGCGGTCCCCGAACCGCATGACGAAGTCGTGTACCTCGATGCTCGCCCCACTCATGCACGTGACCCTACCGGCGCTCGCTCGACGACTGGTACTTGCCAACGTGGAAAGTACTTGCGAGGATGGAGAACAGAGAGGGGAACCCATGACCGAGATCCAGCCGTCCGAGGCCCGCGCACTGCTGACGCAGGCCGACCGACTCTCCCGCCGCGCACACGATGCCGTGCGGTGGCCCTACGTGGCGTTCATCGTGGCGCTGGGCGCCACGACGTCGCTCGGCACCTTCGCGATGGGCCTCGGCACCGGGCGTGCCTTCGGGGCCGCGTACTTCGGCACCATCACGGTCGTCACGGCGCTCGTGCTCTGGTTCACGATCGCCATCCGCGGCCGTTCGGCCTTCGCCCGCGGGCGCCGGTGGACGGCGTACATCGCGGCCTGGGCGGTCACGTACTGCGCCGCGATCGCCGTCGTCGCGTGGGTCCACGGCTCCGTGCTGTGGTCTGCCGTCACCTCAGGTGCCGTCCTCGTCGTCGCGATCGCCTGCGCGGCGTGGGAGTCGCGATCGTGACCACCACCGACGGGGCGCACCCGCGACACCGGCTCGACGACCTCCTGCAGAACCCGGTGCGGTTCTCGGTCGTCGCCGCGCTCGACCGCGCCGGCACGCTCGGCTTCCGCGAGGTCCGGGACGCCGTCGAGGTCACCGACTCGGCGCTCAGCAAGCAGGTGAGCGCACTCGAGGCCGCCGGCTACGTCGCGGTGTCGAAGGGTTTCGTGGGGAAGACACCGCGCACGTCGCTGACGCTCACGAGAGCGGGGCGGGCGGCATGGCGCGCGCACCTCGCGGCGCTGCGGGAGATCGCGGGCCCGCCGGACGCGGACCGCTGACGCGACCGCCTGACGGACTGGCGCGCCCGGCTCAGCGGCAACGCGAAGCGTTGCGCCGGGCGCGCCGACCGAGCCTGCGAGGGAGGACGGTGCCTGCCCGCACCGTGCCTCCAGTCCGTCTCCTGGTCGCGTCGAGGACGCGCGCGTCCGTCAGGACCGCAACCAGGCCGTCCCCACACCCGACAGTGCGCCGTCTGCCACCGGCGCGGAGGCGAGCAGGAGCTCGCCGGAGGGGAGGTCGTACGGCTCGTCGCCGAACACGGTCACACTCGTCCACCCGTTCGGACGGCGGAACGCGAGCACGTCGTCGCGGCCGGTCTCGAGCCACTCGAGGTGTTCCTCGGACTGCAGCTGGCCGCGGAGCCCGAGGGCCTTCCGGTAGAGGTTCAGCGTCGAGTCGGGGTCGGCGTCCTCGGCCTCGACCGAGGAATCCGCGAACCAGGCTGGCTGCGGCAGGTGCGAGCCGCCCGCGCCGAAGCCGAAGGACGACCCCTGTCGGGTCCACGGGATCGGCACGCGGCAGCCGTCACGGCCGACGTCGACGCCCGGGTTCCGGAAGAACGCGGGGTCCTGTCGTTCGGCGTCGGGGATGTCGCCGACCTCGTGCAGGCCGAGCTCCTCGCCCTGGTACAGGTAGGCGGACCCTGGGAGCGCGAGTTCGAGCAGCGTCGCGGCCCGGGCACGGCGGAGACCGAGGTCCCGGTCGAGGTCGTCCTGGGAGCCGCCGGCGAGCAGCCACGCCGAACCCTGCTTCTCCTCGGCGCCGTTCCGGGCCGGGAGCGCGTAGCGGGTGGCGTGCCGGACGACGTCGTGGTTCGAGAACACCCACGTCGTCGACGATCCGGACTGCTCCGCGAGACCGAGGTTGAACTCGATGATCGTGCGGAACTGCGCGGCGTCGAAGTCGGCCTCGAGCAGGTCGAAGTTGAACGCCTGCCCGAGCCCCTCGGCGCTGGCGTAGCGGGCGCGGCGGTCGGCGGCGACCCACGCCTCGGCGACCGCGGTCCGTGCCGGCGTGTACTCGTCGAAGACCTTCCGCCACTCGGCGTAGATCTCGTGCACGTCGTCGCGGTCCCACAGGATGTGCTGCCCGTCCTTCGGGCTCGCGAGCACCTCGGCCCAGGTGGGCAGCGGCCCCTCGGGCAGGTCCTTCGCCAGGCCGTGCGCGACGTCGATGCGGAAGCCGTCGACCCCGCGGTCCGACCAGAACCGCAGCGTGTGCAGGAAGTCGTCGCGGACCTCGCGGTTCGCCCAGTTGAGGTCGGGCTGCTCCTTCGCGAAGTTGTGCAGGTACCACTGACCGTCGCCGACCGCGGTCCAGGCCGGGCCACCGAAGATCGACACCCAGTCGGCCGGCGGTTCCGCCCGGTCCGGACCGGACCCGTCACGGAACACGTAGCGGTCACGGGCGGGGGAGCCCGCCGGAGCGGCCAGCGCCTCACGGAACCACGCGTGCCGGTCGCTCGTGTGGTTCGGCACGACGTCGACGATGACGCGGATGCCTGCGCCGTGCAGCGCTGCGACCATCGCGTCGAAGTCGTCGAGCGTGCCGAGGCGCGGGTCGACGTCGCGGTAGTCGTCGACGTCGTAGCCGCCGTCGGCGAGGGCGGACGGGTAGAACGGGCTGAGCCAGACCGCCTCGACGCCGAGCGACGCCATGTAGGGCACCCGCTCGGTCACGCCGGGCAGGTCGCCGATGCCGTCGCCGTCCGCGTCCGCGAAGGAGCGCGGGTAGATCTGGTAGACGCTCGCCTGGCGCCACCAGGTCGCGTCGGCGGTGGATGCTGCGGGCTGGACTTCGGGGTCGAGCACGTCGGTCACGATGGGCCTTTCGGTATCGGGTTCGGGGTGGGTCGTGTCGGCTGAGCCGGTCACTTGATCGCGCCCTGCGTGACCCCGGCCATCACCCAGCGCTGCGTGAACAGGTAGACGATGATCGCCGGTGCCATCGCCATGAGGTACGAGGCGAACGACACGTTGTAGTTGTTGCTGAACTGCGTCTGGAACATCTGCTGCAGCACCGGCAGCGTCTGCAGCGCCGGGTCGGACGTGATGAGCGACGGCATCACGAAGTCGTTCCACGACGCGAGGAACGCGAAGATCCCGACCGTGGCGCTCATCGGCGCGAGCAGCGGGAACACCAGCCGCCAGAACACCTGGCCCGTGCTCGCGCCGTCGATGCGCGCGCTCTCCTCGAGCTCGGCCGGGATCGACCGGAGGAACGCGGTGAAGAGCAGCACGCTGAACGACAGCTGGAACATGACGTGCAGGATCGCGACGCCGATCGGGTTGTCGAGGTGCGCGAGGCCGGTGAGCTTCACCTGCGAGAGCGCGAGCACCGGGAACGGCAGGAACATCGCGGCGAGCAGGTAGAAGAACGACCAGCGGAACAGCCGGCGCTCCCAGTTCCGTGCGATCGCGAACGCCGTGAAGGAGGCGAGGAGGATCGTGCCGACGACGGTGATCGCCGCGACGAGCACGGAGACGCCGAACGCCCGCGGGAAGTCGGTCAGCTGCCACGCCTGCACGAACCCGTCGACGCTGAACGGCGCCGGCAGCGAGAACGCGTTGCCGTCGACAGCCTGGCTCGTCGTCTTGAAGGCCATCGTGATCGTCACGTAGAGCGGCACGAGCACGGACAGGGCGCAGAGGACGAGGACGACCGTGACGGGCCAGTTCGCGCGCTCGCCGCGGCGGCCGGCGTTCCGGTCGGCGTCGACGGAGCGGATCGTACCGGTCGCGGTGGTCCCCGGCTGGAGGGGTGCCTGGATGGTCATCAGAGCGCTGCCTTCCCGCGGGTCGCCCGCAGCTGGATCACGGCGATGACCACCGCGATGACGAAGAAGATCGTCGCGTTCGCCATCTGGTAGGCGTAGTCGCCGCCGTTGAAGCCCTTGAAGATCGACATCGCGACGCTGGTGGTCGAGGTGCCGGGGCCGCCGTCGGTGAGGCCGACGATGATGTCGTAGGAGTTCAGGAAGTTCTTGAACCCGATGATGAGGTTGATGAGGATGTAGCCCGCGGTGAGCGGCGCCGTGATCGACACGAGCTGCCGCCAGGCGCTCGCGCCGTCGAGGGCAGACGCCTCGTACACCTCGGCCGGGATCGAGAGCACGCCGGCGATGTAGATGAGCAGCGTCGACGGGATCGCCTGCCACGCGGTCACGACGACGACCGCGACCCAGGCCAGGTCCGGGTTCGCGAGGATGCTCTGTTCGAGCGGGGCGAAGCCGAGCGTGGTCGCGAGCGCCGGCAGGCTGTTCGCGAAGAGGAACGAGAACACGTAGGCGATGACGATGCCCGAGATCACCATGGGCAGGACGAACACGGCGCGGAGCGCGATCTTGCCGCGGATCTTCGAGGTCAGGGCGATCGCGAGGAGGAACGCGAGCGCGTTGACGACGAGGACCGTCACGAGCGAGAAGCCGATCGTGAAGAGGTACGCCTGCAGGATCGCCGGGTCGCTGAACACGGCGACGTAGTTCGTCAGGCCGATGAACCGGAAGTCACCGAACCCGACGGAGTCGGTGAAGCTCAGCACGATGCCCATCACGGCGGGGAGCGTGATCGCCAGCGTGAAGAGCAGGAGGGTGGGGATCAGGAAGACGAGGAAGAGCGGGTCGACGCGGTTGCGCCCGGTGCGCAGTCCGGTGCGTCCGGCGCCTCGTCGGGACTGGAAGCGCGGTGCGGCTCCGCCCCGTCGGCGGCTGCCCGCCGTCGTGACGGATTCTGTCGTGGTGGTGGCCAAGGTCGTCTCCTTACGCGGCCGTGCGGAGCGCGAGACGCGCCCAGTCGCCGTCGAGGGTGCGGAGTTGCGGAGCGGGGGCACCGCCGAAGGCGATGGACTGCAGGTAGTTCGCCACCGGGATCTCTGCGGGGATCAGCTGCGAGGCACCGAGGTAGAAGTTCGCCTGGTCGTACGAGTCCTGCATGCCGCGGAGCGCCGGGTTCGACGCCGGCGGCGAGTCCTTCCGGACGCCGAAGCCGTTGTTGTCGGCGTTGTACTGGTCGTTCACCGCCGGGCTCATGAGGAACGACAGGAACTCGCGCGCCGCCTCCTGCTTCCGGGACGCCTCCGGGATCCAGAGGCCCAGGTCGACGTTCACGCGCACCTTGTTGTCGGCGGCGTCGTCGGTCGCGGGGAACGGGAACGTGCCGAGCTCGATGTCCTTGTTCGACTTCGCGATCTCGCCGAGCGCCCACGGCCCCTGCAGGTACATCGCGGCCTTGCCCTGCGCGAACGCGAGGTTGCCGTCGCCGTACCCGCGGCTCGCCGCGCCCTTCTGGTGCCACTGCAGGAGGTCCACCATGCGGTCGACCGGTGCGGCGAAGTCCTTCTCGAACGAGACGCGGGAGCCCTTCCCGACCTGGGTGCCCTCGCGGTCGAGCGCCGCGAACGTCTCCTGCAGATCGAGCATGCCGCCGACGGAGTAGTCGAACATGCCCTGGGCGATGGTCCAGTTGTCCTTGTACGTGCCGTACATCGGGGTGATGCCGGCCTTCGTGAGGCGTTCGCACACGGAGCGGAACTCGCTCCACGTGGTCGGGACCTCGATGCCCTGGTCGGCGAAGATCCGCTTGTTGTAGATCACCGAGGCGGCGGTCACCGAGTACGGCAGCACGCTCGTCCGACCCGGGTGGTCGGCGGTCTGCCGCATGAGCGGCCAGAGGTCCGGGTTGATCGTGTCCTTCTCGGGCAGGTCGCCCAGGTCGGTCAGCGCACCGTGCTCGACGAACGACACCATCGCGTAGTTGTAGTTCAGGCACCCGAGGTCCGGCGGCCGGTTCCGGACGAAGTTCGCGGACATGTTCGACGTCGAGTCGCGGATGACGCGGATCTTCGACTGGCTGTCGTGGAACTTGGCGATGACGTCGTCGAAGTAGCCGATGACCTCGGGCTTCGACACGTAGAACGTGATGGTCTCGGGGCGTGAGCTCGAGGACCCGAGCGGGGCGCACCCGGCGAGCGCGAGGCCCGCACCGATGCCGCCGGCACCGAGCAGGAAGGACCTGCGACTGACCGCGGCGGCCGTCCCCTTCGTGGCGTGTGGTTGCACGTCGTCTCCGTCCGCGCGGACCCGGCGTCCCTGCCGTTCCGCGCCGCGGGCCGGCTCCGGTGCCGACTCGCAGGACTAAATCTAGCGACAAAATCTAATCGCGCAAGAAACTCGTGTCGCGGTAGGGTGCGGGCATGCAGCCGTCCCGTCGATCGAGTGCCGAGGTCGTCCTCGCGTACGCGTTCGACTCGTCGGCGTTCACGGCGACCGAGGCCATCGGTGCGACGGGGCTCACGCGGTCCACGGTGCTCGCGGCGTGCGGTGAACTCGTGCAACTCGGCTGGCTCCGGGCGCTCGACGACGCCCGGGCGGCGGGGGAGTACCACAAGGGTCGACCTGCACGGCGCTACGCCCTGGACGACCGCGCCGGGGTCGTCGTCGGCGTCGATGCCGGGCAGCACCGGGTGTCCGTCGCCGTGGCGGACCTCCGCGGCACCGTCGTCGGTCGCGCAGTGGCCTCGCTCGGCGAGACCGGGCTCGACGTCGACGTCCGGCTCGGCGCCGTCCGTGACGCCGTCGCCTCGGCGGTCGCGGACGCCGGCGTGGATCCCGACCGGGTGCTCGTGGTGGTCGTGGGGATCCCGGCACCGGTCGACGGGCGGGGGGTCTCGCCCCGGGACGGTGGCTACTGGGACCGGATGAACCCCGGGTTCGCCTCGCTCGCCGGGTCCGGCCGGGTCGTGGTCGAGAACGACGCGAACCTCGCCGCACTCGCGGAGCGACCGTCGTCGGGGGACGCCTCGTTCGCCGCGCTGCTGTCGGGCGAGCGCTTCGGTGCCGGCATCGTCGTCGACGGCTTCCTGCTGCGGGGTCCCCGTGGCGGCGCGGGGGAGATGCGCGTGCTCGACCTGGTGGACGGGGTGGGATCGCCCGAGGGCATCGGCGCGACGGCGCGCCTGCTCGTCGCGGAGGCCGCCGAGCGGGTCCCGGCGGGGTCGCTGCTCGCCGGGCGGAACGGTTCGGAGCGGCTGTTCGAGGCCGCAGCGCTCGGTGACCCCGTCGCGGTCGAGGTCGTCGACCGGCTCGGAGACCGTCTGGCCCGGGTGAGCGTCCTCCTCGCGAGCCTGCTCGACATCGACCGCGTCGTCGTCGCGGGCGCGATCGCGGATGCCGTCGGGCCCGTGCTCGAACGGGCTCGCGTGCACCTCGCCGGCTGGGACTACGACCCCGTCCCGGAGCTCGTCGCCTCGAGGCTCGGAGCCGACGTCGTCGTGCTCGGTGCCGTCGCCCGGGCGCTCGACGAGGTCCGGTCGGAGCCGCTCGCGCTGTCGCTCCCCGTCCCTCCCGTGGTCAGCGTTCCGCTGGCAGCGGGATGACGGCCCGGTCGTCCCACGGTTCCGTCCACCCCAGTCGGTCGAACAGTGCGTCGAGCAGCATCGCCGTGAAGCCCCACACGGTCTCCGTCCCGTGTGCCGTGTCGAGGGTGAACGCCGGACCGCGCCACTCCTGACCCTCCCGCCGGATCACGGTCACACCACGGTGTGCCGGGTCGAGCAGGTCGGCGACCGGGGCCCGGAAGACCGTGGCCGACTCGCCTTCGTCGACGGCCCGGACGGGCGACGGTGCGCGCCACCATGCGAGCACCGGCTCGACGAGGTGGTTCGAGTGGGCGAGCGGTACCGCTGGGAGGACCCCGAGGACGTCGACGCCGGTCCGGTCGAGCCCGGTCTCCTCGTGCGCTTCGCGGAGAGCGGTGTCCGCGGCGTCGGCGTCGCCTGCGTCGATCCGACCCCCGGGGAAGGCCACCTGGCTCGGGTGGGCGCGGAGCGTGTCCGCGCGCCGGAGGAGCAGGACGTCGAGGTCGTCGGAGACCCTCGGCGCCGACGCGCGGCGGTCGCTCGGGTGGTCGTCCAGGACGCCGAAGAGCATGAGGACGGCGGCGCGCCGGGGTGAGCGGAGGGTCGGGAGCGTCGGCACGAGCGGCGCGGTGGTCTCCCGACCGACCGTCGCCAGCGCTGCCCGTGCCTGCTCGTCGCTCACGTCCCCACCCTAGGCGGACGGCGCTGCGGAGCCGTCGCCGTCGGCCAGCACGATGACCTTGCCGGCGATGCGACCGGCGGCGCCCTCGGCGTGCAGTGCCGGCAGGTCCGCGAGCGGGATGCGCCGCGTCACCTCGACGTCCAGCTCGCCGGTGTCGACCAGGCGCACGAGTTCGGTCAGGCGCTGCCGGTCCGGCTGCACGAACACCGTGACCGCCCGGACCCCGCGGTCCTCGTCGCCGGGGGTGGCGATGAACGCCGTCGTGCTCACGACCGTGCCACCGTCGCGGACCAGGGCGACCAGGGCGGCGAACCGCTCCGGCTCGAGGGGGGCGAGGTTGAGCAGCACGTCGACCTGCCCGTCGACCGCGGTGAGGAGGTCCTCGGTGGTGTGGTCGACGACGACGTCCGCACCGGCCGCGCGCACTGCGTCGGCGCTGCGCGGGCTCGCCGTCGCGACGACCTCGATGCCCGCGCGCTCCGCGAGCCGGACGGCGTACTTCCCGACGACCCCGCCGGCTCCGACGACCAGCAGTCGCTGCCCGGCGGTCAGCCGGCCCTCGTCGAAGACCGCCTGCCACGCGGTGAGCGCCACGGAGGGCAGTGCCGCCCCGTCCGCGAGCGGGATGCCCGACGGTGCCGCGACGAGCGACTCGGCCGGGGCGACCACGAACTCCGCGGCGCCGCCGTCCCGCTCCATGGGGAGGAACCCGATCACGGCGTCACCGAGCCGGAGGTCCGTGACGCCGTCCCCGACCTGCTCGACCGTGCCCGACACGTCGTACCCGGGGACGTGCGGGAGCACGACGGGGATCGGGAGGAAGCCGCCCCGCATGCCGTTGTCCGCCGCGTTGTAGGCCGACGCGGCGACCCGCACCAGGACCTCACCGGCACCCGGCGTCGGACGATCGACGTCCTCGATCCGCAGGACCTCCGGACCGCCGACCTCGTGGAAACGCGCTGCTCGCATGATCTTGCCCTTTCGTTGGTGGAGCATCATGTGCTTCGAATTTGAAGCATCTGACGAGGACGGTACCACTGCTTCGAATTCGAAGCAACAGGTAGGATGCAGTCATGTCCGGATCCGAACCGAGCACGACCCTCGACGCCAGTGAGCTCGCGGCGTACTTCGCCCTGATCGAGGTCGGGAACCTCGTCCGGCACGCGGTCGAGCAGCAGCTCCGCGACGCCGGGGACCTCAGTCACGTGCAGTTCCAGCTGCTCGCCACCCTCGGTGACGCCCCCGGTGGGAGTCGGCGGATGACCGAGCTCGCCGACGGCGTGGTGATCAGCCGCAGCGGTCTGACCTACCAGGTGGGCCTGCTCGAGCGATCCGGGCTCCTCGCCCGCGGGCAGGCGGCGGACGACGAACGGGGTGTCATGGTCACCCTCACCGACGCCGGGCGATCGAAGCTCGGCGCAGTCTTCCCCGGACACGTCGCGCTCCTCCGTGAGTTGGTGTTCGACGCGATCGGCCCGCACGACGTCGAGGACCTCGGGCGGGTGCTCGGCGTTGTGCGTGACCACCTGCGCAGCGTGCCGCCGCGCTCCGCGACGTCCCGTCGTCGACGCAGCGCATCCGTCGACTGAACGGGCCCGCAGGAGCGTTGACACCTCGACGAAGCGGTGGAACGCTCGTGCATGTTGACGTTGCCATGGCGGAAGGGACCCGCGGGTGACGATCGACTCCGGTACGGCGACGACGCCGTGCCGCTGCAACGGAGCAGACAGGGAGCACGCACACATGCACGCACCGACCACCCGGCGGGGACGACTCCTCACCGCATCGCTCGCCGCACTCGCCGGCGCCACCGCCCTCGCGCTCGCGAGCCCCGCCGTCGCGACCGGGGTACCCGCCCCGGCGGCCGCGACCGCCGCACACGGGAAGCCCGCACCCGCACTCGACCCGACGCAGTTCCACGGCGTCAACTGGGCCGACCCTCGCGACAACTACGCGAACGGCCCGGTCGTGCTGTCCGGACTCGCCACGAGCGACGACTACCGCACCGTCTACCGGACATCGGAGCGGATCATCCGTGGCTTCCGGAAGGACCTCGGCGCGAACACCGTCCGGATGCCGGTCAACCCCTCCTCGGTCGGCACCGCCTGGTGGCGTTCGTACAAGGGTGCGATCGACGCCGCCCGGCACGAGGGCTTCCGCGTCGTCCTCGGCTACTGGGAAGGGGACGGCGCGAGCAAGGACGGGCGCGTGGACGACCCGGCTGCCTGGACCGCCATGTGGGACACGCTCACCACGACCTACGCCCATGACCGCGGCGTGTACTTCGAGCCGATGAACGAGCCCTTCGGGTACACCGCCGACCAGTGGATCCAGGTCGCGACGGACTGGGTCGACCGGTACACCGCCCGCGGCATCCCGCGTGACCGTGTGTTCGTCAGCGGGGTCGGCT
This sequence comes from Curtobacterium luteum, assembly GCF_014646995.1. Lineage (GTDB taxonomy): Bacteria > Actinomycetota > Actinomycetes > Actinomycetales > Microbacteriaceae > Curtobacterium > Curtobacterium luteum. The sequence continues at coordinate 160,787 of NZ_BMOI01000002.1, read as the reverse complement.
ACAACGACCACGTCGACGCGGTCTGCGCTGCGCCGGCGCTCGCCGGTACCTACGTCTCGCAGCACTACTACGGCTTCTGGGGCACGCACGACGCCGCCGGGTGGGCCGCCGACTTCGAGTCGCGCCTGGGCGACCAGGCCTGCTCGGCCCGCACCGTGCTCGACGAGTTCGGCGTCCCGATGACGACCGGCATCGACTACCGCGGGTCCGCGACGACCGGCAACGCCGACGCCGACAACTCGGTCGCGTTCCTGCAGACGGTGACGACGATCGCCCGGGAGCGGCACCTCGGCGCCGTGTACTGGCCAGGGCTGCGGACCGACGACACCTACAGTCTGACCACCATCCAGGGGTCCGGGAAACACCTGTCGCTCGCGGTGACGAACCAGTCCGGCGTCGCGCTCCTGCACTGGGCGTGGGGTGCGGGTCGTCGCGCCCCGTTCACGGTCGGCTGATCGCGGTTCGCCGACCCGTCGGGCACCCGGCACGGACCGGGTGCCCGACGGGCATGATCGGGGCATGACCCGTGCGCTGCTCCTCATCGACGTCCAGCTCGACTACTTCCCCGGTGGAGCGTTCCCGCTCGTCGAGCCGGAGGCAGCCGCCGATGCCGCCGGCGCCGTGCTGCGCCACTTCCGCGAGACCGGCGAGGACGTCGTGCACGTCTTCCACACCGCCACCGATCCCGATGCCGGGTTATTCGTGCCCGGGACGCCCGGCGTGGCCTTCCACCCCGATGTCGAACCGCGGGCAGGCGAGACCGTCGTCGAGAAGCACGAGCCGAACAGCTTCATCGGCACCGGCCTCGAGCGGCTGCTCCGTGACCGGGGCGTCACCGACCTGGTCGTCGTCGGGATGATGACCAGCATGTGTGTGGACTCGACCGCCCGCGCCGCCTCGGAGCTCGGCTTCGCGTGCACGGTGGTGGCCGACGCCTGCGCCGCCCCCGACCTCACGCTCGGCGACACGACCGTCCCCGGCGCGTCGGTCCACGCGGCGTTCCTGGCCGCGCTCGACGGCAGTTTCGCCACCGTGGTCCGGAGCAAAGACCTCCTCGACGCCTGATCCCACACCTTGACGTACGAAACGTACGGATCGTACGATCCGTACATGTACTCCCTCCCGGCCAGTGAGGCTCGACAGCGGTGGTCCGACCTCCTCAACCATGCACACCGCGAGCCCGTCGGCATCACGATCCGCGGTCGTGAACAGGTCGTCGTCCTCGATGCCGACCTGGCGCACCGGGCGCTCGCCGCGCTGGACGACGCGATCGACCGAGCCGCGGTCGACGCTGTCCGCGCCGAGCTCGAGGACGACCCGGAGACGCTGCCGCTCGCGGACGTCGCGCGGGAGCTCGGGATCGAGCTTGACTGAGGCTGCACCACCTCGGTACGCCGTCGAGTTGACGAAACGTGCCGCGAAGACCCTCGGCAAGCTCGATCGACCGGTGCAGCGCCGGATCCTCGCCGCGCTCGTCCTCCTGCAGACCAACCCACGTCCGCCCGGCATGACCGCACTCGTCGGCAGACCCGGAGAACTGCGTGTCCGCGTGGGGGACCACCGGGTCGTCTACGAGGTCCTTGATGATCGGTTGGTCGTGCTCGTCCTGACCATCGGACACCGACACGACGTGTACCGCTGACGTCCGGTCCCGCACCGGTTCAGCCCGTTGCGGCGATCGTCACCGGAACGTCCGCGCCCGCGCGGTCCCCGACCGTGCTGTGCACCCCGAGCACGGCGTCTCCCGACGGCAGGTCGTCGGGCAGCTCGAACCGACCCGCCACCCGGAAGCGCGACCCCTCCGGCGTCGGACGCCCGAGCACGACCGCCCGCCCCGTCGAGGCCGGCGTGATCGTCACCGCGACGTCATCCGAGGCGCGAGGCGTCCCGCCGGTGTCCTCGCACGTCTGCCACATCCAGTCGACGCTGAGCGTGACCTGCCCGCCGGGGCGGAGGTCCGAGTCACCGAGACGGATCTCCTTCGCGGCGCACGACCCCGCGCTGCTGCTGACCGCGGAGCACCCCGCGCTCGACACCCCGAGCGCCACGACGAGTGCCGCCACCGTCACCGTCCGCGTCGTTCTCCACCCCATGCGCCCCATGACACCACGGTCAGCCGGCGGTACGGGTCACGATCCGGTCACCGGGGCACCGGGGCACCGGGGCACCGGGTCAGCGTGGGATGGGTGTGAGGCGTTGGAGTTGGGTGACGTGTCCGGGTCGGAGTTCGTCGAGGGTGGCGACGCCGAGCAGGCGCATGGTGCGTTCGATCTGGTCGGAGAGGATCTGGATCATGCGGTCGACGCCGGCTTCGCCGCCGGCCATGAGCCCGTAGAGGTAGGCGCGGCCGACCATCGTGAACTTCGCGCCGAGGGCGATGGCGGCGATGATGTCCGCGCCGGACATGATGCCGGTGTCGAGGTGCACCTCCGTGTCCGCGCCGACTTCCTTCACCACGGACGGCAACAGGTGGAACGGCACGGGTGCGCGGTCCAGCTGCCGGCCGCCGTGGTTGGACAGGGTGATCCCGTCGACGCCCATCGCCGTCAACCGTTTGGCGTCGTCGAGGGATTGGACGCCCTTGACGACGACCTTGCCGGGCCATTGGTCCCGGATCCATGCGAGGTCCTCGTAGGTGACGGTGGGGTCGAACATGTGGTCGAGGAGTTCGCCGACGGTGCCGGACCAGCGGTCGAGGGACGCGAACGCGAGGGGTTCGGTGGTGAGGAAGTCGAACCACCACCACGGCCGGGGGATCGCGTTGACGATCGTCTTCACACCCAGCTGTGGCGGGATCGAGAAGCCGTTGCGCTTGTCGCGCAGCCGGGCCCCGGCGACGGGGACGTCGACGGTGACCAGCAGCGTGTCGAACCCGGCTCTCGCTGCCCGGTCGACGAGCGCCATGCTCTTGTCGCGGTCCTTCCACATGTAGAGCTGGAACCAGTTCCGGCCGTGCGGGTTCGCGGCCTTGACGTCCTCGATGGCGGTGGTGCCCATCGTCGACAGGCTGAACGGTATGCCGGCGCGTCCGGCGGCGCGTGCGCCGGCGCGTTCGCCCTCGGTCTGCATCATCCGGGTGAAGCCGGTGGGGGCGATCCCGAACGGCAGCGCGGTCGGCGCCCCCAACACATGCCGGGACGTGTCGACGTGGGACACGTCGCGGAGGATCGCGGGGGTGAACTCGATGTCCTCGAACGCCTGCCGTGCCCGGGCGAGGCTGATCTCGGCCTCGGCGGCGCCCTCGGTGTAGTCGAACGCCGCACGAGGGGTGCGCCGGGCAGCGATCGCTCGGAGGTCCCAGATCGTCAGCGCGGAGTCCAGGCGCTGCCGCCGGCCCGGCAGCGTGGGCTTCTTGAACTGCAGCAACGGCGCCAAGTCCCGCACCTTCGGGATCTGCCGCACGACGCGGGTCCGTGCCGCGGACGCCGGACCGGTGGACGCCGCGGGCGCTCCCGTGGCGGGGTCGACACGGTGTTGGTCGTCGGTGGTGGTCATGCGTGGCTCCTGACGGTGGTGCGGTGGGACCGGGCGTCGGAGCCCGGAGCGGGGGTGTAGCGGACTGGGTCGACCGTCCGGGCGACGACGTGGCGGAGTGCCTCCAACGATGCACCCCCGAGCCCGGCGAGGCCGAGACTGCGCGCCTGGACGAGCACGTTGCCGAGCGCGGTCGCCTCCACGGGTCCGGCGAGCACTGGGAGGCCGGTCCGGTCCGCCGTGAGCTGGCACAGCAGGCGGTTCTGCGATCCGCCGCCGACGACGTGCACGGCCCGGACTTCCTTGCCGGTGACGTCGATGATGGTCTGCAGTGTCGACGCGTACGCGGCGGCCAGCGACTCGAGGATCGACCGCACGAACTCGGCGCGGCTCGCCGGCGCGGTGCGTCCCCGTGCGGCGCACCACGCGGTGATCCTGGCCGGCACGTCCCCGGGGGCGGCGAACGCGTGGTCGCCGACGTCGAAGACCGGGACCGGAGCGGTGACGTCCGCGGCGGCGGCGAGCAGCGCCTCCAGGTCGATCGTCTCGCCGCCCCGTTCCCAGCTGCGGACGCTCTCGGACAGCAGCCACAGTCCGGAGACGTTCTTGAGGAACCGGACCCGGCCGTCGACGCCTCCCTCGTTCGTGCAGTTCGCGTCGCGCGCCGCGTCCGTCAGGACCGGTGCATCGAGTTCCATGCCGACCAGCGACCACGTGCCCGACGAGATGTACGCGACGTCCGGGTCGGTCGCGGGGACCGCGACGACCGCCGAGGCCGTGTCGTGCGAGCCGACGAGCGTGACCGGCACGTCTCCGCCGAGGGACGGCAGCAGGGTGCCGAGTCGGTCGCCCGGGTCACGGAGCGTAGGCAGCAGCTCGGCCGGGAGGCCCGTGGCGGCGACCAGGGCCGGGTCCCACTCGCGGGTGGTCGCGCTGAGCAGGCCCGTGGTCGATGCGTTCGTCCGCTCGGCGGCCTCGACGCCGGTCAGCCAGGAACCGAGGAGGTCGGGGACGAGCAGGACGCGGTCGGCGAGGTGCGCGTCCGGGTCCGCAGCGAGCTGGAACACGGTGTTGAAGGACAGGTGCTGCAGCCCGTTGCGCTCGTACAGCTCCGCTGCGGACACCCGCGCCTGCACCCGCGAGACCCCCTGCTCGTGGCGGGCGTCCCGGTAGTGGGAGGGCAGACCGAGCAGCCGGCCCTCGCGGAGGAGCCCGTAGTCGACGGCCCAGGAGTCGATCCCGATGCTCGCGAGGTCCGGGTGCGCGGCCCTCGCACGCTCGATCCCCGCCACGACCTGCCGGTACAGCTCGACGACGTCCCAGTGCAGGGCGTCCCGACCGCGTTCGTGCAGGGCGACCGGACCGTTCGGGAACCGGGCCACGGGCTCGGTCCGGACGCCGTCCCGGTCCACGTGACCGACGATGACCCGGCCGCTGGTCGCACCGAGGTCGACCGCGGCCACGCTGCCGCTGTTCGTCATGGCGTCGCCTACCGCAGGAACGCCGCGGCCACGCCGGCGTCGACGGGCACGTGCAGCCCGGTGGTGTGGGAGAAGTCGGACGTGCAGATGGCGTACACGGCGTTGGCGACGTTCTCCGGCACGACCTCGCGCTTCAGGATCGTGCGCTGCGCGTAGAACTTCCCGAGGTCCTGCTCGTCGACACCGTACGTCTTCGCCCGGTTCGCACCCCAGCCCGACGCGAAGATGCCGGAGCCTCGGACGACGCCGTCGGGGTTGATGCCGTTGACGCGGATGCCGTGCTCGCCCAGCTCGGCCGCGAGCAGCCGCACCTGGTGGGCCTGGTCGGCCTTCGTGGCGGAGTACGCGATGTTGTTCGGGCCGGCGAAGACCGAGTTCTTCGAGGAGATGTAGACGATGTCGCCGCCGAGGCCCTGCTCGATGAGGACCTTCGCCGCGGCCTTCGACACCAGGAACGAACCCTTCGCCATGACGTCGTGCTGCAGGTCCCAGTCCTGCTCGGTGGTCTCCAGCAGGCTCTTGCTGAGGCTCAACCCGGCGTTGTTGACGACGAGGTCGAGGCCGCCGAAGTGCAGCAGCGTCGCCTGGATCGCCTGGTCGATCGCCTCGGCGCTCGTGACGTTCGCGACGACACCGATGGCCTGGTCCGGGCTGCCGATCTCGGCAGCTGCGTCCTGTGCCTTGGCGAGGTCGAGGTCGGCGACGACGACCGAGGCGCCCTCGGCGGCGAGGCGCTTCGCGATCGCCTTGCCGATGCCCGACGCGGCCCCGGTGACCAGCGCGATGCGGGTCGCCAGTGGCTTCGGCTTCGGCAAGCGCTGGAGCTTCGCCTCCTCGAGCGCCCAGTACTCGATGCGGAACTTCTCGGACTCGTCGATGGGTGCGTAGGTGCTGAGCGCCTCGGCGCCCCGCATGACGTTGATCGCGTTCGTGTAGAACTCGCCGGCGACGCGGGCGGTCTGGGCGTCCTTGCCGTACGAGAACATCCCGACGCCGGGCACCAGCACGACGAGCGGGTCGGCGCCCCGGATCGCCGGACTGTCCGGGGTGGCGTGCCGGTCGTAGTACGCCTGGTAGTCGACCCGGTACGCCTCGTGCAGCTCCCGCAGGCGTGCCGTCTGCTCCTCGACGGTCGCCGTCGCGGGCAGGTCGAGGATGAGCGGCTTCACCTTGGTGCGGAGGAAGTGGTCCGGGCAGCTCGTGCCGAGCGCCGCCAGCTCCTCCGCGCGCGAGGACGCCAGGAAGTCGAGGACGACGTCGCTGTCCGTGACGTGTCCGACGACCGGCTTGTCGTGCCCCGCTATCCCGCGGATGGTCGGTGCGAGTGCGGCGGCACGGGCGCGCCGCTCGGTCTCGGGCAGCGCCTCGAAGCCGGGGCGGACGGGGCCGAACGGCTGGTCCTTCCCGTGTTCGGCGATGTACTGCTCAGCGGTGTCGATGATCCACCGCGAGTTCGCTTCTGTCTCCTCGGACGTCGAACCCCAGGCGGTGATGCCGTGGCCGCCGAGGATCGTGCCGATCGCCTCGGGGTGCTGCTCCTGGATGGCGGCGATGTCGAGGCCGAGCTGGAAGCCCGGTCGCCGCCAGGGCACCCAGACGACCTTGTCGCCGAAGATCCGCTCGGTGAGTTCCGGGCCGTCGGCGGCGGTCGCGATGGCGATGCCGGCGTCCGGGTGCAGGTGGTCGACGTGGGCGGCGTCGACGAGTGCGTGCATCGCGGTGTCGATCGACGGTGCCGCGCCGCCCTTGCCGAACAGGGTGTGGTCGAACGCGGCGACCATCTCGTCCTCGCGGTCGACACCCGGGTAGACGCCGCGCAGTGCACGGACGCGGTCGAACCGCAGGACGGCCAGCCCTGACGGCGTGAGGGTGCCGAGGTCGCCCCCGGAGCCCTTCACCCAGAGCAGCTCGACGGCCTCGCCGGTGACCGGGTCGGTGTCGGTGCCCTTCGCGGACGTGTTGCCGCCCGCGTAGTTCGTGATCCGCGGGTCGGAGCCGAGCGCGTTCGAGCGCGCGATGAGCGCGCTGACGGTCTCGTCTGCTGTCGTGGGGTGCGGCGTCGCGCCGTGCGTTGCGGGGTCCACCCGTGCCTCCAGGCTGTTCGTCGTCATCGGTTCACGCACCCCATCCGGCTTGGACGCCGCCGACACGGTCCTCGGCGATCTGCTGCTGGTACCCGGAGTCGAGGTACGCGCGCATCGGGTTCGCGGGCAGTCCGCGGGACTCGCGCCACGCGGCGAGGTCGGCACGGACGTCCGTCTGGAACGCGTCCATGAAGACCTCGTTCGCACCGAGGACGTCGTGCGCCTCCTGCGCTGCGGTCAGCGCGACGCGGTCGAGGAGCAGCGCCCGGGCGGTCATCTCCTGCACGTTGAGCACCGAGCGGATCTGCCCGGGGATCTTGTCCTCGACGTTGTGGCACTGATCGAGCATGAACGCGACGTCCGGGTTGTCGTACCCGCCACCGCGGACGACCTCGACGAGGATCCGGAACAGCTGGAACGGGTCAGCCGCACCCACGATGAGGTCGTCGTCGGCGTAGAAGCGCGAGTTGAAGTCGAAGCTGCCGAGCTTCCCGAGCCGGAGGAGCTGCATCACGATGAACTCGATGTTCGTGCCGGGGGCGTGGTGCCCGGTGTCGAGGCACACCATCGCCTTGTCGCCGAGCGCCGCCGTCTGCACGTAGCTCGTGCCCCAGTCCGGGACGTCCGTGTGGTAGAACGACGGCTCGAAGAACTTGTACTCGAGCACGAGGCGCTGGTCGTCGCCGAGCCGGTCGTAGATGGTCGAGAGCGAGTCGTGCAGGCGGTCCTGGCGGGAGCGCATGTCCTCCTGGCCGGGGTAGTTCGACCCCTCGGCGAGCCAGATCTTGAGGTCGCGCGAGCCCGTCTCGTGCATGACGTCGATGCACTGCAGGTGGTGGTCGATCGCCTTCTGCCGGATCGCCTCGTCGACGTGGGTCAGGGCGCCGAACTTGTAGTCGTCGTCCTGGAAGGTGTTCGAGTTGATGGTGCCGAGCTGCACACCGTGCTCCTCGGCGTGCCGGCGGAGGTCGGCGAAGTCGTCCACGAGGTCCCACGGGATGTGGAGAGCCACGGTCGGTGCGAGGCCCGTGTACCGGTGGACCTGGGCGGCGTCGGCGATCTTCTCGTAGGGGTCACGCGGTGTGCCCGGCGTCGAGAAGACCTTGAAGCGGGTGCCGGAGTTGCCGAACGCCCAGCTGGGCAGTTCGATCGCCTGCCGTCCCAGTTGGTCGGCGATGGTGCCGAAGGCTGCTGTGGTCATCGTGTCACTTCCTCGTGGCGATTGAATCGTTTCATAATGTACGCGGGGCCGGTGCGGCGCGCAAGCGCGGAGCCCGGGTCGGTACGAACCACGTCGCCGACATCGAACCGGATGCTGGGCGTGGTTCGACGTCGGGAACGTGGTGCGACGAGGGGCGGGGCGGCGCCGCCGGGCGCAACCCGTCCCGGGCACTAGCCCGCCGGCACCGCCACCGGAGCGCGGAACTCGTGCTCCCCGCCCCCGACCCGCCGCTCCTCGAGCCCCGGCAGCCGTACGGTGGCCGAGACACCCTCCGGCACCGTCGCCCGGACGACGAGGTCGCCGTCGACGAGGTCCCACCGCACGGCCATCAGCCCGTGCCGGGTCTCGAGCGACGTCGCGGCCCATGTCAAGCTCCCGCCCGGCTGCGGCGCGACCAGGACTTCCCCGTAGCCCGGGGTGAGTGCGGACAGTCCGCCCACGACGCGGTGCATCCAGTCCGCCACGGCCCCGAGGGCGTAGTGGTTGAACGAGGTCATCTGGCCGGGGTTGATCGTCCCGTCCGGCAGCATCGAGTCCCACCGCTCCCAGACCGTCGTCGCGCCCATCGTCACCGGGTACAGCCACGACGGGCACTCGGTCTGCAGGAGCAGTCGGTAGGCGTCCTCGAGGTGGCCCGTCCGCGTCAGCGCGTCGGTGATGAACGGCGTCCCGGCGAAGCCCGTCGAGATCCGGTACCCGGCGGCAGCCGCGAGTTCGGCGAGCCGGTCGCCCGCTCGCTGCTCGTCCTCGGGGTCGAGGATCCCGAACACGATCGCCAGCGTGTAGACGGTGGTGCAGTCGGAGCGGATGCGGCCGTCGTCCTGCAGGTAGTGCTCCCGGAACGCGGCCTGGAGGTCCGTGGCGAGTTCCCGGAACTCGGCCGCCTCCGCGTCGTGGCCGCCGAGCACCTCCGCTGCGTCTGCCGCGATCGTCGCGGACCGGTACGCGCACACGGTGGCGACGACGCCCTTGTCCGCCTTCGCCGCGGCCGGGTCCTCCGGCGGGGCGTCCGGGTCGAGCCAGTCGCCGAACTGGAAGACCGTGTCCCAGAGCCCCTCGGGCGACAGCAGCGAGCGGATCCGGCGGACGTGCGCGGCCATCGACGGGAACTGCTCCGCGAGCACCGCGGTGTCGCCGTACGCCTGGTACAGCGTCCAGGGCACCCAGACCCCGGCGTCCGACCACAGCGCGGTCGCGTCGGGGTCGCGGAAGTCCTCGGCGGGGGAGTACTTCAGCACGTCCGGCACGACGAACGGGATGATCCCGTCGGCGTGCTGCTGCTCGAGCCACACGTCCCGGAGCCAGTCGCCGAGGAAGGCACCCGTGTCGAAGAGGTAGGACGCCGTCGGTGCGAACGCGGCGATGTCGCCCGTCCACCCGAGCCGTTCGTCGCGCTGCGGGCAGTCGGTCGGGACGCTGAGGAAGTTGCCCTGCATGCCCCGGACGACGTTCTCGTGGAAGGTGTCCAGCAGCTCGTGACTGCTCGCGAACGTCCCGGTCCGGCGGAGGTCGGAGCCCACCTGGACGGCGGTGAGTGCGCTGCGGAGCTCGTCGAGCGTGCCGGGCCAGCCGTCGACCTGGGCGTAGCGGAACCCGTGGAACGTGAAGCGCGGCTCGAACACCTCGACGCCGTTCCCGCTCAGGGTGAACCGGTCGGTCGCCTCCGCACTGCGCAGCGGGCGCGTCCCCAGCTCGTCGTGCTCGAGGACCTCGGCGTGCCGCAGCGTCAGGACGGTGCCGGCCTCGCCGCTCGCGGTGACGCGGACCCAGCCGACGAGGTTGACCCCGAAGTCGACGAGCGTCGCGCCCGCCGGACTCGTCCACACCGCGACGGGCGCGACCTCGGCGAGGGGCCGGACCGGCGGCACCGTGTCCGCCACGAGCACGCGATCGCCGAGGTCGACCACGTGCACGCCGCTCGTGCGGCCCTCGTGCCCCGCCACGCTCGGCACCGTGACCGGTCCTGGGGCGAGGAACGAGCCGTCCCGCAGTCTGCCGTCGACGTCCTCGCCGTCGTAGAGCTGGTCCGCGGTGATCGCGCTCGACAGGGCCTGCCAGTCGGCGTCGGTCCCGATCCGCTGCTCGTGGCCGTCCGCGAAGGCGATGCGCAGCTCCGCGAAGCCCGCGACCTCGTCGGCGTACCAGCCGCCCCCGCCGCCCCACGCCAGGCGCCCCGCCGCCCAGCCCTTGCCGAGGATGAGCGCGAGCACGGCGTCGGCGCCCGCGGCCGTCTCGGCCAGGTGCGGCGTGACGTCGTGGGAGGCGACCCGGATGCGCCACTCGTAACTCGTCCACCCGGGTTCGAGCAGGTGGTCGGACACCCGCTGCCCGCCGAGCCAGGCCTCGACGACGCCGAGTGCGCTGACGTCGAGCGTCGCGGCGGTCACGGCGCCGTGGCCCTCGTCGAGGGTGAACTGCCGGCGCAGGATCGGTGCGCTCCCGAGGTCGTCGTCGCTCGCGATGAACGATGCTGTCCAGTCGGTCATGTGGTCGGTTCCTTTCGCGCGACCGGTCGTCGTCGACCGGTGCTGGAGTCGGGGCCGGGTCGCCGCCGGAAGTGGGCGACCCGGCGGAGGCGATCCGTGCCTCCAGGCCGTGTGGTCGGGCGTCAGCCCTTGACGGCGCCGCTGGTCATGCCGGCGACGATCTGTCGGTTGAAGAAGATGTAGAGGACCAGCGGGGGGATCGTGATGAGCAGGACGTCGGTGAAGAGCAGGTTCAGCTGGCTCACCGACTGGCTCTGGAAGGAGAACAGCGTCTGCTGGACGGTCTGGTTGTCGGCCCCGGGCAGGAAGTACAGCGGGTTGGCGAAGTCGTTGAACACCGCGACCGACTGCACGAGGACCACCGTGATGACCACCGGCTTGAGGAGCGGCAGCACGACGCCGAAGAAGAGGCGGATCGGGCCCGCGCCGTCGAGCACGGCGGCCTCGTCGAGTTCCTTCGGGATCGTCGCGACGAACGCCCGGAAGAGCAGGATGCAGAACGACAGGCCGAAGGTGGCCTCGATGAGGATCATCCCGCCCATCGTCTTGAAGAGGTTCAGACCCTGGAGCACCCAGATCGTCGGCACGATCGCCGGCGGCACGATGAGTCCGGCGAGCACGAAGAAGTTGATCACGCCGTTCCAGCGACTCGGGCGACGCTGCAGGGTGTAGCCGACCATGGCCGAGAACACCACCATGATGAGGACGCTGCCGACCGTGAGGACGGTGCTGTTGAGGAACGCCCTCAGGATGCCGCCGTCGCCGGACCCGAGGACCGCGGCGAGGTTCTGCCACAGCTGGAACTGCTCCGGCAGGGTGAACCCGAGCTCGTTGGCATCGGCCGGGGACTTCATGGCCTGGAGCAGGATGAAGGCGAACGGGACGAGGAACACCACGAAGCTGACGACGATCGCGATGCTGCCGACGATCCACTTCCGGGTCGTCTCGCGGCTGGCGCGCCGTGGTCGGACCGTGGTCGTCCGCCGATCTGCGATGGTGGTCACAGTTCCGCCTCCTTGCGGTTGATGAGCCAGGAGATCGGCACCATGATCGCCGTGACGACGACGAACAACACGACGTTGCCCGCGGTCGACAGCCCGTAGAAGCCGGCCTGGTACTGCTTGTAGATCACGCTCGCGATGACGTCGCTGGTGAAGCCGGGGCCACCGCCGGTCATCGCCCAGATGAGGTCGAACGAGCGGAGACCGCCGATGAGCGACAGGATGATGACCGTCCCCATCGCGGGGCGGGACAGTGGCAGCGTGATGTTCCGGAAGATCGTCCACGAGCTCGCGCCGTCCACACGGGCGGCCTCGAAGTACTCCTGGGGGATCGCCACGATGCCGGCGATGAAGATGAGCGTCGCGATGCCGACGCCCTTCCAGATGTCCACCGCGGCGACGCTCCAGAGGGCGAACGCCGGGTCGGTCAGCCACCCCGGGGTGGGGAGTCCGACCGAGCCCAGGACGCCGTTGACGATGCCGTGGAAGGGATCGAGCAGCGCCTTGAACGTGATGCCGATGCCGATCGTGGAGACGAGCACCGGGAAGAACACCACGGCACGGAGGTAGCCCCGCCCGAGCACGGGGCTCGTGAGGAGCAGCGCGAGGGCGAGTCCGAGGACCACCTTCGCCGCGCTCGTCACGAACCCGTACTCGAACGTGTGCACGAACCCGGAGACGAGCTGCGGGTCCTGGAAGAACCGGACGAAGTTGTCGAAGCCGATGAAGGTCTGGTCGAACAGCGTCCAGCGGGTGAGCGAGAAGTAGAACCCCGCGAAGGTCGGGACCGCGAAGAACACGACGTACAGCGCGATCGCCGGGATGAAGAACCACGCCGGGTAGTACGAGCGCATCTTCCTGCGCGCCGGCCCCGGCCCGGCCTTGGTGGTCTGCGGCGGGGCCACCGCCGTCGTGAGCGTCGCGGTCACCGACCTCACCAGCCCTGGAGCCCGAGCTGCTGCGCCTGCTGCACGACGTCCTGGTCGTACTGCTTCGCGCCCGTCGAGGCCGAGGAGATGCCGGAGCCGACTTGCACGCAGATCTTCTCGAGGTTCGGGCCCTTGATCGGGGAGAGGAACTCGAGCGCGGAACCGGCCTTCTTGTCGGAGACGTACTTCGCGACGTCGGAGACGATCGGCGGCACCGAGTCGGGCAGCGTGCACGAGCTGATCGCGTACGGGCCGCCCGGCGTGCTGGTGTCGTTCTGCACCGTGCAGCCTTCGGACGAGTTCGCGAACGCGACGAACTTCTTCGCCGCCGTGAGCTTGTCGCCCGTGGCCGTCTTCGGGATGTAGAGGCTGTTCGGCTGCCACTGGGTCAGCGTCGTGTCGTCCGCGTTCGCCGCCGGGATCGCGAAGGCGCCGATGTCGTCCACCGCGTCGGGGTTGTCCTGTTGGATCGTCGCGATGGCGTTGGTCAGCATCGGGTACTGGGCACCGGTGCCGTCGGCGAGCATCTTGAGGCCGGCCGCCTGCGTCGCCGAGGCGAAGTCCTCGTTGAGGAGGCCCTTGTCCTTGATCTCGGCGAGGTGCTCGAAGCCGGCGAGTGCCGGTTCCTCCGTGTAGCTCTCCTTGTGCTTCGTGTACTGGTCGGCCCAGTCCGACTGCTGCGCGGTGATGTTCGCGAAGTCGCCGAGCACGAGGAGCTGGCTGGTCCAGGTGTCGCCGTAGGTCTGGATCACCGGGGCGACGCCCCCGGCGGACTTGATCTTCTCGCTGTTGCTGATGAACTCGTCCCAGGTTGTCGGGACCGTGAGACCGAGCTTGTCGTAGACCTTCTTGTTGTAGAGGATCGCGCCGGCGAAGGACGTGAGGAACGGGGCGCCGTACATGCCCTTGTCGGTGCTGACCGTCGTCTTGTACTGCTCGTCGACGTCCTGCGCCCAGCTCTCACCGGAGAGGTCGACCAGGGTGTTGTCGGGGTTCAGGGCCTGCAGGAGCGAGCCGGAGTTGTACCCGAACACGTCGGACATCTCGCCGGTCGAGAGCTGCGTCTTGACGAGGTTGTCGCCGTCGGTGCCCTGGGGGCGGGTGTCGACCTTGACGGTGATGTCCGGGTTCGCCTTCTCGAACGCGGCGACCAGTGCCTTGGTGGTGGTGGCCGTCGTCGGGGCGTTGTCGGTCTGGAAGGTGATCTGCGTCTTCCCGCCGGTGTCCGCGGAGCCGCCGGAGGAACACGCGGCCGTGCTGCCGATCAGGGCGACGGCACCGCCGATGGCGAGCAACCGGGTGGTCAGACGGCGCGAGGGTCGTGCTGGCATTCCTTACCTCCTCGTAAGGCCCGGGCGGGGGAGGCCCGGGAGAAACGGACCGGAGCCTGCGTCGGTGCGGACTCCGGAGGTGCTGTTGAAGCGTTTCAATCGGAATGGAACCACGCGGATTGAAGCGTGTCAATCACCCGGACGGATTCGTTACCGAACGTGCGGCGGCTGGCTCCCCGCCCCGAGTCTCGGCCTGGCGGACACTTCTCGCGGCCCGGGGCCCGAGAGATGTCGGGTGGCGCGAGTCTCGGGGCGGCGAACCCGAGACTCGGCGGCAGAGGAGGGGGCACCGCCCCGCGGCAAGGGACGCCCGAGTCTCGGCCTGGCGGACACTTCTCGCGGTCCGGGGCCCGAGAGATGTCGGGTGGCGCGAGTCTCGGGGCAGCGAACCCGAGACTCGGAGCAGCGAACCCGAGACCCGGCGCGCGAAACCCGGCGCCCCGAGACCCGGCGCGCGGGCGGCGCGCGAGACCCGGGGCGGGGAGGCGCCGCTGGACCTCAGGCCTCCGTGCGCCGCGGGTCGCTCGGCTTCGTCGCCGCCTGCGCCGCCGCACCCCGGGCCCGCCCGAGCGTGCTCTCCCGCGCGATCAACTCGCTCCCGAGCACCACGGTCCGGTGCACGTGCCCCGGTCCCTCCGCGAGCTCGGCCAACAGGAGCGTGATCGCCTCCGCGCCCATCTCCTCGCCGTGCTGCGTGACCGAGGTCAGCGGCACCGCCCCACCCCACGCCACCGAGTTGTGGTCGCAACCCGAGACGGGGATGTCCTCCGGCACACGGATACCCGCGGCGCGCAGCTCCGTGACGACGGCCATCGCCAGCAGGTCCGTCACTCCGAGGACGCCGTCCGGCCGCTGCCCGGGGGGCATCGCGGCGATCCGGACCCCTGCGTCGGTCCCGCCCGGCGGGTCGATGTCCTCGGCGTCCACGTCGATGAGTTCGACCTCGGGGTGCTCGGCGACCGCGCGGAGGAGGCCCACCCGCCGACGCGCGACGGGCTGCCAGTCCGGCCGTGCGCTCACGAACGCGATGCGCCGACACCCCTGCTCGATGAGGTGCGTGGCAGCCACGTAGCCCGCCTGCTCGTTGTCGACGATGACCGAGCACGCGTCGACGTCGTCCGGCTCGTAGTTCACGTAGACCACCGGGAGACCGTGCTGCCGAACCGCCTCGACCTGCTCGCGCGAGGTGGTCATCGAGGCGAACAGGATCCCGGACACCCGTGTGCTCTCCATGAACGCCAGGTGCTCGGCCTGCGCCTCGAGGTCGTTGTCGCTGTTCGTGACGAGCAGGGTGCTGCCCTCGGCTCGCGCTGCGGTCTGCGCTCCGGTCACCATGTCGGTGAACAGCGAGTTCCGCAGTGAGCTCACGACGAGGCCGATCGACCGCGTCCGACCGGACGCGAGGGCGCGCGCGTTCCGGTTCGGCGTGTACCCGAGCGCGTCGATGGCGTCTCGGACCTTGGTCGCGGTCGCTTCCGCGACCCGCTCGGGGTGGTTCAGGACGTTCGAGACCGTCGCGAGCGACACCCCGGCGCGCGCCGCGACGTGGTGCACGCTCGGCGGTCCGTCTCGCCGCGGGGTCTGCACCATCCTCCGATCGTAGGCTGCGGGGCTGCGCGCGCCGGACGGGAGGCGCGTGGCGGGCGCGCACCGCGCCTCCCGTCCGGTGGTGGTCGGCACCGCGACCGGCGCTGCCCGACGACCCGGGGCGGCCTCAGCGATCGGCGACCGTGGACTGCCGCACCACGAGTTCCGGCGTGAACTCCACGTGCTCGAGGTCGATGTCCTGCCCGTGCTCGACCTGTGCCACGAGCAGCTCGATCGCGCGCCGGCCGAGGTCCTGTGCCGGCTGCCGCACCGAGGTCAGCGGCACCACCGCGGCCTCGGCGAACGCGATGCCATCGTACCCGACGATGGCGATCTGCTCCGGGACCGCGACGGAGCCGCGCATGATGAACGCCTGCTCGAGGCCGACGGCGAGCAGGTCGTTCGCCGCGAACACGGCGTCCGGGCGCTCGGCGGCCGGGCGGGCCTGGAGCTCCTCGCCGACACGGCGCCCCTCGAGCACCGAGAGGGACCGGGTCGGGACGACCTCGAGGTCGATGCCGGCGGTCGTCGCGGCGAGGCGGGCTCCGGCGAGGCGGTCGGCCACCTGTCGGATGCCGGACGGCCCACCGACGAAGGCGACCCGACGTCGGCCGACGGCGGCGAGGTGCTCGACGGCGATCCGCCCCCCGGCGACGTCGTCGACGGACACGGACGCGAAGTGCTCGTCGTCGGCGCGCCGGTCGACGAGCACCACGGCGGTGCCCTGGTCACGGAGGCGCTCCAGCCGACCGAGGTCGTCGCCGGCGGGGGAGACGAGGAGCCCGGCGACGCGGCGTTCCTCGAACAGGTCGACGTAGGTGCGCTCCCGTTCAGCGGACTCGTCGGAGTTGCCGATCAGGACCGCGAGGCCCTGTGCCATCGCGGCGTCCTCCGCGCCCCGGGCGACGTCGGTGAAGAACGGGTTGCCGCCGTCGAGCACGATGAGTCCGACCGTCGAGCTCCGGCCGGCGCGGAGCTGCCGCGCCGAGTCGTTGCGGACGAAGCCGAGCGAGGCGATCGCGGTCTGGACCCTCTCGACCGTGGCGGGGGCGACCTTGTCGGGGCGGTTCAGCACGTTCGAGACCGTGCCGAGCGACACGCCCGCGAGCGCTGCCACGTCCCGCACGCTGACCGCCATGCCGCCATCCTGGCACCCGCCGGCCGTCCCGGGCTGTTCGACGTGCCGGAGCGTCGGGTCGGCGCCGGGACTTGCCGAAGGCCCCCCGGGCGCGTATGGTCCTCGCAGCACCACCGTTGAAACGATTCATCGACGAACACGCGAACGGAGGACCAATGGCGGTCCGCATCGGAGCCCGGAACACCACGGGCTGGAAGGCGACCGTCTCGGTCGCCATGTCGAACTACATCGAGTCGGGGTCGATCATCGCGATCGCCACGAGCCTCAGCCTCTGGCAGGCGCAGTTCCACATCGGGGACCTGCAGGTCGGACTCCTCGCGAGCCTGTCCGCGAACGCCTTCGGGGCCGCGGCCGGCGCGATCATCGGCGGTCCGCTCTGCGACCGGTACGGCCGGAAGTTCATCTACACCTACGACCTGCTGCTCTACATGCTCGGCATCCTGCTCGCGGTGTTCGCCGGCAGCTACGGCATGCTGCTCGTCGGCTTCATCCTCACCGGCATCGCGGTCGGCGCCGGCGTCCCGGCGAGCTGGACCTACATCGCCGAGCAGGCACCGGCCGACAAGCGCGCCGCCCACGTCGGCACCGCGCAGCTCGCCTGGTCGGTCGGCCCGATGGTCGGGTTCGCGCTCGCGATCGCCGCCGCGCCCCTGGGGTTGCTCGGCAGCCGACTCATCTTCGCGCACCTCTTCGTGGTCGCGGCGATCGTCTGGTGGTTGCGGCGCGGCCTGCCGGAGTCCACCATCTGGAAGGACGAGCGCGCTGCCACGGGGACCGCGAACTTCTTCCACGGCGTGACCCAGCTGTTCAGCCGCCGCCGCAACCTCACCGCGATGCTGTTCCTGTTCGGTGTCTACGCGCTCTGGAACACCGTCGCGGGCCAGGCGGGCATCTTCCAGCCGCGCGTCTACTCGGCCACCGGCGTCACGAGCGTCCCCGAGCAGTACGGGCTGCAGATTCTCGTCTGGGCGTGCACGGTCGCCGCGACCTACTTCGGCTTCATGCGCTTCGCCGACCGGATGAGCCGCCCGGTCCTGTACGCGATCGGCGCCGCACTCGCCATCGTCGCCTGGGCCGTGCTCATCTACGCGCCGGCGACCCTCGGCACGCTGCTGTTCTTCGCCATCGCGTGGGGCATCTCCTCGGGCATCGGCGCGCAGGCGTTCTACGGCCTGTGGACGAGCGAGCTCTTCGCGACCCGGTACCGCGCCAGCGCCCAGGGCGTGCTGTTCCTCGCTGCCCGGGTGATGGTCGGCCTCCTCAGCATCTGGTTCCCGCTGCTCCTGAGCGACATCGGACTGCGTGCGCTCGGCGGCCTCATCCTCGGGCTGCTCGCACTGTCGTTCCTCGTCGGGACGATCTGGGCACCGGACACCCGCGGCAAGCGCCTCGAGGAGATCGAGGCCGAGCGGTACGGCACCATCACGAGCACCACCGGCACCGTCCGGACCGTGGAGGAGCACGAGGAGCGTGAGCAGTCGCTCCGCGACCGCCCCGAGCGGGCGCCACGGTGACCGACACGGACCAGCGTGGGCCGCGCCTCCCGGCGGGTCGGACGGGAGGCCCTGATCGCGTGGTGCGGGTCTGCTTCCGTCTGCAGGTGGCGACGGAGCACCTCGACGTCTACCGCACGCAGCACGCGGCCGTGTGGCCGGCGATGCTCCGGACGATCGCCGCGGCGGGACGACGGAACTACTCGCTGTTCCTCGACGACGACGGCCTCCTCATCGGGTACTACGAGACGGACTCGGTGGCCGACGCCGATGCCGCGCTCGCCGCCTCCGAGGTCGCCGCGACGTGGGAGGCGCACATGCAGGGCCTCTTCGACGGTGCCACAGGCCGAGCGGACCAGACCGCCCGGGTGCTGCCGGAGGTCTTCAACCTCGAGGACCAACTCGCCGCGCTCGATGACTGACGCCAGGCCTCCGGGGGAGTGCGTCACGAGCGCACAGCAGGGTGATCGACCCGCCGACTAGCGTGACCGCCATGCAGCCGCTCGCGCCCGGATCGCTCCGCATCCTCCACCTGTCCGACACCCACCTCACCGGTGACGGCGCCCTCCACCAGGGCTCGACCGACACGACCGCGGCCCTCGACGCCGTGCTCGCGTCCGCCGAGGGCGTGCCGGACGTCGGGCTCGTCGTGGTGTCGGGCGACGTCTCCGAGGACGGCACCCCGGCCTCGTACACGCGCCTGCGCGAGCGCGTCGGCGGGTGGGCCGAGCGGCACGCTGCCGCGCTCGTCACCGTCCCGGGCAACCACGACCTGCGGGAAGGCTTCCGGCAGGTGCTCGCGAACGGGCACGTCCTCGGCGAGGGCGGTCGTCCACTCGCGCACACCCTCGAGTACCTCCCGCCCTCGGTCCCGGTGTCCGGGCAGTCCGTCGTCGCCGGGCGTCGGGTCGTGACGGTCGACACGAGCGTCCCCGGCTCCGGGTACGGGCTGATCGCGGACGAGGCCCTCGACCGGCTGCGGCGTGCCCTGTCCGACGGGGAGCCGTCGGACGGCGGCTCCGTGGTCGTGCTGCACCACCCGCCGCTGCCGGCCCCGACCGCACTGCACGAGGCCCTGCGGCTCCGGAACGCCGAGGCGTTCGCGGACGCGATCCGCGGGACGGACGTCCGCTTGGTCCTCGGCGGCCACCACCACCACCACTCGGCCGGCTCCATCGCCGGGGTACCGGTGCTCGTGGCCCCGGGGGTGGCGAACGACACCGACGTGGTCGGTGCGTACGACGAGGAGTCGGCGCACATCGATGCGGGGTACCTCGTGGTCGACCTCGCGGCGGACGGGTCGGTGTGGTCGTCGCCGGTGCGGGTCCCGCGGCCGGACACCGATCCGCTCGCGTTCCACCTCGGTGCCGACGCGGTGACGCGGATCATCGACGCGGCCGGTTGACCGGTGCGTCCCGGACCGGACGGGAGGCGCGTGGCGGCGCCGCCACGCGCCTCCCGTCCGCGGGTGGGAAGTCCCCCGGTCGTGCGGACACCACCCGGCCCGCACGAGTAGACGAGAGGCAGAACGTCTTCGAAGGAGCGCGCCATGCGACACGGCAACGCAGTGCAGTACGACCGCTACGGCGGGTTCGACGTGGTCCAACTGGTCCCGCAGGAACGACCGGACGCCGGTCCCGGCGAGATCGTCGTCGAGGTGGTGGCCGCCGGGCTGAACCACATCGAGCGGTTCCTCCGTGAAGGCAAGTTGCGTGAGTTCATCGACCTCGACTTCCCCGCCCACCAGGGCGTCGACTTCGCTGGCATCGTCCGTGCCCGGGGTGAGGGCGTGAAGGACCTCCGCGTGGGCGACGAGGTCCTCGGCCACGCCCCGACCGGCGGCGCGCACGCGAACTGGGTCAGGGTCCCTCGCGGTGCGGTGATCAAGAAGCCGGAGCTCGTCGGGTGGGAGGTCGCCGGAGGGCTCTACCTCGCCGGCTGCACCGCGGCGACGATCGTGCGCGGACTGCGGCTCGGCCCGCAGGACACGGTGGTGATCAGCGCCGCAGCGGGCGGGGTCGGTCACATCCAGTGCCAGCTCGCCCACGACGCGGGAGCCACGGTGATCGCCCTCGGCAGCGCCCGGAACCACGACTACCTCCGCCAGATCGGCACACTGCCGGTCGTGTACGGCGAGGGCGAGGAACAGCGCATCCGCGAGATCGCGGACGGTCGGGAGATCACCGCGTTCATCGACAACCACGGCGAGTCCGATGCCGAGCACCTCTCCGAACGCCTGGGCATCCCCGCCGACCGGTTCGTGTCGTCGGAAGAGCGTCGCGACGTCGAACTCCGGTTCCTCCGCGCCCCCGCCGAGGACGACGAGGCCCGCGAGCTGCTCACGATGCTCACGAAGGCCGTACAGGACCGCCGGGTGCAGGTGCTCATCTCCGGCTTCTACCCGTTCGAGTACATCGTGGACGCGTACGAGGACCTCGCGCAGATGCAGTCCCGGGGCAAGGTCGTCATCGGGATGCAGACCGTCGAGACGGGTGCGCGGATGGACTGGTACCGGTCCGAGAAGAACCGTGACCTGCGCGATCCGGTCCGCCGGCCCCAGACCGCCGACGCCGGCTGAACCCCTTCGCGGAGGACGTGCTCGGCGACTAGCTGAGCACGTCCTTCGTCGCGAACCGGCTGTACGCCAGCGCGCCGAACACGACGACGTACCCGAGCTGCAGCAGCGCGTTCGCGCCGAACGAGTCGAACGAGATCGGGTCCCGCAGCAGGTCGCCGAAGCCGAGCCACTGGTGCGAGAACAGGTACGGGTGCAGCCAGTCGAGCTGCGGGAGCTGGTCGAGCACCTGCGACGCCCCGGCGAGCACGACCGTCGCGGCCATCGCCCCGACCGGGACGTTCGTCAGCGTCGAGGTGAACAGCCCGATCGCCGACAGCCCGAGCATCGACATCGCGACGTACAGCGCGAGCAACAGCGCCCGGCCCGCGTACGACCACCCGCCGACCTGGGTGCCCGACAGCAGGGTCACCGGGCCGATCGGGAACAGCAGCGCCCCGATCGCCGCTCCGACGAGGACGATGAGGAGCGTCGCGGCGAGGGCGAACGCCACCGTGCCGACGTACTTCACGAGGACGAACCGCAGGCGGCCGGTCGGAGCGACGAGCAGGTAGCGGATCGTCCCGTGGCTCGCCTCGCCGGCGACCGTGTCGCCCGACACCACCCCGATCGTCAGCGGCAAGAACAGGGGGATCGAGACGGTCAGCGCGGTGAACGCCACGAAGAGGCCGTTGTTCGTGATGTCGCCGAGGAACGCCGGCCCGCCGCGGTCAGGGCCCTGTCGTGGCCCGGACGGCGATCGCGATGAGGATCGGGACGAGCGCGAGCGCGCCGAGCATCGCCCAGGTGCGACGGCGGCGGAACAGCAGTCCGAGTTCGGAGCCAAGCAGGGCGAACGGGCGACGACGGGTGGCCGCTGCACGGCCGGTGCCCGCCCGCTCGACGTCCGGGCCGGACGAGACGTCAGGCAGCGACATCGAAGCCCTCCCCGGTGAGCGCGACGAAGCGGTCCTCGAGGGTGCCGCCGCCGACGGTGATGCCGCGGACGCGGACGTCGGCCCGGACGAGCTCCGCGGTGACGTCCTCGGCGAGCACGGCCGAGGGCAGCTCCGCCACGAGGACGTCCGCGCCGCCCTCGTGGCGCGGTGTCAGGCCGAGCCGGGTGAGGACGGAGCCGGCCTGGCCGACGTCGGGCGTCCGGACCGTCAGCGTGCGGACGCCGGCCGAGCGCAGCTCGTCGAGGGACCCCTGCGCGACGAGCTCCCCGGCGCGCATGACCCCGGCGTGCGTGCACACCTGTTCGATCTCAGCGAGCAGGTGGCTCGAAACGAAGACCGTCGTCCCGTCGTCGGCGAGGGAGCGGATGAGGTTCCGGACCTCGCGCGTGCCCTGCGGGTCGAGGCCGTTCGTCGGCTCGTCGAGCACGAGCAGGTCGCGCGGGCTGAGCAGGGCGTTCGCGAGGCCGAGGCGCTGCTTCATGCCGAGCGAGTACGCGTGCGCCTTCTTGTCGGCCGCGTGGGACAACCCGACCCGGTCGAGCGCCGACGCGACGCGGTCGGCCCGGGTCCGGGGGTCCGTGGTCGGGTCGGCGGCGTCGAACCGCGCGAGGTTCGCGCGGCCGGACAGGTACGGGTAGGAGGCCGGACCCTCGACGAGCGCCCCGACGCGGGGGAGTACCTCGAGCAGGGCCTCGGGCACCCGACGCCCGAGCAGTTCGACCGACCCGCCGGTCGCGCTGGAGAGCCCGAGCAGCATCCGGATCGTCGTCGTCTTGCCCGAGCCGTTCGGGCCGAGGAACCCGTACACCGAGCCGCGGGGGACCTCGAGGTCGATCCCCTTCACCGCGTGCTGCTTCCGGAACACCTTCCGCAGGCCATCGGTGCGGATCGCGTACCCGTCCGGAGCAGCAGCGTCCGTCACTTGGCCGCGGCCACGAGGGCGGAGACCGGCACGGCCCCGGCGAGCACCCGTCCGTCGGCGGTCAGGTACACCGACACCAGGGACGTCTGCACCGCGCGACCGCCGTCGACCGGGCGGGTGAGCTGGTCGAGCAGCCCGTCCGCGTCAGCACCGAGCGAGGACGTGTCCGCCGTGCCCGCGGGGAGCTCGGCGACGGTGTCCCACCCGGAACCCGTCGTCACGACACCCGCACCGGCGCCGTCGTGTCCGCGGTGGTCGCCGTCGCCACGTGCCGTTCCGGACAGGTCCTTCGTGTGCACATCGGCACCGCTCGGCGGCGTGAAGTCGAACAGGCGGGCGGCCGGAGCGCCGTAGTCGAGGCTCGTGAAGCCGACCTGGAACGCCGGCGTCGACTGCCCCTTCGCGGCGACGGTGACCCGCAGCGGGAGTCCGGTCTGCTGGTCGACCGCGAGCTGAACCGACCCGACGAGGGTGTCGGACGACTTCGGCGAGAGGGTGACCGACCAGGCGTCGTGCCCGGCGACCGAGGTGCTCGTCGGCTTGGAGACCGTCGTGCTCGGGGTGATCGCGTCGATGGCACGCCGGGCGAGGTCGGCCGGTGTCGCGGTGCCGTCCTGCTGCGTCGATGCCTTCGCGGGCAAGGTCACGTGCGTCGCCTCGCGCTGCTTCGAGTCCCACGTCCAGACGTCCGAGCCGTTGCGCACGAGGTCCTGCTCGGCCAGCTGCGTCGTGACCTGCACGCGCTGCTTGTCGGCTCCGTCGACGTAGAGCCGAGCGGTGTGCGACGTCGTGAGCATGCTCAGCGCATCCGACGCGTCACCCTGCAACGACGAACCACCGGAACCGGACGGGAGCTCGGGCAAGCCGAGGTCGCTCGTCTGCTCGACCTTGCCGGAGTACTGCGCGTCGGACGACTGCGCGACGCTCGCGATCACGTCCGCGGCGCTCGGGTCGGACCCGGCGATCGGCGTGGACGCCGCGTTCGCGATCATCGGCGCCGCGACGGCGCCGGCGACGACGACCGGTGCGATGACGGCGGGCAACCAGGCTGACTTCTTCATCGGGATCCCTCCTGAGAGGTGTGAGCGGTGCGTGCTCGGCGGTACGAGCTGGATGGTGCGTGCGGGACGGGGGCACCGTACGTCCGGCAACCGACAGAACGCTGGGCATCGCCGACCTCCCTAGACTCGGAGCGCGGACGCGGTCCGCGCGCGACCTCGAAGGAGACGGCATGCGGGCGGTGCTCGGAGTGGACATCGGCACGTCGAGCACCAAGGCGCTGCTCGCCCGGCTCGACGGGACCGTCCTCGCCGAGTCGAGCCGACAGCACGACGTCGACCGGCCGGAGCAAGGGCTCGTCGAGATGGACGGCGACTCGTGGTGGGCCGAGTTCGCCGAGCTCACCCGCGAGCTGCTGCGCTCCGTACCGGACGCCGACGTCGCGGCCGTCGGGGTCAGCGGGATCGGACCCTGCGTGCTGCTGACCGACGCCGACGACCGACCGTTGCGACCTGCCGTGCTCTACGGCGTGGACACCCGTACGGCGGACATGCTCGACGAGGTGACGGCCGAGCTCGGTGGCCTCGATCCGGTCCGGGCCCGCTGCGGCAGCGCGCTGACCACGCAGGCAGCGGGCGTGAAGCTCGCCTGGCTCGCACGGAACGAGCCGGACACCTGGGCGCGGGCGGCGCGGTTCACGATGCCGTCGTCCCGGGTCGTCGGGCTGCTGACCGGCGAGTACGTCCTCGACCACCACTCGGCGAGCCAGACGACCCCGCTCTACGACGTGCACGAGCACCGCTGGATCCCCGAGTGGTGCGATGCGCTCGCGCCGGGTCTGCTCATGCCGCGGTTGGTGTGGTCGGGCGAGCGGGCGGGGGCGGTGACCGCAGCGGCGGCAGCGGCCACGGGCCTCCCGGTCGGCATCCCGGTGACCGCCGGCGCGATCGACGCCTGGGCCGAGGGCGTGAGCGTCGGCGAGGCCGTGCCGGGGCGCATGTTCCTGCAGTACGGGACGACGATGTTCATGATCGCGCCGACGACCGGAGCGATCGCGGTGCCGGGGATGTGGACGACGGTCGGGACCCGACCGGGACAGGCCTGCGTGGCGGGTGGCACGGCGACCTCCGGGGCGATCACCGAGTGGCTGCGACGGCTCTTCCACGGCGACTGGTCGACGATGCTCGAGGAGGCCGAGGCCTCGGGTCCGGGCGCGAACGGACTGCTCATGCTGCCCTACTTCGCGGGGGAACGGACACCGATCGCGGATCCGCACGCGCGCGGCGTGGTGGCCGGGCTGACGGTCCGACACACCCGGGGCGACCTCTACCGGGCAGCGCTCGAGGCGACGGCGTACGCGGTCCGTCACAACCTCGAGACACTCGCGGCGGCCGGCGTCGAGGTCCGGGAGCTCGTGGGGGCGGGCGGCGGCCTCCGTGGGTCGCTCTGGCCGACCATCGTGTCCGACGTCACCGGACTGCCGCAGACCGTCCCGAGCGTGACGGTGGGGGCGTGCTTCGGATCGGCGTTCCTCGCGGCGGGGCTCGTCGCCGACGTCGACATCGCGACGTGGAACCCGGCCGACCGGGTCATCCACCCAGACCCGGAGGCGCACCGCGGCTACGAGGCCGGGTACCGCGACTTCCGCGACCTCTACGATGCCACGGCCGCGATCGTGCACCGACTGGCCCGGCGGACGGCTCCGCACCGCTGACGGAGCCGTCCACCGGCGACGCTCAGGAGCGCCGGGACGGGATGATCGAGACCTTGACGCTCGCACCGGCCGAGTCGCCGACCAGGTCGAGCGCCTGCTGGAAGTCCTCCAGCGCGAACTGGTGCGTGCAGATCTCCGACATCGGCAGGGTCTCCGACTCCAGGAGCTTGATCGCTGCCGGCCAGGTGTGCGGCCCGAGGTGCGCCCCGCGGACGTCGAGCTCCTTGTCGTCCGAGATGATCGACCAGTCCACGGACACGTTGTCCTTGAAGACCGAGTACTCGACGAACGTGCCGAGCTTGCGGAGGAGGTTGAGGCCCTGCGGCACCGCCGACGGGTGTCCGGTCGCCTCGATGTAGACGTCGGCGCCGTACCCGTCGGTGAGCTCCTTGACGCGGGCGACGGCGTCCTCCTCGGCGATGTTGATCACGATGTCCGCGCCGACCTTGCGGGCGAGCTCGAGCTTCTCCGGCACCACGTCGAGGGCGATGATCCGGAGGGGGTTCTTCTGGCGGGTGCCGGCGATCGCGGAGAGGCCGATCGGGCCCGCGCCGGCGATGACGACCGTGTCACCGAACTTGATGTCGCCTCGCTCGACCGCGTGGAAGGCGCAGGACAGCGGCTCGGCGAACGCGGCGACCTGGCCGGGCAGGTCGCTCGACACCGGGTGCGTGAGGGCCTTGGTCGGTACGAGGACGTACTCGGCCATCGCGCCGTCGTAGCCCTTGAAGCCGAACATGTCGTGGACGTTGCACATCCAGTAGATGCCCTCGAGGCAGTAGCGGCACTCCCAGCACGGCACGATCTGCTCACAGGCGATGCGGTCGCCGAGCGACACCTTGCGCTTGGCGAGGGCGTCCTCGTCACCGGCGACGATCGTGCCGACGAACTCGTGCCCGGGGATCCGGTCGGTCTCGGCCCACGCCGGTCGGTTCTCGTCACCCCAGAACTTCGCTGCGCCGTGGTAGCACTTCAGGTCCGACGCACAGATGCCGACCGCGTCGGTACGGAGGAGCAGTTCGCCGGGTCCGGGCGTCGGGACGGGGCGCTCCTCGAGCCGGTAGTCACCGGGGCCGTGGACCACGACGGCGCGCATGGTCGCCGGGATGGTCGCGGAGCCGCTGCTCGTGGGGGTCTCGGTCGTCGTGGACATGAGGATCTCCAGGGGTCGTGGTCTCGCCGCGTCATCGCGGCGAGGGCGACACTACGCGACACGGAACAAAAGTCAAGAACAAGATTTCTGCCGACGGGTCACCGTGTCCGAACGCAACGATTTCGGCGCGTCCACTTGCAGAAATTTCGTCACGCACATAATTTCTGCCTTGCACCACGCTGAGTGGTGCCGGTCCGCCTCCCGACGGACCGACGCAACGGAGCGAACCACGAGGAGCACGCGATGACGCGAGCCGACCACAGGACCCGGCGTCCCGACGCGACGCGGGCTGCCACCAGCCTCCCGGGCTGCCGAACGGCCCGAGCCGTCCGCAGCGGGGGCGTCCGATGACCGCCACCGGCGCGGTCCCGACCGTGCGGAACCGTCGGGCCGTCAAACGGGTCGTCCTCGTCGCGGCCGTCCTGGTCGTCGTCGTCGCCATGGCGCTGTCGGTCAAGGTGGTCGGCAAGGGCTCGACGGTCGGTGCCGGTCCTGCCGCCTTCTCCGCATCGACATGGGGGAAGACCAACTTCCCGAAGGTCCAGGCGGCGATCGCGAAGCGCGCGGTGCCCGCGACCGAGCTCGCGCCGGCGATCATCGCCGACCCCGCCGCCGCGGCGAAGAAGTACGGCGTCGACGCCGGCACCGGGCCGGAGTTCGCGACCACCTTCACCGGCACTGTCGGCGCCCCGCAGGACGGCATCTACCCGGTCACGGTGTCCGGTCTCCCGAGCGGGCTGCTGGTCCGCATCCAGACCGGGCCCGCCATCAACGGCACCGACCTGCGCGACGCTCCGGGGACGATCGAGTTCGGCCAGTTCACCAACCAGATCGACTACCAGAACGCGGGCGCGGCACTCAACGACCAGCTGAAGAAGCAGGTGCTCGCCGAGGTCGACACCGGTTCGCTGCAGGGCAAGAAGGTCACCGTCACCGGCGCGTTCCAGCTGATCAACCCGAAGGGCTGGCTCGTGACGCCGTCCGCACTGGAGGTGAACGGATGAGCGGCGACGACGCGATCGGCACGGTCGTCCTCGAGGCGGCCGACATCGTGAAGACGTACGGTGCGACCCGGGCGCTCAAGGGGGTGGCGTTCGCGGTGCACCGCGGGCAGGTCACCACGCTGTTCGGGGAGAACGGCGCGGGCAAGTCGACGCTCATGAAGATCCTGTCCGGCGTCGAGCAGCCCACCTCCGGCACGCTCACGCTGCGCGGCGAGCCGGTGTCGTTCGCGGACACCGTGGACGCCCGCGAGCACGGCATCTCGATCATCCACCAGGAGCTGAGCCTGGCGCCGAACCTCACGGTCCGCGACAACATCTTCATGGGGCGTGAGCTGCGTGGGCCCACCGGGGTCGACTACGCCGAGGAGGCCCGACAGGCCGCGGCGGTGCTCGCGGAGCTGGGCGAGGACATCGACCCGCTCACCCTGGTGTCCGACCTGCGCCTCGGGCAGCAGCAGCTCGTCGAGATCGCCCGGGCACTCTCGGTCGATGCGCGGATCCTCATCATGGACGAGCCGACGAGCGCGCTCTCGGCGTCCGAGGTCGAGGTGCTCTTCACGGTCGTCCGCGACCTCAAGGCCCGTGGGGTGTCGATCGTCTACATCTCGCACCACCTCGAGGAGGCCCTCGAGATCACCGACCACGCCGTGGTGCTCCGGGACGGGTCGGTCACCGCGACGGCCCGGCGCGCGGACATCGACCTCGAATGGGTCGTCCGCGCGATGGTCGGCGAGGGGTTCGACCTCGGTTCGCCCCCCACCGGGTACGAGTTCGGCGCACCCGCGCTCGCGATCGAGGACGTCGTGGTCGCCGACCCGGACGTCCCGGGGCGGAACGTCGTCGACCACGTGTCGCTCTCGGTCCGGACGGGTGAGATCGTCTGCATCTACGGCCTCATGGGTGCTGGTCGGACCGAGCTGCTCGAGGCCGTCGCCGGACGCACGCCCGTCGACGGCGGTGCGATCCGCAAGGGCGACCGCGACCTCGCCGGGCTGTCCATCGCCGAGCGGATCGACGCCGGGCTCGGTCTCGTGCCGGAGGACCGGCAGCGGGACGGCCTCGTGCAGACGAT
The DNA here is from genome assembly GCF_014646995.1 of Curtobacterium luteum. Taxonomy (GTDB): domain Bacteria; phylum Actinomycetota; class Actinomycetes; order Actinomycetales; family Microbacteriaceae; genus Curtobacterium; species Curtobacterium luteum. The sequence continues at coordinate 132,184 of NZ_BMOI01000002.1, read as the reverse complement.
GACCGTCGGTTCGAACATGTCCCTGGCGTCCATCGGCGCGTTCGTGCGCGGTCTCTTCCTGTCCGGTCGCCGCGAGGTCGACCTGGTCACCGACTCGATCCAGACCGTCCACGTGAAGACGGCCGGGGGCGGCGCCATGATCGGCTCGCTCAGCGGCGGGAACCAGCAGAAGGTCGTCATCGGCAAGATGCTCGCGACCGACCCGGACGTCATCCTGCTCGACGAACCGAGCCGGGGCATCGACATCGGTGCCAAGGCCGAGGTCTTCCGGCTGCTCGCCGAGCGCGCCCGACAGGGCCTCGCCGTCGTCTACACCACCTCAGAGGTGGGCGAGTGCCTGAGCATCGCCCACCGCATCGTCGTCATGAGCCGCGGGCGCATCGCCGCCGAGTTCGGTTCGGACGTGACCAAGGAAGCGATCATGGCCGCCTCGGGCGAAGCCGTGGTCGCATGACCGCCAGGAACGGAACAACCATGACCACCACGACCGCCGGTCAGCGGCGCCCCGCCCTCTTCCCCGACGGGTTCAGCGTCGGACGTCTGCTGCTGCAGGGACGGGCCTACTTCGCGCTCGTCGTCATCATCGTCGTCTTCTCGATCCTGTCGCCGAACTACTTCACGGTGAGCAACCTCCTCACGATGTCGTCGCACGTCGCCGTGTACGCCATCCTCGCGCTGGGCATGCTCCTGGTCATCCTCAACGGCGGCATCGACCTGTCCGTCGGCTCGACCCTGGGGTTCTCGGGCGTGATCGCCGGGTTCCTCATGAAGGGGGTGGCCATCGGCGGGGTCACGCTCTACCCGAAGGTCTGGGTCGTGGTCGTGCTCGCGTGCGCCTCCGGAGCGCTCATCGGCCTCGTCAACGGCGTGCTCGTCGCACGGTTCAAGGTCGCACCGTTCGTGGCGACCCTCGGCATGCTGTACGTCGTCCGCGGCATCGGCCTGCTGATGACGAACGGGCTGACCTACAACAACCTCGAGGGGAACGCCGCGCTCGGCAACACCGGGTTCGACTGGCTCGGCTTCAACCGGCTGCTCGGGCTCCCGATCGGTGTGATCGTGATGATCGTCGCCGCCGTGGTCGGATCGCTGCTCCTCAACCGCACCGTCTTCGGCCGCTGGCTGTACGCCTCGGGTGGCAACGAGCGCGCCGCGGAGCTGTCCGGTGTGCCGGTGAAGCGCGTGAAGATCCGCGTGTACGTCCTCTCGGGCCTGTGCGCCGCGATCGCCGGCCTCATCCTGTCGTCCGAGCTCACGAGCGCCAGCCCCACGGCCGGCAGCTCGTACGAACTGACCGCGATCGCAGCGGTCGTCATCGGCGGCGCGGCGCTGTCAGGCGGTGTCGGCAACGTCCGCGGCACGCTGCTCGGTGCGTTCGTCATCGGCTTCCTGTCCGACGGACTCGTCATCATCGGCGTCTCCGCCTACTGGCAGACCGTCTTCACCGGCGCCGTCATCGTGTTCGCCGTCCTCCTCAACGCGGTCCAGTACAAGCGTCGTCCGGCACGTGCCGGCGGTGCAGCGGGCCCCCGACAGACCTCTCCCACCGACACCCAGCCCCCGGCGGTCGTCGGCGAGAAGACAGCCGTCTGACCCTCCCGTCACACGGTCCACAGCGAAAGGAAACCCACCATGAACCGCAAGCTCGCAACGGTGCTCGCAGCGGGAGTCGGACTGAGCCTGGTCCTGACGGGCTGCTCCGCCGGCGGTGCCGCGTCCGGCGGCGACGGCTCGTCCAAGAAGGGCGGCCTCATCTCGATCATCGTGAACGATCCGTCGAACCCGTACTGGAAGACGGAGGGCGACGTCGCGTCGGCCGAGGCGAAGTCGCTCGGCTACAAGTCGAACGTCTCGGCGTCGAAGGGTGACACCAACACCGAGAGCAACCTCGTCGACACCGCCATCACGAACAAGTCGGTCGCCATCATCCTCGACCCGGCCAACGCGAGCGGGTCGATCGGCGCCGTGAAGAAGGCGGACGCCGCCGGCATCCCGGTGTTCCTCGTGAACGCGGAGATCAACCAGGCCGGACTCGCGAAGGCCCAGCTCGTGTCGAACAACGCGCAGGGTGCGGCGATCGGCGCGCAGCAGTGGGTGAAGTCGGTCGGTGACTCCGGCAACTACGCGGAACTGTTCGGCGCCCCGTCCGACAACAACGCCCAGACCCGGTCGAACGGCTACAAGACCGTCCTCAGCCAGTACCCGGACCTCAAGGAGGTCGCCAAGCAGGTCGCGAACTGGGACCGGACGCAGGGCCACGACAAGACCCAGTCGATCCTCCAGGCCGACCCCGACATCAAGGGCATCATCTCCGGCAACGACGAGATGGCGCTCGGTGCGATCGCCGCCCTCAAGGAGTCCGGGAAGCTCGACCAGGTCAAGGTCGGCGGCTTCGACGGTTCGCCGGACGCGGTCGACGCCGTGAAGGCGGGCGAGCTGCAGTACACCGTGCTCCAGCCGGTTGCGACGTTCGCCAAGAAGGCCGTGCAGGAGGCCGACGAGTACCTCCGCACGGGAAAGACCGGCGCGGCGCAGGAGAAGCAGGCGTTCGACTGTGTGCTCATCACCAAGGAGAACGCGGACAAGGTGACCTCGCCGTTCACCCTCTCCGAGTGACGCGTCCCTGACCTCGGACGTCGGCCCCGGCCCTGCACCCATCGGTGCAGGCCCGGGGCCGACGCGCGCGTGCCGGGGACGGGGCCGTCAGCCGGAGCACGGTCCGCGACGGACGGCACGCGACGGACGGTCCGCCCACCGCGGGCACCACGAAGGACCGGCCGCAGCGATCCCTGTCGCTGCGGCCGGTCCTGGTCGGTCGGTCGTCCCGTGGTCGGTCTCAGTCGGCGGCGGACGCCCCCGCGTCGACGCCCGAGGGCGACGAGCCGTCGTACCCGCAGATCGCGGCCACCTTCTCCGCGCTCGCCGAGGCCGGGTCGAACTCGTAGCCGAGCCACTCCCGGACGAGGCGTCGGGCGAGCTCGACGCCGATCACGCGCTGGCCCAGACACAGCACCTGCGCGTCGTTGGAGAGCACCGAGCGCTCGACGCTGAACGAGTCGTGCGCCGTCACCGCACGGATCCCCGGCACCTTGTTCGCGCTGATCGCGACCCCGAGCCCTGTGCCGCACACCAGGACCGCCCGGTCCGCACGGCCGTCCGCGACCATCCTCGCCGCGTCCACGGCCACGTGCGGGTACGCGGTGTGCCCGTCCGCGTCGACGCCGACGTCCTCGACGGACGCCACCCGGTCGTCGGCGAGCAGGTCGCGCTTGATGATCTCCTTGTAGTCGTACCCTGCATCGTCCGAGCCGATCACGATCCGGTGGGTCATGCGTGTGTTCCTTCCTGTCGGTCTGCACGCGCGGCGAGGACCTCGCCGACGCGGGTGAGGATCAAGCCCATGGACGTCGCGCCGGCGTCGGGCGTACCGATGCTCTTCTCCGCGAGCGGCCGCGCCCGTCCGACGCGGGGACGCAGGTCGGCGGTGGCAGCTGCCTCGGCGACGGCGACCGCTGCGGCGGCACGCCACGCGGTCGCGGTGTCCTGGCCGGCGTCGACGCCCTCGCGGAGTGCGTCGACGAAGGGGAGGAGGGCGTCGAGGAGCGTCTTGTCGCCACGCGCGGCGCGGCCGAGGTGCACGATCGCGTCGGCGAAGGCCTGCGCGGCATCGACGACGTCGGCGGGGCGGTACTCGTCGCGGTCGTCGCGCAGCGACCGACCGAACGCCTCGAGCGCTGCGCCCCAGAGGACACCGGAGGTGCCGCCCGCGAACTCGGCCCACGCGTCACCGGCGCGTCCGAGGACGAAGGCGACCCCTGCCTCCCGGTCGAGCCGTTCGACGGCCCGGCGGGCCGCCCCCGATCCCTTGACCATGCCGCGGCCGTGGTCGCCGTCGCCCGCGACGGCGTCGATGCGGCCGAGCTCCTCCTCGTGCTCGCGGAGCAGCGCGTCGACCGCGTCGAACGCGGCGCGCGCCGTCGCAGCGGCCTGCCGGGAGGCGGTGGTCGCGTCCGGCACCTCGGTCGCCTCGGCCGCGGCGTCCTCCACCGCGTCGGCGGCGACGAGCGCCGCGACCGGCGCCGCCACCTTGCGGTACGCGGGCGTGTACGCGTCAGCGCGCCAGTACCGCTCGAGTTCGTCGTCGAGCCACTGCAGGGTCAGCGAGCAGCCGCCCATGTCGAGGCTGGTGACGAGCTCGCCGACCTCGGGCTCGACCACCTCGAGGCCGGCCTCGGTCAGCAGCGGGAGCACCCGCCCCCAGAGCAGGAAGAGCTCCTCGTACTTGGTGTCGCCGAGCCCGTTCAGGATCGGGGCGACGCGGGTCGTGGACCCGGGCCGCTCGGTCAGCAGCCGCTCGACGAGCAGCGTTGCGAGCTCGCGCGCCGGCAGCAGGGGGACGTCCTCGATGCCCGGCTCGCCGTGGATGCCGAGTCCGAGCCCGAGGTGGCCCTCGGGGACCGTGAAGAGCGGTTCGCCACCGCCCGGCATCGTGCAGCCGGAGAACGCGACGCCGATGGTCCGCGTGGCGGCGTTGGCGGCGTTGCCGACGCGCTCGACCTCGTCCAACGACGCTCCTGCCGCCGCGGCGGCCCCCATCGCCTTGAAGACCGAGAAGTCGCCTGCGATGCCGCGGCGCTGCGACGGTTCGTCGGCGCTGGCGACGTCGTCGGTCACGACCACGACGCGCGTCGGGATGCCCTCGGCGTTGAGGCGCTCGGCCGCGATCCCGAAGTTCATCACGTCACCGGCGTAGTTCCCGAACGTGAGCACGACGCCCCGGCCCTGGTCGGCGGCCTTCGCGACCGCGTACACCTGTGCGGTCGAGGGCGACGTGAAGACGTTGCCGACGACCGCGCCGGTGGCGAAGCCCGGGCCGACGACGCCGCAGAACGCCGGGTAGTGGCCGGACCCGCCGCCGACGACGACCGCGACCTGCGGGTCGGCGTCGGCGGTGGGGAGCGTCACGACCCCGCCGTGGACCGCGCGCACGCGGTCGGCGTAGAGCGCGGTCCAGCCTGCCAGCTGGTCCTCGGCGAAGTCCTCGGGGTCGTCGTGGATGGTCGTCATCGTGGTGGGGTCCTGTCGGTGGTGGTGGATGAGGGACCGGACGGCGGCGGGACGGCCGCCACCGCCCGGGGTCAGTGCGTCCGGTCGCCCTGCGGGACGCGCAGGAAGTGGACCATCACGAACGCGCAGGCGTAGAGGCCGACGAAGGTCCAGGTGACCGCCTGGCCGCCGCCGCCGAGTGCGAACACCGCCGCGACGACACCGGTGCCGAGGAACGCGGCGCCGCCGGCCGCCGTCGTGTACATCGCCATCGCGGCGCCCTTGTGGTCCGGCGCGAGGGCGGGCATGATCGCGCCCATCGGCACGAACCCGGCGAGGAGGCAGCCGAACACGCAGCCGGCGACGACGGAGAGCACGTAGCCCCAGTCCGACCCGGCGGGCACGAGCTGCGGTACGTACCACCACGCGACGAGGCCCGTCGCGGAGCCGACGATGCCGAACCACTTGACGGTGCGCTGCCAGCCGATGCGGTCGCCGACCCACCCGAACAGGGCGTTCACGAGGATGTTGGTGGCGTAGACGCAGACGGTCATGAGGAGCCAACGACCCTGGCCCCAGCCGCGGTCCTGGGCGATCACGGCGGGCAGGACGACGAACATCCCGAACTCCGGGGCGGTGTTGATCAGACGGACGAGGAAGCCCATGAGGACCTTCGGCCGGGTGACGGTGAGGCGCACGCCACTCGTCAGGACACGCCAGGTGCTCTCGCCCTCCGGGGCGATCCGGCTGAACCCGTTCGGCAGCCGGACGCTGAACAGCATGACGAGGAAGCCGATCAGGACGAGCCCGACGGAGGCGATCATCGCGCCGGTCTCCCCGCCCGTGCCACCGCCGAACAGCGGGATCGCGCCGATGGCGAAGAGCGACCCGAGCGTGGGGAGGCCGCCGGTGAACGCGACGTAGAACCAGCCGACCGCGGAGCCGTTCCGCTCGACGGGCGTCGTGATGTTCACCCAGACGAGGAACGCGAACGCGAACAGCGGGTAGCCGAACCCGCGGAGGGCGTACGCCACTGCTGCGAAGGAGACGCTCCCGATCGCGAGCGCGATGAGGAACAGCACCTCGAAGACCACCCAGACGGCGAACCCGAGCACCATCACGCGGCGCGGCCCGACGAGGTCGGACAGGGCACCGGACACGTAGGACCCGATGAGCGCCGCGAGGCTGTAGAACGTCACGATGGTCGCGACCGTCGTCTCGGGACTGCCGAGCACGGCCACCATGTGCGGCGTGATGAAGTTCGACTCGACGCCGTTGCCCGTCATGAAGACGAGGACCGCGACGAAGCCGAGCGCGAGCGGCCTCGGGATCCCCATCCGGTCCAACCGCCCCTCGGTCCGGCGTGCTGCTCGCGCGCTCGTCGCACGCTGTGTCGTCGTCGACATCCTCGACTCCTGTGTCCTGGTGGTCTGCGATCGGATCCGACCCTACACCCGTAGAACGTTTGCTCAGAACAGAATTTCCTCAATTCGCACGGCGCGCCGCGTTCCGCCGGTGTCACCGACCGGAGCGGGGATACGGTCGCGATGTCCGCGCGAACCGATCGCTCGTCGACCGGTGTCGGCGACGCTCCGAAAGGCGATGCCACATGTCCTCCGACACCCCCGCCGCACCGACGGAGGCCGGGCGCTCGCGGTTCCCGCTCGACACCGTGTACCAGGCGGCGCGGATGTACTACCTCGAGGACGCCACACAGGTCGAGATCGCGGCACGGCTCGGGGTCTCCCGCCCGACCGTCAGTCGGCTCGTCGCCGAGGCCCGCCGAGCGGGCCTCGTCCGCATCGAGGTCGTCGACCCCTTCCAGGACGAGACCGTCGCCCTCGCGGAGCGCCTGCAGGTCGTGCTCGGGCTGCAGGCCGTGCACCTCGCCGCGGTCACGCACCCCGCGACGCTCGGCGTCGACCTCGCCGGACCGATCGCCACGGCCTTCGAGGGTATGGGGCTCGCTCCCGGGGACGCCGTGCTCATGTCGTCCGGGCGGACCGTGTACGACGTCGCCCAGGCGGGGATGCCGCGGCTGTCCGGCGTCCAGCTCGTCCCCACGGTCGGAGGTCAGGCGGACCCGATGCCGTGGTTCCAGACGAACGAGATCACGCGGACCGCGGCCGAGCACTCCGGGGCGATCCCCGCGTTCCTGTTCGCCCAGGCGATCCCGTCACCCGCGATGCGCGCCACCCTCGACGAGGACCCGGCGTTCCAGCACGTCGTCGGTCTCTGGGGGAGTGCGAAGGGTGCGGTGCTCGGGATCGGCGCTCCGACGGCCACCCGGGACGCGATCGCCAGGGGCATCCCCGTCGAGGACGCGGCGTTCGACCTCGCCGCGGGTGACGTGTGCCTGAACTTCTTCGCCGCGGACGGGTCCGCGATCGAGTTCCCCGGCAGCGATCGCATGGTCCGGACCTCGCGCGAGGTGCTGGCGGCCGTTCCGCACGCCGTCGGCGTCGCGGTCGGCGAGGCGAAGGTCACGAGCATCATCGGTGCCGTCCGCGGGCGCCTCGTCAACGAACTCGTGACGGACGCGCCGACGGCGCGCGCCCTCCTCGACGCCCTCGCCTGACCGGCGCCCTCGCCTGACCGGCGCCCTCGCCTGACCGGCGCGCTCGCCTGACCGGCGCGCTCGCG
>NZ_BMOI01000002.1:5177-124485 GCF_014646995.1 Curtobacterium luteum | reverse complement strand
AACTCGTGACGGACGCGCCGACGGCGCGCGCCCTCCTCGACGCCCTCGCCTGACCGGCGCCCTCGCCTGACCGGCGCGCTCGCCTGACCGGCGCGCTCGCCTGACCGGCGCGCTCGTCCGGCGACTGGTGCCGGGTGCTGACCGGCCGATCGACGCGGCCGTCGCCGGTGACGCGACTCGTGCCTCCAGGCCGGGAGGCGCGACCCGCCTACCGCGCGCGCCGCACGTCCCAGAGGTGGTGCACCGGGTCGTGCGCGTAGTACGTCGCGAGCGTCGCGACCGTGAACACGCTGCCGTCGGACCGGAGGCCCGTCCGGCCGAGGTCCGCGTCGGCGACCGCCGCGAACGCCCGAGCGGCGCGCTGCCCGGCGTCGACCAGCTCGCGCCCGACCACCGCCGGGTCCTGCCCGGCGTAGTCGTCCTCCACCGCGGTGGCGTCCTGGTCCCAGTTCGCGAAGGTCGGCTCGTCGTGCTCGAGCATCAGCGCGAGCCGCTCCGTCATCTTCCGGTGCACGTCGCGGACGTGCGCGGCGTACTCGAGCGGGGACCACGTGTGGTCGTCGGGACGCACGCGGACGTCGTCGCGCTCGAGGACCGCCGGCCACGCGGCGGTGTTCTCCTCGATGACCGCGGGGACGTCGCGCGCGGACACGGACCGTCCGTCGAAGCCGCACTCGGGGCACGTCGCCTCGATGACCCAGGTCCAGTTCTTCGTCTCGGGTTCGATCGCCATGGCCGAACGGTACCGGTCGGCGTTCAGGTTCCGCGATCCCGCATGCCCGCGCGGAAGCGGCACCACCCCCGTCCGGGGGGCACGCCGTTGCCTGTGAATGCCCACACAGTGACATGTCGGTCGGTCGGTATCGTCGTCGGCTGTCCGACCGGCCGATCGGTCCGACCAGAACCACATCGGCCGATCCGTCCCCCAGAGAGGAACCGATGGGATCCGACCCCAGCAGTACCCAGCAGCGACGTCGCCTCCGCGTGAGCGACGTCACCGTCGTCGACAAGAGCATGATGCGCCGAGCGGTCGGCGGCATGGTCGTCGGCAACACGATGGAGTGGTACGACGTCGGGGTCTACGGGTACCTCGCCGTCACGATGGGGAAGGTGTTCCTTCCGACGGCCGAGCCGGCGGTGCAGGTCCTCTTCAGCCTCGGCGTGTTCGCGGCGACGTACATCGCGCGTCCGCTCGGCGGCATCGTGTTCGGACGGCTCGGGGACCGGCTCGGACGGCAGCGGGTGCTCGCCACGGCCCTGGTGCTGATGGCGTCGTCGACCTTCCTCATCGGCGTGCTGCCCGCCTACGCCACGATCGGTGCGCTCGCGCCGGTGGTGCTGGTCGTCCTCAAGCTCCTGCAGGGCTTCTCGACGGGCGGTGAGTACGCGGGTGCGACCACGTTCGTGACGGAGTACGCGCCCGACCGCCGTCGCGGGTTCTTCGCGAGCATCCTCGACTTCGGCAGCTACATGGGCTTCGCGCTCGGCGCCGCGGTGGTCACGGCGCTGCAGCTCACGCTCGGCGATGCCACCATGACCGCGTGGGGATGGCGGGTGCCGTTCCTGCTCGCGGGCCTCATCGGCGTCGTCGCGATCTACTTCCGACTCCGGATCGAGGAGTCGCCGGTCTTCCAGGCGACCCAGGCGACCCAGGCCGCGCAGGAGGCCTCCGCGGAAGCACGCGCCGAGGCCACCGGCCAGCGCCCGACCAGTGTCGTCGCGATGGTCCGCGAGCACTGGCGTCCGATCCTCATCGCCGTGATGCTCGTCGCAGCGTCGAACACCGTCGGGTACGCCCTGACCTCGTACATGCCGACCTACCTCACCGACTCGCTCGGCTACTCCGCGCTCGACGGCACGCTGCTGACCATCCCCGTGCTGGTGCTCCTCGCGGTGGTGCTGCCGCTCACCGGTCGGCTGTCGGACCGCCTCGGTCGCCGGGTCGTGATGTGGATCGGCGCCGCGACGACCGTGGTGCTCGTCGTGCCGGCGTTCCTGCTCATCGCGCACGGGGCGCAGTGGTCGACGCTGCTCGGGCTCGGCCTGCTCGCCCTGATGACGGCGCTCTGGGTGTCGAACCAGGCCGCGTCGCTCCCGGCGCTGTTCCCGACCTCGACCCGCTACGGGGCGATGGGGTTCGCGTACAACATCGCGATCGCCGTGTTCGGTGGGACGACCCCGCTCATCGTCCAGGCGCTGCTGACGTGGACGGGTGACGAGCTCGCGCCGGCGTACTTCCTCATGGCCATGAGCGCGCTCGGGGCCGTCGGGGTGTTCTGCATGCGGGAGTCGTCGCAGCGGCCGTTGCCCGGCTCGATGCCCGCGGTCGAGACGGAGGCCGAGGTCCGCGAGCTCGTGCTGACGCAGGACACGAACCCGAACCTCGACCTCGGGGACCTGCCGTTCGCCGCCGCCGACGCCGTCCGCGAGGCCCAGGGGACGCCGGAGCCGGCCGCCCGCTGACGCGTTCCGGTGCCGGCGTCTGGTGCGCGGGTCGGCGTCGGCCGCCGGCTGCCGCTGGGGAACGACGGCGCCGTCGTCGTACGACAACAGCGCCGTCGTCCGTTGCACGCGCGGACCGTTGCGGACGCGGCACGGCGACGAGGCCGTTGTCGGACGACGACGGCCGTGTCGTCCGACAGGGAGAGCCGAGCCGCACCCACCGCGGACCCGCTCAGCCGCGGACCCGCTCCGCCCGCGTACGCTCCGCCTCACTCACCCCGGCGCCCGTGCGACGGGTCCAACGCCGGCCACACCGGGAACGGATCGGCCCACGTGCGCCACACGTCCGGGCCGGCCAGCAGCTCCTCGGCCGTGAGGAGCGCCGAGTCGAGCGCCCGTTCGATCCCGTGCACGTCGAGCCGCTCGCCGACGAACCACAGCGCCTGCCCCACGGGTGCGTCCGCGTCCCACGACCGGTTCGCGGTGGGGTCGAGCGCGAGCATCGCCCCGAAGCTCGACCACGCGCCGACGTGGTCCGGCCGCGACGCCAGCCGGAAGAACCCCTTCGACCGCAGCACCCGCCCGTTCGCGCCCGCCGCGAGGTCGTGCTCGATGACGCGCGCGAGCCGTCCGGGGTGGAACGGCAGCGGTTCGCGGTAGCGCAGCGTCACGAGGTCGTCCCGGTCGCTGCGGGGTGGGACGTCGAGGTCGGCACCGCTCGAGAGCGCCCGCATCCACCCGGCGCCGCCCGCCAGGAGCCGCGCCGCGCCGCCGTTCGACGCGGGGAGGTCGAGGGGACCGCGCACCGATCGGCCGCTGACCACGAGCGCGTGGGGCGCCATCCGGTGCAGCAGTGCCACGAGCGCACGTCGGCGGCGACCGGACAGCGGCTCGATCCGGTCCAGCACGATGACGGTCGCGTACTCGACGAGGGCGCTGACCCGTTCGGCGGCGACGAACGCGTCGTCCACGTCGCTCCAGAGCAGGTGCGCCACGTCGTCCGCGCGGAGGACGCTCACGACGTGACGCAGGACGCGGTCGTCACCGGTCTCGGAGCGGGCGGCGTTCGCGAGCATCATGCCCACCGCGCGGACGTCGGTGCCGGCCGCGAGCGAGACCACCAGACCGTGGTCGACGTCGGGACCGCACGTGCGGTCGATCCGGTCCGCCCGTTCGGCGACGGCTCGGGCGACGGTGACGGCACTGCCGCGGACCCGCATCGCGTGGTCGCGTGACGGGCCGTTCCCGAGCAGCCGTTCCGCGAGACCGTGGGCGTCGGCGTCGTGCAGGGCGGAGACGAGGGTGATGGCGGCGGATCGCATGTGCGGTACTCTACATGAGAACCGTTATCAACTAGGAGGTCCACCATGCAGGTCCGCAACTCGCTCAAGGTGCTGAAGAAGCTCCCCGGGTCGCAGGTCGTCCGCCGTCGGGGCCGGGTCTACGTCATCAACAAGCAGAACCCGCGGTGGAACACCCGCCAGGGCTGACACCGACGCCCTTCCGTAGGGTGGCAGCATGCGACTGCTGCTCATCCGCCACGGCCAGACCCCCGCGAACGTGCACGGCATCCTCGACGCCGAGGTGCCCGGACCCGGCCTGACCGAGCTCGGGCAGCAGCAGGCCGAGGCGCTCCCCACCGCCCTCGCGGCGCGCGGCATCGAGCGGCTCTTCGTCTCTTCGATGGTCCGCACGCAGCTGACCGCGGCCCCACTCGCGGCCGCGCTCGGTCTCGAGCCCGTCGTGCTGCCCGGCCTCCGGGAGATCGAGGCCGGCGACACCCAGGGCAAGAGCGACAAGGTCTCGGTGCAGACGTACATCGCCACCGTGCACGGGTGGTCGCAGGGGGACCGCACGACGCGGATGCCCGGGGCCGAGAGCGGCACCGAGTTCTTCGAGCGGTACGACGACGCGGTCCGACAGATCGAGTCGACCGGGGTGTCGGTCGCGGCCGCGGTGAGCCACGGTGCCGCGATCCGGACGTGGGCGAGTGCGGCGGCGCAGAACACACCGGACGAGTTCGGGACGGAGCGGCACCTGGAGAACACCGGGATCGTCGAGCTGGAGGGCTCGTCCGAGGACGGCTGGCGGCTCGTCGACTGGGAGGGGGAGCCCGTCGGCGGCGAGGACCTCATCGACCGGACCGCGCAGGACCCGACGGGCGAGCGCTTCTGACGGCGGGTCGCGCGTCGCGACCCCGTGACGGACCGGAGGCCCGGTACCAGCTGGTACCGGGCCTCCAGTCCGTCGTCCGCTCGCGTCGGGACGCGACCTGCGCGGACTACGCGGGCTGCGCCGCCGTGTGCAGCGGCACGATCACACCGTGCGACTCGCGCAGGACGTCGAGCGTGCGCTGGACCTCGTCGGCCCGCTCCTCGGTCGTCCAGCCGAGCGCTCCCGCCATCACGTCGGCGAGCTCGTCGAGCAGGTCGATCGTCACGCCGCCGACGAACGCGAGGTTCGTACGACGCAGCACCACGTCGACCAGGTGCACGGCCTGCTCGTGCTCGGCGAAGTACGCGACCTCGGCACGGGTGAGCTTCGGGTCGGACTCGAGCGGCTCGACCGGGCCGTCGGTGAGGACGTCCACGACCTCGGCGGCACGGGTGCCGTAGCGCTCGAGCAGCCCCTCGACGAGATCGGCGTCGAGGCCGTCGCGGTGCGACTTGACCCACAGCGCACGCTGGGCGTCAGTGGCCGGGAAGTCCTTGCCGCCGCCGATCGGCATGCCGGTCGTGTCGACCTTGCGGGCGACCCCGAGCTTGGTCGTCGCCTCGGTGGAGAGGTGTGCGGCGAGGGCGCGGAAGGTGGTCCACTTGCCGCCGACGAGCGACAGCACCGTCGAGTCCGGCAGGCCGGCGATCGGGGTGTCGACGATCCGGTAGTCGCGGGACACGAAGCCGGGGGCGGTGTCCTCGTGGCGGGGGAGCGGACGGATGCCGGAGTAGCTGTAGACGATGTGGTCGCGCGTGACCTCGATCTGCGGGAACACGTGCTTCACGAGCCCGAAGAAGTAGTCGATCTCCTCCTCGGTCGTGGTCACCGGCTGCGACGGGTCGGCGTCGATGTCGGTCGTGCCGATGAGCACCCGGCCCTTGAGCGGGTAGATGAGCACGATGCGACCGTCGTTGTTCTCGAAGAACAGCTCGCGGCCCTTGGTCGCCTCGAGCAGCTCGTCGTTGTGCACGACGATGTGGGAGCCCTTCGTGCCGCCCATGAACTTCGTCTCGCCGCCGAACGCCTGGTTCGTCAGGTCGGTCCAGGGGCCGGAGGCGTTGATCACGACGTCGGCGGTGAAGACGAACTCCGAACCCGTCTCGCGGTCGCGGAGCACGACGCCACCGTCACGGGTGCCGGCGGCCTCGACGTAGTTGACGGCGCGGGCGGTGGACGCCGAGCCGGTGCCGGAGCCGGCGGCGAGGCCGTCCTTGAGCACGTCGAGCGCGAGGCGCTCCGGCTCGTGCACGGAGGCGTCGTAGTAGGTCCCCGTGTACTTGAGGTCCTTGTTGAGCGCCGGCATGTCCGCGAGCGCGGCCTTCTTCGTCAGGAAGCGGTGCTTCGGCACCGAGCCGCCGTCGCGCGAGAAGGAGTCGTAGATCGTCATGCCGATCTTGATGAGCGCCGCGCCGCGCTCCTTCGTCGAGCGCTGCTTGTGCGTGAGCATGCGGAGCGGGGCGTTCATGATGCCGGAGAACGTCGAGAAGATCGGCATGGTCGTCTGCAGCGGCTTGACGTAGTGCGGGGCGATCCGGATGAGGCCGTTGCGCTCCTGCACGCTCTCGCGGACGAGGCGGAACTCGCCGTTCTCGAGGTAGCGGATGCCGCCGTGGATCATGTGGCTCGACGCCGCCGAGGCGCCGCTCGCGTAGTCGCCGCGCTCGACGAGTGCGACGTCCACGCCCTGCAGGGCGAGGTCGCGGAAGGTGGCGATGCCGTTGATGCCACCACCGACGATGAGGACCTTGGCGTTCGGGCGCTCGGTGAGTGCCGACACCGTGTTCCGGGGCTGCGTCTTCTTCGACATGTGTCGCTTCCTTGCTCGATCGGTTGGTTCGATCTCGATCGTGCTCCTGGGTGAGAGGCCGGGCAACTCGCGTGCACGAACGTGCAGCACACCTGTCGGAGACCCTCCCGACCGGGCCGGGAGGCGCGACAGGGGTTGCAGAGGCCGTGCACGTCCGTGCATGGTTGCGATGGCAAGAGATCGGAGCACCATGAGCGATGCCGCCCAGCCCGTGCGCACCCAGCAGGCGCTGCGCGCCGCGCACCTGTACTACCTGCAGGACCTGACGATGGACGCCATCGCCGACGAGCTGGGGACCTCGCGGTCGTCGGTCTCCCGGCTGCTGAAGTACGCCCGTGACACCGGTCTCGTGGACATCCAGATCCGCTCGCCCCTCGACCAGGCGGCCGCGCTCAGCCGCTCGATCCGGTCGCGCTTCGGGGTGCACGCGCACGTCGTCCCGGTGCCGGACCACACGAGCGACGTCGACCGGCTCGAGCGGGTCGCGCTGTCGGCGGCCCGGATCCTCACGCAGTACATCGACTCGAACATGGTCATCGGGATCTCGTGGGGTTCCACGGTCAGCGCCGTCAGTCGGTACCTCGTGCCGAAGACCACGCACGGGTCGACGATCGTGCAGGTGAACGGTGCCGCGAACACCCGCACGACGGGCATCGTCTACGCGTCCGAGATCCTGCGGCGGTTCGGCGAGGCGTACGGCGCCTTCGTGCAGCAGTTCCCCGTGCCGGCGTTCTTCGACGACCCCGCGACGAAGGAGATGCTCTTCAAGGAGCGGTCGATCCGCCGCGTGCTCGACCTCCACGAGCGGATGGACCTCGTCGTGTTCGGGGTCGGTGCGCCGCAGGCCCCGGTCCCGTCACACGTCTACTCGGGCGGCTACCTCGACCCTGCCGACCAGCAGGAGCTCGTGCGCGCGAAGGTCGTGGGCGACGTCTCGACGGTGTTCTACCGCGCGGACGGTTCGTGGAAGGACATCGGCGTCAACGCCCGGGCCGGCGGACCGGACCTCGACACGATCAAGCGCGCGCCGCGCCGGGTGTGCGTGGTGGCCGGTCGGTCCAAGGCGGCGTCGCTCCGCGGGGCGCTGGCGGCGGGGCTCGTGACCGACCTCATCCTCGACGAGAGCATCGGGCAGGCCATCCTGCAGCCGTGACGGAGCCGCTCCGACCTGGGGATCGTCCGATCTGCGCGGAGCGATGTCGGTGGTACCCCGTACATTCCTGTTCATGGTGTCCCGCAACGAGACCGACCTGTCGTCGACAGCGTCCGGAGCCACCGGACCCACCCTCCCGACCGGGGTGCCGCCCCGTGCCTCCCGACGGGTCGTCGGTCAGGACCTCGACGAAGCCCTGACCTTCTTCGGCGACGGCTACGACCTCCGCGCCCCGCGGGTCCGTCGGGTACGCCCCACCACCCCGTGGACCTTCGGCGGCGTCGGCGACGGCCGTCTGTCCCTCGTGTCGTCCCGGTTCGGGGTCGACCTGCGGAGCGAGAGCCGTGTCGACGACGCCTTCCTCGTCGCGTGGATGAGCTCGGGCGCGAGCACGATCACGTACGGCGGCGACGAGGTCGAACTGCGCGCCGGCGTCCCGGTCGTGCTGCCGTTCGCGGACGTCTACCAGCTGCACCACCACGACATCGCGCTGAACCTCGTGCACCTCGACCGCGACCACGTCCGGGCCGTCGTCGGCGACGACGAGTTCGCGTTCGAGGCCCTCCGCCGACCGACGGCCGAGGGCCTCCGCACCTGGCAGGAAACGGTGCGCCTGCACTCGCCGCGCTGGCTGGACGTCTCGAACGACCTCGGCCCGCTCGAGCAACGCGACATCGCCGAGGCCTTCGTCCGTGCCGCGATCGCCGCGTTCCCGGAGCGGAGCCGCTGGCGCGCGGTGGTCACCGGTACGGGCCCCGAGCACGAACGGCTCCGGAAGGCGCTCGAGTTCGTGCACGACCACGCCCGCGAGCCGATCGGCACGCCCGAGATCGCGGCGACGGCCGGCCTCAGTCCGCGCGGACTCCAGCAGTCGCTGCGCCGGAACCTCGGTCAGACCCCCGGGGACGTCCTCCGCGCCGCCCGGCTCGACGGCGCCCGCACGGACCTGCTCCGCGGCGCTCCGGACGGCACGACGGTCGCGCAGGTCGCGCGGACGTGGGGCTTCGGTCACCTCGGACGGTTCTCGGCGTCGTACCGGGCGCGGTTCGGGGAGCTGCCCAGCGAGTCGCTCCGCACCGGCTGACGCGCAGCCGCTGCCGGACGGGATCCGCCGGTAGCGTGCTGGCATGGACATCGTCGTCGCCCTCCGATCCGCCCTCGACGACCCCGACGGGGTGGTCGTCCGGACCGACGTGCCGGTGCTCGACGCCGCCCGCACCGACCAGTCCGGCTGGGTGGCCGACGGCGCACCGGCCGCCGTGGTCGATGCGCGGACGGTCGCGCACGTGCAGGCGACCCTCCGCACGTGCTCGGCGCTGGGCGTCCCCGTCGTCCCGCGCGGCGCCGGGACCGGACTCGCCGGGGGTGCGAACGGCACCGACGGATCGGTCGTGCTGAGCGTCGCCCGCATGGACCGGATCCTCGAGGTCTCCGTGGCGGACGAACTCGCGGTCGTCGAACCCGGTGTCCTGAACGCCAAGCTGAACGAGACCGTGGCCCGGCACGGGCTCCGCTTCGCCCCGGACCCCGCGAGTGCCGCGATCTCGAGCATCGGCGGCAACATCGCCACGAACGCCGGCGGCCTGCGCTGCGTCAAGTACGGCGTCACCCGGGAGGCGGTGCTCGGCCTCGACGTCGTCCTCGCGGACGGGCGACTCGTCTCGACCGGGCATCGCACGGTGAAGGGCGTCACCGGCCTCGACCTGACGGCCCTGATGGTCGGTTCCGAGGGCACCCTCGGGGTCATCGTCGGCGCGACCGTCCGGCTCGTGCCCGTCCCGCCGGGGGAGCCGGCCACACTCGGCGCGGTGTTCCGGACCGTGCACCACGCGGCGGCGGCCGCGGCGGCCGTCGTCACCGCGGCGACCGAGGGTGCCCCGCGCCCGTCCACCGTGGAACTGCTCGACGAGGCGGCGCTCGCGGGCATCGCCGACCACCTCGGGCCCGCCGTCATGGCGGAGACAGTGGGGAGCGGCCAGGAGGGCGGGGTGTTCCTCCTCGTGGAGTACGACGGCCCGGGTGCGACGGAGGCCGCGCTGGGTGCCGCACCGCGCCTCCAGGCCGAGGGCGGCACCGTCCGCCTGGCGGGGTCGGCGGCGGAACGCGACCGCCTGCTCACGATCCGCCGGTCGTTCCACGCGGCGATGACGGCCCGGGGACGCGTGCTGATCGAGGACGTCGCCGTGCCGCGGAGCCGCCTCGCCGAGATGTTCGACCGGGTCGCGGCGATCAGTCGCGACCACGGCGTCGCGATCCCGACCGTGGCGCACGCGGGCGACGGCAACCTGCACCCGAACTTCGTGTTCGACGGCGACGTCGTGCCGCAGCGGGTGCGGGACGCGGCGGACGCACTGTTCCGGGCGGCGATCGAACTCGGCGGGACGCTCACGGGTGAGCACGGGGTCGGAGTGCTGAAGCGGCACCACCTCGGTGACGAGCTCGGCGACGACGTGCTCGGACTGCAGCGCGGCATCCGTCGGGTGTTCGACCCGCAGGGGATCCTGAATCCGGGCAAGGTGGACTGATTCCCGAATCTCGTCGAACGGAAGCGCTCTTCGTCGCGCAGATGTTCGGCCGAAACGAGTCCGTAACGAACTCCGGCGCATCGTGGTGTCGAACGAGCACCGCCCACGAAGGAGTCCGTGATGCTGATCGGCGTCCCCACCGAAGTCAAGAACAACGAGTACCGCGTCGCGGCCACCCCGGCGGGCGTCGCGGAGCTGACCCTGCACGGCCACGAGGTCCTCGTGCAAGCCGGAGCCGGAGTCGGCTCGGCATTCCCGGACGACGAGTACACCGCGGCGGGCGCGACCATCGTCGGCACCGCGGACGAGGTCTGGGCGCGCGCCGAGATGATCCTCAAGGTCAAGGAGCCCGTCGCGTCCGAGTACGCGTCGATCCGACCGGGGCAGGTCCTCTTCACGTACCTCCACCTCGCCGCCGACCGCCCGCTGACGACGGCGCTCATGGAGTCCGGTGCGACGGCCATCGCCTACGAGACCGTCCAGCTGCCGGACCGTTCGCTGCCGCTCCTGTCGCCGATGTCGGAGATCGCCGGCCGACTCTCCGCCCAGGTCGGCGCGTACCACCTCATGCGCACGAACGGCGGCCGCGGACTGCTGCTCGGCGGCGTGCCCGGGACCCCGAAGGGCCGTGTCGTCGTCATCGGTGGCGGTGTCGCGGGGGAGCACGCGGCGACGATGGCGCTCGGCCTCGGCGCCGAGGTCACCGTGTTCGACATCAGCCTGCCGCGCCTGCGTGCGCTCGACGCCCGGTTCGACGGGCGCATCACGACCCTGCGGTCCTCCTCGCACGCGATCGCCTCGGCCCTGGCGTCGGCCGACCTCGTGATCGGCTCGGTCCTCATCCCCGGGGCCTCGGCGCCGAAGCTCGTGACCGACGCCATGGTCGCGGACATGCAGCCGGGGTCGGTGCTCGTCGACATCGCGATCGACCAGGGCGGCTGCTTCGAGGGCTCGCGGCCGACGACGCACGACGACCCGACGTTCCGCGTGCACGACGCCGTGTACTACTGCGTGGCGAACATGCCCGGAGCGGTGCCGCGCACCTCGACCATCTCGCTCACGAACGCGACCCTGCCGTACGCGGTGGCGATCGCGAACCGCGGCTGGGAGCAGGCGCTCGCGGACGACCCGGCGCTCGCGCTCGGTCTGAACGTGCACGCGGGGCAGGTCACGAACGAGGCCGTCGCGGCCGCGCACGGTCTGACGGCCGCCGCGCGCTGACGCGGCGGGCGCTGCGCGCTGTCGGCGCGGCCTCGGCGGGGCCTCGGCGGGCCTCGGCGGGCCTCGGCGGGCCTCGGCGGGCCTCGGCGGGCCGAGTCTCGCGCTGGGCGACAAGGTTCGCGCTCCCGAGCGCGAGCGATGTCGCCCACGCCGAGTCTCGTGGCGGCGCGGCCGAGACTCGTGGCGCGTCGAACCGGCCGGGAGGCGCGGTGTGCGCCCGTCCCGCCGGCTCAGCACCGGCGGGCCGAGTCTCGCGCTGGGCGACATGGCTCGCGCTCCCGAGCGCGAGCGGTGTCGCCCACGCCGAGTTTCGTGGCGGCGCCGCCGAGTCTCGTGGGGGTGCCGCCGAGTCTCGTGGCCGCGCCGCCGAGTCTCGTGGCGCGTCGAACCGGCCGGGAGGCGCGGTCTGCGCCCGGCCCGCCGGCTCAGCACCGGCGGGCCGAGTCTCGCACTGGGCGATAAGGTTCGCGCTCCCGAGCGCGATCGGTGTCGCCCACGCCGAGTCTCGTGGCTGCGCCGCCGAGTCTCGTGGCCGCGCCGCCGAGTCTCGTGTCCGCGCGGCCGCGCGGCGCGGCGCGGCCGCGGCGGTCAGGCGGCCGCCAACGACCGCCGCCGCCCGGCCCAGCCCGCCCGGGTCCGGACGAGCACCGTCACGAGCACCACCACGACGACGGCCACCACCGCGGTCACCGCCGTCGGCACCGACACGAGCGGCCCGTCGAGCCGCCCGACCGCGACCCACGCCAGTCCCCAGCACAGCGCGGCCGTCGGCGCGAGCCGCCCCCGGTCCCAGACCGCGAGCAGCACCCCGACGAGCCCGGCCACCGCCGCCACGAGCACGCCCCAGACGTCCTGGCCGAGCCCGAAGCCCCGGAAGCCCGCCGCCGTCAGCACTGCCGCCGTGTTCGCTGCCGTCGCCACGCAGACCCACCCGAGGTAGAGGCCGAACGTGCCGTCCGTGACGATCGCCTCGACGACGCCGGAGGGCCGGGTGCGCCGCAGGACGACGAACGTCCAGACCAGCACGGCGAGGAGCGCCACGATGATCGGCTCGCTGGCCCAGAGGAAGCCGAACTGCACCGCCAGGATCCACGCCGCGTTGAGGAGCAGCGAGAGCGTCGCGGGGAGGGCGAGCCGCGCGTGCCGCTCGTCGTCCGCGGTCCGGAACAGCTGCCGCACCGCGTACACGATCAAGCCGAGGTAGATCACCGACCAGATGCCGAACGCCGGCCCGTCCGGCGCGATCGACGTCGACGAGGCCGACAGCGCCCCGCCCGAGGCGTTCTGGATGGGCGTGCCCCCGGCGGCACCGGACCCGATGAACGACCCGATCACCGCGACCACCGCGCTCACCACGACGACGATCCGCCAGGACCTGCCGCTCCTTGTTCCGGACATCTCCGCTCCCTTCGTCAGCATGCTGATGACCGGCACGCTACGCGCCGGGCCTGCGCGCGGTGCGTACGGTGGGGGACGTGAGCGTGGAGCTGAACACCGTGTACGTCGACAAGATCGCGCCGATCGCGTGCCCGTCGCTCCCGGACACCTTCCGGATGATCGAGGACCAGGGCGCCAGCGCGTGCATCGTGCTGCACCAGCCCGACGCCGAGGAACTCGGGGACGTCGCCGTGGCGCTCGGCCTGCACGAGCTCGCGGTCGAGGACTCCGCGGAGGGGCACCAGCGGCCGAAGCTCGAGCGGTACGGCACGACGCTCTTCGTCGTCCTGAAGCCCGCGGTCTACCACGACGCCACGGAGGAGGTCGAGTTCGGCGAGGTGCACGCCTTCGTCGGTGAGGACTTCTTCCTCGCCGTCGTCCCGGCCGACCCCCGCGGCCCGCAGGCCGTCCCGCGTGCCCTGCAGCGGATGAGCGGCAAGCCGGGCCTCGTCACCGCGGGGCCGCAGGCGCAGCTCTGGGCGCTCATGGACTCGATCGTCGACGGCTACCTCCCGGTGATCGACGGGCTCGAGGAGGACATCAACCAGATCGAGGACCAGCTCTTCGCCGGCGTCGCCGGGGTCTCCCGCCGCATCTACGAGCTCTTCGGCGAGGTCGTCGCGTTCCAGCGGGCCGCCCGGCCCCTCGTGTACATGATCGAGAACCTGCACCGCGGTGCCGAGAAGTACCACCTGCCCGTCGAGATGCAGCGGCGCTTCCGGGACGTCCTCGACCACGCCATCCGGACGGTCGAGCGCCTCGACACCTTCCGTCAGCTGCTGCAGAACGCGCTGACGGTCGACTCGACGCTCGCGGCCCAGAAGCAGAACGACGACACGAAGCGGATCTCGGGGTGGGCGGCGATCCTCTTCGCTCCGACCCTCATCGCGGCGATCTACGGGATGAACTTCACGCACATGCCGGAGCTGCAGTGGACCTGGGGCTACCCGCTGTCGATCCTCGCGATGATCCTGTTCGCGGCGGTCCTCTTCGTGGTCTTCAAGGTCAAACGCTGGTTCTGACGGCACCGGACGCACGTGGCGACGGCCTGGAGGCCCGTGGCGGCGCCGCCACGGGCCTCCAGGCCGTCTGCTGGTCGCGCGTCGCGCGCGCGTGTCGCCCTCGGGCGTGTGCCAAGGTCGTTGCATGACCGACGTCGTCCACCTCACCGCCGAGGGTGTCTCCCTCGTCCTCGACTGTTCTCCGGGAGCGCTCCCAGCCGTCGTCCACTGGGGCGCCGCCCTGGGGGACCCGACCGCGGAGGACCTGTCCGCCCTGGCCGCGGCGGACGTCTCGGTCGTCGCGCCGAACGAGGCCGACGTGCCGGTCCGACTCGCGGTCCTGCCGGAGCCCCACCGTGGCTGGGCCGGCCGACCGGGCATCGCCGGGCACCGCGACGGCCGCGACTGGGCGCCCGCGTTCACGGTGTCCTCGCTCGACGTGACCCCGTCGTCGGTGGTCGCCCACGGGGCCGACGAGACCGCCGGCCTCGCGGTCGTCCTGGAGATCGAGCTGACCTCGTCCGGCCTGGTCCGCACCCGCGCCGAGGTGACGAACACCGGGGAGGGTGCGTACACCCTCGACGACGTGCACCTCGCGCTGCCGGTCCCGGACCGCGCCCGCGAGGTGCTCGACCTCGCCGGCCGCTGGGGCGGCGAGCGGACCCCGCAGCGGAGCGTGCTGCACGTCGGGACCCACGAGCGCGACAACCGCCGCGGCCGCACCGGCCCGGACGCCGCCACCGTGCTGTCGGTCGGCGAGCCCGGGTTCGGGTTCGGCCACGGCGAGGTCTGGGGCGTGCACACCGGCTGGAGCGGCAACCACCGGCACCTCGCCGAGCGGCTGTCGACCGGACGCCAGGTCGTCGGCGGCGGGGAACTCCTGCTCCCGGGCGAGGTCCAGCTGGCGACGGGGGAGTCGTACCGGACGCCGTGGGTGTGGTTCGCGTACGGGGACGGCCTCGACGACCAGGCCCGCCGCTTCCACCGCTGGCTCCGCCGCCGTCCGCAGCACCCGTCGACCCCGCGGCCGATGACGATCAACGTCTGGGAGGCCGTCTACTTCGACCACGACCTCGCCCGGCTCACCGACCTCGCCGAACGCGCCGCGGCCCTCGGCGTGGAGCGGTACGTCCTCGACGACGGGTGGTTCCGGAACCGGCGGGACGACCACGCGGGCCTCGGCGACTGGTACGTCGACGAGGGGGTCTGGCCGGACGGCCTCGGGCCGATCGTCGACCGCGTCCGGGGCCTCGGCATGCAGTTCGGGCTCTGGTTCGAGCCGGAGATGGTGAACGAGGACAGCGACCTCGCACGTGCGCACCCGGAGTGGATCATGCAGGCCGACGGTCGGCTCCCGGTCCGCTCGCGCGACCAGCAGGTGCTCGACCTCGCCATCCCGGAGGCGTTCGCGTACGTCCTGGAGCGCATGACCGCGATCATCGGCGAGTACGAGGTCGACTACGTCAAGTGGGACCACAACCGGGACCTCGTGGACGCCGGCTTCCCCGGTGGTGGTGCGGCGGTGCACGAGCAGACGCTCGCGACGTACCGGCTGATGGCCACCCTCAAGGACCGGTTCCCGGCGCTCGAGATCGAGTCGTGCTCGTCCGGCGGCGCCCGCGTCGACCTCGGGGTGATCGAGCACACCGACCGCGTGTGGGTATCCGACTGCATCGACCCGTCCGAGCGGCAGCGCATGCACCGGTGGACGCAGCAGCTGCTGCCGCCGGAGCTGCTCGGAGCCCACATCGCGAGCGGCACGAACCACACGACCGGCCGCTACCACGACCTCGCGTTCCGGGCCGGCACCGCGGTCGTCGGCCACCTCGGGATCGAGTGGGACCTCGCTCGTGCCACCGAGGGGGAACTGCGCGACCTCGCCGCGTGGACCGCCCTGTACAAGGAGCTGCGGCCACTGCTGCACGGTGGCGACCTCGTCCGCGTCGACGAGGTCGAGCCGACGCGCCTGGTGTACGGCACCGTGTCCCCGGACAAGCGCAGCGCCGTGTTCTTCCTCGCGAGCACCGGCTGGGCGGACGTGTCGAACACCGGTCGGGTCCGCTTCCGCGACCTCGACCCGGACACGCGCTACCGGGTCGAGCCGGTCGTCGTCGGCGAGCTGCACGGGCTGAAGGCGCCGTCGTGGTGGGACGGGCAGCGCGAGTTCAGCGGCCGCGTGCTGACGACCGTGGGGGTGCAGCCGCCACACCTGCCGGCCGACGCCGTGGTGCCGTTCCGCGTCACGGCGGTCTGACGCGCGACCGGTGCTCGGTAGGCTCGACGCCATGCCGCGCACCGGTCCCGCCACGCCCACCGGTCATGCCGTCGCCCCCGGCCGGGCCGCCCCCACCGGCCACCTGACCTCCGCACGCGCGATCCGCATCGCCGTCGTCACCGCCCTCGTCGGCGTGGCGGGCGGCGTCGCCGGGACCGCGGTGTGGCTCGCGCTGCAGCTCATCCAGTTCGTCGCGTTCGGGTTCCCCTACGGCGGCCACCTCGAGGCGGCCGACGCCGAGTCCGGGTGGGCGCGGTTCCTGGCGGTCGCCGCGGCGGGCGTGCTCACCGCCGTCGCGTGGTGGGCGCTCCGGCGGTGGGCGAAGCGGACGGTGGCGGTGACCGCGGCGGTCGCCGGCAAGCGGATGCCCGCGGTCTCGACCGTGGCGAACGCCGGCGTGCAGATCCTGGCGGTCGGCCTCGGCGGCTCGATCGGCAAGGAGGTCGCGCCGCGCGAGATCGGGGCCTGGCTCGCCCAGGTCGTCACCGTGCGCGCCGGGCTCTCGCCCCGCGAGACGCGCATCCTCGTCGCGTGCGGCGCGGCGGCCGGTCTCGCAGCGGTGTACGACGTGCCGCTCGGGGGTGCCCTGTTCGCCGTCGAGGTCCTGCTCGGGGAGCTCACGTTCGCCACGGCGGTGCCGGCGTTCGCCACGAGTGCGATCGCCGCGTTCACCGCTCGGCTCGTGATCCCCGACGAGGTGCTCTACCACGTGCCGTCGATGCCGATGTCCGAGTCGCTGCTCGTCTGGTCGGTGATCGTCGGGCCGGTGCTCGGCTTCGCCGGGGTCGGCTTCGTCAAGCTCACGAACCGGCTGCAGGCCATCGCGCCGAAGGGCTGGCACCTCCTCGTCGTGCTCCCCGTGGCGTTCGCGCTCGTGGGGCTCGTCGCGGTGTGGTTCCCCGAGGTCCTCGGCAACGGCCGGGCGCTCGGCGTGGTGGCGATGAACGCCTCCCTCGACGACGCCGCCGTGGTCGGACTCGCGCCGATCCTGCTCCTGCTGGTACTCGGGATCGCGAAGACCGCGACCACCGCCGTCACGATCGGCGCCGGCGCGGTCGGCGGCACGCTCACGCCGTCCATCGCGATCGGGTCGGCCGTCGGCGGCGGACTCGGTGGGCTCTGGCTCCTGCTCTGGCCGGTCGACTCGTCGTCCCTCGCCGCCTTCGCGTTCGTCGGTGCCGCGGCGTTCCTCGCGACGACGATGCGCGCCCCCTTCACCGCCCTCGTGCTCGTGCTCGAGTTCACCCAGCAGGGCACGGACATCCTCGTCCCCGCGCTGCTCGCCATCGCCGGGTCCGTCGCCGTGTCGTACGTGCTCGCCCGTCGTCGCAGCGCCCAGATGGCCTGACCGATCCCGGGGGCGCGGACACCGGACCGCCTCCGGGCCTACCATCGGCGGCACGCGGGGCAGACCGGTCCCGCCCGAGGGAGGAGCCGTTCATGGCCGGGTTCGACGACATCACCAAGAAGGCACAGCAGTTCCTGCAGGACGGCAAGGTGCAGGACGCCCTGAAGAGCGAGCAGGCCGAGAACGTCAGCGACAAGGTGCTCGACGGCGTGGCCGACGCGGTCAAGAAGGCCACCGGGGGCAAGTTCGACGACAAGATCGACGGCGCCCGGGACAACGTGGACAAGCACATCGGCAACGAGTAGCGGCGTCCACGGGGGTCCGACTGGACGCCGACGGGAACAACGACCACGATTGACGGGTTGTCCGTGACCGGCGACACCAGGAGGACCGACCCGTGACGATCGTGGGACCGAGCACACCGCTCACCGAGGACGAGGTGGCCTGCATCCGCGCGGACTTCCCGATCCTGCAGCAGGAGGTGAACGGCCGGCCGCTCGCGTACCTCGACTCCGGCGCGACCGCCGAACGACCGGTGCAGGTGCTCGACGCCGAACGCCGGTTCCTCGAGCACGACAACGCTGCGGTCCACCGCGGGGCCCACACGCTCGCCGCGCTGAGCACGGACGCCTACGAGGACGCTCGGGCCACGGTCGCCGGCTTCATCGGGGCCGCCAGCCCGCGGGAGGTCGTCTGGACGAGCAACGCGACCGACGCCCTCAACCTCGTGGCGTACGGGTTCGCGAACGCCAGCCGCGGCCGTGGTGGTGCCGCCGCCGGCCGCTTCCGGCTCGCGCCAGGGGACGAGATCGTCGTGACGGAGGCCGAACACCACGCGAACCTCGTGCCGTGGCAGGAGGTCGCGGCCACCACCGGGGCGACGCTCCGCTGGGTGCCCGTCGCCGACGACGGCACCTGGACCGCCGCCGACGCGGCCGCCGTCATCACCGACCGCACGAAGGTCGTCGCGTTCGCGCACGTCTCGAACGTCACGGGCATGGTCGCCCCGGTCGCCGAGGTCGTGGCGCTCGCCCACGCGAAGGGCGCCCTCGTCGTCCTGGACGCCTGCCAGTCGGCCCCGCACCGGCCAGTCGACGTCGGAGCGCTCGGCGTGGACTTCGCCGCGTTCTCGGGGCACAAGATGCTCGGGCCGAACGGCATCGGTGTCCTGTGGGGCCGAGCCGACCTGCTCGACGCGCTCCCGCCGTTCCGGACCGGTGGGTCGATGATCACCACCGTGATGATGGAGTCGAGCGAGTACATGCCCGCGCCCGAACGCTTCGAGGCGGGCACGCAGCCGGTCTCGCAGGCCGTCGCGCTCGCCGAGGCCGTGCGGTACCTGCAGCGGCTCGGGATGGAGCAGGTCCGCGCGCACGAGGAGCACCTCGCACAGCGGATGCTCGACGGGCTCGCCGACGTCCCGGGCGTCCGCGTCGTCGGGCCACCGGCCGGCGTGCCCCGGTCGGGTCTCGTCGCGTTCGACGTCGACGGGGTGCACGCCCACGACGTGGCGCAGTACCTCGACGCCGAGGGCATCGCGGTCCGCTCGGGCCACCACTGCGCGCAGCCGCTGCACCGGCGTCTCGGGCTCGTCGCGTCGACCCGGGCGAGCACGTACGTCTACACGACGGAGTCCGACGTCGACCGCTTCGTGCGGGCGGTCGGGGAGATCCGCGGGTACTTCGGGGCCGAAGGGGACGAGGGGGCCGGTGCCCGGTGAACGCCCTCGACTCCCTCTACCAGCAGGTCATCCTCGACCACGCGAAGGCCCGGCACGGCGACGGTCCGCTCGACCACGCCGACGCCGAGCACTTCGAGCGGAACCCGACGTGCGGCGACGAGATCACCGTGCGGGTCAGGCTCGAGCCGGGCACCGACCGGATCGCCGAGATCGCCTGGCAGGGCGACGGCTGCTCCATCTCGATGGCGTCCGCCTCCGTGCTGACCGACATGGCGACCGGCCGCACCGTCCCCGAGCTGCTCGCCCTCACCGAGACGTTCCGCGAGATGATGCGCTCCCGCGGGGCGGGCGAGCCCGACGAGGACGTCCTCGAGGACCTCGTGGCGTTCCACGGCGTCTCGAGGTTCGTCATGCGGGTGAAGTGCGGCATGCTCGCGTGGGTCGCCGCCGAGGCAGCGGTCCGCGAAGCCGCCGCCTGACCCGACCGGTCAGCGACCGCGCCGCGAGGCCGACCACGTCTCGCGCGGCAGCTCGCCGAACTCCGCGCGGTAGCTGCTCGCGAAGCGACCGAGGTGGCCGAACCCGACGGCGCGAGCGACGTCCCCGACGCTCGCCGCCTCGCCCGACTCGAGCTGCTCCCGGGCGAGCAGCAGGCGGATGCGACGGAGGTACGTCGTCGGTGTGACGCCGTGGTGTCGCCGGAACGCCTCCTGCAGGCCCCGGATGCTCAGTCCGGCGGCCTCGGCCACGTCCTCCACCGAGATCGGCTCCGTCGCGTGCTCGAGCAGGAAGCCCTCGGCGCGGGCGAAGCGGGCCGCGGCGGCGGTCGGGGGCGGTCCGTGCTCGCCGATCGGCCAGTGCGGGATCGCGGTCAGCAGCCCACCGGCGGCGAACCGGGTGAGCTCGCGCTCCCGGGACTCGGGCACGACGGTCGGCCCGCGGAGCACCTCGGCGGCGACGGCGCGCACCATCAGCCAGAACGCCGCCAGTTCCGGCCCCTCCGGGATGTGGTGCGGTTGGAACTCGAGCGGACCGGGACGCCACGCGCCGCGCTCCGCCGCGACCTCCTCGACGGTGCGGCGGTCGATGCGGATGAGGTCGAGCTCGTAGCCCGTCCACCGCACGTGCTGCGGGTCGTGCCGGAAGAGCGACGGCCGTCCGGTGGGGACGTCGTGGTCGTCGTCCACCGAGCCGCTGCCGGACTTCAACCAGAACAGGACCATCGCGGTGTCCGCGACGACCTCGCCGCGCACGTCGCCCGTCGAGGCGGACGACCAGAGCGAGAGCAGGTCCGTGCCACGGCGGCGCACGTCGAACGTGAACTCCTCGGCACCCGTGTCGACGTCCGCCCGTCGCAGGTCGGGCAGCCCGAGCAGCTGCTCGGCCGCCTGCGTCGGGTCGCGGGTCGTCGCGGACCACCGGGTGCGCTGCATGGACTGGGACACCCTTGCATCCTGCCGTGGATGGCGTCGTCGCGCTCAGGAAGCGCGCCGTGCGCGGACCGGCGCCCCGCGCCCGTGGCGAGCGCAGTCCGACCGCAGGCCGCACAGCGGACCGCGCCCCGGGCCTCCCGGCCGGACGTCACACGACGCAACGCGCGTGGCGGTCGCCGCTCGGCGCCCGTAGCGTCGCGTCCGTGACGACCGACGACGCTCCCCGGCAGATCCGCTTCAACGCGTTCGACATGAACTGCGTCGCGCACCAGTCCTCCGGGCTGTGGCGCCACCCCCGCGACCGCTCGCGGCACTACAACGACCTGTCGTACTGGACCTCCCTGGCGCAGACGCTCGAGGTCGGTGCCTTCGACGGCATCTTCATCGCCGACGTCCTCGGGACGTACGACGTCTACGGTGGCTCGAACGAGTCGGCGCTCCGGACCGGGTCCCAGGTGCCCGTGAACGACCCGATCCTGCTCGTGTCCGCGATGGCCGCCGTCACGGAGCACCTCGGGTTCGGCATCACCGCCGGGACCGCGTACGAGCACCCGTACCCGTTCGCCCGGCGCATGTCGACGCTCGACCACCTCACCAAGGGGCGCGTCGGCTGGAACGTCGTCACCGGGTACCTGCCGAGCGCCGCGCGCAACATGGGGCAGACGGACCAGCTGTCGCACGACGACCGCTACGACGTCGCCGACGAGTACCTCGAGGTCCTCTACAAGCTCTGGGAGGGCTCCTGGGAGGACGACGCGGTCGTCGAGGACCGCGAGACCGGGGTCTTCACCGACCCGACCAAGGTGCACCCCATCGAGCACCACGGGCGCCACTTCGACGTCCCGGGCATCCACCTGTCCGAGCCGTCCGTGCAGCGCACGCCCGTCATCTACCAGGCCGGGGCATCGCCGCGCGGTGTCCGCTTCGCGGCCGAGAACGCCGAGGCCGTCTTCGTCGGCGCCCCGACCCTGCCGCAGTTGGCAGCGACCGTCACGAAGATCCGGGACGCCCTGGAGGCAGCTGGTCGCGACCGGTACGCCGCTCGCGTCTACTCGCTGCTCACGGTGATCACGGACGCCACCGACGAGGCCGCGCGCGCGAAGTACGAGGACTACCTGTCCTACGCCTCGGAGGAGGGCGCCCTCGTGCTGAACTCCGGGTGGATGGGCGTCGACCTGTCGCAGTGGGACCTCGACGAGCCGCTCGGCGACGTCGAGTCGAACGCGATCCAGTCCGCGGCGGCGAACATCTCCGCGGCCACCGGGTCCGACGGATCGAAGTGGACGATCCGCGACCTCGCCCGGCACACGGCGATCGGCGGACTCGGGCCGGTCGAGGTCGGTTCGGGTGCGACCATCGCGGACCGCCTCCAGGAGATCCAGGAGCAGACCGACGTCGACGGCTTCAACCTCGCCTACGCCGTGACACCCGGGACCTGGGAGGACGTCATCGAGTTCGTCGTCCCCGAGCTGCGGGCGCGCGGTGTCTACCCGACGGAGTACACGCCGGGATCGCTGCGGCACAAGCTGCACGGCCGCGGGGACCGGCTGCCCGGGGAGCACCGCGGTGCCGGCTACCGGATCGGTCAGCAGGCGGTCGTAGGCTGACGGCGTGATCGGATCGTCCTTCGTCGTGCGTGCCGCGTCGGAGGACGAGGCCGCTGCCTGCGTCGACCTCTGGGTCGCCGCGGTCAGCGTGCGGGACGCCATGCCGGAGTCCGACGCGGTCCGGGCCCGGGCGCTCGCGAAGTTCGCGGAGCCGCGGGTGGCGCTCGTCGTCGCGGCGGAGCCGGGAGGTCCGGGGGATGCGCCGGGCGCCGCTGGGGCCGCGGGGGTCGCGGAGGTCGCGGGCTTCGCCCGCGCGGGGGCAGCGGGGGCCGCGGGCTTCGCCCTCCCGGGGGCCGCGGGGGTCGCGGGCTTCGCCCTCGTGACGGCGCCGGGGACCGGGGGTCCGGAGGACCCGGAGGACGCCGCCTACCTGTCGCTGCTGGCGGTCCACCCGCGTGCGCAGGGACACGGCCTCGGACGGGACCTCCTGCGCGCCGCGGTCGACGCCGCACCACGGTCCGGGCACGCCCGGTGCGTGCTGCACGCACTCGAGGACAATGCCCCGGCGCTCGGCCTCTACCGCAGTGCCGGGTTCCGGCCCTGGGGCGAGCCGTTCGCACACCCGTTGTCCGGCCGGCCGACGCGGGCCTGGGTGACCGTCGGCGACTGACCGGGGCCCGAACGCTGCCCGGTCACCCGGGGATCGGTGCCGCCACGGGCTCCGGGAGCGCATCGGCCGGGGTCGGCCACGGGGCCCACTTCGCCCGCGGCGCCGTGAGGAGGTACGGCTGCGGCGTCGGGTAGCTCACGAGCTCGAGGGTCGAACCCCACGGCGTGCGGGTGTACACGAACCGGTTGCCCTCGCCGGCCTCGACGCCGCGGAGCTCCCGCGGATCGGAGTTCCGCAGGCCCCCGGCCCGCTCGACCTTGTCCAGGGCGGCGTCGAGGTCGTCGACGTACAGCGCGAGGTGCTGCCACCCGAGGTCCGACGGTGCCGCGGCGAACCGCTGGTCCGGGCCGAGGTACTCGAACAGCTCCAGCCCCGGACCCTCGGGGAGTGCGAGCATCCGGATGGCTCCCTGGGCCATCGTCGACGGGATCCCGAGGTACCGGTGCACTTCCGCGGAGCCGCGGGGCTCCTCGGTGCGGCACCGGACGTCGTAGAGGACGACGGCGTCGAGCGCCGCCGCGAAGAAGGCCGTGGCAGCGTCGATGTCCGGCACCGTGACGCCCACGTGGTCGATCCTGATTCCCCTGCTCATCCTTGGATGCTCTCACCGGGGCCACCGGGTGCCCGGGCGTGCAGGACCCGGTGCGGGATGTGGTGCGGTTTGCCGCACTCGCTGTCGGTCCGCTCAGGTAAGGCTGCCCTCACCACAAAACCCCAGGTCAGGGCAGCCTCACCTTGCTGGCGGACCGTTCCGGACGGTGGCATGCTCATCGCATGTCGACCGCAACCGACCTCGTGCTCCCCGCCACCGATCACGACACGACGAGCGCCGCGAAGCTCAACTGGCTCCGTGCCGGACTCCTCGGCGCGAACGACGGCATCGTGTCGGTCGCCGCGGTCCTCGTCGGGGTCGCCGGGGCGGGCGCGGGGACCGGGCCGGTCATCGCCGCCGGTACCGCCGCCCTCGTCGGGGGTGCGGTCTCGATGGCGCTCGGCGAGTACGTCTCGGTCAGCGGTGCCCGCGACGCCCAGCGCACCGGGCAGGCCGCGCAGCAGGCGCAGCTCGAGGCCGAGTCCGAGGACGCCGACACCATCGCGGCGCACTACCGCGGGCTCGGCGTCGCGCCGGACGTCGCGTCCTCCGTCGCGGCCGAGCTCGTGCGGCCGGAGGTCCGGGCCCGCCGGGCCGAGGCCGCCCTGCGCGACGCCGAGGACGAGGTGGTCAGCCCGTGGCGCGCGGCCTGGGTGTCCGCGGCGACGTTCACCACCGGGGCGGCGCTGCCGTTCCTGGCCATGCTGCTCGCCCCCGAGTCGGTGCGGGTCCTCGTGACGGTCGTCGCCGTGCTCGTGGCGCTCGCGGCCACCGGGGCCACCGGGGCCACGCTCGGCGGTGCACCGCGCGGCCGGGCGACCGTGCGCGTGGTGGTCGGCGGGGCCCTGGCGCTCGCCGCGACCTACGCCGCCGGAGCGATCCTGGGCGCGCACGCGATCTGACGGCGACGGGCCCGCTCGTACCGGCGCGCACCCGACCGGACCACCGCGGTCACTCGTCGGCGCCGGAGACGGCGGCGGCCTCAGCAGCGAGCGCGGTGTTCCGCGCGGTCAGCAGCCGCTGCAGGTAGCGGCCGAGGACGACCACCTCCGCCAGCCGTCCGAGCGGTCCGAACGGCGCGGTGACCACGACGTCGTCGAGCATCCGGGTGCCGGTGCCGGCGCGCTCGAAGCGGTGCTCGTGCCGGAAACGCGCGAACGGACCGCGCACCTGTTCGTCGACGAACCGGTGCGGTGCCTCTCCCCGCCGGCACGGCCGGTCCGCCGCTGGCGCGTCGCACCGGAACCGGCGGCGTGGGCCCAGGACGACGATCCGACTCGTCAACCGCCAGACGACCCCGAGGTGGCGGGCGCGGAACGTCACGGACTCGCCGAGGCCGATCGTGCCGGCCGTGACGCCGCCGACGGCCCGTTCCCCCGTCGAGGCGAGCGACCGCTCGTGCGCACCGATGTCGAGCGACAGCGCGAAGGCCCGCTCGGGCGCACAGGCGAGGTGCGTGTCGAGCCGGAAGCGGACGGTCACGCGTCGGGCCGACCGGTCGGCGCCGGCCAGCCGAGCGGCGTCGATCGGTCGTCGTCCCGCAGCACCGCCGCGAGCGCCTCGTCGTGCCGCTGCCCGCGGTGGAGCACCCCCGAACGGCGGAGGCCCTCGTACGACATGCCGACGCGTCGGGCGACGGCGAGGGACGCGTGGTTCGTGGCGATCGCGCGCCACTGCACGCGGACGAGGCCGAGGCCGTGCGGCGGGGTGGCGAAGGCCCAGTCGACGATCGCGGAGACCGCCTCGGTGACGTAGCCGTGGCCGCGGGCGTCGGGGTGCGTGGCGTAGCCGACCTCGGCGGCGCCGTCGGCGATCTGGAAGAGCTCGACGGTCCCGAGCAGACGAGGGTCCTCGCGTCGACGGATCGCCCAGGCGAGGCGGGTCCCGGACTCCCAGCCGGTCCGGCACCGTCCCAGCCACTCGACGGCCTCGGCGTGGCCGTACGGCGCCGGGACGGGCGTGTAGGCGATGACATCCGGGTCGGTCGCGTAGGCGATGACGTCCTCGGCGTCGGACGTCGCCGGGGCGGAGAGCACGAGCCGGTCGGTCGGGAGCGTCACGGGGTCCACGGCCCGAGCCTAGCGACGACGACATCCCGGCACGAGAAGGCCGGGCGGGTACGCTACCGTCGCCGCATGACTGCGTTCCGCGTGATCGACGGCCACAACGACCTGCCCTGGGAACGCCGCGACTCCCACGGCTCCGGGGTGGAGGGCATCGACTCGGAGCAGGGGTCGCTCCACACCGACGTCCCGAAGCTCCGCGCCGGCGGGGTCGTCGGGCAGTTCTGGTCGGTGTTCGTGCCGTGCTCCGACCCGGACCCGGTCCGCACCACGCTGCAGCAGATCGACGTCGCCCTGCGGATCGTCGAGCGGTACCCGGAGACCTTCCGGATCGCCCGCACCGCCGCCGACGTGCGCGCAGCGGTCGACGACGGGCGAATCGCGTCGCTCCTCGGCGCCGAGGGCGGGCACTCGATCGGCGACGACCTCGCCGTCCTGCGCACCTTCGCCCGGCTCGGCGTGCGGTACATGACCCTCACACACAACGACGACACCCCGTGGGCCGACTCCGCGACCGGGTCGCACCCGCACGGCGGCCTCACCGACCGCGGTCGGGAGGTCGTGGCGGAGATGGAACGGATCGGGATGCTGGTGGACCTGTCGCACACGGCCCCGACGACGATGCGGGACACGCTCGACGTCGCGACGCGACCCGTCGTCTTCAGCCACTCGTCGACCACCGCCGTGAACGACCACCCGCGGAACGTGCCGGACGACGTGCTCGAGCGGCTGCCCGGCAACGGCGGCGTCCTGATGATCACCTTCGTGCCGGCGTTCGTGTCGCGGGCGTACGCCGAGTGGGAGGCCGCCGGGTCGGCGGGGGAGGCGCCGCTCGTCACGGTCGCCGAGGTCGCGGACCACGTCGAGCACGCCCGCGAGGTCGCCGGGGTGGCGCACGTCGGGATCGGCGGGGACTACGACGGCACGCCGGTGCTGCCGCCGGACCTGCGGGACGTCTCCCGCTACCCGGTGCTCGCCGCCGAGCTCGCTCGCCGCGGCTGGCAGGACCACGAGCTCGCGGCACTGGCGGGCGGGAACGTGCTGCGGGTGCTCGAGGCGACGGACGACGCGTTCGAGCGGACGCTCGTGCGCTGACCGCCCACCACGGAACGGAGGACGGCCGTGCGCTGCCCGCCCGTCACGGAACGGAGGACGCCCGTGCGCTGGCCGCGCATCACGGAACGGAGGACGCCCGGCCCCGTGCGTCACGGAACGGAGGACGCCCGGCCCCGCTCGGTAGGATCGCAGCGCACCCGCAGCGACCCGCGCCTCCAGTGCAGGCGGCGCGACCTGACCCGAAGGAACGGACCAGATGAGCGGCACCATCCACGACAACATCTCCCAGGCGTTCGGGAACACCCCGCTCGTCCGGCTGAACCGACTCCCGCGCGAGGGCAGCGCCGAGATCCTCGCGAAGCTCGAGTTCTACAACCCCGGCGCCAGCGTCAAGGACCGCCTCGGCGTCGCGATCGTCGACGCGGCCGAGGAGTCCGGCGAGCTCCAGGCCGGCGGGACCATCGTCGAGGGCTCGTCCGGCAACACCGGCATCGCGCTCGCCCTGGTCGGCGCGGCCCGCGGCTACCGGGTCGTCATCACGATGCCCGAGACGATGAGCGTCGAGCGGCGTGCGCTGATCCGCGCCTACGGTGCCGAGGTCGTCCTGACCCCGGGCCCCGAGGGCATGAAGGGTGCGGTGTCCCGGGCCGAGCAGATCGTCGCGGAGACCCCGGGTGCGATCCTCGCGCACCAGTTCGAGACCCCCGCGAACGCTGCGATCCACCGGAAGACCACCGCCGAGGAGATCCTGCGCGACACCGAGGGCCACGTCGACGCGTTCATCGCGGGCGTCGGCACCGGCGGCACGATCACCGGCGTCGGCCAGGTGCTCAAGGAGCGCGTGCCCGGCGTGCAGGTCATCGCCGTCGAGCCGAAGGACTCGCCGCTGCTCACCGAGGGCAAGGCCGGGCCGCACAAGATCCAGGGCATCGGCGCGAACTTCGTGCCCGAGGTCCTCGACCAGAGCGTCATCGACGAGGTCTTCGACGTCGAGCTCGAGGACGCGCTGCGCGTGGCCCGCGACCTCGGGACGCAGGAGGGCATCCTGTCGGGCATCTCCTCCGGCGCGATCATCCACGCCGCGATCGAGGTCGCCGCACGCCCGGAGAACGCCGGCAAGCGCATCGTCGCGATCGTCTGCGACACCGGTGAGCGCTACCTGTCGACCGTGCTCTTCGAGGGACTCACTGCGTGAGCCCAGCTCCACGTCGCGGCGTGCTGCGGACCGTCCGGGAGGACCTGGCCGCAGCACGCCGCGGGGACCCCGCAGCACGGGGCGACCTCGAGAACGCGATCGTGTACTCCGGCCTGCACGCGATCTGGACCTACCGGCTGACCCA
Source organism: Curtobacterium luteum (assembly GCF_014646995.1). Taxonomy (GTDB): domain Bacteria; phylum Actinomycetota; class Actinomycetes; order Actinomycetales; family Microbacteriaceae; genus Curtobacterium; species Curtobacterium luteum. The sequence goes on along the minus strand of NZ_BMOI01000002.1, from coordinate 96,677 downwards.
CCGGCTGTGGCTCGCCCGTGGCCTGCCCGGGGCGCGGTTCGCGGCACGGGTGATCGGGCAGGTCGCGCGCTCGGTCACGGGGATCGAGATCCACCCCGGCGCGCGGATCGGCCGCCGGTTCTTCATCGACCACGGCATGGGCGTCGTGATCGGCGAGACCGCGGTGGTCGGTGACGACGTGGTGGTGTTCCACGGCGTGACCCTCGGCGGGCGCGGCGGCGAGCACGGCCCCGGCGCTCGGCGGCACCCGCGGGTGGGGGACCGCGTGGTGCTCGGTGCGGGGTCGTCCCTGATCGGCGCGATCACGATCGGCGCCGACTCCGTCGTCGGCGCGAACACGGTCGTCACGAAGGACGTGCCGCCGCGGTCGGTGGTCACCGGCGTCGCCGGTACGGCCCGTCCGCGCTCGGGCCACGAGGGCGTCCCGCCGCTCTGACGTCCCGCCGTCCCCTCAGCGACCTCCGGTCGCGGTTCCGGACGGGAGGCACGGCGCGCTCCGTGCGCGCCGGCCCCCTCCGGCGTGTGGTCGGGTCAGCTCTTCTCGCAGGCGATGCCGTCGGCGTCGCGGTCGAGCTTCTTGTTCGCCGCGTAGAGCTTGTCGTCCTTCTTGACGGTGCCCTTGAGCGCTCGGTAGGTCACCTTGCCGCCGGAGATCACCTTGTTCCTGGTGACGGACTTCTTCGCGATGCCGCCGGAGTACACGCGGTGCACGGCGTCGCAGTTCTTGTAGACGGTGGGGGCTGCCTGGGCGGTCGAGGCGCCGCCGACGACGGCGGTGGCAGCGAGGACGACGCTCGCTGCGGCGATGCTGAGGGTTCGGGTGATGTGCACCCGCTCAGCCTAGGCCCACTGCGAGGATCTCTCATGCCCCCGATCGGGGTGCCGGTTCGGGCATGCTGGTGGCATGGACGGAGCTGCCCTGCACGAGATCGCCGCGCAGACCGCGATGGGCCTGCCCGCGGTCCAGGAGACCCAGCCCTTCGGCGAGGGCACGTTCGTCTACAAGGTCGTCGGCAAGATGTTCGTCATGACGTCCGAGCTCCGCGGGGTCCCGATCGTCAACCTCAAGTGCGCTCCACCGCACGGGGCCGCGCTCGTCCGCGACCTGGCGGAGGTGACACCGGGCTGGCACATGGACAAGCGGCACTGGATCACCCTGTCGCCCGGCGACGGCCTCGACGAGACCCTCGTCGAGGACCTCGTGGCGAACGCCTACGACCTGGTCGTCGCGGGGCTGCCCCGTGCGAAGCGGCCGATCGACCCGGTCCGGCGGACGCTGCCGGACTGACCGACCGCCGGGGCCCGCACGGCCCACGGCTCAGCCGCGCGCGAGGGCCTTCCCGAGCAGGACCTGCACCTTCGGCGGCACGGGTCGTCCAGCGTCCACGACCGCCTGCGCGCGCTCGGCCGTGACGCCGGCGAACAGTTCGCCGATCGTCACCCCGTGGGCCGGGCGGTCGATCACCTCGACCGCGTCACCGCTCGCCACCGAGCCGGACTTCACCACCCGCAGGTAGGCACCGGGACGCCCCTCCTCGGTGAACCGTCGGACCCACTTGTCCTCGCGCATCCGACGGGCGAAGGTCCCGCAGGGGATCCGGGGGATCGTGACCTCGAGCACGAGCTCGGCACCGATCCGCCATCGCTCCCCGGTCACAGCCCCGGTGACGTCGATCCCGCTCGTCCGGAGGTTCTCGCCGAACAGCCCCGGCGGCACCTCGCGATCGAGCAGCCCGGCGAAGTGCGTGGCGTCCTCGTCGGCGTAGGCGTACACGGCCTGGTCCTCGCCGCCGTGGTGCTTCCGGTCGGCCTGCACGTCGGCGCGGAGTCCGAGGGGCCGGACCCGCACCGGGCCGTCGACCGGACGCTTGTCGATGGCGGTGACCCCGATCGTGCCGGAGTCGGGCAGGAGCCGCGCCACGCGGCAGACGGCGGTCACGAGGGGCACCGCACCAGCATGCCGCACGGATGCCCTCCGTGCGGAGTCCGGATCCGGGTGTGACGAACCGGCGTCCCGGCCCGTCCCATCGGTGGAGGCCGTCACCGCGGCCGAGGAGGAACGACCATGACCGACACCACGAACGACCGACCCGGCTCGCAGCGCCACCCGGTCCGGCAGCACCTGCTCGCGCAGGCCCGGGTCCGCGCGCTCGCCGCACGACCCGTCGGACCGTTCCGGGTGACCACTGCCCACGCACGCCGCGCGGGTGCACGGTGACCGGTCGTCGCTCCCGTGCTCAGGAAGACCTCACCCGGTCCCGGTAGAAGGAACACGTGCCCCACCAGCTCCTCACCGACCTCGACGACGCCGTCCTCGCCGGCCGGTCGTCGGACGGCGACGTCCGGGCGTTCGAGGTCCTCATCCGCCGGTACACCCCGCTGCTGCGCGCCTACGCGCGCCGGACGCTCGGCTCGACCGACGAGCTCGACGACGTCGTGCAGGAGACCTTCATCACCGCCTGGGACCGGCTCGACCGGCTCGAGGACCAGAGCAAGGTCAAGTCGTGGCTCATGCGCATCCTCAGTCGGAAGTGCATCGACCGCATCCGGGCCCGTCGCTTCCACGACGACGTCACCGAGATCGAGGTCGAGGCCCCGTCCGACGATGCTCCGGAGCGTGTCGCCGAGGCCCGCTCGCGCGAGGAAGCCGTCGAGACCGCGCTCGGCGAACTCCCCGAGGCGCAGCGCCGGTGCTGGGTGATGAAGGAGGTGCTCGAGTACTCCTACGACCAGATCGCCGAGGAGCTCGACCTCCCCGTCTCGACCGTCCGCGGGCTCCTCTCGCGCGCCCGCAAGAACATGATCCGTCTCATGGAGGGATGGCGATGACCGATCCCGAGCACGTCCGGCTCGACTCCCTCGAACCCGACGACCTCGACGGCCACTCGATCGACGAGCTGGCCGACTACCTCGACGCGGGCATGCAGCCCGCGGACCCGTCCATCGACGACTCACCGGCGTGCCAGAACGCGCTCGCGGCGATCGTCCGGCTCCGGCAGTCGTCCCTCGGCTCGCTCGAGGCCGCAGCCGAGCAGGAGGCCCCGGCGGACGAGTCGTGGGTGAGCGGTGTGCTCGCCAACATCTCGCTCGAGGCGCGGGCGGGGCGGGACGTCCCCCTGCGTCCGGCCGCGCCGACCGAACGACCGGTGATGACCGAGGGTGCGATCCGGTCGCTCGTCCGGAGTGCCGGCGACGGCGTGTCCGACGCCCTCATCGCCCGGTGCACGCTCGAGGGCGACGTCACCGAGCTCGGGGCGCCCGTGCGGGTCGTCGTCGAGATCGCCGTCCGCGCCGGAGCGACGATCCGGACCGTGGCGTCGGAGGTCCGGGAGACCGTGGCGGCGGTGCTCGCTGACCAGACCGACCTCGTGGTCGACTCGGTCGACGTCGTCGTGCGCGACCTCGTGCCGCGCACCGACGACGAGCCCGCGGACGACCGTCCCGCTGATGACGGAACCAGCCACGGCAGCGACGACGAGGAGGCAGGCGCATGAGCACCCCGGACGAGACCCTGACCGCCGTCGAGACCGCGGTGCTCGCCGTCCCCGGGGTCGCCGAGCTCTACCGAGCCCGGCCCACCCTCGGCAGCACCGTGTCCGCCGTCAAGAGCCTGGCCGCCCGGACCGCACCGAGCCGGGTCGTCCTGGACGGTGACGTCCTCCGCGTCGTCATCGGCACCGACGGTTCCCGCCCGGCTCCCACCACCGCACACGAGGCCCACGTCGCCGCGCTCGCCGTGGCGACGGAGCACGGACTCGTGCTCAGCCGGGTCGACGTCCGGGTCGCGCGCGTCGGCTGACCGCCCGGCCGGACCCAGCACGGGTCCGGAGCCGTCGCCGGCGGTCGGCGACCTCGAGCACGACGACGATCGCGGCCACGAGCACCGCCGTGGCGACGAGCGACACCGCGGGGACGACCACCGAGGCGGCGACGGCGACGGCGGCGGCCAGCACCACGACGACGGCGTTCCAGCCGAGCGACAGCGACGGACGGAGTGCGAGGGCCCAGACCGCGAGGACGAAGAGCGCCACCGGCACCGCGATCGTCGCGGCCACCGTCACGTGCGACAGGTCGGCCTCGCCGGCGTCGGCGCTCACCGCGACCTCGATGCCCGCCGGCAGCGCTCCGGCAGCCGCGAACACGACGTAGTGGCCGTACCCGAACACCAGGGCGCTCGGCAGGGACCGGATGCGGGCGTGCTGCTCGCGTGCGAAGTAGATCCACCAGAGCCCGGCGACGATCACGAGCCCGGCCGCCGCGAGCACGAGGAGCGAGCCGAGGTGGTCGGTGTGCTCGAGGCCGTCGATGACCGCGCTCGCGGATGCCACGAGCCCCTCGCCGAGGACGATGAGCGTGAACAGGGAGTACCGCTCGGCGATGTGCCGCGTGTGCCACGGCGTCGTGCGCGACCCCCGCTCGGCGACGGGCGGCACGAGCACCTCGAGCAGGATCAGTACCGGGATCGCTCCGCGCAGCGCGGCCTCGGGGAGTACGAGTGCGAGCACCCAGAGCGCCTGGACGACGACGATCCCGACGGCGTAGCGGAGCGCGGTGCGGCGGTACCCCGGCGCCGACGCGGCCGCGCGCAGCCACTGCCCGACCAAGGCCAGGCGCATCACGACGTACCCGACGACGACGATCGCGGGGTCGCCGTCGACCATGAGCGGTCGGACCCCGGCGGCGAGGACGAGCACACCGCCCATCTGCACGAACGTGGTGACGCGGTAGAGCCAGTCGTCGGTGTCGAACGACGTGGCGAACCAGGTGAAGTTGATCCACGCCCACCAGATCGCGAAGAAGACGAAGGCGTAGGAGACGATCGCCGAGCTGACGTGCCCCTCGGTCTCGATCTCGTGGAGGTTCGTCGCCGCGAACCCGACCGCGACGACGAAGACGAGGTCGAACAGGAGCTCGAGCGGGCTGGCCGCACGGTGCGCCTCGGCGGGGTCGCGTGGAGCCATGCGGCGCAGTCCGGTTGTGCTCACGGAGCATGCCTACCGCACGCCGGCGGACACCGGGAAGGTCCTCCCGGCCTCCGTCTCGTGCGGATCAGTAGAAGTTCGACGCCTGCGAGTGTGCCCACGCCGCGCACGGGGTGCCGTAGGCGGCGGAGATGTACTGCAGGCCCCAGGTGATCTGCGTGGTCGCGTTGGTCTGCCAGTCGGAGCCGGCCGTCGCCATCTTCGAGCCCGGGAGCGCCTGCGGGATGCCGGTCGCGCCGCCGTTGCTGTTCACGGCGCGGTAGTCCCAGCCGGACTCCTTGGTCCAGAGGTTGTCGAGGCACTGGAACTGGTCCGAGCCCCAGCCGTAGCGGGACGACGCCAGCGCCGACGCCGTGGCCTTCGCGCCCGCGACGGTGTTGCCCTCGGCGAGCTTCCGTGCCTGCTCGGCGGCCTCGGCCGCTGCCTTGGCTGCCGCTGCCTTCGCGGCCGCGGCCTTCGCAGCGGCAGCGCGCTTCGCGTCCGCGTCCGACCGGTCCTGTTCGGCGCTCGCCTCGGCGACCTCCTGGCTGGCGGCGACCGTGGTGGCGATGCGGTTCGTCAGGGCGGCCCCGGACAGCTTCGAGTAGTCGTCGAGTGCCTCGACCCGCTGGCGGAGCGCCGTCGTGTCGGTCTTGCGGTTGGCGTCGTCGAGCACCGTCCGGGCACTCGACAGGGTCGCCTGCGCCTGCGCGCGGTCGAGCGCGGTGCCGTCGAGCGCGGGGGCGCTCGTGGGGGTGGCGCTCGGGACGCCGAGTGCCTCGCCGAGGGCCGGCTGGGAGCCGACCGCGATGCCGCCGACGGCGATGGCCAGGACGGCTGCGCCGGAGGCGACGACGGTCGTCCGGTTGCGCAGGGCTCGTCGGACGCGGCGGGCGGGGGAGTCGAGGGCCTCGCGTCGGGTCGAGGCGGTGGTCGGAGCGGTGGTGCTGGGCAGAGCAGTGGTGCGTCGAGTCATCGGTTCCGGTGGTCGGCCGGCTCGTGTGCGGACCGCGCCCGAGCACGCCGGGGTGGGGGAGGCGTGTCGATCGGGGTGCGGCGTGGCCGTCGTGCGGTCCGCGAGCCGGGGGAGGCCCGGACGGTGGTGTGGGGCCCGTCCGTCCGCCGTCCGGTGACCGTGGGGTGGTCACGCCGAGGCGGAGCGGTCACGATGACGCGTCACGCTGGGCGCAGCGTCCAGGAACACTGGCAGAACCGTCCGTCCACCCTTCGGTAACGGTTCGGTAACGACCCGCGTCGGGGTCAGGAGGTGTGAGGTTCCTGGGCGCGGTCGCCCTGTGCGATCCGTTCGAGCGCGTCGAGGGCCCCGGCGATCGCCGCGACGTCGTCCTCGGGGAGGCCGTGGATGAGTTCGGCCACGATGCCGGTGCGTTGCGACCGTGCAGCCTCGACCGCGGCGACCCCGGCCTCCGTGGCGCTCACCATGAACGCCCGGCCGTCCCTCGGGTCGGCCTCCCGCTCGATGAACCCGCGCTGCTCGAGTTCGGTCAGGATCCGCGTCATGGTGGGCTTCGTCACCACTTCGAGGCGGGAGAGGTCACCCGGACGCAGGGGACCCTCGCGCTCGATCGTGGCGAGCGCCGAGACGATGCCGTAGCCCAGCGAGGCGGAGTCGGTCCGTGCGCGTCGGTTGATGCGTCCGACGGCCGCGGCGAGCCGCGCGGCGATGGCCGTACGGTCGGTCTCGCGAGCGCTCATGGGTGGCCTCCGCTTCGGTGATCAGGGGTCGTGCGTGATGCTACCGCCCGATCGTGGCGGCACCGGTACGGGCGCTTTCTGTCCGACCGTACAGGTGTGCTCAGCGTTTCTCGCCGGGGAGTTGGTGGATCGCCTCGGTCGCGAGCTCCGCGCCGATGTTGTCGCCGGCTTCGGTCGCGGTGCGGAGACGCCGGAAGTCCTCGGTCATGCGCTCCCAGTCGACGAGTTCGTCGAGGTTTGGCAGACGCAGTCGGAAGCCGAGGCCGTCCGTGGTGTCGCGGCACACGCGCTGGAGGTCCGCGTTGCCGCACTCGGCGACGTAGAGCGCGAACACGTCGAGCGCGTCGTGGTTCACCGCGGCGACGTCGTGCGTCTCGAAGTCGGCGATGGTCGCGTCGAGCGCCGCGAGGATCCGCTTCCGCGCGCCCGCACCGAGCCGCGGCACGGCGAGCCGGACCACGCCGCCGAAGAGCACGCCGAGGGTCTGGAGCGCCTCGACCACCTCATCGGGCCTCGGGGTCGTCACCCGGGTGTAGCGGTTCGGCGCCATCTCGATGAGCCAGGCGCGGGCGAGCTGGCTCAGGGCCTCGCGGATCGGGGTCCGGGAGACGCCGAGCCAGGCGATCAGCTCGTCGTCGTTCAGCCGCTCCCCGGGCTCCAGGGTGCCGTCCATGATCGCGTCGTGGATCTTCGTCCGGACGGTGTCGCGGAGCAGCTGGTGCTCCGTCGGTGCGCTGGTGGGGACCGGCATGGGTGCCTCCTGGAGGTCGTGCTGACCGACCGGCACTCCGGGTGCGGCCGTACGGATCACCGTACCTGATATACGGTGCGCGAGTGCCCGCGGAGCGGGTCAGCCGTCGACGCCGAGCAGCCGCAGCGTCGCCGGGTCCTCGTGCCCGTCGTACCAGCGGTCCAGCGCACGGCGGAACGGTGCCGGGTCGTCGGCGGCGTGCGCGAACAGGGTCAGCGAGGACCGCAGCTTCAGCGCGTCCGTGGCACCGAGCAGGACCTCGGCAGAGCGCGCCGGGGCCTCGGTCACGACGGCGACCGCGTCGAGCAGGCGGGGTCCGAGCACCGGGTCGGCGAGGTAGCGCCGGGCGTGCTCCAGCCCCGAGAGCGCGTAGTGCTGCGCCGTCGGACTGCGCCCGAGCCCGGCGACCTGCGGGAACACGAACCACATCCAGTGGGTGTCCTTCCGGCCGGCCCGCAGCTCGCCCAGCGCCCGCTCGTGCACGCCCTCCTGGGCGCTGACGAAGCGTTCGAGGTCCTGGTCGGTCACCGGAGGACGTCCCCCCAGGCGTAGCGGACGGTCGTCGCGTCCACGGCGAGCACCGAGTCGGGCTCGCGGTCGAACAGTCCGGGCAGCCCGACGGCCGAGGGCAGGTCACCCCGCAGCTGCTCGATGCGGGCGGTGCGGACCTCGAGCGGCGGGTGCTGCCGCTGCCAGAACACCGTCTGCGCCAGGTGCCGGGCGTGGATCCCCGCACGGGTGGTGAGCTCGGCCGCGAGCGGTGCGGTCGTGACCGGGCCGGCCACGACGCGGACGGCCGCCGCGTGCCGGGGGCGTGGCGTGCCTCCCGGCCCGCTCGTCGGCGTCAGCCGGATCGCACGCGCGGCGCGGAGCGGGTGGAGCGCGCGGTTCGGGTGCCGGACGGACCGGTGGGCGATGGTGTCGCCGCGGCGACGCGACCCGGCGTGCGCGAACGTGTACGGGACGCCGAGCAGCGCGTGCGCCGCCACGATCGCCGGCACGTTGGCGGTGTCGATCGTGCGGTACGCGACGCCGTGGCGGCCGTGGTCGTCGACCGTCAGGACCTCGAGCGTGACCTCCGTCATCGTGCCGAGACGGCCGGACGGCGGGAAGGGCGGTACCCGGGTCTCACGGAAGACGTACGCCGACAACCCCACCCACGCACTGCCGTCGACCACGTCCGGCCGCGTGCCGCGCGGGACCATCCGGGCGAGGGCCTGCGGGTCGCGCCGCCAGTGCGCGAAGACGATGTCCTCCCACGCGTGCACCGTCACCGGGCGGTGCAGGAGCGGGACGGCCGCCCGGGCGTCCGCCGTGTCGCTCATCCGCCGTGCCGACCCACGCGGGCCGCCCACACCACCAGCGGTGCCTGCAGCGGCAGTCGGAGCACGGAGACGAGGCGCATCGTCCGCGTCGACCGCGGCGAGTCGAGGAGGTCGCGTGCCATCTTGACGTTCGCGGGGAACACCGCCAGGAACAGCGCCGCCGCCGCCCAACCGGCGGCACGACGCGTCCCCGGGAGGGCGAGCGCGGCCGCGATGCCGAGCTCGGCGACCCCGGACACGAGGGTCGTCAGGCGCGGCGGCAGGGCCTCCGGCACGATCCGGTCGTAGGTCCGGGGACGGAGGAGGTGGGTGACGCCCGCGCCGCCGAGCACGACGGCGAGGACGGCGGCAGTGCGGTTGGCGCGCTTCGTGCGCTCACGTCGTCGCATGCCCCCATCGTGCACGCGGTTGCTCGGAGCGAGCAGCGAGCAGCGAGCAGCGAGCAGCGGGCAGCGGGCACCGGGCAGCGGGCAGCGGGCACCGGGCAGCGAGCTGTGCCCCCGGTCCGGTCAGGCGAGGGCGGTCGCCACCAGGTCGAGGACCGCCGCCGCGACCTCGGCCTTGGTGCCCGACGTCTCACGGACGACCTCGCCGCCTGGCGTCAGCACCTCGATGGCGTTTTCCTCCCGCTCGAAGCCCGACGACCACCCGACGTGGTTCACCACGAGGAGGTCTGCGGGCTTCCGCGCGATCTTCGCCCGCCCCAGCTCGATCCGCGCCGCACGGTCCGGCTCCGTCTCGGCCGCGAAGCCCACGATGATCTGTCCGGTCCGACGGTTCGCCACGAGTTCGGCGAGCACGTCGGGGTTGCGGACGAGCTCGAGGGTCAGGGTGTCGCCCTGCGCGTCCTTCTTGAGCTTCTCCGCGTGCACCTCGGCCGGTCGGTAGTCGGCGACCGCGGCGGTCATCACCACGACGTCCGCCTCGGCCGCTGCCGCCCGGACCTCGTCGGCGAGTTCGAGGGCGGACCCCACCGGGCGCACGTCGACGTCGAGGCCCTCGGTCAGCCCGGCGTCGACGTTGGCCGTCACCAGGGTGACGGCCGCGCCGCGAGCGGCGGCGTCCGCCGCGATCGCGATGCCCTGCCGTCCGCTCGAACGGTTGCCGACGAAGCGGACCGGGTCGAACGGCTCCCGGGTCCCGCCCGCCGTCACCAGGACGCGGACCCCGCGCAGGTCGCCGGACGGGAGGGACGGTGCCGGTCCGGCGGTCCGGTCCGGCCGACCCTCGTGGTCCAGCACCGCGAGTGCCGCCGCGACGATGTCCTCGGGCTCGGACATCCGACCGATGCCGGCGTCGTCCCCGGTGAGCGCACCGACGACGGGTCCGACGACGTGCACTCCGCGGGCGCGGAGCGTGTCGAGGTTCGCGCGGGTCGCGGGGTGCTCCCACATCTGCGGGTGCATCGCGGGCGCGACGACGACGGGCGCCTCGGTCGCGAGGAGGGTGGTGCCGAGGAGGTCGCCCGCGAGGCCCGCGGCCATCCGCGCCAGGGCGTCGGCCGTGGCCGGGGCGACGACCACGAGGTCCGCCCGACGGCCGAGCGCGACGTGCCGGACCTCGGCGACGTCGTCCCAGACGCTCGTGGTCACCGGGTTGCGGCTCAGGGCCTCGAGCGTCGGCAGCCCGACGAAGCGCAGGGCGCCCTCGGTCGGGACGACGTGCACCTCGTGGCCACGCTTGACGAGGTCGCGGACGACCCCCACGGCCTTGTACGCGGCGATGCCCCCGGTGATGCCGACGACGACCGTGCGGCGGTGTCCTGCTGCTGCGCTCACACCGGTCACGGTACCCGGCGCAGCGTGCGAGGATCGACGCCATGTGCACCGTCGTCGTCCGCGTCGCGCCCGGCTCCGAGTGGCCGGTGACGATGCTCGCCCTCCGCGACGAGTCGCCCGAGCGTCCGTGGGACCCGCCGGCCGCCTGGTGGCCGGACCGTGACCCGGGGGTGCGCGGTGTCCGCGACCGTTCGGCGGGCGGCGCCTGGCTCGCCGCCTCGGACGAGGCCGGCCTCGCGGTCGTGCTCAACCGCGGCGAACCGGTCGCGAGCGCGGACGGCACCTGGACCACCCGCGGCGTGGTGCCGCTCGACGCGGTCGGGGGCGTGCTGCCCGGGCACGACGGGACCGTCCCGACCGCGCGCGCGTTCAACCTCGTCCGCGCCACGGCCGACGGCGCCGAGGTCGTCACGTGGGACGGCACCGAGGTCCGGACGACCGCGCTCGGCCCCGGCGTGCACATGGTCACCCACGGCGAGCCGGACGACCCCGCCGCACCCCGGGTCGGGCGGTGGCTCGACGCCTTCCGCTCGGTGGACGCCCCGGCCGGGCCTCCCGTGCTCGGACCGTTCGACGAGCTGCGCGCCGCGGACGCCGGCGCCGACGCCGGGGACGGCTGGAGCGGCTGGTTCGGGGTGCTCGCCGGGTCCGCGAGCCTGCCCACCGACCACCCGGACGCGATCCTCCGCGACGTGCACGAAGCCGAGGGACACATGACGACGCTCTCGATCGTCGCCGCCGCGGTCGGCCGTGAGCGGACGGTGCTCCAGCACGCGCGGTTGACCGAGCCCGGACGACTCGACGGGTCGGTCGAACTCCACCACGCCTGAGCGGTCCCGCCGCCCCTGGCCGCCTGAGTGCACCCGCAGCGCGACGCACGGGCCGGCCATGGCGTGCCGGCGTAGCTTCGCGCCTCGTGACCACCCGGACCCGGAGCGTGCTCGCCGTCGTCGTCGCGGCGCTCGCCGTGGCTGCACTCGGCGCCTGCAGCGAGCAGTCGTCGGCAGCCGTCGGCTCGGAGTCGACCCCGCGGACGACGACCCGACCCACCCCGACGCCGGGCCCCGCCGTGCCGTGGGACCGCGCGGACGACGTGGCCGTCGTGACGGTCGGCGACTCGATCACCGCCGGGCACGGACTCACCACGGCGCAGGCGTGGCCGGCGCTCATGGCCGACACGAACGGCTGGTCGCTCACGAACCTGTCCTGCGACGGCGCCGGCGTGGCCGCACTCGGGGACGACGACGACTGCGCGAGCGCGTACGCCACCCTCGTCAAGCGCGCCGTCGCACTGCGTCCACAGGTCGTCGTCCTGCAGGCCAGCTCGAACGACCTCGGGCTCGACACCGCGGAGATCCGGAGCGCCACGGACCAGGTGGTCGACGACGTGCATCGCCGGATGCCCCGCGCGCGGGTGACCGGGCTCAGCGCGATCTGGAACCAGGACGCCCCGCCCGCCCAGCTCGCGGCGATCTCGAAGGCGATGCGGAAGGCCCTTGCACGCGAGGGCGGCACCTACGTCGACATCGGCGAACCACTCCGCGGGCACGCCGACTGGATGCAGGGCGACGACGTGCACCCGACGGCCCGTGGACAACGGGCGATCGCGGCGGCGGTCACCGCTGCGTTCCGCCGCGACGACGTGCAGTTCTGACGGGCGCCCCGTGCCACGACCGGTCCGCATCGTGCTCGTCGGACTCGTGCTCGCCGCGCTCGCGAGTGGGGTGACCGGGTGCTCGTCCGACGTCGGGGCGGTGCTCCCGCCGGGGACACGAGCCGGTGCAGCCCGCGTCGCCGGGCCCCGGGTCGTCGTCATCGGCGACTCGATCACGATCGGGCACGGGCTCCGGCGCGACCAGGCGTGGCCGGAGCTCCTCGCGGCGGCGGACCGGCTCCGGCTCACCGACCTCGGCTGCGACGGGGCCGGGGTCCTCGCCGAGGGCAGCGACGAGTGCTCCGCGACCGACGAGGAACTCGCGGAGCAGGCGGCGGCGCTGCACCCGGACGTCGTGGTGCTCCAGGCCAGCTCGAACGACCTCGGACAGGACGACGACGAGCTCGCCGGGGCGTCCGAGCAGCTCGTCGCGGAGGTCCACCGGCTCCTGCCCCGCGCCCGGATCGTCGGCATCAGCGCCGTCTGGGACCAGGACGCCCCGCCCGCCCAGCTCGGCACGATCTCCACGGTGCTGCGGACCGCCGTGACGGGGATCGGCGGTGCCTGGCTCGACCTCGGCCAGCCGTTCCGAGGACACCCCGCCTGGATGCAGTCCGACGACGTGCACCCGACGGCCCGCGGCCAGCGTGCGCTGCTCGCGGCGGTGACCGGGGCGCTGCGACGCGACCACCTGCGGTGGTGAGGCAGGGCTGCGGGGGCGAGTCGTGCCTCCAGGCCGACGCTGCGGAACGGGAGTGTGCGGAACGGACCGGCGCTGCGGGGGCCGGCCGTGCGTCCTGGCCGTCGTTCAGACGGGCGGGGCCGGCCGGTCCGTCGCTCAGGCGGGCGGCGTGGTGCCCGTGAGGTCCTCGGCGACCGCCCACAGCGAGCGGGCGAGGTCCGCGCTCCTGGCGGACCGCGGGACCGACGCCGTCGTGGTCGGGCCGGTGAGGCCGGCGAACCCGGCGGGGCCGTAGTAGGCGCCGCCGACCGCGTCGGGGCCGACGGCCGCGTAGAGCAGCGGCTCCGAGCCGTGCTCGACGTCCTGCGTGAACGGCAGTGCCCGATCACTCGACCGCACCGGCTTCGACCGTCCGAGCGAGCGCCCCGCGGACTGCAGGTTGGTGCGCGTGTAGCCGGGGTGCGCGGCGGTGCTGACGAGCGGCCAGTCCCGCTCCACGGTGAGCCGGTGCAGGTGCAGTGCGAGGAGCAGATCGGCGAGCTTCGACTGGCCGTAGGCACGCCAGCCGTTGTAGCCGTGCTCCCACTGCAGGTCGGCGAAGCGGATGCTGCCGAAGACGGCGGCCAGGCTCGACATCGTCGCCACCCGGGCCGGCCGGGTCCGCGCCGCGTCCGTCCGGAGCAGCTGGGGGAGCAGCAGGTTCGTCAGTGCGAACGGCCCGAGGAAGTTCGTGCCGAACTGGAGCTCGAAGCCGTCGACGGTCTCGAACCGCTCCGGCGGCGCCATCACCCCGGCGTTGTTCACCAGGACGTCGAGGGGGCGGTCGTCCTGGGCGATCCCGTCGGCGAACCGGCGGACGCTGGCGAGGTCCGCCAGGTCGAGCTCGCGGACCTCGACGTCGGCGGCGGGGTGTGCCGCGCGGATACCGGAGGCGGCGTCCTCGCCCTTCGACAGGGTGCGGACGGCGAGGACGACGGACGCGCCGGCGGCGGCGAGCCGGGTGGCGGTCTCCTTGCCGGTTCCGCTGTTCGCGCCCGTGACGACGATGCGGCGGCCGGTCTGGTCGGGGATCTTCGGCATGGGTGCGACGGTACTCGGCGGGTGTGCGGGCTGGCTGCGTGCCGGGCGCTGCACGGGGCTGCGCGCGGCCGCGATCCGTGGTAGATTCATGCAAACGCATCGAACACCAGCGTTCCGCGCAGGAGGACACCATGAGCAACGCTTTCGGCACCGACCGCCCCTCGGACGTGCCGCCGCCCGCACCCGACCGCGTCGGTCCGGTGCAGCTCGGCCTCGACACCTTCGGCGACGTCACCGAGCTGCCCGACGGCAGCGTCAAGTCCGACGCGCAGAGCATCCGCGACGTCGTCGAGCAGGCCGTCCTCGCCGACCAGCTCGGCATCGACTTCATCGGCGTCGGCGAGCACCACCGTGCCGACTTCATCGTCAGCGCACCCGAGGTCGTCCTCGCTGCGATCGCCGCCTCGACGTCGACGATCCGGCTCGGCTCCGCGGTGACCGTGCTGTCCTCCGACGACCCGGTGCGGGTGTACGAGCGCTTCGCCACCGTCGACGCCATCTCGGACGGTCGCGCCGAGGTCATCCTCGGCCGCGGCTCCTTCACCGAGTCGTTCCCGCTCTTCGGCTACGAGCTCTCCGACTACGAGGTCCTCTTCGAGGAGAAGCTGCAGCTCTGGTCCGCCCTGCGCGGCGGCGACAAGGTCACCTGGTCGGGCACGAAGCGCGCCTCGCTCGTGGAGCAGGACGTCTTCCCGAAGCTCGAGCACGGCCCCATCCCGACCTGGATCGGTGTTGGTGGCTCGCCGCAGTCCGTCATCCGCGCCGCCTCCTACGGCATGCCGCTCTTCCTCGCGATCATCGGCGGGCAGCCCGCACAGTTCGCGCCGTTCTCGCGGCTCTACCGCCAGGCGCTCGCCCAGCTCGAGCTGCCGCAGCAGCCGATCGCCATGCACTCGCCCGGGTTCGTCGCCGCCACCGACGAGGAGGCCGCCGAGCGCTACTGGCCGTACCACAAGGCCGTCACCGACCAGCTCGGTCGCGAGCGTGGCTGGCCGCCCCTCGACGTCGCCGGTTACCGGGCCGGGCTCTCCGCCGGAGGCTCGCTCTACGTCGGTTCGCCGGAGACCGTGGCGCGGAAGATCGCGCGCAACATGCGGATCCTCGGGGTCTCCCGCTTCGACATGCGGTACGCGACCGGTCGCCTGCCGCACGAGGACATGATGCGGTCGATCGAGCTCTACGGCACGCAGGTCGCGCCGCGGGTGCGCGAGCTCCTCGCGGAGCCGGTACCGGTTCCCTGACCGGGGTGGCCCGGGTCGGGCTCGTCCGGCGCGTCGGGTCCGGGCTCGTCCGGCGCGTCGCGTCCGGGCCCGTCCGGCGCGTCTCGACCGGGCCCGGCCTGGAGGCGCGGTCCGCCACCGTCACGCCGCTCTCGGCGTGCACGGGTAGCGTCCGGGACATGTCCCGGAACCCCGAGTCCACCGAACGACGCTTCCGCGGCAAGATCCTCGGCGTCGGCACCACCTCCGGCGTCCGGATCGTCGTCGGCATGTGGGAGCGATCGCCCTTCGGACCGTTCACGGACGTGTTCCTCGAGCAGGCCGACGGCAGCTCGGTGCTCCTCGCGCCCGACGAGCTCGTCGCGGCGTACGTCTCCGGGACCTACCGCTTCGACACCGTCTCCGTCGTCGACCTGCGTGCCAGACGCACCGCCCGCGGGCTCGATCTCGACGCCGGACCCCTGCAGGCCTCGATCGACGTCGGCGGCATCTCGCCGCTCGGCCGGGTGCTCCGCATCGTCCCGAAGCCGATCGCCCGCGACTGGCGGTGGCTGACCGCGATCGACCCGGTCGCACGGCTCGTCGCACCCGGGGCCGGAACCGCCGGGTCCGCCGGGAACGGCCGCCGCGAGTACTACGGCGTGACCGGGGCGCACGACGTCACGGGGGTCCGGGGCACCTGGGCGGGGGAGTCCCTCGGGTCGATCGCGCCGCTGGACCCGCCCGTCGCGTTCGGCTTCGCATCGATGCCGCGCATCCCGCAGGTCGTCGACGTCGAGACGACGATCCGCGAGCCCGTCTGACGCCGGGGGCTCCGGGCGGGCGGGGCGACCCGGAACGACATCGTCGCTGTCGTACGACGTCCGCGAAGTCGCTCCTTGCGGGAGCAACAGTTGCGCGCGCGCGGCGGCGACATCGTCGAGGTCGTACGACATCGGTGTTGTCGCACACTCCTGCACGCGACCGACCCCGCACGGCTCCGCAGCCCTGTCCGCCGGACGCGCTCAGCGTCGGCGGGCAGACTGGCCGGAACGGACAGCGCCCGAGGGCCGGCCGAACGTCGAGCACAACGGGGCGCACGACGCGAGAGGAGCACCATGACCGACACAGAGGCAGACCAGCGCGCAGCCATCTCGGACATCGTCCACGGAGCCCGTACGGCACTGCTGACGACCGTGAGCGAGGACGGCGGACTCCACGCACGCCCCCTCGCGGTGCAGGACAAGGCGTTCAACGGGACCCTGCGGTTCCTCGTGCAGGACGGGAGCGAGAAGGTCGAGGACATCGCCCGGAACCCGCACGTGAACGTCGCGATCGAGTCGCAGGGCGGTTACCTGTCGATCGCCGGCACCGCCACGGTGACGACGGACGAGACGGTCATCGACGAGCTCTGGTCGCCGTTCGCGGAGGCCTGGTTCCCCCAGGGCCGGCAGGACCCGTCGATCCGGCTCCTCACGGTCGAGGGCGACTCCGTCGAGTACTGGACCCAGGACACCGGCCCGGTCGGCAGCCTCGTACAGACGCTCAAGGCCGCGCTCGGCAAGCAGAGCCAGCCGGACACCGGCGACCACGGCACGGTCGAGCTCTGAGGCTCCGACCCGGAACGACGAAGCCGCTGTCGCCCGACAGCGGCTTCGTCGTTCCACAGCGGTGCGCGATCGCGGCCCAGCGACCAGCCGCGCCACAGCCCCCTACGGCGGGCCGAGCAGCCAGAGCACCGCGACGAGCACCGGCTGCCCGAGCAGCGCGCACGTGACGAACGTCCACCGCATCCACGGCTTGGCCACGAGCTCCGGCGACCCGAACAGCGGCGCCAACGGCATGAGGAGCCGGGGCATCGACGCCATCGGCAGCGACACCGCGAAGACGTAGAGCGCGTACGCGGCGGAGTACAGCACGGTCGTCGTGCCGAGCTTCCGTGTCGAGCGGCGCAGCAGCCACACCGGGTACGCGACGAGCAGGAACACCACGATGAGGACCCCGCCGACACCGAGCCAGCGTGACGCGATCAGGAACCACGGCGTCAGGGGTGCGAAGTCGACCCGCCCGATGAAGTTGACCCACCACGACATCTCGGTCTCGAGGTAGGCGTTCGGCGTCCCGGTCACGTGCGTCGCGATGACCGGCCACGCCACGCCGGCCGCGGCCATCGCGAGACCGGACAGCACCGCGGCGACCCGCTCCCGCACGGGGAACCGGTCGAGGGTCCGGCCACCGTCACGGCGCGCACGCAGCCACCGCACGAGGACGACGACGCCGAGCACGAGCGGGATCGCGAGCGCGCCCGGCCGGGTGAACGCCGCTGCGACGCCGAGCAGGGTGAGCAGGGCGTACCGCCGCCGTTCGAGGGCGAGGAGTGCGCCGAACGTCAGCGCGAGGAACGTGCTCTCCGCGTAGCCGACCTGCAGGAGGAACGACAGCGGGCCGCACGTGAAGAAGAAGACCGCCCACATGCCCGCCCGGTGCCCGGTGTGGTCGCTGACGAGCCGGTAGAGCAGGTACGTGGCCACGAGGCCGGCGATGATCGCGATGGCCGGTGCGCCGACCTCGAACGTGATCCCGGTGGACGCCGTCAGCATCCGGATGAGGAAGGGGAACGCCGGGAGGAACGCCCACGCGTTCTGCGTGACGTGGCCGGCGGCGTCGGTCGGCAGCGTGGTCGGGTAGCCCTGCAGCGAGATCTGCTGGTAGTACTGCCCGTCCCACGCGGTCAGGAACGACAGGAACCCGTGGTCGTTGCCCCAGATCGCGTTCGCCGGGAGCGCCCGTCCGGTCAGCGGGTACGCGAGCGCCAACCAGAACGTCGACAGCGCGCGCCCGCCCGCCCAGACGAGGAGCACGGCGGACCAGGCCGGCAGGCTGGTCGCCAGGTCGAGGAGCCGCCGTCGGCCGGTCGCGAGCGATCCGGGGAGCGTCGATTCGGGCGGCACGGCTCGAGGGTAGTCGCCCGTTCCGGGAAGACCCTGCCTGGAGGCGCGGTTCGCGTTCTGCAGGACGGAAACGGGCCGTCAGGTGGCCGGTGGGCGCACTGCGGTGCCCCCTACGGTGGACCGGGAGAGCCGATCGACAGGAGCAACCATGCCGAAGACCGCCGTCGTCACCGACCACGCACCGAAGCCCGCCGGACCCTACAGCCAGGGCATCGTCGCGAACGGCTTCCTCTACACCGCCGGCTTCGGCCCGCAGGACCCCGTGACGGGGGCGATGGCCGACGACGTCGCCGGGCAGACCGCACAGGTCCTGGCGAACGTGGCCGCGGTCCTCGCCGAGCACGGCGCGACGCTCGACGACGTCGTGAAGTCGACCGTGCACCTCGAGCACTCGGACCGGGACTTCGCAGCGTTCAACGAGGAGTACGCCAAGCACTTCTCGCAGCCGTACCCGGTCCGGACGACGGTCCAGTCGCACCTCGCGGGCATCCTCGTCGAGATCGACGTCGTCGCTGTGCTGCCGGCCGCCTGAACGGGTCCTCACGCTCGGTGGTCCGGCGCCGACGGGTCCGGCCCGCAGGGGCAGGTCAGCCCGCGGAACGCGCCCGGTGGCGGAACGGTGTGCGACGGAGTCCGGCCCCTGGGGTCGCACCGGTGCGTGCGCCGTCCCGGAGCACGGGCACGCCCGCGACGAGGACGTCGTCGATGCCCTCGGCCAGCCGCATCGGGTCCGCGTAGGTCGACCGCGCAGCGACCCGCTCGGGGTCGACGACGATCAGGTCCGCCGTCCAGCCGGGCGCGACGGCACCGCGGTGGTCGAGCTGGAACAGGCTCGCCGGGAGGGCCGACAGGTGTTCCTGGGCCTCCCGCCACGTCAGCAACCCCGTGCGGGCGTAGTCCCCGAGGTACCGCGCGAAGGTGCCGTACGCGCGCGGGTGCGGGTGCGTCCCGACGAAGATGCCGTCCGAGCCGCCGGTGTGCCCGCCGTACCGGTACAGCTCCGCGAGTTCGAGCGGGGTCCGCGGGTGGGGGACGCGCATGACGACGGTCACCTGCAGGTCCGAGTCGACGAGCACGTCGAGCGCGAGGTCGACGGGATCGGTGCCGGTCGCGTCCGCTGCCTCGGCGAGCGTCCGCCCCTGCAGCGCGTGGAACTCGGCGGCGGGGACGTGCGAGAGCGTGATCTGCTCCGCCCAGCCGGCGCCGAGGTCCGCCCGACCGAGCACCCGCTCGAGCACCACGCCCCGGAGCCGTTCGCGGCCGCCCTCGACGTCGAGCGCGCGGGCCAGGTCGTCGGTGCCGGGGCGGGCGAGCCCGGCCGGCAGGAGCAGCATCGACAGGATCGTGCAGCCGCGCGAGTACGGGTACGCGTCGAAGGACAGCGGCGCCCACCGTGCCGCGGCCCGTTCGAGCTCCGCGAGCGCGAGGCCGACGGGGGCGTGCAGGTGCGACACGTGCGCCGACCCGCCGCCGGCGCGGCAGATGCGGACGATCTCGTCGATGCCCGCGCCCACGTTCGTCTCGTACCCGCCGCGCATGTGCGTGACGTAGCGGCCGCGCACCGCGGCGGACTCGGTCGCCAGCGCGGCGATCTCCTCTGTCGAAGCGTGGAGGCCCGGGACGTAGTCCAGCCCGGTCGCGAGGCCGACCGCTCCGTCGGCGATCCCCTGGCGGACCAGGGCCCGCATCGCGTCGAGCTGGGCGGCGTCCGCGGGCCCGTCGTCGTCGCCCATCACCTCGTGCCGGACGGTGCCGGCCGGGACGAGCGTCGCGACGTTGAGCGGTGTCGCGCCGTCGTAGGTGGCCAGCAGGCCGGCGATCCCGCCGCCGCGGTACGTCGGGTGGGGGCCGTCGATCGCTGCGAAGTACCGCGCTGCCCAGGAGCCGTCGCCCGGTGCCGGCCCGACGCCGTCCTGTCCGGTCACGATCGACGTGACGCCCTGGCGGAGGAGCGCGAGCTGCACGCGCTCGTCGAACACGAGCGAGCCCGCGTGGGAGTGTGCGTCGACGAAGCCCGGCATGACGACCCGGTCCGTGCAATCCACGACCACGGCGTCGACCGGGGTCCTGAGCCGACGGCCGATCTCCGCGACCCGCCCGTCCACGACGAGGACGTCCTGCGGGTGGAAGCGTGCATCGGCCCCGACGACCGATCCGCCGGCGAGGAGCACCGGCTCGGGCACCGCCGTCACCGGCCCAGTGCCGCGACGAGCCGCTCGGCCCGGAGCCGGAGGGCATCGAGGTCGCCGTCCCGGAGCGCGTCGCCCACCAGCGGGGAGCCGAGACCGACCGCGACCGCCCCGGCCGAGAGGTAGTCGGCCGCGTCGTCGATGCCGATGCCCCCGGTCGGGACCACGTCGACGAAGTCGAGCGGGGCGAGGACCTGCTTGAGGAAGGCGGGTCCGCCGAGCTGGGCGGCCGGGAACACCTTGACCGCCCGGGCCCCGTGCCGCCAGGCGGTGACGATCTCGGTCGGCGTCGCCGCTCCCGGGTACCAGCCGAGCCCGCGCTCGTGCGCCCGTTCGCCGATCGCGGGGTCGGTGTGGGGGCTGACCGCGAAGGTCGCGCCGAGCGCCGCCGCCTCGTCGACCTGCCGCGGTTCGAGCACCGTCCCGACGCCGATCGCAGCGGCCCGCCCGTACCGTTCGACGGCCCACGCCATACCCTCCTGCCAGCGTGGTGTGTTCGTGGTGAGCTCGATCGCACGCACGCCGGACTCGACGAGCACGCGGACGACGTCCTCGACGTGCTCGCCCGTCCCGCCCCGGAGGATCGCGACGGCGGGACCGGCCTCGTGGCGGTGGCGCGTCCCCGTGCCGGTGGTCGCGGTGTCGGTCATCGTGGTCCTCCTGTCGTGGGCGCGGCCGTCATCGGTCGACCCGGTCGTGCACGGTGTGGTCGACCTCCGGGCCGTCGACCGGGCGGGCCGCGGCATCGGGGTCGGGGAGCTGCCAGTCGCCCGGCACCGTGCAGGCGAGCGCCCCCGCGTCGGCGGCCCGGTCGAGTGCCTCGGCCGGGCCGGCGCCGGTGAGCACGGCGGCGAGCCACCCCGCCACGAACGCGTCGCCGGCGCCGACCGGGTCGACCACGCGGACGGGTGTCGCGGGCCGTCGGAGCAGGACGCCGTCGACCGAGGCCACCGCGCCGCGGGAGCCGAGCTTCACCACCGCGGTGCCGTCGGCCACCGCCGCGAGGTCGTACGCGAGGGACTCCTCGTCGTCCGGCTGCTCCTGGCGTCCGAGGACGAGTCGGGCCTCGTCGTCGCTCGCGAACACCACGCTCGACCGCTCCGCGACGGCCCGGTACCGCTGCCGGGCGGTGTCGGGGTCGACGAGCTTCGGCCGGTGGTTGACGTCGAAGGAGACCGGCACGCACGCCGTGTCGGCACGGGCGAGCACGGCGTCGACGGCGGCTCGGGCGCTGTCCGAGAGCGCGGTCGTGATGCCGGTGAGGTGCACGAGTCCGGCCCGTTCGACGAGCCCGTCGGGGACGTCCTCCGGCCGGACCGCGGACCCGGCCGACCCCGCACGGTGGTAGGTCACCCGGGTCCGGCCGTCAGGGAGCCGCTCCTTCATCATGAGGCCGGTCGAGCGGTCCGGGTCGAGGACCGCGACGACGTCCACGCCGGTGCGGCGGACGTCCGCGAGCACCCGCTCGCCCGCCGGGTCCGTCCCGACACGACCCACCCAGGTCGTCGGCACGCCGGCGCGGACGAGCCCGATCGCGACGTTGCTCTCGGCCCCGCCGGTGTCCAGGCCCACGGCGTCGAGGTCGCGCACCGAGCCGACCGACCGCCCGCTCAGGAGGAGCATGGTCTCGCCCATGGTGACGACGTGCCCGCTCACCGCGCGCTCCGGGACGGCGCGGTCCGGTGCAACGCGAGCTGCGCCGACGACGAGCCGAGCGCGACGGAGATCTCCTGTGCGGTGCGCACCACACCCGCTCCGAGCTCGCGCACCGCGGCCGCGGGGAACCGGGAGGCCAGGCCCGAGATGCTCATCGCGCCGACGACCTGGTTGGTGTGGTCGAGCACCGGCGCCGCCACGCACCGGATGTCCGGCTCGTTCTCCCGGTCGTCGATGCCGTAGCCGCGCCCGCGGGTGCGGTCGACCTCGTGGCGCCAGCGGACGTCGTCGGTGATGGTGTGCACCGTCAGGGCGTGCACCGGCTGTGCGAGCACCCGGCCGAGGAGGTCCGGGTCGCCGAACGCGACGATCGCCTTGCCGGACGCGGTGTTGCGCATCGGCAGCCGGTTGCCGATGCGGGAGCCCATCCGGACCGTCCCGCGGGTCTCCACCTTGTCGACGTAGACGATGTCGGTGCCGTCGGGGACGACGAGGTGGCACGTCAGCCCGGTCTGCTCGGCGGTGCGGCGGAGGAACGGTGCAGCGGCGGCACGGAGGTCGATGCCCTCGAGGTAGCTCTGCCCGAGGAGCAGCGCGCCGAGCCCGAGCGTGAAGCCGGCGTCGGCCGTCCGGCGGAGGAGGTCGGTCTCCACCATCGGCGCCGTCAGCCGGAGCACCGTCGACTTGGACGTGCCGAGTTCGGCGGCGAGCGTGCCGAGGCTGACCGAGGTCTCGCCGGTCCGGGTGCGGTCAGCGACGATGTCGAGCAGACGCAGGCCTCGCCGGAGCGACAGGGCGGCGTTGCGGGCGGGGACGTCGTGCGGGGCGGTCACCGGAACACCGTCTCGATCGTGTCGAGGACGGTGTCGTCGTCGGCGAGCACGAGGACCTCCCGCCACTTGTCGAACACCGTGCACGGGTGGGAGACACCGAACACGACGACGTCCCCCGGAGCGACCGCCGGCGCGTCCGGGGTGGTCCGCAGGTAGCAGTGCTGGTCGTCGAGGCGGGTGACGGTGACCGACCCAGGGACCGGGGTGACGGGGCGGGCCCGAGCCGTGCCTCCAGGCCGGACCTCGCGCACGACCGGGAGGCCCTCGTCGAAGCTGATGTCCCGCTTGCCGACGGCGACGAGGGCGAGCCCCGGTTCCGGCGCCGACGTCACGCGGCCCCAGACGCGGATCGCGGCTTCGAGGCGGCCCTCCTCGGGGTGCCGCGCGAAGGGCGTCCGCTCGGCGTAGAAGCCGTCGTCGTGCGTCAGCGACGCCCCGGACCGGAGCAGGACGTCGACGTCGTCCGGGCGGTCCGCGACCGCGTCGACGACCGCGTCGAACCAGGCGCTGCCGCCCATGCTGAGCAGGGTGCGCGTCGCCGTGACGAGCGGACGGACCGCCGCCGTGGCGGCGAGCACCCCTCGGACGTACTCCCGGGCCTCGTCCGGGCCGGGCAGGCCGCCCTCGTACCCGGTCACGCCGCGGACCTCGAGCCCGGCGCTCCGCGCAGCACGCGCGAGCGCGACCCCGTCGGCGGGGGAGCGGACCCCGGTCCGGCCGCCCGGGAAGCCGATCTCGACGAGCACCGGGAGCGGTCCGTGGTCGGCGGCGGCCGCGACGCCGGCGGCGGAGTCGACCTGGAAGAGCACGTCCGCACCGGCGTCCAGCTCGCGTCGGCGGGCGATCCACGCGAGTCCCGCAGGGTCGAGGACCTCGTTCGCGACGAGGATCCGGTGGAACCCGTGGTCCCACGCCGCGACGGCCTGCTGGACCGAGGCGACGGTCACGCCCCACGCGCCGAGGTCGGTCTGACGGCGGGCGAGCGCCGGTGCCATGTGCGTCTTCATGTGCGGCGCGAACAGGAGCCCGTGCCGCTCGACGTAGGCCTGCATCACCGCGGCGTTCGACTCCAGGGCCGACTCGCGGAGCGTCATGACGGGCAGCAGGACGTCGTCGAGCACGTGCTTCGGCAATCGGACCTCCTCGTCGAGCGGTGACACGGCGTCACGCGCTGCCAGGCTCGTCCGCTGGGCGCGGTCCGGACAACACCGTCGCTCCGACCATTGTGCACAGCAGAACGGTGGGTCGCAGCGGGGCGGCTCGGCCCGGGTCCGGAACCCGAGCGGGCATAGCATTCCGTTCGAGATGACGACGACGACACCGACACCGAGCGCCCGGCGGGCAGGCAGCACGGCGGTCGCCGTCCTGGTCGCGGGCACGTTCTTCATGGAGCTGCTCGACGGCACGATCCTCGCGACGGCTGCTCCCGCGATGGGGCGTGACCTCGGCGTCGACTCGGCCGCGGTCGGCGTCGCGATCACCGCCTACCTCGTCACGCTCGCGGTGTTCATCCCGGTGAGCGGCTGGGTGACCGACCGCGTCGGCTCCCGCACCGTCTTCGCGGCGGCGATCGCGCTCTTCACGGTCGCCTCGGCTCTGTGCGCGATGTCCACCGGCCTGGTCGACCTGACGCTGTGGCGGATCCTGCAGGGCCTCGGCGGCGCGATGATGGTGCCCGTCGGTCGGCTCGTCGTGCTGCGGAGCGCCGGCCGTGACCAGCTCGTCACCGCGATCGCGATCCTGACCTGGCCGGCGCTCGCGGCCCCGATCATCGCCCCGTTCGTCGGCGGGGTGCTCGTGGACACCCTGACCTGGCACTGGATCTTCCTCATCAACATCCCGCTCGGGATCGTCGCGTTCGTCGCGGCGCTCGTGCTCGTGCCGCAGGAGCGTGCGCCCGAGCGGGTGCCGTTCGACTGGCTCGGGTCGGTGTTGGCGTGCTTCGGGCTCGGTGCGCTCGTCGTCATGGCGTCGTTGCTCGCCCTCGACGAGGTCCCCGTGGTGGCCGTCGTGGTGTCCGGCGTCGTCGGAGCGGCCGGCTGCTGGCTCGCGGTCCGGCACTTCCGACGGGCGCCGCACCCGATCATGGGGCTCGGGTCGTTCCGGCTCGAGACCTTCCGGGTGTCGCACGCCGGAGGCAGCCTCTTCCGGCTCGCCGTCTCGGCGGTGCCCTTCGTGCTCCCCCTGCTCTTCCAGGACGCCTGGGGGTGGAGCGCGGTGCTCGCCGGGTCCGCCGTGCTCTGGGTCTTCGTCGGCAACCTCGGCATCAAGCCGATGACGACGCCGTTGCTCCGCTGGTTCGGGTACCGGCCGGTCATCATCGTGTCCTCCGCGGTCGCCGCGCTGAGCGTCGTCGCGATGGCCTTCACGACTCCGCAGACGCCGTTCTGGCTGCTCGCCGTGCTCCTCGTGGTGAGCGGTGCCGCGCGGTCGGTCGGCTTCACCGCGTACAACACGATCGCGTTCGCCGACGTCGAGCAGGCGGACATGACACCGGCGAACACCCTGTCGTCGACGCTCCAGCAGACCGCGGCGGGGTTCGGGGTCGCGGTGGCCGCCGTGGTGATCCGGGCGGCTGCGGGGCTCGGCGGGTCGGGGCCCTACGTCGTCGCGTTCTGGGTGATCGCCCTGCTGCTCGTCGTGGCCTGCGTCGAGGGCGTCCTGATGAGCCGGACGGCGGGGGAGACCGTGCGGCCGGCGCGCCGCGTGCGGGTCTGACGCGCCGCCGGCGTGCCGCCGCTGTCCGTTCGCGACACGGTCACACGCCGGAAACCCGTCCCGCGCTACAGTCTCAGCAACCTGCCGCGGAGGCCGAGTAGTTTCGCTCCGGCAGGGTGACCCGGTACCCCGGACACGACGCCACCCGGAACAGGAAGGCAGCATGGCCGCTCCACAGCAGCACGGGACGATCGACCCCGACGCCGACGTGCAGCCGACCGCACTGCGTGTCGTCAGCTACAACCTCCGTGAGCACACCGCGAACGGCGAACTCGCGTCCCTGGCCGAGGCTTCGCAGGCCGACGTCCTGTGCGTGCAGGAGTGCGACTCGAACGACCTCGCCCGGTCCGTCGGCGGCCTCACGCTCGCGGCGTCGACCAAGGCGAACCGGCTCGGCCTCGCGATCTACAAGCGCGACGATCGCTTCGACCTGCAGGACTTCAGCATCCACTCGCTGCAGAAGTCGCTGCACGACCGGGTCCTCGCACCCGCCCACGAGCGGCTCATCGCCATGCACCTCCGCGACCGGGAGGCCGACACCGAGGTCATCGTCGCGTCCTTCCACGCCTCGCCGCTGACGGCCACGAACTCGCTCCGCCGGAAGCAGATCGAGGCGGCGCACCAGTTCGTCCGCGACCTCTCGAGCGAGGCCCCCGCGATCATGGTCGGCGACTTCAACTACCCGTGGTTCCAGACGAACCTCCGCCGCAAGATCGAGGAGCACGGCTTCGCCCTGTCGCTCTCCGACCAGCCGACGTACCTGCGCTACCGCAAGTTCACCGGACACTTCGACTTCGCCACGAGTGTCGGCCTGCACATCGCGGGCGTCGAGACGCTGCCGGCCGGCGTGTCCGACCACCGGCCGATCCTCGTCCGGGCGCACTACGAGCACCCGGGTGACACGGCGGGCTACCCGACGGTCAACGCCTCCGTCGCCTGACGCCTCCGTGGCCTGACGCCTCCGCCGCCGGTCGCGACGTGTCGTCTGTCGTGCGGCGGGTGGTCACGAATCGTCGGTTCCGGGCGGCTGGAGTGACGTCTCGTGACCGTTCGGGGAGCGTGAGCGGGGCGTCGTGACCACACGACGGACGGGAGGCACGGTGCGCCACCCGCACCGTGCCTCCCGTCCGTCAGGTGGTCGCGTCCGCGACCCGCGCGGTGCCGATCGTCGCCGCGCCCGCGGCCTCCGCCGGCGCTGGTCGGGACTCTCCGTCTGTCGTGCGGCGGGTGGTCACGAAGTGTCGTCATCCTGCGTCGGTGGCGACGCTTCGTGACCGCGCGGGGAGCGTGAGCGGGGCGTCGTGACCACACGATGGACGGGAGGCACGGTGCGCCACCAGCACCGTGCCTCCCGTCCGTGACGTGGTCGCGTCCGCGACCCGCGCTGCGTCAGCGCCGCAGCGTCGCGCGGGCCAGGCGGTTCCCGAGGAACTGGCCGAGCTGGACGATGACGACGATCAGCGCCACCGACACGTAGACGACCCACCAGTCGTAGCGCTGCGACCCGTACTGGATCGCGTACTCGCCGAGGCCGCCCCCGCCGACGAGCGCCCCCTGCGCCGTCATGTCGACGATGCCGATGTAGATGAACGTGTAGCCGAGGATGAGCGGGCCGAGCCCCTCCGGGATGAGCACGGTCAGCAGGATCGACAGCGGGTGCGCGCCCGAGGCCCGAGCCGCCTCGACGACGCCCGGCTCCACCGCGAGCAGGTTCTGCTCGACGATCCGGGACACCGCGAACGACGCCGCGAGCGAGATGGCGAACGTCACGGCCGGCACCCCGATCGTGGTCTGGACGACGACGCGGGACAGCGGGGCGATCGCGGCGAGGAAGATCACGAACGGGATCGGTCGGACGAGGTTCACGACCACGTTGAGGATCGTGTACGCCGTCCGGCTGCCGAGCAGGTTGCCGGGCCGCGTCGCGTACAACGCGAGGCCGAGCGCCAGACCGATGACGCCCGCGATGACGAGCGAGATGATCGACATGACGATCGTGTCGCGCACCGCCCCCACGAGGACGTCGAACGAGTCGATCACGCTCTGGAAGGTGTTGTTCACGCTGCCGCCTCCTCGTCCACGGTGGTACCGGTCGCACGGAGCGCGGCGACGGCCTCGTCGACGGCGGACGGATCGTCGCTCGTCAGCTCGTAGGTGAGCGAACCGATGCGGCGCTCACGGATCTCACCGACGCCGCCGAACACGAGCTCGGCCGTGACACCGTGCGACCGCCAGGCCGCGTCGATGCGGTTCTGCAGGCCGACCTCGTCCGAGATCTGCACCGTGACCAGCCGTCCCGGGTGGTGCGTGCGGAGCCGTGCGAGTTGCTCGGCCGAGGGCCGGTCGTGCAGAGCGGTCCGGACGAAGCGCTGGGCCGCCGGGGTCTTCGGCGCCGAGAACACGTCGTACAGGTCGCCGACCTCGACCACGCGGCCGTGCTCCATGACGGCGACGCGGTCGGCGATCTGCCGCACGGCGTCCATCTCGTGCGTGATGACGATGATGGTGACGCCGAGCTCCCGGTTCACCCGGCGGAGCAGGCCGAGCACCTCCGACGTGGTGTCCGGGTCGAGGGCACTGGTGGCCTCGTCGGCGAGGAGCAGCTCGGGGTTCGACGCGAGCGCCCGGGCGATGCCGACGCGCTGCTTCTGCCCGCCGGAGAGCTGTTCGGGGTAGGCGTACGCACGGTCGAGCAACCCGACGAAGTCGAGCAGCTCCGCCACCCGGCGGTCGCGTTCCGGCTTCGCGACGCCAGCGACCTTGAGCGGGTACGCGACGTTGCCCGCGATCGTCCGGGAGCGGAACAGGTTGAACTGCTGGAAGATCATCCCGATCCGCCGACGCGCCTGACGGCGATCCCGCTCGGGGATCGCCGTCAGCTCCTGTCCGGCGACCGTCACCGACCCGGAGCTCGGGAGCTCCAGGGCGTTGACGAGCCGGACGAGCGTCGACTTGCCGGCACCGGAGTACCCGATCACCCCGAGGACCTCGCCCTGGTGCACGTCCAGGTCGACGTCGTCGACCGCGGTGACGGACTCGCCGGTGTCGGCGCGGCGGTAGTGCTTCGAGACGCCGCGGAGTTCGACGAGCGCGGGCACTACTGCTTGGCCGCCTTCGCGTCCTGCTCGACGGTCGCGAGCTCGCTCTGCAGGTCGGCCGCGCTCACGTTGCGCGCGACGGCCTGCGGGTAGTCCTCCTTGAACGCCTGCTGCACGGAGCTGTCCTGGAACAGCTTGGCGAGCGCCAGGTAGGTCGAGTTGTCCTTGTCGGCGTCACGGACGGCGAACACGTTGACGTACGGAGCAGCGCTGGCGCTCGACGGGTCGTCCTTCGAGATGACGTGCTTCACCGGCAGGCCGGCGGCGGTCGCGAAGTTGTTGTTCACGACGGCGGCCGCGACGGAGCCCTGCTGGAGTGCGTTCGCGGTCTGCGAGGCGTCGAGCGTCTGCACGTCGACCTTGTGGGTCTCGATGTCCGCGGTCGTCGAGAACGCGGTGCCACCGTCCTTCAGCGTCAGGAGCTTCGCGTCCTGCAGCACGAGGAGCGCACGCGCCTGGTTGATCGCATCGTTCGGGATCGCGACCTTCGCGTTCGCCGGCAGGGCCGAGGCGCTGTCGTACTTCGTCGCGTACAGGGGCAGCGGGTAGACGGCGGTCGAGCCGATCGGCTGGATGTCGTCCTTCGAGGTGACGTTGTAGTCCGCGAGGTACTGGACGTGCTGGA
The DNA here is from genome assembly GCF_014646995.1 of Curtobacterium luteum. Classification (GTDB taxonomy): domain Bacteria; phylum Actinomycetota; class Actinomycetes; order Actinomycetales; family Microbacteriaceae; genus Curtobacterium; species Curtobacterium luteum. The sequence goes on along the minus strand of NZ_BMOI01000002.1, from coordinate 67,461 downwards.
ACTGGTTGATGTCGACCTGCTGGTCCTTCAACGCCGGGTTCGGCAGCGAGTAGTCGGAGAAGTTGACCAGCTGCACGGTGACGTTCAGCTTGTCCTTCGCGAGCTTCGTGTACGTCTTCCAGTACGGCAGCGCCTTGTCGGCGACACCGATCTTCACGGTCTTCGCCGCGCTGTCGCCGGCAGCCCCGGCGCCGCCGTCCCCACCGGAGCGGACGGCACCGACGATCACGGCGACGACGATCGCGGCGACGACGACGGCCGCGGCGACGATCCAGCCGATCGGACGCTTGCCCTTCGGCTTCTGGGGCAGTGCAGGTGCGGACATGGTGCTCCTCGTGGGCTGGGCTGTGCGGGGTCTTCGACGGCACACGGAGCATCGGCGGTCCGCGGCGTCCGACGAGTGTGACCGGTGACCGGTGGATGCCGCGAGTTGCGTTCCGCCGTGTTACAGCCGTGTGACAGCGCCGTCCGGTTCACTCGGACGCGTGCTGAGCATCGAACTCGTCCTGACCCCCGCGGCGGACGCTGCCGTGCGAGCGGTGTGGGACGCGCTGATCGCCGACGACCTGCCGAGCCTCGGCCGGCACGTGTCCGCGTCGAACGCTCCGCACGTGACGCTGACGGCCGGCCCGGACCTCGCCGTCCCGGCCGGGTTCGACGCACCGGTGCCGACGGAGCTCCGGGTCGGCGGCGTGCTGCTCTTCCCGGCCGGGACCGAGCGGTCGGTGCTCGTCCGGGCCGTGGTGGTGGAACAGGCGCTCGCCGCGTTCCACGTCGCGGTGCACCGAGCCGCACCCGGCGGGGCCGACACCGTGCTGCCGGGAGCGTGGTCGCCGCACCTCACGCTCGCACGCCGCGTGCGCGACGTCGACCTGCCGCGCGCGGTCGCCGCGCTCCGCCGGGCGCCGTTGCCCGACGTGCTCGAGGTGGGCGGCGTCCGGTTCTGGGACGGGGACACGAAGACGGTGACGCCGCTCGGGTGAGCGACGGGGCGGACACGGGACGGGCCTCCTGGCCGGTCGTCGACCGCGCGGGCGACGCTGCGCGCGATCCGACGCCCGTCGTCAGACTCCGAGCACACGCTCGGCGAAGGCGGAGCCGAAGACCCGGTCCGGGTCCGCTGCGCGGACGAGGTCGCGGACGGCCGGGAGGCGCGGGTACAGCCCGGCGATCGCCTCGCCGTCCAGGGAACTCATCTTCCCCCAGTGCGGGCGCCCGTCGTACGGGGCGAGCAGCGCCTCGAGGTCCGGGAGCAGCGCTGCCACCTCGGCGGGGTGCTTCCGCCAGGTGAACGCGATGCAGAGGACGTCCTCGCCCTGGGTCGGGCTCAGCCAGAACGGGTCCGCGGCCATCGTGCGGAGTTCGCAGACGTGCAGGTGCGGGTGGATCCGGTCGGCCATCGTGCGGACGGCGTCGAGCGCGGCCGCCGCGTGCCGGAGGGGCACGAAGTGCTCGCTCTGCACCTCGGACCCGACGCTCGGCACCGACTCGATGGGGAAGTGCGGGAGGCGGTCCCACCACGGGCCGACCGACCCGTCGCGGGCCGTGTGGTGGCCGTCGCCGGGGGTCCCCGGGCGCTTCGGGGCGCCGAGGAGGCCGTCCGGGACGGTGACGTCGTTCGCCCCGTCGGGCACGCGCGACTTCACCAGGACCTCGCTGATCTCGTCGCCGAAGACCGTGTACGAGCAGACCGAGTAGCCGGCGGTGTGGATGCCTGCCACGTTCGCGGTGAAGACGTCCCACGGGACCGGACCGTAGGTGTCCTGCCGCATGCGGTACGAGGGTTCGACGTCGAGGGTCACGCGGGTGACGATGCCGAACAGGCCGAGGTGCAGGACGGTGCCGTCGAAGCCGGGGTCGCCGCGGTGGACGGTACGGAGACCCCCGTCCGGACCGATCAGCTCGAGGGAACGGACCGCGGTGCTCAGCGATCCGAGGGTCGTGCCGGAGCCGTGCGTGCCGGTGGCGATCGCGCCGCCGATCGAGATGTGCGGCAGCGACCCCGTGTTGTGCAGGGCGAACCCGGCGCGGTCGAGGTCCGGGGCGACGAGGCCGTAGCGCGTGCCGGCGCCCATCGTCGCGGTCCGCCGCTCGGCGTCGACCTGGAGGTCGGTCGGGATGTCGGTGAGGTCGAGCAGCACGCCGGGGGAGTCGGCGACGTCGTTGAAGGAGTGCCGGGTGCCGAGGCCGTGCACCCGCGGGGAGCGGGCGACGATCTCCGCGGCCTCGGCGACGGAGGTCGGACGGAGGATGCGCTCGGCCGTGTAGGTGACCGTGCCGGACCAGTTGAGCTCGCTCGCTGTCGACCGCATGGCGCCCACGATGCCACGCGCCGCCGGCAGCCGGGGTGGGGTGCGTGCCGACCTGCCCCGAGGGAACGACGGCCGCAGCGGGCCCCGGCGACGCGGCGGCGCGCCGACGTGCCCGGGCTCAGTGCACCGCGGGAGCGGGCGCGCCCTCCGGGGTCGCCGGGCGGCGGACCATCGAGGCGGTCGCGATGCCCACCAGCGAGATGACCGCCCCGACGAGGAACGCCGTCCGGACGCCCACCGCGGTGGCCGCCGCGACGTCGTCCGCGCCCGAGGTCGCCGCGCCGGCCGCCCCGATCGTCAGCAGCGTCACGAAGAGCGCGGTGCCGGCCGCACCGGCGAGCTGCTGGGCGGTGCCGAGGACCGCGCTGCCGTGCGAGTACAGCGTCGGCGGGAGTCCGCCGAGCGCCGCGGTGAACAGCGGCGTGAAGGTCAGGGCGAGTCCGATGCTCAGCACGACGTGTGCGCCGAGCACGAACCACACGCTGGTCTCGACACCGACGGTCGAGAGCGCCCAGAGGACGGCACTGACGATGATCGCCCCCGGGACGAGGAGCACCCGCGGGCCACGGCGGTCGTAGACGCGACCGACGACCGGGGAGAGCAGGCCCATGATGAGGCCGCCGGGGAGCAGGAGGAGCCCGACCTGCAGGACCTCGAGCCCGAGGACGCGCTCAATGTAGATCGGCAGCAGGATGAGCGTGCCGAACATCGCCATGAAGCTGATCACCATCGCGACGATCGGGACCGTGAACCCGCGCGTCCGGAACGTGCGCAGGTCGAGCAGGGCGGAGTCGGTGCGCTGGAGACGGGTCTGGCGGAACACGAAGAGCGCGAGCGCCACGAACCCGACCACGAGCGACAGGACCGGCACCAGCGGCCCGGTCGATCCCGCTTCGCCGATGCTCGACAGGCCGTAGACGATGCCGCCGAACGCGACGGCGGAGACGACCACCGACACGACGTCGATCGGGGCCTTCCGCGGCGTCGAGACGTTCCGGACCTTGACCATGCCGAGGACGAGCGCGGCGATCGCGATCGGCAGCACGAAGCCGAAGAGCCACCGCCACGAGAACGCGTTGAGGATCAGCCCGGAGATCGTCGGGCCGACGGCCGGTGCGACGGAGATGACGATCGAGATGTTGCCCATGACGCGACCGCGGTGCGCGGGCTCGACCAGGGTGAGCACGGTGGTCATCAGGAGCGGCATCATGATCGCCGTCCCGCTGGCCTGGACGATGCGTCCGACGAGCAGCATCGAGAACCCGGGCGCGAGGAGTGCGATCAGGGTCCCGGCGGAGAACAGGCTCATCGCCCACACGAACACCGGACGCGTGTCGAAGCGCTGCAGCAGGAAGCCGGTGACCGGGATCACGACGGCCATGGTGAGCAGGAAGCCGGTCGTGAGCCACTGCCCGGTGGCGGCGCTGATCCCGAGGTCGTCCATGAGCCGGGGCAGCGCCACGCCCATGATCGTCTCGTTGAGGATGACCACGAAGGCCGAGACGAGCAGGAGTCCGATCACGAGTCGGGTCTCGCCGGGCGACGGCTGCGTCACGCTCCCGGTCCGGGGTGCGGAATCGACGGCCTGGGTCATGCGGGGCTCCTGGGAGGATCGCGACGTGCGGGACGAGGGGGCGCCGGAGCGCAGACAGGGCAACCGCCTGAACGGATTCGATTATTCCGCTTCCGCCCGACACGCGGCAGGTCCGCTCGGACGCGACCCCGCCGTTCCGCCGTGCACCGCGTTCAGTGGAGGATCGAGAACCCCTCGGTGTCGCCGTGCGGGACGACCGGGCGCAGCGCGACCTCGGTCACCTCGGCAGAGGGGGGTCCGCTCTGCAGCAGCTCCATGAGACGGTCGACGGCCGGCGACGGCCCCTCCGCCTCGACCTCGACCGTCCCGTCGAACAGGTTCCGGGCGTACCCGACGAGCTCGAGCCCGTCCGCCTTCCGTGCCGTCCAGTACCGGAAACCGACCCCCTGCACCGTGCCCGAAACCACCGCGTGCATCCTCGTCACCGTCGTCATGCCCTCACCGTAGGCGTGCGCTCAACGGACGAGTTTTCGGCGGTGTTACCGACTCGTGAAACCCGGTGATAGAGTCATCGCAACCCGAACACTTCGAGTCACAATGACACTATCTCCTGAAGCCCCCATCCGCGTCGCGGTGTCCACCGTGATCGTCGCGCTGCGCCCGCACCCCGACACCGGCGCACCGGCGCTGTGGATGCCGCTCGTGCGCCGCGTCGCCGAACCGTTCGAGGGGTCGTGGGCGCTCCCGGGCGGCTGGGTGCAGCCGGACGAGGGCCTCGAGGACTCGGCGGCCGCACGCCTGCGCGAGACCACCAACGTGCAGCCGCGGTACCTCGAGCAGCTGTACGCGTTCGGCGACGTGGACCGCTCGCCGAACCGGGTGGTGTCCATCGTGTACTGGGCCCTGGTGCACCCGGACGAGGCGAACGTCGTGCCCGACGACTGGAACGTCCGGTGGTTCCTCGCCGACGAGCACCCGCCGCTCGCGTTCGACCACGACCGCATCGTGGCGTACGCCCTCTGGCGCCTGCGGAACAAGATGTCGTACTCCCGCATCGCGCAGGCGTTCCTCGGCGACCGGTTCACGCTCGCCGAGCTCCGCGGCGTCTACGAGGCGGTGCTCGGGCGAGCGCTCGACCCCGCGAACTTCCGGCGGCAGGTCGAGAAGACCGACGCGGTCCTGCCGACGGACGAGACCACGAGCGGGGGGCGGCACCGACCCGCCCGGCTCTACCGCTCGAACCCCGACCTGGCGTACGCGGACAACGGTCCGTTGCAGCCGGCCACCACACCGAAGCACCGATAGGAACCGACGTGTCCATCGCCACCACCATCGAACGCATCTCCAACGGCAAGGCCGACGGCGCCACGTGCACGCCGGACCTCGCGATGCCGACCTGGACCTTCGACTCCCGGCCCGGGTACGGTCCGGGTTCGTCGATGTCCGACGTCATCCCGACCGGTGCCCCGCGGCAGGGCGGCATCCCGGACGAGTACAAGACCGCGAGCGACGAGGAGCTGCACGAGCGCATCGAGCGGGCGAAGGCCACCCTCGGCGACCGGGTCGTCGTCCTCGGGCACTTCTACCAGCGCGACGAGGTCGTCCGGCACGCGGACTTCCTCGGCGACTCGTTCCAGCTCGCCAACGCCGCCCTGACGAAGCCCGACGCCGAGGCGATCGTGTTCTGCGGTGTGCACTTCATGGCCGAGACCGCCGACATCCTCGCCCGGGACGACCAGCGGGTCATCCTGCCGAACCTCGCCGCGGGGTGCTCGATGGCCGACATGGCCGACATCGACAGCGTCGAGCAGGCCTGGGCCGAGCTCGAGCAGGTCTACGGCACGGAGCCGGACGCCGACGGCCGCGTCCCGGTCATCCCCGTCACCTACATGAACTCCGCGGCGGACCTCAAGGCGTTCTGCGGTCGGCACGGCGGCATCGTCTGCACGAGCTCGAACGCAGCCACCGTCCTCGAGTGGGCGTTCGAGCGCGGGCAGCGGGTCCTGTTCTTCCCCGACCAGCACCTCGGCCGCAACACCGCCAAGGCGATGGGCATCAGCACCGACCTCATGCCGATGTGGAACCCGCGGAAGGCGCTCGGGGGCAACGACGAGCAGACCCTGCTCGACGCCCGAGTCGTCCTCTGGCACGGCTTCTGCTCGGTGCACCGCCGGTTCACCGTCGACCAGATCGAGCAGGCCCGGCGCGACCACCCCGGCGTGCAGGTCATCGTCCACCCGGAGTGCCCGATGGCCGTGGTCGACGCGGCGGACCACGCGGGCAGCACCGACCTCATCCGGAAGACCGTGGCCGCGGCGACCGAGCCGACGACCTTCGCGATCGGCACCGAGATCAACATGGTGAACCGGCTCGCCGCGGAGTACCCGCAGCACACGATCTTCTGCCTCGACCCGGTGGTCTGCCCGTGCTCGACGATGTACCGGATCCACCCGGGCTACCTGGCCTGGGTGCTCGAGGCGCTCGTCCGCGGCGAGGTCCTCAACGAGATCGTCGTGCCCGCCGACGTGCAGGCCGACGCCAAGGTCGCCCTCGAGCGCATGCTCGCGGCCAAGCCGCGCGGCTGACGCCCGAGCCGCCGGGACGGGAGGAACACACCGTGCACGTCGTCATCGTCGGGTCCGGGATCGCCGGGCTCACCGCAGCGATCCGCGCGAGCAGCCGCCACGACGTCACCCTGGTGACGAAGGGGTCGCTGACCGACGGCGCGACCGCGTACGCCCAGGGCGGGGTCGCCGTGGCGCTCGGCGCGGACGACTCCGCCGCACTGCACCAGGCGGACACGCACGTCGCGGCGGCCGGCAGCGCCGACGTCCGCGCGGTCGAGGTCCTCTGCACCGACGGGCCGGCCCGCGTCCGCGACCTGCTCGCCCTCGGTGTGCCGTTCGACCGCACCACCGACCGCGCCAGCCTCGACCGGTACGGCGACGACCTCGCCCGCGGGCGCGAGGCAGCGCACGGCCGCTGGCGTGTCGTCCACGCCGACGGCGACGCGACGGGGGCCGCGATCGAGCGGACCCTCGTCGACGCGCTGCACCGCCGCCACGTCACCATCCTCGAGCGCACCTGCCTCGTCGACCTGGTGGTCCGGGAGGGCGCCGTCGTCGGGTCGGACGTCCTCGACCTCCTCGGTGAGCCGCGCCGGATCGACGCCGACGCCGTCGTGCTCGCCTCCGGCGGTGCCGGGCACCTCTACCGCGAGACGACGAACCCGCTCGTCGCGACGGGCGACGGGCAGGCGGCTGCGTGGCGCGCCGGTGCGGTCCTCGCCGACCTCGAGTTCGTCCAGTTCCACCCGACACGTCTCGCCGTGCCGGACGGCGGCCTGGTCTCCGAGGCCGTGCGCGGCGAGGGCGCGGTCCTCCGGGACGTGCACGGACGCCGGTTCATGACCGACGTCCACCCCGACGCCGAGCTCGCCCCGCGGGACGTCGTGGCACGGGGGATCGCCGCCGCCGTCCGCGACCAGGGCGGTGAGCCCGTGCTCCTCGACGCCACGGCGCTCGACCCCGCGTTCCTCGTCCGTCGGTTCCCCGGACTCACCCGGGCCACCCGTGCCGCCGGGTTCGACTGGACGCGCGAGGGCGTGCCCGTCGCACCCGCCGCCCACTACGCGATGGGCGGCATCGCCACCGACGCCGAGGGCCGCACCAGCCTGCCCGGGCTCCTCGCGATCGGGGAGGTCGCCTGCACGGGCGTCCACGGCGCCAACCGGCTCGCGTCGAACTCGCTCCTCGAGGGCCTCGTCTTCGCCGTCCGCGCAGCGGACGCGCTCGGCGCGCCGCGACCCGGCCGACTCGGCCTGCGCGGCGACGCGGCGCTGGACGTCGTGACCGTCGGCGACGCGGCGGACGCGCGCCGTGCCTCCCGGCAGGACCGGACGGGAGGCCCGGACCACCGCACCGACGTGGCGGACGTCCGCCGGGCGGTGCAGTCCGTCATGACGGACCGCGTGGGGCTCCTCCGCGACGCGACCGGACTCGCGAGCGCCCGTCGCGACCTCGACCACCTGGTCGTGCCGGCGCCCACCGGCGTCCGCGAGCACGAGGACCGCGGCCTGCTCGACCTCGCCCGCCTGACCGCGCTCGCCGCCGAGGCCCGCACCGAGTCCCGCGGCGCGCACGCCCGGACCGACCACCCCGACACCGACCCCCGAGCCACGCGGTCGCACGGCTGGGTCTCCCGACCCGCCGCCGTCCCGCAGGAGGTACCCGCATGACCGACGTGACCGCACCGACGACCGACCGCCTCGCCGTCACCGATCCGGGCACGATCCCGTCGCACGCGCTCCGCCGGGTGGTCGAGACCGCGCTCGAGGAGGACGCACCCTGGGGCGACGTCACGAGCGAGACGCTCATCCCCGCGACGGCGACGGCCACCGCGACCCTGGCCGCCCGCGAGCCCGGCGTGCTGAGCGGCGGCGGCGTGTTCGTCAGCGTGATGCACGCCGTCGACCCGTCGATCACGGCCGAGGTGCACGTGTCGGACGGGTCCCGGTTCGACGCGGGGGACACCCTCGTGACGGTGTCCGGCCCGGCGCGGTCCGTGCTCCGGGCCGAGCGCGTGGCCCTCAACCTCGTGCAGCGGATGTCCGGCGTCGCGACCCTCACCGCGGCCTACGTCGCGGCCGTCGCGGGGACGCAGGCGCGGATCGTCGACACCCGCAAGACGACGCCGGGCCTCCGCGCACTCGAGCGCTACGCGGTGCGCTGCGGCGGCGGGCGGAACCACCGCACGTCGCTGTCCGACGCGGTGATGGCGAAGGACAACCACCTCGCGGTGCTCCTCGCCGACGGCATCGACATCGGCGACGCCGTCCGGTCCGCCCGCCAGCGGCTCGGCCACACGGTGCACCTCGAGGTCGAGGTGGACCGGGTCGACCAGATCGAGCCCGTGGTCGCGGCCGGCGTCGACACGATCATGCTCGACAACTTCGGGCCGGACGCGCTCCGGGAGGGCATCGCGGTCGTCGGCGGGCGCGCGCTGGTCGAGGCATCGGGCGGCGTGAACCTCGACACGGTCGCCGCGATCGCCGCCACCGGGGTCGACGTCATCTCCGTCGGCGCCCTCACGCACTCGGCACGGGCCCTCGACCTCGGGCTCGACGTCGCCGTCTCGGCCTGACGTGTTCTACCTCGACCGCGCCGCCACGACGCCCGTCCGCCGCGAGGTCCTCGAAGCGATGTGGCCGTACCTGACGGGGACGTTCGGGAACCCCTCGTCGACGCACGGGGTCGGCGACGCCGCTGCGCGGGGTCTCGCCGACGCCCGCGCCGCGGCCGCCCGGGTGCTCGGGTGCCGCCCGGCGGAGGTCGTGTTCACCACCGGCGGGACGGAAGGGGCGAACACGGCCGTGAAGGGCATCGCGCTCGCAGCTCCCCGGGGACGGCACGTGGTCACGAGCGCGATCGAGCACGAGGCCGTGCTCGAGAGCTGCCGGTACCTCGAGCGACACCACGGCTTCGACGTGACGGTGCTGCCGGTCGACGGGGACGGCGTGGTCGACCCGGAGGTACTCGCCGCGCCCCTCCGACCGGACACCACGCTCGTGTCGATCGCGCACGCATCGAACGAGGTCGGCACGGTCCAGGACGTCCGAGCGCTCGCGGCGGTCGCTCGCGCGGTCGGCGCCCGCTTCCACACCGACGCGGTGCAGTCCGCGCCGTGGTTGCCGGTCGGGCCGTCCGACACCGACGCCGACGCCGTCTCGCTGTCCGGTCACAAGCTCGGTGCGCCCAAGGGCACCGGCGTCCTCGTCGTGCGTTCGGGGACGCCGCTGGAGCCGCTCCTGCACGGGGGCGGGCAGGAGCGGGGGCGGCGGTCGGGCACGGAGGACGTCGCTGGCGCGGTCGCGGTCGCCACGGCGCTGACGCTGCACGCGGGGGAGCGGGCGGACGCGGCGGACCGGGCGACCCGGACGCGCGAGGCCGTCCTCGACGGGGTCCTCGCCGCGGTGCCCGGGTCGATCGTCACGGGCTCGCGGACGGCCCGGCTGCCGGGGCACGCCTCGTTCTGCTTCCCGGGCGTGCACGGCGAGACCGTGCTGCTGGAACTGGAGCAGCGCGACGTCGTGTCCTCCTCGGGGAGCGCGTGCGCGGCTGGCAGCACCGAGGCGTCGCACGTCCTCACCGCGCTCGGGCTCGACGAGGACACCGCGCGGTCGGCCGTGCGGTTGACCTTCGACGAGACGCTCACCGAGGCCGACGTCCCGCTCGTCGTCGAGGCAGTGCGGGACGCCGTCGCCGCGGTGCGCGCGCTGGCCTGACCGACCGCCCGGCACCTTCGCAGAGTGTACTAGACGTTCTACTCCATGAGTGGGGACGTGTCCCCCCTTTTGCGGACCGCTGAAGTGCGTCAGGCTGTCCTCATGGCAAACGCGATCACGACTCGGGTCCGGCGGGAGGACCGCTTCCGGGCAGTCCAGCTCCTCCCCGCCCCCGCGACCGTCCTCGCGCTCGTCGTGGCCGCCCAGCACGACCTCGGCGCCGGACCCCTCGGGGTCATCGCCGTCGTCGGCGCCCTCGCGACCGTCGGGAGTGCCCTGCTCCCGATGATCCGGCCGGCCTGCGACCGAGCCGCCGCCCACGGATCCGAGCGCCGGTCGATGCCCACACCGACCGAATCGGACCGGTACCGAGGGGACACCGAACACCCCCACTGAGGTACACCACTGCCCGACCAGCACCGCGACGTCCGTCCCCCTGTGGGCGCGCGGTGCACCCAGCCGGACGCGAACCCCTGATCTGCGTCCGGCGCGGGGCACGGCATCCCCCTGTCGTCGTGCCCCGCCGCACACCGCGATCCGCCGTGGGCGTGGCGTCGATCCCCTGGACGACGCCGTCCCCTGACGCCCACGGCGGGCCGGTGTCGCCCGTGCCCGCGACGCATGCCGCGGGACCGCCTGACCGCGCGCTCGTGCGGCCCGCGTCAGTCGCGAGCGCCGGCCGTCATTCGCGAGCGCCGTCCGTCATTCGCGAGCGCCGGCCGTCATTCGCGAGCGCCGGCCGTCATCCGCGAGCGCCGGCCGTCAGTCGCGAGCGCCCGCCGCGACCGTTCCCGGCCAGACGTACGGCAGGTCGTCCGGGTCGTCCGGGAACAGCGGCCGGTAGTGCTCCGGCGCCTTCTGCAGCAGCTTCGACCGGTGTGACCGGTGCAGCTCCTCGTCGTCGTTCCACGGCGGCACCGCGAACCGACCGGACGCGTACGCCTCGAGGTCCTCGGGCACGAGCGCCAGGTCCGCCACGGTCTTGTCACGACAGGTGTCCGGGTGCCCGCGCTCGACCCAGACCGCGCAGGTCGCGTCCTGGTACGCCATGAGCGCCGGTCGGTACCCCCGCCACATCGCGGTGACGGGGTGGTTCTGCCACCCGTACCCGGGGATCGTCAGCGCACGCATCACCTGGAGCGTCTCGACCCGCTGCTTGCCGAGTCGTCGGTCGTCGAGCACCTCGGCCGAAGCCCGGAAGTCCGCGAACGGCAGGAACGTCTGCATCGACCCGACCGTACGCGCCGCGCTCTGGCAGTGCTGCCCGACACATGCCGTCACACGCGCACCTCGGGCCCGCCCCGCGTGTGAGCATCGACGGCATGAGCGGAGAACTCGTCGTCGGTGTCAGCGGCAGCCCGTCCGACCCGTCCCGGACCTCGACCCTGGTCGCGGCGACCGTCGAGCGGCTCGGGCAGGAGATCGAGGACGCTCGGACCGAGACCGTGGAGATCGGCCCGCTCCTGGCGGACCTCGGTGCAGCCGGCTCGCGGGAGGCCATGGCGCCGGCGACGGTCCGCGCGCTCGAGCTCGTCGAGTCGGCCGACGTCCTCGTCGTGGGCAGCCCGGCCTTCCGCGCCGCCTACTCGGGCGCGTTCAAGCTCTTCTTCGACTGGGTCGGGCAGTACGACCTCGTCGACACCCCGGTGCTCCTCACGGCGACGGGCGGCAGCGACCGGCACGCCCTGCTCGTCGAGCACCAGATGCGGCCGCTGTTCGGCTTCTTCCAGTCGACGACGCTGCCGCTCGGGGTGTTCGGCAACGAGCGCGACTTCGCCAAGCGCGAGGGCGGGTACGACATCGCGAGCGTCGACCTCGAGCTCCGCATCGACCAGGCCGTCCGGCGGGCCGTCCCGATCATCCGCGGGGGCTTCGCCACGGCCGGCATGCCCGACGTGCGCCGTCCCGCCGAGTTCTAGCGGGCCGCGGGCCGCGGGCCGCGGGCCGCGGGCCGCCGTCGGCGCCGCCGGACGCCGTCCGATGGGCGGGGTCGCTCACCCCGTGCCGTCGCGACCATCAGGCGGACGGGAGGCGCGGGCCGGGCCCGCACCGTGCCTCCAGGCCGTCAGTCGGTGGGGTCCGCCACCAGCGACGCGACGTGCGCGACCGCGAGCCGGTACCCGTCGGCTCCAGCGCCGGCGATGACCGCCGTCGCCGCGGTCGCCACGTGGTCGACGTGCCGGAACGGCTCGCGCTTCCACGTGTTCGACAGGTGCACCTCGACGACGGGCACGGTGAGCGCCTCGACCGCGTCGTGGAGCGCCACCGACGTGTGCGCGTAGGCCGCGGGGTTGATCACCACCCCGACGAAGTCGTCGAGCGCCTCGTGCAGCCACTCCACGAGCTCGCCCTCGCGGTTGGTCTGGCGGAAGTCGGCCTCGAGCTCGTGGACCGCGGCCTCGGTGTGCACGATGGCCTCGATCTCGGCCAGGGTCGTCGTGCCGTACTGCGCCGGGTCGCGTCGGCCGAGGATGTCGAGGTTCGGGCCGTTGAGCACGAGGATGCGCGGGGCGGTCATGGGTCCGAGCCTAGCGAGCAGGCCGGGCGGGTGCCGGTACCAGCAGGAACATGCGCTGGCTATGTGAACGGTCACAAATCGGTGTAGCGTCTCCGTCCGGGCCGGCGGAGTTGTCGGCTGCAACACATCGACGTGGAGTGTGAATGGTTCTCGCGGCAGCGAACAGCGGGATCCGGCTCGACTTGGGCTGGGTCGACTACTTGATGATCATCGTGTACTTCGCGGTGGTGATCGGCATCGGGTTCACCGCTCGTCGGCAGGTGCGCACGAGCATGGACTTCTTCCTCTCGGGGCGGTCGATGCCGGCGTGGATCACGGGCCTGGCGTTCGTGTCCGCGAACCTCGGCGCGACCGAGATCCTCGGCATGGCGGCGAACGGCGCGCAGATCGGCATGGCGACCCTGCACTACTACCTCGTGGGTGCCGTGCCCGCGATGGTGTTCCTCGGGCTCGTGATGATGCCCTTCTACTACGGGTCGAAGGTCCGGAGCGTGCCCGAGTTCATGCTCCGCCGCTTCGGCAAGGCCCCGCACCTGGTGAACTCGATCGCCTTCGCGGTGTCGAACGTGCTCATCGCGGGCATCAACCTCTACGCGATGGCGATCGTCATCGAGGCGATGCTCGGCTGGCCGGAGTGGCTCGCGATCCTCGTGTCGGCGGCCTTCGTCCTCGCCTACATCACCCTCGGCGGCCTGAGCAGCGCGATCTACAACGAGGTCATGCAGTTCTTCGTGATCATCGCCGGCCTCGTTCCGCTGACCATCGTCGGCCTGCACCGCGTCGGGGGTTGGGGCGGTCTGACCGAGGCCATCAAGAACACCCAGGGCGTGCAGCACCTGCAGACCTGGGCCGGCACGGGCATCGGCGACGTGACGAACCCGATCGGTGCGAACTGGCTCGCGATCGTGCTCGGCCTCGGGTTCGTGCTCTCGTTCGGCTACTGGACGACGAACTTCACCGAGGTGCAGCGCGCCTTCTCCGCGAAGAACATGTCGGCCGCCCGCCGCACCCCGCTCATCGCGGCGCTCCCGAAGCTCTTCATCCCCTTCATCGTCGTCATCCCGGGCCTCATCGCGGCCGCGGTCGTCGGCAACCAGTTCGCCTCGGGTGCGCTCACCTACAACGACGCGATCCCGAAGCTCATCCAGATGTACCTGCCGACCGGCGTACTCGGCATCGCCGTCACGGGCCTCCTCGCCTCGTTCATGGCCGGCATGGCCGCGAACGTCTCGTCGTTCAACACCGTCTTCACGTACGACATCTGGCAGCGCTACATCAAGCCGAACATGCCCGACCTGCACTACCTGAAGACCGGGCGCTGGGTGACCGTCGCCGGTGTCCTCGTCGGCATCGGGACCGCGTTCCTCGCCGCGCAGGCCGGCAACATCATGACCTACATGCAGACGCTGTTCTCGTTCTTCAACGCACCGCTGTTCGGCGTCTTCATCCTCGGCCTGCTCTGGAAGCGGATGACGACCGCGGGCGCGCTCTGGGGGTACGTCCTCGGCATCATCGCGCCGACGATCACCTGGATCGCCTACCTCGTGAACCCGGAGCTGTTCGCGACCGCCACCGCGGAGACCCTCTACGGCGCGATCATCTCGTTCGTCACCGTGCTCGTCGTGGCCGTCGTCGTGTCGCTCGCGACCAAGCCGAAGGACGTCTCGGAGCTCGGCGGACTGGTGTACGGCGTCGGCAAGATCGACATGACCGCGGGGGCCGTGGCGACCGACACCGCGTGGTACCGCTCGCCCGCGCTGCTCGGCACCGTCGCCCTCGTGCTGTGCGTCGCCCTCTACCTCCCGTTCCTCTGATCCGCTCGAAGGAGATCGCTCATGCGTGACGACACCACCACGATGACCGAGGAGCAGCAGGCCCTCGTCCGTTCCACCCGCCGACTCGACCTGCGGCGCATCCTCGGAGGGCTCTTCGTCCTCTACGGCGTGATCACGACCATCGTCGGGATCGTGCACTGGAACACCGACCCGATCAAGACCGGCGGCATCCACATCAACCTGTGGGTCGGGCTCTCCCTGCTCGTCGGCGGGCTGCTGTTCTTCCTGTGGGACCGGCTGAACCCGGTGCCGGCGTCGGACATCATCGGCCAGGCCGAGGCCGAGGAGCACCAGAAGGCGGCCGGCGAGGGTCGCGACCTCGCCTGATCCCACCGCGTTCCGTCCGACGGCTGTCCGCTCCTGCGGGCGGCCGTCGGTCGTCCGGATGGGCTCCGGCCTGGAGGCGCGGCTCGCGTCCGCCCTGCCGGTCGCGGAATCCAGTGCTCGCGTTGACACGTTCAGCGATCGCGGCCTAGTATTGATATGTCGACCGCGTGCTGCTCGGTCGGAAGTGAGCCCCGGATACGCCTGCAGCCAGCGCGGGCCCGGGGTTTTGCGCTGTCCGGACCGGTCTCAGTTCACAAGGATGACTGTGGCGTCGACCGCTCGGTCGTAGCCCGCCATGTGCGCGCCGCACGCCAGATCGGCGAGGGCTGTCAGTGGCTCGTCAGCTCCGCGGATGTGCTCGTGCCGGATGCTCCTCCCGACACCGCGCCGCCGCAGCGCGTCGAGCATGGAACGATCGCCGTCATCGCCGGCCTTCCCGCGCGATTCGAGCACGAGGCGGTCGACCGCGCGCCGTTCGAGTTCCCACACGAGTCGTTCGAGGCAGTGGCGCCGACGGCGCTCGACCCTGGCAGCCGCACCGTCGTACCGGACGACGACGACCTCGACCGCTCGCCGGAGGAGGTCGAGCCACGAGATGCGCTGCGCCGGGAGGGCCTCGTACCAGTGGAGCTTCCGCATGCGTCGTGGCGTGGCGTCGCGGATGGCTGCCCGGGCCGATTCGCTCTCTTCCGAGGTGATCACGACGGCTGCGAGCACGTAGACGGTGTGGTCGAGCCCGCCACCTGGCTCGGATTCATCCACGTACGCCGTCCGCATCAGACCAGAATATTGTGTATCACCGCGGTTCCGGGTCTGATACGTGCTTGCGGAAGAGCAGTGGTGTTCGAGAGGTTCTGGGGGGAGCGAAGGAGCCCCCATGCCCACGATGGTGTTCATCAACCTGCCGGTCGCCGACCTCGACCGGTCGAAGTCCTTCTACGAGGCCCTCGGCTACCCGATCGACTCCGACTTCACCGACGAGACCGCCGCGTGCGCCGTGGTGAGCGACACCGTGTACGTGATGCTCCTCACGCACGCGAAGTTCGCCGAGTTCACGGACAAGACGATCGCCGACCCGGACACGATCGAGGTGATCAACTCCCTCAGCGCCGACTCGAAGGACGACGTGCACCGGGTCGTCGACGCCGCCGTCATGGCCGGTGGACACGAGGACCGCCCGGAGATGGACCTCGGCTTCATGTACCAGCGGAGTTTCACCGACCCCGACGGTCACCACTGGGAGCACGTCTGGATGGACCAGGCCGCGATGCAGGACGGCCCGCCGAGCGAGTAGCGGTCGTGTGTCGGCCGTGGACGCCAGGATGGGCTGGTGAGCACCGAGCCGACCGTCACGCCGCCGTCCCTCGTCGTGGGCGAGGACGGCCTCGCCCGCCCGGTGTGGGCATCGACCGACGCGTTGCTGCGCGACTACTACGACACGGAGTGGGGCATGCCCGTCCGTGACGAGCGGGGAGTGTTCGAGCGGCTGTCGCTCGAGGCGTTCCAGTCCGGCTTGTCCTGGCGGACGATCCTCGCGAAGCGCCCGGCGTTCCGGGCCGCGTTCGCCGACTTCGACCCGGACACCGTCGCCGAGTTCGGGGAGGACGACGTCGCGCGGCTGATGGCTGACGCGGGCATCGTGCGGAACCGGGCGAAGATCCTCGCGACCATCACGAACGCGAACGCGACGATCGCGCTCCGACAGGACGGCGGACTGGCCGACTTCGTCTGGTCGTTCCGACCCGACCGCACGCCCGAGCCGGTCACGTTCGCGGACGTCCCGACGACGTCCGACGAGTCGGTCGCGCTGTCGAAGGCGCTGCGGAAGCGGGGGTTCGCGTTCGTCGGGCCGACCACGATGTACGCGCTGATGGAGGCGCTCGGGATCGTCGACACGCACCTGGTCGGCAGCCACCGCCGAGGGACCTCGGGCGTCTGGGGCTGACCGGACCACCGGCGACCGGCAGGGCTACGGTCGGGGCATGACCTCCGGCCCGGCACCTGCTCCGCGCCACGTCCGGACCGTCCCGGTGCACCCGGTCGGTGCCGAGCAGGTCGCGGTGCCGCTCGACGCCGACGTTCCCGAACCCGTGGCCGACGGTGACGTCGCACCCGAGCACGACCCCGCGGAGGTCCGGATCGCGTTCCTGCTGTTCCCGGACCTCACCCAGCTCGACCTGACCGGACCCGCGCAGGTCCTCGCACGCGTGCCCGGCGCGGCCGTCGAGTACGTCGCGGCGACGCTCGACCCCATTCCGAGCGACTGTGGGCTCGCCCTGGTGCCCACCGCGACGTTCACGAGCGCGCGGGCCGCGGACGTGCTCGTCGTGCCGGGCGGAGCGGGGGCGTTCGAGGCGATGCTCGAACCCGCTGTGATCGAGTTCGTGCGACGGACGGCGGAGCAGGCGACCTGGGTGACGTCCGTGTGCACGGGCGCGTTCGTGCTCGGGGCTGCGGGGCTCCTCGCGGGCAAACGTGCGACGACCCACTGGGCCTCGAAGCCGATGCTCGCCGCGTTCGGCGCGGACCCGGTTGAGCAGCGCATCGTCGACGACGGCGCGGTCGTCACCGCGGCCGGGGTGAGCGCGGGCATCGACATGGCCCTGTGGTTGGCGGGCGAGCTCGCCGGACAGCCGGCGGCCGAGCGCATCCAGCTGCAGATCGAGTACGACCCGCAGCCACCGTTCGACGCCGGGTCGGCGGAACGGGCGGACGCCCGCCTCGTCACCGAAGCACGGGCCGCCGCCGAGGACACCCGCGGCGACCGGGTCGCCCGGGCCGCAGCGGCGGTGATCCGCTGACGCGGGACTCCCGCTAGCGGTTGCCCTTCGAGCCGCGCTTCGGCTTGCCCTTCATGCCGCGCTGCGTCTTGCCGCGCCCGGCCTTGCCACCGCCGGTCTTCCCGCTGGTGCCCTTCGTGGCGCCGCGCTTGGCCGTGGTGCGGCTGTTCGCCGCCGTCGCCTTGCCACCGCGCGAGCCGGAACCGGATGTGGAGCCGGAGCCGGCTGTCGACGGACGCGAGCCGGTCCCGTCGGCGCGATCCGTGCCCCTCCCACCCGGCACGGCCGTCCCGTCGCTGGCGCGACGGTCCGGAACCGGCGGGCGGGGCCCAGGCTGCTCCTGACCACCCCGGGAACTGTTCGCGGTCCGACCGCGGACGACGCCGATGAACTCCTCCGTGGTCTCCGAGGCGTCGACGGTCCGCCATGCGAGCAGGATGCGGGTTCCGGGAGCGCCCGCGAGCGTCCGGGCGACGAGGTCCTTCCGGCTCGCGGCGCGGAACAGCGACTGGGGGAGGACGGCGACCCCGACGTTCGCCTCGACCAGGTCGAGCGTCGCGTCCACGTCCGCCGGGACGGGACCCGCGTCGACCACGTGCACGTCCGTCGTCGCGAGGTCGACCTCGGTGTGCTCGGCGAGCGGTGAGTCCTTCGGCATGGCGACCACGGCGGTCTCGGTCCACAGCGGGATCGCGTCGTGGACGTCGGACACGGGCTCGCGGGCGAACACCATGTCCGCCTCGCCGGCGAGGGCGTCGTCCACCTCGTGTGCGCCGATCGGCCGCAGACGCAGCTCGACGTCGGGGAACCGCTCGCGCCAGACGCGGGCCCACTTCGCCGGGGAGACCCCGGGCACGAAGGCGATGGTGAGGGCCTCGGTCATGCAACCGAGCATAGGGGCCGTACCCTGGTGTGCATGGCGCAGGAACAGACCATGAAGCCCGAGACGGCCGCGAAGAAGCTCGGCATCCTGCTGTCGGCCGCCCCGGAGTCCTTCCGCGGTGCGCCGATCAGCAGGACCGCGTTCGACGAGCTCCGCACCGAGCCGCCGGCGTGGCTCGAGGACCTCCGACGCGACGGCCCCCACCCGCGACCGGTCGTGGCGCAGAAGCTCGGCGTGTCGATCTCCGGCCTCGGCCGGGCCGGCATCGACGAGCCGCTGACGACGGCCGAGATCAAGACGCTGCTGCAGGAGAAGCCCGAGTGGCTCGTCCGCGAGCGGGAGACCCAGGCCGCGGTGCACGCCGAGAACGCCCGGGTGAAGCAGGAGCGCGCAGCCAAGGCCGCCCGCTCGCAGGACTGACCAGCACCCTCCCGAAGCCGATGACCGCCGTCCACGAGACCGTCGCCGACGCGATGCTCGTCGTGCCGCAGTTCGCATCGGTGTGTTGCATCGTCGGTGACCGGTACCGCCCGCGGGTCGCCGTGGTCGTCCCGGCGACGGTGATGCTCGTCGCGATGCTGCTCCCGGTCCTCCATGCGGGGGCGGTGTGGACGCTCCTCGCCGCGACGGTGCTGCTCCTGCTCGCACCGCTGCCCGTGGTGCGGCGGCGTCGAGCGGACGGCCGCCGCGCCGAGCCGATGGACGTGCACCGGGCGTTGTCGGCGGTCGTCATGGCCGGGATGCTGCTGATGGGACACGCGACCGGTGCCGTCGACGGGCACGCTGGTCGCGGCATCGCGCTCACCGCGGTGCTCGGCGCCGGCGTGGTCGGCTACTGCGCGTTCAGCGGCTGGCTCCTCCGGTACGAGTGGGCGCAGGAGGACCGTCGAGCCATCCGGAGCGGCGAGGTCTTCGCGATGACGGTCGCCGTCGTCGGGATGACCCTCGCCATGTGACTCCCGTCAGGCCCCTGAGGAGGCGTCGGCGTCGTCCGCTGTGAGGCGTTCCCGGGCGGACCGCAGCGTGTCCTTCGGCACCGGCGGCACCCCGCGGCGCAGGCCCCGCACGCCGACGACGCCCAGCACCGCCGTCGCCACGGCGAACACCACGAAGACGATGCCCGTCGCAGCCCACAGCGGGAGGGCGAGCGCGAGTGCCGCCACGGCGAACCCCGCGAGCAGGACCGAGGTCGTCAGGGCTGCGCCGACCGCGGCGCCCACGAGCACGAGTCCGGTCCTCGCGCCGCCGACGCGGTCCCGGACCTCCTGACGGGCTGCCGCGACCTCCTCGCGGACCGCGCGGATCACGGGCTCGAGGGCCTTCTGGACGAGTCCGGCGGTCACCGTGTCGCGGAAGGACGGCTTGGTCGTGGGTTCGTCGTCGCTGGCCATGGGTGCTCCTGTCGTCCGGTCCGGGCGGCCCGTCAGGTCCGGGCTGCTCGGCGGTCCGTCGACGCGGACCGTTCCCGCCATCATGGCCACGGCGCCTGCGACCGTGCCGGGCCGGCTGTCCCGCGCGCGGGAAGCGGCGGACGCGCGGCTCGCGGTCGGCGCGGTACCGTCGAGGCATGTCCGAGCGTGCTGTCCGCCGTCCCGACCAGACCCCGCGGTTCGACGAGGTCGACGAGCGCATCCTGTGGACCCTCGCCGAGGACGCGCGCATCCCGAACAACCGGCTCGCCGCGGCGGTCGGCATCGCGCCGTCGACGTGCCTCGCCCGGGTCCGGGCACTCGAGGACGCCGGGGTGGTCCGCGGCTACCGGGCCGACGTCGACGTGGCGCGTCTGGGGTTCTCGATCGAGGCGATGGTCTCGGTGCGGGTGCACGCGGCGGCGCGGCACGAGTTGCGGGAGTTCGCGAAACGGCTGCTGCGGGTCCCGGTCGTGCAGGACGTGTCGTTCCTCGCCGGGGACAAGGACTTCCTCGTCCACATCGCCTGTACCTCGACGGAACAGCTCCGGGACTTCGTGGCGGACGAGTTGAGCGGCGACCCGTCAGTGGCGACGACGCAGACGAACATCGTCTTCGAGCGGCTCGTCGCGGACCGGACGCACCAGGGGCGCTCGTTCGACGAACTCCGTCGCTGGCGCGCCTGACCGGTCCGTGGCCGCGGTGTCGTGGCGCACCCCACAGCGCCGCGCTCAGCGCACGAGCACCATCGGGACGTGCGGGATGCGGTCCTCGAGGTAGCCCTCGCCGTCCCGGACGAAGCCGAACCGGCCGTACCACTCCTCGAGGTGCGCCTGGGCGCCGAGCAGGATCCGCGACGCGCGTGCCTCGGCGATCGCGGACTCCATGAGTCGCCCGGCGAGACCCTGCCCGCGCGCGTGCCGCGCCGTGGCCACGCGTCCGATCCGCTCGCTCCCGTCCGGCTCGCGGAGCAGCCGCACCGTCGCGTCGACCGATCCTCGTCCGGCCCAGAACTGGACGGTTCCCGGCTCCATGTCCCGCCCGTCGATGTCGGGGTACGCGCACTCCTGCTCGACGACGAACACGTCCTGCCGGAGCCGGAGGATCTCGTGCAGCGTCACCGGGTCGAGGTTGCGGGAGGGAGCACTGAAGATCGGGGTCAATTCCGGCCTTTCCTGACGTTTTCCCACGAAACCGGATGCGGAATCGGGCGGACGGGCGTACCGTACCGGCCAACCACTCTACGTGCGCAGCCGAGATCAGGAGGTGAGCGCATGGACCAGGCGATGCGTGCACCCCTCAGCGCGCTGATCCGGTACGTCCTGCTGGGCGTCGGGATCGCTGCTGCCCTCGTGCTGCTCACCCTCGTCTTCGGCGTGCGCTCCGCTTCGGCGTCGACCGCCGCGCCGGCGACGAACACCTCGTCCGCAGACCGCGGAGGCCTGCTGGGCGGCGTCACCGACGGGCTCGGCACGACCCTGCACGGGGTCTCGAGCGGCGTCGGGACGGTCGTCGGCGAGGTCGTCGAACCGGTCCGCACGGCCGTCGCCCCGACGCCCCCCGCTCCGGTCCGCCCCGCGCCGGAGCCGGCGCCGCAACAATCGGCTCCGGCTCCGGCTCCGGCTGCGCCCGCACCGGCAACCCATGCACCGACACCGGCCGCGCCAGCGCCGGCCGCTACCAGCCCCGCCGCTCCCGCCCCGGCAGCACCGGTGCCGTCCGTGTCGGCGCCCTCCGGAAGCGCGTCCGCACCCTCCGTCTCGTCCGGGTCCGCGACCGAGGCGAGCACTGCCTCCCGGCCGCTCACCGGCAGCGTCGCCGCCGTGCTGCGCCCCGTCACGGGAACCGTGCACGACCTCGCGACGACACGTCCGGTGACGGGTCTCGTCGACGAGCTCGACCACCTCGTCGGCGGCCTGCCCCGTCGTCGGTCCGGTGGTCGGCGACGACACCCTCGGCACGGTCACCGGTCCGGTGACCGGCATCGTGGACGACACGCTCGGCGGCGTCGGTTCGACGGTCGGCAGCCTTCCCGGCGTCGTCGACGGTTCGACGCCGGTGCTGCCGAGTGGTCCGCTCCTCCCGGGCGGCGCGCTGCCGCCCGTCGCGACGACCCTGCCTGGAGGCGCGGTGCCGGTCGCTGGGACCGTCCCGCCCCCGGCAGGCTCCGCAACGCACGGGTCGTCCGTCCGCGACGGCGACCCCGCGCTCCAGACGGCCGGACCGGCCGGACCGGCCGGACCGGCCGCCGGAGCGGGCACGATCACGTCGTCGTCGGCCGCGACGGTTCGGGCCGCCGCGGCCGACGACGCGTCCTCGAACGTCGTCGACCCGGTGGTCGTCGGCGGCCGTGCGCTCGTCGTGCCCCAGGGCGGCGGCCCGGTGCACCAGCCGGCGGAGGGCCCGGCGGGGACGGCCTCCACGAGCGGTGCCGGCGCGGGTTCCCCGACCGGTGCAGCCGTCGGCGCCCTCGGCGCCGCGAGCACCCAGTTCTCCCTCGCCGCCGGGTCACGCGGCACCCTCGTCGACGACGCGATCCCCGCGTCCCCGGTCGACGACCACGACGTCGCCCCTGATTGAGATCGGTGCGCCTGTCCGCCACGGCAGGCACGCACACACCCGACCGTGACCGCGGTCGGGAACAGATCTCGATCAGGGAGTGAACGACCATGAACAAGTACGTCTCCAGAGGGCTCTGGTTCGCCCTCTTCGTCGGCGGCCTGACCCTCGGAGGAGCCGCGGCCGCGAACGCCGCCACCACCTCCGGAGCGGACGGAGTCGTCTCGGGCACGCAGGTCGCCCCGTCCGTCGACGCCCCGGTGTCCGCCACCGGGAACGCCTTCGGCATCCTCGGCGACGCGGTCTCCACGGCGACCGGTCCGGGCACCGCGTCCACCGCATCGCCCAGGGGCACCACCTCGACCGGTGCAGCCCCGACGACCTCCGGAGCGGACGGCACGGCCTCGGGCACGCAGGTCGCGCCGGACGTCACCATCCCGGTGACGGTGTCCGGCAACGCGGTCGGCGTCGCAGGTGACGCCACCGCCACCGGAGCGTCGGCACCCGCCGCGCCCGCCTCGGCGCCCACGACCTCGGCCGTCCCGGCGCCGAGCACGTCCGGCTCGGACGGGACGGCCTCCGGCACGCAGGTCGCGCCGGTGGTTTCGGTACCGGTGACGGTGTCGGGCAACGGGATCGGAGCGCTGGGCGACGGCACGAGCACGGGTTCGTCGACCGCGTCGGCTCCGGCTCCGGCTCAGTCGTCGGGTTCGGCGCCGAGCACGTCGGGCTCGGACGGGACGGCCTCGGGCACGCAGGTCGCGCCGGTGGTTTCGGTACCGGTGACGGTGTCGGGCAACGGGATCGGGGTCGTCGGTGACGGTACGAGCTCGGGTTCGACCTCCGGTACGGGTACGGCGGGTTCGACCCCGTCGGCCGGTGGGACGACGGATGGTTCGGACGGGATCGGCTCGGGCACGCAGGTGACGCCGGTGATCGGTGTGCCGGTGACGGTCGGCGGCAACGGGATCGGGGTCGTCGGTGACGGTACGAGCTCGGGTTCGACCTCCGGTACGGGTTCGGCGGGTTCGACGCCGTCGGCCGGTGGGACGACGGATGGTTCGGACGGGATCGGTTCGGGCACGCAGGTCGCCCCGGTGATCTCCCTGCCCGTCACCATCGGCGGCAACGGGATCGGCATCGTCGGTGACGGCACGAGCTCGGGTTCGACCTCCGGCACGGGTACGGCGGGTTCGACGCCGTCGGCCGGTGGGACGACGGATGGTTCGGACGGGATCGGTTCGGGCACGCAGGTCGCCCCGGTGATCTCCCTGCCCGTCACCATCGGCGGCAACGGGATCGGCATCGTCGGTGACGGCACCAGCACGACGCCGACCACGCCCGGCACCGGGACCGACCCGGGGACCGGCACGGACCCCGGGACGGGCACGGACCCGGGGACCGGCACGGACCCGGGTACCGGCACCGACCCGGGCACGGGCACGAACCCCGGGACCGGCGGCACGCCGGGCACCGGGAGCACCCCCGGAACCGGGACCGGCACGACCACCGGTGTGGTGCCCGTGACGGCGACCGTCCCGGTGACCGCGGCCGTCGCGACGGACACGACCCGTGCCTCCCGGACGGCGACCGTCGCCGCGGCGACCACGACCGGGAGCACCGCGACCGGGCTGGCGTACACGGGAGCGCCGTCGCCGGCGCTGCCGCTGACCGCCGCACTGCTCCTGCTCCTCGCGGGGGCCGGAGTGCTGACGCTGCGCCGTCGGTACTGACCGAGCCGATTGCTGACCGGAGCGCCGGGACCACCACCGCGGTGGTCCCGGCGCTCCGCCGAACTGTGAACGGTCCGAACGTCGACTGGAAAGCGGTGATGCCCATCCTGTGAGCAGTGGAAGCGCTCCGGGGGCTGCTCGGCAGCCCGGCAGGGCCACGATTGGCACGTGCTCCACGAACTCCTGCGCCTCAAGATCACGGACTCCGACGTCCTCGTCCCGGTCGACGTGGTCGCCGGTCTCCTCGTGCTCTGGGCGCTCGTCGTCCGCCCGTGGTCGCTGCGGCGGTTCCTCGTCCGGATCGGTGCGATGGTCGTCGGTGCGGTCGTCGGCCTCGGCCTGGTCTGGTGGTTCGGCGACGTCCAGGACGCCTTCGGCGTCGCGTTCACCCCCATCACCCGGATGTGGGTCGCCTTCGCGGTCGCGAGCATCGCGCTCCTGGTCACCGTGGCCGTCCAGGGTGGCTGGGGTCGACGGGTCGTTGCGCTCGCGGCGGCGGGCGCCGTCGTCCTCGCCGCCGGGCTCGGGGTCAACGTCGACTTCGGTTTCTACAAAGACATCCAGCAGGCGCTCGTGACGAACCCCTACCCGTACGAGGACCTGCCGGCGCTCGCCAGCGGACCCTCGACCCGGCCCGCGCTCGATCCGTCGGGGTGGCACGCTCCGGCCGGCATGCCGACGAAGGGCGAGACCATCAGCGTGCGCATCCCGGCCACGGTGTCGCACTTCCACGCACGCAAGGCCGTCGTCTGGCTGCCGCCCGCGGCCCGGACCGCCCACCCGCCGACCCTGCCGGTGATCGTCGCGCTGTCCGGGCAACCGGGCGAGCCGTCCGACCTCTTCCAGACCGGCAACATGGCGACCTACCTCGACCGCTACGCTGCTACCCACGACGGGCTGGCCCCGATCGTGGTCGCCCCTGACCAGCTCGGCGCCCCCAACCGCAACCCGATGTGCGTCGATTCCCGACGCCTCGGCCGGAGCGAGACGTACATCATGACGGACACCGTCGACTGGATCCGGAAGCACCTGCCGGTGTCCGCGGCGCCGTCCGGTTGGGCGGTCGCGGGGTTCTCCGAGGGCGCCACCTGCGCGATGCAGTTCTCCTCCGAGTTCCCCGACGTCTTCGGCACCACCCTGGCGATCTCGAGCGAGCCCGCGCCGCTGACCGGGAGCGTCCAGAACAGCATCGCGGTGGCGTTCGACGGCTCCGCGGCGAGGTACCGGGCAGCGGCCCCGGCAGCCCTGATGGCGGCGCACGGGCGGTACGTCGACCACCTCACCGTCTTCGGCGTCGGTCAGGACGATGCCCCGTACCGGAAGTCGACCGCGATGCTCGACGCGGCCTCGCGCAAGGTGGGCATCGCGACGCAGGTGATCGTCTCCCCGGGGTCGGCGCACGACTGGAACACGGTGCGTTACGTCCTCGCGCACGGCCTCCCGGCCGTGATCGCCCACCTCGGTCTGCCCGCGAGCGGTGCCCTGTGAGCCCGCAGACCCGGGCGCTGCCCGAGCGCGCCCTCCGGACCGTCCGACGTTCCCCGGTCACCGCGGTCATCGTGCTGCTCGTCCTCGTCACGTCGGTCTCGGCCGTCGTGCTCCGCGTGCAGCACGGCGCCGTCCCCTCGTCCTTCGGCCCCTTCCGGGTGTTCGCCGCGTCGACCGGCGTCGTCGCGATGCTCGTCACGATCGCGGGCGTGGTGGTGCTCGTCGGCGCCTCCGAACGACTCATGGGGTCGTGGCGGACGGTCGTCGCGTTCGTCGTCACGACCGTCGTCGGCACCGGGGTCGGCGCGTTGACCGCGTTCGTCGACACCGACGACCGCAACGTCGGCGGGCTGCTCCTCGGCCGGGCGACGAGCTTCGACCCGTGGACCGCCATCGTCGGCACCATCGTCACCGCGAGCGCCTTCGCCGGGACCCTCTGGCGGCGCCGGATCCGGGTGAACGCGCTCGCGGTCGTCGCGGCGCTCCTGCTCTACGCCGGGCACGTCTCCGACCTCTACGCGGTCCTCGCGGCGGGGGCCGGCTGGGTGCTGGGCGAACTGCTCCGCCGCACGCCGAAGCGCACGGGTTGGGTCCGCAGCTCCCACCGCGAGACCCGGGTCCTGCTCGGCACGGTCGTGCTCGTGTCGGCGGTCGGGCCGGTGATCGCGCTGGTCTCCCGGGCCCGCGTCGGACTGCTCGCGCCACTCGCCGCCGTCGTGGGCGCAGGTCCGGTGAGTCCGGTTCGCGGGTGTCGTGCGGACGGGGTCGCGGGGGAGTGCCTCCGCGGGCTGCTGTCGTTCCGGGCGACCGACCCGTGGACGCTCGTGCTCGCCGTGGCGCCGCTGCTCGTCCTGCTCGTCGGCGGGCTCGGGCTCTTCCGGGGCAGCCGGTTCGCCGTCTGGCTCGTCGTCGTGGTCGACACCGTGACCGCGGTCGCCGCCGCGGTCACGTACGGCCTGGTGCCGGGACGCGTCACGGCCCTGCACGGCTTCGAGGACCAGTTCGTGGTGGACGTCTCGATCGTCGCGTCGGTCGTCGTGCCGGTCGCGACCGCGGTCGTGCTCGTCATCCTCCGGCGCTCCTTCACCGTCCTGCCCTCCCGCCGGCGTGTGGTCGGCTTCGCCGTCACCGTCGGGGCGTCGGCGCTCGTGCTCGTCACGATCGTCCTCGTGGTGGCCGCGTCCTCGCCCGCCCGCGTCGAGGACCCGGTCCGTCTGGCGCTCGCCGCCCTCGGCCCGCTCGCCCCGGTGTCGTTCTGGGACCGCCTGCCGTCGCTCGACCCAGCCCTCCGACTGGTCGTCGGACTCATCGGGCCGGTGCTCTGGGTCGTCGTGGCCCTCGCCGCGGTCCGTCCCACCGGCGCCGTCGAGCCGGACACCGACGCGGACGGCTCCCGCGCGGACCGCGAGCGTGCGCGGGCACTCCTGCTCGCCGGCGGCGGCGACACGTTCGGGTGGATGACGACCTGGCAGGGGAACCAGTACTGGTTCGCGGCCGACGGCCGTGCCGGGGTGGCGTTCCGTCGGAACGGCGCCGTCGCGGTCACCGTGGGTGGCCCGTTCGGCTGGTCGGACGCGCGGGAGCGGGCCCTGACCGACTTCGCCCGCTGGTGCGACGACAACGGGTGGACGGCCGCGTTCTACGGCATCGAGGCCGACCTCGCCGCGCACCTCGCCCCGCAGGGATGGGGCACGCTGCCGGTCGCCGAGGACGCCGACTTCGACCCGCGGACGTGGACGACGAGCGGCAAGAAGAAGCAGGACGTCCGCACGGCCGTGAACAAGGCACGGCGCGAGGGGATCACCGCGACCTGGTCCTCGTGGCAGGACCTCCCGGTGTCGACCGTCCGGCAGATCGAGGCGATCTCCGAGGAGTGGGTCGCCGAGCGCGAGCTGCCCGAGATGGGCTTCACCCTCGGCGGCGTCGACGAGATGCGCGACCCTGCGGTGCGGACCCTCGTCGCGCAGGACGCCGAGAGCACCGTCCTCGCGGTCACGAGCTGGCTGCCGAGCCACCGGGACGGCCGGGTCGTCGGGTGGACGCTCGACGTGATGCGGCGGACCGAGCACGCGCCGAACGGGGTGATGGAGTTCCTCGTCGCCAGCGCCGCCGAGCAGATGCGCGACGACGGGGTCGAACGGCTCAGTCTGTCCGCGGCGCCGCTCGCCCAGGTGTCCGCCCCGGACGCCCCGGCGGACGGCGTGCAGAACCTCCTCGAACTCGTGGGCGGGGTGCTCGAGCCGGTGTACGGGTTCCGGTCGCTGCTGCGCTTCAAGCAGAAGTTCGGTCCGGAGCTGCACCC
Organism: Curtobacterium luteum; assembly: GCF_014646995.1. Lineage (GTDB taxonomy): Bacteria > Actinomycetota > Actinomycetes > Actinomycetales > Microbacteriaceae > Curtobacterium > Curtobacterium luteum. The sequence goes on along the minus strand of NZ_BMOI01000002.1, from coordinate 39,498 downwards.
GCTCGTGCTCGCGTACCCGGACCCGGTGGCGCTGCCGTCGATCGGCATCGCGGTCGTCCGCGCGTACCTGCCCGACCTGTCGTTCCGGCAGGCGGTCGCGTTCGCGCGCGGGCGCGGCTGACCGACGCACGCCCTGACGGCCGGGCGCGGTCCGCTCAGCGGTGACGCGCCAGCGTCACGCGGACCGCGCCGACCGAGCGTGCGAGGGAGGCGTGGCGGGCCCGCCACGAGCCTCCAGGCCGCCCCGTGTCACGGGGAGAAACCGGCGCAACGCGACCGTCATGTGTGTGGGGTATCGTTCCCGGTACGCAAGCGCTCCGGGGTCGGTGCAAGTCCGAACCGGTGGTGACAGTCCACGAACTGATGACGGGTGCGAACCCGGCAGAGGTTGACCTGGTGGGATTCCAGGACCGACGGTGAGAGTCCGGATGGGAGGAAGCGCTGGCGGACAGTCGACGCCGTCGACCCGTCCGCCCGTGTCGACGACCGTCGCGCGAACCCGGAGTCCCGTTGAGAGGACACCAGTGTTCACCGGCATCATCGAGGAACTCGGCACGGTCACCGCCGTCGAGCAGCACGGCGACTCCGTCGCGCTCACCGTCCGCGGCCCGCTCGTCGTCGCGGACGCGTCGCACGGCGACTCCATCGCCACGTCCGGCGTCTGCCTGACCGTCGTCGAGCAGACCCCCGACACGTTCACCGCGTTCGTCATGAAGCAGACGCTCGACATGAGCGCGCACGGTGCGCTCGTCGTGGGCGACACGCTCAACCTCGAGCGCGCGGCCTCGGTGGGGGACCGGCTCGGCGGTCACATCGTGCAGGGCCACGTGGACGGCACGGCGACCGTCCTCGAGACGGCGGACGGTGACGGCTGGCGGCGGGTGCGGTTCTCGCTCGCACCCGAGCTCAGCCCGCTCGTCGTCGACAAGGGTTCGATCGCGCTCGACGGCGTCTCCCTCACGGTGAGTGCGGTCTCGTCGGAGGACACCCCGCCCGAGGCGGCCTGGTTCGAGGTGAGCCTGATCCCGGAGACGCTCGAGGCCACGACGCTCGGCCTCCGGGTGCCCGGCGACCGCGTCAACGTCGAGACCGACGTGCTGGCACGCCACGTCCGGCGCATGCTGCGGCTCGACGCGGCGGCGTCGGCTGCCGGCGCTGCTGCGGCCCCCGTCCTGGAGGCCCGGTGATGGTCACGCACGTCCCGCACGTCGCACCCGTGGTCGCGTCCGGCCCCGGCGAGCACCGGGTCCCGGGCCTCGCGAGCGTGGAGGACGCCGTCGCCGCGATCGGCGCCGGACGGCCGGTCATCGTCGCCGACGACGAGCACCGGGAGAACGAGGGCGACGTCATCCTCGCCGCGGAGCTCGCGACACCGGAGTGGATCGCGTGGACCGTCGCGCACTCCTCCGGGTTCGTCTGCGCCCCGGTGTCGGCCGAGATCGCCGACGCCCTCGACCTGCCGCCGATGGTCGACCACAACGAGGACCCACGCGGGACCGCCTACACGGTGACGGTCGACGCGGCCTCCGGGATCACGACGGGCATCAGCGCCCACGATCGTGCCCGCACCCTGCGCGTCCTCGCCGACCCGGCGTCCGTCCGGTCCGACCTGCACCGCCCCGGCCACGTCGTGCCGCTCCGAGCGCGCTCCGGCGGCGTTCGGGAGCGTGCCGGCCACACCGAGGCGGCCATCGAACTCGTGACCGCGGCGGGGCTGCGCCCGGCAGCGGCAATCTGCGAGATCGTCGACGAGGACGGCAGCATGATGCGGCTGCCGCGGCTCGTCGAACTCGGGGTGCGCGAGGGCGTGCCCGTCATCACCATCGCCGCACTCGTCGAGTGGCTCGACGCGGCTGACCGGGCGTCGGACACGCCCACGGAAGGAACGACACGATGAGCGGAGCGGGAGCAGCGGAGCGCGGCCACGTCGACGGCACCGGTGTGCGGGTGGCGATCGTCGCCGGCCAGTGGCACGACGTGATCGCGGACGGCCTCCTCGCCGGCGCCCAGCGCGAGGTCGAGCGTCTCGGTGCCTCGGCGACCGTCATCCCCGTGCCCGGGAGCTTCGAGCTGCCCGTGGTCGCGAAGGCGGCGCTGGAAGGCGGGTTCGACGCGGCCGTGGCCCTCGGGGTCATCATCCGCGGCGGCACCCCGCACTTCGAGTACGTCTCGAGCGCGGCGACGAGCGGCCTCACGACCGTCGCGATCGAGACCGGCAAGCCCGTCGGCTTCGGTGTGCTCACCCTCGACGACGAACAGCAGGGCATCGACCGCGCGGGACTGCCCGGGTCGAAGGAGGACAAGGGAGCCGAGGCGGCGCACGCGGCCATCGCCACCGCGGTCACGCTGCGGTCGCTGCACGTCCCCGCCTGACGCTGCTCCCGGCAGCACCGGAGCGCACCCCCTCGCCGAGGGGGTGCGCTCCGTCATGTTCGGGGTGTAGTTTTTGAACGTGTTCGAAAACGAGGTTCCGCAGACGAAACGTGAACGCACGAGGGCTCGGATCCGCGAGGTCGCCCTCCGGTCCCTGCGGAAGAAGGGCTACGACGCGACGACCATGCGGAGCATCGCCGACGAAGCGGGCTCGTCCGTGGGGAACGCCTACTACCACTTCCCGACGAAGGACCACCTCGTGCAGGAGCTCTACGTCGAGGTCCAGCGTGAACACCTCGCGCTCGCCGCACCGCAGCTCGAGGGCATCGAGGACCTCGCCACCCGGATCGGGATCGTCGTCCGCACGGGGCTCGGCAACCTCCGCAGCTGGCACGAGCTGGCGCCGCAGTTCCTCACCACGGCCATCGCGCCCGGCTCACCGAACAACCCGATGTCCGCCGAGTCGGGGCCCGCCCGGGACATCGTGCTCGGGCTGTTCCGCGACGCGGTCGAGGGCTCCCGTACGCAGTTGCCCGGCACGCTCGGCGCGGACCTGCCGCACGCGCTCTGGAACGCCTACCTGCTGCTGACGCTGTTCTGGGTCTACGACTCCTCGCCCGCACAGCGGCGGACGGACCGACTCGTGGACGCCGTCCTCGGGGTGCTCCGTTTCGCCCTGCCCATGCTCCGCGTGCGCCCCTTCCGCCGATCGGTCACGGAGATCGTCGGCATCGTCGCCGGGCGGGACGCGTGAGCGGCTGGCGGTTCCGGGACACCGTCGGCCTCGTCGCGCGAGCATGGCTCTGGCTCGCCGGGGTCACGGTGCCCCTCGTGTCGCTCTCGGTCGTGTGCTGGTGGGTCACCGCATCGGTCGTCGCGGACGACTGGTCCGGCGGCGTCGACGACGGTCTTTCGGCGGTGTACTGGCTGCTCCTGTTCGACGCCGTGACCGCGGTGGTCGCCCTCGGCGGCGCGGTCGTGTCACTCCCGTTCACCCACGCCCTCGGCGTCCTGATGGCGGGTGTGCGCTCCCGCAGCCTCCAGGTGGTCGCCACGACCGTACTCGCCGGCGGACTCGGATCGGCGACGGGGTGGGCCTCGGGAGAGGCGTGGGCGCCACAGTCCGGCCCGTTCTTCGCTGCGTTCGTCGGGGTGACCGCCGCCGGTGCCGGTGCGCTCGCACGGCAGGGACAGCTCCGGTCCGCTGCCCGTCGCGCGTCCTCGGTGGGTCGGCCGGAAGCGTTCCGGCCGTGACGGCGCCGGAACCCGGGCATGACCCGGAGCAGGCGGACGCACCGGAGCAGACGGACGCACCGGAGCGGTGGACCGTCGAGGACGCCGGGGCGCTGAACGCTCGTGCCGCAGGGTGGATGCTCGGTGCGACGCTTCCGACGGCGTCGTTGCTGGGGATGCTCCTCGCGCCGATCGTCTCGGACTCGTGGGTCTTCGTGGGCGGGCCGTGGTGGTCGGCGATCGGCGGGATCGTCAGCTGGGTCGTGCTGGTCGACGGGGTCTCTGTGCTCTTCGTCCTCGGGTTCGCGTTCGTCACCGTCCCGGTCACCTACGCCGCAGGCCGCTTGCTCGAGCGGGCGCGGCGGCCGTGGACGCAGGTGATCGTCCACGCGTTGCTCGCCGGGACCATGGCGGCAGTGCCCGCGTGGATCCTCGGGGCGGATTCCCTGGGGGTCACCGCGCCGATCAGCATCGCCGCCGGTGCTGCAGGCGCCCTCGCGCGGCGCGGCCAGCAGCGGCGCGCTCGCGTCGTCGGTGGGCGGGCGGCGCTAGGACCGTCCGCCTGACCGACGGGTGCCGCGTGCGGTGCTGACACACGGCGTCCGCGGTCCGCGGTGCGCGGTGCGCTCCTGGCGACCATCGTGCGCTGTCGGGACGTGGCACGGTGGCCACCGTCGGAGCGCGGACCGAGACGCCGGACGCATCGAAACGACTCGAAGACGTCACGCTCCGGCATGCAGTCGTCTCGAAGCTGCACGACCACATGCAGGCGGTGTACTGGACGCGTGCCGAACTGCTCCGCGCAGCAGGTGCTGACGACCTCGACTTCGAGCTACCGGCGGAGCCGGACGCTCTCGTCAGGATCGGAACATGCGAGCGACCAGAGCCGAGCGGCGGCTGCGCAACGTGCAGACCCTGCTTCTCCTCGGGGCTCTCCTGGCAGCGCTCCTCGCGGCCGTGTTGCTCGTGCTCGCAGGCGTCCCTCAACCGATCGCCATTGCAGTCGGCCTCGTCGTGTACCTCGCTGGCTGGAGAACGATTCTTCGAGCTGTCCGCCGGCGCAGAGATGCGAGACGGGACACCGACGACCGCTGAACGATCGCCCATGGGCACCAGGTGTGTCGGCGGGCGTGAGCTGTGCGCCGGGCGTGCGCCGCGCCTCCAAGCCGGTCCGCACGGCGGAAACGACGACGGCCCCGCACCGGAGGGTGCGGGGCCGAGCGTCGTGTGCGGCGGTGACTACCGCTTGCCGAACACGTGGATCGGCAGGAAGAACGAGATGCACATGAGGATCAGGCCGCCCATGAAGACGAACGCCTGGCCCGACGCGACCTGGAACGCGAAACCGAACAGGTACATCGACACCAGCAGCAGCAGGATCGAGAAAACAGCGGCGATGACGCGGCCCACGGTGGTACCTCCGGAATCAGCGGGTGATGCGGGTGCCAGTCTATCCCCAGGAGCGGGGCGACTGGTTCACGCGGCCGGCTTGGTCGCGATGAGTCGGTCGACGACGGCGAGCAGGGCCTCCATGTCGACGACCCCACGGGTGGGCCGGACGTCCGTCGTGGCACCGAGGGACGCCTGGTGGTAGAGCCCGTCGCCGAGCAGCTTGACTGCCTGCGCCGTCGGCTCGTCACCGAGCTCGTCGACGAGCGTCTCGAGCCAGGCGTTCTCAGTCTCGTCGAGGGTGCGGCCCGCCTCCTCGTAGCCGGCCTGCTGCAGGCGGCTCGCAGCGAGCAGTGCGAGGTCGAGCTCGCTGCCGACCCACTGGCAGTTGCGGACGAAGTAGCGGGCGACGCCGTCCTCGGCCTCGCGCATCCGCTCGACGTCGATCGCGGAGAGGTCGGAGAGGCGCTCGCACAGCCCCTCGACGAGGGCGACCTTCGACCCGAAGTGGTACAGCAGCCCGCCCTTCGAGACACCGGCGCGCGCGGCGACCGCGTCGAGGGTCGCCGGACGCTCGCCTTCCTCGCACACGATGGCGACGAAGCTGTCCAGGACACGATCGCGGGCGCTTGCCATGCCGGAAGTCTGCCATGCGCGGGCGGGGCCAGCGCGCACGGCGCGGAGGCCGGCTGGACGCGGCGCGGGCGAGGGCGCGAGCGCCGTGGACGCGAGCGCGGGCGCCACAGGCGTAGGCGCTGCGGACATGGGCGCAGGCGCCGTGGGCCATCCTCCACGGCGCCTGCGGGTCGTGTCAGCCCTTGAGGGCTCCGGCGGCGATGTTCGCGATGAAGTGTCGCGAGCCGATGATGAACACCCCGATGAGCGGGAACACACTGATCACCGCGCCCGCCATCACCGAGCCGAGGTCCGTCGCGTTCACCGAGCTGAGCGAGGCCAGCGCCACCTGCAGCGTCTGTCCCTTCGGGTCGATGAGCACGATGAGGGGCCAGACGTAGTCGTTCCACGAGCTGATGAAGGTGAAGATCCCGAGGAACGCCAGCCCACCCCGGAGCATGGGCACCGCGATCGACCACCAGGTCCGGAAGAACCCGGCGCCGTCGACCCGCGCGGAGTCGATGATCTCGTTCGGGATCGACCCGGTCGCGAACTGTCGGAGCAGGAAGATGCCGAACGCGTTCGCGGCTCCGGGCACGATCAACGCCTGCAGGCCGCCGATCCACCCGAGGTGCGCCATGAGCACGAAGCTCGGCACCAGCGAGAGGCTGCCCGGCACGAGGAACGTCGCCAGCATGATCGTGAAGAGGGAGCGCTTGAACGGGAACTCGTACTTCGCGAACGCGAACGCGGCGAGCGAGTCGAACAGCATGACGAGGACCGCGGTGGCCCCGGACACGAGCACCGTGTTCCCGAGCGCCCGGAGCATGTCGACGCTGCCGAACACCGTCGCCAGGTTCTGCATCGTGTGGTCGCTGAACCAGAGCGAGGGCGGGTAGCCGAAGATCTGCGCGTTCGACGACGTCGACATCACGAGCAGCCAGTAGAACGGGAAGATCGACAGCACCACGCCGACGATGAGGCACAGGTGGGTGACGACGCGTCCGACCCAGCCGTGCCGGAACCCACGGCGGTGGTCGTCCGGCCGGTCGGCGACGGCGTTCGGGCGGCCGAGAGCAGCTGCGGTGTTCGTGGTGCGGGGCGTGGTGTCGGCGCTCATGCGCGGTTCCCCTTCGTGGACGTCGTGGACGTCGTGGACGTGGTGGCCGGGGCGAGGGCGAGGGCACGCGCGGTGCGCAGTCGCCTCGGTGTCTTCAAGCCGTCCCGTTCGCTGAGCAGTCGCCAGTTGATGATCGCGAACACCACGGAGAAGAAGAACAGCACCCAGGCGATCGCCGACCCGTAGCCGAAGTCGAACTGGTTGAACGCCTGGTCGTACTGGTACAGCACGATCGTCATGCCGGCTTCGTCCGGTCCGCCGACGGCCTGGCCGTTGAACAGGATCTGCGGCTCGGTGAAGAGTCCGAGACCACCGATGGTCGACGTGATGACGGTGAACAGGATGACCGGACGGAGCATCGGGATCGTGATCCGGGTGAAGATCTGCCAGGTGTTCGCGCCGTCGACCTTCGCGGCGTCGTACAGCTCCGTGGGGATCGACTGGAGGCCGGCGAGGTAGATGATCGCGTTGTACCCGGTCCACCGCCAGATGACCATCACCGCGATGGTCACCTTGACGCCCCAGTAGGTGGACAGCCACCCGACCGGGTCCGCACCGACGGCACGGAGCGCGGCGTTCACGAGTCCGAAGCCGTCGGAGAACACCGACCCGAACACGATGGCCATCGCCACCATGCTGGTGACGTTCGGGATGAAGTACGCGACGCGGTAGAAGCCCTTCGCCCGGATGTTCCCGTGGAGCAGGAACGCGAGCACGAGCGCGAGGAAGAGCATCGGGACCGTGGAGATGATCCAGATGATGAACGTGTTCGACACCGCGTTCCAGAACCGCGGGTCGCCGAGCAGGTACTGGTACTGCGCGAACCCGACCCACGCGGGCGCACCGACGCCGTCCCAGTCGGTGAACGACAGCACGATCGAGAACACGATCGGGAACAGCCCGAACACCAGGAACAGGACGTAGAACGGCGCGATCGCGACGTACTGCGGCCAGAAGCGGCGGAGGGACCGGTGGCCCGTCGCCGCGGTCGAGATCGACGAGGTGGACGTCCCGCCGACGACCGGGTTCGCGGTCGTCGCCGGGGCTTCGCGGGTGGAGGTCATGCCGCCACCCCCCGCTTCGCGAGGACGCGGTCGGTCTGGTCGACTGCGTCCTTCCACGCCCGCTCCGGGTTCTTGCCCGTCGACTCGACGTTGGTGATCTCGGTCGCGAACGCGCCGATGAACCGTTCCCGGTTCGAGATGTAGGTCACGGGCACCTCCGGTGCGGCGTCGCGGAAGAAGTCGAGCGGATCCTGGTCGCCGAAGTAGTCGCCCGGGTTCCGCATGAGCCCGTTCGAGAAGGACGCCGGGGTGGAGGGGAAGAGCTGGATGTCGTTGTAGGTGTGCGACTGGACCTCTGGCCCGGTGATCCACTTCGCGAACGCCACGGCCGCCGCCGGGTCCTTCGACGACTTCGGCACCGCGAGGAACGAGCCACCGCTGTTGCCGGGGCGTTCGGGTTGCCGGGCGATGCGCCACTTGCCGGAGAGGTCCGGCGCGGTGTCGTGGATGACCTGCGTCCACCACGCGCCCTCGATCTGTCCGGCGACCCGACCGGCGACCCACCCGGCGTTCTGGTCGGTACCGGACTGCAGGTTGCCGGTGATGCCGGCCCGGATCGACTCGACCGCGTTGTCCCAGGCCTTCCGCACCGCGCTGTCGTCGCGCTGGTACAGGGGCTGGTCGTCGCGGTCGAAGTAGCGGGTCGGGCTCGCTGCGATGTACTGGTTGAAGAGCTGCGTCGCCGTGATGATGGTCGCCGCGCCCGTCTTCCGCTTGATCTGCTTGCCGAAGTCCCGGAAGTCCGACCACGTGCCGATCGCGGCGCTGACCTCGTCCGGCGCCGTCGGCAGGCCCGCCTTCCGGAGGACCTCCTGGTTGTAGAAGAAACCGGTCGGTCCGGTGTCGACCGGCCAGAAGCACTGGCGTCCCGACGGTGTCCGACCGAGGGAGAGCTTCCAGTCGTAGTACGACGACCGCTCGGCCGCGGTGGGACGGAAGTCGGTGAAGAGCTCCTCGTCCGGGAAGTACAGCCAGCAGTTCGAGTTGATCATCAGGACGTCCGGGATGAACGCGTTGCCGGCGAGGGCCGTGCGGAACTTCGTGTCGTACGACGCCCCGCCGATGAGGTCGGGGCGGAGGCGCTTCGACCCCTGCCCGGGGATCCCCCCGGCGGCCCGCCGCAGGAACTTCGGGTCGAGCGACCGGTTCCAGTACCAGAGGACGAGCTCGTCCGGGTCACGGGAGATCGCGGTGCCGGTCGAACACCCGGCCAGGAGGGTGGTGGTGGCGAGTGCCCCGAGGGCTCCCGCCCCGGCGAGGAACCCCCGCCTGCTGAGACGGACGGACTGCGCTGCTGTCACGGACGACCTGCTCTCGTCGTTGAGATTGCCGGACACCTCGGCGGCGCGCTCGTCGGGCAGCGGCCGGCGCACGCGGACTCATCGTCGAGACCCGTGCCGAGCGTTCGACCGTGAACGCTCACGAAGTGGTCAGAGCATGCTCTCCGCGACACGCCGTGTCAAGCCTCCCCGGCATTGTGCTGACGGGCTGATCGGGCTAGCGTCACTGCGACCGTGAAGGTTCACGACGAACAGGATCCGCATGTCAGCGCAGACCGCGACCCCCGCCACCACCCGCACGCACGACGGGTGGGCCGTCCTCGGACCCGGCGGCATCGCCCGCCGGTTCCTGTCCCAGTTGCCGGCGAGCGGGAACGGCGCCACGGGCACGGTCGACCCGGCGGTCGGCGGCGTGCTGGTCGCCGCCGGCAGCAGCGACCCCGCCCGCGCGCAGGCCTTCGCGGACGAGGCGTCCGAGCACGGCTTCGACGACGTCACGGCGGCGTCGTACGACGAGGTCCTCGCCGACCCGCGCGTCGACGCGGTGTACGTCTCGACGGTGCACACCGGGCACGCGCACCTCGTGCTCCGTGCCCTCGCAGCCGGGAAGGCGGTCCTCTGCGAGAAGCCGCTCGCCCCGAACCACGGCACCACGATGGCGCTCGCCGATGCCGCACGCCAGGCGGGACTCCCGCTCGTCGAGGCGTACATGTACCGCTTCCACCCGCAGACCGCTGCGCTCCGTGATCTCGTCCGCGACGGCGCGATCGGCGCCGTGACGCACGTCGACGCGTCCTTCGCGTTCCGCGCCGGCTCACGGACCGGCCGGCTCTTCGACGTCGCCACCGCCGGCGGCGGCATCCTCGACGTCGGCGGGTACCCGGTCACGATGACCGCGGCGGTCGTCCAGGCGGCGACCGGTGTCGCCGTCGCCGAGCCGACCGAGCTCACCGCGACGGGGACCCTCGGCCCGACCGGCGTCGACGAGTGGACTACCGCGCACCTCACCTACCCGTCCGGCATCACGGCCGTGGTCCGCACCGGCGTCCGCGTGCAGGACGAGAACGCCGTCACCGTGTACGGCACGCGTGGCCGCATCGTGCTCCGCGACCCGTGGACCCTCGGCGACGACCCGACGATCGAGGTCAGCACGGTCGACGAGGAGCCCCGGACGCTGTCGTTCGCCGGCGCGAAGCCGTACGCGCTCGAGGCCGACGCCACGACCGCCGCCCTCCGCGAGGGGCGCACGGACGCCCCCGAGATGACGATCGACGAATCCCTCGCGACCGCACGGACCCTCGACCGGTGGCGGGCAGCGATCGGCCTCCGCTACCCCTTCGAGGCCGAGGACGCCGACATCCCGACGGTGAGCGGCGCCCCGCTCGTCGTCGCGGCCGCCGCCCCGGACCACGCGGACAACCCGATGCGGTACGGCGAGATCGCGGGGGTCGGCAAGCGGCTGTCACGCCTCGTGATGGGCGTCGACAACCAGCTGGACCTCGCCCACGCCAGCGCCATCTTCGACCACTTCGTCAGCCGCGGCGGCAACGTCTTCGACACCGGCTACATCTACGGCGGCGGCACGATGGAGGGGCGCCTCGGCAAGTGGATCCAGAACCGCGGGATCCGCGAGGACGTCGTCGTCATCACGAAGGGCGCGCACACGCCGTTCTGCGACCCGGAGTCGCTCACCGCGCAGCTGCTCGAGAGCCTGGAGCGCCAGGGCACCGACTACGCGGACATCTACATGATGCACCGCGACAACGAGGACGTCCCCGTGGGGGAGTTCGTCGACGTGCTCGACGAACACCGCCGCGCGGGGCGCATCCGGGTGTTCGGCGGCTCGAACTGGAGCCTCGAACGCTTCGACGAGGCGAACGCCTACGCGGCGGCGAACGGCAAGCACGGCTTCGAGGTGCTGAGCAACCACTTCGGCCTCGCCGAGGCGTACGACGTGCCGTGGGCTGGCTGCCGGCACGCGACCGACCCGGCGTCGAAGCGCTGGCTCGAGGAGCGTCAGGTCCCGCTGCTGCCGTGGTCCTCGCAGGCCCGCGGGTTCTTCACCGGCCGTGCGACGCCCGAGGACACCAGTGACGCCGAGCTCGTGCGCTGCTACTACTCGGACGACAACTTCGAGCGGCTGCGGCGGGCTCGGGAGCTCGGCGAGCAGTTCGGTGTGCCGGCGACGGCCATCGCCCTCGCCTACGTGCTGAACCAGCCCTTCCCGACCTTCCCGCTCTTCGGACCGCGTACGATCGCGGAAGCCCGCTCCTCCATGCAGGGCCTCTCCGTCGACCTCACTCCCGAACAGGTGGCATGGCTGGACCTCCGCGACTGACCGATCCGTCCCGCGCCGCGGGCGAGATGCCCGCGACGCCACCGGTGCCCGCGGCGCCGTCCCGCGCGACGATCATCGACGTCGCCGCCGCGGCCGGGGTGTCCCGCCAGACGGTCACGCGTGCGATGAACGGCATGTCCGGGATCAGCGCGGCCACGAAGGAGCGGGTGCTCGCCGCCGCCGAGCGGCTCGCGTACCGACCGTCCCGGTTCGGCCGCGGACTCGTCACGGGCGGTGACCACCAGCTCGGCCTGGTCGTCAACGATCTCCGGAACCCGTACTCGCCGCAGCTCGCGTCGGCCGTCTACCGCCTGGCCGCCGAGCAGGGCTGGAACGTCATGCTCGCGGACACGACCCTGGCGGGCGACGCTGATCGCATCGTGCAGGCGCTCGGGAGCCAGACGGACGTGGTCATCGGCTACCTCGGCAACCGCCGCGAACGGTGGACCGAGCTCCTCGGGTCCGTGCCGATGGTGGAACTCGACCCGTCCGTCGACCCGCCGACGGCCGCCGTGTGGATCGACCCCGCCGAGTCGATCGAGGCGCTCGCGGACCACCTCGTCGCGACCGGCGTCCGGCACCCCGTCGTGCTCGACAACTCGCAGCCGGGGCAGCCGAGCGCCCGCGGCGTGCTGATGCTCGACGCCCTGCACCGACGCGGCTACCTCCCCGAGCTCGTGCACGGCCCGCACGGCACCGCCGAGTGCGGCGCGGAGGAGACCGCACGGGTCCTGGCGCGTCGGCGCCGCCTCGACGCGATCCTGGCCTTCAACGACGTCATGGCGCTGGGGGTGCTCCAGGCATGCCGACGTGCCGGGGTGGACGTGCCCGGCGACCTCCGGGCGGTGGGTGTGGACGGCCTGCCGCTCGGCGCGCTCGTGTCGCCGACCCTGACGACGCTCGCGGTCGACCTGGACGCCGTCGCGCGCGAGGCGCTCGACCTCGCGCTCGGGATGCTGGCCGGGGAGCTGCCGCGGAGCGGTGCGACCGTGCAGCGCACGGTCCGGCACCGGCTCCTGGTGCGCGAGAGCGCGTAGTCGGCTCGCGCCGGGCCGCGCGGCACGGCTCCGACCCGTCGGCCTGGAGGCCCGTGGCGGGCCCGCACCGCGCCTCCCGGCCGCCTGTTGGTTGCATTTGCAACCAACACCGTCCAGACGGTACACTAACGGAGTTCTGACGGGTCGCGTGTCCATCTCCGCGCCCCGTCCCGGACCACCCCCACCGAAGTGCCGTCGACCTGGTCCGGCTCGAAGTCCTCCAGGAGTCACCCGTGTCCGCTCTGCTCACCAGCCCCGTCGCCACCGCCGTCACCGGCAGCCGCGCCCGACGGTTCGCGGCCCTCGCCGTGCTGATGCTGCCGGTGCTGCTCATCTCCGTCGACAACACCGTGTTGAGCTTCGCGCTGCCGTCGATCAGCCGCGCGCTCGACCCCGACGCCACCACCCAGCTGTGGATCGTCGACGCCTACCCGCTCGTCCTCGCCGGCCTGCTCGTCGTGATGGGGAGCATCGGCGACCGCATCGGGCGACGGCGGATCCTCGTGGTCGGCGCGACCGGCTTCGCGCTGCTCTCCGTCGCCGCCGCCTTCGCCACCGACGCCTGGATGCTCGTCGCGGCCCGGATCGCCATGGGCGTCTTCGGCGCGATGCTCATGCCCGCGACCCTCTCCATCATCCGCAACGTCTTCACCGACGCAGGAGAGCGGCGGATGGCGCTCGCCGTCTGGTCGACCATGTTCGCGGCCGGGAACGCCCTCGGTCCGCTCGTCGGCGGAGTGCTCCTCGCGCACTTCCACTGGGGGAGCGTGTTCCTGGTCGCGGTGCCGATCCTCGTGCTCATGCTCGTCGGCGTCCCGTTCTTCGTGCCGGAGTCGCGCGACCCGGCGCCGGGTCCGGTCGACGTGCCGAGCATGCTGCTGTCCCTCGGTGCGCTCGGGCCCACGGCCTGGGCGATCAAGTCGGTCGTGCACCCGGAGGAGCTCGGACTCGCGATCGCGATGCTCGCGGTCGGCGTGGTCTGCGGTGTCGCGTTCGTCCGCCGACAGCTGCGCTCCCGGACGCCGATGCTCGACCTCACGCTGTTCCGGAGCACGGCCTTCACCGGCAGCGTGCTCATGAACCTCGCGGCGATGTTCTCGCTCACCGGGTTCCTGTTCTTCATCGCGCAGCACCTGCAGCTCGTGGCCGGGCTCGACCCGTTCACCTCCGGCGTCGTGCTCGTCCCCGGCTCGGTGCTGACGATCGTCGCGGGTCTCGTCGTCGTGCCGGTCGTCGCCCGGGTCGCGCCGCGGTGGGTCGTCGCGGTCGCGCTGCTGTTCTCGGCGGCGGCCTACACGATGGTCGCCGTGCTCGGCCACCACGCCACGGTCGTCGCGCTCGGGTTCGCGTTCGTGCTGCTCGGCATCGGGATCGGAGCGTCCGAGACCGTCACGAACGACCTCATCATCTCGACCGCCCCGGCGGACAAGGCCGGTGCAGCGTCCGCATTGTCGGAGACGGCGTACGAGATCGGCGCCGTGCTCGGCACCGCTGTGCTCGGGACGATCCTCGCGACGGCGTACCGGGCGCACGTGGTCGTGCCGGCCGGGTTGTCCTCGACCGCGCACACGGCGGCGCAGGAGACCCTCGGCGGTGCGGTGTCGGCAGCCGCGGACCTCGGTGGGTCGGCGGGGCAGGCGCTGCTGGCGTCGGCGCGGGCGGCGTTCGACTCCGGCGTGACGATCACCGGGTCCGTGGCGGCCGTGCTCATGGTCGTGGCGGCGTTCGGCGCCGTGGTGATGCTCCGCCGCCGGTAGGGACCCGGGGTGGTGGTGTCGGGGACCTCGCACCGTGCGAGCCGTCCGCGCCCCGATACGCGCGGTGCGAGGTTTCGCGCAGCGTGCGGGGGTGATCGCCTCGCACCGTGCGTGGAACCTCGCACCGTGCACCGTGGTCGCCTGGCACCTCGCACCGTGCGAGCCGTCCGCGCTCCGATACGCGCGGTGCGAGGTTTCGTGCACCGTGCGGGGGTGATCGCCTCGCACCGTGTGTGGAACCTCGCACCGTCCGCTGCGCGCGCCTGGCACCTCGCACCGTGCGAGCCCGAGCCCCAGCCCCAGCCCCAGCCCCAGCCCCAGCCCCAGCCCCAGCCCCAGCCCCGGCGCGTCCCGGCCAGCCGCGCCCTGCCGCGCGCCCCGCTCCGGGCGTCACGGGACGTCACACGGCACGCCCGGGATCGCGGGAACCTGTGAATCGTTGACCTCAACCATGGTTCAAGTCCTACGTTGGGACGTGGCCGCGAGGAACGCGGTCGACCCCCAGGGACAGGAACGACCACGACTGCCATGCCCGACGCGCCCGCGGACCTCACCGACGCCTACAAGACCGCCTTCCGTGGCCACCCCGCGGGCGTCGCCGTGATCACCGCCGAGGGCCCCGACGGCCCGACCGGGCTCACGGCGTCGAGCGTCGCCAGCGTCGCCGTCGACCCGCCGGTCCTGGTGTTCTCCCTGTCGACGAACTCCGGTTCGGCCGGGGTCGTCCTCGGCGCCCCGGTCTTCGTGGTGCACCTCGTCGACTCGCACGGCGTCGCACTCGCCAAGCGCTTCGCGAGCACCGGCAGCCCGGCCGCCGACGACCCGATCTGGGGCACCCTGCCCTCGGGCGACCGCTACCTGCCGGGCGCCGCGACCGCCCTCCGCTGCCGGCCCCTCTCGACGACCCCGATCGGCTCGTCCACCGTCGTGGTCGCCGAGGTCCTCGACATCGTCGTCGGCCTCGGGCACGGCGAGCCGCTCGTCTACCACAACCGGGAATTCCACTCCCTCACCGACCGTTCCCGGCTCTCGTGAGCCGCGGAGCACCGTTCCGCCAACCACCGATCGAAAGGACCTCACATGGCTGAGTACACCCTGCCGGAGCTGCCGTACGACTATGCAGCGCTCGAGCCGCACATCAGCGGCAAGATCATGCAGCTGCACCACGACAAGCACCACCAGGCCTACGTCACGGGGGCGAACACCGCGCTCGAGCAGCTCGGCGAAGCTCGCGAGTCCGGCAACTTCGGTGCGATCAACAAGCTCGAGAAGGACCTCGCGTTCCACCTCGGCGGCCACGTCAACCACTCGATCTTCTGGACCAACCTCGGCCCGGACACGAAGGTCCCGGAGGGCGAGCTCGCCGCCGCGATCGACGAGTTCTTCGGCTCCTTCG
Source organism: Curtobacterium luteum (assembly GCF_014646995.1). Classification (GTDB taxonomy): domain Bacteria; phylum Actinomycetota; class Actinomycetes; order Actinomycetales; family Microbacteriaceae; genus Curtobacterium; species Curtobacterium luteum. The sequence goes on along the minus strand of NZ_BMOI01000002.1, from coordinate 23,896 downwards.
AGAAGTTCCAGGGCCAGTTCGCCGCCGTCGCGAACGGCATCCAGGGCTCCGGCTGGGCGGTCCTCGCCTGGGACCAGGTCGGCCAGAAGCTCGTCACGTTCCAGCTCTTCGACCAGCAGGCCAACGTGCCGCTCGGCGTCGTGCCGATCTTCCTGCTCGACATGTGGGAGCACGCCTTCTACCTTGACTACCTCAACGTCAAGGCGGACTACGTCAAGGCCGTGTGGAACATCGTCGACTGGGAGAACGTCGCCGCCCGGTTCGCGAACGCCAAGTCGCAGAGCTTCGTCACGCTCTGAGTCGCGTGCAGCGGGTCGCGTGACGCGACCCGGATGACGGACGGGAGGCCCGGTGCCAGCTGGCACCGGGCCTCCCGTCCGTCATGTGGGGCTCATCCGACGGCGCAGCGCGCGCCGGTGACGAGCCGGTCGGCGACGGTGCGCAACGCGGCGTCGACATCGGTCTCGTCCGGGTCGACCAGGAACGCCCACTGTGCGCCGCGTGCTGCCCGCACGGCGTCCGCCGCGGCCTCGGCTGCCGCCGGCACCGGGTAGCCGTGTGCCGAGCACCACGCGGTGAGGGCCGCGAGGTGCCCGCGGTGCACGAGCCGCTCGCGGTCACGGCCGTCGAGGGTCTCGACCGCGCCGAGCTCGAAGGCGAGCCGGGCCGCGAGGAGCCGCTCGCGGTGGTGGAGCCCGCCGAACACGGCGATCAACCACGCTCCGAGGGCGTCCTCGTCTGCTTCCGGGTCGAGGACGAGGACGTCGACGTCGCGCTCGAGGTGGTCGACGACCGCGTCGATGAGGGACTCCCGCGAGCCGAAGTGGTAGACGATCGGGTACGCACTCGTCCCCAGCACCCGGCCCAGGCTCCGCACGGAGACGGCTTCGAGCTTGGTGTCGTGCAGGTGCTCGGTGACCTTCTCGATGATCGCGGGCTTGAGCGTGGGATCGGGCTTCCTGGGCACGTGGTCCTCCGGGGCGCGTGGCACGGCCGCCGGATGCGACCACAAGAAATATTACCGGATGTGCGGCACATCCGGCCAGTCCCTCCCTGTGGGATCACGGAGGAAACCGGAGAATTGCTCGGGTACACGTAGACTCGAGACGATGTCCACGTCCCACGAGCACGTCGTGCCGCCCTCAGCGCCCGCGAGCACCCGGGCGCTCCCGGCGGACCGTGGACGGCGTCGCGGGGTCGGGAAACGCTTCCTCGTGGTCGGCGACGTCCTCGACGGGATCCTCGTCCACACCACCGCGAGCGCCATGGGCGTGCACGACCCGGCGGCCACCATCCGGCACCGGGCCCTCGGCGCCGGCGGCAACACCGCCACGTGGTTGGGATGGCTCGGGGCCGAGGTCGACCTCGTGGCTCGGACCGGCGTGGACGACGTCTACCGGCACGAGCGCGGACTCGAGGACGCCGGCGTGCGACCGCACATCCGCTACGACGCACGCGCGAGCACGGGGACCGAGGTGTCCGTCCGGAACGCGCTCGGACGCACGGCGATGTCCGACCCGGCGGCGTCGGGGGTGCTGTCGGCCGCGGACGTGCCGCCGGACCTCGTCGCACGCGCGGACATCGTGCACCTGACCGGCGCGGGACTGCTGACCGGCGGGGGAGCGGAGCGCGTGGCGGAGCTCGTCGCCTGCGCGCGGGCCGGTGGAGCACGCGTGTCGCTCGACCCGTCCTCCGTCGCCGTGGTCCACACGCTCGGACCGGCCGCCCTGCTCGAGGCTCTGACCGGGGTCGACGTGCTGTTCCCCGGGCGCGACGAGGCCCTGGCGTTGACCGAGACGACGGACCTCCGTGTGGCCGTGCGCCGTCTCACCGAGCACGTCCCGCTCGTGGTCGTCACCGTGGGGCCGGAGGGTGCGGTCCTCGGTCGCCCCGGGCGCAGCCCGCAACGCGTCGCTGCGACGCCCGCGACCGTGGTCGACACCCTCGGGGCCGGCGACGCCTTCGCGGCCGGCTTCCTCCGGGCCTGGGCGACGGACCCGGTGCGCATCGGCTCGGCCGCTCGTGAAGGGGGTCGGGTGGCGGCGCGGGCGCTCGGGTTCGTCGGAGGTCGACCGCCAGCCTGACCGGGGCGTGCTCAGACGCGATCGGTGGTCGATCGTCGGCGATCCGCGGTCGATGGTCTGCGAGCGCGCCCGGCCGGCGGTCGCCGTCGGTCAGGACTCGCTGCGCTCGGCCGTCACGTGGAGCGTCTGCACGAGGCCGGCGGCGAGCGGTGCGAGGCGGATCTCGACACGGAGCCGACCGGACGACCCCGGGAGCCACCAACGGAGGTGCGTCGGTGCCGTCGACCGCTCCTCGACGGGCGCGGCGCTGAGGTCCGCACCCACCGCAGCGACCTGTTCGGCCACGTGTCGTCGGCGTCGCTCGTACGGTTCGTCGAGCGCGACGTTCGGGGTGAACACCGCGTCGGCCTGCCGGTCGTCCCACGCCGCGAGCAAGGCCGTCACCCGCTGCTGCGCGGTCCGCGTCGCCGGCAGTGCCGTGACGGCGTCGGCCGGTGCGGCTGCGTCGAGCAGGAGGTCGAGCGCCGCGGTCGCCGCCGCGGACACCTTGGCCTGCGTGGCGTTCTCGAACGCGACGACGCCGAACCCCTGCTCCGCGGACCACCGCATGTGCGCCGAGAACCCGGGGTAGCCGCCCGAGTGGGAGACGATCGGACCGGAGCGGTCGTCCTGCTCGACGAAGAGGCCGAAGCCGTACGCGGTCGCGCGGCTCGAGCCGGGGACCACGCTCGGGGGGACCACCCGCATCGCCTGCTGCATGAGCCGTCGGTCGGCCGGGGAGACCGGGCCGGCCTCGGGTTCGTCGGTGAACGCGGACGCCAGGTGTCGGCCCCACCGGGCGAGGTCGGAGACCGTCGAGAACAGACCGCCGATGGAGGAGAACGCACCGGGTCCGGTCAGGGGGAGCGGCTCCCAGGTCCCCGCGTGGGGTCGGACGCCGACCACCACGTGTCCGTCGGCCTCGGCGGCGGAGAACACGGTGCTGTCGAGTCCGAGCGGGCGGAGCACGGTGCGTGACGCCACCTCGGTGTAGGGCTCGCCGGTCACGTCGGCCACGACCCGGCCGAGGAGCGCGTACCCGAGGTTCGAGTACGCGAAGCGGGTGCCGGGGACGCTGTCGAACAGCAGCCCGCCGGCGAGCACCGCGTCGAGGTCGGCGTCGCTGATCGACTCCTGCCGGTCGGCCCAGGGGTCGTCCGTCGGGAAGCCGGCGGACATCGTCAGCAGCATCCGGATCGTCGGCACGGGGGAGTCGGTGGTGGGGAGCACGACGGCGCCGAACGCCGGGACGTGGTGGGCGACGGGAGCGTCGAGATCGAGACGGCCGTCGGCGACGAGCGCGAGCAGGGTGGCCGCGGTGACGCTCTTCGTGCAGGATGCGATCCGGTACACGGTGCCGGCGTCGGGCGCGAGGCCGTCACCCCGGTCGCCGTGGCCACCGGACGCGACGAGCCCGGTGCGGTCGAACACACCCCAGACGGAACTCGGTGCGACCCCACGGGCGACCCGGTCGGCGAAGAGGGCGTCGATCCGCGCGAGCTCGTCGTGCTGGGTCACGAGCGGCGCATCCGCTCGTAGGCGTCCAGCGCACGCTGGCGCGACTCCTTGAGGTCGACCATCGGTTCCGGCCGGTCCTCGTCGGCGGGGACCCACCGGCGGACGTACTCCCGGTGCGGGTCGAAGCGTTCGAGCTGCCGTTCGGGGTTGAACACGCGGAAGTACGGGGCGGCGTCGAAGCCCGAACCCGCGACCCACTGCCAGTTGCCGGGGTTGTTCGCGGCGTCGGCGTCGACGAGGCAGTCCCAGAACCAGCGCTCGCCCACCCGCCAGTCGACGAGCAGGTTCTTCACGAGGAAGCTGCCCGTCGCGAGGCGGACCCGGTTGTGCATCGCACCGGTGTGCCAGAGCTCCCGCATGCCGGCGTCGACGAGGTCGAACCCCGTGGTGCCCGTGCGCCAGGCGCCGAGCTCGGCCTCGGAGGCGTCGCGCCACGGGAAGGCGTCGAACTCGCGTCGGACGTTGACGGTGGCGATGTCCTCGCAGTGGAAGTACTCGTTCCAGTTGAACTCGCGCCACGCCAGCTGTCGGAGGAACGCGGGGGCCTGCTGGCGCTGCGACGGTTCGAGCTGTCCGTGCAGGCGGTGCCACACCTGGTACGGGCTGATCTCGCCCCAGCGCAGGTGCGGGGACAGGCCGCTCGTGGCGTCCATCGACGGTTCGTCGCGCTGGCCGTAGTCCTCGAGCGCGTGCTCCACGAAGTGCTCGAGGCGTCGGTGCGCGCCGAGCTCGCCCGGGGTCCAGGCGTCGCGGAGCCCGCCCGCCCAGTCCGGCTTCGTCGGCAGCAGGGCCCAGTCGGCCAGGTCGTCGCCGGAGACGTCGGCGGGCCCGGGCAGGTCGCGGGGCTTCGGCAGGGGGTGCCGCGGTTCCGGCAAGGCCTGCGTCGCGCGCCAGAACGGCGTGAACACCTTGTACGGCGCGCCCTGACCGGTCGTGACCGTCCACGGCTCCCAGAGGAGGTTCGCCGCGAAGCTGTGCGCCTCGACGCCGCGGTCGTGCAGGCTCGCCTTGATCCCGGCGTCGATGTCGCGTTCCGCGTGGCCGTAGCGTCGGTTCCAGAACACGGCGTCGGCCCCGGAGTCCGCGACGAGGGCGTCGATGACGTCCGCCGCTGCGCCACGCCGGAGGACGAGGCGCGACCCGCGTTCCCGGAGTGCTTCGTCGAGCGCGGTCAGCGAGTGGTGCAGCCACCACCGTGCCGCGGCCCCGATCGGCCGGACGCCCGGTGACTCGTCGTCGAGGACGTACACGACGGTGAGCGAGCCGCCGTGGTCGATGCCGGCGCGGAGGGCCGGGTTGTCCGCGAGACGGAGGTCGTCGCGCAGCCAGACGATCGCGCCGCTCACACGGAGGCCGTGTCGGGCGAGGGACGGCTGGGTGTGACTCCCTGACCGGCCGCGCGGCGGACCTTCGTGCACAGCTCGGTCAGCGTGCGGAGCTCGCCGTCACTGAGACCGGCGCCGAGCACGGCGGCGATGCTCGCGGCGTGCTGGACGGCGACGGAGCGGTAGACGTCGAAGCCGTGGGCAGTGAGGGCGACGTACACGCCGCGGGCGTCGGTGGGGTTTGGCTGCTTCTCGACGATCCCGCGCGAGGCCAGGCGGTCCACGAGACGGCTCACGCTCGGCTGGGTGAGGAGGAGGTGCCCGGTGAGGTCACGCATCCGGGAGCGTCGACCGGGCTGGGTCGAAAGGTTGAAGCAGACGTCGTACTCGTTGAACGAGATCTCCCCGCCGGGGAACTCCGCGTTGAGGTTCCGCATCACCTGCACCTGTGCGCGGAAGAGTGCCTCCCACGCTGCGACCGCAGTGGCCTTGTCACTCACCTTGCGTGCTCCCTCTGGTCCGTCGCCCAACCCTACCGACGACGCCCGACAGACGGACGCGTGCGCGAGCGGTGCAGTTCCGGAAAGCACGAGGGCCGGCCACCCGATGGGTGACCGGCCCTCTCCCTTGCAGGACGGTGCAGTTCCGGAAAGCACGAGGGCCGGCCGTCCGAAGACGACCGGCCCTCTCCCTTGCACCAAGAGTGTCCTGCAATCACATTCCACAGGCGGTGCCACAGCAAACACTGCCTGCGTCTTCGACTGTATAACGAAGCGGTAACGGCGCGCTAGCCCGCGATCGGCTCGTTCGCTGCGAGTTCACCATGAGCGGCCGATGAACCCGCTGGAACGATCAGAACAGGTCGGGCGACGGCGTCGACGCGTACCGGACAGCGACGTCGGCGTGCCGGTCGAAGCGGTAGCCGACGCCGCGGACGGTGCGCACGATCTCCTCGAACGCGCCGAGCTTCGACCGCAGCCGTCGGACGTGGACGTCGATGGTCCGTTCGTTCGGGGTCTCGTCCTCACCGTCCGACCAGAGGCCGTCGATGATGGCCGAGCGGTCGACGGTGCGGCCCTCGCGGAGCACGAGGAACTGCAGCAGCTCGAACTCCTTGTAGGTCAGGGGAGCCGGCTCGCCGTCGAGCGTCACCCGCTTGCGGGAGATGTCGATGACGACGCCGGTCTCCTCGGGCTCGGGCTTCTCGGCCTGCTTGCGGGCGGCGACGGCGGAGCGGTCCTGCAGGGCGAGCCGGACGACGTCGACGTCACGCCCGCCGGAGCCCTCGGCCGCGACGGCGACCGCGGCGTAGGTCTCCGAGGTCGGCACGAGCTGCGCGGTCAGTGCCTTGAGCTGCTCCACGACGGCGGCGAGGGTCGTGCCGGCGGCGGCGGCCTTCGCCTCGTCGATGCCGACGTAGAGGGCGAAGCCGCGGGCCTCGGTGCCCTCGGGCAGTGCACGGTTGCGCTGCGGGGCCACGACGGGGCTGGTGGGGACGGGAGCAGCCTGCGGGGTCGCCGGCTGACGGCGGGGACGCAGCGGCGTCACGGTGCCGAGGTCGGTCGGGACGGGGGCCGCGGTACGGAGCGGGGTGCGGGGCTGAGCGATGGTGAGCGACATGGCTGGTTCTCCGGGAGGACGGCCGCGGGTGGAGCGAGGAGGTGCGACCGGTGTCGAATGCGTCGGCCCGGGTACGGCGGGTTCGCCGTGACGTCCCTGCGGTCCTGCTGCGGACCGGGGAACCCGGGGGTACGGGGAGTGACCTGGTCGGACGGCTGGCGTCGTCGACGAGGTCGTCACCCGGGGATCACGCCTGCGCGACCGGGGTGGGGTCGCGGGGGATCCGGCTGGAACGGGTGCCGATCAGGCACACATTCGACAACGCATGACCGACATCGTCGGCATCATCATGCCGATGGTCCCCTGTGCCTCGATGAGGACGCGGGCGGACACGGTTGCAGTCATGGCACGAGTATGGGTGGGATACCAACGCGGTGTCAACCGTCCGACCGGACGGTGCATGCCGCGGGCACGCGCTAAACGGACGGGAGGCCCGTGGCGGATCCGCCACGGGCCTCCCGTCCGTCTGGCGGTCGCGGGAGCGACCGCGCGTCGTCTACTCGGCCAGGCCGTAGAGGCGGTCGCCGGCGTCGCCGAGGCCCGGCACGATGTAGCCGTTCTCGTCGAGCTTCTCGTCGAGCGCGCCGAGGACGATCGACACGTTGCGGTCGCCGACGGCCTGCTCGACGGCGGCGAGGCCCTCCGGCGCGCCGAGGATGCACACGCAGGTCACCTCTTCCGCGCCGCGGTCGAACAGGAAGTCGATCGCGGCGGCGAGGGTGCCACCGGTCGCGAGCATCGGGTCGAGCACGAAGCACTGCCGGCCGGAGAGGTCGTCGGGCAGGCGCTCGGCGTAGGTCTGCGGCTCGAGCGTCTGCTCGTTCCGGGCCATGCCGAGGAACCCGACCTCGGCGGTGGGGACGAGCTTGACCATGCCCTCGAGCATGCCGAGGCCCGCGCGGAGGATCGGGACGACGAGCGGGCGCGGCTTCGCGATCGCGACGCCCATGGTGTGCGCGACCGGGGTGTCGATCGGGGTGGCGGTGACCCGGACGTTCCGCGTGGCCTCGTAGGCGAGGAGCGTGACGAGTTCCTCGGTGAGGGCCCGGAACGTCGGAGAGGGGGTCGTCCGGTCGCGGAGCACCGAGAGCTTGTGGGTGATGAGCGGGTGGTCGGCGACGTGGACTCGCATAGGGTCGAGCCTACCGTGCTGCCGAGTGCCAGGAGGTCCGCGTGGAAGCACCCGCCGCCCGCCCCTACGTCGACGCCATGCGTGCCGCGCTCGTCGAGGCGCGGGCCTGCCTCGACACCGGTGACGTGCCCGTCGGCGCGGTCGTGCTCGACGCTGCCGGCGAGGTCGTCGCGACGGGACGCAACGAGCGTGAGGCGCTCCAGGACCCCACCGCGCACGCCGAGGTGCTCGCGCTCCGGGCCGCCGCCGGGGTCACGGGCGACTGGCACCTCGCGGAGCACACGCTCGTGGTCACGCTCGAGCCGTGCGTGATGTGCGCCGGGGCGATCCTCGCGGCACGGGTGCCGCGCGTGGTCTTCGGCGCGTGGGACCCGAAGGCGGGTGCGACGGGGAGCGTCTACGACGTCGCCAGGGACCGCCGTCTGCCGCACCGCTCCGAGGTGGTCGGCGGGGTGCTCGAGGGGGAGTGCGCGGCGCTCCTCGACGACTTCTTCGCCGCGCGGCGCTGACGCGCTCCGCGGGGTGTGCCGGCCGGGAGGCCCGTGGCGGCGCCGCCACGGGCCTCCCGGCCGTCAGCCGGTCACCAGATGACGGCGATGAGCACGTTCGCGATGGCGAGCGCGCCGGCGGAGTGGAAGAACGGCAACGCGGCCTTGTCCTTCGCCTGCCCGGCGTCCGCACGCTTCTGCCGCGACCGAGCGACGAACGCGAGCACGAGCGCGACCAGGGCCACGGCGAGCTTCACGCCGAGCTTGACGTGGTTCGCGCCCCCGTCGGTCGTCGCGTCCACGACCCCCATCAGGCCGAGGCCGGTGACGAGCTGCGTGACGAGGCCGATGATGACCCAGTTCGTCTCGAACCCGCCCTTCCGGCGCACCTGGAACAGGAACGCGCCGATCACGGCGGCGAGCCCGACGAAGTGGAGGATGAGCAGGACGTCCTTCAGCACGGTCATGCGCTCATCGTCCCGGAGCGGACCGGTCCGCCGCCAGCAAGGGCAGCCTCAGTCGGCGGCGCGCAGGACGATCGCCTCGGTCGGCGGACGCGGCCCGGTCCGGAGCACGTCCGGTTCGACGTAGATCACACGGGCGATCGGCACGGCCTGCCGGACCCGGTGCTCCACGGCGTCGATGCCGGCTGCGACGTCGCCGAGCCGTCGGTCGCCGTCGACCGCGACCTTCACGCCGACCATGAGCTCGTCCGGTCCGAGGTAGAGCGTCTTGATGTGGATGATCGAGTCGACCTCCGGGCCGTCGAGCACCGCGTCCTTGATGCGGGCGACGTCGGCCGCGGTCGCACCCTCGCCCACGAGCAGGCTCTTCGTCTCGACGCCGAGCACGAGCGCGACGGCGATGAGCAGGACGGCGATGAGGATCGTGCCGATCGCGTCGAACACGCCGTTGCCGGTGATCGCGGTCAGCCCGACGCCGAACAGCGCGAAGACGAGGCCGGTCAGCGCCGCGGTGTCCTCGAGCATGACGACGGGGAGCTCGGGCGCCTTCGCGCGGCGCACGAACTGCACCCACGACAGCGACCCCTTGTTCGGCGCGGCCTCGCGGAGCGCGGTGCGGAGCGAGAAGCCCTCGAGGGCGATCGCGATGACGAGCACGGCGACCGGGAGCCACCAGCTCTCGAGGGGGTGCGGGTTCCGGAGCTTCTCGATGCCCTCGTACAGCGAGAACACACCGCCGACCGAGAACAGGACGATGGACACGACGAACGCGTACACGTAGCGCTCGCGGCCGTAGCCGAACGGGTGCTCCTCGTCGGCGGCGCGCCGGGCACGTCGGCCGCCGAGCAGCAGGAGCAGCTGGTTCGCGGAGTCCGCGAGCGAGTGCACGCCCTCCGCGAGCATCGACGCCGATCCGCTGATCGCCGCCGCGACGAACTTCACGATCGCGATGCCGATGTTCGCACCGAGTGCGGCGAAGATCGCCTTCGTGCCTCCGGAAGCGCTCACGGGTACCCCTTCAGTCCTGGCCTGCCTGACGATCCTAGGCCGTCGGTAGGGTCGGGGTTCATGACCATCGAACTGCCCCGCACCGCACTCCTCGGCGTCGGCTCCATGTCCGGCGCGGTCCTCGACGGGCTCCTGTCCGCCGGCCTCGACCCCGCCACCGTGACCCTCACGACGAAGTCGGAGGAGTCCGCCGCGGCGCACCGGGCCCGCGGCCTGGACGCGCACGCGAGCGACGCGGAGCCCGACGCCAACCGCGCCGCGGTCCGGGGCGCCGGACTCGTCGTCCTCGGGGTGAAGCCGTACGCGATCGGCGACCTGCTCGCGGAGGTCGCCGACGACCTCGCGCCGGGCACCGTCGTCGTGAGCGTGGCGGTGGGCACGACGACCGCGAGCATGGAGCGGGCCGTCCCGGCCGGCGTCCGCGTGGTCCGCGCCCTGCCGAACACGCCCATCGGCGTCGGGCGTGGCGTCACCGGGATCAGCGCCGGGGCGTCCGCCGACGAGGACGCGGTCGCGCTGGCCTCCTCGCTCTTCTCCGTGTCGGGCTCCGTGATCGAGGTCCCGGAGTCGCAGCTCGACGCGCTGTCCGCCGTGTCCGGCTCCGGGCCCGCCTACGTCTTCCTGCTCGTCGAGCAGTGGCAGCGCGCGGCGGAGGAGCTCGGCTTCACGCCGGAGCAGGCCGCGACCATGGTGCAGGGCACCGTGCGCGGCGCGGTCGCGCTGCTCGAGGCGTCGGACAAGGCCCCCGCGGAGCTCCGTCGGGCCGTGACGAGCCCGAAGGGCACCACCGAGCGAGCGGTCGCCGTCCTGCAGGACGCGGACCTCTCCGGCACGCTCCTGCGCGCGTCGCGCGCGGCGATCGCGCGTGCCGAGGAGATCGCGGCGAGCTGACGCGGCTGCGGTGGTCGTCGCCACGGGACGGCCGGGAGGTGCGGTGCGGCCCCGCCACGGGCCTCCCGGCTGACGTGGGGCTGGCGGCCGACCGCCGCGCGTGGCGGACCGGGCGTCACTCGAGGGCGGCGAAGCGCTCCAAGTCGGCGGTGGCGCCGGAGACGATGATGACGTCCTCCTCGCCGATGACGCTCTCCGGTGTGGCGGGGACGAACGCCTGGCCCGGCGTCTTGATGCCGAGCACCGTCAGGCCGAACCGCGTCCGGATGACCGTCGTCGCGAGGTCCTTCCCCCGGACCGCGCGCGGCGGGAACATCTTGACGACCGCGAAGTCCTCGTCGAACTGGATGAAGTCGAGCATCCGACCCGAGACGAGGTGGGCGGTGCGTTCGCCGGCCTCGCGCTCGGGGTAGACGACGTGGTTCGCGCCGATGCGGGACAGGATCACGCCGTGCGACCGACTGATCGCCTTGGCCCAGATCTGCGGGATGCCGAGGTCGACCAGGTTCGCCGTGATGAGGACGCTCGACTCGAGGTCTGAGCCCACGCCCACGACCGCGATGGCGAAGTCCTGCGCGCCGATCTGCCGGAGCGCGTCCATGTCCGTGGCGTCCGCCTGCACGGCGTGCGTCACGCGGTCCGACCACTTCTGCACCAGGCCGGCGTCGGTGTCGACCACGAGCACCTCACGGTGCTGCCGCTCGAGCTGCCCGGCGGTCGCGGCGCCGAAGCGCCCGAGGCCGATGACGAGGACGGGGGCGTCGTGGCTGACGGCCCCGGCGAGCGGGTGGGTGGACGGCAGCGGCGTGCGGGTGCGGTCAGCCAACGATCGGCCTCTCCTCGGGGCGGCGGAACAGTTGCCGGGCCTGGCTCGCGGCGAGGGCGGCGGCGATCGTCACTGTACCGACCCGGCCGAGGAACATCGTGGCGGCGAGCACGTACTTGCCGGCCTCCGGGAGCTCGGCGGAGATGCCCGACGACAGGCCGCAGGTCGCGAACGCCGAGATGACCTCGAACAGCACCCGGTCGAGCGAGTCGCGGGTGATCTGCAGCAGCGTGATCGTCGCCACCGCCACGATCGTGGCGCCCCAGAGCACGACGGCGACCGCAACGCGGAGCACGTCGCTCGGGATCCGACGGCCGAACGCCTCCATGCTCCGGCGTCCGCGGGCCTCCGCGACGGCGGCGAGGAAGAGGACCGCGAGGGTGGTGACCTTGATCCCGCCGGCGGTGGACGCCGAGCCGCCGCCGATGAACATGAGCATGTCGGTCACGAGCAGGCTCGCGCCGTGCATCTGCTCGACGTCGATCGTGGCGAAGCCGCCCGACCGGGTCATCGTCGAGAAGAACAGCGCCTGGAACGCCGTGTGCCCGGCACCGGCATCGCCGAGCGTGGCCTTGTTGGAGGCCTCGAGCCCGGTGTAGACGACCGCGCCGACGACGAGCAGGACGGCACTCGTGACGAGGGTCAGCTTGACGTGGAGCGACCACCGCCGTGGCGTCCGGAACTGCTTCGTGATGGTGCGGATGACCGGGAACCCGATGGAGCCCGCGACCACCGCCACCATGATGAGCGAGAGGAACCAGTAGTCGTTCGCGAACGGGGTGAGGCCCTCGGCGTTGGGGGAGAACCCCGTGTTCGTGAACGCCATCGCCGCGTAGTAGAAGGCATCGCCGACCGCGGTCCAGAACGGGTAGCCGGCGACCAGGACCGACGGCAGGAGCAGCAGGCCGACGGCGACCTCGATCGTGAGCGTGCTCACGGCGACCGTGGCGAGGAGCGTGCCGACCTCCCCGAGCCGGACGGCCTGCCCCTCCGGGACGGCGCCGTGGTGGGTGCGTAGTGGGTTCGAGTCCCCGGCGGCCATGAGCTTCGCCCGGAGTCCGAGCCGTCGGGTGACGACCAGTCCGAGGATCGACGCGAAGGTGAGGACACCGACCGCGCCGATCTGCGTGCCCACGACGATGACGACCTTGCCGAACACGGACCAGTGCGTGGCCATGTCGACCGTCGCGAGGCCTGTGACGCAGACGACCGAGGCGGCGGTGAAGAGCGCGTCCGAGAACTGCGTCGGCCGTCCGTCGGCAGCGGCCCACGGTGTCATGAACAGCGACGTGAAGACGAACACCAGGACGAGGAAGACCAGGATCGCCAGGCGGGAGGGGGAGGACCGCAGCACCGCGGCCACCTGCGCTGCCCGGCGTCGCGCCGGCGAGGGGCCCGCGCGCAACGGCTCCGTGTGCTCCAGCATGCTCGTATGCCTCCCGGGACATGGGCGGGTCGCATGGCATGGTACATCCGCGACGGGGCGGTTAGCCTTGGCCCATGGCCGACATCTTCTCCGTCGTGGCGGACCCCACCCGGCGCGAACTGCTCGGAGCACTGCTCGCCGCGTACGGCTCGGACGTGACCGGCGGGGAGCTCAGTGTCGGCCAGCTCGTCGAGAAGCTCGGGGTCAGCCAGCCCACCGTGTCGAAGCACCTCCGTGTCCTCCGGGACATCGGGCTCGTGTCCAGCCGCGAGGAAGGGCAGCACCGCTACTACCGCCTCGACCCGGAGCCGCTGCTGCCGGTCGAGGAGTGGGTGCTCGCGTTCACGGGGGCCATGGACGCCGACGGCACACCGGCCACGACCGCGTGGACCCCGGACGGCCAGCCGGTGTCGGTCCGCCGGAACGGCGCCGCGGGCAAGGCCACGGTCGAGGTCGGTACCGAGCTCGGCCGGGTGATGGCCGAGGCCTCCTACCGTGCGTCGGCGGCGCTGACCGGGGCACAGCAGGGCTGGGAGCGGGTCGTCGACCGCGGCCGGAAGCGCTTCACGCGCCGCGGCGAGGACGACTGACCGGCTCCTGCCCGCGCGGCGCCGTGGCCGAGTCGTGACCGAGCACCTGGACACGCGTTCCCAGCGGCCTCTACAGTGATCAGAGACCACACAGGTCACAACCGAACCCGTGCGCGCGACGCCCAGCGGACCGCACGAGGCACCCGAAGGCGGATCATGACCGGCAGTTTCGACGACGTGCGCTTCCTCACCGTGGCCGAGGTCGCGGAGATGATGCGCGTTTCGAAGATGACCGTGTACCGCATGGTGCACGCCGGCGAGCTCCCCGCGATCCGCTTCGGTCGGTCCTTCCGCGTGCCGGAGTCGGCGGTCGCCGACGTCCTGCGCGGTGGCATCGCCGACGTCGGCTGAGCAGCCCCGGAGTGCCGTGTTCGACAGGACCGGCGCGCTCCGCTAGACTCGGCCGGGTTGATTTTCCGCGGTCCCGACGGGCGCGGTGTCCACACATCAGCATCGTTCCGAGCGAGGTCCACTATGGGTTCTGTCATCAAGAAGCGCCGCAAGCGCATGGCGAAGAAGAAGCACCGCAAGCTCCTTCGCAAGACGCGTCACCAGCGTCGCAACAAGAAGTAGGCGCAGCGAAGTACGTCCAGTACTTGCACCCGAAGCCCCGGTTCGCCGGGGCTTTCGTGTTCCCGCGGCGAGGGCGAGGGCGATGCGCATGCTCCGCGTGGCTCCGGACGGACCTCGTTACGCTGGGGACATGCCCGCCGTGATCCTCCTGACCAAGCCCGGATGCCACCTCTGCGACGACGCACGACCGATCGTCGAGCGGGTCGTGGCCGAACACCCCGGGACGACGCTGCAGGAGCGGTCGATCCTCGACGACGACGCCCTCCGCGAGGAGTACGCGGAGGACATCCCCGTCGTCCTGGTCGACGGGCGCGTCCACAGCAACTGGCACGTCGACGCCGACCGGCTCCGACGTGCCCTCGAGAAGGCAGGTGCCTCCGCATGATCAGCCACGTCGTCGCCTGGACCCTCCGCGAGGACGTCGACCGCGACGCCGCCATCGCCCGCGTCCGGGAGCTCCTCACGGGCCTGGTCGGCACCGTGCCGTCGATCCGGTCGCTCGAGGTCGTCGAGAACGTCGCCTACCCCGACAAGAACAGCGACCTCGCCGTCGTCGCGACGTTCGACGACCTCGCCGGGCTCGACGCCTACCAGGTCCACCCCGAGCACCAGGCGGCCGCGGCGGAGATCCGCGGACTGGTCACGGGGCGGGCGGCCATCGACTGGGAGAGCTGACCCGCGCCTCCCGGCCTGCGCACGACGACGGCCACCCTCCTGTCGGAGGGTGGACGTCGTCGTGTCGGTGGGGCTGTCAGGGGGTGAGGCGCGTCGGGCCGCGGAAGAGGTAGGTGACCTCGCGGATCGACGGCTCGTGCAGCGCGAGCATCAGCACGCGCGCCAGACCCATGCCGAACCCGCCGTGCGGCGGGACGCCGTAGCGGAAGAAGTCGAGGTACCAGTCGATCTCGGCGGTGTCGAGACCCTTCTCCTCCGCCTGGGCGGCGAGCCGGTCGACCCGGTGCTCGCGCTGCGCGCCGGTCGAGATCTCGGCGCCGTTGAACAGCAGGTCGTAGCTGTTCGTGAGCGTCGGGTCGTCCTCATGGCGCATGTGGTAGTACGGCCGGATCGTGGCGTCGTAGTCGGTGACGAACACGAACTCCGAGCCGTGCGTCTCCTTCGCCCAGGCGCTCACGCGGCGCTCGCCCTCGGGGTCGAGGTCGCCGTCGGCGCGGACGACGTCGTAGCCGCTGTCGGCGACGATCTTCCGGGCCTCGGCCAGGGTGACGCGGGGGAACGGTGCGGCCGGCACGACGAACTCGAAACCGAAGACCTCCTCGATCTCCGCGCCGTACTTCTCCTTGACGGCGGTGAAGCCGGCGACGAGGACCTCCTCGTGCATCGCCATGACGTCCTGGTGTGACTCGACCCAGGAGATCTCGGCGTCGACGCTCGTGAACTCGGTTGCGTGCCGGCTCGTGAACGACGGGTCGGCGCGGAAGGCGTCGGCGATCTCGAACACGGCGCCGAACCCGGCGGGCTGTGCCATCTGCTTGAAGTTCTGCGGCGACTGCGCGAGGTACGCGGTCGTCTCGAAGTACTCGAGCTGGAAGAGCTCGGCGCGCGACTCCGACGCCGAGGCCATGAGCTTCGGGGTGTGGATCTCGATGTAGTCGCGGTCGATCCAGTACGAGCGGAACGCGTGCTCCATCGTCGTCTGGATGCGGAAGATGAGGTTCTGCTTGCGGTTCCGCAGGTCGAGGAAGCGCCAGTCGAGTCGCTTGTCGAGCGAGGAGTCGTCCGCGATCGGCGTCTCGGGGATCGCGGCGCTCACGACGGTGAGGGAGCCGACCTTGACCTCGAGACCGCCGAGCTTGACGCGCTCGTCGTGCTTCAGGGTGCCCTGCACGTGCACGAACGTCCCCTTGGCCAGGTCGGAGATCTCGTTCGTGGTGGCGAGCGCGACCTGCGCGGTGTCGTCGCCGTCCTCGGCCTCGCGCGTGGCGGGGTTGACGAGCTGTGCGGCGCCGGTCTCGTCGCGGAGCACGACGAACTGCACCTTCTTCTGGTCTCGGACGGTCTCCACCCATCCGGCGACGGAGACGGGTCCGTCGGGGAGTGCGGCGAGGTCGGCGATGCGGGTGCGTTCGATCACGGGGAGCGAGTCTATCCGGCTCGCTGCGCGGCCGCTGCTCCACGGCGGCTCGCTGTACGGCCGGTCCTCCACAGCGACTCGCTGTACGGCCGCTCCTCCACAGCGGCTCGCGTCGTGTGCGTCGTCCACAGGTCGGTCGGGAGGCGCGGATCGCCGTCGCCGGGTCCGTAGCGTCGACGACGTGGCCGGGTCGCGAGTTCGAGGGGGTGGTCCCGTGACGGCAGGGACCGAGGGGCTCGCGGCCTGGCCGCCTGCCGCGGTGGCGACGGTGGTGGCGGCGGTCGTGACGACCGGGCTGACGCTGGTCGTCGCGGTGGTCGGCGGGGTCTGGGTGGTCGTGCGGTGGCGGCGCGACGTCGCTCGGG
The DNA here is from genome assembly GCF_014646995.1 of Curtobacterium luteum. Lineage (GTDB taxonomy): Bacteria > Actinomycetota > Actinomycetes > Actinomycetales > Microbacteriaceae > Curtobacterium > Curtobacterium luteum. Next base: position 7,515 of record NZ_BMOI01000002.1, on the reverse strand, counting down.
AAGAGCGCGATCGGGCATGGTCTCGACTCGTCTGGATCGTCGACCAGGCGTGTGATCCGGACGTCGGCCGGTCCGAGGTCGGACTCGTCGGCGCTGACGCGATGTACGACATGCAGATGCTTCGCGACGACGACGCGGTGCTCGGCACGATGGTCCTCGGACTCATCACGGGGCAGGAGCAACGATGACGGCGGAGGACCCGGTACTGGCGCTGATCGATCGGCGTCAGGAGGAATGGCGGCAGCGCATCCGGCGGAAGTACCGGCTGCGACCCTGGAGAGCCCGGCGGCTCATCCGTGAGCACGACGAGTTGATCCGACGGCAGGCGGAGTGGAAGGCGGCCCGGCGCGAGCGCCGGCGACTGATCGAAGCCGGCGAGCTGTCAGGGGAGTGAGGCGCGGAGCGAACCGAGCGTACCGATGAACTCCTCGGCCATGCCCGCGCGCTCGAGCAGCTTCGCGTGGCGGGCGCGGGCGTCCTCGAGGAACTCGTCGAGCCGTGCTGCGAGGGCTGCCTCGTCCTCGGCGTCGCTCGTCCCGAGGGCGTCGACGACCCGCAGCAACTCGGCCATCTCGTCGAGCGTGAACCCGAGCGGCTTCATGCGTCGGATGACCAGCAGGCGCTCGAGGTCCCCCTCGGTGTAGACGCGGAAGCCACCCGCCGTCCGGCCGCTGGGCACGAGCAGTCCGACCTCGTCGTAGTGCCGGATCGTGCGCAGCGACATCCCCGCGCGTTCCGCGAGCTCGCCGATGTGCATCGTGTTCATGAGGCGCAACCGTAGCAACCCGACCCTGACGTGACGGTAGAGTCGCCGCCGATGTCCGTGATCACCCACGCCCCGACGCCGCCCAGCGTCCTCGCCGCCCTCCGTTCCCCGCGCATGCTCACCCGGGAGGTCCTCGCCGGTGTCGTGACGGCCCTGGCACTCATCCCGGAGGCGATCTCGTTCTCCGTCGTCGCGGGTGTCGACCCGGCGGTCGGCCTGTTCTCCAGCGTCGTGATCGCGGTCGTCATCGCGATCGTGGGTGGTCGACCCGCGATGGTGTCGGCGGCCGCCGGCTCGGTCGCCCTCGTCATCGCGCCGCTCGTCCGCGACCACGGCATCGCGTACCTCGTCCCGGCCGTCCTGCTCGGCGGGGTGGTGCAGATCGTGCTCGGTCTGCTCGGCGTCGCGCGACTCATGCGCTTCATCCCGCGGAGCGTGAACGTCGCGTTCGTGAACGCCCTCGCCATCCTCATCTTCACCGCGCAGCTGCCGAACCTGTTCGGCCACGACGTGCCGTTCGTCGTCTGGCCGCTGACCGCGCTCGGCATCGCGGTGATCGTCGGCTTCCCGTTCATCACCAGGGCCGTCCCGGCGCCGCTCGTCGCGGTGGTCGTCATCACCGCGATCACGATCCTCTTCGGCGTCACGGTGCCGACGGTGGGAGACGAGGGGGCGCTGCCGACCGCACTGCCCGGGTTCAACGGCGTCACGGTGCCCGTCACGTTCGAGACGCTCCGGATCATCGCGCCGTACGCGTTCGGCATGGCGATCGTCGGGCTCATCGAGACGCTGCTGACCGCACAGCTCGTCGATGCGCTCACCGAGACGGGGTCCAGCAAGTGGCGGGGGTCGTGGGGCCAGGGTGTCGCCAACATCGCGTCCGCGTTCTTCGGCGGGACGGGCGGCTGCGCGATGATCGGCCAGACCGTCATCAACGTGAAGACCGCGGGCGCGAGGACCCGGATCTCGACGTTCGTCGCCGGGGCGTCGGTGCTCGTGCTGACGATCGTGCTGCACGACCTCGTGGCGCAGATCCCGATGGCCGCGCTCACGGCCGTCATGGTCATGGTGTGCGTGGCGACCTTCGACTGGCACAGCGTCCGGCCCGCCACCCTCCGTCGGATGCCGCTCGGCGAGACCGCGGTGATGGTGCTCACGGTCGTGGTGGTCGTGGCGACGGACAACCTCGCGACGGGCGTGCTCGTCGGGGTCGTCGCCGCAGCCCTGGTGTTCGCCCGTCGTGCCGCCCACGTTGTGTCGGTGGTCCGTGAGCCCGTGGACGAGCACACCGTCCGCTACCGGGTCCGTGGCGCGCTCTTCTTCGCCAGTTCGAACGACCTCGTCACACGGTTCTCCTACGCCGAGGACCCGGAGCACGTCGTGGTCGACCTGTCCGACGCGCAGGTGTTCGACGCGAGCACCGTGGCGGCCCTCGACGGGGTGGAGCAGCGGTACGCACAGCACGGCTCGACCGTCCGCGTCGAGAACCTCGACACCGGATCCGTGGCCATCCACGGGCGTCTCACGGGGCACCTGGGCTGAACGTCCCCGCAGCCGTGAATCCCCTGGGCG
>NZ_BMOI01000002.1:0-5167 GCF_014646995.1 Curtobacterium luteum | reverse complement strand
AACCTCGACACCGGATCCGTGGCCATCCACGGGCGTCTCACGGGGCACCTGGGCTGAACGTCCCCGCAGCCGTGAATTCCCTGGGCGGGGGGTGGGAACGCTCGGGCGACCTAGACTGGAGGCCATGCCCGCGACCCGAGTCCACCTCGTCCGTCACGGCGAGGTGCACAACCCCGACCGTGTCCTCTACGGTCGGCTCCCGGGCTTCGGGCTGAGTGAACTCGGCACGCAGATGGCGGCAGCCTCCGCGTCCGCCTGGCACGACGCCGGTGTCGACGTCCGCCGGATCGTCGCATCGCCGCTGCAGCGCACGCAGGAGTCCGCGCGGCCGTGGGCGGCCCTCTACGGGCTCGAGGTCGCGCTCGACGAACGACTCATCGAGCCGACGAACCGGTACGAAGGGCAGCCCCCGGGGTTCACGAAGCGGTCGCTGGGCCGTCCCGCGGAGTGGCCCTGGATCGCGAACCCGTTCCGCCCGAGTTGGGGCGAGGCCTACGAGTCGATCGCGAACCGCATGCTCGCGGCCGTCGCGACGGCGTGGGAGAGCGTCGACGACGGCGACGTCGTCCTGGTGAGCCACCAGCTCCCGATCTGGATGGTGCACCGCCGCCTCGTCGGCGAGCACCTCTGGCACGACCCGCGGCAGCGGCGGTGCGACCTCTCCAGCATCACGACCCTCGAGCGTGTGCCCGCCACGCCGACCGGTCGTTTCACCGAGGTCGGGTACGCGGACCCGGCCGAACGGCTGCGGGCCGCCGCGATCGACGAAGGAGCAGTGTGAGCACCAGCAGGAAGCGACTCGCGACCATCGCGGCGACGGCGGTCGTCGCCGCCCTCGCCCTCACCGGGTGCTCGTCGAGCAACGACGCGCTCACGAAGCAGTACGGCAACGGCACCACGCAGAACTACATCTCCGGTGACGGCGCGGTGACCGAGGTCGCCGCCGCGGACCGGACCGACCCGATCTCCTTCGACGTGACGAGCATGACGGGGGAGCGACTGTCGTCCAAGGCGCTCCGGGGCAAGGTCGTCGTCGTCAACTTCTGGTACGCCAGCTGCCCGCCCTGCCGTGCCGAGGCGAAGTACCTCGACAAGGTCGAGGCGAAGTACTCCTCGGACCAGGTGCAGTTCATCGGCGTGAACGTCCGCGACGAGCAGGGCACGGCCGAGGCCTTCGAGCGCACCTTCGGCACCGACTACCCGACCGTCCTCGACGCGAGCACGGGCGCGATGCAGCTCGCGATGTCCGGCCAGGTCGCGCCGAACGCCGTCCCGGCCACCATCGTCCTCGACAAGGAGGGCCGGGTCGCGGCCCGCGTCCTCGGCGCCGTCGACGGCCCCGGGATCCTCGACACCCTGGTCGGCGACGAGCTGTCCGGGAAGGCCAAGGCCTCCTGACCGTGGCCAGCAACCCCTTCGCCGACGCGATCCTCAGCGGCCAGATGGCCGTGGCGCTGCCCGTGGCCGCGCTCGCCGGGCTCGTGTCGTTCCTCTCCCCGTGCGTGCTCCCGCTCGTGCCGGGCTACCTCGGCTACGTCGGCGGTGTCGCGGAGGGCGGGCAGCGCAAGGGACGGGTCGTCCTCGGTGTCCTGCTCTTCATCCTCGGGTTCACGGCGGTCTTCGTCGCGTACACGACGGTGTTCGGGGCGCTCGGGTTCTGGCTCGTGCGCTGGCGCGACCTCATCACACAGGTCCTCGGCGTCGTCGTCATCCTCATGGGCCTGGTCTTCGTCGGCCGGTTCACGTTCATGCAGCGGACCATCAAGCCGGGCTGGACCCCCGCGACCGGCCTGGTCGGCGCGCCTTTGCTCGGGATCGTGTTCGGTCTCGGCTGGACGCCGTGCCTCGGCCCGACGCTCGCTGCGATCAACCTGCTCAGCGTGCAGTCCGGGAGCGCCTGGCAGGGCATGTGGCTCGGGGTCGCGTACTGCCTCGGTCTCGGCATCCCGTTCGTCCTCGTCGCGCTCGGTGCGGGCTGGGCGACCGGGGCGATCCGCGCCGTCAAGCGCCACATGCGCACCGTCAACATCATCGGAGGAGCGATCCTGATCGTCATCGGTCTGCTCATGGTCACCGGCATCTGGTCGGCCGTCATGTCGAGCCTCGGGGCGGTGATCCAGAGCTTTGTCCCGGCAGTCTGACCCCGAAGCCACGGCTGGCCCCGACGCCACGGTCGGCCCCGACGCCGCGGCCGGCCCCGACGCCCTGGACGGCAGCGACGACCAAGAGGGCACCGACCTCGTCTCCGACCCGCAGCGACCGTCCGACCACGTCGACAGCGCTCCGGCTCCGCGTGAGCGCACGGACTCCGGCGGTGCCGAGGTCGCGCAGCCGAAGCTCGGCCTCGTGGGGTACCTGCGGTTCTTCTGGCGGCAGCTCACGAGCATGCGCACGGCGCTGTTCCTCCTCATGCTGCTCGCGCTCGCGGCGATCCCGGGGTCCCTGGTGCCGCAGCGCACCGCCGACCCGAACGGTGTCGTGCAGTACAAGGCCGACCACCCCGCGCTCTACCCGGTGCTCGACAAGCTCCAGGTCTTCGACACCTACACCTCGGTGTGGTTCTCGGCGATCTACCTCCTGCTCTTCGTCTCGCTGATCGGCTGCATCGTCCCGCGCACGAAGCACCACTGGCAGGCCCTCCGCACCCGCCCGCCGAAGACCCCCGTCCGGCTCGGCCGACTCGCAGGCTTCCGGTCGGTGCCGGTGGACGCGACCAGCGTCACCACCGCGGCCGACGGGACGGACGCCGCCACGGGCCTCCCGTCCGTCGACCACGCCGTCACGCGTGCGATGGCGCTCCTGAAGCGCTCCGGGTACCGCGTCGAGCGCTTCGGCGACTCGGTGAGCGCGGAGCGCGGCTACCTCCGCGAGACCGGCAACCTCGTGTTCCACGCGGCCCTCGTCGGGGTCCTCGTCGCGGTCGGAGTCGGTGGCGGGTTCGGCTTCACCGGACAGCGCCTGCTCGTCGAGGGGCAGACCTTCTCGAACAGTCTCGTGGCGTACGACTCGTTCAACCCGGGCCGCTGGTTCCGCCAGTCCGACCTGCAGGGCTACAACCTGAAGCTCGACAAGTTCGTCACGAAGTACGAGGAGACGAACCTCAACGCCCTCGGCCAGGCGCTCGACTACGACGCCACGGTCACGACGACCACGAAGAGCGGTGTCTCGAAGACCCAGCGCCTCGGCGTGAACGACCCGGTGTCGATCGGCGGGACGAACGTCTACCTGCTCGGCAACGGGTACGCGATGCAGGTCACCGTCCGCGACGGCAAGGGGAACGTGGCGTTCAAGGACGTGGTGCCGTTCCTGCCGCAGGACGCGAACTACACCTCCGTCGGCGTCATCAAGGTGCCGGACGCGGAGCCGGACCAGCTCGGTCTGCAGGGATTCTTCTACCCGACCGCGCAAGAGATGTCCACGGGCGCCTTCCGCAGCGCCTACCCGGACACCGAGAACCCGCTCCTCAGCCTGCAGGTCTACACGGGCGACCTCGGTCTCGACGACGGCGTCCCGCAGAGCGTCTACACGCTGGACACGAGCGGCCTGAAGGAGATCGCCGGCACCCGTGCCGACGCGGCCTCGGTCCAGCTGAAGCCCGGGCAGACGAAGCAGCTGCCCGACGGTGCCGGCTCGATCACGTTCGACGGGGTGAAGCGCTACGTCTCGCTCGACGTGCACCACGACCCGTCGCAGCTCTGGGTGGGCGGCTTCGCGCTGCTCTCCACACTCGGGCTGCTGACCTCGCTCTTCGTGCCCCGCCGGCGTGTGTGGGTGAAGGCGGTGCCCCGGAAGGGTGCGGAGCACGGCGAGTACGACCTCGAGTACGCGGGTCTCGCCCGCGGCGAGGACCCCAACCTGGAACGGGCCGTCGCGGACATCGCGCAGCGGCACATGTCGGACCTCGGAGTTAGGATTCCCCAGTGAACATGACCGCGACACTGGCCAGCTACTCGGTCGTCCTGACGTACTCGGCGATGGCCGTCTACGTCATCGCGTTCATCTCGTTCGCGCTCGACATGGCGAAGCGTGCGGGCAACGTCGCGGCGGTCCAGGCCGCCACGGCGCCCGCTGCCGCCCCCGCCGAGACCGTCGCGACGGTCCGCGGCGGCACGGTCGTGCTCGAGAAGGTGGACACCGGCGCTCCCGCCGACCCGACCAAGCGCGGCACCAAGTTCGAACGTGTCGGCATGGCCATGATGATCCTCGGCGTCATCCTGCACATCGGCGCGGTCGTCCTCCGGGGCATCGCGGCCGACCGGGTGCCGTGGGGCAACATGTTCGAGTTCTCGCTGACCGGTACCGCGCTGATCGTCCTCATCTTCCTCGGCGTGCAGCTCTGGCAGAACCTGCAGTTCCTCGGCGTCTTCATCTCCGGGCTGACCCTCATCCTGCTCGGCATCGCGACGGTGAACTACTACGTGCCGGTCGTCCCGCTCGTGGCGGCGCTGCAGTCGTACTGGCTCGTCATCCACGTGTTCGTCGCCATCGCCGGCACGGGGTTCTTCGCGCTCGGCGCCGGTCTCGCGGTGTCGCAGCTGGTGCAGACGTACCGCCAGGGCCGTCCGGTGTCGAAGAAGCTCCGCTTCATGGAGACCTTGCCGGACGCCGATCGCCTCGAGGTCCTGAGCTACCGCGTCATCCTCGTCGGGTTCGTCCTCTGGACGTTCACGCTCATCGCCGGTGCGATCTGGGCCGAGCGGGCCTGGGGTCGGTACTGGGGGTGGGACACCAAGGAGGTCTGGACCTTCATCATCGGGGTCGTCTACGCCGGGTACATCCACGCTCGTGCGACCCGTGGTTGGCGTGGTGCGCGGTCCTCGTGGCTGGCGCTCATCGGCTTCGGCGCGGTGATGTTCAACTTCTCGGTGGTGAACGTGTTCTTCAAGGGCCTGCACAGCTACTCGGGTCTGTGAGCCGGCGCGGGGTCCGCTGACGCGGCCACGACCTGACGGGAGGCGCGGTGCCGGTCGGCACCGCGCCTCCCGTCCGTTTGTGCCCGCGCGAGCCGGCTGTCCGCCTGGTCTGCTGGCGGCTGGCCGAGCGCGCCATATGCCCGTCCGATCGCGCGGACGGCGGGTGGTCACGACGCTCCGGTGGTGGACCGTCCGGCGGTCACGAACTGTCGCTCCGGCGCCCGCCGACCGACGGTTCGTGACCGCTCGCCGGA
>NZ_BMOI01000001.1:211017-736431 GCF_014646995.1 Curtobacterium luteum | reverse complement strand
GCGAGGGTGCGCGCCACGATCGGACGGATGTTCTCCGCCTCGTCGTACGTCGGGATGATGACCAGGGACTCGTTCATCACAGGGCTCCAGTTCGGGTCGGTGGGGCTGTCGGTCAGTCGTGCACGAGGGTCGCGAACACGATGAGGTTGTCGGTGTAGTGCCCGGTCGCGGTGTCGAACGTGCCGTCGCACGTGATCAGCCGCAGCGCGGGCGTGGGGGACGTGCCGTACACGTCGCTCGTGGGGAAGGCGGTCTTCGCGGCGCGCTCCGAACGCTGCACCTCGAACACCCGGGTGCTCCCGTCGGACATCGTGACGGTGATCCGGTCGCCGGCGACGAGCTCGTCGAGTCGGTAGAACACCGCGGCGCTCGTGGGGGAGTCGACGTGCCCCGCGATCACGGCGGGGCCGACCTGGCCGGGGACGATGCCGTCGCTGAACCAGCCCGCGCTGTCCCAGTCCTTCGGCGGGTCGAGCTCGCCCGCGGACCCGCGGTGCAGGTCCTCCAGGCCGCTCGACACCCCGATCGCGGGGATCGCGACGCGGACCGGCGTCGCCGTGGAGACCGCCGCCGGGGCAGCGGGGTCCTGGAACCCGTCGGCAGCGGAGGCCGAGCGGCCCGCCGAGTCCGACCGGCCCGCGGAGTCCGACCGGCCCGCGGAGTCCGACCGGCCCGCCGAGTCCGACCGGCCCGCCGACGCCGATGCCGACGCGGCGGCTGGGGCTGACGCGGCACGGGTCTCGTCCCCGTTCGACGCGGCGACGGCCACCCCGGCCACGGCGCCGCCGGCGAGCACCACCGCGACGCCGATCGCGATCGCCAGTGTCCGTCGACGGCCGTGCGTGCGCGGCTCGTCCGGAGTCCGGTGCGATGCCGTCCGGCGGCTCACGAGTCGCTCCCGGAGCTGGTCGCGCACCCGCCGAGGACGTCCGAGGTGAGCATGGTCGCGCCGAGCGCAGCCCATGCGTCCCCGTAGTACGTCGGCGTCGTCGCGGCGGTCCGGTCCGCGCGCTCGAGGTCGGCGCGGGCGGCGGAGTCGCTGCCGGCGGCCTGCTCGGCAGCCGCGCGCGCGGCGTAGGCGAGTGCGTTCGTGTCGCCGGTCACGGCGGTCCCGCCGAGGTCGAGCTGCGCCGCGAGCTGGGTCGAGCGCCGGAGCGTCGGGGCGATCGAACCGGCCAGGCGCCGGTCGGCGCTGCTGCACGCCTCGGCGTACCGCAGCGGCAGCCGCATGGCGTCGTAGCCGTAGAGGACCCGCCCGTCGTCGGCCGAGGTGGGCATCGGGTCCACCGACCCGTCGGCGTGCACCTGCGACCAGTCGCTCGGCAGGTCGGTCGCGTCGAGGAGCGAGGCGGTGACGGTGCGCGAGCCCGCCTCGAGCTCGCGCCACCGGTCGTCGCCGGTCGCGCGGGCGAGGATCCGGAACGCGGCGGGCGAGGCGTAGGAGGCGTCGTAGCGGTACGGTTCCTCGTCGGCCCACGGACCCGCGAGGAGGATCCGTCCGGCGTCCGTCTCGACCGTCTCGTGGTCGAGGATCGCGGCGGCGATCCGCTTGCCCGCGGCGGTGTAGCGCGGCTCGTCCCAGGCCTTCCCGGCGAGCACGAGCGCCCGTGCGGCATCGAGGTCGGCGTCGCTCGCGGACTGCTCGTCCGCGACGCCGCCCTTCGGCGTCCACCGCCAGGCGAGGAGGTCGTCGTCGGTCAGCAGGTGTCGGTCGGTCCAGCGCCAGACGTCGTCGAACGTCGAGCGGTCGCCGGCGGCGTACGCGATGAGCAGACCGTACGCCTGACCCTCGCTGACGGTGTCGCCGCCCTGGTCCTTCCGGACGACGCGCCCGTCCTCGACGTAGCGGTCGAGGAACGCGGTCCGGAGCTGTGCGGCGGAGCGGGTGGTGTCGGGCGCGGTGGTCGAGGTCGGGGTGGACGCCGCCTGCGGCGTCGGCTCGTCCGACCAAGGGTGGACGGCGACGAGCGCCGCGCCGGCGGTGACGGCGACGGCCGCGATCGCGGCGACCGGGATCCAGGTCCTGCGGTGCACGGGGCCTGCCTCTCGTTGGGTGTCGGGTCGGGGGTGCGGACTGGAGGCGCGGTGCGGGTGAGCTGGTCCGCTCACCGGTGGCGCGCCTCCAGGCCGTCAGCCGAAGATGCTGCGGAACGCAGCGACGAGCGCGTGGAACGCGTCGGTGACGGGGCGGTCGGCGGCCGTGCCGCCGCCGCCGGTCTGCACGCCGCCCTTCGGGGTGGCGGCGGTGGCCGCGGCGTCGGTCACGGGCACGACGGTGAGGTCGCCCTTGCTGTCGTCGAGGACGAAGAGCGTCGAGACGGTGTTGCCGGCGAGGTCGACCTTCGCCGTGCCGCGCTGTCCGCTGCCGGAGACGTCGAGCGTCCACTTGCCGGACTTGACCGTCGCGTAACCCGTCGCGGTACCGAACGTCGCGTCCTCCGCCACGGCGGTGCCGGTCGAGGTGGAGACGTCGACGCGCTTGGCCGTGGTGGCGGCCTGGACGAGCCGGAGCTTGGCCTTGCCGTCGCCGGGCTGCTGGAGGTCGTCCTTGAACGCGGTGGTCTTGAGGTCCGAGTTCTTGCCGTACGCGACCACCGTGCCGGCGTCGCCCGCACTCACGGTGACGTCCGTGGAGATCACCGGGGTGGAGTCGGGGGCGTCGGCGGCCCGCATCGAGAGGACGTAGGTGCCGACCGGCAGCTCCTGGTACGGGCTGACCTGGCCGTAGGTGACGTCGTCGAGCTCGAAGACCTTCTTGCCGCCCGACAGGCTCGACAGTTCGACGTCGACGCCCTTCGTGTCCGGCGAGAGGTGGCCGACGCGGAGCCAGCCGTCCTGCGGGGTCGCGGCCGAGGCCGCCTGCGGGGCGAGGCCGACGGTGGCGGCGACGAGGGCCGCGGCGAGGGTGCCGACGACGACGGGACGTGCGGTGCGGGGACGTGCGGTCATGGTGGTGCTCCTTCGGATGGAGGTGCGGTTCGGGTTCGTGCTGGGGCGGCAGCCCGGCGCGCCGCGGTCGGCGACGCACCGGGCTGCCCGGCGCCGGGTCAGGCGGCGGTGGGCGCCGTGGTCGGGCCGATCGGTGCGTAGGTCACGACGAGTTCGGTGCCGTGCCGTTCGACGGTCGACGGTCGGTAGGTGTCGGACATCGCGTCGAGGATGCGCTCGACCCGGGTCGCCTGGGCGGCGTTGCCGGCGTGCAGGACCACGCGACGGAACACCTGACCGGTCTCGCCGGTGAGCGGGGTGAACCGGTCGACGGCGACCCGCTGGTCGGCGAGCACCTGCCCGAGCGCGATCATCGCCCGGCTGTCGACCTGGCCGGCGCGGAACTGCGACCGGGTGCCGGCGTCCGCCTCGAGCGCGGGGTTGGCGGCGAGCTCGGTGCCCATCGCCTTGCGCTGGTCGGCGGCCTTCGTGATCGCCTGCTCGGCGGCCGTCTCGCCCTCGGAGTGGATGCGTCGGACGTCGACCTGCTGGTCGCCGGTCCCGAACACCGCCACGGAGGTCGAGTTGCGGATGGCCTCGGCGACGTCCGTCGAGGAGTTCCCGCCGGTGCGCATCGAGTCGGTGGTCACGACGTAGTCGGAGTCCTTCCAGCCGTTCGGCGACTGGCGTTCCACGGCGGCGTCGGTGTCGAGCTTGTAGTACCAGACGACGTTGTCGCGGGCGAAGCCGGCCTTGACGAGGTCGACCCACATCGCGTCGTCGACGAGCAGTCGGGACGACTTCGGGACGTTGTCGCCGACCCACCGCTCGGCCTGCTGCATCGGCTGGTCGAGGTCGCTGCTGAGGAAGCCGCGGAGCTGACCGGCCCAGAGGGGCGCGGCGACGGCGAGGGCGACGACCGTGACGGCGGCCCACGCGATCCCGAAGGTGCGACGGACGCCGCCGGGGAGGCGGCTCCGGCTGCGGGACCACCCGGCGATCACGAGGACGGCACGCTCGGCGGTGTACGCGACGAGCAGCGCCGCGAACGGCACGAGCATGATCACGTACGGGACGGGCAGGTACCCGTTCGGTCGGAACATGAACACGAGCAGGAACACGAGCATGGCGGCGATCGGCCGGACCCGGCGCAGGAACAGGCCGACCAGGGCCGCTGCGCTCCCGAGCACGATGAACACCGGGTCGAGCGCCCACCACTGTGCCGCGGCCTGGTGCGCGAGGCTGCCGCCGTCGAACACCGACCCCGACGCGGTGCGGGACCCCAGCTGGTAGGTGATGCCCTGGAAGAGGCTGACCCGTCCCGCTCCGGGGAGGAGCTCGCCCTTGACCGCGGCGAGCAGCAGGTAGCCACCGCCGATGACCGTGAGCACCGCACCGGCGACGCTCAGTGTGTAGCGGCGGGTGCTCTTGTCGGCCCGACGGACGGCGATCCAGATCAGGAACGGCAGCGCGAGGAGGTAGGTCTCCTTCGAGAGCACCGCGATGCCGAGGCGTGCGGCAGCGCCGGCGAACCCGGCGAGCTGCTGGCGGCGGCTGAGGACGAGCACGAACGCGGCGAGGAGCCACGGCGTCGCGACGTTGTCGATGTAGACGGTGCGGTGGTACTGCAGCGCGAGCGGGGACAGGGCGAACACGAGCACGGCGATCGCCGCGGTGGGACGGGCGGTGCCGAGTCGGCGCGCGAGCACGAAGAGCAGCACGCTCGAGACGGCGGTGAAGAACACCATCGACTCGCGCGCCGCCTCGACGGCGAACGGGTAGCGGGCGAACGCGCCCGTCACGGACGTGTACGCCGCGATCTGGATCCAGCCCAGCGGCGGGTGGTCGTACCAGTACGTGTAGTGCGTGAGCTCGCCGAGGTTCGTGATGGCCCAGGCCTGAGCGGTGTAGGTCCCCTCGTCGTCGATGCGCTGCGGCGTCCCGGACATGTTCCACAGCTGCACGGCCGCGGCGACGGCGAGGACGGGGAGCAGCCAGGCGAGGCTGACCGCGTGACGGCGGACCCAGCCGGCCGCGCCGCTGCGGGCGACGGCGCCCCGGATCGGGATGCCGGTGGTGTTCGTCATGCTGGCGGTCATCGGGTCCCTCCGGTGGTCTGCAGCTCACGGGCGTCGGCGGACTCGGTCGCCGTCTCGGTCACGGCGCTGGGGAAGCCGACGACCTCGGGAGCGGGCGTGCGGTGCTGCCCGGTGTGCTCCGTCTTCTCCCAGCCGTTCTGGCCCTGGACGTGCCGGACGACGGCGCGGACGGCCGCCGCGGCGAGGAACACCTGGTACGGGATCAGGCCGAGGACGAGCTTCACGTAGTCGCGGACCCGGACCTTCTCCTTGTAGAGCCGCCCGAACTCACCGAGGCCGACGATCTCGACGGCCAGCAGCATGAGGGTCGGGGCGAGCGGGATGAACGAGATGAGGGCGATCGACGTCGGGACCTTGACGAACGCGATCATCAGGACGCTCAGCGGGATCAGCAGACCGGTCGCGGCCTGGATGAAGGGCATCGTGAGCAGGTAGCGCGCGAAGAAGCGCTGCTTGCGGGTCGGGAGCTTCCTCCACTCGCCCTTGCCGAGCACCTGGAGGAAGCCCTGGTTCCACCGCGTCCGCTGCTTGAGCAGGGACGCGAAGGTCGGCGGGGTCTCCTCGCGGGTGACGGCCTCCGGCGAGTACGCGACGACGACCTTGGCGTTGTCGGCGCTCAGGCGGACGCCCAGCTCGCAGTCCTCGGCGAGGCAGTGCGCGTCCCAGCCGTTCGACCACTCGAGGCGCTCGCGGGTCACGAAGACCGTGTTGCCGCCGAGCGGGATGAACTTCGACTCGGCGTGGAAGTGCAGGCGCGAGCGGAACCAGAAGTAGTACTCGAGCACGTTCCGGAGCGACCACCAGCTCGACTTGAAGTTCATGAGCTGCACGCCGCCCTGCACGACGTCCGCACCGGTCTCCTGGAAGCGGGAGTCGACGAGCGTCAGCAGGTGCGGGTAGACCTCGTCCTCGGCGTCGAACACACCGACGATGTCGCCCGTGGCGTACTGGAGGGCGAGGTTCATCGCCTTCGGCTTGTTCTTCGGCGCGGTGTCGTCCACGACGACCCGGATGAGCTCGGGGTGGCGCGCGGCGGCGGCGCGGACGACCGCGTCGGTCTCCGGGTCGTCCTCGCCGACGATCGCGATGATCTCGAAGTCGGGGTGGTCCTGCGTGGCGAGCATGTCGAGCGTCTGGCCCATCACGTCCTGCTCGTGCCGACCCGGCACCAGCAGCGTGAAGCGGTGCGCCGCGGGCCGCGGCGTCTCGCTGAAGCGGGTGGCCTTGAGCGCGTCGCGCGAGCGCCAGGCGTGCAGCATCCACCACAGGGTCGACAGCGCGACCAGCGTGAGGAGCACGGAGACGACGATCAGGGCGGAGTACCCGATCCACTCGCCCAGCGACCAGGCGGCGTGCGGGAGCTGACCCGAGCCTCCCGTCGGGACGTTCGTGGTGCCGCGGTTCGGCACGGTGCCGGACGTGGCGGGGGAGCCGGGCTGCAGGAGCGGACCGGCGGCGGTGACCAGCGCGGCGGAGAGGGTGGTCGTCATCAGGCCGAAGCCTCCTTCGTGGGACGAGCGTCAGTGGAACGGAAGACGAGGGCCTTGTACGCGGCGAAGCGGAACGCTGTGCCGAGGACCAGGCCGACCCCGTTGCCGGCGACGTTGTCGGCGAGGGTGGATCGGAACCCGAGGACGTAGTGCGAGACGAACAGGCAGGCGGCCGCGATGAAGAGGCCGACGAGGTTCGCGAGGGCGAAGAGCAGCCCCTCGCGGACGGTGGCGCGGCGGTCGACGCCGCGCTCGGAACGGAAGGTGATGGACCGGTTCGCGAGCCACGCGACCGCCGTCGAGACCACCGCCGACACGACCTTCGCCCAGATCGGGCTGTCGGGCAGGACGGTGGCGCGGAGGACGTTGTACACGGCGAGGTCGATGACGAAGCAGACGGCGCCGATGGTGCCGAAGGACGCCAGTTGGCGCCCGAGGGTGAGCAGGCGCGCTGCGCGGGCAGCACGGACCGGAGTGGGGGCCTCGGTCTCGGGTGACACCAGAACGGGGGTATCGGTCGAGGTCATGCCCCCGATTCGGGGGACTCGTCGGGACCGGTTTGGTCCGGTCCCGACGATGCCAGGTCTTTGCCAGGTTGGCGACACCTGCCGTTCACATGGGGTACGAACGGCCCGACCGGTCTGTGCACCGCCCGCCCCTCGGCGGGTCGCGTCCCGGTCGATCGTGCGCGAGGATGGTCCGGTGAGCTTCACCGGCATGCCCCGCTTCCGCAAGTTCTGGTCGACCGTGCAGGTCGCCGTGCTGTCCGCGGCCGTGCTGTTCTGCATCGTCATGCTCGTGATCGGCCAGGGCAAGCTCGACCGGGTGTACGCGGTCGCGGCGATCTTCTTCGGCCTGGCGCTCGCCGGGCACGCCACGTACCTCTGGCTCACGGCCCGGGCCGCGCGCGACGGGCGCTGACGGGTCGCGGTCGCACTGTCCGTCTGCCATCGCGGGCGCGGTGCTCGGCCGGGTTGTGGCCGGGATCGCCATCACCTACTATCTGCGTATGCACGTAGACAAGCAGGTGTGCGGTCTCGACCCCGAGTCCGAGTACGTCGAACTCGCGGTCGAGGTCTTCGCGATGCTCGCCGACGCCACCCGCGTCAAGATCGTCCTCGCGCTCCGGAACGCGGAGGAGATGAGCGTCAACCACCTCGCCGACGTGGTGGACAAGAGCCCGGCTGCGGTCTCGCAGCACCTCGCGAAGCTGCGGCTCGCGCGCATGGTGTCGACCCGGCGCGAGGGGACGACCGTCTTCTACCGCCTCACCGACGAGCACGCCTCCGAGCTCGTGATCGACGCCGTGAAGCAGGCCGAGCACGTCGTCGGCGCGGCTCCGCACCACCGCACGCGCGCATGAGGCAGCGACCGGATCACGAGCACTCGCACTCGCACTCGCACGGCAGCGCGCAGCACGACGGGCACGAGCACGACGGCCACGACCACCCCCACGGCGGCGTCCGCGGCTTCCTCTTCGACCTCTTCGTCCCGCACACCCACGACGCCGCCGACTCCATCGACGACGCCCTCGAAGCCAGCACCGCCGGTGTCCGCGCCCTCAAGGTCAGTCTCGTCGTGCTCCTCGCCACGACGGTCGTGCAAGCCGTCATCGTGGCGTTCACCGGCTCGGTGGCGCTCCTGGCGGACACGATCCACAACTTCGCGGACGCCCTCACCGCCGTGCCGCTCTGGGTCGCGTTCGTCCTCGGGCGGCGGGTCGCCACACGCCGGTACACGTACGGGTACGGCCGCGCCGAGGACCTCGCGGGCATGTTCATCGTCGTCGTGGTGGCCCTGTCCGCGGTCGTCGCAGCCTGGGAGGCGATCGACCGCTTCGTCCATCCCCGACCGGTCGAGCAGCCGTGGCTCCTCGTCGCCGCCGGGCTCATCGGCTTCGCGGGCAACGAGGCCGTCGCGGTCTACCGGATCCGGGTCGGCCGCCGCATCGGATCGGCGGCGCTCGTCGCGGACGGAGTGCACGCCCGCCTCGACGGCTTCACGTCCCTCTCCGTGGTGCTCGGCGCGGTCGGCGTGCTCGTGGGACTGCCGCTCGCCGACCCGATCATCGGGCTGCTCATCGCCGTGTCGATCCTCGCCCTGCTGTGGGGCACGGTGAAGGCGATCGGCGCCCGGCTCATGGACGCGGTCGAGCCGGGGTTGGTCGACCGCGTCGAGCACGTCCTCCTCGACTCGGACCGGGTCGTCGAGGTCCGCACGCTGCAGCTCCGATGGACCGGGCACCGGCTCGTCGGCGCGGCCACGGTCCTCGTGGACGCCACCGACCTCGCGGCGGCCTCGCACCTCGCGGAGCACGCGGCCGCCCACGTCCGCACCGCCGTCGGCAACGTCGACGAGTTCACCGTGACGCCGGCACCCGTCGGCGTCGCACCCCGATGAGAGGAACACCATGTCCGTCGTCAAGATCAACGCCATCGCCGTGCCCGAGGGGCGGGGTGCCGACCTCGAGGCCCGCTTCGCCGGTCGCGCCCACGACATCGAGTCGCAGGCGGGCTTCGAGGGCTTCCAGCTCCTCCGCCCCGTCGCCGGGGAGACCCGCTACTTCGTGGTGAGCACCTGGGCCGACGAGGAGTCCTACCAGGCCTGGCGCACCGGCCAGGCCGGCGCGCACCACGGCGGTCCGAACCCCGTCGCGACCGGGGCCGAGCTCCTCGAGTTCGAGGTCGTCGCCCTCGACTGAGCGACGGCGGGCCGGACGGGAGGCCCGTGGCGGCGCCGCCACGGGCCTCCCGTCCGGCCCCGCTCCGGTCGGACGCCGACCGTCAGTACCGGAGGCCGTGCCCGAACCGGAACACCGGGTCCTCGGTGGAGAACGGGGCGTCGCTCGGGGACGCGACCACGGCGGCACTCGACCGCGGCAGGTAGCATCGGAATTGACCACTTGGTAAAGAACAGAGCGGACGTGGAGCAGGGCCTCCCCAGGAGTGCGCGCGGTCGGGCTCGTCGCGCCGCGATCCTCGACGCGGCCGGACTGCTCGTCGGGCGCCGCGGCTACGACGGCGTGACGCTCCGCGACATCGCGACGGCGGCGGGCACCACGCACCCGCTGCTGCTGCACTACTTCCGCACGAAGGACGAGCTGCTCCTCGCCGTCGTCGACACCTGGCGGGAGCGTGCGGAGGACCTCGGGTTCGGACGCGACGACGACCTCGACACGGTCCCAGAGCGGGTGGTCCGGCTCGCCGAGCAGAACGCCGCGACGCCGGGCTACATCGCCCTCTTCACGACGCTGTCCAGCGCGGCGTCGGCCCCCGAGCACCCGCTGCACGACCACTTCACCGAGCGCTACCGCACCGTGCTCGAAGGGCTCCGCCGGTACTTCCGACACGCGGAGGCCACGGGCGGGCTCGTGCCCGGGGTGGACCCGGACGCTGCCGCGCAGAGCATCGTGGCGCTGCAGGACGGTGCGCAGGTGCAGTGGTTGTACGCGCCGGACGAGGTGGACGTGCCCGGGCTGCTCCGGGGAGCGTTCGGGCGACTGCTCGTCGACCAGCCGGGGTGACGACCTCCCGGTGTCCCGGCCTGGAGGCGCGTCGCGGGCCCGCCACGCGCCTCCAGGCCGGCCGACCAGCGCGATCCGCGTGCCGCTGCCGCGTCACCGATGAGCGGGCGCACCAGGCCGTCGTCAGTCGAGCTGGGAGACGCGCACCCAGTCGACGAGCATCTGCTGTGGGAACCGCGTGGTCGCGTCCGGCGACCCGGGCCAGCCGCCGCCGACCGCCACGTTGAGGATGACGAAGAACGGACCGTCGAACACCCAGGGGTTCGACCCGACGTCCGCACGGGTCACCGTGCGGTAGGCGGTGCCGTCGACGGTCCAGGTGATCGAGTCGGGACGCCAGTCGACGCCGAAGACGTGGAAGTCGTCGGCGAAGGCGGCCCCGGACGGGTTGCGGTACGTCGCGGAGATGCCGTTCGCACCCGAGTACCCGGGTCCGTGCACGGTGCCGTGCACGAGCGCGGGTTCGTAGCCGACGTTCTCCATGACGTCGATCTCGCCGCACGCCGGCCAGCCGACCTGTCCGATGTCGGCGCCGAGCATCCAGAACGCCGGCCAGATGCCCTGGCCCCGGGGGATCTTGATGCGCGCCTCGACGCGGCCGTACTGCGCCGTGTAGGTCCCCTCGGACTTCAGGCGGGCGGACGTGTAGGTGCCGTCGGCCTCGCGCCGGGCGGTGATGACCAGGTTGCCCGTACCGTCGAGCTGCGAGTTCCGGCGGGAGTCCGTGTACGTCTCGAGTTCGCCGTTGCCCCACCCGCCGGCGCCGAGGTCGAAGCGCCAGATCCCGGGGTTCGGAGCGCTTCCGGCGGCGCCGTCGAACTCGTCGGCGGCGAGGAGCGTGCCGGCGGCGGTCGCGGCCCGTGCGGTGGCCGTGCCCGGCAGGAGGGCGGAGGTGGCGGCGGCCGCGGTCGCGGCGGCACCGGTGAGACCGAGCGTCACGAAGCGACGTCGGTCGAAGGCTGGTCCCTGATCCATGTGCGAGATTGTGCGGTGCAACGTCCGCGGACACCAGCATTGCGCCGGAATCCGCAGGTTCGTCGGGCTGCAGTGTTCGGCAGGGTCCGCGTCGCGCGGTGACGGTCTGCGTCGGTCGGTGAGCACGTGGGCTGGTGGTCGGTGTCGCGATCTGTCTGCAGGCCCGTGGATCAGTGGGTCAGGTGCCAGACCAGGGGGAGGATGAGACCGGCCACCCACGCGGCGACGACGAGCAGCCCGCCGACCGCGATCCACCGGCGCCGCCTGCGGAGCTTCGGGCTGCGGTCCTCGCCCCACATCTGGGCGCGGACGAGGACGCGGTTCGCCTGGTCGACGACCTTCCGGACCTCGGGGTCGTCGAGGGGGAGCGACCCGGACCGGGCGTGCTCGGCGATGGCCGTCGCTTCCTCGACGGTCAGGTCGTCCTTGCGCATGGGCCCATCGTCGCACTCAGCGGGGTCGTCGTGCCCGGTGTGGTCTCCGCGCGCGGTGCGGCTTCCGTGCCAGGCGGGTTCGCCTCGTACCGGACCGCCACCTCGTACGGCAGCGACGCGCTGAGCTCGTCGACGCGCGGGTCGTGCAGCGTCCGGCCGTCCGCGGTGGGGAGGTCGAGGTAGCTGCGGCGCACCACGTGCCGGTACACGCCGGCACCGGAGGTTCGCCCGACGTGCAGCCGCCACCGCTCGGGATGCCGACGGAGTGACCGGGCCTCGACCGCGGTGGCCGGATCGGTCGCGAGCACCGCCCACAGCTCGTCGTCCGTCGCTGCGGCGAGCCCGGCGTCGTCGAGCAGGCCGCCGGTGACGGCGCGCGACACCAGGGCGCGCAGCACCGTCACCGGCACCAGGTTCGCGGGCGACCGCTGTGCGCGGGCCTCTCGGACGGCGAGATCGACGAGTTCGACGGCGTCGTCCGGGTCGGCGTCCACGGCGCCGTCGACCAGCCGGAGACGTCGGAGCAGCTCGTGCGGGGGCGTGGTCGTGCGGCCGTGGGCCTGCCCGCTCCGCAGGAAGGAGTCGAGGTGGTCGAGCTTGAGGCCGCCGTGCGCCGGGGTCAGCACCGACGGGCGGCGGCCGTCGTCGATCGCGATGACGCGTTCGGGGTCGACCGGGCACGACCGGGCGAGGTCGTGGACCGCTGCCCGCCCGAGGGTGTGGTGGTCGAGGCCGGCGATGCCCTCGAGCGTGTGGCTGAACGGCAGGTGCCCGACGTCGTGCAGGAGGGCGGTCACCCGGGCGTCGTGGTCGTCCGGGGCGAAGTGCGCGACGAGCGCGAGGACGCCGAGGGAGTGCTCGAGGCGCGAGTACGCCTGGACGGTGGTGATCGACGCGGCACCGGCGTGGGCGACGAACGCGAGACGTCGGACCGGCCACGCGGTGAGCAGCGAACGCTCCGTGGCGGTGAGCACGACCTCGACACGCCAGAGCGGGTCGAACCACACTCCGTCGTGGCCCAGGGTGTCCACCGCGTCGACGTGCACGGCCCCACGCTAGCGGGCGCCACCGACGCACAGCCCCGGGGCAGCTGGGCGGGCGTGTCGGCGGTCGCGTCGCGGCGCTCATCCGACCCGGGCCGGCCGGCCGGCGTCGCACCGAGGCCTTCCTGTGACCCGACGGACCGGTGGGCGGGTAGCACCGGGGGCATGGCACATCGGTTCCGCGGTCAGGTCGTCGTCGTCACAGGAGCATCGAGCGGCATCGGGAGGGCCGCCGCACACGAGTTCGCCCGGCAGGGGGCGACGCTCGTCCTGGCCGCGCGGTCGCACGAGAGCCTCGAGGCCGCCGCGGCCGAGTGCCGACGGCTCGGGGCCGAAGCCGTCGCGATCCCGACCGACGTGTCCGACGAGCACGCCGTGCGCGACCTCGTCGGGACGACGACGTCGCGGTTCGGCCGCATCGACGTGTTCGTCGGCAACGCCGCCCTGTTCGTCTACGGGCTGTTCGAGCAGACCCCGACGGAGTCGTTCAAGCGCGTGGTCGACACGAACCTCTACGGGCACCTCAACGCGATCACGGCCCTCCTGCCGCACTGGAAGCAGCGGGGGAGCGGCACCTACGTGCTGGTCGGGTCCATCCAGTCGCTGCTCAGCGCGCCGTACCAGTCGGCGTACGTGACGAGCAAGCACGCCGCGCTCGGGCTCGTCGACGTCCTCGGCGACGAGTACGCGGGGACGGGCATCCGGTTCACGTCGCTGCTGCCCTCGACGATCGACACCCCGATCTACCAGAACGGTGCGAACTACACCGGCAAGGCGTCGCACCCGCTGCCGCCCACGGTCTCGGTCGGGCGGGCCGGGCGCGCGGTCGTCCGCGCAGCGCTGCACCCCAAGCGTTACCGCTACGTCGGACGGGTGCAGGCGTCGCTCGTGCCGCTGCAGTACGTCTTCCCGGGGCTCTTCCACCGGATCACGAAGCCGATGGTGGAGACGTTCGCGCTCCGCGGGCGGCAGGAGCCCACGGACGGCAACCTGCACGTCCCGGCCGACGCCGGGAACGCGACGGACGGCGGCTGGGTGGCGAAGCGCCGGAGGGTGACCCGGCCGCTGGCGTGGGCCGGGGCCGCCGCTGTCATCGGAGCCGTGGTGCTCCGAGGCCGCGCCCGGCGCTGATCGCGCCGGGCGCTCGTCGGATCGCGCCGGGCGCTCGTCGGATCACACCGCAGCCGCGGCTGCACGGGCGGTCCCGGAGACCCTGTGTGACGCCCGGGTCGCACGCGCCCGCCGCCCGTCGTACGGTCGAGCCATGACGACCTCGACGACCGCCGCCGACCGCACCGCCGCCTGGACGGCCTGGCACGCTGCGCACGAGGCCGCGCGCGCCGACGAGCACGGCTTCCTCGCGATCACGAGCATCCGGTGGCTCGGGGCCGAGCCGGAGCGCTTCGACGACGCTCCGGGCACCTGGTCGACGTCGGCGGACGGTCCGGTGGTCGTGCTCGACGACGGTCAGTCGATCGTGGTGGACGGTGTCGAGGTGACCGGCACGCACCGGTTCGGGCCGCTGCCGGAACGCTCGGGCACGAACGTCGTGTGGCAGGACGGCGACGAGACCGTCGTGATCGAGGTCGCGCGGCGCGGCGGCAGCGACGTCGTCCGCCCGCGGCACCCGGGCAACCCGACACGGACCGGCTACACGGGCACACCGGCGTACGAGCCGACGCCCGACTTCGTGGTCGAGGCGCACTTCGAGCCGTTCGACGAGCCGCGCTCGGTCACGGTCGGGTCCGTCGTCGACGGGCTGCAGCACGTGTACGAGGCGCCGGGCGTCCTCACCTTCGACCTCGACGGGCCGCGGTCGCTCCTGGCGTTCAACGGGTACGGCGGCGGTCTGCTCGTGCTGTTCCGTGACCGCACCTCCGGCGTGACGACGTACGCCGCGAACCGGAGCCTCGACGTGCCGGCGCCCGACGCGGACGGGCGGACGACCATCGACTTCAACCGGGCGACCAACCTGCCGTGCGCGTACACGCCGCACGCGACCTGCCCGCTGCCGCCGGCCGAGAACCACCTCGACGTCGCGGTCGAGGCAGGGGAGCGCCTGCCCGCGTAGCCCGCCGTCACGCCGTCACGCCGGGAGCGGGAGCCGCTTCCAGCCGCTCAGCAGCCGCCACGACACCGGGTCGAGCGTCAGCACGCTGCCCATCCCCGGCTGCTCGTGGGTCCTGGCGACCGGCTCGCCGGTGAGCGAGGCGAGCAGCAGCGCCCCCACCGCGCCGTGCGACACGAGCACGACGCCGCCTCCGGCGCCGGAACCGGCACCGGGACCGGCGAGCGCCCGCACCGCCGCGACGATCCGCTCCTGGGCGTCGACGGCGCGCTCCCAGCCCCGGACGGACTCGCTCGGCCGGTCGAAGAACGCGTCCACGACGGCATCGAACTCGTCGAACGGCAGGTACCCGGTCGCACTCCGGTCGACCTCGACGAGCGCCGGGTCCTGCTCGACCGCAGCGCCGCCGGCGACGAGTTCCGCGGTCTCGACGGCCTTCCGCTCTGTGCTCGCGATGACGCGCGCGACCGGCGCCCGCCAGGCTGCCGCCCGGGCTCGCCCGACGGCCGAGAGGCCCCACGAGCCGATCGGCCGACGGGGCTCGACGACGGGTTCCGCGTGCGTGACGAACCAGACGGTCATCGGGACACCCTGCCACGCCGTGTCCGGGCGTCCCCTCGTGACCGCTGCACGTCGCTCCGACGTCACACGACGCAACGTTCGTTCACGGCCCGCAACACCCGTCGTGGGTGGGTCGGGATCGCCGTACGGTCGGCGCATGACCGAGTACCTCGACCGCGAGCAGGACAAGACCTACACGAAGGTCTACAAGCAGCAGACCCCCGACATCCTCGCCGCCTTCGCGCAGTTCGACGAGTCGGTGTTCCGGGCCGAGGGACGCGAGATCCCGCTGCGGTACCGCGAGCTCATCGCCCTGGCCGTCGGCATCACGACGCAGTGCGTGTACTGCATCGACGCCCACAGCCAGCGTGCGGTCGCGGCCGGCGCGAATGAGGCCGAGCTCGCCGAAGCCGCGTGGGTCGCGACCGCGATCCGCGCCGGTGGCGGCTTCGCCCACGGCCGCCTCGGCTTCAAGTTCGGTGCCGAGGCTGCCTCCGCGCCGGGCGCCGCCCCCGCGCCGGGCGCCGCCCCCGCGCCGGGCGCCGCCCCCGCGCCGGGCGCCGCTCCCGCGCCGGGCGCCGCTCCCGCGCCGGGCGCCGCCCCCGCGCCGGGCGCCGCCCCCGCGCCGGGTGCCGCCTCCGCGCACGAGGCCGCCCACACCCACTCCCACTGACCGCACCGACACGAGACGGGACCCGGCACATGTCCGACCGCACCATCCTCGTCACCGCGCTGCAGGGCGCCGGATGGCACCCCGCGGCGTGGCGCGTCGCCGGGTCGGCCGCCCGGCGGCTCAGCAGCCTCGGCCACTGGCGCGACGTCGTCGTCGAGCAGGACCTGCTCGGCGTCGACGCAGTCACCATCGAGGACTCGTTCACCGCCGGACCGGTCGACGCCCGCGGCGACCTCGACACCCGCAGCGTCGTCGGACGGCTCGACGCCCTGCTCGTCGCGAACGCGGTCGCCCCGGCGACCCGCGCGCTCGGGTTGGTGCCGACCGTCTCGGTGACCCACACCGAACCGTTCCACGTCGCCACGGGCCTCCAGACCCTCGACCACGTCTCGCACGGCCGGGCCGGGTGGCGGGTCCAGGTGAGCCCGACGCCTCGCGAAGCAGCGCTCTTCGGGCGCCGTCCCGGCGGCGACGAAGCGTCCGTCCTCTTCGACGAGGCCCGGGAGGTCGCCGAGGTCGTCTCCCGTCTCTGGGACAGCTGGGACGACGACGCGATCATCCGCGACGTGACGACCGGCCGCTTCATCGACCGCGACCGCATCCACAACGCCGAGTTCGAGGGGTCCTTCGTCTCGGTCCACGGCGCATCGATCGTCCCGCGGTCGCCGCAGGGACGTCCCCCGGTGTTCTCGCTGGCGCACCGCGCCGACGCAGCCGCCTTCGCGGTGGACGTCGCGGACGTCGTGCTGGTCACCCCGGGCTCCGCCGGCCGGGAGGCGCAGGACCTGCTCGACGAGGTCCGTCACCTCGAGCAGGTGGCCGGGTCGGACGTCCGCCGTCCGGTCCTCGCCGACCTCGCGGTGCTCATCGGCTCCTCGGTGGCGGAGGCGAGGGACGACCTCGCCGCGCTCGACGCCGCCGCCGGTACGCCCTACGCCGTCGGCACCGGTTCGGACACCTCGGTCCTCGCGACGACCATCGCGGACCTCGTCGAGCTGATCGGCGACCTGCGCGGGCTCGGCTACGCCGGCGTCCGGCTGCGGCCGCTGCGGATCCCGGTCGACAGCACCGCGATCGCCCGGCAGCTCGTGCCGGCGCTCGTCACCGCGGGACTCCGCGCTGACGTCGCATCCCGTCCCACCGCCGACCTGCGCACGCGGCTCGGCCTCGCCCCGGCCGTCAGCCGGTACGTCCGCACCACCGCTGCCCAGGGGGTCCCAGCATGAGCACGAAGCGTCAGGTCCACCTCGCCGCCCACTTCCCGGGGGTCAACAACACCACCGTGTGGAGCGACGACCGTGCCGAGAGCCAGATCGCGTTCTCGTCGTTCGAGCACTTCGCGAAGAACGCCGAGCGCGGGTTCTTCCACTTCCTCTTCCTCGCCGAGGGGCTCCGGCTCCGCGAGCAGAAGGGCCGGATCCACGACCTCGACGTCGTCGGACGCCCGAACACCCTCGCGATCCTCGCCGCCCTGGCCGGGGTCACGGAGCACATCGGTCTGGTCGGGACCCTGCAGACGACGTTCAACGAGCCGCTGGAACTGGCGAAGCAGCTCGCGACGCTCGACCACCTGACCGACGGGCGCGCCGGCGGGAACGTCGTGACGAGCTCCGACGCGTTCCACGGCGCCAACTTCCGCCGCGGGGGCTTCCTCGACCACGCGGACCGCTACACGCGCGCAGCCGAGTTCATCGAGCTGTCGCGCGAGCTCTGGGACTCATGGGAGCCGGACGCCGTCGTCGCCGATCCCGCGTCGGGCACCTACGTGGACCGTTCGCGCATCCGGGACGTCGACCACCACGGACCCCAGTTCGACGTCACCGGGACCTTCCCGGTGCCGCGCAGCCCGCAGGGGCACCCCGTCATCGTGCAGGCGGGCGACTCCGACGAGGGTCGCGACCTCGCCGCCGCGCACGCCGAGGTGATCTTCTCGCTGCACACCGAGTTCGACGACGCGAGGGCGTTCTCGGACGACGTCACGGCGCGGCTCGCGCGGCACGGCCGGAGCCGGGACGAGCTGCTCATCCTCCCGGGCGCCACGTTCACCATCGGCGACACCGCGGAGGAGGCCCAGGAGCGCTCGCGCGCGATCCGTCGTGCACAGGTCAGCCCCGCCACGGCGATCGCGTTCCTCGAGCAGGTCTGGAACCGCGACCTCTCCGGCCACGACGTCGACGGCCCGCTGCCCGACGTCGAACCGGACGTGGACGCCGACGCGATCACCCGAGGGCGCGTGCGACACCTCCGGGACCCGCGCAGCACCGTCGCTGCGTGGCGCGCGCGTGCCGCGAGCGACCACCTCTCGACCAGGGACCTCGTGATCGAGGTGTCGACCCGGGGCGGGTTCGTGGGGACACCGGAGCACCTGGCGGCGGAGATCGACCGCTTCGTGCAGGCCGGTGCAACGGACGGCTTCGTCGTCGTGCCGCACACCAACCCGCACGGTCTCGACGAGTTCGTAGACCGGGTGGTACCGCTTCTGCAGGAACGCGGGGTGTACCGGGACTCCCACGACGAGGGCACGACGCTCCGCCAGAACCTCGGGCTGCCCGATCGGGTCCGCGACCGGCAGGCGGCCACGGCATGAGCGCCGTCCCGCTCTCGGTCCTCGACCTCGTCCCGGTCAGCAGTGGTTCCACTGCCGCGGCGGCACTGCACGCCACCGTCGATCTCGCCCAGCGCGCCGAACGTGCCGGGTACGCCCGGTACTGGCTCGCCGAGCACCACCTCAACCCCGGGGTCGCCGGCAGCGCGCCGACCGTCGTGATCGGTGCCGTGGCCGCTACTACCTCCTCGATCCGGGTCGGCAGCGCCGCGACCCTCGTCGGCAACGTGCGCGGGCTGCAGATCGCCGAGACCTTCGGGACCCTCGCCGCCCTGCACGGTCCGCGCATCGACCTCGGGCTCGGACGGTCCGGTGCCCCGGCTCCCGGTACACCCAAGCCGCCGTCGCTCGCACCGCGGGCGGACGAGGTCGTCGACGGTCTGCTCGTGCCCGCGCCCTTCGACTTCCGGATCGCCGCCGGGTCGCGCTTCGCCCTGCAGGGGGAACTCCTCGGCCGGGTGCCCGGCGACGTCGACCGGTTCGAGGGGGACCTCGAGCTCGTCCGTGCGCTGTTCGCCGGCACCTGGACGCGTGACGGGGCGCTCGTCGAGGCGCCGCCGGCGACCGGCGCTCCCGTCGAGCTCTGGATCCACGGCTCGACCGGCGGCGAGAGCGCGCGCATCGCGGGTGCCCTCGGCCTGCCGTACGGGGCGAACTACCACACGTCGCCCGGCACGGTCCTGGCGTCCGTCGAGGCCTACCGCGAGGCGTTCCGCCCCGGCGTCCTCGACGCGCCGCACGTCATCGTGTCGGCGGACGTCGTGGTCGGGCGGACCGCGGACGAGGCGTCCGAGCTCGCGCTCGGCTACGGCCAGTGGGTGTGGTCGATCCGCTCCGGGGTCGGGGCGATCGCGTACCCGACCCCGGACGAGGCCCGCGCGCGGCCCCTCGACGACGAGGCGGCCGCGGCCGTCGCCGACCGGCTGGCGACCCGGTTCGTCGGGGACGCGTCGCACGTCGCCGACCGGTTGGAGACCCTCCGTCGGGTCACGGGAGCGGACGAGCTCCTCGTCACGACGATCACGCACGACCACGAGGCCCGGGTGCGCTCGTACGAGCTGCTCGCGGACGAGTGGGCGCGGCGGGCCGAGCAGGAGGTGCCGGCCGCGGTCTGAGTCGCGACCGAGCGCGCTGCCGTCGCGAGACGTCATCGTCGACGTCGTGCGACGTCGGCTGTGTCGCTAGCTGGCGGCGGCCGGATGCCCGCGTGTGCAACGAGCGACGTCGCCGGTGTCGCACGACGACGGCCGTGTCGTTCGACATCGACGCTGAAGCGGGACGTGACGAGTGTCGCAGGCCGGCGGCCGTGTCGTCGGGCCACGGCCCGACCGCACACGCCCCTCGGACGAACGACGCCCCCGCTGCCGGTCGGCAGCGGGGGCGTCGTCCTGCGTGACGGACGTCAGCTGTTGTCGAGCGGGAGCCCCTCCGGGTTCACCTCGGACGTCTTCACGGCCTCGTTCGACAGGTTGTACGCCTCGAGCCACTTCGCGTACGTGCCGTCCTCGATGAGCTCGTTGATCGCCGCCGCCACGGGCTTCGCGATCCCGCTGCCCTTCTTGGTGGTCGCCGCGATGAGGCCCTGGAGCGACGACCCAGCGCCGGAGTAGGTGCCAGCCGTCTTCGTCGGCTCGGCCGTGCCCTTGCTCTGCGTGTTCTGGTAGGCGATCGTCGGGTTCGGCCCGAAGTACGCGTCGATCTTCCCGGAGTCGAGGGCGAGCTTGATGGCGTTGCCGTCCGGGTAGTACTTGATCGTGAAGTCCTCGCCCTTCGCCTGGAGCTCCTTCTGCCACTCGAGGAGGATCTTCTCCTGGTTCGTGCCCGAGCTGACCGACAGGGTCGTGCCGGCGAGCACCGACGGGTCGCCGTCGAACGTGAACGAGCTGGTGGACAGGACCTGGAACGCGAGGTTGTCCTGCCGGTAGGAGGCGAAGTCGTACTTGTCCTTGCGCTGCTCGGTCACCGTGACGTTCGAGAACCCGGCGTCGTACTTCCCGCTGTCGATGCCGACGAAGAGGTTGTCCCACGTGGCGTTCTGCACGTCGGCCTCCAGCCCGAGCTTCGCCGCGACGAGGCGGCCGAGGTCGGGTTCCGAACCGGTCAGGGTCTTCTGGTCGTCGCCGGTGAACGCGAGGGGC
Source organism: Curtobacterium luteum (assembly GCF_014646995.1). Classification (GTDB taxonomy): domain Bacteria; phylum Actinomycetota; class Actinomycetes; order Actinomycetales; family Microbacteriaceae; genus Curtobacterium; species Curtobacterium luteum. Next base: position 715,894 of record NZ_BMOI01000001.1, on the reverse strand, counting down.
GGGAACCCCGAGGGCAGCGCACCGACGCCGATGGTGAGCTTGCCGGAGTCGCGGACGTCGGCCGGCAGGACGTCGTGGAGCTCGGTATCCTCGGTGACCTGCACCGTCGTCTCGGTCGCTGCGCCGTTCGAGTGCGCGCCGATCGTGACCGTCCCGTCGGCGGTGCCGGACGTGTCGGCGGACGCGTTCGCGGCGCAGCCGGCCAGGGCGACGACGACTCCGGCGGCGAGGACGAGGGCGCCGGCGCGGTGACGCCAGCGGATGGGGGTGATCGTGGACATGGTGCTCCTGTGTCGGGTGTGGGTGAGGGGAGGGAAGGTCAGCGCACGCGGGCGAGGAAGTCGCGGGTCCGGGCGTGCTGCGGGGTGTCGATGACCTGGGCCGGCGGCCCCTGTTCGACGATGCGTCCGTGGTCGAGGAAGACGACGTGGTCGGCGACCTCGCGGGCGAACGCGACCTCGTGCGTGACGATGACGAGCGTGGTGCCCGAGTCGGCGAGGGACCGGATGACGCCGAGGACCTCACCGACGAGCTCCGGGTCGAGTGCGGAGGTCGGCTCGTCGAGGAGCACCACGGACGGCTCCAGCGCGAGCGCCCGTGCGATCGCGACGCGCTGCTGCTGCCCGCCGGACAGCTGGCGGGGTCGTGCCCCGGCGCGGTCGCCGAGCCCGACGCGTTCGAGCAGGTCCTGCGCCCGCCGGAGGGCCACCGGCCGCGACACCCCGGCGGCCACGGGACCCTCGGCGACGTTCTCGAGCGCGGTGAGGTGCGGGAACAGGTTGAAGTGCTGGAACACGAACCCGATGCGGGACCGCTGCCGGAGGATCTGCCGTTCGGGCAGCTCCTTGTACCGCTGCGTCCCGTCGCGTCCGGTCCGCAGCCGGACGCCGATGGTCTCGCCGCCGATCGTGACGACGCCCCGGTCGAGCGGCTCGAGGTGGTTGATCGCCCGGAGGAGGGTGGACTTGCCCGACCCGGAGGGGCCGAGGACCACGGTGACGCTCCCGGCCGCCAGTTCGAGGTCGATCCCGTCGATGACGCGCTGGTCGCCGAAGGACTTCACGGCACCGGCGACGGCGATGGACGCGCTCACGAGACAGCCTTCCCGTCGTTCTCGCCGGACGCGACCACGCGCCGGGCGCTGGCGAGCTGTGCGGCGCGGTCCGTGCCTCCAGGCCGGGTCCGGCGCGCCGCAGCGCGCAGCCGCTGGAACGGCGTCGGCGGGAGTGCCCGCGCGGAGCCGCGTGACGTCCACCGCTCGACGTAGTACTGCGCGACCGACACCGCGCTGGTGAGGGCGAGGTACCAGACGGTCGCCACGACGAGGAGCGGGATGATGTCGGTCGGGTACGTGCTCGACAGGTTCTGCACCACGCCGAACAGGTCGAGCAGCGACACGTAGAACAGCAGCGAGGACGCCTTGAGCAGCCCGACGATCTGGTTGACGAACGCCGGGACGATCGAGCGGAGCGCCTGGGGGAGCACGACGCGGCTGAACTGCCGGCGCCGCGAGAGACCGAGCGCCTGCGCCGCCTCGAGCTGCCCGTGGTCGACCGCCAGGACGCCGGCGCGGACGATCTCCGATGCGTAGGCGATCTCACTGAGGCTCAGGCCGATCACGCCGATGGCGAGGTCGCCGAGGACGTTCGCGGTCGGCACCTCCCACTGCGGGCCGAACGGGATCCCGATGCCGATCGTCGGGGAGAGCGAGCCGAGGTTGTAGAGGAAGACGAGCACGAGGATGAGCGGCACCGACCGGAACAACCACACGTAGCCCCACGCCAGCCCGGACAGCACCGGGTTCTGCGACAGCCGGGCCACGGCGACGACGACCCCGCCGACGAAGCTGATGACGGCGCTCAGCGCAGTCGCGACGAGCGTCAGCTGCAGGCCGGTGAGGATGGCCGGGCTGAACAGCCACTTCCCGACAGCCGGCCAGCCCCAGGCCTCGTTCGTGAACAGCGTCTCGACGAAGTTCAGCAGGACGACGAGCACGAGTGCGGCGGCCACCCAGCGGACGGGGTGGCGCAGCGGGACGACCGGTCGGTCGAGGGCAGCACGGCCGGCAGCGGTGACCGCGTCGGCGCCGCTGTGCGGGCCGGTCGCGTCCGCACCCGTCCTGGAGGCGCGGTGCGCGTCCGACGTGGAGCCGGCGTCCGGGACGCCGGTCGCGTCCCGTACGGGGACCCGGGTGGTGTTGGTCATGCGGCGACCGTAGGAGGCGCCGCACGCGCTGCCAACGACCCGCGCAACAGACCGGCACACGACGGAACGTGCTGTCACGCAGGCCGGTCGGTGCGTCCTCGTGTGACGTCGTGGAGCGTGGGGCGGGGGTTCTGTGACGCCGTGTGCAGCACTACCGTGAGCGCATGACCGGACACCGCGTGACCGTTCCCGAGTCGCCCGCCGACGGTGCGAAGCCGAAGGGGCCGCAGTCGTACTTCCCGAGCATCGAGGCGAAGTACGGCCGTCCGGTGCAGGAGTGGCTCGACCTCGTCGCGGACCGGCTCGACGGTGACGGGCACATGGAGGTGGTCGGCTGGCTCAAGGAGGAGCACGGCATGGGCCACGGCCACGCGAACGCGCTCGTCGCGTTCGTGCGGCGGGCGCTGGGGGACTGAGGCAGCGCCTCTCCAGGGTCGTCGTGCCGCTGTGGCGCCGGGCAGCCGTGCCGCCGTGCCGTCGTGCCGCCGGGCTGCCGGCCGCCGTCAGGGGCGCAAGACCTGTGCGAGGTGGGCGAACGTCGCCGTGTCCTCGTGTGCGCCGCCGCCCTCGTGCCCGTTGTACTCCCAGACGGTCATGTCCTTCGGCCCCGCGTACGCGTTGAATGCGGCGTACACGGTGGAGGGCGGGCAGATCGGGTCCATCAGCGCCGTCGAGAACCACGCCGGGGCCGTCGCACGTGCGGCGTGCAGCACCCCGTCGAAGTAGGCGAGGGTGCGGAACACCTCGTCACGGCGGTCCCGGTGCACGGTGAGGTACCGCGCGATCTCGTGGTACGGGTCGGCGTCGGTGATGACCGTCGCCCGCGGGAAGTCGCAGAGGAACGGCACGCGCGGGAACACTCCGGCGAGGTCGTCGACGAGCCCGGCGACGGCGATCGCCAGCCCGCCGCCCTGGCTGCCGCCCAGGACAGCCACGCGCTCCGGGTCGACGAGGCCGACCGCGCGGGCGGCGTCGACGGCGCGGACCGCGTCGACGGTGAGCCGACGGTAGTAGTAGGTCTCGCGCGACTCGATGCCGCGGGTCATCACGCCGGGGACGGCGGGGCCGCTGCCGTCCGGGTCGGGGGTGTCGCCGACCGACCAGCCGGAGCCCTGCCCGCGGGTGTCCATCACCAGGTGCGCGTAGCCCGCGGACGCCCAGAGCAGGTGCTCCGTCGCGAGACCGCGTCCGCCGCCGTACCCGATGTACTCGACCACCGCGGGCAGCGGTGCGTCGGCCGTCGTCCCCGCGGGGACGCTGAGCCACCCACGGACCCGTTGGCCGTCCCACCCGGCGAACGAGACGTCGTACACGTCGAGCGTCGTCAGGCCGCTGTCGACGAGCGTCGTCTCGACCGCGACGGGGTGCTGCCGCGCGGCCGTCAGGGTCTCGCGCCAGAATGCATCGAAGTCGTCCGGTTCGACGGCGGTGCCGCGGTGGGCGAGGAGTTCGGGTCCGGTGATGTCGGTGTACACGCTCTCGACCCTGGCACGGCCCGGCGACGCCCGCCAGGACCGTCGTCGGCCGGTGGACAGACCGCGGCCGGACCCGGGCCGTGCAGGGATGACCGCGAACGCCCGGATTGTCGGCGGTCGCTCCTAGCGTGGCGGCGTGGTCGAACCCGTGGACGCGTGGTGGCGCCGCCGGCAGTGGTCCCGCGGCGTCCCGGTGCCGTACGCCGTCGGCGAGTTCCGGGCCGCGTGGGAGTCCTACCCCGTGCTCGTCCGGCAGTACCACCCGGAGTGGAACCACGGCGTCGTCCTGACCCAGGTGCCGCCTGCGGCCGAGGTCCTGCTCACGTGGGAGTGCGACGTCGGCCACGTCTTCGTCGCCACGCCGGCGGAGCAGCGGGGGCGGCCCGGACGCGAGCGTCGGCGGTCGGTCTGGTGCCCGGAGTGCGCCGTGCAGGCGCAGCCGCAGCGCTGGCCCGTCCTGCCCGACGACTGGCCGGACGCGGTCCCCGCCCCGCAGCGCGTGGTCCGCGCCACCGGGCGACAGACCCTGCCCGCGGCGCCCGCCCGGGGTGTGCCCGCCGGGGCCGTCGCCAGCAACCGCAACCGGCCCCGGCGCACGGGTGACCGGCGCCCTTCGGTGCCGAGGACCATCTGCCCGAAGACGCCGCGGGTGCCGTCCGGAGACGCCTTCACGAGCGTGTGCGCGCCGGCGACGGCCTCCGCGGTCGAAGCCGACCTCCGGGCCGCGTTGATCGAGCGCTTCGACTTCACGTTCGACCGCAACGCGATCAAGCTCGACCGGCCGTTCTTCGACCACGTCGAGGCCTGGCCGGACATCGTGCTGCCCGAGCTGCGCGTCGCGATCGAGTACGACTCCACCGGACGGCACGGGCTCGAGCACGTCGGACCGCGACAGGAGACCGACCGGCGGAAGGACCGCGCCGTGCGGGCCGTCGGGTGGGAGGTCGTCCGCATCCGCACCGGGCGCCTGCCCGCGCTGGGGCCGTACGACCTGCAGGTGTCGGGCATCTCGAAGCGGACCGTCGAGCAGCTCGTCGACACCCTGCGCGACCTCCGCGGGTCGCTCTTCGTCGACGCCTACGCCCGCTGAGCAGGCGCTGACCCGCAGCGGTCGACCGTCCCGGCCAGCCCGGTGGCCGATCGACCCCGCCACCCGGCGAGCCCGTCAGCCACGCAACGCCAACGCTTCGCTCCGCCACCGCGCCAGGAGCTCCCACGGGTCCCCGACGCCCGCTCCGACCACGTCGACGTGTGCGAGCAGCTCCGGGGTCGTCCGGAACCACTCGGTGCCCGGGTACCGCGTCGCCGCGAACTGCGCGTGGCGGCGACGCTCGATCGTCCGGTCACCGCGCTCGAACGCGAGGAGGTCCTGGTGCGCGATCGCCGCGAGCCGCTGGCGCGGGTTCGCGGTCGTCCCGATCTTGATGCGGTCACCGCTCGCGTCCCGCATCCGCAGGTAGTACACGACGTCGACGCGCGGGGGAGCGAGGTCACCGTCCGGGACCTCGCCCCATCGCCACTCGCAGACGGCGCACACGGAGCCGCCGGGGTACCGGACGCCGACCCGTGACCCGCACAGCGGGCAGGGACCGGGCAGGACGTCCTCGACCCCACCCGGCTCGAGGTCGAGCACGGACTCGTGGTGCACGCCGCACAGGGGCACCGGCACGGAGGCATCCGTCGCGGGGGAGGCGCACCCGGGGGCGCAGCAGGTCGTCACGTGCGGAGTCTCACACGGACCACCGTCACGCCCGGGACGGCACCGCCGTCGCCCGCGCCGTCCCACCCGGCCGGGTCACCCGGAACCACCGGATCAGCTCGCGCAGCGCGGGCACGACGGGCCCGGCCTCGTGGTCGTCCGGCAGGAAGTCGATGTCGTCGAAGGTCGTCCGGTACCCCGGGAGGTCGGCGTGCTGCAGGGTGTCCTCCGTGGCGTACCCCATCGTCCACCCCGGGAACTGCCGCTCCGGCACCTGCTCCTCGAGGAGCACTGTCACGTCGTCGTGGCGGGGGTCCTCGGTGATGTACGTCATTTTGTCGCGCACTGCCGCCTCCGGCCCTTCGAGGAGCTGCAGGAACCGGTGGTCCTTGAAGAGTAGGAGGCCGGTGATGCCCGCCGACTCGTTCGCTGTCCGGGCGTGCGCGAGGAGCTCGTCGAGGTCGTCGAGGTCGAAGCCGACGACCGCACGGCTGGCGTACACGAGCGAGAGCAGCGGCCCGTCCGTGGTCGAGGGGACCGGATCGTTCGACATGCCCCCATCCAACCCGGGACGTGTCGGCGGACCCCCAGCGCCGTCCGTTCTCCGCACCGTCGGGACGGCGCGCCCCGCCGCTTCCCCGCTCGTCGTCGCCGCTCACTCCTCGAAGATCACCCCCACCGGCTCCCGCTTCTCCTCCTGGAACCGGTCCTCGGCACGCCCCAGCGCCCAGTACGCCGACAGCGACAGCTCCGACTTCTCGAGTCCCCAGTCGTCCTGCAACAGCCGTCGGATCGCCTTCACCGCGCTCCGCTCGCCGTGCGCGAAGACCTGCACCGGCCGGGAGGCACGCTCCAGACCGCGCGCCGCCGCCAGCAGCAGCGTGCCCGGCTCGGCGCCGGTGGCGTCGCGGTGCAGCCACCGCAGGTCGACACCGGTCGGGTGCGCGACGGGCTGCTCGTCGGCGGGACCGGCCACCTCGACCAGGGCGACGCCCGTGGCGGAGTCGGGCAGCGCCTCCAGGGCGGACCCGATGGCGGGCAGGGCGCTGTCGTCGCCGAGCAGCACGTGGGTGACCGCGGGGTCCGTGGACGGCGCGTAGCCGCCGCCGGGGCCGGACAGCGCGAGCCGGTCGCCGGGGCGGGCGCCCGCCGCCCACGGTCCCGCGAGACCCTCGTCGCCGTGCACGACGAAGTCGATCGCGATCGTCCGGGTCGCGGTGTCGACCTTGCGGACCGTGTACGTGCGGCGTGCCGGGAGGTCCGCCTTCGGGAGCGTGGCACGGAGTGCGTCGAGGTCGTACGGCGGTTCCAGGCCGAGCCCCGGCTTCGCGAGCAGGAGCTTGACGTAGCGGTCCGTGGCGGCGAGCCGCTCGGGGTCGGCGCCGCCCACGAAGTCGTCGAAGGCCGGTCCACCGAGGTGGACCCGGACCATGTGCGGGGTCAGCCGCTCCGTGTGGTCGACGACGAAGACGTGCTGCGGGCGGTTCGGCTTGGGACTCATCGGGGACGAGTCTCCTCTCGTTCGGGGCGAGGTCTCGGTTCCTCGGTGTGGCGCTTGACTGTCCAGGAGGTGAGGTTAGCCTTACCTCATGGACACGACCGTGACGCCGTTCTCGGAGCTGCTGCGTCGCCGCACCCGGCGGTCGCCCGGTTCCTCGACGGGTGACGGGCTCCTCCGCGACCTCGCGGCGGGGACATGCGACGTCGCGGACCACGCCGACCTCCTCGGACAGTACGCGTTCGTGTACGAGGCGCTCGAGCGCGCCGCCGAGCGGATGGCGGACCACCCGGTGGTCGCGCCCTTCGTCACGCAGCACCGCAGCCGGATGCCGGCGATCCGTGCCGACCTGGAGTACCTCGTCGGGCCGGACTGGTCCGAACTCGTGTGCCCGCTGCCCGCGACCACGGCGTACGTCCGACGGCTGAACGAGGTCGCCGCGACCTGGCCCGGCGGCTTCGTGGCGCACCACTACACGCGGTACCTCGGAGACCTGTCCGGCGGCCGGGCGATCGGTACCGTGCTGAGCGACCGGTTCGGCTTCGAGACGAACGGCGTGCTCTTCTGGATCTGCGAGCAGGTGGCCGACCCGGCCGCGTTCGAGGACACCTACCGCGAGCAGCTCGACCGGGCTCCGTGGGACGCCGACGAGCAGGAGCGGGTCATCGCGGAGGTGGAGCTCGCACACGCGCTGGACCGTCGGCTGCTCGCGGAGCTCGAAGCCCTCCGGGTGCCGTCGGCCTCCGCCGTCCACCACTGACCCGCCGGGGTCGCGGCACACACCGGACGCTGGGGTGCTCCCGTCGCGTGCCGTGGGCCCGGTGCTGCTCCGTCCGGACGGTTGTCGTCACCCGTGCCGACGGGCCAGTACGCTGCTGGGATACCGGGGCGGGACCCCGGCCGACCCGGAAAGGACGACATGACGGCGATCGACGGCCAGACGCGTCACGGACGCGCCAGGGACGACGTCAGCGGAGCGGTCGACAGCGACCTCCGCGCCGACGTCCGCTACCTCGGCAACCTGCTCGGGCGGGTGCTGCGCGAGGTCGGCGGCGACGACCTGCTGCACGACGTGGAGACCCTGCGGGCCGCGGTGATCGACGCCTACGAGGGCGCGGGCACCGAGGGCGCCGCGCGCGCCGAGCAGCTCGTCGCGGGCATGACCGCCGAGCGCGCCGAGGCGGTCGCCCAGGCGTTCACGACGTACTTCCACCTGACGAACCTGGCGGAGGAGCGCCACCGCGTCCGCGTCCTCCGGCAGCGCGGCGACGACGGCGGGCTCCCCGGCGACTCGTTCCCGGCGACGTACGCGTCGCTCGTGGAGCAGGTCGGTGCCGACGAGGCGGCCGCCCGACTCGAGGGGCTCCGGTTCCACCCGGTCCTCACGGCGCACCCGACGGAGGCCCGACGCCGTGCGGTCACGACGGGGGTCCGTCGCATCACGGACCTCATCGACGAGCGCGACCGCACCCGCAACGCCACCGCGCGCGCCGAGAACGAGCGGCGGCTGCTCGAGGAGATCACGACGCTCCTGCGCACCTCGCCGCTCCGCACCACGCGCCCGACCCCGCTCGACGAGGTCCGCACCGCGATGAGCGTGTTCGACCAGACGTTGTTCGAGATCGTGCCGCAGGTGTACCGCCTGCTCGACGACCGGCTGCAGGGCGACGACGCGGGCCGCGCTCCGGTCGTCGCGCCCGCGTTCGTCCGCTTCGGCACCTGGATCGGCGGCGACCGCGACGGCAACCCGCACGTCACCGCCGAGGTCACCCGGCAGGCAGCGGAGACGGCGTCCGAGCACATCCTGCTCGGACTCTCCCGTGCCGCGACCCGCATCGGCAGCGCCCTCACCCTCGACGCCAGCGAGACGCCGGCCGACGCCGGACTGACGGCGCTCGTCGCCGAGCAGGAGCGGCTCGACCCGGCGGTCGCGGAGCGCATCGGTGTGCGCGCGCCGAACGAGACGCACCGGCGCGCCCTCCTCTTCGTGGCGGCGCGGATCCGCGCGACCCGTCGCCGCGACGAGCGGATCGCCTACGCCGGTCCCGAGGAGCTCCTCGCCGACCTCCGGACGATCCAGACGTCGCTCATCGCGGCCGGCGCGGTCCGTCCGGCGCACGGCGAGCTGCAGAACCTCCTCTGGCAGGTCGAGACCTTCGGGTTCCACCTCGCCGAGCTCGAGGTCCGCCAGCACTCGCAGGTGCACCGCAATGCCCTCGCCGAGATCCGCGCCGGCGGGGAGCTGAGCCCGATGACCGAGGAGGTCCTCGCGGTCTTCCGGACCATCGCCGAGCTCCAGGGGCGCTTCGGCGTCCGGGCTGCCCGTCGGTACATCGTGTCCTTCACGCAGTCCGCGGCGGACCTGGCGAACGTGCACGAGCTCGCGGTCGCCGCGCTCGGTTCGGCCGAGGCCGCGCCGGTGCTCGACGTCATCCCGCTGTTCGAGACCTTCGCGGACCTGCACGCCAGCGTCGACATCCTCGACGAGGCCGTGCGCACCGAGCCGTTCCAGCGACGCCTCGCCGCGACCGGCCGGAAGCTCGAGGTCATGCTCGGCTACTCGGACTCGTCGAAGGACGTCGGCCCGGTGTCGGCGAACCTCGCGCTGTACGACGCCCAGGCCCGGATCGCCGACTGGGCCGCCGCGAACGACGTCGAGCTGACGCTGTTCCACGGCCGCGGCGGTTCGCTCGGCCGCGGCGGTGGCCCGGCCAACGAGGCCGTCCTCGCGCAGCCGCCGGGCTCGATCGACGGTCGGCTGAAGCTCACGGAGCAGGGCGAGGTCATCTTCGCCCAGTACGGCGACCAGGACATCGCCGCCCGACACCTCGAGCAGATGGCCTCGGCCACGCTCTTCGCCTCCTCGCCGTCGAACGAGCAGCGCACCGCGGCCGCGGCGACCGAGTTCGCCGACCTCGCCCAGCGCCTCGACGACGTCTCGCGGCAGGCGTTCTACGACCTTGTGAAGGCCGACGGGTTCGCCCCGTGGTTCGCCCGCGTCACCCCGATGGAGGAGCTCGGCCTGCTGCCGCTCGGGTCGCGTCCGGCCCGCCGTGGGCTGAGCGTCGAGTCCCTCGAGGACCTCCGCGCGATCCCGTGGGTGTTCTCGTGGACGCAGGCGCGCATCAACCTGGCCGGCTGGTACGGCCTCGGGTCCGCGCTCGAGGCGGTCGGCGACGTCGACGCCCTCCGCCGCGCGTACGCGGAGTGGCCGCTGTTCGGCGCGATGATCAAGAACGTCGAGATGTCGCTGGCGAAGACCGACGAGTACATCGCCGAGCGCTACCTCGAGCTGGCCGACCGTGACGACCTCGCCGCGAAGGTGCTCGACGAGATGCGCCGCACCCGGGCGTGGGTCCTGCGCGTGTCCGGTGGTGCCGACGTCCTCGAGGACCGCCCGGTGCTCGCCCGCGCCGTGCGGCTCCGCAGCCCGTACGTCGACGCGCTCTCGCACCTGCAGCTCCGTGCCCTCCGGTCGATCCGGACGAGCGGCAGCACCGACTCCACGGACGGCGACCACCGTCTGCTCCTGCTGACCGTGAACGGGATCGCCGCCGGTCTGCAGAACACCGGCTGATCGGGCCCCGCCCGGCACACGGAACGCGCGCGTCGCGACGGCACACCCGTCGGACGACGCGCGTTCCGTCGTCCCGGGGTCGCGTCGTCCGCGGGTCCCGGCCGGTGCGGAACGACACCGCCGCTGTCGCACGACGACGGCCGCGTCGTTCCAGCGCTCGCCACCGTTGACGCTGCCCCTTGTCGAATCGATTCGACGCGGCGTACCGTGGGCGCCGTGACGACGGAGCGCACCCGGAACCGGACCAGGACCACCCCGCGAACCGGCCTGCCCCCGATCGTGCCGCTCGCGCTCATCGTCGGCGTCTCGCCGTTCGCGACGGACATGTACATCCCGGCGCTGCCCGCGATCGCGCGTGACCTCGCGACCACCCCGAGCGCGGTGCAGCTGTCACTCACGGCCTTCCTCGTGGCGTTCGCGGTCGGGCAGCTCCTGGCCGGTCCGGTGAGCGACGGGGTCGGGCGGCGACCGATGCTCCTGCTGGGGACGGCCGTGTTCGCGGTCGCCTCGGTCGGCTGTGCCCTCGCGCCGGACGTCGTGACGCTCGTCGTCGCCCGGGTCTTCCAGGGGCTCGCCGGCGCCGCCGGGGCCGTGGCCGGGCGCGCGATGGTGTCCGACGTCACCGACGGACCGCGGACGGCGAAGGTGTTCGGCACCCTCGCGGCGATCAACGCGATCGGGCCGGTCGTCGCGCCGCTGGCCGGGGGAGCCGTGCTCACCGTCGCGAGCTGGCGGGTGATGTTCGTCGTGCTCGCACTGCTCGGTGCGGTCTTCTTCGTGCTCGTCGTGGCCGGGTTCCACGAGACCCTGCCCGCCGAGCGCCGCGGTGGGGTCGGCCTCGCGGCGAACTGGGCGCGGATCCGGGAGTTGACGGCGATCGGCCGGTTCCGTGCGTACGTGCTCACCGGCGTGCTGTCGACGATCGGTTTCTTCGCCTACATCGCGACGAGCTCGTTCGTGTTCCAGACGCAGTACGGCTTCTCGGAGGGGCTGTACACGCTCGTCTTCGCCACCAACGCCTCGATGATGATCGTCACGACGCTGGTGTTCCGCCGTGTCGTCGGCCGGTTCTCCGAGGACGCGTTGCTCGCGTTCGGCCTCGCCGTCGGGACGCTCGGCGCGCTCGGGGTGCTCACGTCCGCGGTCCTCGGACTCGGGTCCGTCCCGGTGTGGTGCTCGCTGGCGGTCGTCACCGCGGCGTGGGGCTTCGTCCTGCCCGCGGCCATGACCCGGACGCAGCACGTCGGGGCGGCGCACCCCGGTACCGCGGCCGCGCTCCAGGGCGGGCTGACGTTCGGACTGGGCGGGCTCGGCACGCCCCTCGCCGGTGCTCTCGGCGGGACCGCGCTCGCGATGGGTTCGGTCATGGCGACCCTCATGGCGGCGGCCGTCGTCGTGCAACTCGTCGCCACGCGCCGCGCCGGTGTGGGCGCGCGAGCCTGACGGGCCGGTAGGTTCGACCCGGTAGGTTGCGAGCACGAACCGAAGGGGAGCGCACCGGATGGACATCGTCGTACACGAGGCATCAGCAGACACGGCCGTCCTGGAGTGCAGTGGTCGGCTCAACATGGTCTCCGCACCCGTCTTCCGCGAGCGGGTCGCCGAGGTCGTCGGCGGCGGACGATCGCACCTCGCGATCGAGCTGTCGGGCGTCGACTTCATGGACTCCTCGGGCCTCGGCGTCCTGGTGGGGTCGCTGAAGACGGCACGGCAGGCCGGGGGAGACCTCCGCATCGCGGCGCCCTCGGACCAGGTGCAGATGGTCCTCAAGCTGAGCAACATCGACAAGATCCTGCGGACGTACCCGGACGGGGACGCCGCGGTGTCCGACTGGCTGTGACCACCGCGACCGGCGCGCACCGCGTCGAGTTGGACTGTCCGCCGGACGACGTCACGGCGGTGCACGAGTTCCTCGCGCGGGTGTGGCAGGCCGAGCCCTCCGTCTCCGCCGAGGACCGGATGGCGCTCGAACTGGCGCTCGTCGAGCTGGCCTCGAACGTGATCGAGCACGCCGGGCGTGCCCGGGGCGTCGCGTGCCAGGTCGACCTCGCCTGCTCCGCCGAGGGGTACGCCGCCGTGGTGACCGACGACGGGGCCCCGGCATCGGTGGATCCGGGTGCCGCGGCGCTGCCCGACGACCTGGCGGAGAGCGGCCGCGGGCTCGCGCTCGTCCAGATGGTGGTCGACGACCTGCGCTACGACCGGGTCGGTGACCGGAACCGCTGGTCGCTGCACAGGGCGCGGCACGACTGAGCGCGTGGGTGCCCGACTGGCCCGAGTGGCCGCAGCCGCATCGTCGGCGGCGGACGCTCTCCCGGCGAGCATCGCTCGGCTGGTCCGGCGGCCGCACTCGCCGAGCCGTTTCCCGCAAAGCCACGACGGCCGATTGCGTGATCGCCGTGTCTCCGTGCGACGCTTCGCCTGATGAGCACCGCCAGTGACGCAGGGCCCGATCTCGATCCGAGATCGGCTTTCGACGTCGCGGGTTCGCACCCGGACGAAGCGGTGCGGCTGTACGAAGAGGCCTACGACGGCGCGGGGTTCTCCGCGACACGGACCGACCGGACGTTCGGCTTCCGGTTCAAGGTCGTCGGCGACGACACGATGACGTTCCGTTCGACCCGCTTCGACGGCCGGATGTCCGGCGAGGTCGAGGTGCGCGACGAGTACGTGGTGATGTGGACCGCCGAGGGTGGCGGGCTCGTCGACGTCGGTCGCGACGAGGTCGCCTTCGGGCCCCGCACGCCCATGATGTTCCCCACCGGGCGGCCCTTCGTGTTCGACCTGGCCGACCTCCGGCAGAGCCTGGTGCAGATCGACCGCGAGTACCTCGAGCGGGTCGCGGCCGAGGTGCACGGGACCCAGCCCGGGGCCCTGGTGTTCGACCACGCGCACACCCCTGACACGGAGGACCTCCGCGCCTGGAACGCCCACGTGCAGCGCGCCGCCCGCATCGTCCTCGGGCCGGCGCCGTTGACGCCGCTGGCACTCGCCGAGACCACCCGGCAGACCGCCCAGGTCCTGCTCCGGACCTTCCCGCACACGGTCCTCGCCCCCGACGTGCCGCTCCCGCAGGGGGCGACCGGTCGCGTCCGGTCCGCCATCGAGTTCATGCACGCGTTCGCGCACACCCCGATCACGACGACCGACGTCGCCGAGCACGTCGGACTGAGCGTCCGCGGGTTGCAGCAGGCGTTCCAGCGCCAGGTCGGCACCGCACCGAACGCGATGCTCCGGGGCATCCGGCTCGACCGCATCCACGAGGAGCTCCGACGAGCACGTCCCGGCGACACCACCGTCGCCGCCGTGGCCGTGCGGTGGGGGTTCGCGCACCTCGGTCGGTTCTCCGCCGCGTACGCGCGACGCTTCGACGAGTACCCGCGCGACACGCTGCAGAACTGACCCGCTGCCCCCGCGCGTCACACAGTCGGACGGGATCGAGGCTCCGGGTACGCTGCCCTCGTGCAGCGACCGCGACCGTGGGTGATCGTGCCCGGCATCTGGAACTCCGACCCCGAGCACTGGCAGTCCCGCTGGCAGGCCGCACGCGAAGCTGAGGACGGCCGGGTCGTCCGGATACTCCCGGCATCGTGGGGCGAACCGGAGCCCGACGACTGGCAGGCGGCGATCACACGGGCGGTCGAAGCGACCGACGAACCGCCGGTGCTCGTCGCGCACAGTCTCGGCGTCCTCGCGGCAGCGCGATGGCTGGCCAGCCCGGAGGCGTCGACGCACCCGGTGGCCGGCGCGCTGCTCGTCGCGCCGCCGGACCCCGACGGTCCCGGGTTCCCGGACGCTGCGCGGGGGTTCACGGCACCCGCCGGCGTGTCCCACGTCGAGGACGTCCACCTCGTGGTGAGCGATGACGACCCGTACTGCTCGGCCGATCGCGCGATCGAGTTCGCCACGGTGCTCGGCGCGACGGTGCACCGGATCGGCGCCGTGCAGCACGTCAACGTGGCCGCCGGCGTCGGCTGGTGGCACGAGGGGCGGGCGCTGCTGGACACGATCGACGGCTCGGCCCGGTCGGCCGGCGCGGAGGACGTCCGGCCGGCCTGACGTCGGCGCACCCCGCCGTCCCTGCGTGCCGCCGTTCTTGCGCGCTGCCGGGTCGGCGTGTTGGTCGCACGACGTGCCGCTCGCTCTGCGGCGCCCGACCCGTTGCGCGACCAACTCCGGGCGCGCACGACACGTCCTGCGACCAACTCCGGGCGCGCACGGCACGTCCTGCGACCGGCACCGGCCGCACGGACGCGAGCCGCCCGACGACCCGGCGCCACGACGACGCCGACACGTGGCCGGGCAAGCACACCCGACCTGCGACACGCCGCTCACGTCCGGCGCGATATGGCAGCGGATCTCGCGACACTCCGCGGATCTCCCCGCGGTGTGACGTCCCGATATTTACTGTTCGGGCATGGAGACGCAGTCCGGCGCACGCACCCCCCTCGTGGACCCCTTCGGCCGCGAGCTCGAGGAGTGGCTCCGTGACGCCCCGGCGACGCGTGCCCCGTACCTCGCGGACCTCGTGGTCCCGCCGGTCACCGGGCCCGTCCAGCGACCGGACGCCGCGACCGACACCACCCCGACGACCGATCCGGCTCCCGGCACCGACCGAGCCGCCGCTGCGCACGAGACCGTGCCCGACGCCGCGCACGAGACTGCACTCGACGCCGCGCACGAGACCGCGCCCGCAATCCAGGCCGACTCCGCCTTCCGCCGCCCCCGCGACCGCGCGCGTCACGCCGCCTGCACCCCGTCGTTCCCCGAGCCGCCGACGCGCCTCGCGCTCCGGATCGAGGACCTCGCCGTCGAGGTCGACGCCGCCACCGGCCGACCCGCCATCGAACGGATCGTGCTGCTCGAGGACGAGGTCCGCCGTCGTGACGAGGACCTCGCACGCCTCGCTGCGTGGGAGGCCACGGTCGCCGGGCTCGACGACCCCGAGGTCCGCGCCGCCCGGGAGTTCGCCCGCTCGGTGTTCGCCGACCTGCTCGCCGACGCCGCCGCCGAGGCCGACCGTCGCGCGCGTTCCGCGGCCCGTCGTGCCGCCACCAGCCCCGTCCCCGTCGCATCGACCGCTCCCGTGGCGCCGACCGCCCCCGTGGCGCCGTCGCCGCGGCACGCGACGCCCGCGCCGAGCGCACCGGTCGCGGACCTCGTCGTCCCGGAGCGTGCTCCGGAACCCGTCGCCGACCGCGACGAGCCCGCGCGACCCGCACCGGGCCTCCTGGCCGTCACGCCGGTGTCCGCGAACGCGCGACCGACCCCGCTCGTCCAGCCCGCCACCGGACCCACGGTCATCGACCGGGCCGCCTTCGCGGCCGCGCTGACCGCGCACACCGGGACCACCGCGAGCACCCCCGTCGTGCTCCCCGAGTCCGCGCGTCCCGCGGACTCCCCGGCCGAGTCGGTCGACACCACGGACGCCCCCGCGCCCGGATGGTGGCAGCGACTCGTCGCGCGCATCCTGCGGGCGCTCGGCCGCGCCTGACGGACCGCCGGGAGGCCCGGATCGCCCGGTCCGGTCGGCCCGCTCCGGGCGCGGGGTCGGCTCGGTAGACTGACGGGATGCCGAAGCTCCGCGAGATCCTGGACGTCGTCGAGCAGCTCTGGCCGTCCGCGGGATCCGAGTCGTGGGACGCGGTCGGACTCGTGGCCGGCGACCCCGACGCCGACGTGCACCACGTGCACCTCGCCGTCGACGCGGTGCCCGCCACGGCCTCCGAGACGGTCCGGCTCGGGGCGGACCTGCTCCTGACGCACCACCCGCTGCTCCTCCGCGGCGTCACGACGGTCGCCGAGTCGACGTACAAGGGGAGCGTCATCGCCACCCTCGTCCGCGGCGGCGCCGGACTGCTCGCAGCGCACACGAACGCCGACGTCGTGACGACCGGTACCTCGGCCGTGCTGGCTGACCGGCTCGGCCTCGTCGACCAACGGCCGATCCAGCCCGGTGCCGACCCGGCGACCGGCATCGGCCGGGTGGGCACGCTCGCCGAGCCCACGACGCTGGGCGCCCTCGCGCGCTCCCTCGTCGACCTGCTGCCCGGCACCGCCACCGGCGTCCGCGTGTCCGGCGGGTACGACGACCCGGTGCGGACCGTCGCCCTCTGCGCTGGCGCGGGCGACTCGCTGCTCGGGCACCCGGCCGTGCTCGGGGCCGACGTCTACGTCACGAGCGACCTGCGGCACCACCCGGCGTCCGAGTTCCGCGAGCAGGCGATGCTCGGACGCGGGCCAGCGCTCATCGACACCTCGCACTGGGCGACCGAGTGGCTGTGGCTCGACATCGCGGCCGCCGAGCTCGCCGCCGCCACCGGGGTCCGCGTGACCGTCAGCGACCTCCGGACCGACCCGTGGGACTTCGCCGTCCTGCCGGCGGCCGAACCGACCGGACGCCCCGGACCGGCCGACCACCCAGAACCGACCGCCGCGTCGGGACCGTCCGCGTCGGCCGCAGCAGCGGCCGACCCCACCGGCGCCGCAGCCGGGACCACCCCTGAAGCAGAAGGAGCCTGACCGTGAAGGCAGCACCCGAGGACCAGGTCATCCTCCTCGACGTCCAGCGACTCGACAACGACGTGACCCGCATCGAGCACCGCATCACCTCGCTGCGCAAGGGCGACCAGCTCACCGAGCTCGGCACGAAGGCCGCCGCCCTGCGTGGTGAACTCGCGGCAGCGACCGGCCTGGTCGAGGACGCGGAGCGCGAGCTCGCCCGGCTCGAGTCCGACACCGCGATCGCGCAGGCCCGGGTCGAGCGGGACACCACGCTCCTGCAGAACGTCGCGAACGCGAAGGACGCCGCAGGGCTCCAGAGCGAGCTCGACTCCCTGCAGCGGCGGATCGGCGACCTCGAGACGAGCGAACTCGAGGTCATGGAGCAGCTCGACGGGCTGCGGGCGAGGGTCGGCGACATCGAGGCGCAGCTCGCGGACGCAGACGCCGCCCGCGCCGGTCTCGCGGCCGAGCGCGACGCCGAGATCGCCCGGCTCGAGGCCGATCGCGCCTCGGCCGTCCAGTCGCGTGCCGACGTCGCCGCGAAGGTCCCGGACGACCTGCTCGCGCTCTACGACCGGCAGCGTGCGCGGTACGGCTTCGGTGCGTCGTTGCTGCAGGGCGGGGTGTCGACCGCGTCCGGCGTGACGCTGACGGCCTCGGACCTGCAGACGATCCGGGCCGCGGCGCCGGATGACGTCGTGCTGTGCCCGGACAGCGACGCCATCCTCGTGCGCACGCCCGAGTCGGGGCTGTAGACCCGATCACCCGTCGGACGGGAGGCGCGGTGCCGGGCTGGCACCGGGCCTCCCGTCCGTGCCGCGGCCGCAGCGGCGTGCGGCGGCGTGCGGCGGCGCTGCGGCGGTGGCGTGGCGTGGCCGCGGCCGCAGGGTGCGAGGATTCGCGCTCCGTGCGAGGCCCAGCGCGTCGCACGGTGTGCGGAACCTCGCACCGTGCGGAGGGAGCTTCGCACGGTGCGAGGCCGGGCCCGCGCCCGCTGGCGCGCGGACGACGGGCGCGCGGCCGCGCGGGGCGGCGTGGCGTGGTGCGGCGGCGGCGGCGGCGTGGCCGCGGCCGCAGGGTGCGAGGATTCGCGCTCCGTGCGAGGCCCAGCGCGTCGCACGGTGTGAGGAACCTCGCACCGTGCGGAGGGAGCTTCGCACGGTGCGAGGCCGGGCCCGCGCCCGCTGGCGCGCGGACGACGGGCGCGCGGCCGCGCGGGGCGCGAGCAAGCGACTCGCGTTCGTGTGGGCGAATGGGCCGGCCGTACGCCGGGTTCTGTCCCGCTCTCGCGGTGACGGCCATCTCTCTCGGACCGACGTTGCCGTCGGCCTCCAGCGGTCTACCCGAGGACTCGGCGAGCAGCCTCGACGTCCTCTGTCTGACCTTGCTCCGGGCGAGGTTTACCGAGCGGATCCGGTCACCCGGACCCCTGGTGGTCTCTTACACCACCGTTTCACCCTTACCGACGTCGCCGCCGGCGGTCTGCTTTCTGTGGCACTGTCTCGCGGATTGCTCCGGGTGGGTGTTACCCACCGCCCTGCTCTGTGGAGCCCGGACGTTCCTCGGCACTCCCGGAGGAGTGACGCGACCGTCTCACCGACCCATTCGCACGGACGAGTCTAGCGGTGACGCGTCCGTGCAGCGTCCACGCCGGCGACCGGACTCTCCCGGTCCGAGCAACTCCGCGCGCCTACGCCTACGCCTACGCCTGCGGCTTCGACTGCGCGGCGAGCGTCGCCGCCCCGATGATGCCCGCGTTGTTCCGCAGCGTCGCCGGGATGATCGGCGCCTGGAGGTCGAGCAGCGGCAGGAACTCCTCGTGGTGCTTCGACACGCCGCCGCCCACGACGAAGAGCTCCGGGGAGAGCAACGCCTCGAGCGTCGAGTAGTACTTCTGCAGCCGCTTCGCCCAGTGCTTCCACGACAGGTCGTCGCGCTCCTTGGCGGCGAACGAGGCCTTCGTCTCCGCGTCGTGCCCGTCGATCTCGAGGTGCCCGAGCTCCGAGTTGACGATGAGCACACCGTCGTTGATGAGCGCCGTGCCGATCCCGGTGCCCAGGGTCGTGACGACGACGAGGCCGTCCTTGCCCTTCGCCGCCCCGAACTGCTGCTCCGCGAACCCGGCGGCGTCGGCGTCGTTGACGAAGTGGATCGAGCGGCCGAGTTCCTTCTCGAAGAGCGCCTCCGCCTCGAACCCGATCCACTTCTTCGACACGTTCGCGGCGGACATGGTCTTGCCGTCGCGGACGATCGCCGGGAAGCACACGCCCACCGGGACGTCCGCGGCCGGGGCGAGCTCCTCGACGATCGACTTCGCCACCGCGACGATGTCGTGGGGCTTGCCGCCCTCGGGCGTGGCCTTCTTGATCCGGTCGGTCGTGAGTTCGCCCGAGGCGACGTCGACGATCGCGCCCTTGATGCCCGTACCGCCGATGTCGACGCCGACTGCGAGGGTGGTCATGAGGAGCCTTTCGGTTGAGGGGTCAGGAGACGGTCAGGAGTTCGGCGCCGCGCTCGGTGACGACGAGGGTGTGCTCGAACTGTGCGGTCCACGACTTGTCGCGGGTGGAGACGGTCCAGTCGTCCGACCAGATGTCCGCCTCGATGCCGCCGAGGGTCAGCATCGGCTCGATCGTGAACACCATTCCCTCCTCGATGACCGTGTCGTAGTGGGGCGCGTCGTAGTGGGGGATGATCAGCCCGGAGTGGAACGTCCGTCCGACGCCGTGGCCGGTGTAGTCGCGGACGACGCCGTACCCGAACCGTTTGGCGTACGCCTCGATCGCGCGGCCGATGACGTTGACCTGGCGCCCGGGGGCGACGGCCTTGATGCCCCGCTCGAGCGCGGTTCGCGTGCGGTCGACGAGGTCGCGGACCTCCTGCGAGCCCTCGCCCACGATGAAGGTGCGGTTCGTGTCGCCGTGCATCCCGTCCTTGTAGGCGGTGATGTCGATGTTGACGAGGTCGCCCTCCTGCAGCACGGTGTCGTCCGGGATGCCGTGGCAGATGACCTCGTTGAGGCTCGAGCAGAGCGATTTGGGGTAGCCGCGGTAGCCGAGCGTGGACGGGTACGCACCGTGTGACACGACGAACTCGTGGCCGATGCGGTCGAGCTCGTCGGTGGTGACCCCGGGGCGGATGGCCGCGCCGACGGCGTCGATCGCCTGCGAGGCGATGCGCCCGGCGGTCCGGATCCGTTCGATCTCCTCGGCGGAGTACGTGTCGCCGTGGCCGTGCTCGTCGGGCTCGGCGCGCCCGACGTACTCGGGCCGCTCGATCTCCTTCGGGACGGGCCGCTGCGGGGAGATCCGGCCGGCGGTCAGGTGTCCGTGTGCGTCCCGGGGCATGCCGACCACTCTATCCGGGCGCGCGGGACCCGAGTTTCGGCCCGTGCACGCCGAGACTCGCCCTGGGCGACGGATCGTGCGCGCTCGCGCGCGAGACGTGTCGCCCACGGCGAGACTCGCCCCGCAGGACGCGACCACGACGCGACCGCCTGGAGGCCCGGGGCCGGCCCGGCGGACCGGCACCGGGCCTCCAGGCGGTCGCCCTGCGCGCCCCGGGACTCGGGCTGCGCGCCCCGAGACTCGGGCTGCGCGCCCCGAGACTCGTCGTGAGCGCCCCGGGACTCGGTCTGCGCGCCCCGAGACTCGGCCTGCGCGCCCCGAGACTCGGGCTGCGCGACAGCTCTCGCGCGCTTTCGCCCGAGAACTGTCGCTCACGCCGAGACTCGCGCCAGCCCCCGGCCCCGGCCCCAGCCCCCAGCCCCCCCGGCCCCGGCCCCGGCCCAGCCCAGGCCCCGCCCCCTAGCCCCAGCCCGCCCAGCGGCACGCCCGGCCCGCACGCCCCCGCCGTGGGTACGGTGGCGGCATGAGCGACGAACGCATCGAGTCCCAGTGGTGGTTCAACGAGAAGACGCACGCGGTCGAGCAGGGCCCGCAGTCCCCGCAGCGCGACCGCATCGGGCCGTTCGAGACCCGCGAGGAGGCGCAGCACGCCCTCGACCGCATCAAGGCGAACAACGAGCGCTGGGACGACGAAGACTGACCGGAGAACCAATAGGCTGAGACTCCCAGCTGGACCAGCTGCACCACGGAAAGGGCGTCAATGGACAAGCAGACGGACTTCGTGCTCCGCACCATCGAGGAGCGCGGCATCAAGTTCATCCGACTCTGGTTCACCGACGTCATCGGGACGCTCAAGTCGGTCGCGATCGCGCCGGCCGAGGTCGAGGGGGCCTTCGCCGAGGGCATCGGCTTCGACGGCTCCGCGATCGAGGGCCTGACCCGCAGCTACGAGGCCGACGTGCTCGCGCACCCGGACCCCTCGACGTTCCAGATCCTCCCCTGGCGCGGCGAGATCGACCCCACGGCCCGGATGTTCTGCGACATCACGACGCCGGACGGCCAGCCCGCGGTCGCCGACCCGCGCAACGTCCTGAAGCGCACCCTCGCGAAGGCGAGCGAGCGCGGGTTCACGTTCTACACGCACCCGGAGATCGAGTTCTACCTCCTGAAGAGCCGCGAGTGGAAGGACGGCGGCCCGCAGCCCGTCGACCAGGCCGGCTACTTCGACAACGTCCCCGGTGGCAGTGCGCACGACTTCCGCCGCCGCTCGGTCCGGATGCTCGAGGACCTCGGCATCTCGGTGGAGTTCTCCCACCACGAAGCCGGTCCCGGCCAGAACGAGATCGACCTCCGCTACGCCGACGCGCTGACCATGGCGGACAACATCATGACCTTCCGCACGGTCGTGAAGGAGGTGGCGATCGAGCAGGGCGTCTACGCGACGTTCATGCCGAAGCCGCTGTCCGGTCAGCCGGGCTCGGGCATGCACACGCACGTGTCGCTGTTCGAGGGCGACCAGAACGCCTTCTACGAGGCCGGGGGCCAGTACCAGCTGTCCGAGACGGCGAAGCACTTCATCGCCGGGGTCCTCCGCCACGCGCCCGAGATCACCGCGGTCACGAACCAGTTCGTGAACTCGTACAAGCGCCTCTGGGGCGGCGACGAAGCACCCTCGTTCGTCACGTGGGGCCACAACAACCGCTCGGCCCTGGTCCGCGTCCCGCTCTACAAGCCGAACAAGGGGCAGTCGGCCCGCATCGAGTACCGCGGCATCGACTCCGCCGCGAACCCGTACCTGGCGTACTCGCTCCTCCTCGCGGCCGGCCTCAAGGGCATCGACGAGGGCTACGAGCTCCCCGCCGAGGCCGAGGACAACGTCTGGAGCCTGTCCGACTCCGAGCGTCGGGCCCTCGGTTACAAGCAGCTCCCGGCGAGCCTCGACCACGCGCTCGGCCTCATGGAGGACTCCGAGCTCGTGGCCGAGACCCTCGGCGAGCAGGTCTTCAACTTCGTGCTGCTCAACAAGCGGCAGGAGTGGCAGGCCTACCGCGACCAGGTCACGCCGTTCGAGCTCGACACGAACCTCGGCGCGCTCTAGCACTGCCCGCATGACCGGTCGGACGAAGACGTCACGGTCCGAGCTCGCCCGGCTCGGCTTCGCCGAGCTGTCGGAGAGCCTCGAACGGATCGCCGCGCTCGAACGGGTCCCCGGCCTGGAGGCGCGGTTCGGCGCCGTCCTGCCGCATGCGGGCAACGGGTCTGCCGCGGTCGGCAACGGGTCTGCCGCGGTCGGCAACGGGTCTGCCGCAGCCGACGCCGGCGCACGCCCCGTGTCCGCCGGGGGCGGGTCCGGCCTCCCTGGGTTCGACCCGGCAGCGGTCTGGGGCGCGACCGCCGACCCGGACGGAGCGCTCCGCCTGCTCGAACGCCTCTCGGAGCGCGCGCCCGACGAACTCGGAGCCGTCCTCGCCGACGGGGCCGCGGCCGCACGGCTCGTCCGGCTCCTCGGCGCGTCCGTCGGGCTGGGGGAGTTCCTGCACCGGCGCCCCGCCGAACTCGCCCTGCTGTTCGACCCGGTGACACCGCCATGGACGCAGGACGACTACACCGCCTCCCTGCTCGCCGCGGTCGACGGCGCGACCGGTGAGGACGCCCGGCTCCGCCTCCGGGTGCGCTACCGCCGGCACCTCGCGCAGATCGCGCTCTTCGACGTCCTGCACGACGCCCCGACCGAGGCGTTCCCCGCCGTGGCCGCCGGGCTCGCGGACCTCGCGGGCGCGGCACTCGAGGCCGCGGTCGACGTCGCCCGGCGCGAGGTGCCGTTCCCCGCCGCCGACGTCGAGGCCACCCCGCTCGCCGTCATCGCGATGGGCAAGGCAGGCGCCCGTGAGCTCAACTACGTCAGCGACGTCGACGTCATCTTCGTGACCGAGCCCACCCGCGACGACGACGCGGACACCGGGGTCGGCACGGACCGCGCAGTGCTCATCGCCACCCGGCTCGCCGTCGCCGCCACCCACGCGATCACCGACCTGGCGGCCGAGCCCGCGCTGTGGGAGGTCGACGCGAACCTCCGGCCCGAGGGCAAGGACGGCGCGCTCGTCCGCACGCTCGACTCGCACGTGGCGTACTACCAGCGGTGGGCGCGGGAGTGGGAGTTCCAGGCGCTCCTCAAGGCTCGACCGATCGCCGGGTCCGCGGACCTCGGACGCCGGTACGCCGAGGCCGTGGCGCCGTTCGTGTGGACCTCCGCCACCCGGCCTGGCTTCGTCGAGTCGGTGCAGCGCATGCGGGAGCGGGTCACCGAGCACATCCCCGACGCCCAGGTCGACCGGCAGCTCAAGCTCGGCCCGGGCGGGCTGCGCGACGTCGAGTTCACCGTGCAGCTGCTGCAGCTCGTGCACGGCCGTGACGACGAGAGCGTCCGGGTGCGCTCGACGCTCGAGGCGATGGACGCGCTGACCGCGGCCGGCTACGTCGGGCGGCCCGAGGCGGCGCGGTTCGGCCCCGACTACGCGCTGCTCCGTGTCCTGGAGCACCGCATCCAGCTCCGCCGTCTGCAGCGCACGCACCTGATGCCCTCCGACGAGGACGAACTCCGCGTCCTCGCACGGTCGAGCGGTCTCGCGACCTCGGCGGCGGCGCTCGAGGACCGCTGGCGCACGGTGAAGCTCGAGGTCCGCGGACTCCACGAGCGGATCTTCTACCGCCCGCTGCTGTCCGCGGTGGCGGCCACCGACGGCGAGATCGTCCTCACCAGCGACCAGGCCGCGGACCGTCTCGGCGCCATCGGCTTCGCGGATCCCGCGGGCGCGCTGGGACACATCCGTGCGCTCACGCAGGGCACGAGCCGCCGCGCCGCGATCCAACGGAACCTGCTGCCGGTGCTCCTGCGGTGGATGGCCGAGGGGCCGGCACCGGACCGGGCGCTCCTGGCGTTCCGTCGGCTGAGCGACACCCTGGGGGAGTCGAGCTGGTTCCTCCGGATGCTCCGCGACTCGTCCGGGGCGGCCCATTCGCTGACCACCGTCCTGTCCGAGTCCGCGTTCCTCTCCGGGCTGCTCGAGCGCTTCCCGGAAGCCGTGGCCTGGCTCGACGAGCCGGAGTCGCTCCTCCGTCCGCGACCGATGGAGTCGCTGCTCGCCGAGATGACCGCGACGACGGCCCGGCACGGGAACGACCTCGACGGGTCCGCCGCGCTCGTCCGCTCGGCCCGACGGCGCGAGACCCTGCGGCTCGGCATGGCCGCCGTGCTCGGCTGGCTCGACGTCGACGCCCTCGGGCCGGCCCTCACCGACGTCACGGAGGCCACCCTCGCCGGCGCCCTCACCCTCGCCCGCCGCGGCGCGCCCGAGGGACTCGAGTTCGGCATCGTCGCGATGGGCCGCTACGGGGGCCGCGAACTCGGCTTCGGGTCCGACGCCGACGTCCTGTACGTGTACCGCGCCGCCGAGGGCACCGAGCCCGAGGTCGCCTCCCGCGCCGCCCAGGCGATCGTGCGCGAGCTCGGCCGGCTCACCGAGGACGCCATCCACCCGTTCGAGCTCGACGTCGACCTGCGCCCCGAGGGCAAGAACGGGCCGCTCGTGCGCACGCTCGAGTCCTACGCCGCCTACTACGCGCGGTGGTCGTTGACCTGGGAGGCGCAGGCGCTGCTCCGTGCCCGCGGAGCCGTGGGGGACCAGCAGCTGCTCCGCGACTTCGAGCACCTCGCCGACCGCACCCGCTACCCGGAGCACATCGACGACCACCAGGTCCGCGAGGTCCGGCGCATCAAGGCCCGTGTGGAGTCGGAACGGCTGCCCCGGGGCGCCGATCCGGCTCGGCACCTCAAGCTCGGACGCGGATCGCTCAGCGACGTCGAGTGGTTCGTGCAGCTCCTCCAGCTGCAGCACGCGCTGACCGTGCCCGGGCTCCGGACGACCTCGACGCTCGAGGCCCTCACCGCCGCCACCGACGCCGGGCTCGTCGCGCCGGACGACGCCGACAAGCTCGGCGCGGCGTGGCGGTTCGCGTCCCGGGCCCGGAGCGCGCTCGTGCTGTGGTCGGGGAAGACGACCGACGTGCTGCCCGTCGACCGGATCCAGCTCGAGGGCATGGCACGGCTCATGGAGTACCCGCCGGGGTCGGCCACGCAGCTCGAGGAGGACTACCTCGGTGTGACCCGGCGCGCCCGGCAGGTGTTCGAGCGCGCGTTCTACGGGGCCTGACCGGCGCGGCACTGCGCGCCGGCACGCCGGCGCGCGGCGTCCGCAGCGGGGCGCGATCCGCGCCAGCGGCCGGACAGGAGGCCCGTGGTTGCGCCGGCCCGCACCGCCCGTCCGACGCGTTCCCCGTACCCGACGGGAGGCCCGTGGCGGGGCCGACCCGTGCCTCCAGGCCGCCGTCCGCTCCCGCCCGGCGCGCTCCCACCGCGGCTCGAGACGCGTCCGGCGACACCGCGACACGCCCGAGCCGACGTCGTTCGCCCGAACATGACGTGCCGTCGAAGGTGAATTCCGTGTGTCCGGAACCGTCCCCCGGAGCTGTGAACCCTGTACCCCGCTGTTGGGACCGCTCCCAGCCTGTTACCCGGCCGTTACCGTCCTCGGGTCGACGCCGAACGACGCGACCTGACCGTGTCCCACGAGTGAAGAAATACCTGATTGACCGGGGATTTTCGATCTGAGTCGACCCGAGGGTCGCGCAGGCTGGAGGCGAGGAGTGTGCCGGTTCGGCTGATGGAGCGGTCCGCCGGACTGCTGTCAGCAGTCGGGGGGACACCGAGCCGTCGCTGAGTGGGGGACCAGGGTGTACCCCGTAACGCGCTCGTAACGCCCCCACTCGGGGGTCGTGTTGCGCGGGCCCTGCGCTTTCTGCACGATTGGCCCCACCCGAACCGACCACAGGTTCCTCGATGAAGCGGAATCCCCACCTCGAACGTTGAAGCAGGGATCGATGTTCACCTTCATTCTGCAGATCCGGCAGATGGTCGAAGGGCACCCCGAGTTCTACCTGTTCGCCGTGTACTCCGCGGTGATCTGGTTGCTCTGGCTGCTCAAGGTCGTCCTGTCCGCCCGCTACCGCCCCTTCACCGGCACGTACACCGGGACGACGAGCGTCGTCGTCCCCGTGGTGGACGAGCCGCTCGACCTCTTCCGCGACGTCATCGGCCGCATGGTCGAGCAGCGCCCCGGCGAGATCATCGTCGTCATCAACGGCGCCCGCAACGAGGCCCTCGAGGAGGTCTGCGACGAGTTCGCCCCGCTCGTCCGCTGGACCCACACCCCGATCCCCGGCAAGCGCAACGCCGTCAAGGTCGGCACCGAGATGTCCACCGGCGACATCACCGTGCTCGTCGACTCGGACACCGTCTGGACCCCCGGCACTCTCGAGGAGCTCCTCAAGCCGTTCGCCGACGAGTCCGTCGGCGGCGTGACCACCCGTCAGCGCATCCTCGAGCCGACCCGCAGCTGGATCACCCGCTGGGCCGACTGGCTCGAGAACTCGCGCGCGCTCTACTCGATGCCCGCGCAGAGCGTCCTCGGCCAGATCGGCTGCCTGCCCGGCCGAACGATCGCCTTCCGGCGGAACATCCTCGTGCGGGTCATGGACAGGTTCATGCACGAGAAGTTCATGGGCGTCTTCCTCGAGGTCTCCGACGACCGCACCCTGACGAACCTGACCCTCAAGGAGGGCTACCGGACCGTCTACCAGTACACGTCGCTCGTGTACACGGACGCTCCGCTCCAGGTGAAGAAGCTGTTCAAGCAGCAGCTCCGCTGGGCCCGCGGCTCGCAGTACAACACGCTCCGGATGCTCCCGTGGATGATCGGGCACGCGCCGATCCTGGCGGCCTTCTTCATCACGGACATCATCCTGCCGTTCATGCTCTTCGGCGTGATCGCGGGCTGGATCTACCGCGCGCTCACCGGGCAGGGCGAGAACCTGTACCAGGGCATCCTGCAGCAGTACGGCTTCAGCACCGGCTTCGTCTACGTCGCCGCGCTCATGGTGGTCTCGTCCGTGCTGAGCATGGCGATCCGCCAGATCCGGCACCTGTCCGAGAAGCCGAGCGACTTCTTCCGCCTGCCGATGTTCATCATCGTGTCGACGTTCTTCCTCATGCCGATCCGCCTCATCGGCTTCTTCCGCCTGGCCCACGCGTCCGGTTGGGGGACCCGTGCCGGCGCCTACGCCGGCGGTCCGGTGGAGGAGGACCCGACGGCGGCCGCGCAGCCGCTCCCGGTGGCCACGCAGACGCCGGTGAGCCCGGTCGACGCCGGCCGGGTCCGCGACGACCAGGCAGCTGCCGACCGCGCGTTCGACGAGATCTTCGGCGCAGGCGCAGGCGCAGGCGCAGGCGCAGGTGCAGGCACGGCCCGGCCGTCGTTCGCGCCCGGCGCCGACGCCACCACCAACTCCACCGCGACGGTGCTCGCGACGCGACGCTCCACGGAGCCCGCCGCGACCTCGCGCGCAGCGGCCCGACCGGTCAAGGTCCGCCGCTACAACCCGTACGCCGCGATCCCGTACGTCATCGGCATCGCGATCTTCGCCCTGGAGGCGTTCCTCATTGTCTGACCTCATCCGCTCCTCCGGTGCTTGGTGGGCCCAGTCCAGCAAGCACGCCAAGCTCACCGCCCTCGGGACGACCGCGATCCTGGTGGTCCTCGGACTCATCACCTGGACCGTCTGGGTGTCGCCCTCGGGCCCGGTGTCGACCGCCGTCCACCAGGCGCTCGGCGTCACCCCGCCCAAGAAGAAGGTCTCCGCGGCGGAGTTGCAGACGCAGCTCACCGCCGCCCAGGAGAAGATCTGGGCGCTCGAGGGCAAGCTCGACTCGACGACGGCCAAGGCCGGTTCCCGCGGGGACCAGATCGCCGACCTCAAGGCGCAGATCGCCTCGCTGCAGTCGCAGCTCGGCGCCGCGAAGAGCCGGACGGGAGGCACGACCACCGCGAGCGGGTCGGGCTCCGGTTCCGACGGGGCCGGTTCCGGCGGGTCCGCGTCGGGCTCGTCCGGCGGCTCCGGGACGTCCGGCGGGAACGCGGGTTCCGGCTCGGGCAAGGGTTCCGGCTCCGGCGACCATGGCGTGACCAATCCGAACGGCGGCCCCTCGAAGGACCCCGACGGCGCCACCCCGGTCTCCGTGCCGACCAAGGCGCAGATCATGGCCCAGCCCACGCGGTGGTACGGCCTGTACACGGCGCAGTCGCCCTTCAACTGGGCCGAGTACGACGAGGTGTCGCAGCAGGTCGGCAAGGCCACGAACATGGTGGGGTTCTTCCAGGGCTTCGACCAGGACTTCAACGCCAGCGCCGTGCAGCGCTCGTGGGCGAACGGTCGCCTGCCGCTCATGACGTGGGAGACCGCGCCCGCGAAGACCGGCAACGACGCGAAGTACGTCCCCGGGTACACCAACGAGGACATCGTCACCGGGAAGTTCGACGCCTACCTCACGAAGTACGCCAAGGCCCTCGCAGCGAACAAGCAGCCGATGGTCATCCGCCTCGATCACGAGATGAACGGCTCCTGGTACAACTGGTCCGAGGGCACCGCCCAGCAGAACGCCGCCGGTTCCTACGTGGCCATGTGGCAGCACGTGCACGACGTCTTCCAGGCGAACGGCGCGAACCAGTACGTCATCTGGAACTGGGCGCCGAGCCGCATCGACAAGCTCGGCAACCCGAAGTACATGCAGCTCGACTACCTGCGCGAGTGCTACCCGCAGTCGGAGTACGTCGACTGGGTCGGCATGAGCGGGTACTACCGGACCGCGTCCGAGGACCCGACGTTCGACACCACCTTCGGCAAGACGCTCGCACAGCTCCGCGAGATCGCCCCCGACAAGAAGATCCTCCTGTCCGAGGTGGGCGCGACCGAGACCGGCACGTCGGTCACGAACGGTCAGAAGGCCAAGTGGATCACCTCGCTCTTCGACGGCCTCGCAGACCCGGCGAACGACGACGTCATCGGCTTCTCGTACTTCAGCGAGACCGCCACCACGATCGTCGACGGCACGCGCACCACCAACGACTGGCGACTCAACTCCCGCGCCGACAGCCTCCAGGCATTCGTGGACGGCATCGCGCGCACTGACACCGACTACGACCTGCAGGAGGTCAAGCAATGACCGCTCAGAAGAAGACCCCGGCCCCGTCCTCCCCGTCCTCCTCGGACGTGCGTCCCGCTCCCGTCATCTCCGTCATCGGCACCGGCTACCTCGGCGCGACGCACGCGGCCGCCATGGCCGAGATGGGCTTCGAGACGATCGGCGTGGACGTCGACCCCGCGAAGCTCGCCGCCCTGACCGCCGGCGAGGTCCCGTTCTTCGAGCCCGGCCTGCCCGAGCTCATCACGAAGCACGTGGCGAGCGGCAAGCTCCGCTTCACGGCGTCGCTCCCCGAGGCCGTCGCCGCCGCGGACGTGCACTTCGTCTGCGTCGGCACCCCGCAGAAGGCCGGGTCGCACGCCGCGAACCTGTCCTACGTCGAGGCCGCCACGCGCGGCGTCGCCGAGCACCTCACGCACCCCGGCCTCATCGTCGGGAAGTCGACCGTCCCGGTGGGCACCGCAGCCCGGCTCCGTGAGCTCGTCCGCGAGTTCACCCCGCCGGCATCGACGCGGAGCTCATCTGGAACCCCGAGTTCCTCCGCGAGGGCAAGGCCGTCGAGGACACCCTGCACCCGGACCGCCTCGTCTGGGGCGGTGCCTCGCCCGAGGCCGACGCGGTCATCCGCGAGGTCTACGCCGCACCGATCGCCGAGGGCTGCCCGGTCATCACCACGGACCTCGCCACGGCGGAGCTCGTCAAGGTGAGCGCGAACGCGTTCCTCGCGACGAAGATCTCCTTCATCAACGCCATCTCGGAGATGTGCGCGATCACCGGTGCCGACGTGTCGACCCTGGCGGACGCACTCGGGCACGACGCCCGGATCGGCCGGAAGTTCCTCAACGCCGGCCTCGGCTTCGGGGGCGGCTGCCTGCCGAAGGACATCCGTGCGCTCATGCACCGCGCGAACGAGCTCGGCGCCGGACGTGTCGTCGGCCTCATGCAACAGGTCGACGAGATCAACATGGGGCAGCGCGAGCGCGTCATCGACATGGCGATCGAGGCCGTCGGCGGCTCCGTGCTGAACCGTCGCATCGCCGTGATCGGTGCCGCCTTCAAGCCGCTCACCGACGACGTCCGGGACTCGCCGGCGCTCAACGTCGCCGCCGCACTGCACCTCCGCGGCGCCCAGGTCTCGCTGTGGGACCCGGAGGCGAACGAGACCGCCCGCCGCTCGTTCCCGACCCTCACCTACGCCGCCACGAAGGAGGCAGCGATCGAGGGCGCCGACGTGGTGCTGGTCCTGACCGAGTGGGACGACATCATCCAGGCGTCGCCCGTGGCACTCGGGGACGTCGTCGGGCGTCGCGTCGTGATCGACGCGCGCAACTGCCTCCCGGTCGAGGACTGGGTCACGGCTGGGTGGACCGTCCGTTCCCTGGGACGGCCCACTCCGGTCACGGGTGCACCCGTGAGCGTCGCCGCGGGGGCGAACGACGTGCTGGCGACGGCACGGTAGGTTCCCACCTCCGCAACGAGCGGGGTCCGTGCCGGGGGCGGCGCGGGCCCCGTTCCGTCGTCCCGTCCCGCGCACGGTGGGCGCGGACGCGTCGGCGCGACCGCCTGGAGGCCCGGTGCCGTTCCGTCGGGCCGGCACCGGGCCTCCAGGCGGTCACCCCGTGTCGGGACGCGGGCCGCACGCAGAAGGCCCCGCACCGGAACCGGTGCGGGGCCTTCGTGGTCAGCGGTGATCAGACGCCGAAGTACAGCTCGTACTCGAACGGGTGCGGACGCTGCGCGAGCGGGAGGATCTCGTTCTCACGCTTGTAGTCGATCCACGTCTGGATGAGGTCCTCGGTGAAGACGTTGCCCTTCGTGAGGAACTCGTGGTCCGCCTCGAGCGCCTCGAGGGCCTCGTCGAGGGAACCCGGAACCTGCGGGATGCCCTTGGCCTCCTCCGGGGGGAGCTCGTAGAGGTCCTTGTCGACCGGCTCGTGCGGCTCGATGCGGTTCTGGATGCCGTCGAGGCCCGCCATGAGCTGCGCGGCGAACGCGAGGTACGGGTTGCCCGAGGCGTCCGGCGCGCGGAACTCGATGCGCTTGGCCTTCGGGTTCGTGCCCGTGATCGGGATGCGGATCGCAGCCGAGCGGTTGCCGGCCGAGTAGACCAGGTTGACCGGCGCCTCGAAGCCCTTGACCAGACGGTGGTACGAGTTGATCGACGGGTTCGTGAACGCGAGCAGCGCCGGGGCGTGCTTGAGGATGCCGCCGATGTACCAGCGCGCGACGTCCGAGAGGCCGCCGTAGCCGTTCTCGTCGTAGAACAGCGGCTTGCCGTCGTTCCAGAGCGACTGGTGGGTGTGCATGCCCGAGCCGTTGTCGCCGAAGAGCGGCTTCGGCATGAACGTGGCGACCTTGCCCCACTGGTCGGCCGTGTTCTTGACGATGTACTTGAACTTCAGGATGTCGTCCGCGGCGTGGACCATCGTGTCGAACTTGTAGTTGATCTCCTGCTGGCCGCCGGTGCCCACCTCGTGGTGCGAGCGCTCGAGCTCGAAGCCCGCCTCGATCAGCTTGAGGGTGATGTCGTCACGGAGGTCTGCCGTCTTGTCGACGGGGGAGACCGGGAAGTAGCCGCCCTTGTACGGGGTCTTGTTCGCGAGGTTGCCGCCCTCTTCTTCGCGGCCGGTGTTCCACGCGCCCTCTTCGGAGTCGACCGAGTAGAACGACTTGTTCTGCGTGACCGAGTAGCGGACGTCGTCGAAGATGTAGAACTCGGCCTCGGGGGCGAAGAACGCGGTGTCCGCGATGCCCGTCGACGCGAGGTACTTCTCCGCCTTCTTCGCGACCTGGCGCGGGTCACGGCCGTAGATCTCGCCGTTCCGCGGGTTGTAGATGTCGAAGATCATGATCAGCGTGCGCTCGGCGCGGAACTGGTCGATGTAGGCCGTCGTCACGTCGGGGATGAGCTGCATGTCCGACTCGTGGATCGACGCGAAGCCGCGGATCGAGGAGCCGTCGAAGAGCTGTCCGACCGAGAAGAAGTCCTCGTCGACCGTCGACGCCGGGATGTTGAAGTGCTGCTGGACACCGGGCAGGTCCGTGAAGCGGATGTCGAGGAACTTGACGTCCGTGTCCTTGATGAAGGCGAGCACCTCGGAGGAATCGCTGAACATGTGTGTCGATCTCCTGTGGGGTTGGGTGATGTCGGCAGGGACCTTTCGGCACCCTCCGACGAGGCTATTGACACCGGGTTTCCCGGACGTCACTGCCTTGTTTCGTGCGTGTTACGCGAGGGGGGTCGTTCCGTCGCTGACGGGGCGGCACCGGGTGCGGGCCGACGTCGCCTACGCTGGGAGCATGGCCCGCAGTACCGCCCCGTCGTCGTCCGCCGCACACCCGGACGGCTGGCCCGGGAAGGACCTCGGGCTCCCGGAGGACGGACCCCGCAGCGTCGGCCGCATCGGTCGCCGGGTCGTCGCGCTCCTCATCGACGGCGCCCTGGCCGACCTCGTCGCGTACGTGACGGGCGTGTGGTCCCCGGTGAACGGATCCGGTGACATCGCGCACTCCTGGGTCCAGATCGCCATCTTCGCCGCGCTGCAGATCCTCTTCATCTGTCTGCTGTCCGGCTCGTTCGGACACGTCTGCGTCGGCCTGCGCGTGGCGCCGATCCGCGGAGGCTACGTCGGGGTGTGGCGCCCGGTGGTCCGGACCGTGCTCCTCTGCCTCGTCGTGCCAGCGCTCATCATCGACCGCGACAGCCGCGGGGCGCACGACCGGATCGCGGGGACGGTGCTCGTCCGGCGCTGATCGGCGGCGGTCGCGGTCGGCAGCCGGGTGCGCCCGGGGCTGTGCGGGACCAGCGTGCGAGGTTGCGCACACCGTGCGAGGGTCTCCGCCTCGCACGGTGCGCGGAACCTCGCACCGTCCGGCGATGCGGTGCCACGGAGCGCACAGCCTCGCACGGTGCGCAGAACCTCGCACCGTCCGGCGACGCGACGCAATGTGAGGTCGCCCCAGCGCGCCGAGCGCCTGCGACCGGGCAGTGGCAGACACACGGGGACGCCCCCGACCGATCGGTCAGGGGCGTCCTCGTGAGCGACGGAGCGCTGTGGTGTCGAGCTCGCAGGTCAGCGCGGGCGCCCGGCACGGGCACGCATCGGGTCCATGCCCTTCGGGATCGCCGAGGCCGGGCCGTGCGTGAGCGAGTCGAGACGGTTCGCGACCGCGAGGACCTCGTTGCGGTTGAGCGCCTTCTTGAACTTGTTCATCGTCCGCGGGAGCTTGTGGAGCGTGACGGCGTCGTCACCCGAGCCGACGTGGACGACATGGACGGGGACGTTCGGGACGATCCGCTGGACCTTGCGGCGCTCTTCCTCGACCTGCCGCGTGAGGTTGCCGAGCTGCCCCTCCGTGATGAGCACGACGCCCGGGGTGCCGACCGCCCGGTACACCGCGGCCTGCGAGCGGCCGTGCACCGCGACCGGCATCTCGCTCGAACGCCACTGCCGGCGGAGCGAGTTCGAGAGGACGGCGCCGACCGCGCCGGCCTGTCCGTCGATCTGCGAGTACGCGGCGCGCTCGGCGAGACGGCCGAGCACGATGAGGAAGAGCAGGACACCGAGGAGCACACCGGCGACGATCCACAGCAGGATCGCGAGCCAGTTCTGACCCGGGAGCACCAGTGCCAGGACCACGCCGAGGACGACGGGGCCGAGGAAGGCGAGAGCGAACCACCAGACGGACGTCGGGTCCGCCCGACGGGTCATCTGGAAGACCTGGTACATCTGCTTGAGACGACCCGGCTCCTTCGCCGTCGTACCGGAAGAACTGCTGCGTGCCATGCAGACAGGATACGGCCTGAGCACACCCTCCGAGACCGGCTCGGAGGAGGCTGTGGGCGAACGACGGCTCTCCACAGGGCCGCGGAACCGCGTGCTCCCCGACTCCGCGCGCACGAGCATGGTCGACGTGGACGATGACGGTGAACGCAGCGGATGGTGGGCAGCGACGTCCGAGGACGTGTTCCTCGGCTGGGTCGCGGACCGATCGGCGTCGACGGACCGGCACCTTGTGCCGGTCCTGTCCGTCGGACGGACGCCCGACGGACGGCTCGCAGCCGCGGTCCTGCGGCCGAGCGGTGTGCCGATCGGGACGGCGCTGGACCGGATCGGGGTCCCGAACGTGGGCGTTGCCGTCACGCTGACGATGCCACTGCTCGACCTCGCGGTCGCGGCATCGGGCGGAGCGATCGTGCTCGGGACGGCGTCGCCGGAGGACGTCGTGGTGGACGATTCGGGCGCAGTGGTGCTCTGCGATCGTCCGCCGGCCTCGGTCGCGTTCGGGGCGACGGTGTCATCGGTCGCTCTGTCGGCGACGACGCGCGGAACGACGCCGACCCCGCACGGAGCGCGAGCGCTTCCGTCACCGCGGACCCCGCCGGGCGTCGACGGCCTCGAAGCCGTCCTGCTCGCGGTGCGCCAGGTCTGGGAACGGGTCGACCCCCGAGATCCCTGCCGGCCCGCAGTGGACGCTGCTGTCCGGGCGGCGCGTTCCGGGCGACCGGACGACGTCACTGCGGCGAGGTCGACAGTCCGCCGTGCAGCAGCCCCGCGCCCGGTGCGGTGGGACCCACCAAGAGACCTCTTCGACTTCGTCGGCGTGACCAAGGCCGAGCGCACGACCACGGAGGACGGCAGCCTCGACGCAGTCCTCGAGCACATCCGGGACCTCGTCGAGCACGGGGTGCCGTTCAGGAGCCGACGCGTCCCGCTCCGCCAGGTCGTCGTCGCGGTGGTCGTCGCGGTCGGGGTTGCCGGAGCCGCGGTCCTGGGACTCAGCCGCTGACCCGCCCGCAGGAGCCCCGGGAACGCCCGCCTGCACGCGGAACGGCCCCGCTCCCGGATCGGGAGCGGGGCCGTTCTCGGCAGGTGCCGGGCTCAGTACCCGAGGTTCGGGCCGAAGTTGCCCTCCTCGAGCCGGTTCTTCACCGCGACGAGGTAGCGCGACGCGTCCGCACCGTCGATGATCCGGTGGTCGTAGGACAGCGCCAGGTACACGAACGAGCGGATCGCGATGGCCTCCTGCCCGTCGACCTTCACGACCGCCGGACGCTTCGTGACGATGCCCGTCCCGAGGATCGCCGACTGCGGCAGGAACACCACGGGCGTGTCGAACAGCGCGCCACGCGAACCGGTGTTGGTCAGCGTGAACGTGCCACCCGCGAGCTCGTCCGGCTTGAGCTGGTTGTTGCGCGTGCGCTCGGCCAGGTCGGCGATGGACTGGGAGAACTGCGCCAGGTTCAGCGACGCGGCGTCCTTGATCACGGGAGTGAGCAGACCGCGCTCGGTGTCCACCGCGATCGAGACGTTCTCGGTCTCCGGGTAGACGATCTCCTCGCCGTCGACCGTCGAGTTGATCTTCGGGTGCGCCTTGAGCGCCTCCGACGCCGCGAGGGCGAAGAACGGCATGAAGGAGAGCTTCGAACCGGTCTTCTCGAGGAACTCGGCCTTGTGCGCGTCACGGAACTGCGCGACCTTCGTCACGTCGACCTCGACGACGCTGGTGAGCTGCGCGGTCGAGGTCATCGACTGCACGGCGCGCTCGGCGACGACCTTCCGGAGACGGGTCATCTTCTCGCGGGTCCCGCGGAGCGGCGACACCTCGGCGACGAACGGACCGGCGGGGGCGGCAGCGGTCTGACCGCCGGCAGCCGGCTTCGTGGCGGCAGCCGCAGCGGCGAGGACGTCCTCCTTGCGGATGCGTCCACCGACACCGGAGCCGGTCACGGTCGCGAGGTCGACGCCCTGCTCGTTCGCGAGCTTGCGCACGAGCGGGGTGACGTAGCCGGAGGCCGAGCCGTCCTGCGTCGGGTTCGGCACGGCGGCCGACTGCCCGGACGCGGCCGGAGCGGCCGGAGCCGGAGCAGCAGCCGGCGCGGGAGCTGCGGCGGGTGCCGGGACGGCTGCCGGGGGAGCGGCGGCGGGCGGCGGCACCGGAGCGGCCTGCGGCACCGGCGGAGCCGAGGGGGCCTGCGGCGCGGCGGGCTGCGTCTGGCCCCCCGGCGCGGGCTCGGCCTGCTGCGGCTCGGGAGCCTTCTGCTCCTCCTGCTGCTCCGTGCTCGGGGCGGGCTCGGGCTCGGTGGCGTCGGCCTGGGCCGCGTCCGTCCCCTGGTCGGCGCCCGAGTCGGCGGCGCCCTCGTCGGAGCCGCCTTGGTCACCGGAGCCGGAGCCGTCGCCGATCTTCACCAGCGCGGTGCCGACCTCGACGGTCTCGTCCTCCTGGACGAGGATCTCCTCGACGACGCCCGCGACGGGCGACGGGATCTCGGTGTCGACCTTGTCGGTCGAGACCTCGAGCAGCGGCTCGTCGACCTCGACCCGGTCACCGACGTTCTTCAGCCATCGTGTGACCGTGCCCTCGGTGACGCTCTCGCCGAGCGCCGGGAGGTTGACGGATTCGCTCATCGGGTGGACTCCTCTTCGCAGGGGTGGTTCGTGGTGGTGGTCATGATGTTCACAGGGCGTGCAGGGGCTTGCCCGCGAGGTGCAGGAACGCCTCGCCCAGCGCCTCGTTCTGCGTGGGGTGTCCGTGGACCAGGGGAGCGATGTCCTCCGGGTAGGCCTCCCAGTTGACGACGAGCTGTGCCTCGCCGATGAGCTCGCCGACGCGGGCTCCGATCATGCTGACGCCGACGACCGGACCGTCGACCACGCGGACGACCTTGACCGAGCCGGAGGTCCCGATGATGTGGCTCTTGCCGTTGCCGGCGAGGTTGTACTCGTAGGTGTCCACCTTGTCGGCGCCGTACTGCTCCTCGGCCTTCGCCTGGGAGAGACCGACGGACGCGACCTCGGGGTCGGAGTACGTGATCTTCGGGATGTTCGTGTCCGAGATGACGACCGGGTTCAGGCCCGCGATCTCCTCGGCGACGAAGATGCCCTGCTGGAAGCCGCGGTGGGCGAGCTGCAGACCGGGGACGATGTCGCCGACGGCGTACACGTTCGGCACGTTCGTGGCGAGGCGCTCGTTCGTCGTGACGAACCCGCGGTCCATCGTGACGCCGACCTCCTCGAAGCCCATGTTCTGGGTGAGCGGGCCGCGGCCGACGGCGACGAGCATGACGTCGCCCTCGAAGGTCTTGCCGTCCTCGAGCGTGACGACGACGCCGTTCTCGTGCTGCTCGACGCCCTGGAAGCGCACGCCGAGGGAGAACTCGATGCCGCGCTTGCGGAAGGCGCGCTCGAGCTGCTTCGACATCGACTCGTCCTCGGCGGGGATGAGGTGGGGCAGCGCCTCCACGATCGTCACCTCGGCACCGAAGGACTTCCAGACGCTGGCGAACTCGACGCCGATGACGCCGCCACCGAGGATGACGACCTTGTTCGGGACGTAGTCCATCTTGAGGGCGGTCTCGGAGGTGATGACCCGGCCGCCGATCTCGAGCCCGGGGAGGGACCGCGAGTAGGAACCGGTCGCGAGCACGACGTTCTTGCCGGTCACGGTCTGGTCGCCGACCTGCACGGTGTTCGGCGAGGTCAGACGACCCCAGCCCTCGACGACGGTGATCTTCCGCGCCTTGATGAGGCCCTGGAGACCCTTGTACTTCGAGGAGATGACGCCCTGCTGGTACTCGATGACCTTCGGGACCTCGACGCCGGCGAACTCGGCGATCACGCCGTACTTCTCGGCGTCGCGCGTGCCGTCGGCGATCTCGGCCGCGTGCAGGAGCGCCTTCGTCGGGATGCACCCGCGGTGCAGACACGTCCCCCCGAGCTTGTCTCCCTCGATGAGCGCGACGTTCATCCCGAGCTCGGCGGCCCGGAGCGCTGCGGCGTAGCCACCGCTGCCGCCACCGAGGACCACGACGTCGTAAGTCTGTTCCGTCACCTGGTGCAACTCCCTCGTGCGTGTTCGGGACCGGTCAGGCCCCGTGGACACCGCGGCGAGCGGCGTCCCACGGTCGGACCGTGTGGTTCCGGTCCCGTCCCGTGTGGGTCCGGCGGGGTGCGCGCGCACGCGGCCGCCCCGCCGGACTCAAACCTACTACCTGGACTGGAGCTCTTCTGCGAGCGCGATGAGTGTCCGGACCATGACGCCCGTGGCGCCCTTGCCGAGCCATCCGTAGCCGCCGCCCTTGTGCTCCGAGGGGCCGGCGATGTCGAGGTGTGCCCACGGGATGCCCTCGCCGACGAAGCGCTCGAGGAACTTGCCCGCGAGGAGCATGCCGCCGGCCGGATTGCCGACGGTCGCGTTGACCATGTCGGCGACGTCGCTGGCGAGCCGTGCGTCGAGTTCCTCGGGCAGCGGCATCGGCCAGATCGGCTCCGCCACGGCGTCCGCGATCGCCCGCACCTGCGCGACGAGGTCGTCGCTGCCCATCAGGCCCGTGGTGCGGTCACCGAGCGCGACGACCTGCGCGCCCGTGAGCGTCGCGACGTCGACGATGGCGTCCGGGTGCTCGAGCGACGCGGCCGCCATGCCGTCGCCGAGGACCAGCCGGCCCTCGGCGTCGGTGTTGGTGACCTCGACGGTCTTGCCGTTCTTGAGCGTCAGGACGTCGCCGGGCCGCGTGGCCGAACCGGACGGCATGTTCTCGGCGAGGCAGAGCCAGGCGCTGACCTTCGTGTCGAGTCCGAGCTTCGCGGCGGCGACGGTCGCGGCGAGCACCGTGGCCGCGCCCGTCATGTCCGTCTTCATGCCGAGCATCGACGCGGCGGGCTTCAGCGAGAGGCCGCCCGAGTCGAACGTGATGCCCTTGCCGACGAGGGCGAGGTGCTTGGTCGCGGACTCGGGCGCGTACCGGACGACGACGAGCCGCGGGGGGCGGACCGATCCGCGACCGACCCCGGCGATCCCGCCGAAGCCCTGCGCCTCGAGCTCGTGCTCGTCGAGGACCTCGACGGTGAGGGGGAGGCCATCCGCCTGCGCGACCGCGACGTCCGCCACGTCCGCGGGGCCGAGGTCGCCGGCGGCGGTGTTGACGAGGTCCCGGACGGTCGCGGCCGCCTCGGCGACCACCGACGCGCGGGTCGGGTCGACCTCGACGCCGGCGGGCGCGACGACAGCGATCCGCTGGTCGCCGCGGACGGGCCCGGTCGTGCCGGTGCCCTTGTGGGCGGTGAAGACGTAGGACCCGAGCGCCGCACCCTCGAGGGCCGCCTCGACCAGCTCGGCGGTC
Organism: Curtobacterium luteum; assembly: GCF_014646995.1. GTDB lineage: Bacteria > Actinomycetota > Actinomycetes > Actinomycetales > Microbacteriaceae > Curtobacterium > Curtobacterium luteum. Next base: position 676,372 of record NZ_BMOI01000001.1, on the reverse strand, counting down.
GCGGTCGGCAGGGCGAGCGCGATCGACGTCGCGAGGGGCAGCTGGCGCACGGCGCTGCCGGCGGCGCTGCGCACCGCGGCGGCGTCGGTGCCCGAGCCGAGGCCGATGAGCGCGACCGACGCGGCGGCGACGCCCGTGCCCGGGAGGCGCACGAGCTGGTCCTTGGCGCCCGTCACGCCGATCGCGGCGAGGTCGAGGTCGCCGAGCAGGTCGGTGTCGACGAGGGTCGCGGGCCCGCCGTCCACCCCCGGTCGGACGCCGACGACGAGGACGTCGGCCTCCGTGTCGGTCGGGGCGGACGAGACGGTGGAGAGGATCGGTCGGACCATGCCCCAACCCTATCCGCGGCCTGTTCGCTGTCGGCGTGGCCCTGCCGCCCGGGGCGTCGCCCGTGCCCGCCTAGCATGGGGACGGTGAACCACCCCGAGGACCTCTACTCGTTCGTCGACGGTGCCCCCGAGGTGCCGGCGGGCCTCCACCTCGTCGCGGCGCTCACCGGCTTCGCCGACGCGGGGTCCGCGGTCGCCCAGGTCACGTCGTCGATCGAGGGCGTGCTCGACGTCACGACGGTCGTCGAGTTCGACCCGGACGTGCTGCTCGACTGGCGGGCGCGGCGACCGGTGATCACCTTCGAGCACGACCACATCGAGTCGGTCGCCGTGCCGCGGCTGACGCTGTCCCTCGTGCGCGACGAGCTCGGTCAGCCCTTCCTCTTCCTCTCGGGGTACGAGCCGGACTTCCGCTGGAACGCGTTCGTCGCGGCTGTGGCCGGCCTCGTCGAGCAACTGCAGGTCGCCGACACGACGTGGGTGCAGTCGATCCCGATGCCCGTCCCGCACACCCGGCCGATCCGGATGACGGTGTCGGGCACGCGCGCCGACCTCGTCGAGCAGATGAGCGTCTGGAAGCCGGAGACCCAGGCTCCCGCGAACGTGCTGCACCTGGTCGAGCACCGGCTCGCGCAGTCCGGACACGGGGTCACCGGACTCGTCCTCCTCGTCCCGCACTACCTGTCGGACACCGAGTTCCCGGACGCCGCGGTCGCGGCCCTCGCGGGCGTCTCGGCGGCGACCGGGCTGATCTTCCCCTCGGACGCGCTCCGCGAGGAGGGGCGCGAGTTCCTGTCGCGGGTCGACGAGCAGGTCGCGGGCAACGGCGAGCTGCAGCGGCTCGTCGGTGTCCTCGAGGAACGGCACGACGAGTACATGGCCGGCAACCCGATCGGCTCGCCGCTCACCGGTGTCGACGGCGAGGTCCCCTCGGCGGACGCGGTCGCGGCCGAGCTCGAGCGCTTCCTGGCGGACCGTCGCGCGCAGGGCGACGGCACCGCGGACTGATCCCGGGCGGCGTCGGACGCGGGTCGCGTCGCGGACGTCGGACGGGCCTCCCGTCCGGTTCCTGCCTGGAGGCACGGTGCGCGCCCGCCTCGCGGGTGCGGTTCTCCACAGGTCGCGCCGCGCATCCGGCCCGGTGCTGGCGTGCCGGTAGCCTGGCCGGGTGAACTCCCGCCGCGCCTTCCTCGTCTGGGGCGTCGCGGTGCTCGCGTACGTGCTCGCGGTGGTGCAGCGGTCCTCCCTCGGGGTGTCCGGCGTCGACGCGCAGGAGCGCTTCGCGGTGTCCGCGGCGGTCCTCTCGACCCTCGCTGTCGTCCAGATCGCGGTGTACGCCGCGCTGCAGATCCCGGTCGGCATCGCGCTCGACCGCTTCGGTCCGCGCCGGCTCGTGCTCCTCGGCGCCGCCCTGCTCGTCGTCGGCCAGGCCGTCGTCGCGGTGTCGCCCACGATCGGACCGGCGATCGCCGGGCGCGTGCTCGTGGGGGCGGGCGACGCGATGACGTTCATCTCGGTGATCCGGCTGCTCCCGATGTGGTTCAGCGGCCGGATCCTGCCGCAGATCTCGCAGTGGACCGGCAACCTCGGACAGGTCGGCCAGGTGCTGTCGGCCTTCCCGTTCGCGCTGCTGCTGCACACCACCGGGTGGACCACTGCGTACGGGGTCGCCGCCGCAGCCGGGGCGGTGGGGTTCGTGCTCGCGTTCGTCGTGGTGCGGAACGGCCCGGTGCCGGTCCGGACGGGGGCGATCCCGCTGCCGCACTCCTGGGGCGGCGCGCTCCGGACCTTCACGCACGCCGTCCGGCGCCCGGGGACGCAGCTCGGGTTCTGGTCGCACTACGTGACGCAGTCCTCGGGCACGGTGTTCTCGCTCCTCTGGGGCGTGCCGATGCTGCGCGGGCTCGGGTACAGCGCGACCGAGGCCGCGGGCTTCCTGACCGTCATCGTCGTCACCGGCTTCGTCGCCGGTCCGTTGCTCGGCGTGCTCTGCGCCCGGTACCCGCTCCGCCGGTCGAACCTGGTGCTCGGGTGCGTCGCGGCCCTCGCGGTGGTCTGGACCGCGGTGCTGACGTGGCCCGGACAGCCGCCGACCTGGCTCCTCGTCCTCCTGGTTGTCGCGATGGGCATCGGCGGCCCCGGTTCGCTGATCGGGTTCGACTTCGCCCGCTCGTTCAACCCGGTCGGGGCCCTGGGCTCGGCGAACGGTCTCGTGAACGTCGGTGGCTTCCTCGCGGCGTTCGTCATGATGTTCCTCGTCGGGATCCTGCTCGACGCAGCGTCGCGCGCCACGGGCCAGACCGTGTTCGCCTGGGCGAACTTCCGACTCGCCCTCATCGTGCAGTACGTGGTGGTCGGGTTCGGCGTCGTGATGCTCCTGCACGCGCGGCACCGGACCCGCCGCGTGCTGCACGAACAGGAGGGAATACGCGTCGGCCCGCTCTGGGTTGCACTGGTTGCACGTGTGCGGAAGCGCGGCGTGCAATAATGACTACGGACCCATCGGGCCCTCGTGACCAGACGTTCCTGCCGGAGCGCGTGGAAACCGGGGGACTTGACATGGGTCCTAGTGCTGCCCGGATAGGTAGGACCGGCTGACGCGGGGGACTGCGGCGACGGCCCTGGGCGGCGAGGGAGGCCACGACCCCACGAACGTGGCACGACGAGAGAGGTGATCGCATGGCTGCCCGGAGCACGACGATCGATCCCACGAAGGACACCGAGCCCGACGGCACGACGGCCGAGACCGCCGAGGCCGAGGGGACGGCTGCGCCGAAGAAGCGCGCCACCAAGGCGCCGGCGAAGAAGGCCGCGCCGCAGAAGACCACCGCCAAGGGCGGCAAGAAGGCGAAGGCCGACGACGAGGAGCTCGACGACGAGCCCGTCGAGCCCGTGGACGAGTCCGCGGACGACACCGCCGACGACGCCGACACCGACGAGGACGCCCCGAAGGACACCAAGGCCGAAGCCGCCGCGGTCGCTGCCGGAGCGCTCGTCATCTCGCAGTCCGACGACGACGAGGCGCCGGTCTACTCGACGACCATCACGGGTGCCACCGCGGACCCGGTGAAGGACTACCTGAAGCAGATCGGCAAGGTCGCGCTCCTCAACGCCGAGCAGGAGGTCGAGCTCGCGATGCGCATCGAGGCCGGCCTGTTCGCCGAGGACAAGCTGCAGCACTCGACCGGTCTGTCGAAGCCCGAGGAGCGCGAACTCCGCTGGGTGGCCCGCGACGGCCAGCGCGCGAAGTCGCACCTGCTCGGCGCGAACCTCCGTCTGGTGGTCTCGCTCGCCAAGCGCTACACGGGCCGCGGCATGCAGTTCCTGGACCTCATCCAGGAAGGCAACCTGGGCCTGATCCGTGCGGTCGAGAAGTTCGACTACACGAAGGGCTTCAAGTTCTCGACCTACGCGACGTGGTGGATCCGCCAGGCGATCACCCGTGCCATGGCCGACCAGGCCCGCACGATCCGCATCCCGGTACACATGGTCGAGGTCATCAACAAGCTGGCGCGTGTGCAGCGCCAGATGCTGCAGGACCTCGGTCGCGAGCCCACTCCGGAAGAGCTCGCCCGTGAGCTCGACATGACGCCGGAGAAGGTCGTCGAGGTGCAGAAGTACGGCCGCGAGCCGATCTCCCTCCACACGCCGCTGGGCGAGGACGGCGACTCGGAGTTCGGTGACCTCATCGAGGACACCGAGGCGGTCGTCCCGGCCGACGCGGTGGGCTTCACGATGCTGCAGAAGCAGCTCGAGAGCCTCCTCGACTCCCTGTCCGAGCGCGAGGCGGGCGTGATCCGCATGCGCTTCGGCCTCGGTGACGGCCAGCCGAAGACCCTCGACCAGATCGGTGACACGTTCGGTGTGACGCGTGAGCGCATCCGCCAGATCGAGTCCAAGACGATGGCGAAGCTCCGCCACCCGTCGCGGTCGCAGTCGCTGCGCGACTACCTCGAGTAGGCCGATGCGTTTCCTGGTCCCGATCCTCGTCGGGCGGATCCTCCGCGCCCTCGCCCGTGCGCGGGGCGGGGGGTCCGCCTACCCCGGCTACATCGTCCTGAAGCTCGTACCGGACTTCCTGCAGCACGTGACGAAGCAGTTCCCGAACGGCGTCGTCTTCGTGCTCGGCTCGAACGGCAAGTCGACGACGACCCACATGATCTCGGACATCGTCCGGGCGCACGGCCTCCGGGTCTTCACCAACCCCTCCGGGGCGAACCTCCCACAGGGCATCGCGTCGGCACTCCTGTCCGAGGTGTCGCTGACCGGCAAGCTCAAGGCCGACATCGGCATCCTCGAGGTCGACGAGGCGTTCGCGGTCGAGCTCGCCGGCATCCTGTCGCCGTCGACGGTGACGATGCTCAACGTGCAGGTCGACCAGCTCTACCGGTTCTTCGAGACCGAGCGCGTCGCGACGATGATGCTCGACACCGCGGCGCTCTCGGCCCGGAACGTCATCACCAACCGCGACGACCAGTTCCTCGACGCCTACGTCGGTACGGCCGACCAGCAGGTGCTCCGGTTCGGGGCGAGTGCCGAGGTCGTCGCCGCGGCGCCGAACGGCCTGCAGAACGCGGACGACTTCGACCGGCAGGACGCCGAGCCGAACGTCGCCGACGCCGAGGTCGTCGTGAACACCGGCGACGGTGCGACCATCCGCTTCGCCGGAGCCGACATCCCGGTCCGACTGCCGGCGCGTGGGCTGCACTACGCGGTGGACGCGGCTGCCGCCACGGCAACGGCCAGCGCGGCGCTCGGCGACCAGTTCCGCGCGGACGCGGTCACGAAGGCCTTCGGCACGATGAAGCCCGCCTACGGGCGCGGGGAGCGACTGCCCATCGCGGGCGAGTCCGCCGAGTTCACGATGTTCAAGAACGCCGCGAGCCTCCAGCTCAACCTCGACGCCCTGCCGGACCACCCCGAGCAGGTCCTCATGGCGATCGACGAGGGCACGCCGGACATCTCCTGGATCTACGACATCGACTTCTCGAAGCTCGACCACGTGGACGTCGTCTCCGGTGACAAGGCCTGGCAGATCGCCATCGCCCTCGAGCACGCCGGCGTCCGCATCGGCGCCGTCGAGCCCGACGTCGAGGCCGCGATCCGCCGCATGGAGCAGCTCGGCGCCACCACCAGTGGCACGAAGAACTTCATCGTCAACTACGAGATCATGATGATCGCCCGCAAGGCCCTCGGCCACCCGGACATGGAGAAGACGGCATGACCGCCGACCGGTTGACCATCCTGCACGTGTACCCGCGGCAGATGGGCGTCTCGGGGGACCGCGGCAACGTCGCAGCCCTCGTGCGCCGTGCCGAGGCCGCCGACATCCCCACCGAGGTCGTCGAGTACGCCCCGGGCGACACCGTGCCGACCCAGGCCGACGTCGTCGTGATCGGCAACGGCCCGCTGAGCGCCATGCGGTCGCTCGGCGCCGACGTCACGAGGGTCGGCGCGGCCCTCCGCGACCTCGCGGCCGCCGATGTCCCGGTGGTGGCGGTCGGCGGCGGGTTCGACCTCGCCACGAACGCGGTGGTCGCGACCGACGGGCCGGACGTCACGGGCTTCGGGGTCTTCGACGCCCGGGCCGTCCGCGGAGCCGAGCGTCGGGTGAACTACTTCGTCCTCGACACCCGGTACCCGCTGCTCGGTGGTGCCCCGACCCGCATCGCGGGCTTCGAGGACCACGCCACCCGCATCGAGCTCGGCTCCGGGGTCATGCCCTTCGCGGACGTCGTCTCCGGCGGTGGGAACCAGGCGGGCAGCCCGGTCGAGGGGGCGATCGTCGGCACCTCGTTCGGCACGCACACGCAGGGTCCGATCCTGCCGCTCAACCCGCAGCTCACCGACGGCGTCCTCGCCGCGGCGACGGCCCGACTCGGGCGCGCCTACACGCCGGACCCGGACCGCACGGCCTCGATCGACCGGTACGCGCGCGAAGCGCGCGCGACCATCGACCGCTACGTCGACAAGGCGTTCAAGCGGATCGCCTGAAACGCCCGAACAACGGACGGGAGGCGCGGTGCCAGCTGGCACCGCGCCTCCCGTCCGTTGCGCCGGGCGCTACTTCGACTCGTAGAGTCGGCTGCTCTCGTCGTGCCATTCGATGGCCGTCGCCGCGAGCTTGTCCTTGAACTCGGCGCCGTGGTGGGCGCAGAAGAGGAGCTCGCCGCTGGCCATGGTGGCGCGGATGTAGGCCTGCGCTCCGCAGCTGTCGCAGCGGTCAGCAGCGGTGAGCTGGTTGCTGCCGAATTCGTCGATGGAGAGGTCCTGCACGGTCTGGGTCATTGCTGTGCTCCTCACGGATCGCAGGTCGGGTGCCGGTGTTGCCACCCAACGGGTGCCGGTTGGTGACCATTTCAACACGTGCCGCCTGGATGTACGGCATCATCGGGGCACGTTTCGCTCAGCGCGGACCCGCTGGCCCCAGACCGAGTGTCAGGGCCGGGGGTGTCGGTCCGCATCAGTACGATCGGAGGGTGTCTGACTACTCCGCGCGCCACCTCTCCGTCCTCGAAGGGCTCGAGGCGGTTCGCAAGCGTCCGGGCATGTACATCGGGTCGACCGACTCCCGGGGGCTCATGCACTGCCTGTGGGAGATCATCGACAACTCCGTGGACGAAGCCCTCGCCGGGCACGGTGACGAGATCGGGGTGGTGCTGCACCCGGACGGTTCCGTCGAGGTCCGTGACACCGCGCGCGGCATCCCGGTCGACGTCGAACCGAAGACGGGGCTGACCGGGGTCGAGGTCGTCTTCACCAAGCTGCACGCCGGCGGCAAGTTCGGGTCCGGGTCGTACGCGGCCTCGGGCGGCCTGCACGGGGTCGGCGCGTCGGTCGTCAACGCCCTGTCCGAGCGCCTCGACGTCGAGGTCGACCGCGGCGGCAAGACCTACGCGATGTCGTTCCACCGCGGCGAGCCGGGCACGTTCGCCGGGGACGGGCCGGACGCACCGTTCACCCCCTTCACCTCGGGCAGTGAACTCCGGGTTGTCGGCAAGGTCAAGAAGGGTGTGACCGGTTCACGCATCCGCTACTGGGCCGACCGGCAGATCTTCACGCCGGACGCCCGCTTCAGCACGCAGGACCTCGTGAACCGGGCGCGCCAGACCGCGTTCCTGGTCCCCGGACTCGGCATCACGATCACCGACGCGCGTCCGTCGTCGATCGAGGCCGCGGCGTCGCGGGCGACCGCCACGGGCGCACCGCTCGAGGACGGTCCGGTCGTCGAGCGCTTCCGTTACGAGGGCGGCATCGGCGAGTTCGTCGAGCACCTCGCCGTCGACGCGGGCGTCACCGACGTGTGGCGGATCCAGGGCACGGGCACCTTCACCGAGACCGTCCCGATGCTCGACGACCAGGGGCACATGGTGTCGACGGCGGTCGAGCGTCAGTGCGAGGTCGACCTCGCACTCCGGTGGGGCAGCGGCTACGAGACGGTGTTCCGCAGCTTCGTGAACATCATCGCCACGCCGAAGGGCGGCACCCACCAGGCCGGCTTCGAGTCCGGCGTCGTGAAGGCCGTGCGCGCCCAGGTCGAAGCGAACGCGCGCAAGCTCAAGGTCGGGCAGGACAAGCTCGAGAAGGACGACGTCCTCGCGGGCCTCACCGCGGTCCTGACCGTCCGGCTGCCCGAGCCGCAGTTCGAGGGCCAGACGAAGGAGGTCCTCGGCACGCCGGCGGTCCGGAAGATCGTCGACCAGGTGGTGTCGAAGCGGCTCACCGAGATCCTGACCTCCACACAGCGCACCGAGAAGGCGCAGGCCGCGACGCTACTCGAGAAGGTCGTCGCCGAGATGAAGACGCGCATCTCCGCGCGGGCGCACAAGGAGACGCAGCGGCGGAAGAACGCGCTCGAGAACTCCTCCCTGCCGACGAAGCTCGCCGACTGCCGGAAACAGGACGCCGAGGGCACCGAGCTCTTCATCGTCGAGGGCGACTCGGCGCTCGGCACCGCGAAGCTGGCGCGCAACAGCGAGTACCAGGCGCTCCTGCCGATCCGGGGCAAGATCCTCAACGTCCAGAAGGCCTCGGTCTCGGACATGCTCTCGAACGCGGAGTGCGCGTCGATCATCCAGGTCATCGGGGCCGGTTCGGGTCGCTCGTTCGAGATCGACCAGGCCCGCTACGGCAAGATCATCATCATGTCCGACGCCGACGTAGACGGGGCGCACATCCGGACGCTGTTGCTGACGCTGTTCTTCCGGTACATGCGGCCGATGATCGAGCAGGGCCGGGTGTTCGCCGCGGTCCCTCCGCTCCACCGGGTCGTCGTGGTGAACCGGGGGAAGGCCAACGACACGCTCTACACGTACTCCGAGGCTGAGCTGCAGGCGGTGCTGAAGAAGCTCGAGAAGCAGGGCAAGAAGTACCAGGAGCCCATCCAGCGGTACAAGGGCCTGGGGGAGATGGACGCGGACCAGCTCGCCGAGACGACGATGGACCGGACACACCGCACGCTCCGACGGGTGAACGTGCCCGACGCCGAGAACGCGGCGAAGGTGTTCGAGCTGCTGATGGGGAACGACGTCGCGCCGCGCAAGGAGTTCATCCTCGCCGGCGAGGGGCTCGACCGCGACCGGATCGACGCGTAGCGCGGGGGCGCGGCTGCGGGCCCGGCATCGGTCGCTGACGCCGAGTCTCGGGGCGCGGGCCGCGAGTCTCGCGGTGGGCGACCGTTCTCGTGCCGTCGGGGCCGCGATCGGTCGCTGACGCCGAGTCTCGGCTGGTCGGGCAGTTTCTCGCGTGCTGAGCGGGGCGGGGGTGTCCGCGGGGCCGAGTCTCGGGGCGCCGGCCGCGCGTCTCGGGGCGCGGGCCGCGAGTCTCGCGGTGGGCGACCGTTCTCGTGCCGTCGGGCCCGCGATCGGTCGCTGACGCCGAGTCTCGGGGCGGCGGACAGTTCCGCGTGCCGAGCGGGGCGGCTGCGGGCCCGGCGCCGGTCGCTGACGCCGAGTCTCGGGGCGCGGGCCGCGAGTCTCGCGGTGGGCGACCGTTCTCGTGCTGTCGGGCCCGCGATCGGTCGCTGACGCCGAGTCTCGGGGTGCCGGCCGCGCCGGCGCGGCCCGCCCTACGCATCGCCCGCGGTCCCGTCGAGCGCCGCCGCACTCCCGCCGATCGAGCCGATCACGGCGTCGAGCGGGCTGCCCGACCCGTCGCGCTTCGACAACCAGTCGGGCAGGGTCCGGGCAGCGCCGTCGGTCCCCACCGCGTGCGGCGGCGCGATGCCCGCCCACGCCACGGTCAGCCCGTCCTCGCCCTTCAGGAACGCGTGCGCCCGGACACCCTGCGTCGCCCGCCCCTTCGCCGGGAACTCCGACAACGCCGACACCTTCGCGCGGCCGTTGTCGGTGCCGGGCAGCGCCGAGGACGACGTCGACACGGTGGCGACCACGGCGTCGTCCGAGCGCGGCACCGAGCCGAACCAGATCACCGAGGCGCCGGCTCCGAGCGAGACGCCCGCGACCCCTCCGGCCGGGAGGCCCTGGGGGCGGACGCCGGACGCCGGGAACCGCAGCAGCTGGGCGTTCGACGTGATGAAGACGAGGTCGTCGTCCTCCGGCGCCTGGGTCGCGCCGACGACGGAGTCGCCCGGCTTCAGGCCGATCGCGAGCACCTCGGGCTTGTCCGGCCACGCACCGGCGACGACCCGCTTCACGATGCCCTGCGCGGTCCCGATCGCAACGGAGTCGTCCGAACCCATGGAGATGAGTGCGACCACGGCCTCGGTCCGAAGCACGCCGAGGTACTCGGACACGCGGACCCCGGCGTCGAGCCGGACGGACGCCGGGGGCACCGCGGGGACGTCCACGGGGGAGAACCGCACGACCCGGCCCGTTGAGGTCAGGGCGCCGAGCTCACCACGGACGGTGGACACGACGGACGACCGGACGGCGTCGTGCTTCGACCGCTTCGGCACCCGCACGATCCCCAGGTCGGACGAGGGGATGTCGACGCGCACGAGCCGCCCGGTGGTCGACAGGATCACGCGACACGGGGAGTCGGCGATCTGCAGCGACTCCGGGTCGACCGCGGCCTTGCGACCCCCGCGGACCGGAGCATCGGCCTCGGTGAGGAGCGTCCGGCGCGGGGTCGCGAACCGGTCGGACACCTCGGTGAGCTCGAGGGACACCTGAGCACGGAGACGCTCGTCGGACGCCAGCAGTTCCTCGAGCGCGGCGATGTCGGTGAGGAGCTGGTCGCGCTCGCCCTCGAGCTCGAGGCGGGAGAACTTCGTCAGGCGCCGCAACCGCAGCTCGAGGATGTACTCCGCCTGGACCTCGGACAGGTCGAACACCGTCTGGAGTCGGGACCGCGCTGCCTCGGAGTCGTCCGAGGAGCGGATGACCTCGATGACCTCGTCGATGTCGAGGATCGCGACGAGGAGGCCTTCGACGAGGTGCAGGCGCTCCTGCTTGCGCGCGAGCCGGTACTGCGACCGTCGGGTCACCACGGACAGCCGGTGCCGCACGTAGACGTCGAGCAGGTCACGGAGTCCGAGCGTCCGCGGCGACCCGTCGACGAGGGCGACGTTGTTGATGCCGAAGCCGTCCTCGAGCGGCGTGTGCTTGTAGAGCTGCTCGAGCACGGCCGTCGGGTTGAACCCGGACTTGATCTCGATCACGAGCCGGAGCCCGTGGTTGCGGTCGGTGAGGTCCTTCACGTCGGAGATGCCGACGAGCTTCTTGGACTGGACGCCGTCCTTGATCTTCTCGATCACGCGCTCCGGGCCGACGAGGTACGGCAGCTCCGTGACGATCAGGCCGACCTTGCGCGGCGTGGTGTTCTCGACGCTCACCTTCGCGCGCGTGCGGAAGGACCCACGCCCGGTCGCGTAGGCGTCTCGGACCCCGGAGAGCCCGACGATCGTGCCGCCGCCGGGCAGGTCCGGCCCGGGCACGAACTCCATCAGTTCCTCGAGCGAGGCCTGCGGGTTCATGAGCAGGTGCTTCGCGGCCTCGACGACCTCGCCCAGGTTGTGCGGCGCCATGTTCGTCGCCATGCCGACCGCGATGCCGGAGGCGCCGTTGACGAGCAGGTTCGGGAAGGCCGCGGGCAGGACGCCCGGCTGCATGAGCTGGTTGTCGTAGTTCGGGACGAAGTCGACGACGTCCTCGCCGGGCCCCTCCGTCATCGCCATCGACGGCTCGGCGAGCCGGGCTTCGGTGTAGCGGGCCGCAGCGGGGCCGTCGTCGAGGGAGCCGAAGTTGCCGTGGCCGTCGACGAGCGGCACGCGCATCGTGAACGGCTGTGCCATCCGCACGAGCGCGTCGTAGATCGCGCTGTCCCCGTGCGGGTGCAGCTTGCCCATCACCTCACCCGTGACGCGGGCGCTCTTGACGTGCCCGCGGTCCGGCCGGAGGCCCATCTCCGCCATCTGGTACAGGATGCGGCGCTGCACGGGCTTGAGGCCGTCGCGGGCGTCGGGGAGTGCCCGGGAGTAGATGACGGAGTACGCGTACTCGAGGAAGGAGCCCTGCATCTCCTCGGAGACGTCGACGTCCTCGATGCGTTCACCGTCGGGCAGGCCGACTGCTTCCGTGCGTGCCATGGCACCCTTCTGCGAGACTGGGGAGGATGGGAACCAGCGTACCGACGGCCCCCGACGCCGCAGCGAACCTCGCCGACGTCCTCCCGAGTTGCCTCGTCGCGCTCGGCGCTGCGGACGACGCGTGGTTGCGATCACACGGCCTGGAGGCACGGATCGCCCTCCGCCCCGCCCGCTCGGCGATCGTCGTGCTGGTCGACGGGCTCGGCGCCGCCGCGCTCGCGGCGCGTGCCGGACACGCGCGGTGGCTGGCCGCGCCGCCCGCGAGCGGCGCCGCCAGGAAGCTCCGCAGCGGGTTCCCGACCACGACGGCCGCGGCGCTGAGCACCCTCACGACGGGACGCCCACCGGGCTCCCACGGCGTCGTCGGCTACAGCGGCTGGAACCCGGACACCGGGCGCGTGATGAACCTGCTCAGCGGCTGGGACGACGAGGTCCCCGCGGGCTGGTTCCTCGGCCCGACGCTGTTCACCGAGGCGACGGGCATCGGCGTCGACCCGGTCGTGGTCGGCCCCGGGCGGTACCGGACCTCCGGCATGACGGCGAACGTCCTCGGCGGAGCGCGGTACGTGTCCGCCGACTCGATCGCCGACCGGGTCGACGCAGCCCTCGTGGAGACGCTGACGGGCCGCTCGCTGGTGTACCTCTACGTCCCCGAGCTCGACTCCATCGGCCACAAGCACGGGTGGCAGTCCGACCGCTGGACCGCGGCGCTCGAGCTGCTCGACGGCGAACTCGCGCGCCTGGACCGCACGCTCCGGCCGGACGTCGGGGTCGTGGTGACGGCCGACCACGGGGTGCTCGACGTCCCCGACCACGCGAACATCCCGATGGACCCGGCGCTCCTGGAGGACGTCGTCGGCGTCGCCGGGGACCCGCGCTGCCGCCAGCTGACCGTCGCACCGGGCACCGACGTCCGGTCGCTCGTCGGCCGGTTCCGGGCGCGCTACGGCAAGAAGGCGTTCGTGGCGACCCGTGCCGAGGCGATCGACGCCGGGTGGTTCGGACGCGTCGCGCCGGAGGTCGTCGAGCGGATCGGCGACGTGGTGCTCGTGGCCCGCGGCTCCTGGGCGTTCAACGACGACCGGGCACTGCAGCCCGGCGAGACCCCGAAGCGGATGCTCGGGCAGCACGGGGCGATGACGGACGAGGAGACCTTCGTCCCGCTCCGCCTCGCCAGCGCGTTCGCGGGCTGACGACGGCCCGGACCGGACGGCAGACGCGACCAGCCCCGTCACGCGCGGTGCGTGGCGGGGCCGGGGCGGGCCTCTCCCCACCGGCACGGCCGGTCCGCCGCTGGCGCGTCGCACCGGAACCGGCGGCGTGGGCCCAGGCCGGTGGTCAGGAGGTGTGTCGGATCAGGCGGGATCCTCCGGGCGGGTGCCGAAGACGATCTCGTCCCAGCTCGGCATCGAGCGACGGTTGCGCTTCCGGCGCTCCTGGCGCCCATCGCTCTCCGGTGCCGACGTCGGACGGGCGTCCGGCTGCGGGGCGGTGTCCGACGACTCCTCGAAGCCCTGCAGCGGGATGTCGACGACGCTGATCGAGGTGCCGCGCGGCTCCTCCTGGTGCTCGGTGAAGGACGCCGCCTCACGCTCGCCGCGACGTCGGCGCAGCGCCTCGAGGAGGTCGGCCGTCTCGTTCCCGGGGGCGCGCTCCTCGGGCGTCGCCGCGCCGATGCGGGGGAGCGGAGCGCGGAGCGGGGCCCGCTCGGCGACCTCGGGGTTCGTGAGCTCCTCGTCGGGGGCGTCGACGCGGAAGGCGCCGGAGTCGAAGCGGGTGCCGTCGGCGTCCTCGTGGTCGTACTCGACGGCGCGGAGGCGCGGCGCGATGCCCTCGTCGTCCGTGTGGGACAGGCGGTGGGCGTCCCCGTTGTCCGGCACGAGCGTCGCGGTCTTCGGGTCGAAGCGCCACTGGGCGTCGTGCTCGACCTCTGCCACGGTGTACCGGACGCGGACCTGCCACCCGGTTTCGACGTGCTTCCACGAGGCCCACTCGACCCCGGTCGCCTCGCCGGCCTCGAGCTTCTCGGTGATGGCGGCGCCGAAGGTGTCCGGCGCCTCGTCGTCGACCGGTGAGACGGACACCCGGTGCGCGGCGTCGAGGATGAAGGCGCGCTCGGCCAGCACGGGGCCCTCGAAGCGTCGGACGTACTCGACGTCGACGTCGAGCGCGGCGGCCACGTCGGCGGCGTCGGCGCCACCGCGGATCCTGGCCTGGACGTCCTTGGGGGAGACCCGCTTCTGGGGACCGCCCTCGGGGTTCGCCTGCCGGACCTGCCCCGGGAGGGACGAGGTGACGGGCAGCCGGTACTCCGTGCCTCCGTCCGTCGCGAGCAGGAGTGCGCCCGACTCCACTCCGATGACTCTCAGGTCCTGCATGGTTCCGCCTTCCGATGCGTGCGTACGGTCGTGCGTCGTACCCCGTGAGTATGCAGCGCGTGGACCCCGATCCCGGGGAGGCGCACGGGCGTGCCGCGAGGTGCGGGGCGACGGTCCCGACAGCGCGGGAATGGACGGGTGGGGTGGCGGGTTGCAGCGCCAGGACGACCCGCCGGAACACTCGGTTTGCGCTCCGGCGGGCCGTGGTGCAAACTGTCGCCGCCGATCACCGGCGACGACCTCTCGATACGAGAAATGGATGGGCATGGCCACCGATTACGACGCCCCCCGGAAGACCGACGACTCCTCGGACTCGGAGTCGATCGAGGCTCTGAAGGAGCGCGTCCCCGACAAGATGTCGGGCGTCGTCGACGATGATTCCGACAACCCGGGCTCGTTCGAGCTCGCCGGTCAGGACCTCTCCGACGTCGACCTCGACGTCGTCGTCCTCCCGCCCCAGGTCGACGAGTTCACCTGCGTCGAGTGCTTCCTCGTGAAGCACCGCTCGCAGCTCGACCACGAGTCGAAGCTCGGCCCGGTGTGCGCGGAGTGCGCGGCACTGTAAGCACGACCACCTCGGAGCCCCCGTCGCCGTCCGGCGCCGGGGGCTTCTGCGTACGCGGGTCTCGTGCGGCGCACCCGCACCCGCACCCGCACCGCACCCGCGCGCCGCTCCGCGACGCTGCCGAGCGGGTGCGCCCGGCCGACTCGACGCGGGTCAGGACCGCAGCGCGGCGACCACCGCGTCCGGGCGACGGACGCTGACGAGCCAGTACGGGGTCGGGTCGGCATCGTCACGGACCTCGACCTTGACGACGCCCCGGACGTAGCCGCGGAAGAGCGTCCACGCACGGGCGTCGAGCTCCGGACCGCGCTGGGAGGTCGCCGCGGTGCCCTCGAAGCCCTCGACCTCGCCGACGACCTCGCGCGGCAGGTGCGCGCGACCCGCCCGGAACTCGGTGTCCGTGACCTCGATCGTGGGTGCGAGGGCCCACAGCAGCACGAGCACGCCGATCTCCATGCCGATCGCCACGAGCACCCCGGCGAGCACGCTGATGGGGAGGAAGACGAGCAGGCTGGCGGGGATCACGAGGGCGGTCGCCAGGTAGAGCGCGGGCGGGGCCCAGAGTCGTTCGCGGTACAGGGTCACGAGACCATCCCACCACGAGTCGGGCGCCGTCCACGTCGCAGATCACGGAGAGGTCACGGCTGCACTACCCTCGTCACGTGACCGAACCAGTCGACGTGCTCTGGACCGGAGAGAACCCTCCCGGCTACGCCCACCCCGGGGACGCCGGAGGCGACCTCGTCTCCGCCGAGGCGTTCGTCCTGCAGCCGGGGGAGCGGCGCCTCGTCGGCACCGGCCTCCGGATCGCGTTGCCCGACGGGTACGCCGCGTTCGTGGTCCCCCGGAGCGGACTCGCCGCCAAGCACGGGATCACCATCGTGAACTCGCCGGGGACGATCGACGCCGGCTACCGCGGCGAGGTCAAGGTCGCACTGCTGAACACCGACGCCGCCGAGCCCTACGAGGTGCACGTCGGCGACCGCATCGCGCAGGTCGTCGTGATGCCGGTGCCCCGCGTCACGTTCACCCGCGTCGACGAGCTCCCCGAGAGCGTCCGCGGCCAGGGTGGGTTCGGGTCGTCGGGCTACGGTGACCGGAGCGGTACCGTCAGCAACGCCGCAGAGGACGTCCAGGAAGGGACCCGCGCATGAAGTTCGGCCGCCGCAAGCGTGACGAGGTCGAGGTGGCGGAAGCCGTCGCCGACGAGGTGGAGGTCGCCGACACGACCCCCGAGGTGGACATCGCCACCGACGCCGACGCGGACCTCGACGAGATGGACGCGGTCGCACCGACCGACAAGTCGGCCCCCGAGGACCGCGCCGAGAACGGGCCGCACGACGAGACCGAGGCGAACCTCGTCCGTCCGTACGTCGACCTCGGCGGGGTGAAGGTCCTCCCGCGTGAGGGGCAGCACCTCCGTCTCGAGGTCGAGGAGGGCTCGCAGCGCGTCGTCGCCGTCGGGCTCGACTACGACGAGTCGACGCTCCAGGTCCAGCCGTTCGCGGCGCCCCGTTCCACCGGTCTCTGGCACGAGATCCGGGCGCAGATCGCCGAGCAGATCGAGCGCCAGGGCGGTGAGGTCTCCGAGGTCGACGGCCCGTTCGGCCCCGAGCTGCGTGCCCTCGTCCCCGTCGCCAACGAGAACGGCGTGACCGAGGGTGCCCGGCCCGCCCGCTTCATCGGGGTGGACGGCCCGCGCTGGTTCCTCCGTGGCGTGATCGCCGGCAAGGCCGCCGAGACGCCCGACGACGCCGCGGACATCGAGGACCTCTTCCGCAGCGTGGTCGTGGTGCGCGGTGCGACGCCGATGCCGCCGCGCGACCTCATCCCGCTGCACATGCCGAAGTCGACACAGTCGGCCATCTGACCCCGCCTGGAGGCACGGTGCCGGACCACGACGACACCACCCGACCCGACGGGGTCGCGCCCGACGACCGCACGGCCGACGGGGTCGCGCCGGTCGACCGCTTCGCGGACGAGCGGGGTGAGCCGCTGTCCCTCAACGCGCAGCTCCGCGACGCCGTCCGGAACGCCGGCATCGGCCAGGTCGCCCCGGGTGAGGCCCCGTCCGGCCGCGCCCTGCTCACCGCGGTGGGCGGCGTGCGCGGCCTCGCGGAGTCGGTGCTGCCCGGGTTCGGGTTCCTCGTCGTCTACGCGGTCACGAAGGAGCTCGTCCCGAGCGTCGTGATCCCGGTCGTCATCGGTCTGGTGTTCGTCGTGCTCCGACTCGTGCAGCGCCAGTCGCTCGCGATGAGCTTCGCCGGCATCCTCGGGGTCGCGGTCTCGGCGGGACTCGCGCTCCTCACCGGCAAGGCGGAGAGCAACTTCATCCCCGGGATCGTCATCAACGCCGTCAGCCTCGTCGTGCTCCTCGTGACGCTCGCGATCCGGCGACCGCTCATCGGGCTGATCGTCGGGCTGCTGCTGCCGCAGGACGAGGACGGCACCGGGACCGACTGGCGTGCGGACCCGGGCAAGCGTCGCGTCCTGACCGTCGCGACCTGGCTGTGGGTGGGGCTCTTCGCACTCCGGCTGCTCATCGAGATCCCGCTGTACCTCACCGCGCAGGTTGAGCTGCTCGCCGGGATCAAGCTCATCACGGGCGTGCCGCTCTACGCCGCGCTGCTCTGGGTGACGTGGTTGCTCGTCCGGACCGTGTTCACGCACGACGAGGGTGCCGCCACGGTGTAGAGTTGTCTCGACATCGAGATACTTTCCGCCGGACCCTCGCGGGCTGGCGGGTTTAGGTTTGCCTTGCTGGTGGGACGTTCTGCGGCCCGCTTGGATGGGGGCACACCGATCAACCAGGGAGGCGGCACAGTGGCTGCAGTCAACAGCTTCGGCTCGAAGGACACGCTGTCGGTTGGGGGTGTCGACTACGCGATCCACCGGATCGACACGGTGCCCGGGCACGAGAAGCTCCCGTACAGCCTGAAGGTGCTGCTCGAGAACCTCCTCCGCACCGAGGACGGTGCCAACGTGACCGAGGAGCAGATCCGTGCCCTCGGCTCGTGGCAGCCCGAGGCCGAGCCCGACACCGAGATCCAGTTCTCGCCGGCCCGCGTGGTCATGCAGGACTTCACGGGTGTGCCGTGCATCGTCGACCTCGCCACGATGCGCGAGGCGATGGCCGAGATCGGCGGCGACCCGAACAAGATCAACCCGCTGTCGCCGGCCGAGATGGTCATCGACCACTCCGTCATCGCCGACCTCTTCGGCCGCGAGGACGCCCTGCAGCGCAACACCGACCTCGAGTACGAGCGCAACGGGGAGCGCTACCAGTTCCTCCGTTGGGGCCAGACGGCGTTCGAGGACTTCAAGGTCGTCCCGCCGGGCACCGGCATCGTCCACCAGGTCAACATCGAGTACCTGGCGAAGGTCACCTACACGCGCGAGTTCGACGGCGAGCTGTACGCCTACCCGGACACCCTCGTCGGCACCGACTCGCACACCACCATGGTGAACGGCCTCGGCGTGCTCGGCTGGGGCGTCGGCGGCATCGAGGCCGAGGCGGCGATGCTCGGTCAGCCGGTGTCGATGCTCATCCCGAAGGTCGTCGGATTCAAGCTGTCCGGGTCGATCCCGGCCGGCGTCACCGCGACCGACGTGGTGCTCACCATCACGCAGGAGCTCCGCAAGCACGGCGTGGTCGGCAAGTTCGTCGAGTTCTACGGCGAGGGCGTCTCCGAGGTCCCGCTCGCCAACCGCGCGACCATCGGCAACATGAGCCCCGAGTTCGGGTCGACCGCGGCCATCTTCCCGGTCGACGCCGTGACGCTCGACTACCTCCGTCTGACCGGCCGTTCCGAGGAGCAGATCGCCCTGGTCGAGGCGTACTCGAAGGCCCAGGGGCTCTGGCACGACCCGTCGGTGGAGCCCGCGTACTCCGAGTACATGGAGCTCGACCTCTCCACCGTCGTCCCGTCGATCTCGGGTCCCAAGCGCCCGCAGGACCGCATCGAGCTGTCGCACGCGAAGGACCAGTTCGAGGTCGACCTCGAGAACTACGCGATCGCGGACCACTCGCAGCAGGACAAGGCCGTCGCCGACACCTTCCCGGCCTCCGACCCGGTGGCCGCCGCCCCGGGCGACGAGCACGCCGTGCAGGACGACGAGTACGCCCAGCCGTCCGAGACCCCGGCCGAGACGCACGTCTCGAGCGCCCCGGCCACGATCACGAAGCCGACGAGCGTCACCGTCGGCGACGGCGACGCGTTCACGATCGACCACGGTGCGGTCGCGATCGCCGCGATCACGTCCTGCACGAACACGTCGAACCCGTCCGTCATGATGGCCGCGGGCATCCTGGCGCGGAACGCCACGAAGAAGGGCCTCAAGGCCAAGCCGTGGGTGAAGACCACCCTCGCGCCCGGCTCGAAGGTCGTCACCGACTACTACGAGAAGGCCGGCCTGACCAGCTACCTCGAGGACCTCGGCTTCTACACGGTCGGCTACGGCTGCACCACCTGCATCGGCAACTCGGGTCCGCTGCCCGAGGAGATCTCGCAGGCCGTCCAGGACAACGACCTCGCCGTGACCGCGGTGCTCTCGGGCAACCGCAACTTCGAGGGCCGCATCAACCCCGACGTGAAGATGAACTACCTGGCCTCGCCGCCGCTCGTCATCGCGTACGCCCTCGCCGGCTCGATGCACTTCGACTTCGACACCGACGCCCTGGGCAAGGACCAGGACGGCAACGACGTCTTCCTCAAGGACATCTGGCCGGACGCCGCCGAGGTGCAGGACGTCATCGACACCTCGATCGACACCGAGATGTTCACCCACGAGTACGGCTCAGTGTTCGAGGGCGACGACCGCTGGAAGAACCTGCCGACCCCCACGGGCGACACCTTCGAGTGGGACAGCGAGTCCACCTACGTGCGGAAGCCCCCGTACTTCGAGGGAATGACGATGCAGCCCGACGCGGTGTCGGACATCTCGGGCGCCCGCGTGCTCGCGAAGCTCGGCGACTCGGTCACCACGGACCACATCTCGCCGGCCGGGTCGATCAAGGCGGACAGCCCGGCGGGCAAGTACCTCGCCGAGCACGGCGTCGACCGCAAGGGCTTCAACTCCTACGGCTCGCGTCGCGGCAACCACGAGGTCATGATCCGCGGCACGTTCGCGAACATCCGCCTCCGCAACCAGCTCCTCGACGGCGTGGAGGGCGGGTACACCCGCGACTTCACGACGCCGGACGGTGCGCAGTCGTTCATCTACGACGCCTCGCAGCACTACCAGGAGCAGGGCATCCCGCTCGTCATCTTCGGCGGCAAGGAGTACGGCTCCGGCTCGTCGCGTGACTGGGCGGCGAAGGGCACGAACCTGCTCGGCGTCAAGGCGGTCATCACCGAGAGCTTCGAGCGCATCCACCGCTCGAACCTCATCGGCATGGGCGTCGTCCCGCTGCAGTTCCCGGTGGGCGAGACGGTCGAGTCGCTCGGACTCGACGGCTCCGAGGTCGTCTCGATCTCGGGCCTGACCGAGCTCAACGAGGGCCGGACGCCGAAGACCGTGCACGTCACCGCCGAGCCGAGCGAGCACTCGCCCGCCGGCAAGGAGACCGTGGAGTTCGACGCGGTCGTCCGCATCGACACCCCTGGCGAGGCGGACTACTACCGCAACGGCGGCATCCTGCAGTACGTGCTCCGCTCGCTCGTCTGAGCAGCGCCCGGACCGGTCGCTGACGCGACCACCTGACGGACTGGAGGCGCGGTGCCAGCTGGCACCGTCCTCCCTCGCAGGCTCGGTCGGCGCGCCCCGCGCAACGCTTCGCGTTGCACCGAGCGGGGCGCGCCAGTCCGTCGTCCGGTTGCGTGGATAGTGTGGGGACCTGTCCCACGAAAGGAGCGCCCCGTGGACCTGCTTCCGAGCATCACGTCGCCGCGCGACCTCAAGCGTCTGTCCGACACGCAGATGACCGACCTCGCCGCGGAGATCCGGCGGTTCCTGGTCGCCGAGGTCGCCAAGACGGGCGGGCACCTCGGGCCGAACCTCGGCGTCGTGGAGCTGACGCTGGCGATGCACCGCGTGTTCGACTCGCCGCACGACCCGTTCGTGTTCGACACGGGGCACCAGTCGTACGTGCACAAGCTCGTCACCGGCCGACAGGACTTCTCGCGGCTCCGTGAGCGCGGCGGGCTCGCCGGCTACCCGCAGCGGAGCGAGTCCGAGCACGACATCGTCGAGTCGTCGCACGCGTCGTCGTCGCTGTCCTGGGCGGACGGCATCTCCCGCGCCTTCCAGCGGACGGGCCAGGCAGACCGGACCGTCGTCGCGGTCGTGGGCGACGGCGCCCTGACCGGCGGGATGACGTGGGAGGCGCTCAACAACATCTCGGACAGCAACGACCGTCGGCTCGTGATCGTCGTGAACGACAACGGGCGCTCCTACGCCCCGACCATCGGCGGGATGGCGCGGTTCCTCAGTTCGGTCCGCACCCGACGCGAGTACCGTGCGCTGTTCGAGAAGTCGCAGGCGGTGGCCTCCCGCTTCGGCGCGCCGGGGCGTGCGTTCTACCGGGGCATGCGGGGCGGGCTGCACGGGTTCCTCTCGCGCTTCACGAACAACGAGGCGCTCTACTCGAACCTCGACATCAAGTACATCGGCCCCGTGAACGGGCACGACCAGCGTGCGATGGAGGCGGCCCTCCGCCAGGCGAAGGCGTACGGCGCACCGACGATCGTGCACGCCATCACCGAGAAGGGGTACGGCTTCGAGCCGGCGCTCCGCGACCAGGCGGACCAGTTCCACGCCGTCGGACACATCGACCCGGAGACGGGGGAGTCGCTCGACGTGTCGTCCGGGCCGTCGTGGACGTCGGTGTTCGCCTCTGAGCTGGCGTCGATCGGGGCTTCGGACGAGAAGATCGTGGCGATCACCGCCGCCATGCTCCGGCCGACCGGGCTCCACCTCTTCCAGGAGCAGCACCCCGACCGGGTGATCGACGTCGGGATCGCGGAGCAGCACGCGGTCACGACCGCCGCCGGGCTCGCGTACGGCGGGCTGCACCCCGTGGTGGCGCTCTACGCGACCTTCCTCAACCGGGCCTTCGACCAGGTGCTCATGGACGTGGCGCTCCACAAGGCCGGCGTCACGTTCGTCCTCGACCGCGCGGGCATCACCGGCCCGGACGGCCCCTCGCACCACGGCATGTGGGACCTCGCGCTCCTCCAGGTCGTGCCCGGCATCCGCATCGCCGCCCCGCGCGACGCCGCCACCCTGCGCGAGGAGTTCCGGGAGGCCGTGGCCGTCGACGACGCGCCCACGGTGCTTCGATGGTCCAAGGGACAGGTCGGGCCGGACATCCCGGCGCTCCGGCGGTTGCCCGACGGCGTCGACGTCCTCCGCTCCCCGTCGTCCGACCAGGAGCCCGACGTGCTCTTCGTCGCCGTCGGGTCCATGGTGCCCGTCGCGCTCGAGGCGGCGGCGCTGCTGGAGGCGCAGGGCATCGGCGCGACGGTCGTGGACCCGCGGTGGGTCGTCCCGATCCCGGCGTCGCTCATCGATCTCTCGCGCGAGCACCGGCTCGTCATCACGATCGAGGACGGAGTCCGGGTCGGCGGGGTCGGGACGCGGTTGCGCCAGGACCTCCGGGCCGCGGGTGTCGACACCGGTGTGAACGAGCTCGGCCTGCCGGACGAGTTCATCGACCACGCGTCCCGGTCGCAGATCCTCGCGGACGTCGGGCTCACGGCGCAGGCGATCGCGCGGGACGTGATCGACCAGGTGGTCGGGACGAAGGTGCCGCAGGCGAAGCCGGCGCGGTCGCGGTCGAGCGCGGGGGCCGAGCGGTGACGCGCAGCGACGAGGTCGTGGGCGTCGTCGGACCGGACGCCCCTGGACCGCTCCAGCAGACGGAGGACGCTGCCGATCTCCGCGCACACCGTGCTGCTCTGGCCGAGGACGACGGGTCCCGTGTGCCGTTCGAGGACCTCCGCGCGGAGGTCTGAGGGTCACTGCTGACCGGCTCCGGCGGCGCCGGTCAGCTCGCGGAGCACCGCGAAGACGATGCTCTCCGCGCGGAGGGCGAACGACGTGCGGCGTCCGACCACGGCGCCGTCCGCGGTGGAGTTCGGCTCCGCACAACCGAAGTCGCCCCGCACCACGGGGAACCGTGGTGCGGGGCGACTTCGGTTGTGCGAGAGAGACGCGCCCGGCTAGCGCGAGGCGGGCCCCACGATCGCCGGGTCGTGGAACGTGCCGCCGAAGACGCGCTCCGAGGCACCGGAGCGGTCGAGGTACGGGCTGATGCCACCGGCCTGGAACGGGTAGCCCGCACCGAGGATGAGCCCGAGGTCGATCTCCTCGACGTGCTGCACGACACCGTCCGCGAGCATGCGGTGCACCTCGTCGGCGAGGGCGTCCTCGAAGCGCTGCTGCATCGTCGCGGCGTCGACGGGCTCGGCGTCCTTCTTCGCGGGCGCGACGAGCTTCACGGCAGCGGGGTCGTACCCGGTCGCGTTGCCCTTCTTGTCGCGGGTCAGGATCGTCCCGTGCTCGGCGATCCGCTTCAGGCCGTCGCCCGGGTAGAAGCGCTCGGGCCACGCTGCGTGGTGGGAGTCGAGCACGTGCGCGCCGACGGGCAGGCCGACGAGCTCGAGCAGCTCGAACGGCGACATCGGCAGGCCGAGCGGCGCTGCGCCCTGCGCGACGACCTCGAACGGGGTGCCCTCCTCGACGCCGCGCATCGCCTCGCCGAGAACCCGGGCGAGCACCCGGTTGACGACGAAGCCGGGCTGGTCCGCCGTGACGATCGCGGTCTTCTTCAGCGTCTTCGCGACGGCGAGGGCCGTGGCCACCGCCTCGTCCGACGTGTGCTCAGCCCGGACGACCTCGACGAGCGGCATGACCGCGACCGGGTTGAAGAAGTGGAAGCCGACGAGCCGCGCGGGTTCGGTGAGCACCGAACCCATCTCCGCGACGGACAGCGAGGACGTGTTCGTGGCGAGGATCGCGTCGGGGGCGATGACCTGCTCGATCTTGCGGAGGACGTCCTGCTTGACGGACATCTCCTCGAACACGGCCTCGATCACCCAGTCGGCGTCGGCGAAGGCGTCGTACGAGACCGACCCGCTGACGAGCGCCTTGATGCGGTTCGCGTCGTCGGGCGACACCCGGCCCTTCGCGAGCATCTCGTCCACCGAGTCCCCGATGCGGGCGACGCCGGCGTCGACGCGCTCCTGCGACACGTCCGTGATGACCACGGGCACGCCGAGACGACGGGCGAAGAGCAGCGCGAACTGCGATGCCATGAGTCCGGCGCCGAGGACGCCGACCTTCGTGATCTTCTTCGCCTCGACGCCCTCGGGGGCGCCGACGGGCTTCTTCGCACGCTTCTGCACGAGGTCGAACGCGTACATCGATGCGGCGAACTGGTCGCCGGCGAGCAGGTCCGCCAGGGCGTCGTCCTCGTCGGCGAACCGCTCGTCGAGGGAGCCCGACTTGGCGGCGGCCACGAGGTCGAGTGCTCGGAACGGCGACTTCGGGACGGTGCCGATCTTCGCCGCGACCTGGCCGCGGGCCACCTTGACGACGGTGCCCCAGGCGGCCTTCTCGAGGATGCCCGGCTCGTTGGACCGTTTGACCGACACGCGCCCGCTGATGACGCCGTCGGCCCAGGCCACCGCGGACGGCAGGAAGGTCACCGAGGGGATCAGCGCGTCGCCGATGCCGAGCTCGACCGCGGCCTTGCCGTCCATGAGCCGGTTGTTCTTGAGCGGGTTCTCGACGATGACGCGGAGCGCCTTCTCGGGTCCGATCAGGCGAGGGAGGAGCGTCGCACCGCCCCAGCCCGGGATGATGCCGAGGAAGACCTCGGGGAGACCGATGCCCTGCGCCGCCGACGAGAACACGCGGTAGGTGCAGTGCAGCGCGATCTCGAGCCCGCCGCCGAGTGCGATGCCGTTCACGAACGCGAACGACGGCACACCCAGGTCGGAGAGCTTGCGGAGCGTGGCGTGCCCGAGTGCTCCGAGCTCGTGCGCGACCTCGCGCGAGGGCAGCGCCGCCGCCTGCGACAGGTCGGCGCCCGCGGCGAAGCAGTACTCCTTGCCGGTGATCGCGACCGCCTGGATGCTGCCGGCGGACGCCGCCGCGCGCAGGGTGTCGAGCACGTCGGACAGCTCGCGCATGGTGCGCGGACCGAGGGTCGACGGGCGCTTGTAGTCCTTGCCGTTGTCGAGCGTGACCAACGCCAGCGTGCCACCGGAGGGGAGTGGCACGTGCTTGACGTACGAGTGGGTGACGACCTCGTCGGCGCTGAGCTCGGTCAGCTGGTCGATCGGGGTGGTGGTCATCGTCAGGCCGCCTTCCGTGCCGCGCTCTTGCTGAAGTTCGGGTTCTCCCAGATGACGGTGCCGCCCTGGCCGAGCCCGATGCACATCGTCGTGATGCCGTACCGGACGTCCGGTCGCTCGGCGAACTGCGCGGCGAGCTGGTTCATCAGACGGACGCCGCTCGACGCGAGCGGGTGCCCGACGGCGATGGCGCCGCCCCAGGCATTCACGTTCGGGGAGTCCTGCGCGATGCCGTAGTTGTCGAGGAACGCGAGCACCTGCACCGCGAACGCCTCGTTGATCTCGAACAGCCCGATGTCGTCGATCGTCAGGCCGGCCTTGCGCAGCGCCTTGTCCGTGGCGGGCACCGGTCCGACGCCCATCACCTCGGGCTCGACGCCCGCGAACGCGAACGAGACCATGCGCATCTTCGTCGACAGGCCGTGCTGCTTCGCGCCGTCCTCGGACGCGAGCAGGCTCATGGTGGCGCCGTCGTTCAGGCCGGCCGCGTTGCCGGCGGTGACCCGTCCGTGGGGCCGGAACGGCGTGCGGAGGGCGGCCAGCGCCTCCAGGGTGGTGCCCGGACGCGGCGGCTCGTCGGTCGTGACGATGTCCCAGCCCTCGCCGGTGTTCACCTCCACCGGGACCACGTCGGGCTGGAGCTTGCCGGCGGCCCAGGCCGCTGCGTACCGCTGCTGCGACTGCACCGCGTAGGCGTCGGTGCGGTCCTTCGTGATCGCCGGGAAGCGGTCGTGCAGGCGCTCGGCGGTCGAGCCCATCACGAGCGCGTCACCCGCGACCATGCGCTCGGCGACGAAGCGCGGGTTCACGTCGGCGCCGAAGCCCATCGGGTGCCGACCCATGTGCTCGACCCCGCCGGCGATGGCGACGTCGGCCGCACCGAACGCGATCGCGCCGGCGAGCGTCGTGACGCTCGTCATGGCACCCGCGCACATGCGGTCGATCGCGTAGCCCGGCACCGACTTCGGGAGTCCGGCGAGCATGCCCACCGTGCGGCCGAGGGTCAGGCCCTGGTCGCCCTGCTGGGTGGTCGCGGCCACGGCGACGTCGTCGACCGCCGCACCGTCGAGCTGGCTGTTCCGGTCGAGCAGGCCGCGCATGGCGTGGACCGCGAGGTCGTCCGCACGGGTCTTCCAGAACACCCCCTTCTCACCGGCTCGTCCGAACGGTGTGCGCACACCGTCCACGAACACGACGTCTGATGCCTTGGGCAATCCGGGCCTCCAGATCCTCTTCGATCGAGTCGGGGCACGTTCCGCCCCGACCGGCCGGGCAGCGCCCGGCGACGGTACCGACGCTATGCCCGCAGCCTGGGCGGACGCATGCCGGTTGGGGTGTTCCTACGAGTCGGTGTTGCTCTCGGCAGCAGGCTGCTGTGCGGCCTCGACAAAGGCGTGCGCGATGATCGAGGCGGTCTCCTCGACCTGCCACGGTCGGGCGTCGTGCGCGGCGAGGGCGGCACCGACGGTCTCGGTCGCGATCGGCGTCGGCGGCTCCCAGGACACGGACCGGAGGGTGTCCGGGGTGAGCAGGTTCTCGACGGGCAGGTCCAGGGCCTCGGCGCGCGCGAGCACGGCGGCGCGGGCTGCCTTGTACCGGCGGTCCGCGTCGGGGTTCCGGTCGGCCCAGGCGCGGGGAGGGGGCAGCGACGGGTCGCCGGCGGCGCGGAGCTTCGGGAGGTCCTCGGTGGTGCGTCCGGCCTCGACGGCGGCCCACCAGCGGTCGATCTCGCTGCGGCTGGCCCGGCCGGTGAACGCCTTGAGGCCGGCGAGCTCGCCCTTCGACGCGGGGTTCGCGGCGGCCGCGGCGACGATCGCGGCGTCCGGGATCGTCCGGCCCGGGGCGACGTCGGCCTCGCGGGCGTACTCGTCACGGGCGGTCCACAGCGCGCGTGCGATCGCGAGCGCTCGGGCGCCGCGGAGCGCGTGCATGCCGGACAGGCGGCGCCAGGGCTCCGTGCGCGGCGGCTTCGGCGCACGGTTCAGCACCGCCGCGAACTCCTCCGCGGCGATCCGGGTCTTCCCGGCCTCCTCGAGCACCGCGGCGAGGGCGTCCCGGAGGTCCGGGAGCAGCTCGACGTCCAGCGCGGCGTAGACCAACCAGGACTGCGGCAGCGGCCGGGTCGACCAGTCGGCGGCGGAGTGGGCCTTGGCGAGCGTGATCCCGAGCAGCTGCTCGACGACCGCGCCGAGTCCGACCCGCGGGAAGCCGGCGATCCGGGCCCCGAGCTCGGTGTCGAAGATGCGGGTGGGGACGAGCCCGACCTCCTGGAGGCACGGCAGGTCCTGCGAGGCGGCGTGGAACAGCCACTCCTCGTCGACGACGGCGGCCTGCAGCTCGGCGAAGTCGCCGATCGCGATCGGGTCGAACAGGAACGAGCCCGCGCCGCGGCGGAACACCTGGATGAGGTACGCGCGCTGGGAGTAGCGGTAGCCGCTCGCGCGCTCGGCGTCGACCGCGACGGGTCCGTGTCCCGCGGCGATCGCGGCGACGGCAGCCTGGTACTCGGCGCGGGACTCGATGACCCGGACGACCTCGTGCCCGTCCTCGAACGGCGAGGTCGCGGAAGGTGCGGGGTCAGTCACGTGCGGTCCTCCTCGGGGCCAACAGGGTCACGCCGTCCGAGGTGGGCGGCAGGCCCGCGAGCATCGCGACGATGTCCTCCCAGGCCCGGACGTGCGCGGTGAGGTCCTCGTCGCGCGGCGTCCACGACGCCCGCAGCTCGAGCTGCGCGCCGTCGCCCTGCGCCGCGAGGTCACCGTACCCGCGCGAGATGATCTTGGTGGCCGTCCCCGAGGCGTGGTCGTACGTCGCGCCGTGCGCCGCGAGCGCGTCGACGAGCCAGCTCCAGGTCACGTCGGCGACGAACTCGTCGACGCCGATCTCCGGTTCGAGCGGGGCCTGCGCGAAGGTCACGATGCGGAAGGCGCCGTCCCAGCCCTGCGGTTCTTCGGGGTCGTACAGGGCGATGAACCGGCCGGTGCCGAGGTCGGAGTCGACGCCGTGCACGGCGCCCGAGACGTCGGCGGCGAGGGCCAGCGACCACGGCGCGATCCGCGACGGGGAGGGGATCTCGGTGACGGTGGTCTCGGTGCGCGGCCGGTCGGACGACACGAACGCGCGGAGCCTGGCGAAGGCGTCGGGCTCTCGGGATTCGGACACGGATGCAGACTAGGCTCCCGGGCATGCCCGGATCAGCACGACCCGCCGAGGACGCCCTCCAGCGATCGGCCCGGTCGGCCGGGGTCGTGGCGCTCGGCGCCGGGCTGGCCGTCGCCGCGGTCGGAGCGGCCGCCGTCGGGGGGCGTGGTCGCAGCGGTCGCCCGGGCGGTCGTGACCCCGGACCGCAAGCGCGTCGAACGGGTCCCCATCCTCGCGGTCGACCCCCAGGCACGCACCGTCACGGTCGAGCGGACGGCCGACACCGAGCTGCAGGGGCGCTACAGCCTCTGGTTCGGCGCCGGCACCGGCCACATGCGCGTCGGCGAGGTCCTCGGGACCACCGACACCACCGTCACACGACGGATCATCGCGATCGACGCCGGTGACCCGACGAACGCCCGTCGTGGTCGCTGGGGCGGGTGGTTCTACCTCACGCCGGGCGAGCTCGACGTCCCGGTCGAGGACGTCGACGTCCCGACCCCGAACGGCCCGGCCCCCGCGTGGGTCGTCCGTGCCGACGACCCGGAGGCCCCGTGGGCGGTGCTCGTGCACGGCCGCGGAGTCACCCGGGCCGAGACGATCCGTGCCCTCCCGGTGTTCCGGGCCGCGGGCTACTCCGTCCTGCTGGCGTCGTGGCGCAACGACGGGGTCGCCCCGCGGAGCGTCGACGGCCGGTACGGCCTCGGCAGCACCGAGTGGGAGGACGTCGACGCCGCGCTGCGGTGGGTCGCCGGCGAGGGTGCCTCGAGCGTCGTCCTGATGGGCTGGTCGATGGGCGGCGCGGTCGTCCTGCAGACCCTGCTCCGGTCGTCGTCGGCGCACCTCGTCGACGGGGTCGTCCTCGAGTCGCCGGTGGTCGACTGGCACGCCGTGCTGAAGTCGCAGGGCCAGCTGCTCCGGCTGCCGAAGGCGGTCCGGAAGGTCGCGCAGTGGGTCCTCCGCGCGCCCGTGCTGCACCGGGTGGCCGGGTTGCGGGCGCCGGTGGACCTGCGCGAGCTCGACATGGTCGCGCGGGCGGACGAGTTGCACGTCCCGATCCTGCTGCTGCACAGCGACGACGACGGCTTCGTCCCGTCCTCGGCCTCGCACGACCTCGCGCGCGCCCGGCCGGACCTCGTCCGGCTCGAGGTGCAGCACACGGCCCGGCACACGAAGCTCTGGAACCACGACGCCGACTGGTTCGACGCGCGCATCCTCGCGTGGCTCACCGAGGTGGTGCAGCACCAGGGCGCGGCCCGCGCGTCGTAGACGCGACCGAGGACGGACGGGAGGCCCGTGGCGGATCCGCCACGGGCCTCCCGTCCGTCAGTCCGCCGGCGCTGTGCCCCCGCGCCGCTCGGCGGCCAGCGCGCGAACCTGCCGCTGCACCCGGCCGAGCATCCCGACCATCCCGCGGATCCGCAGCGGGCTGACCGCTTCGGAGAGCCCGATCGTCAGCGGGTAGTCGGCGGGGACGGCCAGGACCTCGTCGACGGTGAGACCCGACAGTCCCTGCGCGAGGATGGACGCGAAGCCGCGGGTGGTGGGTGCCTCGCGCGGCGCGGTCGCGTGCATGCGGACCACGTCCGGTGCGTCGCCGTCCGCGCCGACCGTCACCGTGATGAACACGGGGGACTGGCACTCCTCGACGCGCTCGAGCTCCTCCTCGTGCCCCTGCAGCCGCTCGGGCAGCGCCGGGAGCTCGTCGGAGAACTCCAGGAGCAGCTGGAGGCGGTCCTGCTGGCCCAGCTCGAGGAAGTCGTCCCGGATGTCCGCGAGGGTGGCGGGCAGTGCGGCGGTGTCGTCGCTCATCGGGTCGGGGCCGCCCCGGGCTCGGAGCCCTGGACGATCGGGACGCGCACCGCGCTGCCCCACTCGGTCCACGACCCGTCGTAGTTGCGGACGTTCCCGTAGCCGAGGAGGTGCTGCAGCACGAACCAGGTGTGGCTCGACCGCTCACCGATGCGGCAGTAGGCGATCACCTCGTCGGCGTCACCGATGCCGGCGCCGTCGCGGTAGATCGCGTCGAGCTCCGCACGGTCCTTGAAGGTGCCGTCCGGAGCCGCCGCGGTCGCCCAGGGGATGTTCACCGCGGTCGGCACGTGACCGCCGCGGAGGGCGCCCTCTTCGGGGTAGTCCGGCGCGGTGGTCCGCTCACCGGAGTACTCCGGGGCGCTGCGCACGTCGATGAGGGGCTTGCCGAGGTGGGCGAGGACGTCCTCCTTGAACGCGCGGACCGGCTCGTCGTGGCGCTCGACGACCGGGTACTCGACCGGGGTGACCTCGGTTCGGTCGGTCGTGAGGGCGCGGTCCTCGGCGATCCACTTCGCCCGGCCGCCGTCGAGCAGACGGACGTCCTCGTGACCGAAGAGCGTGAAGACCCAGAGGGCGTAGGCCGCCCACCAGTTGTTCTTGTCGCCGTAGATGACGACCGTGGTGTCGCGGGCGATCCCCTTGCCGCCGAGCAGGCGGGCGAAGGCCTCGCCGTCGATGTAGTCGCGCTGCACCGGGTCGTTGAGGTCGGTGTGCCAGTCGATCTTCACGGAGCCGGGGACGTGCCCGGTCTCGTAGAGCAGGACGTCCTCGTCGGACTCGACGACGACGAGGTCCGGCGCGCCGACCCCGGCGTCGAGCTGCTCCTGGAGCCACTCGGTGGAGACGAGGCGCTCCGGGTGGGCGTAGGCGGCGAACTTCGCGGACGGGTCGACCGGTGCGGTCATGGCTGGGTACCTCCAGGTGGTGGACGGGCACCGGACTAGGATCGGTCCTCGGTGCCTGTGGGCAACGGTACGCGGACGTACCGTGCTCCAGCCGCAACGTTGCACCGCACGACATGCTTCCCGGAGGGCCGTCCTTGCCTGAACACGCCTCGGCGCCGAGCCACCTCGTCGACCGCGACCCGCAGGTGACCCCGCAGCAGATGGCCGCGGCGCTCGTCCCGCCGCCGCAGTTCGCCGACGCGTCCTTCGAGTCCTACCGGCCGGACCCCGACTACCCGTCGCAGGCCGAGGTCCGCGACACCGTCGCCGCCTTCGTCGCGTCCGGTGCCGGCGCCGCCGCACCCCGACGCGGGCTGTTCGGCCGACGCCGGAGCGCCGCGCCCGAGGCCGGTGCGAAGTCGGGCGTCTACCTCGACGGCGGGTTCGGCGTCGGCAAGACCCACCTGCTCGCGGCGGCCTACCACGCGGCGTCCGGTCGGAAGACGTTCGGCACCTTCATCGAGTACACCGCGCTCGTCGGTGCGCTCGGGTTCCAGGGCACGGTGGACCTCCTCCGCGGGACCGCCCTCGTGTGCATCGACGAGTTCGAGCTCGACGACCCGGGCGACACGATGATGATGACGCGGCTCATCAAGGAGCTCTCCGAGACCGGCACGCGGTTCGCCGCCACGTCGAACACCCCGCCGGGGGCGCTCGGCGAGGGGCGCTTCGCGGCGCAGGACTTCCTCCGCGAGATCCAGGCGATGTCCGACCGGTTCGACACCCTCCGGATCGACGGTCTCGACTACCGCCGGCGCGCGGTCGACGAGTCCGCCGCGGTGGTGCCCGACGTCGCCGCGGCGCTGCCAGCCGGTGCCGTCACGCTCGACGACTTCGACGCCGTCGTCGCGCACCTCGGCACCGTGCACCCCTCGAAGTACGTCGCGCTCGTGGAGGGGCTCGACGCGGTCGGGCTCACCGACGCCCGGCCCTTCACGGACCAGACCGACGCGCTGCGCTGGGTCGCGCTCGTCGACCGGCTGTACGACGCGCAGGTGCGGATCGTCGCGTCGGGCACCCCGCTCGACGCGGTGTACCCGCAGTCGATGCTCGACGGGGGCTACCGGAAGAAGTACCTCCGCGCGGCATCGCGCGTGGTGGCGCTGACGCGCGCGGCCTGACGGCGCGACCGGGCGCCGGACGGGAGGCGCGGGGCGGGCCCGCACCGTGCCTCCAGGCCGGCACGCACCACGCTGCGAAGCGACCGTCCAGACGGTCGCAGGGGAGTCGTGGCGCGCGTCCAGCGGATGCGCCGCACGACGAAACACAACGTTCACACGCCGCGTCATCGCGTTACATCCGCGAAACAGTTCGTGCTCATCGGTGAAACAGCACCTCGCCAAACTCGACAGCACCCGAGGCGGTCCAAGAGCCGTTCGTGCAATCGAGAGGTGAACAGATGCTTGATCAGGGCAACACGACCTTCGTGTTGGTCATGGCGGCGCTGGTGTTGTTCATGACACCCGGCCTGGCCTTCTTCTACGGCGGTCTGGTGAAGGCCAAGTCCGTCATCAGCATGATGATGATGTCGTTCGGCGCGATCGCGCTCGTGAGCGTCCTCTGGGTGCTGTACGGCTACGCGATCGCCTTCGCGAACACCGGACCGCACACGGCGGTCAGCGGCATCGTCGGGTTCTTCAGCATCGACTGGAACCTCATCGGCCTCGGCCAGGCGTTCGAGGAGGCCAAGGCCTCGACGATCAACGCCGCGTACCCGTCGATGGCGTTCGTCGGCTTCCAGGCCACGTTCGCGATCATCACCGTCGCCCTGATCTCCGGCGCCATCGCCGACCGCGCCAAGTTCGGCGCGTGGATGCTCTTCGCCGGCATCTGGGTCACCGTGGTCTACTTCCCGGTCGCCTCGTGGGTGTTCAACCTCACCTCCGGATGGGCTCCGTACTGGGGCGTCATCGACTTCGCCGGCGGCACCGCGGTGCACATCAACGCCGGTGCCGCGGGTCTCGCCCTGGCGCTCGTCCTCGGCAAGCGCGTCGGCTTCGCCAAGGGTGCGCACAAGCCGCACAACCCGCCGTTCGTGCTCCTCGGTGCGGCGATCCTCTGGTTCGGTTGGTTCGGGTTCAACGCCGGGTCCGAGGGCGCTGCTGACGGCATCGCGTCGATCGCCTGGGTGAACACGCTCGCCGCTCCGGCCGCCGCGATCCTCGGCTGGCTGCTCGTCGAGAAGCTCAAGGACGGCAAGGCCACCTCCGTCGGTGCCGCCTCGGGTGCCGTCACGGGCCTCGTCGCGATCACCCCGGCCTGTGCCGCCCTGACCCCGGGCTGGGGCATCCTGCTCGGCTTCCTCGCCGGCATCGTCTGCTGCTTCGCGATCGACTGGAAGTACAAGCTCGGCTTCGACGACTCGCTCGATGTCGTGGGCGTCCACCTCGTCGGCGGCATCTTCGGCACGCTGTACCTCGGC
This sequence comes from Curtobacterium luteum, assembly GCF_014646995.1. Lineage (GTDB taxonomy): Bacteria > Actinomycetota > Actinomycetes > Actinomycetales > Microbacteriaceae > Curtobacterium > Curtobacterium luteum. The sequence continues at coordinate 642,929 of NZ_BMOI01000001.1, read as the reverse complement.
TTCTTCGCCAACGACACCGGCCTGATCTACTCCGGCTCGTTCGCGCAGCTCGGCAAGCAGGCTGCCGCGGCCGGTGCCGTCGGCCTGTACTCCTTCGTCCTGGCATTCGCGATCGGCTGGATCATCGAGAAGACGATCGGCTTCCGCGTGAAGACCGAGGACGAGGTCGCCGGCATCGACACCGCGGTCCACGGTGAAGAGGGCTACGTCCTCTACGAGGAGCGCGACGAGACCCCGGTCTCCGTCCGGTAGCTCGGGGTCTCCCCGCTCTCCCCGCTCTTCCTCCCGCCCGACGGGCCCCGCGCACACAGCAGGCGCGGGGCCCGTCGGCGTGTGCGGAGGGCGCGTCGCGTGGGTGGGGACTCGGGACGACAGGGCTGTTGTCGTACGACAGCGGCGATGTCGCAGGTGGTCGGGTGCCGCTGCCGGCGCGTGCGCGGGGGTGCGGGTGCGGACTCGGGACGACGGTCTCGTCGTCGTACGACAGCGGCGGCGTCGCTGGTGGTCGCGTGCAACTGCCGGCGAGTGCAACGGGCGACAGGGCTGTTGTCGTACGACAGCGGCGATGTCGCGGGTGGTCGCGTGCCGCTGCCGGCGCGTGCGAGGGGGTGCGGGTGTGCGGGTGCGGACTCGAGACGACGGTGTCGTCGTGGTGCGACATCGGCGGTGTCGCGGGTGGTCGGGTGCAACCGTCGGCGTCTGCAAGGGGCGACGGAGCTGTTGTCGCACGACAGCGGCCGTGTCGTTCGCCCGAGATCATGGCGACGGTCACGGAGGACGTCGAGCGCCGCTGGGGAGCCTCGACGACTCCCCGCGGGCGATCGGCCTGCGGGACAGGAAGATCGCGACGCTGCGATCGCAACGGTCGTCGCATTCTCGTCGCGACCACGGACGGGAGGCGCGGCGCGGGTCGGACCCGCACCGCGCCTCCCGGCAGATGGTCGCGTCAGCGGCCCGCTGTCGTCGTCACCAGGCGTAGTCCTCCGGCGAGGTCTTGTGGCCGGGGAAGATCTCGTCGAGGCGCGCGAGCGCCGTGTCGTCGAGGCGGATGTCGACGGCGCGGACCGCGGACTCCCACTGCTCCATCGTGCGCGGGCCCGTGATCGGCGCCGTGACGGTCGGCTGGTGCAGGAGCCACGCCAGGGCGAGCTCGCCCGGCGTGTGGCCGAGCTCCTTGGCGAGCGCCTCGTAGGCGGCGAGCTGGTCGTGGTGTCCCTCGACGTACTCGGCACTCCGCCCGGAGAGTCGGCGGGAGCCGTTCTCGGTCTTCTCGATGACGCCGCCGAGGAGACCGCCCTGCAGCGGCGACCACGGGATGACGCCGAGCCCGTAGTGCTCCGCGGCGGGCAGGACGTCGCGCTCGACGTCGCGCACGACGAGGTTGTAGATCGACTGCTCGCTGACGAGACCGAGGAAGTTGCGGTGCTTCGCAGCCTCCTGCGCCTGCGCGATGTGCCACCCGGCGAAGTTCGAGGAGCCGACGTAGAGGACCTTGCCCTGCGCGACGGCGACCTCGAGGGCTTGCCAGATCTCGTCCCACGGCGTCGCACGGTCGACGTGGTGGAACTGGTAGAGGTCGATGTGGTCCGTCTGCAGCCGCTGCAGGCTCGCGTCGAGGGCCTGGCGGATGTTGTAGGCGCTGAGCTTGCCGCCGTTCGGCCAGTCGATCATGTCGCCGTAGACCTTCGTCGCGAGGACCGTCTTCTCGCGACGGCCGCCGCCCGTGGCGAACCAGCGGCCGATGATCTCCTCCGTGGCGCCCTTGCCGACCGAGCCGCCGTAGCCGTTCGCCGTGTCGAAGAAGTTGACGCCGAGCTCGTGGGCCCGGTCCATGATGGCGTGCGAGTCGTCCTCGCTGGTCTCCGGTCCGAAGTTCATCGTCCCGAGCACCGCTCGCGACACCGACAGCCCTGTCCGTCCGAGATGTGTGTAGTCCATGGAGCCGGTCTACGCGTGCGGCGCTGGGGGAGCCAGGCCCTGGCGGTACCGGTCTCGGGGTCGGGGTCGGGCCTGGTCGTGGTCGTGGTCGTGGTCGGGGGTCGGGGTCGGGGTCGGGGTCGGCTTCGCGTATGCGTCCCGGGGTATGGACCGCCCGAGGGTGGGAGTAGCGTGCCGCAGGTGAACATCCCCGCACTCCGAGGCAGCCGGATCATCGGGTTCGGCCACCACCAGCCCTCGCGCATCCTGACCAACGACGAGCTCTCGACGATGGTCGACACCAACGACGAGTGGATCACCACCCGCACCGGCATCAAGACGCGACACATCGCCGGACCCGACGACACGGTCACCTCGATGGCGGTCGAGGCCGGTCGGGCGGCCCTCGCCGACGCGGGAGTCGATCCGTCGGAGGTCGGTCTCGTGGTCGTCGCGTCCACCACGCACGAGGACCGAGCGCCGTACACGGCCGGGCGAGTGGCCGCGGAACTCGGACTGTCCGGCCGGGCAGCGCCGATCGACATCAACACGGCGTGCAGCGGCTTCGAGTACGCGATGGGCATCGCCGACCAGGCCGTGCGCACCGGCTCCGCGGACACAGCGCTCGTGATCGGGTCGGAGAAGCTGTCGGGCATCGTGGACTGGAGCGACCGGTCGACCTGTGTCCTCGTCGGTGACGGAGCGGGCGCGGCCGTCGTCGGCGTCTCGGCGGAGCCGCAGATCGGACCGGTGTCGTGGGGGAGCGTGCCCCACCTCGAGCAGGCCGTGCGGGTGTCCGGCGAGCCCGCGCGGTTCTCGCAGGAGGGACGGTCGATCTACCGCTGGGCGATCACGGAGGCGGCGGACCATGCGCGCGCGGTCGTCGAAGCAGCAGGCCTCTCGATCGAGGACATCGAGGTGTTCGCGTTCCACCAGGCGAACCTGCGCATCATCGAGCCGCTCGTGGAGGCGCTCGGCGGTTCGCCGAGCTACGTCGTGCGGGACGTGGTCGAGTCGGGGAACACCTCGGCCGCGAGCGTGCCGTTGGGTCTCTCGAAGGCCTGGGCGCGTGGGGAGCTGCCCGAGGGTGTGCCGGCGCTGCTGTTCGGGTTCGGGGGCGGCTTCGCGCACGCTGGGCAGGTCGTCACGACGCCGGTGCGGCGCGGCTGAGGAGCGGTGCGGGGCCGGTCGGGGCCGTTGCCGCGTGGCTGAGGAGCGGTGCGGGGCCGGTCGGGGCCGGTGCTGCTGCGGCGGGGTTCGGTCCGATGCCGCTGCGGTGCCGAACGGGACCGGCGTCGCCGAGCCACGCGGAGGCCGGAAGACGTGCTCATTCCTCAGGGGGCGTCGGGGGTCTCCGGGCCGGGGGTCTCGGCCCAGAGGTCGACGTCCGGCTTCCGCCGTCTCCACGACAGGCCCTTGCGCGCCGACCCGTCCTTCGGCTGCGCGACCTGCTCGGGCGCGTTGGCTGCCTTGGGCTCCTTCGTCGATCGGCCCGGCTTCGGCGCGAGGACGACCGGGAAGGACGCCGGCGGCACGCCGAACCCCGTCCGTGATGCCTGCACGACCTTCCGCCCGAGGGCGTGGTTGCCGATCCCGCCGACGGCCGCGCCGATCCCGAACGGCAGCGCCCGCCCGACGATCGTCGTGCCCTGGCGGGCGGCGAAGCGCCGGACGAACTGGTCGCGGACCTGGCCGCCGATCCCGGAGACGACCTGCTTCGGCAGGGAGGCCGTCACCATCTCGCCCCAGAACGCCGTCCGTGCTTGACCGCCGGCAGCCTGGCCTGCGAGTTGCTTGATCAGCTGCGTGCCGGGAGTGCCGAGGATGAGCGCCATCACCAGCGTGCGCGCCCGCTCCGGGTCGTCCAGGGCGATGCCGTGGACCTCGGTGACCGACTGGGCGAACAGCGCCGTCGTCTCGAGGAAGCCGACCGTCTCCGCCCCGCTCAACCCCAGTGCTGCGGCCATACCGACGCCGGGGATCACGGCGCTCGCACCCACGGCTGCTCCGCCGGAGGTCACTGCCGTGAGGTACTGCCGTTCCAGGATCTGGATGATGTCCGCAGGGGAAGCGTCCGGATGCCGACGGCGGAGTCGGTTGACGTGCGCGACCACGACCGGTCGTTGCACGCTGAGGACGCGCTCCAACCACTTCACCCAGCCGCCGGTCGTCTCGACACGCTGTCCGTTCGTCGTGGAGGGGTCGGGTTCGACCGGTGCGACCGGCATCCGGATGATCGCCTGGTCGTTGTGCTGTCGGGCCATGCGGGAGACCGTACGCTGCGCTGGTGGGAGCGGTCCCCGAAGCGCTGACGCCGGTCCTGGTCCTGTTCATCGGCACGGCACGCCTGCCCGTCGGAGTGCCTGCCGCACTCGTTCCGGGTGCATGAGGTCGGACCAGCTGAGCCGGACGACGAACCGGACCTCGGGGAAGGACCGGACGAAGTCCTCGCGCCGCTTCTCCCGCCAGTAGGCGTTCGCGGTCGTGCTCGCGCCGAGGAGGTCCGGGTCCTCGTACTTGCCCCGGCCGTCCACCTCGACCACGACTCCCTGCACGGGGAACCAGAAGTCGACGACGGCGGTCTGCTCGCCCGGGCGCCGGAACTCGTGCTGCTGGACGGGTTCGGGGGTGCCGAGCTGACGGAAGCGCACGCGGCACATCGACTCGGCCGGTGACCCCGAGAGCGCCGACCCCGCTCGCACGGCCAAGGACGCGCGGGCGGTCTGCTCCCGCAAGCCGCGTGCGAGTTCGAACTCCAGCATCTCCGGCCAGACGGCCCGTGCATGCAGTGCTGCGTCCAGCATCGGCAACGAGGTGGTCAGGGGCGCTACGGCTGCGACGTCGACCAGGGTACGGACCAGCGACGTCACGCCAGCACCGTCGCAGCCGACGTCCTGGACGCTCGGCACAGCAGCCCAGCGCTCGTGCAGGTGGTCTGCACCCGACTGGTCAGGACGGACGCGTGTCATCGCTGTGGTCTCGGTCTTCCCCCGACGCGGGTCGACGAGGTCCACACGACTGGGCGGGTCACCGATGTACGGAAGCCCGTGCACGGCTGCTGCGGACAGGTGCGAGATCCGAGCTGGGGGCCGGACGCGTGGAGCCGTCGCTCGGACGAGGAGGAGGTGCGCTTCCTCCGGGCGGAGTGCCGCGAGAACCGCTTGTTCGACGAAGACGCCAGGACGGACCACGGCGAGGAGACCGCGGTGGACGTCTCGTTGCAGGCGACGCCGTTCCGCGCTGTCGTGCGCGGCCGTTCGGATCAGCGGGACGTCGATCGCTCGTGTTGCCATACGGACAGGCTCGCGGGACCAACCGGAACCGTGGCCGACGCGTGCCTGTTCTGTGGAAGGTGATCCGTGCCTCCCGGCCTGTGGAGGACCGGTGCGTCCGCAAGAGGCGACGTCGCTGTTGTCGGACGACGACGGCTGTGTCGCCAGGAAGCGTCCGCAACTGTTGCGCGCGCACGGGACGACGAATCCGTTGTCGTACGACGGCGACTGGGTCGTTCGACAGCGGTGAAAGAGGCCTGGCGCGCAGCAGGAACACGCGGCACCGTCGGCCCGATCTGTGGAAGGTGATCCGTGCCTCCCGGCCTGTGGAGGACCGGTGCGTCCGCAAGAGGCGACGTCGCTGTTGTCGGACGACGACGGCTGTGTCGCCAGGAAGCGTCCGCAACTGTTGCGCGCGCACGGGACGACGACTCCGTTGTCGTACGACGGCGACGGGGTCGTTCGACAGCGGCGCCCGCGGGCCGCGCCCCCGCCGCGGCGCGCGCCTAGCGCCGGGCGAGCTCGGCGCGCAGCGGGAAGTCCTGGTCCTCGAGGATGAGCTGGGCGCCGACCGAGGTCCGGGCGTTCACGACCACGGGGGCGAGCAGGTTCACCGTCGTCCCCTCCGCGGCCGGATTCGCCACGACGAGCAGCATCGCGTCCTGCGCCGACCCGAGCCCGAGCACCTCCACCTGCGCCGAGGACAGCACCGGCGCGTACGAGGGCAGGTGCACCGCGGCGTCGAGCAGGAACAGCCGCGAGGTGCCGCCGACGAGCGTGAACAGCCCCTCGGAGTCGGCGACCGGCGTCAGCACGAAGTCGGAGCCGGTCAGGCCGAACGGCGGCACGGGGAACGTCAGGTCGATGCTCATCGGAGGTAGTCCATCAGGGTCGGCTGCAGCACCTTCGCGGTCACGGCGAGGGCTGCCTGGTAGTTGGTCTGCTGCACCTGGAGGTCGAGGACGGCCTTCGCGAGGTCCTTGTCCTCGACGTCCGAGCGACGCCCCTCGAGCGCCACGGACGCGGTCTTCAACGAGTCCTGCGCGCTGAGGGCGGTGGCGTGCCGGACACCGACGTCCGCCTGCGCCGCGCGCACGGTGTCGAGCGCGCCGTCGACGTCGTTCAGCCTGGGGTTCACGTTCACGCCGTTCTGCAGGTCGGAGACGATCGAGTCGATGACGGCGAACACCGACGACGAGCCGGAGCCGAAGACGGCCGCGCCCGGGGTGTCGACCCGGACCGTGGCGTCGTCCCCGAGCCGCCGCGAGACCGCGGTGCCCGAGGTGGCGAACCCGGTGGCGGGGTCGTACGCGGCCGACGCGGTGGAGGCGCCGGCGAAGACGCTGCGCGTGCCGTAGGTGGCGTTCGCGCGCGCCTCGAGGTCGGACTTCAGGGACCGGAACTCGGTGACGAACGCGTCGCGGTCCGTGTCGCTCATGGTGCCGGAGTTCGCCGCCTGCACCGTGAGGTCGCGGATGTTCGTCAGGACGGAGTACACCGAGGTCAGCGTGCTGTCGGTCGTGGCGAGCCAGCCGACGGCGTCGTCCGCGTTGCGGGCGTACTGCGCGTTCGCGGCCTGCTCCTTGCGCACCTGCATCGACGTCCCGGTGCCGATCGGGTCGTCGGACGGTCGCGAGATGTTCTTGAGCGTGGTCGCCTGGTCGGTGAGCTGCGCGACCTTCGCCGCACCGGCCTGCAGCCGCGCGCTGGCGGCGGCCATCGACATCTGGGTGGTCACCCGGGTGATCATGTTCAGCTCCTGCCGACGAGGCCGACGCGGTTGATGAGGGTGTCGAGCATCTCGTCGACGGCGGTCAGGACGCGCGCGGCGCCCTGGTAGGCGTGCTGGTAGCTCAGCAGGTTGACGTTCTCCTCGTCGAGGTCCACGCCCGCGCCGGACTGCTGCTGCGTGCGCGCGCTGGTCAGGGCGAGTCCGGTGAGCGTCGACTCCGACGCGGCCGACCGGGAGGCACTGCCCACCCCCGTCACGAAGGTCGCCCAGGCCGCGTCCGGGCCGTCGGCGGACGCGCCGAGTCGCGAGAGCGCGTCGGCGAACGAGTCGTCGAGCTCGCCCGCCGCGTTCCGGGTCGCGAGGCCACCGGCGTCGGTCGGCACGACCGAGAACCCCTGGGCCGCCGGGACGCCGGCCGCGAGGGCGAAGAACGCCGCGCCCGTGGTGCCGTCCGGAGTGGTGCCGGTGGTGTGGACGGCGTTGACCGCGGCCGCGAGCTTCGTCGCGACGGCGTCGTACGAGGCCGATGCCTGCGCGAGTGCGCCACCGGTGCCCTGCGCGTTCGCGGGTGCCAGGAGCGACAGCGCACCGCCGATCGACCCGCCGGACAGCGTGACGGCGCCGGCCTGTCCCGACGTCCAGGTCAGCGTCACCGCGGCGCCGTCGTGCAGCGCCGTGGCACCGCCGAGCGCGACCGCACGGGCGTCGGTGCCCTGCACGATCGGGTTGCCGCCGATGAGCACGTCCGCCGTCCCGTCCGCGTTCGTCCGGACGGTGCCGCCGGCGAGGGACGCGATCTGCTCGGTGAGCTGGTCGCGCTGGTCGACGAGCTCGTTGGCGTTCCCGCCCGCGGCGAGGGCGGACCGGATCTGCCCGTTGAGGTCGGCGACCTGCTTCGCCGCGTCGTTGAGCTGCGTGACCTGCGACGCGACGGTGGCCCGCGTGGTCGACCACTGCTGGTCGAGCGCCTTCGAGCCGCTCGCGAGGGTCGACGCGACCGTGCCGGCGGCCCCGAGGAGCGTGCTCGCGGCGCCGGGGTCGGCGGGGTGCGCTGCGACCCCGCCCCAGGCCGACCAGAAGGCGTCGAGCTTCGCGGCGAGGCCGTTCGTGCCGGGTTCCTGCAGGCCGGTCTCGAGCGCGCTCAGGGCGGTCGCACGGGCGTCGGCGTACGCGGAGGACCCGGCGGCGACGCGGACGCCTGCGTCGAGCGTGAGGGACCCCAGCCGGGCGATGCCGTCGACGGAGACGCCCTGCCCGGCGAGGGCCGCGGTGCCCCGCACGAACCCGGTCTGCACGGCGGGGACGGACGACTGCGTGACGCGCTGCCGGGTGTAGCCGGTCGTCCCGGCGTTCGCGATGTTCTGTCCCGTGACGTCGATGCCGGCACGGGCCGCGGCGAGGCCGGAGTACGCGGTCGCGAGGGATCCGAAGGTGCTGACCACGACTACAGGTTCCCCTCGAAGAGCCGTGCGCCGTCGGAGCCGGAGCCGCTCGCGCCGGAGGCGTCGTACGTCGCCGGCGACCCGACCGTGCCCGCGAGGGTCTCCTCGGTCGCGTGGGCGGCGGCGCGGAGGAAGCGATCGTTCTCGTCGCGGAGCGCGCCGATGTGCGTCGTCAGCTCGACCATCGCGGTCAGGTGGGCGGCGAGGATCTCGCCCCAGGGGCCGCTCGGTGCCGCCGCGACGACGTCGCGCAGGGGAGCGTCGGCGGCGACGCCCCACTCCTCGGCGACCTCGGCGCTCGACGCGGCGCGCTCGAGGCCGGTGCTGCGGAGGCGTTCGAGGACCTGCTCGACCTCGCGGCTGGCTTGCGACACCCAGCGGGAGCGTCCGGCGGCGAGCAGGAGCTGCTCCTCCTCGAGCTTGAACGTGAGCAGTTCGAGCAGTTCACGCTCGCGCCACAGTACGGCGGACAGGTCGTTCACGCTCATCAGCTCCTCCCGGGGTGGTGGTCCTGTCCGTCATCCGGCGGACACGGGGTGCTATCGGTCCCGCTGCTCCGGACGTAAGCGGTCCGCGCGACCCGACCGACGGGGCGGACGTACCCCGGGCCTCCCGTCCGGACCCGATCGGGGGACAGAACAGCGCGTACCGGGGCCCGGGTCCCCACAAATGCGGACGCCGATCCGGCCCGGTCACCCCCGCTTTGGGTACGGATGAGGGCCTGTTCAGTGCCTTCTCAGCCGATACATTCAGAACGCACCCCGGGGGACAGACCCGGCACGCGTCGCAGGGACGCCAGGTGCTCGCCCGGAGGGACCCGGGCGGTCTTCGACGTACGTTCCGGCCGGTCGCGGCCGGTGTTCGTCGTGCCCACCGACGGGCGACCCACGGACGGGCTTCAGGTCGAGCAGGGGATCAGCAGCATGGACCGCACTGAACGCAACACGATGATCGTCGAGCAGCTCCCGCTCGTCGGCTACATCGTCGCCGACGTCCGGGCCCGCGCCACACACCTCGACCGCGACGACCTCGCGGCCGTCGGTTCCCTCGCCCTCGTCGCCGCCGCGGACGCGTTCGACCCGACGCTCGGCGTGCCGTTCGGCGCGTACGCCCGCACCCGGATCACCGGCGCCATCGCCGACGACATGCGCTCCGCCGACTGGGCCTCGCGCGGGACCCGGAAGCGGATCCGCGAGACCCTCGCCACCCAGGAGGCGCTCTCCGCCCGACTCGGCCGCTCGGTCGGCGTGCAGGAGATCGCCGACGCGATGGGTGTCGACCGGCAGACCGCTGCCGACGCCATGAACGACGCCGGCCGCACCGTGACCGCGATCGACGAGACCGTGCACGACGTCGTGGCCGCGGACGTCGTGCTCCCGGGCGACGACCTGCTCGAGACGGAGAAGCGCCGCTACCTGCGCGCCGCCGTCGAGGCACTGCCGGAGCGCATGCGTTTCATCGTGGAGGCCGTCTACTTCGGCGACCGCTCGGTCACGGACGTGGCCGCCGAGCTCGGCATCACGCACTCCGCCGTCTCGCAGCAGCGCTCCGAGGCGATGCGGCTGCTCCGCGACGGCCTCGCCACGCACTACGGCGACGGCGGGGCGACCCCCGAGCCGGCGTCCCGGACCACCGCGGCCCGTCGGAGCGCCTACCTCGCGAAGGTGGCCGCCAACGCCGCCGCCGGGGTGGCCCGCGCCGTGCACGACGCCACCGTCCCCACGGTGCCGGCGGCCGGCTGAGACGTCCCGCCGGAACTTTTCCGGACGGGCACCTAACGACTCGACGCCAGCGGCCGAGAGTCACCCGTGTCAGCCCATGGACGGGCAGGCACCGAACCCAAGGATTCACGGAGGAACACACCATGGGTATGTCCATCAACACCAACCTCTCGGCACTCAACACGTACCGGAACCTCAACGCGACGCAGAACGACCTGTCGAAGTCCCTCGAGAAGCTCTCGTCGGGTCTCCGCATCAACCGTGCTGCCGACGACGCTGCCGGTCTGTCGATCTCCGAGGGGCTGAAGTCCCAGGTCGGTGGCCTCACGGTCGCCGCCCGCAACGCCCAGGACGGCATCTCGGTCGTGCAGACGGCGGAAGGCGGTCTCACCGAGACGCACGCCATCCTCCAGCGTGTCCGTGACCTCGCCGTGCAGGCGGGCAACGACTCGAACAACGCGGACTCGCGCACCGCGATCTCGACCGAGGTGACGCAGCTCAGCGCCGAACTCGGCCGGATCGCCGACTCGACGAACTTCAACGGCATCAACCTGCTCGACGGCACCGCCGGCACCGCAGGCGACGGCAAGCTGAACTTCCAGGTCGGCGCGAACGGCGACGCCGCGAGCCAGATCACCGTCGACCTGTCGGGTGCGAACGTGAAGACGGTCTCGACCGCCGTCGCCGCGCTCAAGTTCGACTCGGCGGCCGACGCGCAGGCGTCGATCACCGCGATCGACGCGCAGATCAAGGACGTCTCGTCCGCTCGTTCGAACATCGGTGCCATCCAGAACCGCTTCGACCACGCCATCAACGTGACGAACGTGGCCAAGGAGAACCTCACCGCGGCCGGCTCGCGCATCACCGACGTCGACATGGCAGAGGAGATGGTCAAGTACACGCGCGACAACATCCTCAGCCAGGCCGGCACCTCGATGCTCGCGCAGGCGAACCAGAGCACGCAGGGTGTGCTCTCGCTCCTCCGCTAGTGAACCCGGCGGCGTCCACCGGTACCGTTCGGGTGTCCCGGTGGGCGCCGCACCCCTCCCGTCCCGTCTGAAGGAGCGCGCGTGTCGTCCGTGTCCTCGGCGTCGTCGCTCGCGATCGACGGCCTCGTCAGTGGCCTCAAGACCACCGACCTCATCAACTCGTTGATGTCGATCGAGCAGGTCCCGCAGACCCTGCTGAAGAACAAGGTCACCACGACCAACTCGTTCATCTCGTCACTGCAGACGATCAACGGCCTCGTGCAGACCCTGGCCAGCAAGGCGTCCGACGCCGCGAAGGCCACCTCCCTCGACGTGTTCGCGGCGACCTCGTCGTCCGCGGGCGTCACCGCGACGACCGGCACGGGTGCATCGGCCGGGTCCGTCAGGTTCACCGTCGGGTCGACCGCGACCGCCCAGGTCGGCGTCACGGCCGCGATGTCCACGTGGTCCGACGCCGCCGGTCCGCTCACGATCGTCCGGGCCGACGGCACGCAGACCACCGTGACCCCGGCGTCCGGGTCCCTCGACGACACGGTCTCCGCGATCAACAAGTCGGGCGCGGGCGTCACCGCGACGAAGGTCGCCGCCGGCACCGACACCGACGGCACCAAGCTCTACCGCCTGCAGCTCACCTCGACGACGACGGGGGCCGCCGGCGCGTTCAGCCTCTACCGCGGGTCGGGCGCCGACGTCACCGCCGGCACCGCGGCCGACGTCCTGGCCGGCACCGGCGCGGCCGTCGTCACCCGGGCGAAGGACGCCAGCGTCACCCTCTGGGCCGGCACCGCCGCGGCCCAGACCGTCACGAGCGCGTCGAACACGTTCGCCGACCTGCTGCCGGGGCTCAGCGTCACCGTCAGCCAGGTGAGCGCCGACCCCGTCACGGTCTCCGTCGCCCAGGACACCACGAAGGCGCAGGCCGTGGCGAAGGGCCTCGTCGACGCGATGAACGCCGTGACCGCGTACTACGGCTCGAACACCGGGGTCACGAGCACGACCAGCCCCACGACCGGGACCACGACGACCACCGCGGGGGTCCTGCTCGGCGACGCCACGACCCGCTCGGCCGTCCAGGCGCTCAGCTCGGCGATGTCGGCTCCGGTGAACGGCAAGTCGCCCTCCTCGATCGGGATCGTCGTCACGAAGGACGGCGACTTCACCTTCGACGAGGACGCGTTCCAGAAGGCCCTCGCCGCCGACCCGGCGGGCACCCAGGCGATGCTCTCGGGCGTGGCGGCCTCGGTCGGCGCGGTCGCGACGAGCGCGTCGGACAAGTACGACGGGTCGATCACCTCCGCGATCTCCGGCCAGCAGTCGGTCGTGAAGGACCTGAACACCCAGATCGACAGCTGGACCGACCGCCTGACCATGCGCCGCGCCACGCTGCAGACGCAGTACGCGGCGCTCGAGACCAGCCTCAGCAAGCTCCAGTCCCAGTCGAGCTGGCTCTCCGGCCAGCTCGCCACGCTGTCGAGCTCGAGCTCCTGACGGGAACCGAGATGACCTACGACCTCCAGGCCGCCGCCTTCCGGCAGGCCGCGAAGCCCCGCACGGTGACGGACCAGCGCCGCGCGCAGTACACGAACGAGGCCGTCCTCTCCGCGACGCCGGCGCAGCTCGTCACGATGCTCTACGACCGGCTGCTGCTCGACCTGCACCGCGCCGAGGCCGCGCAGACCGGCAGCGACTGGGAGGCCGCGCGCGAGCAGCTCCTGCACGCGCAGGCGATCGTCGGCGAGCTGTCGTCGACGCTGCGGATCGACGCGTGGGACGGCGGCGAGGGCCTCCTCGCGATCTACAACTACGCGAGCACGTCGCTCATCACGGCCAACGTGCACCGTGACGTCGGGGCCACCCGCGACTGCATCCGCATCCTCGAGCCGCTCCGGCAGGCCTGGCACGATGCTGCCGCCTCGCTGCCGGCGGCTCCCGCCGCGCCGGGCGCCGGCCACACGGCCGGCGGTGCGCTCGGTGTCGCCTGACGACGTGGCCCGACGGGCCGGCTGGGAGGCACTGCTCGCCTCCCTGGAGCAGGACGCCGCCGGGCAGGCGGTGGCGTCGGCGAGCCCGGCGGCGGGAGCGACCGCGGCGGCAGGAGCGACCGCGGTCTGGACCGAGCCGACCGGGCTGGGACCGATCCCGCGGGAGCTGGTGGGGCGTGCCTCCCGGCTGGTGGCCGCGCAGCGGGACCGCTTGACGGCGCTCGAGGCCGAACGCAGCGCCGTCCTGGAGCACCTCGGCGCGCTGCGTGCCGTCGACGCGACGCGGGAGCCCCGCGGCGCCGTGTACCTCGACGCGTCCGCGTAGGCGGGGCCGGGCGGTCGGTGCGCCACCCGACGCTGTTCGACGACACGTCCGTCGTCGTACGACGACGGCGGTGTCGTTCGTTGCGTCGAGGTGATGCCGGCGCCTGAACGGAGCGACGGGGCCGTTGTCGTACGACGGCGGCGTGGTCGTTCGTTGCGTCGAGGTGATGCCGGCGCCTGAACGGAGCGACGGGGCCGTTGTCGTACGACGGCGGCGTGGTCGTTCGACGGCGGTCCTCCCGATCGCGCCGGGCCCGACCCGACGACCGGACCCGCCCGACCGGACCCGCCCGACCCGCCTCGCCCCCCGTTCGGGGCGATGCCTAACGCCCCGCCGAGCCCCGACCGACAGACCCGTACGAGCACGGATCGCTCACCACCCGGCCACGGATCGGCCACCGCACATCGACGACGTCAGGGGACGGCGTCGACCGAGGGGACGGTCCACCTGTGTTCGATTCCGTGACGAGCGCCGCGCTGCAGAGCGCCCTCGACGGCCTGTCGATGCGGCAGCGGGTGATCGCGAACAACATCGCGAACATCAACACGCCGAACTACCACGCCGAGAAGGTCCAGTTCGAGGACGCCCTCGCGCAGTCGATCGTCGACGGCAGCGGTGCCACCGCCCCGACCGTCGCGCGCAGCCTCGAGCCGACGAACACCAACGGCAACAACGTGAACCTCGACGAGGAGACGCTCTCCAACGTCGACACCGTGCTCCGGTACCAGTTCGCGACGCAGGCGATGAACTCCGAGCTCACCAGCGTCCGTGCGGCGATGCGGACGAACTCGTGACCACGTTCGACGCGATCGGCATCGCGAGCACCGGCATGACCGTGCACCGCAAGTGGCTCGACGCGATCTCCGACAACATCGCCAACGTCAACACCGTCCGGTCGATGGACGACTCCGCCTTCCAGGCCCGCTACGTCGAGGTGCAGGAGGGCAGCGGCGTCTCGGGCGCCTACGTCAAGGGTGCCGCGTTCGGCAGCGCCGCCGGACGGGTCACGTACGACCCGGACAACCCGCTCGCGAACGCCGAGGGCTACGTCCGCATGCCGGACATCGACCTCGGGACGCAGATGGCGGACCTCATCATGGCCCAGCGCGGCTACCAGGCGAACGCCGCCGTGGTCGACCGTGCGAAGACCGCCTACGAGGCGGCACTGCAGATCGGGAAGAACTGATGCCCATCGACGCCGTGAACGGTGTGACCACCAACGCGATGACCCGCGCCTTCGCCGGGGCGACCGACGCCGCGACCGGGGCCGGAGCCGCCGGGATCGGGACGACCGCCGCGACCGGTGCGTCCGGTGACGGCTTCGCCGCGAGCCTCGGGAACGCGGTCGACGGTCTCCAGCAGCTGCAGAGCGACTCGAAGACGCTCGCGCTCAAGGCCGTCACGGGCAACCTCGACGACATCCACGACGCCACGATCGCCGCCACCCGCGCGCAGGTCACGCTCGAGCTCGTCGCGGCCGTGCGCAACAAGGGCGTCGACGCCTTCAACGAGATCATGAGGATGCAGGCCTGATGCCGGTCGCCGTCAAGAACGTGTGGGCGCGCCTCAGCGCCTACGTCCAGGGGTTCACCGCCGCGCAGCGCACCATCGCGATCCTCGTGATCGCCGCGCTCGTGCTCGGCGGCATCGCCCTCGCGAGCTGGCTCGGCAAGGCGTCGTACGCGCCGCTGTTCACCGGGCTCGCCGCCGCCGACGCCTCGAGCGTCACCGACCAGCTCACGACCGACGGGGTGCCGTACCAGCTCACCGACGGCGGCGCCACGATCCTCGTGCCGCAGGGTTCGGTGTACTCCGAACGGCTCAAGGCCGCCGCGAACGGCCTGCCGTCCTCGAACGAGGGCGGCTACTCGCTCCTCGACCAGATGGGCGTGACGAGCTCCGAGTTCCAGCAGAACGTCACCTACAAGCGCGCGATCGAGGGCGAGCTCGCCAAGACGATCTCCGCGATGGACGGCGTGCAGACCGCCTCGGTGCAGCTCGCCATCCCGGAGAAGACGGTGTTCGTCTCCGAGGAGAAGGACCCGACGGCCTCGGTGTTCATCGCGACGAAGAACGGCGCGCAGCTGACCGCCGACCAGGTCCAGGCCATCGTGCACCTGACGAGCGCCGCGGTCGAGGGCATGCAGCCCACCGACGTCTCCGTCGTCGACTCGAAGGGCCAGACGCTCTCCGCGGTCGGCACCGGCGCCGCCGGCAGCGGCACGGACCAGGCCGCGGACTACGACCAGGCCACCAGCAAGAAGATCCAGGACCTCCTCGACACGACGCTCGGCGCCGGCAACGCGACCGTGGTCGTCTCCGCGACGATGAACCAGAACACCGGCACGAAGACGTCGGAGTCGTACGCGTCCCCGACCGGCGGCCCGGTCGCCCTGAACGAGTCGAGCACGAGCGAGCAGTACGGCGCCGGCTCCGGTGCCGGCGGTGCCGGAGCGACCGGCGTGCTCGGGCCGGACAACATCGCGGTACCGAACGGATCCGCGACCAGCGGCGCGGGCAACGACTACAAGAACGAGTCCGCGACGAAGAACAACGCCGTCGACCACACGACCGAGACGACGCAGATCCCGGCCGGTGCACTCGAGAACCAGTCGGTCTCGGTCGCCTTGAACGCGAAGGCCGCCAGTGTCCAGAACGCCAACCTTCAGAGCATCAACGACCTCGTGTCCCGCGCCGCCGGAATCGACACCACCCGCGGCGACAAGATCGCGGTCGCGATGATGAACTTCGACACGACCGCCGCCGCGCAGGCCGCGGCGGCCCTCAAGGCGCAGCAGCAGGCGGACCAGCAGGCGTCGCTGTGGGCGACCATCCGGACCGCCGGCATCGTCATCGGGAGCCTCCTCGCCCTCATCGCGATCATGTGGGTCATCGCCCGACGTGCCCGCCGCCAGGAGCGCGAGGCCGTCGACCTCGGCGAACTCGATGCGTTCTCCGGCGAGACGTTCCAGCTGCCCCTCACCGTCGACGAGCCCGAGGCGCTCCGCGCCGGGGACACCCCGACCGTGGCGCTCCCGACGCTGCCCGTCGAGGACGCGCCGACCGAGGTGCTCACCACCGAGGAGATCAGCGCCGAGCGCCGCCGCCAGGACATCCAGGCGCTCGCCGAGCGTGACCCGAAGCGCACCGCCGACCTGCTCCGCGGGCTCCTCGACGACCGGGCACCGGTGTGAGCGGCCTCGTCCCGAGCGTCGGCGGACCCGGCGGCAGCGGGCCGTCCGGCGCTGTCGACCGCCCGCTGACCGGGTCCCAGAAGGTCGCGCTCATCCTCATGCAGATGGAGACCGACCGCGCCGCCGAGGTGATGAAGCAGTTCACCGAGCTGGAGGCCGAGGAGATCTCCGCCGAGATCGTCCGCATGCGCCGGGTCGACGACACCGTCGTGGACCGCACCATGACCGAGTTCCACCGCATGACCATGCACGGCCGCACACAGAAGCGCGGCGGCAAGGAGACCGCGATGGGGCTGCTCGAGGCCTCGTTCGGCGCCGAACGCGCCGCCGGGGTCATGGACCGCCTCGCCTCGAACCTCGCCGGGCAGTCGTTCGACTTCCTCGACGACGCCGAGCCCGGGCAGGTCGTGACGCTCCTCGACGGCGAACTGCCGCAGACCATCGCCCTCGTGCTCGCGCACCTGCAGCCCGGGCAGGCCAGCGCCGTGCTCGCCGGCGTCGACGAGCGCGTCCGAACCGACGTCGCGCAGGCGTTCGCCACGATGGGTTCGGCGACGCCCGAGGCCGTCGGCATCGTCGCCGGAGTGCTCCGGCAGCGCGCCGGCGCCGTCGTGTCGCCCCGGGAGAGCGTCGAGGTCGTCGGGGGCATCGCGCCGCTCGTCGAGATCATCAACCGGTCCGACGTGGCGACCGAGAAGGCGGTGCTCGACGGCCTGGAGGCCCGCGACCCCGAACTCGCCGAGGACATCCGGTCCCGCATGCTCACCTTCGAGGACATCGTCAAGCTCGAGGCGCGCGACATCCAGCAGGTGCTCCGCGGGATCGACTCGAAGGTGCTGGCGACCGCCATGAAGGGCGCCGCCGGACCGGTCGTCGAGACCATCCGCGCGAACGTGTCCGAGCGCAACCGCGAGCTCCTCGACGACGAGCTGCAGGCGATGGGACCGATCCGGGTCTCGCAGGTCGAGGAGGCCCGCGCCGAGGTCGTCCGGTCCGTCCGCGAACTCGAGGCCCAGGGCGTCATCACCGTCCACCGCGCCGAGGAGGACGAGCTCGTTGACTGACCAGACCGTCCAGCGCATGACCTTCCCCGTCCTCGGGTCCGCCACCGCCGCCACGACCGCCGCCGCGGCGGAGGTCCGCGGGCACGCCGCCGGGTACGCGGCCGGTCTCCGCGCGGCGCAGGCCGAGACCGACGCGCTCCAGGCGCGGCTCCAGGCGGAGCACGACCGGCGACTCGCGTCGCTCACGGCGGACACGGTCCGCCGCGTGGCCGTCCTCGACGCCGCCACCAACGCCCTCCTCTCGCAGGTCGTGCCCGTCCTCCGCGACGCCGAGGCGTCCCTCGCGGACGCGGCGATGGACCTGGCGGAGGCCGTCGTCGGGTACGCGATCCGTGCCTCCAGGTCGACCGACGCCCCGGACGGCGGCCGGGAGGCACCGGACGCGTCCGGCGCGGAGGCCACCGTCCTGCGGGCACTCGCGTCGGTCGACGCGTCGGTGGCGCTCCGGGTGCGGGTGAGCGTCGGCGACGCTGCGCGCGTCGCGGAGCTCGACACGGCGGTGCCGGTCGTCGGCGACCCATCACTCTCCGACGGGGACGCCGTGGTGGACCTGCCGGACGGGCTGCTGAACGCCCGGATCGGCGCGGCGCTCGACCGCGCCCGCGGGGCACTCGGCGGTGCACGATGACCGTGACCCTGCTGCGCCCGCGCGGCCTCGACGCCGCGGTCGACCAGGCACGCCCGGTGCGCCAGGGCGTCGTGTCGAGCGCCGTCGGCCTCGGTCTGACCGTCGTCGGGCTCGACGCCCGGATCGGCGACGTCGTCCTGGTCGGCGCCGACGACGGCCCGCAGACCGCGGTCGAGGTCGTCGCGACGGACACCACCGGCACCCGCTGCATGCCGCTCGGCCCGCTCGTCGGGGTGACCGCCGGGACGCCGGCACGGCCCACCGGTCGGCCCGTGCTCGTCCCCACCGGCCGCGGCCTGTTCGGACGGGTCCTCGACGGACTCGGTCGGCCGATCGACGACCTCGGACCGATCGACGCGGACGCATGGGTCCCGCTCGACCACGCGACGCCGGACGCGATGGGCCGTGCCCGCATCGACACGCCGCTGCAGCTCGGCGTCCGCGTGCTCGACACCCTGACCACGGTCGGCCGGGGGCAGCGCATGGGCCTCTTCGCCGGCTCCGGCGTCGGGAAGTCGTCCCTGCTGTCGATGATCGCGCGGGGGAGCGACGCCGCCGTGACGGTGATCGCACTCGTCGGGGAGCGCGGCCGCGAGGTGCGCGAGTTCCTCGAGGACGACCTCGGTCCGGAGGGGCTCGCACGGTCGATCGTCGTCGTGTCGACCTCCGACGAGCCGGCCCTCATGCGCCTGCGCGCCGCGTTCGTCGCCACCCGCATCGCCGAGTCGTTCCGTGACGAGGGCGCCGCCGTCGTGCTCATGATGGACTCGCTCACCCGGGTCGCCATGGCGCAGCGGGAGATCGGCCTGTCCGTCGGCGAACCGCCGGCCACCCGCGGCTACCCGCCGTCGACGTTCTCGGTGCTCGCCGGGCTGCTCGAACGCGCCGGGACCGACCGGGTCGGCAGCATCACCGGCCTGTACACCGTGCTCGTGGACGGCGACGACCACAACGAGCCGATCGCGGACGCCGCGCGGAGCATCCTCGACGGGCACGTCGTGCTCGACCGGAAGCTCGCCGTCACCGGCCACTTCCCGTCGGTGGACGCGCTCGGGTCGGTGTCGCGCGTGGCCTCGAAGGTCACCAGCCGCGAGCAACGGGACACCGCGACCGCACTGCGGACCGTGATGGCGGCCCGTCGTGCCGCGCAGGACCTGCTCGACGTCGGGGCGTACCAGCGCGGGACGAACCCGCTCGTCGACGCCGCGGTCGACCACCAGCACGCGATCGACGCGTTCCTCCGGCAGGGCATGGACGAGCGCGCGACCGCCGTCGGCTCCTGGGACGCCCTCGCCGGGCTCGTCCGGACGCTCGGCGTCGGAGGTGGTGCCTGATGGCCAGGAAGTTCCCGCTCGCCGGACTGCTGCGGCTCCGGCACGCCGAGCAGGACCGCGCCGCCGCGGGACTCGCCGCCGCGAACGACCGGCTCCGCGACGCCGCCGACGCACGGGTCAAGGCCCGCCGGTCCCTCGCCGACCAGGCCGACGCGCAGCCGATCGAGGACGCAGCCACCCTGAGCGCCGTCGCCGCCGCGCGCGCCGCCACCCGCGGCATGCTCCAGGAACTCGACGCCGTCGTGCAGAGCCGTCGCGCCGACGCCGACCGGGCGCAGGACGCCTACACCGCCGCACGCCGTGCCGCCCTCGGGCTCGAGAAGCTCGAGGAGCAGCACGTCGTCGCCGCCACCGCGGAGGACCTCCGCACCGAACAGAACGCCCTCGACGAGATCGCGGCCAGGAGCCGCACGGAAGGTGGTGCCCGATGAGCCTCGACGTCGTGCTCTCGCGGATCTCCGAGATCCGCAGCCAGATCGACGCCCTGCAGACCGGGACCGTCACGTCGACCACGTCCACGGACTCGACAGCGGCGTCCTCGGCCGCGTCCTCCGCCTTCGCGGACGCGCTCGCCACCGAGAACGGCGGCGGGACCGGGACGACGGCCGGCTCGCTCGCCACCGCCCTGGGGACCGCCGCCGCCGGCAGCACGACGCCGGCGACCTCGGTGGACGCCGGACAGGGGACCATCGCGACCGGGAGCGGTGCGACGGGCGCCGACGTGGTGGCCGACGCGAAGAAGTACCTCGGCGTGCCGTACGTGTTCGGCGGGACGACGACGGCCGGGATGGACTGCTCCGGTCTCGTCCAGACGGTGTTCAAGGACCTCGGGGTCACCATGCCGCGGGTCGTCCCGGACCAAGCGAAGATGGGCGTCGAGGTCGGTTCGCTCAAGGACGCGCAGCCCGGCGACCTCATCGTCCCCAAGGGCGAGGGCCACATCGTCATCTACGTCGGTGACGGCAAGGTGCTGCACGCGCCGCACCCCGGCAAGGACGTCCGCATCGTCGACAACTGGTACTCGGACGCCGACATCGCCACGATCAGGCGCATCGTGCCGACCGCGCAGGACGCCGCAGCCCGCACGACCGCCGGCGCCGGCGCCACGGGTTCGGGCACGGACCTGCAGACCGCGGCGCTCATGGCCCTGGTGCAGTCCGGAGGTGCCGCATGACCACGATGATCCCGACCGGCGCGCCGTCGTCGGCCACCACCGGCCGTGCCGTACCGGCCCGCCCGGGTGACGGCGGCTCCGCCTTCGGGCGGGTCCTGGCCGGTGCCGGTGCCGGTGCCGGTGGAAGCGACCGCGCCGGTACACCGGCCCGCACGGGTGCTCGTGACGACGCCGACGCGACGGCGGGGCCGGTGGGCCGGCCGCACGGCCGTCGCGCGGAGCACCCCGCGGCCGCACGGACCGCGGCCGAGCGCCGGGGCCCGTCGCAGCACGGCGCTCCCGCCGCCCGGGACGGGGCCTCGGCGGCGCCGGCCGGCGCGTTCGGCGCGTTCGGCGCGGCGGGCCCGGAGGCTGCGTCCGGCCCCGCGGGTGCGTCCGTCCCGGCCGACCCGTCGGCGACTGCTGATCCGTCCGTGACCGCCGGCTCGTCCCTGACCGCCGGCCCGTCCGCGACCGCCGGGTCGTCGACGCCGGCGGCCAGGGGAGCAGCCGCGGACACCGCAGCGGCCGCCGTGCTGGCCGCCGCCACGGGGCTCGCAGCGGCGCCGGTCGCCGTGACCACGACCGGTACCGCAGCCGTCACCGCGACGGGCACCACGCCGGGCACTGCACCAGTCACCGAGACGGGCACCGCGTCCGACAGCACGACGCCCGAAGCCGCGACCGGGACGTCGACCGAGGCACTCCGGACCGAGCCGGACACGTCCGCGCACACGGGGGCCACCGCGACCCCCGGCGCCCCGGGGGCCGTGAACACCACGGCGACCACCGAGCCGATCTCCGCCGCGCCGATCACCACCGCGCCGATCACCACCGCGCCGACCACCGCATCCGCCCTCGGCGAGCCGGGTACCACGTCGTCGGCACGGACGCCCACGGGAGGTCCGGCACGGCCCGGCGCGGCACCGGTACCGGCACCGACCGTGCCGGGCACGACCACGACCACGACCGCGACGCCGTCCGCGCCGGACACCGCCCCCGCCGCGGGCACGGTCGCTCCCTCCGGGAGCGCCGCGATGCCCGCCCACCAGGCCTCCGGCTCGTCCGTGTCACCCGTCGCCTCCGGCACGGCTCCCGCTCCGGTCGCCGCCGGCGCGGCGGCGACCCCGAGCGGCCCGCGGACGGAGACGCCGACCACCGCACCCGCGGTCGTGGTGGTGCCCGCTGGCAGCGCACCCGGACCCCGCACGGGCGGTGGCGGGACCGGCACCGGGACCGACGGACGGGCGTCCGCCGGGGCCGAGCCGGGCCTCCAGGCCGTCGACGGGACCCGCGCGACCGCGACGGTCGCGTTCCCGACCCCGACGGTGGCCGCTGCGCCCGTCGCGGCACCCTCCGGTTCCGCGACGGCGAACGCGTCACCGACCGCGTTCGCGCAGCAGCTCGCACGCCCGCTGTTCTCGCTCGCGCAGGCCGGACCGGGTGAGCACGTCGTCACCGTCCAGGTGACCCCCGACGCGCTCGGTCCCGTCACCGTGCGCGCGCACGTCTCCGCGCACAGCATGCACGTGGAACTCTACGCGCCCTCGGACGCCGGTCGCGAGGCGGTGCGGCAGGTCCTCCCGGACCTCCGCCGCGACGCCGCCGGCACCGGGCTGTCCACGACGCTCGACCTGTCCTCGCAGAACCACCCCGACTCCGCCCCGCGCCGCGACGAGCGTCCGGCCGGCGGCGTGCGGGTGGCCACCGACGACCGGGAGGCCCGACCCGGCCCCGCCACGCTCCGCACCCCGTCCACGACCACCGTCCGCACCGCGGGCCTCGACGTCCTCGCCTGAGCGACGGCACGAAAGGACCACACCATGCCACTCGACGGCATCACCGGCTCGGTCGACCCGGCCACCCAGGCGGCGGCCCTCGCGGCGAACCAGTCGTCCTCGCGGTCGCAGACGATGGACTCCGAGGTGTTCATGAAGCTGCTCGTCACGCAGCTCCGGAACCAGGACCCGTCCTCGCCGATGGACACCAACCAGATGATCTCCCAGCAGACGCAGCTCGCGATGATGGAGCAGATCACGAACCAGACCACGACGGCGAACGAGAACTTCTCGCTGCAGATGCGGATCGCCGCCGCGAACCTCGTCGGGAAGCAGGTCAGCTACACCGACGCGACCACGGGGAAGTCGATCGAGGGGACCGCGACAGCGGTGTCGTACGCGGGAAGCGTCCCCACGGTCACGGTGGGCGGGAAGGAGGTCGACCTCGACGTGATCTCCGGCATCAAGACCGCCTCCTGACCTCCCCTCCACCCTTCTTCTTCTTCGGTACCGTCACGAAAGGACGCACCATGCTCCGCTCGCTCTACTCCGGCATCTCCGGCCTCCGCTCCCACCAGGAGATGCTCGACGTCACCGGCAACAACATCGCCAACGTCAACACGGTCGGCTTCAAGTCGTCGTCGACGGTCTTCCAGGACACCCTGTCGCAGATGACCCAGGGTGCCGGCGGTCCGCAGACCGGCATCGGCGGCACGAACCCGGCGCAGATCGGCCTCGGCGTGCAGGTCGCCGGGGTCTCGACGAACTTCGCGCAGGGCTCCGCGCAGGCCACCGGCAAGGCCACCGACCTGATGATCTCCGGCGACGGGTTCTTCGTCACGCGCCTCGGCAACGACACCGTCTACACCCGCGCCGGTGCGTTCGACTTCGACGCGGACGGCCGCCTGGTGTCCTCCGACGGCAAGATCGTCCAGGGCTACCCGGCCGTGAACGGCGTCGTCAACGCCAACGGCCAGCTCGGCGACATCACGCTGCCGCTCGACGCCGCAGCACCGGCCGTCCGCACCACGACCGCCGCGCTCACCGGCAACCTGCCGTCGGACACGGCCGTCGGCGACACCGTCACCCGCGACGCCACCGTCTACGACGCCACCGGCGCGAAGCACACCATGTCGATCGCCTACCAGCGCACCGCCGCCGGCTGGGACGTCACCGCCACGAACGGGCAGGGCGCCACCGCCACCTCGTCGATCACGTTCGGCGCCGACGGCAAGGTCGCGTCGGGCGGTGCCCTCACCGTCGGTGGCATCGCCGTCGACATGTCGGACCTCACCGGGTTCGCGACGCTGAACACCGCCACCATCTCGTCGCAGAACGGCCACGAGGCCGGGTCGCTCCAGGGCTACTCGATCTCGAAGGACGGGACGGTCACGGGCACGTTCTCGAACGGCGCCTCCCTCGCCCTCGGCCGCATCGCCCTCGCGACGTTCGCCAACCCGGCCGGCCTCGAGAAGACCGGCGCCTCGGGCTACCGTGCGACGGCGAACTCCGGCCAGGCCTCGATCGGCGGTCCTGGTTCGGCGGGGGTCGGTTCGCTCGCGGCGGGCACGCTCGAGATGTCGAACGTCGACCTGTCGCAGGAGTTCACGAACCTCATCGTGGCGCAGCGCGGGTTCCAGGCGAACGCGCGCATCATCACGACCTCGGACGAGGTGCTGCAGGAGCTGACGAACCTGAAGCGGTAGCGCGGCGCGGCTCGCGGGCGCGGCGCGGCGCGCGGCGCGCTTCGCGTTCGCATCACCGGAGTCACCTCGCACCACGCGGACGCGCGGTGCGAGGCGACTTCGGTCGTGTGCAGGTGCGGGACCGTCGCGCGCGGCCCTACTCCGCGTGCGCCTCCAGGAAGCGGTACACCTCGCCGTCGTCGACCCCGGGGAACCGCCCCGTCGGCAGGGGAGCGAGGACGTGCTCGCCGAGCTTCGCGCTCGGCCATGCGGCCTCCTTCCACTTCGCCTCGAGCGGTGCCGGAGGACGCCGACAGCACGACGGATCGGGACAGTTCGACTGCCGCCGGACGGTGGTGTCCCGTCCCCGGAACCACTGCGCGTGCGCGAACGGCGTGCCGAGCGTGATCGAGAACTCGTCGTCGTCGGTCCCGGTCTGCACGCTGCACCAGTACGTACCGTTCGGGGTGTCCGTGTACTGGTAGTGCTCGCGGGAGCGGTTCCGGTCCTCGAAGGCCGTCCGGGAGGCCCACTTCGCGCACACGACCTGGCCGACGATCCCGCCGTCGGTGTCGGTGGGGAACGTGATGCCGTCGTTCTCGTAGCCCTTGACGATCGCGCCCGAGCGACGGACCCGGACGAAGTGGACGGGGAGGTCGAGGAAGCGGGTCGCGAGGGTGGTGAACCGGTGCGCTGCCGTCTCGTGCGTGACACCGAACGCGTCCCGGAAGTCCTCGAGGGCGATGTCGCGCCGGGACTTCGCCTGCTGCAGGAACGGCACGGCGGCGTCGCGCGGGACGAGGCACGCGGCCGCGAACGCCGTGATCTCGATGCGCTGCCGCAGGAACTCGGCGTAGTCCGCGGGCGGTCGGTGCCCGAGCACGACGTGCGCGAGCGCCTGCAGCGCCAGGCTGCGGAGTCCACGGCCACCGGGCGTCGCGGCCGGCGGGAGGTAGACCACGCCGTGCTCCCGGTCGGTGATCGTCCGGGAGGAGGCGGGGAGGTCGTCGGCGTGCACGAGCCGGAAACCGAGCTTCGAGGCGAGTGCTGCGACCGTGTGGTGCATGAGCGGCCCCGGCGGTCGCTCGACCGTGGCGAGCAGGTCGGCTGCCTGGTCCTCGATGTCCTCGTAGTAGTTGTCGGACGACTGACCCTGGAGCCGGAGCGCGATCATCGCCTCGCGGCCGGCGGCCTGCGTGACCGCGGACTCCTGGACGCGCCGCTCCAACGCCTCGTGCAGCGCGACGACGCTCGCGAGGACGTCGTCGGGCAGGCTCTTCCGGACGTCGATGCGCGGCAGGTCGAGCCGGGCCGCGAGCGGTGCGTCCTGGTACGCGGCGAGTTCGAGCTCCAACCGCGCCCGCTCGGTCGGCGGGGACGACGAGGTGAGGGTCGACACCGGGACGTCGAGCGCCGCGGCGATGCGTGCCAGGACGGAGACCTTCGGTTCCCGGAGCCCGTTCTCGATCATCGACAGGCGGCTCGGTGCGAGGTCGGTGGCGCGACCGAGGACGTCGAGGGTCATCCCGCGCGTCGTGCGGACGTGCCGGATCCACTGCCCGAGCAGTCGCTGGGGGCCGTCGTCGTGGGACATGTCGTCACTCTTCCTCGAGTGTGAAGAACTGCCGTTCTTCTCCGTCTGGTCGCGAGCATAGCGCCCGTCCGCGCCCGCATGCTGAGGAGCACGACCACCGTAGGGCTCGACGAGGAGACCAGCATGACGATGACCGACACGAACCGCGACCGCCGCTTCGGTGATGCCGAGACGGGCCCGATCCCCGCCGCCGACGTCCACCGGCACGCGCACCCGCCGGTCGCCGCCTGCTCGAGCGTCGAGGTCCCCGACGGAGCGCACCGGCACGGGGTGGCCAACCGGGAGCTCGCGGACTGGGTCGTGCGCACGGCGCTGCTGACCCGGCCGGACGAGGTCGTCTGGTGCGACGGCTCCGATGCCGAGTGGACCCGCCTGACGGACCGCATGGTGGAAGAAGGCTCGCTCATCCGTCTCGACCCGGGTCTGCGTCCGGACAGCTTCCTCGCACGGAGCACCCCGGACGACGTCGCCCGGATGGAAGACCGGACGTTCATCTGCACGAGTGACCCGGCCGACGCCGGTCCGACGAACAACTGGCGCGAGCCGCGCTCGATGCACGCCGAACTCAGCGGCCTGTTCGCGGAGTCGATGCGCGGTCGGACGATGTACGTCGTGCCCTACTCGATGGGTCCGGTCGGCGGCGCGATCTCGCAGCTCGGCGTCCAGGTCACCGACTCCGCCTACGCCGCGGTCTCCCTCGCCCTGATGGCCCGGGTGGGCGACGACGCCCTCGAACACATCGGGCCGGACACGGCCTGGGTCGCGGGCGTGCACAGCGTCGGGTACCCGCTCCGGAACCCCGACGGCACCCGCCGGCCCGACGTCGCGTGGCCGAGCAACCCGACGAAGTACATCTCGCACTTCCCCAAGGAACGGGCGATCTGGTCGTTCGGCTCCGGCTACGGCGGCAACGCGCTGCTGTCCAAGAAGTGCTTCGCGCTCCGGATCGGTTCCACCATCGCCCGCGATGAGGGATGGCTCGCCGAGCACATGCTCCTCCTCAAGCTCACCGACCCGGACGGTCGCGCCCTGCACGTCGCGGCAGCGTTCCCGAGCGCCTGCGGCAAGACGAACCTCGCGATGCTGCAGCCCACGCTGCCGGGCTGGCGCGTCGAGACGATCGGCGACGACATCGCCTGGCTCCGACCGGGCGCGGACGGGCGGCTGTACGCGATCAACCCCGAGGCGGGCATCTTCGGCGTCGCTCCCGGGACGTCCGTCGCCACGAACCCCGTCGCCATGGACACCATGCGGAAGCGGACGATCTTCACGAACGTCGCCCTGACCGAGGACGGCGACGTCTGGTGGGAGGGCCTGACCGACGAACCGCCGGCGCACCTGATCGACTGGCGGGGCGAGCACTGGACCCCGGCGTCGGGCACATCCGCGGCGCACCCGAACGCCCGCTTCACGAGCCCGATCGAGCAGTGCCGGACCCTCGCCGACGACTGGTACGAGCAGGACGGCGTCCCCGTCGACGCGATCCTCTTCGGCGGTCGCCGGGCGACGAACGTGCCGCTCGTCGTCGAGACGGACAGCTGGGCGCACGGCGTGTTCGCGGGTGCGACCGTGTCGAGCGAGCGCACCGCCGCGCAGGAGGGCACGGTCGGCGAACTCCGCCGCGACCCCTTCGGCATGCTGCCGTTCGTCGGCTACGACATGGGGTCGCACTGGCAGCACTGGCTCGACGTCGGCGAGGCGCTCGGCGCCGCCGCTCCGAAGGTCTTCCAGGTCAACTGGTTCCGCAAGGGTGAGGACGGCACGTTCCTCTGGCCGGGCTTCGGTGAGAACGCCCGAGTCCTCGCGTGGATCGCCGACCGCGTCACGCGACCGGGAGCGGCCACGACCCGCGGGACGCCGCTCGGCGCCGTCCCGGCGGAGGGTGCGCTCGACGTGAGCGGCCTCGGGCTGTCGGGGACGAGCCTCCAGGCACTGCACGACGTCGATCCGGCCAGCTGGCTCGACGAGGCGGACCGCACCGAGGAGTTCTTCACGTCCCTCGGCGCGACGGTCCCCGCCGCCGTGTGGGCGCAGCTCGAGGCCCTCCGGGCGCGCCTCGAGGCGGCGGCGACCGAGCGCGGCGCGACGGCGACCGAGCGCGGCACGGCGGCGACCGAGCGCGGCACGACGGCGACCGAGCGCGGCACGGCGGCGACCGAGCGCGGCGCGGCGGCGCCCGAGCGTGGCACGAGCGCATCGGTCGGGGTCGCAGCGTGAGCCGCGCGGGTACCGACCGGGTCTTCGACGAGTGGGTCGACCGCGGGTCGGTCGCGGCCGCGATGGTCCCGATCATCGACGGGCTCCACCGACGCCACAACGTGGTGACGACGATCCACGGTCGGCGACTCGTCGGTCGCTCGGTGAACGAGATCCTCAAGCTGCACCGCTTCGCGCGACACGTGGACGGTGCCGAGCTGTCGCCCCACGAGGTGCTGCCGGTCCTGCACGCGTTGACCAGGCTCGACCTCGGTCCCTCTGTGGTCGACGTCGCCGACTGCAACGCGGGTTTCCGTCGGCAGGACGCCCTCGGCCTCGACGACCACCTGCGGCTCGTCCTCGCGGACGCGGTCGGCAGCGGTCCGTACGCGGCTGCGCCGCGGGACGTGGTCGTGTACGGCTTCGGACGCATCGGCCGGCTGGTCGCGCGGATCCTCCTGGCCCGGTCGGGAGACGCGTACGGACTCCGCCTCCGAGCGGTCGTCCTGCGCTCCACGGGGCCGGAGGACCTGGTCAAGCGGGCGAGCCTGCTGCGGCGCGACTCCGTGCACGGGCCCTTCGACGGGACGATCACCGTCGACCAGGACGAGCAGACGATCACCGCGAACGGGACCGTCATCCGCTTCATCGGCGCGGCATCGCCGTCCGAGATCGACTACACGGCGTACGGGATCGACGACGCGATCGTCGTCGACAGCACGGGAGCCTCCACTGACCGGTCGACGCTGTCCGCGCACCTCGCCGCCCCCGGCGTCTCCCGCGTCCTGCTCACCGCGCCGGCGTCGGGCGACGTCCCGAACATCGTGCACGGGGTGAACGACGCCGCGATCGGGGACGAGCCGATCCTCGCCGCGGCCTCGTGCACGACGAACGCCGTCACGCCGGTGCTCGCCGCGCTGGACGAGCGGTACGGCATCGAGCACGGGCACGTCGAGACGGTCCACTCGTTCACGAACGACCAGAACCTCACCGACAACCACCACCCGGGACCGCGCCGGGGTCGCTCGGCGGCGCTCAACATGGTGCCGACGAAGACCGGGGCCGCGCGTGCCGTCGCGAAGGCGTACCCGCCGCTCGCCGGCAAGCTCACCGGCAGTGCGATCCGGGTGCCGACGCCGGACGTGTCGATCGCGGTGCTCACGCTGACGCTCGGGACCGGCGTGACCCGGGAGGCGCTCAACGCCCACCTCCGCGAGGTGTCGCTGCGCTCGGCCCTCCGCCGACAGGTCGACTACGTGGAGTCGCCCGAGGTCGTGTCGAGCGACTTCCTCGGCTCGCGGAAGGCCGGCGTGGTCGACGGGCTGGCGACGATCGCGGACGGTGGGCGGCAGGTGGTGGTCTACGTCTGGTACGACAACGAGTACGGGTACAGCAGGCAGGTCGTGCGGGTGCTCGAGACGATGAGCGGGCAGCGGGTGCCGACCCTGCCGGGGGTGTCGGCGTCGGTGTCGGCGGTGTCGGCGGCGTCGGCAGGGGTACTTGACGCGCTCCCGGTGTGAGCGGCACCCGCACAGCGTCGGTACGGCCGGCCGCCGACCGCTGCCCGTGGTCGCACGGAGATGCTCCGCGCCGTGCACGAGGACAGCGACGTGCCACGAGAGCGTCCCTCACCTGCCGCGCGGTCCGCGCCGGCCAGACTCGTGCGGCGCCTGCTCCGGCCGTGTGACCGTCGGTAGCGTCGCCGCCACGGTCGCGATGCCGAGCGTGAGTGCGCCTGTACACGCGGCGACGACGGCCCCAGCGGTGACCGCCCATGTTGCTCCGCCCAGGGCCACGACGACCGCGGCGACGTAGAGGACGGTGGCCGGGACGGTGCGGCAGCGTTGGCGAGCCCAACCTGGCCCCGGACGGATCATGCGTGGCGGGTAGACCATGAGGACCACCAGCAGGATCCAGGCGAGACCGTACGGCGTGGCCAACGCCGTGCGGGCGGTGCTCGAGGCCATGAGGGTCGCGGCGATGGCGAACCCGACGATGCTGAGCACCAACCCTGATCGGGTGGCTGGCACGATCTGCTGCGTGTTCATCTCGTGTCCTTCCTGGGACGGCTCCTCATTTCCGGCAGGAGACGATCACCGGGTAGACCGGCCCGGTCGCGAGGACTTTCCGGAGACCGACGCAGCGACCTGAGCTGTACGCGTTGTGCGTGGTGTCGATGACGACGCCGACGGCGATGCCACACGCCCGAGCCGCCGGCCCGCACGCCGCTGCCACGATCGCTGACACGGTGCTGAAGGATGCCGTCGCCATGTACTTCGTGTCTGCGCGGGAGTAGATCAGCGTGCAGTGGATCAGGTTGCACTCGAGCGTCGGGTGCGCGACGTAGATCCGCGCTGACGCGCCGGTGAGGGTCCGTTCGAGTTCGACGGTGGTGCGGATCGATCCGTCTGGGTACGTCGCAGTCGTCACGACGCCGGCGTCTTGCAGAGTCGTGACGGAGGACTCTGGTGCCACCGTCTCGAGCTCAGAGTCGAGCTGCTCGCCAGCCCGCAGCTTCGCGATGAGGCGTTCGATCACCGCGGAAGACAGACCTGCGGCGTGCATGGTGGCGCGGACGCTGCGCTCTTCGCTGAGCGTGATCCCGCTCTGCGCCGCTCTCGCGGGCGTCGGGAAGAACGAGGCCGTGAGGACAGCGGTGGCGATCGCGAGGGCACCACCCCAGACGTGGACAGGTGAACGTCGCATCAGGACCTTCTCTCCCTGGCAGGACCTGCCAGTGTGTCAGTCGGCGTCATCGCCGACACAGCAATACTGGCCTGCTGCATTTCACACTTCAAGTTCTACGCACATCACCGTGGACTGACCCGGACGCGAGGACTTCCTCGAAACCGATGCGGTGACCCGGATCGCAGCCGTTCTCAATCGGTGCTCGGACGCCGGTCTCGCCGGGCGCGGTGCAGCTGCGGACGGCGGTGCACCGCCGGAATCCGGTCGACACGATCGTGCACGCGGACCGGGCAGCCGGTTCCGGTCGGAGCGGTTCGTCCGCGAGCTCCACGATGCCTTGCCGTTCGGATGGTGGGGGCGAGTCGGAGCATGCGCGGACGGCGCAGCAACGGAATCGTTCCTCACGCGCCTGCAGGAGAACGTCTCGGATCGGCGGCGATCGCCCACGCGCGGAACGCTCCGGCTCGTGTGCGGGTCTGGCTGACGGACCGGAGCCCTACCCGACCGTCACCAGCCTGGCGTAGGCCGGGAGGCTCTTCCCTGATGCGTTCACCGCCATGACGGTGACCTGTGTGCTCCCGGCTGGCAACCCGGTGAGCGTCAGCGGGCTCGACGTCCCCGTCACGGTGCGCTGCCCGGATCCGGAGAGGATGTAGCTCGTGATCGGCAGTCCACCATCACCCGCCGGCGCGTCGAACGACACTGTGACCGACCCAGGACCGGGCGTCGACCCGGTGATGGTGGGCCGTCCCGGCGCCGTCACGGTGACCGGTGTGGTGCCGAAGGACGTCGAGGCTGCCTTGCTGACGTTCCCCGTCCCGTCGACAGCGAACACGACGATGGTCCAACGCTGCCCGGTCGGGAGCTTCGGCACTGCTGCGGAGGCGCCGGAGACCACCAACGGCACACCGCTCTGCGCGGTCGCACCGGCGCCGTCTCCCTGCACGAGTCGAGCGACGACCGATGCCGCATCCTTCGAGACCGAGGACGTCCACTTGACCTTCGTCGGTGTCGCTGACGCGACGCGGACCCCGGTCGGGGCCGCGGGCGCTGTGACGTCGGAACGCGCCTGCCACTGCAGCGTGCCGTGCTGCGCGATCTTGTCCGCACAGTACTGCGTGAACGCCATGTCGACCGTGGCCGGCAACCCGGTCACCGGGTCGAGGGCGAACTGCTTCACCGTCATCGTGCCGGTGGTGTCACATCCGTAGGAGTCGACCGTGGTGACGATCGAGTACTTCCCGCTGGGTGACGTCTTCGTCGTCCCGAGCGGGAACGCCTTGCCGTACGGACCGCCGAGGCGGACGCTGACGATGTTGCCACCGCCGTCCAGGTCGTCCGCCTGGAACCACCAGTCGAGCGCAGCGTACGAGATGGACATCTGGGTCGAGCCGGACGTGGCCTTCGTCGTCTTGCCCTTGTTGACCATGTCCTTCCCGGAGGAGGTGATCATCGTCTTCCCGAGGAACGCCGAACCGGTCAGCGCCACCGTCTGCGTCGCCGCCCCGACGGGCAGGCTCACCGAAGCCGTGGCGGGTCCGGCCACCCTCGGACGGAAGTTGATGCTGAAGGTGCACGTCGCGTCGGCCGCGAGTGTGGCGCCGCAGGTGCTGTTGCTGACGGAGAACGACTTCGCGTCCACACCCGTGACGACGGGCGTCCCCAACGAGACCGGAGCTGTTGCCGTGTTGTGGACCGTCTCGACCTGGCTCTTCTTCGGCAGCCCGATGAACCGCTTCTCGAACACGACGTTCCGCGCGCCGAGGATGACCGAACCGGCCGGGTCCGAACCGAACCGGAACTCACCGATCCCGGGGACGACCGCGTCGAACCGGGTGATCCGACCGTTCGTCGGGTCGGACTCGAGGTCGAGGACCGTGAAGTCCCCGTAGATGTCCGTCCCGTCGATCTCGAGGGCCGGGAGGGCGTCGCTGTGTTGGCGGTCGGGGTCCAGCCAGTACGCGCCGGTCGTGAGCGGCTTCCCCTGCGGAGGGGTCAGCCGGAACGACCCGCGCTTCGATCCGGTCGTGCGCGCGTCGACACCGCGGGTGGTGTCGGCGGTGACGAGTTCGATGTCGTCCCCATCGGCGAACTCGGCGTCGCCCCTGGTCTGGTACCACGGGGACGCGATCTGCAGGACCGCGCCGGGCGTCGCGGCGGCGTCTGCTGCGTCTGCTGCCGATGTGCCGATGGTGCTGATCAGTCCTGCGGTGAGGAGTGTGACAGCGCTCATGGCTGCCGAGCGGGCGATGCGCCGCATTGCGTGGTCCGTTCTGTCCCCGTGCACGCTCCGGACAGAACGGCTCGTTGACGCTACTCCGCGGCAGTCGAGGTGTCCGTTCGTACAGCTGTGGGGTGCACGAGCGGTCAGGGGTGCTGCGCCGAGCGACTCAATCCCACTCGTCGCCGGGGCCGACCGCGCGGGGCGGCTCAGCCGGGCAGGCCGATCGCGGGCTGAACCCGATCACGGTGACGGCCAGCCGAGCACGTCCGCGATGCCCCAGGACCCCGCGAGGGACACGACGATCGGCGTCGAACCGGAGAACCGACATCGAACCAGGTGGTGGCCCTGGTTCGACGTCGGTTCCGTGGTTCGATGCGGCCGCGGTGCCGCGCCTCAGCTCACCGCGCCCGACCGGGCTCCCGACCACAGGTCCACGTCGAGCACCCCGACCGAGTGCTCGTCGATGCGGCGGAGTTCGTCGTCCGTGAACGACAGGTTGCCGAGCGCGGCGACGTTCTGCTCGAGCTGCTCGACCCGCGACGCACCGATCACGAGCGAGGTCACCCGCTCGTCACGGAGTGCCCAGGCGAGCGCGAGCTGCGCCAGGCTCTGGCCGCGCTCGGACGCGATGTCGTTCAGCGCTCGCAGGTGGTCGACGACCTCCGGGGTGAGCGACCCGGCGTCGAGCGACTTGCCCGCCGCCGCGCGCGAGTCCTCCGGCACCCCGTCGAGGTACCGCCCCGTGAGCAGCCCCTGCGCGAGTGCGGTGAAGCCGATGACGCCGAAGCCGAGGTCGCCGGCCGCGTCGAGGAGCCCCTCGTCCTCGATCCACCGGTTGAGCATCGAGTACGACGGCTGGTGGATGAGCAGCGGCGTCCCGAGGTCGCGGAGGATCTCGGCGGCCTGCCGGGACCGGTCGGCGTCGTAGGAGGAGATCCCGACGTAGAGCGCCTTGCCCTGCTGGACGGCGGTGTGCAGCGCGCCCATGGTCTCCTCGAGCGGCGTCGACGCGTCGAGGCGGTGCGAGTAGAACACGTCGACGTAGTCGAGTCCCATGCGCTGCAGCGACTGGTCGAGCGAGGCGAGCACGTACTTCCGCGAGCCCCCGCCCTGCCCGTACGGCCCGGGCCACATGTCCCAGCCGGCCTTCGTCGAGATGACCATCTCGTCGCGGTACGGCCGGAAGTCCTCGCGCATGAGGCGACCGAAGTTCACCTCCGCGGCGCCGTACGGCGGGCCGTAGTTGTTCGCGAGGTCGTGGTGCGTGATGCCGAGGTCGAACGCGCGACGGCTGATCGCGCGCTGCGTCTCGAAGGGCTTGTCGTCGCCGAAGTTGTGCCAGTACCCGAGCGAGAGCAGGGGCAGGTCGAGGCCGGAGCGCCCGGTCCGGCGGTAGGGCATGGAGTCGTAGCGGTCGTCCGCCGCGGTGTAGGACATGCTTCCGAGCCTACGGACGCGGCGCGGCGCGTGTCGCGTCTCCCCGCGGGTCGGACGGAACGGCAGCACGACCGGACCGGAGGCGCACTGCGGCGCCGCCACGTGCCTCCCGTCCGGACGTGGGCACCGCGTCGGCGGTGCCGTGTCAGGACAGCTGCGTGGTGGTCGCGTTGACCAGCCAGGTGGTGCCGAAACGGTCGGTCAGCATGCCGAAGGTGTCGCCCCACGGGGCCTGCGTGAAGGGCTCGATGATCGTCGCTCCCTCGGACAGACCGTGCCACCAGCGGGTCAGCGCCTCCACCTCGTCGCCGCTCAGGGACACCGAGATGCTGCTGCCGGAGTCGACCGGGTGGTCCGCGGGGGCGTCCGAGGCCATCAGGACGAGCCCGCCCCCGACGTCGAGCTGACCGTGCATCACCTTGTCGGCGTCGTCCGGACCCACGTCGGCGCCCATCTCGCGGAAGGTGCCGATCCGGAGGTCTCCGCCGAACACCGAGTGGTAGAACTCGAGCGCCTCGCGGGCGGAGTCCCGGAACCCGAGGTAGGGGTTGAGGTGGACGGTCATGGGGTTCTCCTTCGAACTGCGCGGACGACGGCGCCCGCTCCGCCACCATCGTGACAGAGCGGGCGCCGGGTCGGGAAGGGGTGTCAGGCGGCCATCGGGCCGTACCGCCTGTGCCCCTTCACGTCGAACCGGTCGAGCATCATGAGCTTGTCCCAGGCGGCGACGAAGTCGTGGACGAACCGCTCCTGGCCGTCGCTGCCCGCGTACGCGTCGACGACCGACCGGAGCTGCGCGTTCGACCCGAACACGAGGTCGTGCCGGGAGGCCGTCCAGCGCTGCTCGCCGGTCGCCTGGACGGTGCCGGCGAACACCGTCTCGGTGTCGTCGGTCTTCGTCCACACGAGGTCGGTGTCGGTCAGGTTGACGAACCAGTCGGTCGAGAGCGTGCCGACGCGGTGCGTCAGGACGCCGACGTCGGAGCCGTCCCAGTTCGTGCCGAGCACCCGCAGGCCGCCGGTCAGGACGGTCCACTCCGGCGCGGTCAGCGTGAGCAGGTTCGCCCGGTCGAGGAACACCTGCTCGAGCGCGACACCCGGCGCGAACTGCTCGAACCGCTCGGACCGGAAGTTCCGGAAGCCGTCGGCGATCGGCCGCAGCCACTCGAACATCTCGATGTCCGTGCGCTCCTGTGTGGTGTCCACGCGGCCCGGCGTGAACGGCACGGTCACCTCGACCCCGGCGGCACGGGCGGCGTCCTCGACCCCGACGCAGCCGGCGAGGACGACGAGGTCCGCGAGGGACACGGACGGGTGCTGCTGCTGGATGCGCTGCAGTGCCTCCACGACCGGCACCGTGCGGCGGTTGACCGCCCAGTCCTTCTGCGGGGCGAGGGCGATCCGGCCGCCGTTCGCACCGCCGCGCTTGTCGCTGTCGCGGTAGGTCGACGCGGCTGAGTAGGCGGTGAAGACGAGGTCGGACGAGTTGATGCCGGCGGCACGCACCGCGGCCTTGAGCGCTTCGACGTCGGCGTCACCGATCGGCACACCCTCGGCGTCGGGGAGCGGGTCCTGCCAGAGCAGCTCGTCCTGGATCGTGACCTCCGGGCCGAGGTACCGGTGCTTCGGACCCATGTCGCGGTGGGTCAGCTTGTACCAGGCCTTCGAGAACGCCAGCGTGAAGGTGTCGAAGTCGGCGAGGAACTTCTCGCAGACCTTCCGGTACTCCGGGTCGACCTTGAGCGCGATGTCGGACGTCATCATCATCAGCGCGTGCGTCTGACCCGGCACGTGCGCGTCCGGGGTCCTGGGCGCGTCCGGGTCCTTCGGCGTCCACTGCAGCGCGCCGGCGGGGCTCTTCGTCTGCTCCCACTCGTGCCCGAACAGGTTCTCCAGGTAGCTGTTGTCCCAGCGGGTCGGGTCCTGGGTCCAGCTGCCCTCGATGCCGTTCGTCGAGGTGAACTCGGCGTTGCCCGTGCCGCGGGGGTTGTGCCAGCCGAGCCCCATCTGCTCGATCGGCGCGAGCTCCGGCGACGGGCCGATCTCGGTCGCCGGCACCTGGCCGTGGCTCTTGCCGAACGCGTGACCACCGGCGATGAGCGCGACGGTCTCCTCGTCGTTCATCGCCATCCGGGTGAAGGTGACCCGGATGTCCCGCGCGGAGCCCATCGGGTCGCCGTTCGCGTACGGACCCTCCGGGTTGACGTAGATGAGCGCCTGGTGCGACGCCGCGAGCGGACTCTGCAGGTCGTAGTCCTCGTCGCCGTTCTGCCCGTGCCAGCGCTCGTCGCGCGAGACCATGTCGTCGCCGCTGTGCACGTCGTGCGGGTTCCACACCTCAGGGCCCCACCACGTGCCGTCGTCCGGCTCCCACGCGTCGAGCCGCCCGCCACCGAAGCCGTAGGTCGGCAGGCCCATGAGCTCGAGCGAACAGTTGCCCGTGAGCACCATGAGGTCGGCCCAGCTGAGCGCGTTGCCGTACTTGTGCTTGATCGGCTGCAGCAACCGCCGCGACTTGTCGGTGTTGCCGTTGTCCCACCAGCTGCCGATCGGCGCGAACCGCTGCATCGCAGTCCCGGCGCCCCCGCGACCGTCCGCGATCCGGTACGTGCCGGCGGCGTGCCAGGCCATGCGGATCATCTGCGGGCCGTAGTTGCCGTAGTCGGCCGGCCACCAGTCGACACTCGTGGTCAGCAGCGTCTTGATGTCCTGCTTGAGCTCCTCGAGGTCGATCGTCGCGAACGCTGCCGCGTAGTCGAAGTCGGCGCCGAGCGGGTCCGCGTCGACCCCGTTCCGGTGCAGCAGCTCCACCCGGAGCCGCTGCGGGTACCAGTGCTCGAGCGTCGGCGACTGGCCGAACGCCCCGCCCAGGTGGTCACCGCCCGCCGGGAGCGACCCGGCCATGTGGTAGCTGCACGTGTTCGTCTCGTCGTGCTCCATCGTTCCCGTTCCCTATCCCTTCCAGACGGACACGGCCCCTGCGTGTCCGATGACGACGACCTCGATGAGCGAGCCGATCCCGGCTGCGACCAGGAGGACCGGTCCCACGATCCCGACCGCACGGACGAGTCCGCGGGCGTCGACCCGTGCGACGCCGAAGCGCTGCCACCCCCACCAGAGCGTGAGCAGGGCGAACACCGCGATCGACCACGGGAGCAGTCCGTCGGCGAGGTGCGTGTGCCGCTCCAGCAGCGCCGTCTCCTCCTCGTGGTGCTCCAGCCACTCCCCGGACGAGGTCGCGAGCGGCACCGACACGAGCGCGACGAGCCCGATGATCGGCGCACCGACCGCCAACCACCGGCGGGCTGCGGGCCACGCGGCCACGGCGATCGCGACGAGCGCGGCGACCGGAACGGCGACGGAAGTGAGGTGGACGAACAGTGGGTGGAGCGGGATGCCCCCGAACTGCCAGTTCATCGAAAGCCCTTCTTCGTGCGCCGGACGACCCGGCGCGCTGGTGTCCACACAACGCGGTCCGGCCGCGCGACGCACGGCGCCAGGCCGGTCGGCGCACTGATCCGTTCGTTCGAGAACACACACGAACCCGCGTTCCGCCGCGTGGTTGTCTGGCCGGGTGACCGACACCCCACAGCACGAGGGCGAAGCCCACGCCGGCGGCCTCTCCGCCCGGCTCAACTGGCTGCGCGCCGGCGTCCTCGGCGCGAACGACGGCATCGTCTCGACCGCGGCGATCGTGGTCGGCGTCGCCGGTGCCTCCACCTCCGTCCCCGCCATCGCCACCGCCGGCGTCGCCGCCCTCGTCGGCGGCGCGATCTCGATGGCCCTCGGCGAGTACGTCTCGGTCAGCAGCCAGAGCGACAGCCAGCGCGCCCTCATCGACGAGGAGCGACGGGAACTCGCCGACGACCCCGAGGTCGAGCTCGAGGAGCTCACCCGACTCTGGGAGCAGCGCGGCCTCCGACGCGACACCGCCGAACGCGTCGCGGCCGAGCTCACCGAACGGGACGCCCTCGCAGCGCACCTCTCGACCGAACTCGGCATCGACGAGGACGAGGTCGTCAGCCCCTGGCACGCAGCCCTCGCCTCGGCCGCGTCGTTCGCGATCGGCGCACTGCTCCCGCTGCTCGCGATCCTCCTCCCGCCCGACGGCGCACGCCTCCCGGTCACGTTCGTCGTGGTGCTCATCGCGCTCGCGCTGACCGGTGCGACCGGCGCGAAGATCGGCGGCGGCTCCGTCCCACGGGCCACGATCCGCGTCGTGGTCGGCGGTGCGCTGGCGCTCGCCGCGACCTTCCTCATCGGCTCGCTCCTCGGGACGAGCGGCGTGGCCTGACCCGAGGTGCCGAGCCCGGGGCGGACGGGCGACGGACGGACGGTGACCGCCTGGAGGCCCGGTGCCGGTCCCGCGGACCCGCACCGGGCCTCCAGGCGGTCGCGTCCGCCACCACGCACGTGCGCGACCGGACCGACGTACGGCACCATGGGGACGGGAAGGAACGGCATGGCGGAGATCCTGGTCGTCGAGGACGACCCCGAGATGGGCGCGCTCGTGGAGCGCGGACTCCGCGGCGAAGGTCACACGGTCACACTCGTGACCGACGGGGTCGCCGCGCTGGTCGCCGCCCGCACGCAGGCGTTCGACGCCGCCGCCATCGACGTGATGCTCC
This sequence comes from Curtobacterium luteum, assembly GCF_014646995.1. Taxonomy (GTDB): domain Bacteria; phylum Actinomycetota; class Actinomycetes; order Actinomycetales; family Microbacteriaceae; genus Curtobacterium; species Curtobacterium luteum. The sequence continues at coordinate 603,946 of NZ_BMOI01000001.1, read as the reverse complement.
CCGAGATGACCGGCTTCGAGGTCTGCCGTCGGCTCCGCGAGATGGGGCAGGACCTCCCGGTCGTCCTCGTGACGGCCCGCGACGCGGTCGACGACCGGGTGTTCGGACTCGACTCCGGCGCCGACGACTACCTCACCAAGCCGTTCGCGATCGCCGAGCTGAACGCCCGGCTCCGCGCCCACCTGCGGCGCCGGGCCGCGGGCACCCCGACCGTCGTCGAGGCCGGCGCCGTGCGGCTCGACACCGTCGCCGTCCGTGCGACGGTCCGCGGACGCGACCTCCCGCTCAGCGTCAAGGAGTTCTCGCTCCTGCGGTTCCTCGTGCAGGGGGTCGGCACCGTACGGTCCCGCACGGAGGTCCTCGACGAGGTGTGGGGGAGCGCCGAGCACTTCGACCCGACCATCGTCGACCAGTACGTCAGCTACGTCCGGAAGAAGCTGCAGGCCGCGGACGCCGACGTCGCGATCCGCACCGTCCGCGGCGTCGGCTACGCGCTCGACGTCGTGGCCGCCCCGTGAGGGTGCTGCGCCGGCTCTCGATCCGCACCCGCATCACGCTCGGGAGCCTGCTCGTCGGCGCCGTCGTGCTCGTCGGCACCGCGCTCGTCCTGCACCTGCAGATCGAGCGCGCGACGATCGAGACCGACCGGTCCCTCGCGGAACGGGACGCGGCACCGTTCGTCGCGGACCTCCGGAGCAACCCCGGCGAGTCGCCGGACCGTCCCTCCCAGGGGGTGCTCGTCGGCGTGCGCGACGCAGCGGGCGCGTGGACCGTCGACGCCCTGCCGCACGAACTGCGGGACCGCCTGCCGGACACCGTGCGCGACGAGACCACCCTGCGGCTCCGCGACCACCGCGGCGTGGTCACCGTCGTCGGTGTCCCGGTGACGACCTCCGCCGGGTCCTTCGTCGTGTGGGCGGCCCAGGACGGCCGCGGCGGGCACGAGACGCTCGAGCGGGTCGACCGGTCGCTCGTCGTCGGGACGGTCCTCGCGCTCGCGGCGTTCGGCGGGACCGCGTGGCTCCTGACGACGCTCGCGCTCCGACCGGTCGGCCGGATGCGCCGCACGGCCGAGGCGATCAGCACGGGCACCGCTGCCGGGCACCTGCCGATCGGCCGCTCCGACGACGAGCTCGCCGGGCTCGCACGGACGCTCAACGCGTTCCTCGACCGGCAGCGCGAGCACGCCGAACGCGAGCGCCGGATGGTGTCGGACGCGAGCCATGAGCTCCGGACACCGCTCGCGGCGCTGACCGCACGGCTGGAACTGGCGCACCGGTCGTCCGGGGATGCGGCCGCGCTCGAACGCGAACTGACCGCCGCCGAGTCGGACGCGGCGCGGCTGGTGGCGCTCGCGAACACGCTGCTCGAGCTGAGCCGGCTCGACGAGGACACCCCCGTGCCGTCCACACCGGCGCGGGACCTCGTGTCGGAGCTGATGGCGTCGGTGGACCGCGCGCGGGCGATCGACGTCGTCGGTCCCCGGGACGTCGACTTCTCGGTCGACGTCGGCGACCCGGACGCCCGCTACGACGTCGCACCCGCCGCGTTCGCCCGGGTGGTCGACAACCTCGTCGCGAACGCCATCGCCGCCGGCAGCGACGGCGGCGTCGTCCGCGCGACGCTCCGGCAGGACGACACCCGCGCGCTGGAACTCGCGGTGACCGACGACGGGCCCGGCGTGCCGGAGGCGTTCCTGCCGCAGGCGTTCGACCGCTTCACGCGTGCCGACGAGTCGCGGACCACGCTCGGCGGCAGCGGGCTCGGGCTCGCGCTCGTCCGGGGCATCGCCGAGCGCGGCGGTGGGACGGCGACGCTCGCAAACCGCGACGGGGGCGGAGCCGTCGCGACCGTGCGGTTCCCGGCGCGCTGAACGGCGCCCGGCGCCATCACTCGAGATCTCGAACGAACGGCTCTGCCCGCTCCGGGCTGGTTCATGGTTCCGATGCAGATGCTGGGTGGCACCCGATCAACCGCTGGAGAGGACCACGACGATGATCGACACCGCCGGCCCTGCCACCCGACCCGGCGCGGCGAGCCGTCCACGGCTCCGCCCCGCCCCCTCCGAGCCGCTCGCCGCCGCAGCCCGTCGACGACGGCGGTCGAAGCGGGCGCGGACCGCCGCGGCCGACCTGCTCGGCGTGCTCGCGTGGGTGTCCGCCGCGGTCGCCGTCCTGCTCTGGCTCGTCACCCCGGCGTCGCGGACGGTGACCGGGGTCGGCAGCGTCCTCACCGACGCCGGCATCGTCGCGGGCCTGATCGGCACCGACCTCACGCTGGTGATGCTCGTGCTCGCCGCTCGTGTGCCGCTCATCGACCGCGTGTTCGGGCAGGACAACGCGATCGCGGTGCACCGGTCCCTCGGCAAGCCGGTGCTGTACCTCCTGCTCGCGCACGGCGCCCTGCTCACCCTGGGCTACTCGGCCGAGTCGGCGAAGAGCCCGGTCGCCGAGACGATCGCGCTGTTCTCCACGCCGGACATGCCCCTGGCGTACCTCGCCCTCGGCCTGTTCGTCGCGGTCGTCGTGTCGTCGCTCGTCGCGGTCCGTCGTCGGCTGCCGTACGAGGCGTGGCACGTCATCCACCTCCTGAGCTACGCGGCCGTCCTGGTGGCGCTGCCGCACATGCTCAGCGTCGGCGGGGTGCTGTCCGTCGGGTCGTGGCAGCGCACCTACTGGATCGCGCTGTACGTGCTCGCGCTCGGGCTGATCGTCCTGTACCGCTTCGTCCTGCCGCTGGTGGTGACCCTCCGGCACCGGATCCGGGTCACGGCCGTGGAGCCGATCGCGCCCGGCGTGGTCTCGATCCACCTCGCCGGCCGGGCCCTGGACCGGCTCGGCGTCGAAGGCGGCCAGTACGGCGTGTGGCGCTTCTGGACCGCGCGCACCTGGTGGCACGCGCACCCGGTGTCGTTCTCGGCGGTCCCCGGCTCCGGGCACGCACGCATCACCGTCCGCGACCTCGGCGCGGGCTCGGCCCGGCTCGGCCGCATCCGCCCCGGCGCCCTCGTGTCGCTCGAGGGACCGTACGGGCTCTTCACCAGCCGTGCCCGCACCGCGCCGTACCTCGCCCTCGTCGCGTCCGGCATCGGCATCACGCCGGTCCGCGCCCTCCTCGAGGACACCGACCTGCGGCCGGGCGAGGCCACCGTCCTGCTGCGCGGGACCGACGCCGACCAGCAGTACCTCTGGGACGAGACCGTCGCCCTCGCGAACGCGACCGGCAGCACGCTCTTCGCCATGGTCGGGCACCGCGCGCACTCGCGGGAGAGCTGGATGACCGAGGAGGACGTCCGCCGCGGGGTCACGCTCCGGTCGGTGTTCCCGCGGCTGCTCGAGTCCGACCTGTACGTGTGCGGGCCGCGGGTGTGGTCCGACCTGGTCGTCCGGGAGGCGCGGCTCGCCGGTGTCCCCGAACACCAGATCCACCAGGAACGGTTCGAGTGATGCGCGCTCGGGTGATCGCCGGCGGCATCGTGTCGTCGGCGGCGGTCCTGGTCATCGGTTGGCAGCTCGGCGGGCAGCCTGCCGCGACGGTGTCCCGGTCCCAGGCGGCGACGTCGGGTGGCACCAGCAGCGCGGACAGCGGCAGCACGGCCGGCGGCAGCGCCGGCAGCGGCAGCGCTGCGGCCACCGGCGGCAGTGGTACGAGCGGCAGCGGCGGAAGCAGCAGCAGCGGCGATGCCGGTAGCAGCACCGGCAGCTCCGCTTCCGGGTCCGCGTCCGGGTCCGCGTCCGGTGCCGTCAAGGACGGCACCTACACGGGGCAGACCGTCCAGACCCAGTACGGGCCCGTCCAGGTGCAGGTCACCGTGGCCGGCGGCAAGCTCACCGACGTCACGGCCCTGCAGCTGACGAACAGCGACGGCCGGTCCGTCATGATCAGCCAGCAGGCGGCGCCGATCCTCCGGCAGGAGGCACTCCAGGCGCAGTCGGCGCAGATCCAGGCCGTCAGCGGCGCCACCTTCACCAGCGAGGGGTACACCACTTCGCTGCAGTCCGCGCTCGACCAGGCGGGCTCGTGAGCGTCCAGACGTTCGAGACCATGGGCACCGTGGTGAGCCTCCGGGGCGCGACCCCCGAGGCCGCCTCCGCGGTCCGTGCGGTCTTCGCCGGCCACGACCACCGCTACAGCCTGTACGACCCGGCGTCCGTCCTCAGCCGTGTGGCGGCCGGGTCGCTCCGACTCGCCGACGCCCCGCAGGAGGTGCGGGACGTGTACGCCCTCGCGCTCGAGTGGCGTGACCGGACGGGCGGCGCGTTCACCCCGCACCGGCCCGACGGCGTCGTCGACCTGTCCGGCGTCGTGAAGGCGCTCGCGATCCAGGAGGCCGGGGCGGTCCTCGACCGTGGGTCGTCCGACTGGCTGATCGCGGCGGGCGGCGACGTCCTCGCCCGCGGGCGGCTCGTCGGACCGGACGGACCTCCCGAGCCCTGGAGCGTCGGCGTCGTGGACCCGGCACGCCGGGACACGGTCGTCGGGGTCGCCCGCCTCGAGGGCACCCGACGCGCCGTGGCCACCTCCGGGACGGCCGAGCGGGGTGAGCACATCTGGCGCCGCTCGACGCCCGCGTTCGTGCAGGCCACCGTGATCGCGGACGACATCGTGACCGCGGACGTCCTGGCCACCGCGGTGGTCGCGGGGGACGCGGACGACCTCCGCGCGCTCACCGCCGACGGTTCGGTCGACGTCCTCGCGTTCGGGGTCGACGGCACGGTCTGGGCGACCCCGGGGGCCCGGTCCGTGGTCGAGCCGGCGGGCGCGACCGGTCCCTGACGCGGTCGGCAGCGGCCTGGAGGCGCGGCTCGCGTCCGTCACGGACGGTGCGCGGCGGGGACGCGCGCCGCTGGCAGCGCCACGCTGTCAGGGCGACGGGCGGGGCACGACGCGACCCGCTGCCTCCAGGCCGGTGCGTCAGCGCGGCGGGGGGCGCGACGGTGTCAGCTCGACGTGACGGGCCGCGTCCGCACCGGCGCGAGCAGGTGCGTCAGCGTGACGGCGACGAGTGCGCCCGCGGCGATGATCGCCGCCAGCACGACGACCTGGAACCGTCCGGCCTCGATCGGGGACACCCCGCCGAACACCGCGCCGACGAAGGCGCCGGGCAGGGTCACGAGCCCGGTGGTGCGGGTCTGGTCCGTGCTCGGGACCATCGCGGCGTGGACGGCCCGTCGGACGAGGGCCGCGGTCGAGCGGCGGGGTGTGGCCCCGAGGGCGAGCCAGCCCTCGACGTCGTCCCAGCGGTCGTCGACGAGCTCCACGAAGCGCCGGCCGGAGAGCGTGGCGCTCGTCATCGCGTTGCCGACCACGATGCCGCCGATGGCGAGGACGTACCGCGGGGTGAACTCGATGGCGCCGGTCACGAAGACGACCGTGAGCGCGGCGCCGATGCCGATCGCCATCGACACGGCCACGGGCAGCAGCCGGTCGCGCAGCGTGCCGAGTCGCCGTGCCGCGGTCGTGGTCGCGACGCCGAACATGACGACGAGCGCGACCGCGATCCACGCCGGATCCCGGATCACCCCGGTCAGGACGACGCTGAGCACCGCGAGCTGGAGGGTGCCGCGGAGGACGGCCAGCGCGGGCGCCCACGGCGACGGGGCCCGGGCGAGCAGGAGCACGGCGGTGGCCAGGGCGACGAGCACCGCGACGCCGAGGAGCGTCCTGAGCAGCACGTCGACGTCGAGGGTCACGGCGGCGTCGCCCCCTCGAGCCGGGCCTCCTCGGCGTCGTAGCCGGCGCGCACCTGGCGGAGGACGAGGTCGTCGATCTCCTCGGCGTCGCGGAGCCGGAGGAGCGTCGCGGCCTTGTGCTGGACGAGGGCGAGCTCCAGGGCGACCGCGGCGTCGTGTCGCTGCAGGGCCGGGTGGTCGTCGTCCTCGGCTTCCTCCCGGGCCTGGATCACGTCGAGGTGTGCCTCGTAGTCCTTGCGCACGCGGTCGACGGTGGCACGGTCGGCGCCGGCCGTGCGGGCGAGGCGGGGGAGTGCGTCGAGGGCCTCCTCGATCGCGGTCCGCTCGGCGTACCGGCGCTCCTCGCCGACCGACTCGTCCTCGGGGAGCGCCGCATGGCGGAGCACCGCGGGCAGCACGAGCGCCTGTCCGACGATCGTGAGCACGACGACACCCGCGGTGACGAAGACGATGAGGTCGCGGTCCGGGAACGCTGCGCCGGACTCGAGGGTGCGCGGGACGGCGACCGCCATCGCGAGCGAGACCGCGCCGCGGAAGCCGGCGAAGCCGCTGACCAGTCGGTCGCGATGGCCCTCCCGCGGTCGGCCGCCGGTGCGCCGGGTGACGAGCCAGATCGTGCCCCCGGCGGCGTTGAGGAACGCGAACCGCACCACGACGAGCAGCACGGCCACCGCGGCGATCAGTCCGCCCGCGCGGAGCAGTTCGGTCGGGTCGAGGGCCCGCGCAGCGATCATCGCCTCGATGCCGACGAGCACGAAGAGGGCGCCGTTGAGCAGGTACGTCAGGAAGGACCAGAACGCGCGCACCTGCTGCCGTGTCTCGGCGCGGTCGAGCTTCGGCGCGACCTGGCTCACGACGATCCCGGCGGTGACGACCGCGAGCACCCCGGACGCGTCGACCGCCTCCGCGCCGAGGAAGGCGACGAACGGGACGAGCAGGGTCACCAGGTTCTGGAGCACCACCGACTCGACGCGGCGGAGGACGAGGGTGCCGACCCAGGCCGCTGCGAGGCCGGCCGCGACCCCGCCGACGTACGACAGGAGGAGCATGCCCGAGACGCCCCAGACCGTGAGCTGCTGCGTGCCGACGGTCACCGCGACGGCGATGCCGTACACGACGAGGGTCGTGCCGTCGTTCACGAGGCTCTCCGCTCGGAGCACGGTGACGTTGCGACGGGGGAGCATCCGCGTGAGCGCCCCCACGGCGGTCGCGTCCGTCGGGGCGACGGCGGCGCCGAGCACCCACGCCGGCCCCCACGGGAGCCCGAGCAGGTGGAGCAGCGCTGCCACGGCGCCCGCGGTCAGGACGACGAGCAACGTGCCCATGAGGACGATGCCGCGGAGGTTCTTCCGGATCTCCCGCAGCGACGTCGTCAGGCTCTCCCAGTAGAGCAGCGCCGGCAGGAAGAGGAGCAGGACGGCGTCGGCGGGCAGCTGCACGTCGGAGAACTGCGGGACGAGCGCGAGCCCGGCGCCGAACACCAGCAGCAACACCGGCGGTGCGACCCGGATGCGGTCGGCGATGCCGGCCGTCACCGCGATGGCGAGGCCGAGCACGACCACCAGTTCGGGTCCGAGCACGCATTCCTCCTCGTCAGGCCGACACCCCAGTCAACGCGGTCCGCGCTGATCGCGTCGCGGTGTCCGCGCTCAGCGCACGAGCCGAGCACGCCAGGCCACGGTAGCGTCGGCCGCGTGACCGCTCGAACCGACCGCGCCGACGATGCTGACCATCTCCTCCCGCTCGACGTCGTCGAGGTCGGGAACCGCCTGGTGGTCCCCGACCTGCACCGTCCGGTGGCGGCGGTGATCGAGGACGGCGCCGTGGTGCGGTGGTTGACGTGGCCGTCTGCGCCGTTGCCGGAGCGTGCCGTCGAGGAGGCCGCGGCCTGGCCCACCACCGAGGGCATCTGGGTCGTGTACTCCTCCGACGGCATCGACGGTGGGTCTCGCACCGCGGTGCACCTCGACCCGGACCGCGTCGGGGCGGCCGTCGACCTCGGCGACCGGCGTGTGGTCGGCGCGGACAGCGGCGGCCTGTGGCTCGCGGATCCTCGCGACGCGTCGGAGTGGATGGCCGTGAGGATCGAGGACGGCCCCTTCGACGAAGACGTTCCGGCGTCCTTCGCCGCGGCCGACCCCCCGTGGGCTGAGGTCGAGCCGTTCTGGCCGGACCCCGAGACGTGGACAGAGCCCGAGGACTCCGAGGACTCCGAGGACTCCGAGGACTCCGAGGACGACGGTGGACCGGCGGCCGATGCCGAGCGGGACTTCGACGGCTCCGACGACCCCGACACGACGGTGGCCACGAAGTACCAGTGGACCATCGGGTTCGCCGACTGGGCCGGCGACTCCGACGGACCCGTGGAGGACGAGACCGATGCCGACGGCTCGGACGACCCCGGCCCGCCGTCGCCGACCCCGCCGACGGACGTCGAACGCATCGCGCCCGACGGCACGCGCACGACCATCCGGGTCGACCACCTCGTGGAGCGGGTCTCGGTGGAGGGCGACACGATGACCCTGCGGTTCCACCGGACCGGTCCGGACCTCGTTCCTGCGGAGGACGGTGGCCGCGACGTCGTCTACCGACCCCGGGAGGTCGTGGTGGACGTGTCCGCCGGTCTCCCGGCCTCGGTGGACACCGACACACTCGACTCGTCGCCGCTGGAGGACGCCGCGGAGGACGACGCCGCCGACCTCGAGTGGGAGCGGTCGATCGAGGAGCGCGAGGCACGTCGGGCGCCGTGGGTCGAACGGCTCGACCTCGAAGGCATCGACGGCAGCCGGTGGCCGCTGTGGGACCGGGACACGGTCAGACGGGAGCACAGCGTCGCCCGGCTCGTCGAGCAGCTCACGCACCTCGACGCCCCCGCGATCACCTGGACGCGCGGCGTCGACGGTGTGCGTCGGATGCGGAGTGACTACCGCGACGTGCACGTCGAGGTCGAAGGAACGTTCCCCGACACCGCGGTGGTGGTGTCCTTCGAGCACACGGCGGTCCCGTTCCTCCGGCTCCGTCGCCGCTTCCGAGTGTTCGACGACACGGGTCGACCCGTCGGCCACGGGTACGTCGGGGTGTACCTCGACGAGGACGTCACAACCGGACACATCCCGCCGCGACGTGACGCGGTCGACGGCGTCCTCGACATCTGAGCGGACCGGCACCGGACGGGATCGACGGACGGGAGGCGCGGTGCGGACCCGCACCGCGCCTCCCGTCCGTCCCGCCGTCGCGTCGTGACGGCGGCCGTCAGCGCCGCGGACGGATCCGCAGGGTGACCACCTGGAACGGCCGCAGCCCGAGCGACACCGTCCCGCCGTCCCACGCGAAGGTCCGGGCCGTGCGCTCCGGGTCGGTGATCGAACGCTCGCGCAGGTCGACCTGCTCCACCGACTCGGCGTCGATCCGCAGGTCGAGCACGGTGTCGGTGCGCGCGCCGAGCGCCTCGTACAGCCTCACGACGACGTCGCCCGAGCGGTCGTCGGCCAGCTTGACCGACTCGACGCGCACACCCGGTGTCGTCGGCACGACCGGCGCCGTGAGCGTCTCCACCGGTGCGGCTCCCTCGGCGGCCGGCACCGCACGCAGCGGCAGGTTCTGGTCGTACCCGCTCGCCACGACGTCCGCGATCGTGGCGCCGGGGTGCACGGCGTACGCGAACGCGTGGTGTCCGAGGTCCTGCTCGGGGTCGGGCGACTGGGCGCCGCGCACCAGGCTGAGCCGGACCTCGGTCTCGACCTCGCCGGAGGAGCCCACGCGGCGGGTGACGTCGTGGCCGTAGGTGCCGGCGTTCGTGACGCCGATCCCGTAGCCGGGCTCCTCGACGTGCACCCAACGGTGCGCCATCACCTCGAAGCGTGCGTCGTCCCACGAGGTGTTCGTGTGCGTCGGTCGCCGGAGGTGCCCGAACTGGATCTCGGCGCTGTGGTGCTGCGCGTGCACGACGAAGGGCAGCGACGCCTTGAGGAGCTTCTCGCGCTCCTGCCACTCGACGTCGACCCCGAGGTGGACCCGGACGTCGTCGGCGTGGACCGCGATGGTCTGCACGAGCTCGGACGACCCGAACACCCGGCGGACGCGGACCACGGCGCGGAGGTCGTCGTCGGTGGTGAGCTCCACCGACCGGGCGGCACGGAGCTCGACGACCGAGTGCCGGTAGTGGGCGTCGATGTCCCACGCGTCCCAGGCGTTCGGCAGGTCCTCGTGCAGGTGCAGCAGGTTGGCGCTGCGGTCCGACGGCACGAGTTCGCGGTCGTGGGCGAGGTCGCGGATCGAGTCGACGAGCCCGTCGGTGTCGACGTGCACGCGGACGAGCCCGTTGTCGAGGACGGTGCCGTCGGCGTCCTGCGTCGCCGTGACGGGGTGCGTCGGTGTGACCGGCCGCAGGGGGGACAGGGCGTGCGCCGCCGCCTCGACGACGCCGATCGGCGAACCGTCCGCGCCGACGACGAGGGCGCGGCGGTCGTGATCGGCGGGGTTCGCGACCGCACCGCCGACACCGAGCCGCGTGAGGGCGTCCGTGATGAGCGCCTCGATCTCCGCGTGGTTGCGGGCGTAGGTGTCCTCGTTCTCCTCGTGCACCCACTGGATCGACGAGCCGGGCAGGATGTCGTGGAACTGCTGGAGCAGCGTGGACTGCCAGAGCCGGTCGAACGCCTCGTACGGGTACTCGGCACCGCGGAGCGCGGCGGCGGTCCACCACAGCTCCGCTTCCCGCAGGAGGTGCTCGGCCTTCCGGTTGCCGCGCTTCTCGCGGGCGTGCGAGGTGAACGTGCCGCGGTGCAGCTCCAGGTACAGCTCGCCGACCCACGTCGGGGCGTCGGGGTACTCCTCGCGGGCCCGGGCGAAGAAGTCGTCCGGGTGCTCGATCTCGACGCGGGGCGATCCTTCGAGGGACTCGACCCGACGCTGCCGCTCGAGCATCTCGCGGATCGGACCGCCGCCGCCGTCGCCGTAGCCGAACGGCACGAGCGAGGTCGTCGCGGCCCCCTTCTCGCGGAACTGCCGGACGGCGTGGTGCAGCTCCTCGCCCTCGAGGGTCGAGTTGTACGTGTCGATCGGGGGGAAGTGCGTGAAGATCCGGGAGCCGTCGATGCCCTCCCACCAGAACGTGTGGTGGGGGAACGTGTTCGTCTGGTTCCACGAGAGCTTCTGCGTGAGGAACCAGTCGAGTCCGGCGAGCTTGGCGATCTGGGGGAACGCGGCCGTGTAGCCGAACGAGTCCGGCAGCCAGATGCCGTGGGTCTCGACGCCGAGCTCCTCGGCGAAGAACCGGAGTCCCTGGGTGATCTGGCGGACCATCGCCTCGCCGCCGGGCAGGTTGCCGTCCGGCTCGATCCACTGCGAGCCCACGACGATCCACTGTCCGCGGGCGATCGCGGCCTTGATGCCCTCGAACACCGCCGGGTACCGCTCCTTGACCCAGGCGTACTGCTGGGCGCTGGACGCGGCGAACTTGAACTCGGGGTACTGCTCGGCGAGGGCGAGCACGTTCGAGAACGTCCGGCCGGTCTTGCGCTTCGTCTCCCGGATCGGCCAGAGCCAGGCGCTGTCGATGTGCGCGTGGCCGATGCCGCTGAGCCGGTGGGCGGACGGGTTCGCCGGGCTCGCGAGCGCTCCGGCGAGCTCGGCCCGGGCCGCGGCGGCGGTCCCCACGATGTCGTCGAGGGCCAGGGCGTCCATCGCGCGCTCGAGGTCGCGGAGCACCTCGTGGCGCCTGGGGTCGGTCTCGGGCAGCTCCTTGACCATCTGGAAGAGCACCTCGACGTCGAAGCGCAGGGCCCAGACCTCGGGCTCGAAGACCGCGAGCTCGGCGGTGCGGAAGGTGTAGATCGGCGTCTCGGGGGCGGTCTTCTTCGACCCGAACCGGGTGGGCACGAACTCGTTGACGAGGATGTCCGGGTTCGCGGCGGCCTCGAGGTACAGGTGCACCTGTTCGCCGCCCTGCGCCTCGTCCGCGATGCGGAGGTAGTGGTTGCGGGGGTGGATGCCCTTGACCGGGGTGCCGTCCGGCGTGTGCAGGAGCCCCTCGGCCTGGTTGCCCGGCCAGTCGCCCTGGAACCCCGGGTCGACGAGCAGCTCGACCGTCCGACCGGCCCACTCTGCGGGGACGGTCCCGCTGACCTCGAACCACCACGTGGACCAGGCACGGCCCCACTGCTCACCGACCGCGAACGGCCGGTACTCGGCCGCCAGGGCCTCGGCCGCGGGCACGGGTTCGTCCGGCACCTGCCACGCGGCGAGGTCGACGGGCGTGCGGGCCTGGTGGACGGCCGGGGTGATGCGTTCGCTGAGGACGCGCTCGATGCGGGCCTCGACGAGCTTCTGGTTCTGGTGCATGGGCGGGGTCTCCACGGGAGGGCGCCGCCAGGTCGCGGATCAGGGACGACCTGGAGGCGCGGTTCAGGAAAGGTAGGACAGGTGCGGGAACGAGGAGCGCGCGTCCTCGAGCAGGGCGCGCGCGACACGCACGGAGTCGACGAGCGGGTGGTGCGCGAGGGCGCGCAGCGCTGCTGCCCGGTCGCCGTGCAGCGCCGCCTGGATGGTCTGCCGTTCGACGTACTTGACGGCGGTGACCGTCCCGAGTCCGAAGTCCGGGACACGCGCGCCCGGGATCGGGTGTGCGCCGGCGGCGTCCACGATGCACGGGATCTCGACCACGGCGTCGTCGTCGAGGCCGGCGAGTGCGCCCCGGTTCCGCACGTTGAGGATGAGCCGGGCGCGCTGGTCGTACGCGATGCCGCGCATGAGCGCGAGCGCGACGTCCTCGTAGCCCCCCGAGGTCATGTCCTCGACGTCGCGCTCACCCATGCCGGCCGAGTCGCGGTTGGTCGCCATGTAGCTGGCCTCGCGCTCGTTGCGGCTGTCCTGCCAGGCTCGGTACGGGTGCTCGCACGCGCCGGCGACGGCCCAGAAGCGGTCCTGCTGCTCCACGAGGTACCGGGCGCGCGTGTGCGGTGCGTACTGGTCGGCCTGCAGGACGTCCCGTCGGTACGAGTAGTAGTGCAGGTACTCGTTCGGCAGCGCACCGAGGGCCTGGATCCACTCGGCTCCGAAGAGCTTGCCCTCCTCGAACGACTCGATCCGGCCGGCGTCCGCGAGGACCTCCGGCAGCCGGTCGACCCCGTCGACGCGCACGGCGGTCAGCCAACCGAGGTGGTTGAGGCCCGCGTACTCGAGCTCGACGTCGGGCCCGTGCTGGACGCCGAGGGTGCCGAGCGCCCGCCGGGCGAGGCCGATGGGGGAGTCGCAGATGCCGATGACCCGTTCGCCGAGCACGGTGGACATCGCCTCCGTCACGACGCCGGCGGGGTTGGTGAAGTTGATCACCCACGCGTCGGGGGCGAGCCGCTTGACGGTGCGCGCGAGCTCCATGACGGTGGGCAGCGTCCGGAGGGCGTAGGAGATGCCGCCGAACCCGACGGTCTCCTGCCCGATCACGCCGTGGGACTGGCCGATGCGTTCGTCGGTCGCTCGGCCCTCCATGCCCGCGACCCGGATGGCCGAGAAGACGAAGTCCGCTCCCGGGAGCGCGTCCTCCACGTCGGTGTGCACGCTCACGGTCGGCGCGTCGGGCACGCCCTCGGCCTGGTCGGCGAGGATCCGCGCCATCGTGCGGAGGCGGTCGGCGTCGACGTCGACGAGGGCGACCTCGGTCACCCGGCCGGGCTCCCGGTCGCGCAGCAGGGCGGAGTGGACGAGCGGTGTGCGGAACCCGCCACCGCCGATCATGACGAGCTTCATGCGACGAGGACCTCCACGCCGTGCGCGGCGAACGCGGCGGCGACCGGGACCGGCGGGTCGTCGTCGGTGACGATCCGCACGATCGATGACGGCAGGTCGATGCGTGCCGCCCCGGTGCCCGGGAACTTGCTGCTGTCGGCGAGGACGGTGACCTCGTCGCACGCGTCGGCGATCGCCTGCTTGATGGGGACCTGGGCGATCGTGGTGTCGCGCAGGTCGCCGCTCGCAGAGATCCCGCTGACGCCGAGGAAGGCGTGGTCGGCGCGGATGAGTCGGAGCGAGTCGGTGGTCAGGTGGCCCGAGACCGAGTGGTACACGGGGTCGTAGTCGCCCGGCAGGAGGACGAGGTGCACCGCCGGGTCGTCCTTCAGGAGCTCGAACACGGCCATGTTCGCGGTGATCACGGTGATCGGACGGCCGCGGAGGAGGTCGGCGAGCTGCAGCACCGTCGTGCCGATGTCGAGCACGATCGTGTGACCGTCCTCGACGAACCGGGCCGCGGCCTCGGCGATCCGACGCTTCGCGGTGCGGTTGACGGTCTCGACCTCGAGGAACGGGGAGTCGCCCTCGTGGGTGTCGGGGAGGACGGCGCCGCCGTGCGTGCGCCGCAGCAGACCGGCGTCGTCGAGGCGCTGGAGGTCACGGCGGATCGTCGCGACGCTCGACCCGGTGGCGGCGGCGAGGTCGGCGACCGAGGCGGCGCGCGACGTCCGGAGGTGGTCGAGGATGGCGAGATCGCGGATGTCCTTCACGTCGATCAGCATACCGATCAACTTCGCTCAACATGCAATTGTTTTCAAACAAAAAGATGCGTGCGATCGATCGAACTGTGTTAGAAAGTGCTCACACGCCGACCGATGGAGCAGCGATGGACGACCGACGAACCTCGAGCACCGATGCCGACGTGCTCGTCGCGGGCCTGCTCTTCTTCGACGCCGTGTTCGCCGACCTCCCGCACGGCCCCGTGCTGGGACAGGAGCACTGGACGCCGCACTTCGCGTGGACGCCGGGCGGCATCGCGAACTTCGCCATCGCCGCAGCACGACTCGGTGCGTCCACCGACGTCGCCGCCGTGGTGGGCGACGACGAGCTCAGCGGCCTCTGCCGCGCCGCGCTCGCCCGTGAGGGGATCGGGACCGCGCTGCTGCACCGAGCCCCGGGTTGGTCGATCCCGGTGAGCGCCTGCATGGGCTACGACGGCGACCGCGCGATCATCACCGGCGGGACGGCCGCTCCCGTCCCGCTGCCGGAACTGCTGCCGGCACAGGGCGGACGGGTCGCGGCACTGCACGTCGACGAGACGACCGCCGACTGGGTCCGGACGAGCGCGAGCCGCGGCCTCCGCGTCTTCGCCGACGTCGGGTGGGACGCCACGGGGACGTGGGACCCCGCGCTGCTCGACGCCGTCGACGGCGCGTACGCGTTCACGCCGAACGACCGCGAGGCCATGGCCTACACCCGGACCGACGACGCCCGCGCCGCGGCCCGGGCCCTCGCCGAACGCGTGCCCCTCAGCGTCGTCACCCTCGGCGGCGACGGTGTCGTCGCCGTCGACTCGTCCACCGGTGAGGAGGTCGTCGCGCCGCCCGTGCGGGTGCACGCGGTCGACGCGACCGGTGCGGGCGACGTCTTCTGCGCAGCCCTCGCGGTCGCGTCCCTCGAGGACCGACCGCTGCGCGAACGCATCGACTTCGCGGCGCTCGTCGCCGCGATCACCGTGTCCCGACCCGGCGGCGCCGCAACCGCGCCCCGACGGGACGAACTCGCACCGTGGCTGGCTGCCAACCCGGCCGCCGCGGACCGGGACCGGTACGGCTTCGTCACCACGGGCCTCCCGGCAGCGACCGCCGCACCGGCGGGCCGCGCCCGCTGAACACCGCACCACCCCCGGCTCCGCCACCCCAGCCCCACCAGTTCCCCCGCTCTTCCTCCCCTTCCACCCGGCCACAGGAGACCCCATGCGCACCCCCACGAAGCGACGCCGCACCGCCGCGGTCCTCGCCACCGCGGTCGCCGCGGCACTCGTCCTCACCGGCTGCTCCGCCGGATCGTCCGCGTCCGACGGCAAGCTGACCGCGTGGCTCTGGCCCGGCGCCCTCGGCGACTCGGTCGTCTCGAGCGCGAAGAAGGAGTTCGCCTCCGACAAGCTGCAGGTGAACGTGATCGGCGGTGACTTCAAGCAGAAGCTCGTCACGACCTTCACCGGCAAGACGAACGTCCCGTCGATCACCGGCGTCAAGGGCGAGGACATGCCCTACTTCCTGCAGCAGTCGAGCCTCTTCACCGACCTGAAGTCGCTCGTCCCGGCGTCCGACCTCGCCCAGTTCCCGAAGTGGAAGCTCGCCGAGGCGACGACGTCGGACGGCAAGCTCATCGGCATCCCGACCGACATCGGCCCCTCGGCCCTGTTCTACCGCGAGGACGTCCTCGCCAAGGCCGGCCTGCCGAGCGAGCCCGCCGCCGTCGCCGCCGCCACGAGCACGTGGGACGAGTACTTCGCGTTCGGCAAGCAGCTCAAGGCGAAGACCGGGGCCTCGCTCGAGGTGTCCATGGGCGACGTCTTCAGCTGGTCGATGGCGCAGGCCGACAGCGGCTTCGTGAGCAAGTCGGGGAAGTTCACCGGCGACAGCGCGACGGTGAAGGAGGCCTGGGACCGCGCGGTGACCGCCGAGAATGCCGGCATCGTCGCCAACATCGAGGACGGCAGCCCGGACTGGGCCTCGGCCGTCAACCAGGGCAAGATCCCGACCGTCATCGGCGCAGCGTGGCACGCCGGTGACATCAAGAGCGCCGCACCCGACACCTCGGGCAAGTGGCGCGTGACCGCCACCCCGGGCGGACCCGGCAACGCGGGCGGCTCGTTCCTCACCATCCCCGCAGCGACCTCGGACAAGAAGGCCGCCCTCAAGGTGATCGAGGCGCTGGTCGCCCCCTCCGCGCAGGCCACCACGTACAGCCAGGTCGGCAACTTCCCGTCCTCGTCGAAGGCCCTCTCCGAGTCCGCGCTCACCGAGGGCGACTCGTTCTTCGGCGGACAGGACACCGTCTCGGTCTTCCAGAAGTCGATCGAGTCGATGCCCACGAAGTACACCAGCCCCTACGACGCGCAGGTGTCGGCGCCGTACCTGGTCGAGCTGACGAACATCCAGGGCGGCAAGGACCCGGACCAGGCATGGAACGACGCGGTGAAGGCCGCGAAGTCGGCACTGGAATCGGCGCAGTGACCACGTCCGTCGCACCGTCGCTGGCGGGGCCGGGTCCCACGACCCGGCCCCGCCGGCGGGGCATCCGCCGCACCTGGCCGATGTACCTCGCGGTCGCTCCGTTCTTCGTCCTGTTCCTCGTCTTCGGGCTCTACCCGACGATGTACTCGCTCGTCCTCTCCTTCCAGGACTGGAACGGGCTGGGCGACCCCACGTGGGTCGGTCTCGAGAACTTCCAGAAGCTCTTCGCCGACCCGACGTTCTACCTCTCCATCAGGAACACGTTCGTCATCTTCGCGCTGTCGACGTTCCCGATGCTCGTCATCGCGATCGTCATCGCAGCGATGCTCAACAGCGCCGTCCGGTACAGCACGGCGTTCCGGATCGCCTACTTCATCCCGAACATCACGTCGGTCGTCGCGATGGCGGTGTTGTTCGGCTCGATCTTCGGGCAGAACTTCGGGCTCGCGAACACGCTGCTGCACGCGATCGGCCTCCCCGCGGTGCCGTGGCTGAGCACCCCGTTCGGCATCCAGGTCACGGTGTCGCTGCTCATCACGTACCAGTGGACCGGCTACAACGCGATCATCTTCCTCGCGGGCATGCAGTCGATCGGCGGCGAGGTCTACGAAGCCGCGAAGATCGACGGCGCCGGGGCCTTCCGGAGCTTCTTCTCGATCACCCTGCCGCTGCTGCGCCCGACCGTGATCTTCGTGCTCGTCGTCAGCACCATCACCGGCCTCCAGAGCTTCACGGAGGCCCAGGTCCTCACCACCACCGCCGGCTCGACGAACAGCGGCGGCGCCGGCCAGGGCGGCCTCACGATGGTCCTGTACTTCTACCAGCAGGCCTTCGGGTTCAACCGCTTCGGCTACGGTGCCGCGATCGCGTGGGGCGTGTTCCTCATCGTCGTCGTGTTCACGATCATCAGCTGGCGCTTCACCGCCGGCCGGAAGGAAGAGGCACGCGCGTGACCGTCCTGACCCGACCGACCACCGCGGCGCCGTCGAGCCGCACCACCGTGACCCGCCGTCGGCGTCGGGGCCCCGGCGCCTCCCGCGTCGTCCTGTACACGCTGCTCACCGTCGGCGCCGTGGTCTCGATCTTCCCGCTCTACTGGCTGTTCGTCATGGCGAGCAACACGACGAGCGACATCTACAAGTCGCCGCCGGTGTTCGTCCCCGGGCCCTGGTTGTTCCAGAACATCGGGGAGGTCTTCGACAAGATCGACTTCGGCGGCGCGCTGCTGAACACCGTCATCGTCTCGGTGAGCGTCACGGCCCTCGTGCTCTTCTTCGACTCGCTCGCCGCGTTCACCTTCGCGAAGTTCGACTTCCCGCTGCGGAAGACCCTCTTCACGATCGTGCTCGTGACCTTCATGCTCCCGATGCAGCTGTCGATCATCCCGCAGTTCATCACCATGACGAACCTCGGCTGGGTGGGGCACCTGCAGGCGCTCATCGTCCCGGCGGCGGCGAACGCGTTCGGCATCTTCTGGCTGCGGCAGTACATCCTGTCGAGCGTCCCCGACGAGCTCATGGACGCCGCCGTGATCGACGGAGCCGGGTTCTTCCGGCAGTGGTGGACGGTCTGCATCCCGCTCATCCGTCCGGGCCTGGGCTTCCTCGGCATCTTCACGTTCATCGGCTCGTGGAACGACTACCTCTGGCCCCTCATCGTGCTGAACGACCCGAACCACCTCACGCTGCAGGTGGCGATGGCGCAGCTGAACACGACGTTCGCGAACAACTACAGCATGGTGATGGCCGGAGCACTGCTGTCCGTCCTGCCGCTGCTCGTGGTGTTCCTCATCGGTGCACGGCAGTTCATCGGGGACATCGCGAAGGGCGCGATCAAGTGACGGCTCCCGGGGCCGTCGGACCGCTCGGCACGACCGCTCCGGGGTCCGGCTCGCGCCTGCCGCCGCGCGCCAGGCTCCGGTCGGACGCCAAGACGCTGTCCCTCGACGGCACGTGGCGCTTCCGGCTGCACGACCGGGCACCGCGGGACGAGGTCGACGGTGTCCCGCCGTTCGCCGCCGGCACGGACCGCGCGACCGGGCCCGACTGGTCCGACCTCCCCGTCCCCTCGCACTGGGTCCTCCACGGTCACGGCGCCCCCGCCTACACGAACATCCGCTACCCGTTCCCGGTCGACCCGCCCCACGTCCCCGACCGCAACCCGACGGGTGACCACGTCCGGACCGTGGACCTGTCGGACTGGTGGCCCGCCGGAGGTCGGACCCTGCTCCGCCTGGACGGTGCCGAGTCGCTCGCGCGGGTCTGGGTGAACGGCCGGACCGTCGGGTGGTCGACGGGCAGCCGTCTCACGACCGAGTACGACGTCACCGGACTCCTCCGCCCCGGCGCGAACACGGTCGCGATCCGGGTGCACCAGTGGTCGCAGGGGAGCTACCTCGAGGACCAGGACCAGTGGTGGCTGCCCGGCGTGTTCCGCTCGGTCACCCTCGAACACCGCCCGGACGGCGGCCTCGACGACGTCTTCGTCACCGCCGACCGCGACCCGGTGACCGGCCGCGGCACCCTCGTCGTCGAGACGGTCACCACCGCGACGCAGGTGACGGTCCGTCTGCCCGAGACCGGCCTGGAGGCACGACTCGCCCCCGGCGCGCCGGCCCGGGTCGACGTGGGCACGGTGGACGCGTGGTCCGCCGAGGAGCCCCGGCTCCACGACGTCGTCATCGCCACCGACGCCGAGACGGTGCGGCTCCGCGTCGGGTTCCGCCGGGTCGAGGTCGTCGGCGACCGGCTGCTCGTCAACGGCGTACCGCTCGTGTTCCACGGCGTCAACCGACACGAGACCCACCCGGACCGTGGCCGGGTGTTCGACGAGGACACCCTCCGCACCGACCTGTCGCTCATGAAGCAGCACGGCGTGCAAGCGATCCGGACCGCGCACCAGCCCCCGCACCCGCGCTTCCTCGAACTGGCCGACGAGTACGGCTTCTGGGTCGTGCTCGAGTGCGACCTCGAGACGCACGGCTTCTGGGAGGTCGACTGGTCGGGCAACCCGTCGGACGACCCCGCATGGCGGGACGCGTACCTCGACCGCGTCCGCCGGACCGTCGAACGCGACAAGAACCACCCGTCGGTCGTGGTCTGGTCCCTCGGCAACGAGTCCGGGACGGGCCGCAACCTCGCCGCGATGGCCGACTGGATCCGCCGCCGCGACCCGTCGCGACCGATCCACTACGAGGGCGACACCGAGGGTGCGTACACCGACCTGTACTCGCGCATGTACCCCACCATCGAGGAGATCGACTCGGTCTGCGGCGACCTCGCCATGCCGGTCCACGAGGTCGGCCCTGCTGCCGGCGCCCGGCAACGCGCGAAGCCGTTCGTCCTGTGCGAGTACGGCCACGCCATGGGCAACGGGCCGGGCTCGCTCGCCGACTACCAGGACCGCTTCGAACGCTGGTCGCGGCTGCACGGCGGGTTCGTGTGGGAGTGGCGGGACCACGGCCTCCGGACCACCACCGACGACGGGGTCGCGTACTTCGGGTACGGCGGTGACTTCGGCGAACCGGTGCACGACGGCGTCTTCGTGATGGACGGGCTCGTCCTCTCCGACGGGACGCCGAGCCCGGCCCTCGCCGACCTCGGGCGGCTCTGGGCTCCGGTCCGCTTCACGCGCGAGGGGTCGTCGCTCACGGTCCACTCGCAGCGGGCGCACGCCGACACGGCCGACCTGGCCGTGGTGTGGGAGCTGCGCGTCGACGGACGCGTGGTCGACGGCGGAGCGCTGGACGTGCCTCCCGTCCGCCCGGGGCGCGACGTCACCGTCGCGCTGCCGAGCGACGCGGTCGCACCGCGTCGGGGCCGGGAGGCCCACCTGACGCTCCGGGCGTCCCTCCGGCAGGACACCGTGTGGGCACCGCGCGGGCAGGTCGTGGCCGAGGTCCAGACCGTCGTCGAGGTCGTGCCGCCGACGCCGTCGGCGCGCCCGTCCGGTGTGCTGCCGAGCGCCGCGGTCTTCGACGAGGACGGGGCGTTGCGGTCCTGGCACGGCATCGACGTCGCCGTCCTGGTGCCCGAGCTCTGGCGCGCGCCGACCGAGAACGACCGGGCGTCCGGCCAGGGCTCCTACGAGACGACGTCGCCGGAACTGAGCTCCGGACGGGGCGACGAATCCGTGCCGCCCTCGGCCGACCGGTGGCGGGAGCGGGGACTCGACCGGCTGACGCACCGTGTGACGGCGGTCGCGCGCGAGGGCGGTGTCCTCGTGCAGCGGTTGCGGTCGATGCCCGCCGGCACCGGGTCCGGCATCGACTCGGAGTTCCGCTGGTCGGGCGACGGCGACGACCTCCGGCTGCGCTGGAGCGCCGTGCCCGTCGGACCGTGGGACTGCACCTGGCCGCGGATCGGCCTGCACCTGGACCTGCCTGACGACCTCGGGGACGCGGTCGAGTGGTGGGGGACCGGCCCGCACGAGTCCTACCCGGACGCTGCCAACGGCGTCGTGGTCGGGCGGTTCGCGTCCGCCGTCGACGCCCTCGGCGTCCGGTACGCACGGCCGCAGGAGACCGGCCACCGTCCCGACCTCCGGGAGCTGCGCATCGGACGGCTCGCGATCGACGCCCTGCGCGGTGCGGGCGCGGACCTGCCCGGGTTCCAGCTCGCCCGGCACACGGCGCAGCAGTGGGCCCGGGCGGAGCACCCGCACGAGCTGCCGGCGTCCGACCGCCTGCACCTGTACCTCGACGCCGCGCAGCACGGACTCGGCTCGCGGGCGTGCGGGCCGGACGTGCTGCCGCGGTTCGCGCTGTGGCCGCGGCAGGTCGCGCTCGAGGTGATGTTCCGCGCGGTGTCGTGAGCGCCGGCCCCGCTGCGCGACGGGCGCTCGGCCGCGGCTGAGCGACGCCGCGCACGCGGTGCGGGTGCTCGGTGCTCGGTGCTCGGTGCGAGCTTGCACACACGGTGCGAGGTGTTCGCCGTCGCACCGTGTGTGGAACCTCGCACCGTGAGGACCGGACCGACGCCGCGCGACTCAGTCGTGGAACGTCTCGATCGACGCGCCGAGCGAGTTGAGGCGCTCCTGCAGGCCCTCGTAGCCGCGCGCGATGATGCCGACGTTGCGGAGGACGCTCTCCCCCTTCGCGGCGAGCATCGCGAGCAGGATCACGACGGCCGGACGCAGCGCCGGCGGGCAGCTGACCTCGGCACCGGAGAAGTGCGTCGGGCCGGTGACGTCGAGGCGGTGCGGGTCGCGGAGCGTGACGTTCGCGCCGAGGCGGGTGAGGTCGAGCAGGTGGATCGCCCGGCCCTCGTACACCCAGTCGTGCACGAGGGTGGTGCCCGTGGCGCACGCCGCGATGACGACGAAGAACGGCAGGTTGTCGATGTTGAGGCCCGGGAACGGCATCGCGTGGATCTTGTCGATCGGCGCGTGCAGCTCGGACGGGTGCACCGTGATGTCGACGAGCCGGGTGCGGCCGTTCGCTGCGCCGTACTCCTCGGAGACGTCGAAGCGGAGGCCCATCTCGGCGAGGGTCGCGAGCTCGATCTCGAGGAACTCGATCGGCGCGCGCGTGACGGTCAGCGTCGACCCGGTGACGATGCCCGCGGTGAGGAGGCTCATCGCCTCCACCGGGTCCTCGCTCGGCCAGTAGTCCACGACCTCGTCGATGACGCTCCGGCCGGTGATGCGGAGCGTGGTGGTGCCGATGCCCTCGACCTGCACGCCGAGGAGCTCGAGGAAGAAGCAGAGGTCCTGCACCATGTAGTTCGGGCTGGCGTTCCGGATCGTCGTCACGCCGTCGCGGGCCGCCGCGGCGAGGATCGCGTTCTCGGTCACCGTGTCGCCGCGCTCGGTCAGGACGATCGACTTCGTCGGGACGTCCTTGTTCGCCACGTCGACCTCGTACCAGCCGTTCGTGGCCTCGACGTCGACGCCGAACGGCCGGAGCGCGATGAGGTGCGGCTCGACCGTGCGGGTACCGAGGTCGCAGCCGCCGGCGTACGGGAGGCGGAAGGCGTCGAACCGGCCGCTCAGCGGGCCGAGGAACATGAGCACGCTGCGGGTACGGCGGGCGGCGTCGGCGTCGATGGCGTCGAGGCGGAGGTCGGACGGCGCGACGATCTCGAGCACCTCGCCGTCCTCGGACCACGTGACACTCGCGCCGAGGCTGCGGAGGACGTCGATGATGCGGTCGACCTCGACGATGCGCGCGACCCTGTGCAGCCGCGTGACGCCCCGGTTGAGCAGGGAGGCGCACAGGAGCGCGACGGCGGCGTTCTTCGACGAGTTGACCGCGATGGAGCCGCTGAGCTTCCGACCGCCCTGCACCCGGAGGTGAGCGCGCTGCGGGGCGCCGCCGATGGAGACGATCTGCTGGTCGAGCGCGTCGCTGATCCGGGTGAGCATCTCGAGGCTGAGGTTCTGCCCGCCCTGCTCGATCCGGTTGATGGCGCTCTGGCTCGTACCGACCCGTTCGGCGAGCTGCGCCTGGGTCATGCTGCGGCCCTTGCGCGCGCCCCGGATGAGGGCTCCGACCTCGCGGAGGGGGGCCGGGGTGGTCGGGGGAGCGACGATGGTGGTGTCGGTCATGAGGGCACGCTAACACGCTCATGAGATAAATCGGGTGACATCACTCGTCGAACTCGCAGGAACGCATCGGGAATATCCCGTCTGTGAGAAGTCAGTCTCCCGTATGCGTCCACGGTCCCTGGTTCCGGTCGCGGGCCCAGGTGCAGGACTCGCCCCGCTCGGGACCGGGGTCGGTGAGCCAGTACCGGGAGCCCGGCGTCCACCCGGCGACGACGCTCGCGCGGTCCGCGTCGACCGGTACGGCGAGACCGGAGCAGCGGAACCAGCCGGCGATCGTCAGTTCGACGACGTCGACCTCAGCGGCGACCGCGGACCAGTCCGGCATCACCCACGCACCCGCTCGTCCTGTGGCGACACCCCAGTCCCACCGCCGGGTCGTCGCGCTGACGTCGAGCGGGAACCGGCGGCAGAGGTCGGCCCAGTCCTCGGGGCGGTCCACGACGATCGTCCGGCTCACCCGTCCGCCGTGCGCCTCGGTCACCTCGGCGCGCTGCCACCCGAACGAGTCCTCGACGGCCCAGAGCGCCAGTGGCCCCTGGTCGGCGAAGGGCGCCGGCGTGGTCTCCGGTGCGGGCCAGGGCGGCGTGGTCCACCACTCGCCGCTCGCGGGGCCGTCGGTGCCCTCCTGCTGGTCAGCGCGGATCTGTTCCGCCCAGTCGACGAGAGCCTCGTGGACCGGGGCTGCCGGACGCCCGGGGTCACCGCCGTCGAACGCCACCGCCCAGTGTGCGGCTACGGGGGCGCCGAGCCGCTGCACGGCGGGACTCGAGGCAGCCCACCCGGCGAGCCGCCGGAGCGCGTCGCGGAGTTGTGGATGGACGAGGAGGTCATCGACGGCGTCGCGCTCCTCCCACCAGCGGGCTGACTCGGCCGCCTGTTCGAGGGCCTCGACGACCTCTCCTGGGGCCGGATCGGTGCGCTCGACAGCATCCAGTGCCGCGGCGACGGCGGCGAGGGTGCCGGAGTCGTCGAGCGCGAGCCCCCACAGCGCGACCTCACGGCCCTGCTCGCGCGTCAGGTGCACGTCCGCCCAGAACAGCACGTTGCCGAGGTGCTCCGCTGCCGCAGACCTCCCGCCCGCGGCACGGAGCAGCTCCAGGCTGAACCGTCGGCCGCGCGGGCCCTCGAGCAGGTCCGCGGCGGTGATCACGGCCCGAGGCTACCGGTCGTGCAGGTCGCCGCGGACGATCGAGTCGCCCGAATGCGTCGGGTTCCCGTCGTCGCGCTCGGCCGAGACGTCGACCACCGGGTACTTCGCCAGGTCCATGTCGGCGGGCACCGTGAACCGGCCACGGTCGCCGTCGAGGAACCCGACGCTCACGAGGCCCTTGAGGTCCGACTGCATCATCCACACCTCCCGCAGTGTCCCCGTGTCCGAGGCGTCGCGGTCACCGCTGACGTCGACGACGAGCGTCAACCGCCCGTCGCGGTCCCGCTCGAGCTCGGCGGTGCCACGCGCGCCGCCCCAGTCGGGCAGCGCGTCGAGGGTGGCCCGGGCGACGACGGTCTCGCCGCTGCCCGGACCCGGGACGACACCGGTGACGACGCCGACACCGACGAGCAGCGCGAGCGCACCGACGCCGGCAGCCACGACCCCGGCGATCGTCCGGCGTCGCCGGCGGCGCGTGGCGGTGCCGGGCCGGTCCCGTCGGCCGGAGGGTCGGACCGCGGCCACGCCCGGACGCGTCGGGGACACGACGGGCTGCGCAGGCGACCCGACGTCGGGTGTCGAGCCGGGACGAGCGTCGGGCTGCACCGGCGGGGCGGGATCGACCCGGGCCTCCAGGCCGTCCCCTGCCTGCTCAACCCGCACGGTCGCGGCGATGCGGTCCCAGACCCGCTCCGGAGGCGCGACGAGATCGACGTCGGCCGCCGAGCGGGTGACGGCCGCGACGCGCTGGAGGTCCGCGACCTCGGCGCGGCACCGCGCGCACGCCACGAGGTGGGCGGCGACCTCGTCGTCCGCCACGACGTCGGTGACCGCGAGCATCGCCAGCGTCTCGTCGTCCACGTGCTTCACTCGATCACCTCCAAACGTGTTCGGAGCCGAGCCAGGCTCCGATGGATGTGGCTCTTCACCGTGCCGAGGGGGATCTGCAGCCGCTCCGCGATCTCACGATGGCTGAGGTCCTCGTAGAACGCCAACCGCATGACGCGTCGCGGCTCCTCGTCGAGGCGGTCGAGCTCCCCGGCGACGAGGGCCCGCTCGGCGAGGTCGAAGGGCGACTCGGGTGCCGCCGCGGTCTCCGCGACGATGGTCGGCTCGACGGTCGGCGCCTGCCGTGCGCGCTCGGTCAGGGCGTCCGCGATGCAGTTGCGCGTGATGCCGACGAGCCACGCGCCGAGCGGACCGCGGGCGGGGTCGAAGCTGCCGGACCGCCGCCAGGCCTTCACGAAGACCTGCTGCGTGACGTCCTCGGCGGCCATCGCGTCACGGAGGGCTCGCAGGGCCAGGGTGTGCACCAGGGGCGACCACCGGTCGTAGACGGCACGCAGGGCGGCTTCGCTCCCGGCGCTGAAGGCGCGGGAGAGCTCGCCGTCGTCGGGGAGGGTGGTCGTCACGTGGTCCTGTCGTCGGGGCGGTCGGCTTCGACCGTGGCTCGATCGTACGGGGGCCGGAGGGACGGGGTGCGGCGGGTGCACGGTGCTGTCTCCGGGGTCACGGCACCGGTGTCGCGGTGATGACGAGGTTGCTCTCGTAGTGGCGGGTCCGCTCGTCGAACACACCACCGCAGGTGACCAGCACGAGTCGTCGGTCGCCGTCGGTGCGGAACACCTCGTCCCAGGGCAGCCCGCGCTTCTCGAGCAGGGACACCGAGTCGATCCGCCACCGCGTCTCGGCACCGGCGGTGTCGGTGATCGTGACGGTCCGGCCGTCGGGCACGTCCCGGAGGTGCGCGAAGGGTCCGACGCCGTAGCCGACGGCGTCGACGTGGGCCGCGAGCACCACCGTGCCCTCCGCCGAGGACGGTGCGGCGCCGTAGCGGTACCAGCCGGCGACCGACGGGTCCGGCGGGAGCGCCATGCCGCCCTCGTCGTCGACGCCCTCCGGCCGGACCGGCGCGGTGACGCCGGCCCAGTCGACGGCGACCCGGGCGGGTGCCGCAGCGGCCGGGGCGACCGGTGGGACGGTCGCTGCCTGCTGCGGTACCGCCGTCGAGAACGCCGCAGGGGGAGGCGTCGGCGTGCTCGTCGGGGCGAGGGAGGGGTGCCCGCCGGGGAGGGGGCCGGCCGACGAGCACCCGGTCAGGACGGCGACGGCCGCCGTGGCGACGGCGACCGCCGCCACCGACGACCGTGCCGTGCGGAGCACGATCAGCGACCGGAGTCCGGCCGACCGGCGTCCGCGGTGCGACGCCGCCGGACGACGACGGTCCCGAGCGCGGCGGCTGCGAGGAGTGCTGCGGCGGCTCCGATCCAGGGTGCGACGTCGGGCTGGTTCGTCGCGACGAGTCCGGCGTTGCCCGCGGGCACGCCGTTTGGGGTGCCGCCGAGGCCGGAGATCGTCTGCGTCGCGAGGGCGAGGTTCCCGTCCGCGAGGCTGCCCCACGCGTACACGATCGTGTCGGTGCCGGCCTTCACGGCGACGTCCGCCGGGCCGATCACCGGGTCGGTGGTGCCGGCAGCGGCGACCGAGGCCGAGACGGTGCCCGCGGGGAGCTCCAGCGCCTGCTCGTCCGGGTTCGTCAGCCCGGAGACCACGGCCTTGCCGCCGGCCAGGACGTCGACGGCGGGGGCGGCGGCGACGTGGCGGACGATCAGACGACCCTGACCCGCCGGAGTGGCCGAGGTGTCGTTCGTGAACAGGGTCGCGGTCGGCTTCCCGTCGGTGTCGTCGTGTGCGACCGCGGTGTAGTTGACGCCGGCGTCGAGCGAGACGTCCACCGGGCCGATGATCGGCTTCGAGTCGTCCGTCGCGTCGCCGGCGGTGATCGCGATCGAGTGCGCGCCGGCGGGGACCGTCATCGGGCCGGCGAGGGTGCCCGGCGTGAAGTCGTCGAGGGCGCGCTTGCCGTCGAGGTACACGTCGACGGTGACGGACGGGACGGCGTGCAGGACGGAGAGGGTGGCGTCGCCGCTGGCGGCCGCGGCGGTCGCGGCAGGCAGCACCGCAGCGGTCGCGGCGAGCAGCACACCGGACGCGAGGCCGGCGGCGAGGGTCTTCTTGCGCATCGTGTCGTCTCCTTCTCTGGCCCGGAGCGGGCCGGTCGGTGAGACGTCGTCCTCGACGTCTCACCGGGTACTACCGGCCGGACCCCCGCACCGGTTGCGCTCGGTTCCTGGGCATCTGCTCACGATGACGTACCCCGTCCGGGGCGCTGCGCCCCGATGCGCTTACGAGCGGCGGGCCCGGACCGATAGGCCCCGGTGCACGCCCACGGAAGGGCGGCATCCCGCCCCACGGACGGCGGCGGGACGATCGAGAACCAGGACGGGCCATGATCGTCGTCACACGACTCAACGGCAGCGGATTCGCTGTCAACCCGGACCTCGTGGAGCGCATCCAGGAGACGCCGGACACGACCCTCATCATGGTCGACGGCGCGAAGTACATCGTGCGCGAGTCCATGGTCGAGGTCATCGACCTCATCGCGGCGTACCGCGCGCGCATCGTCGGGATGGCCTACGGCACCGATGTGCAGCCGACGCGGAACGCCACGGGGCCTGCGCCGACCCTCGCCGCGGTCGCCCCGCTGCACGCGCACGACGGAGGCCGCTGACGTGGACATCGCGACGATCATCGGCATCCTCATCGCGTTCGGCGCGCTCTTCGGCATGGTCGAGATGGAGCACGTCGAGCTCGCCGGGGTCTTCCTGCCCGCGCCCATGCTCCTCGTGTTCGGCGCCACCATCGGCTGCGGCATCGCCAGCACGACCCTCAAGGACGCGATCGCCAGCTTCACGGCCGTCCCGAAGGCGTTCACGGGGAAGGTCACGCCACCGCAGTCGGTCATCGACGACGTGGTCGGGCTCGCCGAGACCGCCCGCGCGAACGGCCTGCTGGCGCTCGAGCAGGAGGCCGACAAGCACGACGACCCCTTCATGAAGAAGGCGCTGCAGAACATCGCCGACGGCACGGACGGCGACGAGCTGCGGATCCTCCTCGAGGACGAGATCGAGTCGAACGCCGCGCCGGTCCGGAGCGCGAGCGCGTTCTTCATGGGCCTCGGCGGCTTCGCGCCGACGGTCGGCATCATCGGCACCGTCGTGTCGCTGACGCACGTGCTCGCGAACCTCGGCAAGCCGGACGAGCTCGGGCCCCTGATCGCGAGCGCGTTCGTCGCCACGCTCTGGGGGCTGCTCACCGCGAACTTCCTCTGGCTGCCCATCGGCGGCAAGCTCCGCAAGCTCGCGCAGCTCGAGACCGACCGGCAGACGCTGCTGATGGAGGGCCTCCTCGCCGTCCAGGCCGGCAGCCAGCCCCGGCTGCTCGGCGAGCGGCTCAAGGCGATGGTCCCGCCCGCCGCTCGGATCGCGGACGCGAAGTCCGCGAAGAAGCAGCGCGCCGCCGACGACGACCAGCAGCTGGCGGCCTGACGATGAGCGCGAACCCCCGCGGTCGCGGTCGTGGTCGTGGCAAGAAGTCACACGACGAGGCGGAGCACCCGGACGAGCGCTGGATGGCGTCCTACATGGACATGATCACCGTCCTGATGTGCATGTTCCTCGTGCTCTTCGCGATGTCGACGGTCGACCAGCAGAAGTACATCCAGCTGAAGAACTCGCTCGCGACCGGGTTCGGCGAGGTGAAGTCGCAGAAGATCGACACCGCGTCCGGCACCGTCGTGACGAAGGACCAGGTGGAGGACGGCTCCGGCTACTCGATCGACAAGTCCCAGGCGGACCACTCGAGCGCGTCGAGCGGCCAGGCGGGCAGCAACGCCGAGGCCGGCCCCGGCACGGCCACCGCCGACCCGACGAGCACGGCCGTCCCCGCGGCCGCGTCGAAGGCCGACGTCGCCGCGGCGGAGCGGGAGCTCGACGACCTCCAGGGCATCGAGCGCGCGATCAAGCAGAACCTCCGCCGAGCAGGGCAGACCTCGAACGTGCAGTTCACCGTCGACGCCCGCGGGCTCACGGTCCGGCTCGTCGGCAGCGAGACGTACTTCGCGACCAACAGCGCCAACCTCTCGGACCAGGCGAAGCGGATCATGGACGCCATCGCGCCGGTGCTCCGGACGAGCGGCCACGACGTCAGCGTCGAGGGGCACGCCGACCAGCGCAACTCCACCGCGCCGTACGCGACGAACTGGGAGCTCAGCGCCGCGCGGGCCACCGGCGTGCTCCGCGACCTCGTCGAGCGCGGGGGGATGCCCGCCGCGCACGTGCAGAGCGTCGGGTTCGGGTCGAGCCGGCCGCTCGCGGAGGGCGACTCGGACCAGGCCCTCACCCTGAACCGACGGGTCGACATCGTGGTGCTGTCCAACCAGGACCAGGACGTCAGCGCGCTCATGCCGGCCCTCGCTGCGGCGCAGGACAGCGCGAAGGGGGTCGCGAGCGGCTGAGCCCCACCGCCCCGCGGGGGCACGCACGGCTGAGCCCCACCGCCCCATGGGGGCACGCACGGCTGAGCCCCCACCGCCCCAGAAGGGGGCACAGCGCTGACGGGTGGTCCCCAGCGGACCGATAGACGCACCCGTGATCGAGACCGCGTCCGCAGCACCGTCGTCGACGTCCGGCGTGCTCGACGCGTCCGGGCCCGACGTGTACGACTTCGCGCGCCCCTCGACGCTCGCCCGCGAGCACGCCCGGGTGCTCGAGCTCGCCTTCGAGACCTTCGCCCGGCAGTGGGGCACGCAGCTCACCGCGAAGGTCCGTGCCGTCAGCCAGGTGACGTGCGAGTCCGTGCAGATGAAGACGTACGACGAGTACGCCGCGTCGCTGCCCGCCCTCACCGGCATGGTGCTGCTGCCGATCGTCGACGTGCTCCCGAAGGGCGTGCTCCAGGTACCGCTCGACGCCGCACTGACCTGGGTGTCGCACGCGCTCGGCGCCTCGAAGCCCCTGCCGACGCCGGAGCGCACCTTCACGCCCATCGAGCAGGCGCTCGTCCGCAAGATCGTCGAGGACGCCCTCGACGACCTCCGCTACTCGTTCGGCGGCCTGCTCGCGCACGACGTCACCGCCGGCGGGTTCCAGTTCAACTCGCAGTTCGCCCAGGCCGCGCAGAAGGGCGACCTGATGATCGTCGCGTCCTTCGAGATCCGCGTCGGCGACCGCGTGGCCCCCGGCACCCTCGCGCTGCCCGCCGAGGCGGTGCTGCCCCAGCTCGGGGAGCAGGCGACGCACGTGTCGTCCGCCGAGGCGCGCCACCTGCTCGACGAGCAGCTCGCGAACGTCCCCGTCGGCGTCAGCCTGCGCTTCGCGCCGGCGACGGTGCTGCCGGCGCAGGTCCTCGGCCTCGCCGTCGGTGACCTCCTCCCGCTGCCGCACCCGCAGCACCGGCCCCTCACCATCGCGGTCGACGGCGAACCCGTCGGCACCGCGGCCGTCGGCGCGAACGGGTCGCGCCTCGCCGGCATCGTCGTCACCACCACCGCAGCTACGGAGCCCTCCGCATGACCGCCACCACCACCCTCCACGCCACCGCCGCCGACGCCCTCGTGGTCGCCCTGCCGACGGCGGCGCCGCTCAGCGCGGTGGCCCTGCCTGGAGGCGCGACACCGGCCGTGCTCGAGGCGGCGGCCACCGGGGTGGTCGCGTCGTTCGTCGGCGGCCTGTCGGCCGACCTCGCGCTCGTCCTGACCGACCTCGGTGCGGTCACGGCGGCCGGCGGCACCGAGCACGGCATCGTGGAGGTCACGGACGTGCTGCGGCCCTCGCTCGAGGCCGCCGCCGGCGTGCTCGGCATCGGTGTCCTCGGCGACGCCCGCGTCGAGTCGGCCGCGTCCCTCCTCGCCGACCCCGAGACCGCGGTCTTCGAGCTGACCGCCGGCGGCGTCCCCGGGGGCTGGTTCGGTATCCGCGTCCGGGAGAACGGCACCGTCTCCGCGTCGACCGCACCCGCCGTCACCGTCCCGACCGGGAACCTCGGCCGCATCAACAACGTCGAGATGACCCTGACGGTCGAGATCGGCCGCACCCGGATGTCCGTCCGCGACGTCCTCGGCATGGAGCCCGGCGCCGTCGTCGAGCTCGACCGGAGCGCTGGCGCACCCGCCGACGTGCTGCTGAACGGCCGGCTCATCGCGCACGGCGAGGTCGTCGTGGTCGACCAGGACTACGCCGTCCGCATCACGAAGATCCTCGACGTCGCCGAGACGGTCTGACCGTGGACACCGCGGTCATCGTCCTCCGCGTCGCGCTCTCGCTCGGCGTGGTGCTCGCCCTCATGTGGGTGCTGCACCGGGTCAGCCGGAAGAAGCTCGTCGGCGGGAAGGCGCACGGTCGTCGCTCGGCCTCGGTCGAGGTCGTGGGGCGCCAGGGCATCGGCGGCAAGGCGAGCGTCGTCGTGGTCGACGTCGAGGGCGAGCGCCTCGTGCTCGGGGTCACCGAGCACGGCGTCTCCCTCCTCACCAGCGGTGCGACCCCGGCACCGGAGCTCACCGTGGTGACCGCACCGGTCGTCCTGCCGGCCGCCCGCGCGGAAGCGGTCCGGCGTGACGCGGAACCGACCGCGTCGGCCGACGCGTTCCGTCGGGAGCTCGACGAGCACGTCGGAGCCGAGCCGCGCCTCCCGGTCGCCGCAGCGCCGCTGCCGATGCGCCCGCGCAACCGGCGTCCGCAGCGCACCGTCGTCCCCACCGCGGCGCAGCTGCAGGGGTCGATCCTGTCCGCGGACACGTGGCGGCAGGCCGCCGCCGCGCTGCGGAACCGGCGGGCCGGGTGACCGCGGCAGCGCTCCGGACGGCGAGGTCCCACCGGTTCGCGCGGTCCGGCCGGACCGTCGCGCTCGTCGTCCTCGGGCTCGCCGCGGTCGCCGGGTTCGTCATGCTCACCGCGACCGGCGCGCACGCCGCAGGGGTCGTCCAGCCGACTGCTCCCACGACCCCGACCCCGCCCGCGAGCGGCGACTTCAGCGTCAGCGTGAACGGTCCGGACGGCACGCCGTCGTCCGCGGTCGTCACGCTCATCGGCATCACGCTGCTGAGCGTCGCCCCGGCCCTCATGCTGATGATGACGTCGTTCACGAAGATCTTCGTCGTCCTCGCGATGACCCGGAACGCACTCGCACTCCAGTCCATCCCGCCGAACCAGGTGCTCGCCGGCTTGGCGCTCTTCCTGTCGCTCTTCGTGATGGCGCCCGTGATCGGGCACATCAACGACGACGCCCTGCAGCCGTACCTCGCCGGCCACCTCGACTTCGCGCAGGCGGTCGAGGTCGGCACGAAGCCGCTGCGCACGTTCATGCTGCACCAGACGCGCGAGGAGGACGTGGCGCTCATCACCCGGGCGGCCGGTCAGGCGAACCCGAAGGACATGGCCGACGTGCCGATGACCACCGTGATCCCGGCGTTCATCATCTCCGAGCTCCGCAGCGCCTTCATCATCGGGTTCGTCATCTTCGTCCCGTTCCTCGTCATCGACCTCGTCGTCTCCGCGGCGCTCATGTCGATGGGCATGATGATGCTCCCGCCGGTGATGATCTCGCTGCCCTTCAAGATCCTGCTGTTCGTCCTCGTCGACGGCTGGGGGCTCATCATCAAGTCGCTCATCGAGTCGTACCAGGTGGTGCACTGATGGACCAGCAGGCCGTCCTCGACCTCGTGCTGCAGGCGCTCCTCGTCGCCGGCAAGCTCGCCGCGCCCGTGCTCGTGACGAGCCTCGTGGTGGGCTTCGCGATCTCGCTCTTCCAGTCGGTGACCCAGATCCAGGAGGTCACGCTCTCCTTCGTGCCGAAGGCCGTCGCGGTCGCGATCGCCCTCGTCGTCTGCGGCAACTGGATGATCTCCGAGATGATCGCGTTCACGCACGCCGCGTTCGACATGATCCCGAAGCTGCTCGGAGCGGCCTGATGGAGTTCGCGTTCGACGCAGCACGCCTCGAGGGCACCATGCTCGCGGGCGTTCGGCTCGTGGCGTTCTTCGTGATCGCACCGCCGTTCTCGTACCGCGCGTTCCCCGCGACGGTGAAGGTCGTGCTCGGCATCGGGCTCGCCATCGGCGTCGCACCGCGCGTCACCGCGGGGTACGCGAGCCTCGACACCGGGGGGTTCGTCGTCGCCCTGGTGACGCAGCTCGTCGTCGGCCTCGCGCTCGGGTTCCTCGTCTCCCTCGTGTTCGCCGCCGTGCAGTCCGCCGGAGCGCTCATCGACCTCTTCGGCGGGTTCACGCTCGCGGCCGCCTTCGACCCGCAGTCCCAGGTGCAGGGAGCGCAGTTCACGCGGCTGTTCCAGATGACCGCCCTCGCGCTCCTGTTCGCCTCGGGCGGGTACCAGCTCATCGTCGCCGGACTCGTCCGGTCCTTCGACGCGGTGCCGCTCGTCGGCGCGGACGGCACCCCGGGGGGCTTCGCGCTCGGCGGGTTCTCCGGGGTGCTCGTGCACGCCCTGACGCAGATGTTCCTGTCGACGCTCCAGATCGCGGGGCCCCTCGTCGTCGTGCTCTTCCTCGCCGACGTCGGGCTCGGGCTCCTCACCCGCGTGGCGCCGGCGCTCAACGCGTTCCAGATGGGGTTCCCGATCAAGATCGGCCTGACGGTGCTGTTCGCGGGCGCCCTCGTCATGGCCCTGCCCTCGGTGGTGTCGTCGCTCACCGGCGACGCCGTCCAGGCGGTCACGGGCGGGGGGTGACGTCCCGTGTCCGACAGTGGAGAGCGGTCCGAGAAGGCGACCGACAAGCGCATGCGCGAGGTGCACCGCAAGGGGCAGCTCGGGCGGTCGCAGGACCTCGGCGCGTGGGTCGGGATCGCGGCCGCGGCCGTCATGATGCCGGCGGCGGTCGGGAACGCGGCAGCGGCCGGCACGTCCCAGCTCGCCGCAGTGCAGACCGTGATCGCGGACCCGACGATCGGCACCATGAACCGGGTGTTCGGTGAGGCCATGGCGTCGGTGGGCACCATCATCGGCCCGATGCTCGGCGTCACCGCCGTCGCCGCGCTCGCGACCGCGGTGGCGCAGGGCGGTGTGCACTTCCGGCGCATGGCACCCCAGCCGGACCACTTCGACCCGGTGCAGGGGTTCAAGCGCGTGTTCGGCGTGCAGGCGCTCTGGAACGGCGTGAAGGCGCTGCTCAAGACCGCGGTCGTCGGGCTCGTGCTCTGGTTCGCCGTGCAGGGACTCGTGCCCGTGCTCATGACGAGCGGGTCGCTGCCGCTGACGTCGGTCCTCTCGGCGGCGTCCGACGGCGTCGGCACCCTGCTCCGCGCGGCGATCGCGGCCGGGCTCCTGCTCGCGGCGGTGGACGTCTTCGTCGTGGTCCGCCGGAACCGCAAGCGCACCATGATGACCAAGCGCGAGGTCAAGGACGAGAACAAGCAGTCCGACGGCGATCCGCTCATCCGGTCGCAGCGGCGGTCCCGGCAGATGGCGATGAGCCGCAACCGGATGATCTCCGCGATCGGCACGGCGGACGTCGTCATGACGAACCCGACCCACTACGCCGTCGCGATCGCCTACGAGCCCGGGAAGTCCGCGCCCCGGGTCGTGGCGAAGGGCGCCGGTCCGGTGGCGGAGGCGATCCGGGAGAAGGCGCTCGACGCCCGCGTCCCGATCGTCCAGGACGTCCCGCTCACCCGTGCCCTCCACGCCGCGTGCGAGCTCGGACAGGAGATCCCGGTCGACCTCTACACGCCGGTCGCCCGCGTCCTGTCGTTCGTCATGCAGCTCACCGCCCGCGGTGCCGCCGCGGGCACCCACGCGGCGCCGCGACCGACCACGGCGGACGAGGTCGCGACCGTGCTGGACCCGACCACCCTCACGGGCGACGTCCGTCCCCGCAGGCTCCGCTCCCCGCGCCCTGCTCAGACCCCGAGCGGAGACGCTCCCACGGAAGGGGTTCCCGCGTGAACCGCAAGGACCTGCCGAAGCTCGTCGTCCCGGTCTTCATCGTCGGCATCATCCTGCTGCTGATCCTGCCGGTGCCGTCGTTCCTGCTCGACGTGCTCATCATCTGCAACATCCTGCTGGCCCTCGTGATCCTCCTCACGACCCTGTTCGTGAAGAAGCCGCTCGACTTCTCGGTCTTCCCGTCGCTCCTGCTCGTCGCGACGCTGTTCCGGCTCGGCCTCAACGTCGCCTCGACGCGCCTCGTGCTCGGACAGGGGTTCGCCGGCGACGTCATCCAGGCGTTCGGGCACGTGGCGGTGTCCGGGTCGATCATCATCGGCGCGGTGATCTTCCTCATCCTCGTGGTGATCCAGTTCGTCGTCGTGACGAAGGGCGCCGAGCGCGTGGCCGAGGTCGGCGCCCGCTTCACCCTCGACGCGATGCCGGGCAAGCAGATGGCGATCGACGCGGACCTCAACGCCGGGCTCATCACGGACGCGGAGGCGAAGGAACGCCGGGCCGCGGTGTCCGCCGAGGCGGACTTCTACGGCGCGATGGACGGCGCGTCGAAGTTCGTCAAGGGCGACGCGATCGCGGGCATCCTCATCATCGTCATCAACCTCGTCGGCGGCATCGCGATCGGCATGCTGCAGAACGGGCTCTCGATCACGGACGCCCTCGGCAAGTACGGCATCCTGACCATCGGCGACGGGCTCGTGACGCAGATCCCGGCCCTCCTCATGGCGGTCTCGACGGGCATGATCGTCACCCGCTCCGGCGCCGAGACCGAGATGGGCTCGAGCGCGGCGGCGCAGCTGTCCCAGTCCCGCAACGCGCTGACGATCGCGGGTGTCGCGGCCGTCGCGATGGGCTTCATCCCCGGCATGCCGGTCCTCGCCTTCCTCCTCGTCGGGGGCGTGCTCCTGTTCACGGGGTGGCGGATCGGACAGAACGCGAAGCGGGAGGCCGCCGCGGCGGAGCAGGCCCGTGCCCTCGAGTCGGCGGCACCGAGCGCGGACACCCCCGAGGACCTCATCGAGCAGATGCGGGTGCACGCGCTCGAGATCCTGCTCGCCCCGGACCTCGTCGACATGGTCTCCGGCGCGTCGGACGACCTGCTCGGTCGGGTGCGGGCGCTGCGGCGCAAGATCGCGGTGGACATGGGCATCGTCGTCCCTCCGGTCCGGACGCGTGACAGCATCGACCTGCCCCCGTCGACGTACGCGATCCGGATCGCGGGCGTCGAGGCCGGCCGCGGCACCGCACCGTCGCGGAGCGTCCTCGCCCTCGGCGACCAGCTCGACGGGCTCCCCGGCACGACGACCGTCGAGCCGGTGTTCGGCCTCGCGGGCAAGTGGGTGCCCGCCGAGCTCCGGCACGCCGCGGAGATGACCGGTGCCACCGTGATCGACCGGGTGTCCGTGCTCGTCACGCACCTGCAGGCGGTCATCGGCGACAACGCCGCGCGCCTGCTCACCCGCGAGGACGTCAAGGTCCTCACCGAGGGCGTCAAGCAGGTGAACCCCGCCGCGGTCGACGAGCTCGTCCCCGGCATGCTCTCGATGGCCGAGCTGCAGCGCGTCCTGCAGGGGCTCCTCGCCGAGCGGGTCCCGATCAACGACCTCGGCCGCATCTGCGAGGCCCTGACGCTCCGGGCGAAGGTGTCCACCGACCCCGAGGGACTCGTCGAGTCCGCCCGCGCGGCCCTCGGCCCGGCGCTCGTGGCCCGGCACACCGACAACGGTGTCCTGCGCGTCATCATGATCGACCCGCTGCTCGAGCAGGCGATGCTCGAGGGGCTGCGTCCGTCGGAGCAGGGGACCCAGATCGTGCTCGACGCGCACCGCATCGAGCAGGTGCTCGGCTCGGTCCGCGACGCCGTCCGCTCCGTCGAGGACCAGGGCTTGTCCGCCGTGCTCGTCTGCGCGCCACAGCTCCGCCCGGCGGTGCACCGCATGGTCGCCGCGCAGTCGAACGGGCTGCCGGTGCTCTCGTACCAGGAGGCGACGGCGGCGGGCTCCACCATCGAGACCGTGGGGGTGGTCCGTGTCACCGATGCGGTTGCAGCGTGACGGGGCGACCCTCGACGCGGTGCGCGACGCCGTCCGCGAGGAGTTCGGTCCCGCGGCGCGCATCGTCGCCGCCGAACGGGTGACGACCCCTGGCATCGCCGGACTGTTCCGCAAGGCGCACGTCGAGGCCACCGTCGAGGTGCCCTCGCCCGACGAGCTCCCCACCGCGGTCGTCGCGATCGCCGACGGTCCCGTCCAGCGCGCGGGCATCGCCGCGCTGCTCGCCGACGCCGAGGCCGCCGAGGCGCGCATCGCCGCCGCGGACGGCACGGGCGCCACCCGCGCCGACGCGTTCGCGTCGGTCCTCGACGGCTTCGTCGCGGACGGGATCGCGCCCGCGATCGCGGTGGCACCACCGTCCGCACCGGCGGTCCGCAGCCTGCCCGACCAGGGCGGGTCGCGCCTCCAGGCCGTCACCGACACCCTGACTGGAGGCGCGTCACCCCTCCTCGACACCCCTCCGGTGCGCGTGCGGCCGGTCCCGCCGCAGGTGCGCTCCGCGGACGGCGACCTGGTCCTGCTCGTCGGCCGGGCCGGCGACGTCGACGCCGTGGCCGGGCTGTTCGCCACCCGTCACGCCCTCCGTCCCACGTCCGCCGCGGACCGGCGCGCGGCGATCCTCGCGCGCGCCGACGGCGTCCGCGACGGCGCGACCGTGCTCGCGGTCGCGGCGTGGGACGACGGCGCGACGATCGAGGCACTCGGCGCGGACCAGGTGTGGCTCGTCGTGGACGTCGGACGGAAGACCGAGGACGCCGAGGCGATGCTCGGCGCGGTCGGTGGACGCGTGACCGTCGCCGGGGTCGTGGCGATCGGAGCCGCCGAAACCGCCACGCCGGAGTCGGTCCACCTGCTGGGAGTGCCCGTCCTGTCGCTAGGCTGACGGGGTGCTGGTACTCACGCGGAAGGTCGGCGAGCGGATCCTCGTCGGTGACGACATCGTCATCACGGTGCTCGACGGGCGTGGCGACGGGGTCCGCATCGGGATCGACGCGCCGCGCGGTGTGAAGATCCAGCGCGAGGAGGTCGTCCGGGCCGTGACCGAGGCGAACGCCGAGGCTGCTGCGGCGGCCTCCGCAGGGACCGACGAGGACGCGGCGGCGCGGTTGCGGCGTGCGCTGGGGGAGCTGGGCGGCTCGTCGTCCTAGAGCAGGACGACCGCGGCCGCGAGGCCGGCCCAGCACGTGCTCGTGAGCGTGCCGACGATGAACCGCTCGCGTGCGGCCGGTGAGTCGAGCTCGGAGAACCGGCCGAGTCCCTTGACCGCGATCACGGCGGCGACGATCTCGAGGTGACCGACGAGCGCAGCGCCGACGATCGCGAAGCGCTCGAGGAAGCCGATCACGGACCCGCCGCGGAGGACCTCCGACGGCTCCGGCGCCGTGCTGCTGCCGAGGGGCTCGTCCCGGGTGCTGACGAGGATGCCGCCGTGCGTGCCCCGGCGCACGTCCCCGCGCCGGAGGTCGCCCCGCATCGCGACCCCGAGGACGGCGCCCGTCACCGCGCTGCCCGCGAGGATGCCCACCAGGCACACCGCGGCGGCGAGCACGGTGCCGACGACCGCGTCGGGCGCGGACGCGACGAGACCGTGCGGCGGGTGGGCGGTGCGCTCGGCGGGACCCGGGGCGATCGTCCCGGTGCCGATCCGGACGGCGAGGAGGGCCAGCAGGACGACGACC
Organism: Curtobacterium luteum; assembly: GCF_014646995.1. Classification (GTDB taxonomy): domain Bacteria; phylum Actinomycetota; class Actinomycetes; order Actinomycetales; family Microbacteriaceae; genus Curtobacterium; species Curtobacterium luteum. The sequence continues at coordinate 565,060 of NZ_BMOI01000001.1, read as the reverse complement.
GCGGGGACCGCGCGCGCGACAGCGGGCACCGGGCGGACGGTGCTCCACGCGGCGGTCGCGAGGACGACGGCGGCCGCGACGAGCCAGAGCGTGGTGGTCACGGGGTGGGCTCCTCGTCGTCGTGGCGTTCCCGGTCGGCGCTGCCGAGGAGCGACGCGAGCGCTCCGCGGACCGGGGCGTCGCTGCGCAGGTCGGCCGAGGCGTACCGCTTCGCCACCGCCTGCGGGGTGATGTCGAGCCGCGCAGCTGCCTCGGTCCGCGAGTACCCACGGTCGAGCAGGTCCGCGAGCTCCCATCCCTCCCGGGAGCGTCGGGCGAGGGACCGGACCGTCTGGGCGACGAGCGGTTCGACCTCGGCCGTGGTGCGCGCGAGCCCGGGCGCGACCTCCAGCGCGAACCGCTCCGGGACGGCCTTCGCCCGCTCGACGGCGTCGCGCGCCGCGTAGAACGCCGGGCCGGTCGCCGCCCGGGTCGTCGTCGGGAGCGGTCGCTCGACGGGACCAATGCCGACACCGATGCTCCAGCCGCCCTGCCGGGTCAGGGTCCGGACCACGTCGACGGCCGCCCCGGGTTCGGCGACGAGCACCTGGAACTCGTCTCCGGCCGTGCGGTCCGGTGGGAGCGCCGCAGCGTCCCCGAGCACGTCGCGCACCGAGCGCAGCGCGGCCTCGACACGGTCGGACCCCGCTCGGCTGTCGACCTGGTCGGCCGTGATCACGAACATCGCCCCTCCTCGTGTCAACCCTACGAGGTTGACAACCCCAGAATCAACCCCGCAGGGTTGACCGGGCGTGCGGGAGTGTCACGCGCGCGGCTTCTTCTCCTGTTCGGGCAGTCGTCCCGCCGCGGCCTCGGCGGCGAACCAAGCACGGGCCTCCTCCTGACGCTCCTGCTCGGCACCGAGGGCGATCGGGGCACGGACGTGACCGGGCTCGTACCCGAAGGTCTCGAGCAGCTGCGGCACCACCGGGCGCACCCGGGCGACCAGGCGGTCGGTGTACGCGGACACCGCACGCGCTCGCTGCGCGGTGAGCCGCCCGTGCACGAGGTACCAGTCGAGGTGCTGCTCGAGCAGGCCGAGGGCGAACATGTCGCGGAGCCACACGAGGACACGACGGGAGTCGCCCTCGGGGACCTCCTCGAGCGCCTCGGTGAAGGCGTCCCACTGCATGAGCTGCGCGTGTGCCTTCGCCGCCTCGATCAGGTCGTGCTGGGAGCGGTTCAGCAGCCGTGCTGCGCGCGCACGGTCCTTGCCCGCCGCCGCGAGCCGCATGCCGATCTCGGTGACCATCGTGTCGACCCGCCCGGCGAGGAGCTCGCGCTGCGTCTTCGGGTCCTGCAGGTCCGTGACGCTGGCCGCGAGCGAGCCGCGGTCCGCGAGGGTCTGCTCGAGGCGACGGATCCCGGACGCGTCGGCGAGCTTGGCGGCCGCGGTGGCCGCGACGAAGCGCGCGGTGGCGGCGGCGTCCTTCGGCGCCCGGGCGCGGAAGTCGGTGAGCAGTCGCTTCCCGACGAGCTGCAGCAGGACGGTGTTGTCGCCCTCGAACGTCACGTAGACGTCGAGGTCGGCGCGGAGGCCGGTGAGACGGTTCTCGGCGAGGAAGCCGGCGCCGCCGCAGGCCTCGCGGCACTCCTGGAGCGTGTCGAGGGCCGACCAGGTCGACATCGCCTTGAAGGCGGCGGCCTGGGTCTCGAGGTCCTCCCGGCGCTGCGGGGTGTCCTCGCGCCCACTGAAGACGTCGTCGAAGGTCCGGAGCAGTTTTTCGTGGGCGAACGACTGTGCGAACACGGTGGCGAGCCGGGGGATGAGCCGACGCTGGTGCCGCCCGTAGTCGAGCAGGACGCCCTCGGTGCCGTCGCCCGTCGGGAACTGCCGACGCTGCATCGCGTACGTCAGCGCGATCTCCAGGCCGATCTTCTGGGCGACGACCGCGGCGCCGTCGAGGGAGACGCGGCCCTGCACGAGCGTGCCGAGCATCGTGAAGAACCGCCGGCCGGGCGAGGCGATCGGCGACGAGTAGGTGCCGTCCTCGGCGACGTCGCCGTAGCGGTTGAGCAGGTTCGTGCGCGGGACGCGGACGTGGTCGAAGTGCAGCCGGCCGTTGTCGATGCCGTTCAGACCGCCCTTGTAGCCGTCGTCCTCGCCACCGACGCCGGGCAGGAAGGTGCCGTCGGCGTCGCGGATCGGCACGTAGAAGGCGTGCACACCGTGGTCGACGCCCTGCGTCACGAGCTTCGCGAACACGACGGCCGCCTTGCCGTGGAGGGCCGCGTTGCCGATGTAGTCCTTCCAGGCGCCGCGGAACGGCGTGTGGATGACGAACTCCCGGGTCTCCGGGTCGTAGGTCGCGCTCGTGGCGATGCTCTGCACGTCGGACCCGTGGCCGGTCTCGGTCATCGCGAAGCACCCGGGCACCTCGAAGGACACGATGCCCGGCAGGAACTCGCGGTGGTTCCGCTCGGTGCCGAGGTGGTGGACGGCCGAGCCGAAGAGGCCCCACTGCACGCCCGCCTTGATCTGCATCGACGGGTCGGCGGTGGTCAGCTCCTCGAACGCGGCGAGGTTGCCGCCGTGGTTGTCCTGGCCGCCGAACTCCGCCGGGCAGGGTCGCTGGATCGCGCCGGCCTCGACGAGGATCCGGAGCTGGTCGAGGGTTCGCGACCGGGCGTCGGCGTACGGCATGCCCTCGATCTTGTGCATGGCCGGGTCGAGCGCGAGCCGCCGCGAGATCCGACGGTCCTCCGCCCAGCGGCCCAGGAGGAGTTCGGCGACGAGGTCGACGTCGATGCGCACGTCGGCCGCGGTCGAGCCGACCGGGGTGCCCGCTGCGGGGTCGCCGGTGGCGTCGGCCTTCGGCGTGCTCGTGCTCTGCGCGGATGCGGTGTCGACCATGGTCGGGAGTCCTCCTGAACTGCGGTGTCCGGTGTTGCAGAACCCACGCTATGCACCGCACCTGCTCGCGGCGTGAACGCCGTGCGGGCGGGACAAAGACCGGGGTCCGGGACCGGTCGGCGCTCGTGGGAACCCTCCAAGGCGCGGGCCGCAGATTTTGTGAGCACCCATCGACGATTGTGAGGGCACCGGCTCTCGAGGGCAGACTGTGCGGCATGTCAGGTACCACCGCACCGGGCCACGAGCCCCGCACCGAGCGCACCTTCTTCGGACAGCCGTTCGAACTGTCCACGCCGTTCGCGGTCGAGCTGTGGGAGCGGTTCTCGTTCTACGGCATGCAGGGCATCGTCCTGATCTACATGTACTACACGGTGTCGCAGGGCGGGCTCGGCATCGACGAGAAGCTCGCCGGCGGCATCATGGGTGCGTACGGCGGTGCCGTGTACCTCTTCACGATCATCGGCGCGTGGATCTCGGACCGGTTGGTCGGCGCCGACCGGACGCTCTTCGGCAGCGCGGTCGTCGTCATGCTCGGGCACATCGCGCTCGCGCTCCTGCCCGGGGTCGCGGGTGTCGGTGTCGGTCTCGTCCTCATCGCGCTCGGCTCCGGTGGGCTCAAGGCGACCGCCACGACGATCGTCGGCGGCCTCTACCGGAAGGACGACCCGCGGCGGGACGCGGGCTTCTCGCTGTACTACCTCGGCGTGAACCTCGGCGCGTTCTTCGGGCCGCTGCTCACCGGCCTGCTGCAGAGCGCGCTCGGCTTCCACTTCGGGTTCGGCCTCGCCGCGATCGGCATGGCCGCCGGTCTCGTCCAGTACGGCATCCGCCGTCGCCACCTGCCCGAGGTCGTCCGCCACGTCAGCAACCCGATCGACCGTCGACGCCTGCCGCTCGTCGCGATCTTGGTCGTCGTGGCCCTCGCGCTCGTCGTGACCGCGGTCCTGACCGGGCTGCTGAACGTTCGGAACCTGCCGACGGTCGTGGTCGCCATCGTGATCGTCGCGACCGTCGGCTACTTCGTCGTCATCCTCGGCAGTGGCATCAGCGCCGTGGAGCGCTCGCGCGTGTTCGCCTTCATCCCGCTGTTCATCGGGAGCGCGGTGTTCTGGTCGCTGTACCAGCAGCAGTTCACCGTCGTGACGATCTACGCGGACCAGCGCCTCGACCGGTCGCTCTTCGGGTGGGAGATGCCCGTCTCGTGGGCACAGTCGATCAACCCGGTCTTCATCATCGTGCTGTCCGGGGTGTTCGCGGCGATCTGGACGAAGCTCGGCGACCGCCAGCCGTCCACGCCGACGAAGTTCGCCCTCGGCACCGGCATCATGGGCGTGGCGTTCCTGCTCTTCCTGCCCTTCGTCGGCACCGGTCGGAACGGGACGCCGCTGCTGGTCCTGGTCGCGATCCTGCTCGTCTTCACGATCGCCGAGCTGCTGCTCTCGCCCGTCGGCCAGTCCGTCGCGACAAAGCTCGCACCCGCGAAGTTCCAGACCCAGATGGTCGCGCTGTTCTTCCTGTCGGTGTCGCTCGGCACCGCGGCCACGGGTGTCCTGTCGCAGTACTACGACCCTGCCGACGAGGCGCCGTACTTCACCGTGCTCGGCCTCGCCGCCGTCGTGGTGGGCGTCCTCCTGCTCGTGTTCGCCAAGCCGGTCCTGCGCCTCATGCGCGGCGTCCGCTGATCAGCGCGCCCGACCGCACCGCCGGGTCGCATCCGGTAGCCTGAGGGCTGCCACATCGGCCCCCGCTACCAAGGAGTCACGGACATGCTCGAAGTCATCGCAGGCGTCATCATCGGGATCGGCGTGCTCGGCGGCGTCGGGCTGTGCATGGCCGCGGCAGCCATGATGAAGAGCGGCTCCGAGGAGTACTAGGCCTCGGGCCCAGCTGCCGGCTCGACCGGCACCAACTGACGACTCAGGACGGTCGCGCGCTCGAAGGGGCCGCGGCCGTCCGTCGTGTAGGCGGGCTCGTCGAACGCGACCGTCCAGGTGCGCTGGGTGCCGCCGAGCTGGCTGGCCCCCGGCGCGACGATGACGCCGATCGGCTCGTCGGCCCAGTGCTCGCCGCCCTGGCCGGGGTCGACGACCTGCACGAGCGCGCCGATGCCGAGGCCGGCACGGTCGTCGGGGCGAGGGCTGGGGGAGCGGCGTCCGAACACCCGCCCACCGTACCGCCCCGTGTCCGGCGCTCTGGTCCGTCCCCTCCCACGGCCCTCCAGTCCCGGAGGACCACGCGCCGGTCACAACACCCCGCGCGCGCCACCTCCGTTGGTCACGAGGCGTCGCTCTCGCGCGCGCCGGGCGACGGCTCGTGACCTTCGGTCGTACGTGAACGGGGTGTCGTGACCTTCGCGCCGCGCCCGCCCGCCCGTGCGCGCCCCTACGCCCCCGGCGCCACCCGGGCGATCTCCGTGATCGACGAGTAGCCCGTGTCGGGGTGCTTCCGCATCGACAGCAGCCGCTCCATCGACGGCTCGAGCGCCGTGACCTTGTCGAGCGGCGCACTCACGACGAGCTGGAACCCGAGCCGGAGCCACGCCGTCACCGCACGACCGGCGAACTCCGAGTCCGCCTTGATGAACGCCTCGTCGAGGAACACCGGGGCGAACCGGGGCCGCGGCCGCGTCTCGTCGCCGAGCTGGTACCGCAGCGCCGCACCGACGATGAACGCCACGAGCTCCTGTGTCTCGCCGCCCGACTTGTCGCCGAGGGAGGAGTACACGCCGAGGTCGTTGCCGTCGACGTCGTACCGCACCGCGGTGATCTCCATGTGCCGTCGGACGTCGAGCACCGCGTCACGCGCGGTCGTGCGACCACGGGGTGATGCGGGGTCGGGGCGGATGATCGCCATGAACCGGCGGAGTCGGCGGAACCGGGTCTCGAGCACGTCGTCGGTCAGCTCGGTGTCGACGGACGCGGACAGTGCGCGCAGCTCCTTGCGGAACGACGCGACCTCCTCGCGGGTCACGCGGCGGATGACGATCTTCAGCCGGTCGCGGTTCGCCCCGAACGGCAGCTCCCGGAGGATCTCGTTGACGGGTTCGAGGCGCTCCTCGATCTCCACGACCGCGCGGTCGAACGCGCCGGCGAGCGGGACGAGGTCCTCGCCGCTCCACTGCGACAGCCGTCGACGCCACTCGGTGCGTCGGGCGTGCAGGCCGGTGGCGACGATCTGGTCGAGGATCGCGTGGTAGTCGGGGTAGGAGGCCACGCCGGTGCCGAGGTTCGGGTCGGGCCACGCGTCCTGGTAGCGCTGGAACGTGAGCGTCAGCGCGGTGGAGGCCGCCGCCGCACCGTCGAGCGCCTGCGAGAGTCGTTCCTCGAGCCGTCGCCGCAACCGTCGGGCCGCGTCGTCGAAGCCGTCGATGCCGTCCGGTGCGCCGACCTCCGCGAACGTCTCGGTCAGCAGCCGGGCCTGTTCGTCGTCGGGCATCGCCTCCGGGGCGTCGTCGAACCGCGCGAGGATCTCGGCGGCCGCGTCCTGCCCGTCGACGAGCACGCCGTGCCGCTCCTCGAGCCGTGTGACGGACAGCCGTGCGGCGGACCGGCGGTCGGACGCCTCGTCGAGGGCCGCGCGGAGCCGGCTGGCCGCCGCGCGGAGGGTCCGCAGTCCGTCGTCGGCGGCGAGCAGCGCCTGGCGTTCCTCGTCGAGCTGGGTGAGGGAGGCGTCCACGCCGGCGACGTCGATGCCGTCCCAGGTGGCGTCGACCACGTGCTGGTGCGCCGCACGGAGGGTGTCGAGGGACGCGATGTCCTGCGCGACGACGGTCCGACGCGCCTCGAGCGTCGCGAGGTCCTGCGCGATCGAGGCGAGTTCGTCCTCGACGGCGGTGACCCGTGCCTCGTTCGTGAAGCCGATGACGTTCGCCTGGCGCCGGTCGCCGTGCGCGCCCCGGCGGCCGTCGCGGAGCTGTCCGGCGATCGTGACCCGGCGACCACCGCCACCGAGGTCCGCTGCGTCCTGCACGCACCGGGCGTCGGTCCGCTCGGACTCGATCCGCTCGCGCACCCAGGTGCTGAACGGGGAGGGCTTGATCGCGAGCTTGCCGGACACCATCGCGGGGTCGCCGTCGAGGTCGATGTGCGGACCGGTCGGCACACCCTCGAACTGGACCCGGACCGGCAGGCGCAGCCCGTCGATCGCCGTGCTGAAGGCGTCGAGCCGCTCCTGGTCGACCAGGAGCGTCCGCGCGACCGGTGCCAGGACGGACTCGATCGCCGTCCGCCAGGGCTCCTCGCCCGGCAGGACGTCGAGCAGCTCGGCCACGAAGGGCAGGTCGGCGGGGTCGATGCCGGCGGCGCGTGCCATCGCGACCCGGGCCTCGTGCATCGGCAGCGGCATCGCGCCCTGGCGGTGCTCGAGGGACTGCCGCTCCTGGCGCAGGGTCCGCTCGCGGTCGAGGAGCGGGTACTCCTCGCGGGTCAGGGCGTCGCGCCGTTCGTCGAGCGACGAACGCGAGTCCGCGTAGGAGCCGAGGAACTCGTGGGCGGTGCGCTGCGCGGCCCCGAACGACTGCTCGGAGTCGATCGCGGTCTCGAGGACCGCGGTGCGCTCCTCGAACGTCGCACGCGTCCGGGCGACGGTGTCGCGTTCGCGGGTCCGGCGGTCGATGCGGTCCTCGAGCTGCGCGAGGGCGTTGCCGCCCTGGTCGCGGAGTCGGGCCTCGGCGTCGCGGAGCTCGATCTCGACCGCTGCGTGCCGGGCCTCGGCCGCGGACACCTCCGCGCGTGCCGCGGTGCGCTCGCGGGCGTTCCGGGCGACCTCGTCGTCCAGCAGGGCACGCTTCCGCGACGCCGTCCAGTGGGCGAACGGGGAGACCTCGGCACCCGTGGCGATGCCGTCCAGCGCGGCCGCGGCGGCCTTCGACCGGGAGATCTCGGCGTGCAGGTCGACGATGGGGGAGAGGATGCGGACCTTGCGCTCCTCGGTGTCCATCGCCTCGTACGCCTCGTCGAGGGCGGAGAAGTGCGCGAGCGCCCGGTCCGCCGCCTCGTAGGTCGCCGGGGTCTCGAGCACGAGGGACTTGTAGAGCGCGTCCACGGTCGGCAGGTGCTGTCCGGCCTGGATGCGCGCGAGCAGTCGCATCGCCCGGTTGCCGCCACCGGAGTCGCCGATGCCGAGCCGGGTCTGCAGCGTGTACGCGAGTTCCTGGTACGTGTCGCGGATGACGAGTCCGGGGGCCCGGCCCGTCAGTTCGAGGTGGTGGAACCGCGAGGGCACGAACTCCTCGAGCCGCCGCAGGTCGAAGGTGTCGTCGACCGTCGCCATGGTCATCTGGATGTCGCCGACGCCGCGGGCGCGCTTCGGCACGATGTACGTGCGCAGGACGGTGAAGCGGCGCTCGTCGTCGTTCCGGAAGGTGACCGCGACCGCGCCCCACGTCGTCCGGTCGTCGCCGCGGAGGTTCACGTCCCGCAGGGCGCCGGTCTCCGGGTCGCGCTGCGTGTCGACCTTGCCCCGCAGGTACGTGAGCAGGTTGCGCTGGTCCGCGCCGCGCGCACGCCCGGTCGTGGTGTCGTTCGACGCCCCGTTGAACGGCACGTCGGACGGCATCATCACCGCGAGGTACGCGTCCATCAGCGTCGACTTGCCCGTCCCGGACGCCCCCGAGATCAGCGTGGCCGTGCCGGACAGCTCCACCTGGCGGTGCCCGTGGAAGCCGCCCCAGTTGACGACCTGCATCGACTCGGCGCGCCACTGCGCCACGGTGTCGAACAGCGCGGGCGTCGCGTACTCGTCCGGCGCGGTGCGGCCGATCGCGGTGTCGGTCATGCTGCCGGCTCGCCTTCGTCGTCGGTGTCGGCCGGCTCGGCCTGGAGGCCCGGTGCGGCTCCGTCGACGACCTCGCCGCCGTCGCTGGTCGCGGTCCGCAACCAGGTGTCGAGTTCCAGCAGTCGCTCGAGGGGGAGCAGCACCTCGACCACGCTCGCGACGCGGAACCGGTCCGGGTCGCTGGTGCGCAGCAGGATGCGCGCACGGACGAGCCGGTCGACGGCGCTCGCCACGCGGGCCTCGTCGCGGGTGCGGTCGGTCGACCCGGCGGGCAGGAACCCGGCCACGTGCCCGAGGATCTCCGACCGGTCGACGACCACCTGGTCCGGACCCGGTCGGGTGTCCGCGCGCAGTCGCATGCGGAGCCAGACGAGCACGATCGTCTCCTCGCGCGTGTACGGCACGTCGCGGAGGAGGGTCGGGAACGCCCGGCGCTGGCTCTCCGAGCGGGCCTGGCGCTTCCAGGCGACCTCGCGGTCGCGGTCCACGTGGAGCTCGAGGAAGAGGTCGTTGAGCCGCGACCGCAGCTGGGCCTCGGCGTCGAGCACCGCACGCCACTCGTCGGCGTGCGTGCGCGCACTCACGTAGGTGTGGCGGAGCAGCGCGACGAACGCGCGTCGCTGCGGCTCGTCGAGTCGGCCCTCGTCGCCCTCGAAGAGGGCGAAGCTCGTCTCGTCGCGGACCTCGTCCTGCGGGACCGTGCCGAAGTCGTCGACCTCGGCAGTGTCCGCGAACCCGGCCGTGTCGTCGACCGGTGCCGGCGTGGTGTCGCTCACCGTGCCTCCTGTCCGTGTGGTGTTGAAGGTGCTGGGTCGTCCGCCGCGTCGACGCGGACGGTGGCGTCGCCGTCCGCGAGGTCCGCGGTGGGCATGTGGAAGGTGACCGCGCTGCCGTCGGGACGCACGGTGTGGTGTGCGACGACGTGCCGGGCGTTCTCGAAGTCGGGCCGCCCGGTGAGCAGGTGGGCCAGGCCGAAGAGCTCGACCGGCCGCCGCTGCTCGTCGGGCAGGCCGTGGAAGGCGGCGGAACTCGTCGCGGCGGTCGCGGACCGGAGCGCGTCGCGGAGCTCGGCCAGCAGCGGGCCGCCGTGCCGTCGGAGGGTGTCGACGTCGAGGTCCTCGAAGACGTCGTCGTCGGGTTCCTCGATCGGTGGGGGCACGGACTCGGTGTCGGGGTCGTAGAGGCGTTCGCGGAGCGTCTCGACCTCCGCCTGGTCGGGGAGCAGGCCGAGCGGGACGCGGTCCCGCGCGGAACCCTGCTCGATCCAGGCCGCGAGGCCGCGGTTGACCGAGCGGAGGACCGTGTCGAGCTCGCGGTCGCGGACGACGTCGTGCGCCACGATCTGGTCGCGCAGGGTCGCGGTCAGTTGCCGGCGCCGGGCGAGGACGTCCTCGATGCCCTGGCGGAGGATGCTCACCGTGTTGCGGAAGGCCCGGCGCTCCCCGGGTTCGAGCGTGGCGGCGAACGGGTGCGCGAGGATCGTGCCGATGTCGTCGCGTAGCCGGAGCAGCAGGGCGTCGTCGCGGAGCAGCTCGAACGCGCCCTCGAAGGCCCGGCCCTCCGGCGTCGACTGCATGAGGTTGTCCGTGCGCGCCAGGTAGTCGTCGAGGATCTCGCCGATCGGACGCACCTCGCCGCGGAAGTCCTCGACGATCGAGCGGTGCATCGTCGCCACCGCTTCCTCGACCCGCTTGAAGTCGCTCGGCAGCTGCCGGATGAGGTCGGAGATGTTCGTGTAGCCGTCCCGCATCCGGTCGTCGTCGACCGTCTCGACGGCGTCACCGCTCGCGAGCCGGTCCCGCTCGGCACGGAGTTCGGCGATCTGCGCGTCGAGCCGTCGGATCTGCACGTCGGGGTCGGGTTCGGCGCGCGCCGCCCACCGGTGCACCGCGTCGACGATCATCGCGAGGCGGCTCTCGCTGATGAGGGCACGGTCGGCGCTGAGGGCGTCCACGAGGCTCAGGGCCTCGAGCGCGTGGCTCGTCAGGGAGTACTGCTCGTCGCCGTCCGGGGAGTTCGAGCGGACCAGCCAATGCGCGGCCACCCAGTCGCGGCACAGCGCGCGTCCGTTCGGCCGGGCGTCCTCGGCGTCGCCGGACTGGTCGCCCGCCGGCACGCGCGCGCCCGTCGACTGCAGCCGCGCGACGTGCTCCTCGACCTGCAGGTGCATCCGGTCGGCAGGGACGTACTGCACGTCCCGGTCGAACACCGCACGGAAGACGGCGACCACCGCGGCGCTCGTCGGACGCGAGAGGAGCCGCAGGGTCGGCCGGTCGAGGACGGCGCGCACACGGGCGAACTCGAGGTCGACGTCGGTCATGTGCCCCTACGAACTGGACGGAACTGGTCAGATGACGAGAGCCCGACGCGTGCTGCGTCGGGCTCTCGGTCGTGTCGTCGAAGCGACACAGCGGGTGGGCGATACCAGACTCGAACTGATGACCTCTTCGGTGTGAACGAAGCGCGCTACCAACTGCGCCAATCGCCCGCTGCACTTGTCGTGCCAGTCGATAGTAGCGGATGTCCGGCGTTCGGCTGAACACGACGCGTCGCCCGGGTGTGGCGCGGTCGGCGGGGCGCCCGCGGCAGCCCTCGGTTCCGCGTGAACACGGGGGACACGCCCGGTGAACCGGAAGGATTTTGGTGGATGCGCTCGGCTTCGTATAGAGTTTACGACGTCGCCGAGACGGCCGGCCAGCACGAACGGCCAGCACGACGGCAATCCGCTCTTCTCGAAGAGCATGCGGATGTGGCGCAGTGGTAGCGCATCACCTTGCCAAGGTGAGGGTCGCGAGTTCGAATCTCGTCATCCGCTCGAGTGTCAGGATCTCCGGATCCCGACGACTCACCAGAGGGTATCCCACCGTTCGGGTACTCACGGAGACGTGAACCTCGATGGTGGGGTGGCCGAGAGGCTAGGCAGCGGCCTGCAAAGCCGTCCACGCGGGTTCGAATCCCGTCCCCACCTCCAGCTCCACACTCCTCTGGGCGATTGGCGCAGCGGTAGCGCGCTTCCCTGACACGGAAGAGGTCACTGGTTCGATCCCGGTATCGCCCACAGCAGGAAACCCCCGGGAAACCGGGGGTTTTTGTGTCTCTGTGGCCACGTCCCGGGATGGACGCAGGATGCTTGGCACAGATTTGGCACGGTCTGCTAATCCGCCGCATTGTGTCCGCGTTGTCCCTCCGCACGTCGCGCATCGTTCACGAGTTCGGTGATCTCGTCGGCGATCGCGTGGATCGTCGTGTCTGCGGTCGAGCGTGCCAACTTGTCGGCGAGGCTCGGGCTGTTTGCGGCCACGCCGGCCTGATTGACGCCGTGCCAGATCGGCAGCAAGTTCTGCCGCCCGCCGACACCTAGGGTGACGATTCCGTCGAGCTCGTACTGTGTCCAGCCCTTGCTGAAGTACGCATCGCTCAGGACCACGGCCGCGAACCGACTGCTCCGGATGCCTCGATCGATTCGCTGGCGCAGACTGTCGCCCATCCGGATGACGGCCTGGTCCAGCCAGACCGTGATGCCACGAGCTTCAAGCGCCTTCGCGAGCGGTACGGCGACGGTCTCCTTGTCTTCGCTGGCGTGAGACAGGAACACGTCCCATGTCTGACCGTTCAACTCCGTCGCCGATGTCGGAGGAGTGGGGGTTCGAGTGGCGATGCTGCCTGACAGGGTCGGTTCCGCCGCGCTCCGGAACTCTGGGAGGTTCCCGCGAGGGGGTGCTTCGACGGAGACCTTCGCGTTGATCCGACCGGCGGCGCCGCCGAGGTCCACTGCGAGGATCCAGTGTCCGTTCGTCGGAACGGTGATCCTCGCGGGACCGCGCTTCACCAGCCCGCCCACGTACTTGATGTTGCCGCCTCGCCCCGATGCGTACCGGCGGTAGTTGTTCGAATCCATCAGCAGCACGTTCGCCTGGTTCCTGAGCGTGACCACGACGGTCGCACCCTTCTTGAGCGTGCCGAGGTCCTTCTTCAGATGCTCCACGCCACCACCGTACGGCCGGCCGCCGACGAACAAGACATGTGCGGGAACGACGATGCCGACTCGTCGACGAAGCGAACGAGCCGGCATCAGGAGCGGGTCGAGAGGTGGAACGAGGCGCTCAGAGTCGCTGCGCGATCCCTGCACCTGAGGCGAGTCCGTCGAGTTTCTCGACGAGCGGGGCGAAGTCGGACGGGAACAGACCGGTGTAGACGTCGAGAGTGATGCTCGGCTTGGCGTGTCCGAGCATGTCCTGCACGAGCCGCACTTGTGCACCAGCGGACACGGTCAGGCTCGCCGCCGTGTGGCGCAGGTCGTGCGGCGTCAGGGCGGGGAAGAGCTTGGGGGAGTCTTCGCCCGCGAACTCGCTTCCCGGCCAGCTGGCGATGGCTCGCTTGACTGCGGGCGCGAAGACACGCCGACGCCAGGTGGTGAGCCTGAGGAAGCCACCTTCAGGCGCGGTGAAGACGAGGTCTTGACCGTCGCGCCCCTTCGCGTGCCGTCGGAGTGGCCCCATGACCTGGGGGACGCCTGGCACCCGACGGGACTTTCCGCTCTTCGGCTGACCAACGACGAGCCTGCCCCTGACCTCGGTCGCAGACCGACGGACGTGAACGATGTTGTTCTCGAAGTCCAGGTCCGCGAACGTCAGTGCTGCTGCCTCACCGAACCGCAGCCCGGAGAAGGCGAGGAAGGCGATGAGCAGCCGGTCTCGCTCCGCGGACTCGTCGAGGAGGTGGGCGACTTGCTGCGCGTTCATGTAGCCGTGCTCCCGGGTGACCACCTTCGGTAGCCGAACGCCGCGCGCCGGGTTTCCGGTCATCAGCGCCTGCTCGACGCACTCCTCGAGGACGCCGCCCAAGATCTGGTGAGCCTTCTGGATGGTCTGAGCGCCGGCCCCGTTCGCGTGGATGGTTTCCACCCAGGCCTTGACTGCTTTCTTCGTCACAGCATCCAAGGGCTCTTCGCTCCAGTACGGCGTCACCCACTTGCTCGCTACGGCCGCACGGTTCGCGACGGTGCTCGCGGCGAGGGTCGCTCTCCGTGCCAAGAACTCGTCGATGAACGGCCCGAGCCTCTGCGACAGTTCAGTCTGGGTCCGGTAGGTGGGCTTGCTCATGGCGACCGTGTTGACGGCCGACCACTCCTTCGCGTCCCGCTGCGTTCGGAACCCACGCTTCCGTGTGGTCCGCCCGTCGGGCTTGGTGTAACCGACTTCGTACCGCTTGCCCTTTGCGGTCTCGTAGGCGCGGATGGTGGCCATCAGGCGGCCGCCCCGTTGTGCGAGACGCGAGTTTGCTCGACGTAGTCGAGGAGGTCACTGAGGCGGTACGCCACGGAACGGCCGACCTTGATGTAAGCGGGACCTCGGCGGAGGTAGCGCCACTGCGCCAACGTCCCGACGGTCGTGAGGAGGAAAGCCGCGGCTTCTGCTGGCGTGACGAGAGCAGAAGGCTGGGCAGCGGGGCCGTGGGCCGCCGACGCTGGGGTCCCTGGGCGGGAGGTTGTGGACATCCTTGATTCCGATTCCGTGATGAACTGCCCGCGACGTTGGTCACGGCATCTGCCCTGCGGGCCGACGGTAGCCCTATGCGCGTACTCATCGGGCGGCTTCTGAGATGAATTGGGATGAAGAAAATGCCCCGTCAAGGGCCGGTTGGCGTCTCCATTCACCGTCGACGCAACACCGGTGGCAAGAGGCGACTGGCAGGTCTCGGTAGGGTCGTGCGGTGGCTAGCCTCCTTTCACCGGCCCGAGGGCACCGGCTCCTCATCACCCTGCTGTCCGGCATGGGGGTGAACGAAGCCGATGTGATCCGGACGGAGACGACCGCCCGGCAGGCCACCGTGCGGTCCGAGGGCGTGATCGCCACCGTGATGATGAACACGAGGCCCGCATCTGCGGCGCGAGTCGTCGCGCTGCTCGAAGAAGCGGCGGGCGCCAACGTGCTGGCGGTCGCTGTCAACGGTTGGGGGAGCGCAGGCCTGGAGCAGTTCGACGGGATGGGCGGGGCCCGCTTCGACCTCCAGTCAGACATGTCGGTGCGTCCTGCTAACTTCGTGGCAAGGGTCGTGACGGCTCTCGGCCCCGTGGACGCGAAAGCGGTCGAACGGTGGATCCTCGATACGAGGAACCGTGCGACATCAGCAACGGGAGCCGGCGACGAACTGGACTCGCTCGCCTTGCAAGTGCGGACGGCGCAGCAGAGCAGCAATACACCAGCGTCCGCGTGGCTCGATGTCATCGAGCTCCGGGAACGCACATCGGTGCTCCGGGGAGCCCTCCGAGAGGCACTCGGCCGTGCTGAGCGCGGGGATGGTCTCGAGGTGCTCCGCACTCTTCCGCCGATGCGACTTGCCCGTTGGCAGAAAGTGCATGATCTCACCGTTGAGCTGGAAGAAGCCGTGGATCGGGCCTCGGGCGAGATCCGGGCTGCTCTGGAGGGACTCGCGGCGCAGAAGCCTTCTCACTAAAGTCGGACCGAGTTCGAGTTTGTTGGAGCGTCAGCGGGAAACGATGACGAGCAAATGTGCGTTCGTGTACCCGACCGGACAGTGAGCACCGACTCAGACGCCGGACGGCGCTCGGACAGACTGGCTGTCCGACGGTTCTGAGTTGAGCCAGAGGCGATGTAGGTCGGCAACAAGCCAGCGATCACGCCGGTACCAGGGGCGAGCGGTTGCAGCGTCGGATGCCATGGCTACGCTGCAGTCGTGAAGGTTCTCCGGCGATGCGCCTTCTGCGGCCGCACCGATTCTCCGCTGACGAAGGAACACGTGTATCCGCGCCATTGGGCAAACTTCTTCCCGAGGAGCGGTACCGGTCCGGTGAACGTGTTCCAGACGACACCGAAGGGGCACGTCCAGCGGCGGGGCGCAAACCACCAGTTCGACGAGCAGGTTCGGGACGTCTGTGCGGTGTGCAACAACGGTTGGATGGCAGAGCTGGACGAAGCCGCCAAGACGGTGGTCGTTTCCCTTGGGCAAGCAACGACCGCGATGATGGATGCTTCGGCTACCTCGACGTTCCGAAGCTGGGCCACGAAGATCGCCTTGGTGAGGACGTTGCAGGACAAAGCGCACGCACAGCAGGCACACGAAGACCGCTTCCACGACTTCTACCGGGATCGAAAGCCATTCGGCCCGCTAGTCGTACAGGCGGCGCGGTGCGAGATGCCTCATGGGGACAACAACACCTCCTGGGTGATGCCGGGTGCCAACAGTGCCACGAGCAACACAGTCACCGTGACGCTCGGCCGGCTGTTGTTCCAAGTCGGCATCTTCGCGCCTGGGGACGAGACCTACGGGCCGCTGACACGTCTGCAACTCGCCGCGGTTCGGAACATGACGAAGGGGAAGGTTCGCCTGGTTCGCGACCAGCGAAGGTTCGAGCTCGGAGAAGAAGTTACCGAGACCGAGATGATGCTGGTTCGTGAGCCGGCAGCGCTGATCGGTGCTGGCCCGGCGGCCGAGAACAACATCAGCCGTACCCCCATCAAGCGATCCAGGGGCGGCAGCTTCGGCAATCCATACGGAGTTCCGAACATCAACGATGTTGCGTGGCAAAGATACGGAGATGAAAGCCTTTGAACGCACCTGAAGACAACCACGACTTCCCGTTCCTCGACGTGTGCGTCCTATCGGAGCCTCGAGCGAACGAGATGGACTTCGAAATGGCGCAGGCGACCCGCGACATGCCCCATGTCCGCGTATTCGGAGCCCACGTTACGGTGGCGCAAGCGGTTCAGATAGGCATCGACACGCTGGACGAGGCGATTGAGGCGATCGGTGCCTACCGGAGGAACGTGTACGGCGACGACCGGGTTCGATTCGTAGTTCTTCCGGGTGTGGGTGACGACGACGCCACGCCGATCGCCTGGACGAAGCGCTTCGATGCGCCAATCTACGGCATCCGCGCGGATGGCTCCCTTGTCGCAGCCGACGGCTTCCACGAAAACATCACTATCAGCGACCTCGCGCGTTCCGCGGGTGAGTTTGGCAACGGCACGAACGATCGCCTGGTGCTGGTTGCTCCGACCGGCCTTGGAGATGCCAGCGTCTATCACGAGGTGGTCGCGTTCCTGCTCGATCACTGGTTGGAGTACGCGCTCGCGACCTGGAGTGGATTCAAAACGGTGCGGCGCGCGGTGCTGCGCCGCAGTGCAATCCGTGCGGCACGCCGGGCCGCCGAGGCCATGCTGCACGCCGGGCTCGCTCAGCCGTGGCAGCTTCGGAGGTTCACTGACACGAGGAGCGAATGGAAGCTGCCCCGATTCGCGAGATTGATGCAGATTTCGCACACGGACGCGGCGCGCCTTCTTCGGGCCCTGGGCTACGAGCCTCGCGGTGGTGGTGGCGGTGTCTGGGAACCGAGCGAATCGCGGCGAGCCTCTCGGGCTCGTGGGCGCTGGATCCGCGACGAGTCCCGTCGTACCGAGAGCTGAACGCCAGTAGACCAGGGAGAGGGAGGTCCGAAGCAGTGTACGAGGGCCATCCTATTCCGGCTCAAACCTGCCGCTGCTCGCGCAGCCGCTCCACTCAGGCGGACGTTCCGTGGTCGATCCGCACGCCGGAGCAGGCCGCGGACTCGCTCGAGGAGCGCTTCCGCTCTGGCGCGGCCGACCGCCGACCGCCGACCAGGCCAGGGCTAGAGCCAGCTCCAACGGACATGCACCGTCGGCTTCCATCCCCACCAAAGATGTTGTCGGCGCCGCGGCCGTCCATCACGGACGCGGCGCCGAAGGGGAGTTCAGCCAGAGATGCTGTCGAGATGGAAACAGAGTCCGAGGCCTGACGCCCCGAGCGCCGCGGCCGCTGTGGCTCCCCACGCCAGGAAGACGCTGCCGGCGCCGGGGGAACCTCCCGGCTGCATGGTGCGGCCGTCGATGAACTTGATGCGGCCAGACGTGAAGCACACGAGGTCCGCGCTCTTGGCGGCTTCGTGGAACCACTTCGTGTCCGTGCGCGCGAAGACTAGAGCGATGCCCTCGCCGTGGTCGGCCAGACGCTGGAGCCAGGTTCGGGTGTCGTCGTACGGCGGGTTCACCCAGCAGAGACCCCGCCACGGCGAGGAGAGTCCGTCATCGGCGAGGGTGTAGACGGCTCCCGCGGGCACGTTCGACCTGCTGGACCCGGGGGGAGCATGGGTCGAGGTCGAAGGTGACGGCGAGTGCCTGGAAGATGTAGTCAGGCGTGTACCAGTCGATGGTGGCGCTCGGCGCCTCGTGGGTCCAACCTCCCCGGCCTGCGCGCGAGTTGGTGGTGGTGGAGGTGATTTCTCTCATGCCAACGCTATGCGGGCCACCATCATCCGGGTCCTGAAACACCAAAAAACCCAGGTCACGACCGAGTTCACCGGCCGGTTTGCTATTCCTCGCCGGGCCGCGCCCATCCGAGCGCCTGATGGACGAACCCGCAGGTCACTCGAACGCGGGGTCGCACGGCAGATGCGGGATGAGCAAGAGTCAGTCGCATGGAGGACACTGAGAGGTCAAGCGCGCCATGACCGCGCGCCTCGATGTCGTCCTCCAGGGCTCGAGAACCCCGATCGACGTGGCGGTCTTCACGGACCTCATCGAGAATTCCGTCGCGGCCGGACGGTTGCCGTACAGAAAGGCGCTCGTCCGCGGCGAGATCCGTCTCTCAGATCTCATCGACCTGGCGAGGGTCGCCCACGTGCCGTGGCCGCTGTTCTTCGCGCCGTTCGACGTCGTCCATGCTCAGGTCGAGGCGAAGACGGCGAAGCTCCTGCAGGGACTGAGCAAGGACACGTTCTCCATGAACTCGCGAGCCACGGTGCAGCTCCGGGATGTGGAGCTCATCGTCAAGGACCTGCTGCGTAAACAGATGCTGCTCCGCACGCACGACGAGACGCTGGCGGACAACGCGATCGTCGGGATGCTCCGGAAGCCTCGCGGGAGCGCCGCAGACGACGCTCTCGCGCTCCTCGATGCGATCGGTCTCGAACCGAACGGACTGCGCCAGGCGCCGACGAAGAAGGGTGCGCTCGAACTCCTCATCGCTCATCTCGAAGCGAACCAAGTCCTCGTCGCGCGGAGCGTACGAGGTTTCATGCCGCAGCTCATCGAGGTCAAGTTCAGCGGCCTGACGGTGAAGGATCGGACGGTTCCGTACATCTTCCTCGCTCGGGGCGACCAAGGAGACGCACAGGAGCCGGAGGGACGTCAGCTGTTCACGCTGACGCTCATGGCGGTGCTCGTCGCGCGCAACATCTTCGCGCCGGTGACCTACGACGGGCGGACCCCCGCGATCGACGGCGGGCGAGAGTACGAGATCACCGCCGAGATCCTGATGCCGGCTGCGGACGTCCGACAGCGGGAGTTTGGATCCCTTGACGACATCCGTGCGGCGGCGGACACGTTCAAGGTGACACCGAGTGCGATGCTCGTGCGCGCGGAACACCTCAGGCTCGTCACGGCGGCCGAGACGAGGTCTTATCTCGCCGTCCTCGAGCGGGACTTCGCTGCACTTGCTCGTTCCCAGGCTCGGACCCCGAAGCCCGTGAACGGGGTGCGCACATACAACGGACGGGCGCTGTCCACCCGCATGCTCGGCGCGCTCGACTCCGGCAAGATCACGCCCGGCGAGTTCTGTCGGTCCGTGTGCGGGAACCGGATCAAACCGTACGAGATCAGCGAGTTCCGTGAGGCGCTGCGATGATCGGCCGCCGCTACCTCCTGGACAACAACGTCCTTCCCCGTCTTACGGTCGAGCAACGACGGTCGGACTTCGTCGTCGAGAACTGTCGAGTGCCGTCAGAGGTGCTTCATGAAGCCCGATTCCTCCCGGACATTGAAAAGCTGCTGAGCTTGGAGTACCCGACTACCGGGCGCGTGCTGCGACACCTGATGGTCGTGATGTCGAGGGTCCCGATCGGCGACACCGCTCTGGTTGACCTCTACAAGAACCGTGGCAATGCCGACCCACTCCTCGTCGCGTGTGCGCTCGACGGCCTCGAAGAAGCGAACGAGGGCCTCTTCGGAATCGAGTGGGTGGTGGTGTCGGACGACGGCGCGGTTCAGGGGATGTGCGAGGAGTTCCGCATTGTCACGCTGACGAGCGTCGACTTCTTGCGCTTCCTCACCCGCGGCTGACCGACTAGCGCTCACGCCGCCGGAGTTGGCGTTGGTCACGAATCACCCGGCTGAGGGGGCGGGGGTTCCGCGCGCAGACGGAGGAGTTGCGCGTCGAAGGACTTCATCGCGTCGACGATCGCGTCGTCGTCGTGGAACGGCACCGACCACCTCGCCGCTTGCAGACGGTGGAGGTCGATCACCGCTGAATCGCGGGTCCCACCGCCGGTCACGCGCGTGACGAGCTCCGCCATCACCCCTCGCGCTGATTCGTGCATCCGCAGGTAGGGCGAGAGCTCTGACTGCGTGTCGAGAGGCGGCCCGATGACGGTGAGGACGTCGATGAAGAGCTCGATCGACGTCACTCCGATCGTTCTGGCTGCACGGAGTCGCGCGACGACGAGGTCGACCCGTCGCTGCGCCGCCTCCATCGTCGACTCGCGGCCGGAGCTCACGGCCACTCGCCGCAGCCGTCTCACTCGGCGGACGACCTCGATCGCGGCTTCGTCGAGAGAGCTGTCTTCTGCCAGCGAGAGCGCGAGACGTTCGGCGGCTCGACTCGATCCGGCGAGCCGTCGGCGTGCTGTCTGTTCCTCCGCGAAGTTCATGCGCGTCCTATGCGCGGTCGCGTTCACCGGTGACCTGAAGCGTCCCGGCCCATCGAAGCCGAGACGGAGACAAAGTGGGTCAGATCAAGAAACTCGCTTTTACGGATGTCCGGTTCGGATCGCACGAACTGTCCCGCCGACAGCTCCTCGGTGGGACACCATTCACGCTTGCTTCACGCGCTGTGTGAGTGAGCCCGACCATGCGTTCGGCGGTCGAGGAATTGGGCAGACGCCGCCGCTGCCCTCGCGTTTCGGACACGACCAATCTCGCCCGACGGCTGCCCGAGATTCTGCGCGGGTCCTCTCCCTGATCCCGTGGCGGTTGGCGCTCGCGAGGCCAGATGGCAGGGCGTCCGAGAAGGTCGGAAGTCCCTGGTGCACGCGTCGCGTCCGGACTGGGATGGCCTGAGCCGGACCACCGGCGATGGACAGATGGGAGTGGACATGGACGACGCGGTAACGACCTCGAGGGCGCGCTTCGATGGGCGGACGGTGATCGTGACCGGAGCGGGTGCCGGCATCGGCAGGGCGACGACGGAACGGCTCATCGCGGAGGGGAGCCGGGTGGTCGCGGTCGACCTCCTTGAGGATCGTCTCGCGGCACTCGCGGAAGACGTGGCTTCCGAACGCCTCGTCACGGTCGCCGGTGACCTCGCCGACCGTCGGACGATCGACCACGTCGTCGCCGAGGCAGGCGAGCACATCGACGGCCTCGCGAACGTGGCGGGCATCATGGACGGCTTCCTCCCGACCGCCGAACTCGACGACGACGTCTGGGACCGCGTCCTCACCGTGAACCTCACCGCCGTGATGCACCTGACGCGCGCCGTCCTCCCCACGATGATCACGGCACGAACCGGCAGCATCGTGAACGTGTCGTCCGAGGCCGGCCTCCGGGGCTCCGCGGCCGGGACCGCGTATACGACGTCGAAGCACGCCGTGAACGGGTTCACGCTCAGCACCGCGTTCTTCTACGCACCCGCCGGTGTCCGCTGCAACGCGGTTGCACCCGGGGCGGTCGTGACGAGCATCGAAGCACCCTTCCGGTCCCAGTACGCGGGTGAGCGGCTCGGACCGTTCATGCAGACGAACGTCCCGCCGATCGCGACCGCCGTGCAGCTCGCCGCCGGGATCGCCTGGCTCCTCAGCGACGACTCCTCGAACGTCACCGGCGTCGTCCTGCCCTCCGACGGCGGCTGGTCCGCCATCTGATCGGTCAGAAGTCGCACAGGGAGGTGCGGGATCACCTGACCCCGCGCCTCCCGTCCCGCAATGCGTTGATCATCGATGACGCTCAGGCTCCTACCCCTTCCAAACTGCCTCGGCACCGGCGTGGCCGATGACGACGACCTGCACGATTGAGACGACGGCGACCGCGACGAGGAGCACGGGGCCGATGATCGAGATCACCCGCACCACACCAGTGCGCTTCTGGCGTCCGGCTCCGAAACGGTGCCATCCCCACCACAGCACGAGGAGGGCGAACACCGCGATCGACCACGGGAGCATGCCGTCAGCGAGCTCGGTGTGCCGCTCCAGCAGCGCCGTCTCCTTCTCACGGTGTTCGAGCCATTCACCCGATGACGTCGCGAGGGGGACGGACACGAGTGCGACCAGACCGATGTTCGGCCCGCCCACACCGAGCCACCGCCGCGCCGCCGGCCAGACGGCGACGGCGATCGCCGCGAGCGCGGCGACCGGGACTGCCACGGAGGTGAGGTGGACGAAGAGTGGGTGGAGCGGGATCCCGCCGAACTGCCAGTTCATGTCGGCCTTCCTGGTCGTGCGCCGTCCGGTGTCGGCGCTGCCCGATCAGCCAATCCGAATGGGTCGCGGACGTCGCGGTGATCGTCCGCGCGGCGCCCGATCCGAATGTTCGAGATCCCACACGAACACCTCCGTCGAAAGCTGGTTGCCTGGGGTCATGACGACGCCTGTGCCGCACCCTGGCGAAGCCCACGCCGGTGACCTCGCCGCGCGGTTGAACTGGCTGCGCGCCAGCGTACTGGGCGCGAACGACGGCATCGTCTCGACGGCTTCGATCGTGGTCGGCGTCGCCGGCGCCTCCACCTCCGTCCCCGCGATTGCGACCGCCGGTGTCGCCGCGCTGGTCGGCGGCGCCATCTCGATGGCGCTGGGGGAGTACGTATCGGTCAGCAGCCAGAAGGACAGCCAGCGCTCGCTCATCGAGAAGGAGCGCCGCGAGCTCGAGGACGACCCCGTCGCCGAACTCGAGGAACTCACCCAGCTGTGGGAGGCGCGTGGTCTGCAGCGCGCCACTGCCGAGGCGGTCGCCGGTGAGTTGACAGAGCGCGACGCTCTCGCGGCGCACCTGACGACGGAACTCGGAATCGACGAGGACGAAGTAGTCAGCCCCTGGCACGCGGCATTCGCCTCGGCGGCAGCATTCTCGATCGGCGCGGTCCTGCCCCTGTTGGCGATCCTCGTGTCGCCCGGATCGGTCCGGGTGCCGGTCACGTTCGTCGTCGTGCTCCTCGCGCTCGCGCTGACCGGTGCGGTCGGTGCGAGAATCGGCGGCGGATCGGTGCTAAGGGCCACGTTCCGAGTGGTCGTCGGTGGTGCGCTCGCCCTGGCGGCGACCTTCGTCATCGGGTCCATCCTCGGTACGAGCGGCGTGGTGTGAGCCGGTGGTCACGCAACCGTGACCGGGGTGACGTCGCGCTGCGGCGGCGGGTCGAGGCGAGCAGGAACGGTGCGACGACGAGTGCGGCGAGCATCGGCAGCCAGTACTCGACGGCGCGCCAGCCGAGGACGCCGAGCAGCGCAACCGACGTCGGGACCCCTGCGACGTGAAGCGTGGTCACTGCGGCTCCCTCGACCAGCCCGAGCGCCCCGGGTGTGATCGGAACGGTGGCGAGGACGTTCGCGATGCCGTACGCCAGGACGACGACCGGCCACGGGGGCCGGGCGCCCGCAGCGACGAGCATGAGCCCGAACGCCAAGAGATCGGCAGCCCAGTTGCATCCCACCCAGGCGAGCAGGGTCGCGAGCGTCCGGACCGATCGGAGGCGCCCCATCCCAAGGGCCAGTCCGTCGACGTAGCCGAAGATGGTGGCTTCGGACGGGTGCCCGACGGCTCGCCGCAGCGGCGTCGTCAACCACATGGCACCCTCCCGTACGCGATCGGGCCGGCGAGCGATGACCGCGCCGCCCAGTCCGACGGCGACGGCGAGCAAGAGGACCGTTCCGACGAGGACGGCGACACCAGGGGAAGGACGGCCGTGCCAGGCGGTCATCGCTACACCACTGATGAAGAGTGCGCCGAGCACGACGTTGGAGACGATGACACCGGTCGTGGCCGCGGAGGCAGCAATCGGGACCGGGACGTCGAACCGTCGCAGGAGTGAGATGCGCAACCCCGCGGAGGTCGCCGCTCCACCGGGCAGAACGCTGCGGACCCCCTGCGCGACGAGGTCGACCGCGAGGACGTGCCGGAAGCTCGGCGCGTCGGGGCCCAGGAACGCGCGGGTAGCACGAGACGCGGCCGTCAGGGACACCGCCTCGGCGAGGACCGCCACGCCGGCGACGATCGAGGCGCTCGGCGGTAGTTCGCGGAGGACGAGGAACGCCTCCTCGGCGTGCGGCGCGGCGATGACCACCGCCGCGGCGACCAGAAAGGGTGCGGCGATCGCGAGCATCCAGCGTAGTCGTGACGGACGGGAGGCGCGGTGCAGGTTCGCACCGCGCCTTCCGTCCTCCCGCCCGGCGCGACCGCGAGGGGCTGTCATGGAGCGGCTTGGTCGAAGAGCCGGCCGGTGACGCTGGTCGGCTCGAGCACGACGGTGGCGCGCTTCGGTGTCGCCAGCATCGAGCGGATCCGCTGCGCCGTCACGTGCCGGGTGTCGGGGATGTGGGCGGTTCCCCTCGCCACGACGCTCCAGGCGGTCCACCCGTCGTGTTCGTCCACCTCCATCAGGATCTCGCGCCCGGAGTGGACGGCGTCGAGGATCACACTGCTCGAGGTCGCGAAGGCCAGTTTCCGTGTCTCTGTGACGTAGTTCACCGGGATGATCTCCAGCGATTCCTGGGTGCGGAACGCTACGCGGGCGATCCGGCTGCGGTGCAGCCGTTCCCAACACTGGTCCGCGTCGAGCGTGACGACGAGTTCGTCCAGCGGGTTCGCATCGAGTCCGCCCGCTCCCTGAGCCCGCGGATCCTTCGCCTCGTTCGATGGTCCGGTCGCCGCTGCTTCCATGGTCTTTCCTCCTGGTCTGCGGGACGGAACGAGCGTGATCGCTCTGATTTCTCGCCCGGTCGGACCAGCATGCGACGCACCGTTGCTCGTGCGCAGGGCCGGAAGTCCCACCGACCCGGGGCGCGACGCGCCTGCGGTCAGCGGGTCCGACCGAAGCGAGCTGCGAAGCGGCGCACGTGGTGTGCGGTGCGGTGCGCTCCGAGATCGTTCCGGAACACGTACCGGAACGCGAACGCCTTGAGCCCCTCGACGAGGAGCAGGTAGACGACGGCGATCACGGCGACGACCGCGAGCAGGCTGCCGGGCAGCGGCGCGAAGTCGACGAGCACTCCGATCGGGCTCAGCGGCAGCACGACTCCGAGGGCCGCCGAACCGAGTGCACCGAGGGTGAGCCACCGTCCTGGCCGACTGCGCCAGGACGGAACGCGGTTCGTGCGAACGACGAACACGACCAGCGACTGGGTGAGGAGCGACTCGACGAACCAGACCGTCCGGAACTCCGTCGGGCCGGCGTGCACCACACCGAGGAGGACGGCGAACGTGATGAAGTCGAACAGTGAGCTCACCGGTCCGAAGACGAGCATGAACCGACGGACCGCGCCGACGTCCCAGCGCGCGGGAGACGTGAGCCGTTCGCGATCCACACGGTCCGTCGGGATCGCCAGCTGCCCGAGGTCGTAGATCAGGTTGTTCAGGAGGACCTGCGCGGGCAGCAGCGGGAGGAACGGCAGGAAGCTCGCCGCGACGGCAGCGCTGAGCATGTTGCCGATGTTCGACGAGGTGCCCATCATCACGTACTTGAGGGTGTTGGCAAACACCCGCCGACCGGTCCGGACGGCGGTGGCGACTGCGTCGAGTCGTTTGTCGAGCAGGACGACGTCCGCCGCGTCCCGGGCGACGTCGGTCGCCGAGAGCACCGAGATGCCGACGTCCGCCGCGTGCAGCGCGAGCGCGTCGTTCACGCCGTCGCCGAGGAACGCGACGGTCCTCCCCGCGTCGCGGAGCGCACGCACGACGACCGCCTTGTCCGCGGGGCGGACACGAGCGACCACGCCGGCGTCGAGCACCCGGGAAGCGAGGGCAGCCAGGGGCTGGTCGGCCGCAGCACCGATCTCGCTCCCGAGCAGCGCGGAACCGACGGGGATGCCGACGTCGCGCGCGAGACCGGCGGCGACCACCGGGTCATCGCCGGTCACCACGACGACCTGGACACCGAGGTCACGCAACGCGCCGATGGCGTCCGCGACGCCGGCGCGGGGCGGGTCCTCGAACACGAGGAACCCCTCGAGCACGAACGCACTGCTGACCGCGATCGGGTCCGCGGTCGTCGTCGCTCGGGGCACGGCCGCGGTCGCGACCGCGAGCACCCGGTGACCGGCGGCGAGCAACCGCTGCAAGGTCTCCTGGCCAGCGGGTGCGACGTCGCTGCACCGCGCCAGCACGACGTCCGGAGCGCCCTTGACGACCAGGCGGCGGCTTCCGTCGTGTTCGAGGACCAGCGCCGACGAGGTCATCCGCTCGTGGTCGAACGGCCGGGTGGCGAGGACGACCGGTGAGCCGTTCCGTGCCGCGTTCGCCGCCGACGCGTCGAGGATCTCGCGGTCGAGGACGTCGGCGACCGAGCCGGCCGCACCGTCGGCGCGCACGTCTGGTGGCACGGTAACCCGGGCCACGCCCAGGAGCGTCGAGGCGGGGCGACCACTGGGGTCCAGCGCATCCTGGAAGCGGAGGCCCCCCGACGTGAGCGTGCCGGTCTTGTCGGTGACGAGGACGTCGACACCGCCGAGATCCTCGACGCACACGAGACGCTTCACGAGCACATCCGACCGCTTGAGGAGTCGGGCGCCGGAGGCGAGCGCGGTGCTCACCACGGCGGGGAGCAGCTGCGGCGTCACCCCGACGGCGATCGCCAGCGCGAACAGCACCGTCGTCAGCAGTGGGCGGGAGAACGCGATCCCGGCCACCACGATCAGGACCATCAGCGACACGGCGACCCAGACCAGTAGCATCGAGAAGCGCGCCAGGCCGGCCTGGAACGCTGTCTCGGGCGCACGGGAACGCAGACCAGCAGCGATGCCGCCGAACTCCGTCGCCCTCCCGGTGGCCGTCACCCGCGCATCACCGGAACCGGCGACGACGACTGCGCCCTGGAGCACGGACTCGTCGGTCCGGTGTTCCACGGGACGGGACTCTCCCGTGAGGACGCTCTCGTCGAGTTGGAGATCCTGTGCCGACACGAGTGCTGCGTCCGCGGGCACGACGCTGCCGACCCCGAGGCGCACGAGGTCACCGACGACCACGTCGCGCACGTCGACGGTCGTCCAGACCCCGTCGCGGAGCGCCCGAGCGGTGTGCCGCAACTGGTCGGCCATCGCCGAGGACACCAGCGCGGATCGGTACTCGTTGACCGTACCGAGCCCGACGCTCGTGAGGAGGATGACGGTGATCACGACGGCGTCCTGCACCTGCCCGAGCACTGCGGAGACGACCGCGGTGGCGAGCAGGAGGAGGAGCACGACGTTGCGGAACTGTCCGGCGATCGTGCGCACGAGGCTCGGTGCCGATGTGCCAACGGCGTTCGGCCCGTCCTCGGCGAGCCGCGCCGCCGCGGCTGTTGACGTGAGCCCTTCGGCGAGGTCGGCAGTGGGCGCCGTGGAGGTCGGACCGTTCATCGTCGGCGCGGGTCCGGTGAGCGCAGCGGCGCGATGCACACCGGAGTTCGCGAACCACTGATGAGCTCGTGTGCAGTGGAGCCGAAGAGCCGACCCTCAAGCGTCGACGTGTGGTGTCGTCCGAGGACGACAATCGACGCGTCCTCGGCGTACCTGCCAAGGACGTCGGCCGTGTCGCCTTCCTCGACGACAGGTCGGTGTTGCAGTCCGGGGAACCGGGTGTGGAGGAGCCGTTCGGCGTCGATCAGGACCTCCCGTGCGTGCGTTTCGACGAGTTCGGGGTCCTCGAAGGCGCTCAGCGTTCCGACCCGGGCGGGTTCGGCGACCTTCCACGAGCGCACCAAACTGAGCCGCCGGTGCTCCCGGACGGCCTGGGACCCCGGCGAAGCGGAGCGCGGTGTCACCAGTGGCGTCGTCGACCCCGAGGACGACGTCCCCGTGCGTCGGTCGCCAGTCCTCCGGGACGACGACGGTCGGACCGTTCGCGAGGGTCGGCACGCGTTCGGGCATCCACCCGTCGAGCGCTGTTCGGACGCGGTGCTGGCGCCGGTTCCCGATGACGAGCAGGTCCGCGGTCGATGCAGCGTCCGCGAGCATCCGGTCAGGCACCCCTGACAGCCGGAACACTGCGACGTCAACCCGCTGGTGTGCCACGGTCAGGCGCTCTGCGGCGCGGGCGAGCCGTCGGTCGAGGGCCAGTCGGTCACCTCCCCATCCGTTGGTGACGGTGATGAGCTCGACCCGGCTCCCTGGCGTGAGGCGCCGGACGGCCACCCAGTCCACCGCTCGGTCACTCGCCTCGTGTCCGTCGATGCCGACCACCACGTGTTCGGTCCCGACGACGCTGCTGTCGCGCATCACCGCACCTCGGCGTGCAGCTGTTCCGGACGGCGCTCGGACTCCGCGCCCCCACCGGTGTGCGTCGGTTCGGGGACGATGCACACCGGCGCGTGCCCCTCGTGCATCAGGCGTTCACCGACCGACCCCGTGATGAACCCGCCCAGTGCCGTCCGGTGGCGACGCCCGACCACGATCAACGACGCACCCCGGGACGACCGGAGGACCACGTCGCGAGCTTGCCCCTCGACGGCTTCGCCGGTGACGTGGAGCCCTGGCTGCGCGGCACCGACCGCCCGGAGCGCGGCCCGGAGTTCGAGGTCGGCCTCCTTCGACCAGAGGTCTCGGTCCTCCTGGAGGTCGACCGCAGCGTAGGCGTCGACCGCGCTCGGGACCGCCCAGGCGCGCACGAGGGCGAGCTCGTGACGGCCACGGGCCGCTCGGTCGGCGGCCCAGGACAGCGCGGCGGACGCGGACCGCCCGTCGACACCGACGACGACCGGACCGTCGGACCGCTCCCAGTGTTCCGGGACCACCACGACCGGGGTGACGGCGTGCGCGACCACCCGCTCGGCCACGCGTCCCCGCGCCGCGGCGACGAACGTGTGCACCTGGTTGCCGCCGATCACGAGCATGTCGCCGCGCGTGGCGTCCGACACGAGGCGATCCACGGTCGGCCCGCCGGTCACGTCGTGCCGGACGGTGAGCTCGGCATGCGTCGAGCGCAAGCGCTGCTCCGCCGCCTCGAGTCGCTCTTCGGACCGTTCGAGGGCCTCGCCGGTGTACTCGCTCACGGTGACCAGCCGCACGCTGTCCGTCGCAGGGTCGACGGCGTCCGCGATCCAGTCCACGGTCCTCCAGGCGGCAGTCGTGTCGTCGATGGCGACGGTGTAGGCGGTCATGGTCACTCCCTTCGCAGTGGACACCGGTTGCGCCCACCTGCGGCTCCAGCCGCATCCCATCACCGCACGCTAGGTGCGGGCGGACGACGCCGGCAGGGCCGAAGGTCCCGCCCACCGGCGCTCCCTCGCGGCGCCGAGCAAGGACCTCCGACCCTGTCGTGCCGACGGCCAGCCCGCGACACTGCCGCCATGATGACCAGACACCGAACCCAGCCCACCGCCCGCCGTCACGTCCCGCGCTCGGCGGTCGTCCTCGGCATCGTCGTCGCTCTGACAGCCGTCACGGGAGGCGCCGCCGCAGCCGTCACGACGACACAGGACGACCCGTCCAGGATCGGCGCGACGGAGCGCGTGACCGGCCCGCGGTTCCTCAGCGGCACCGACGTCGAGGTCGCCGGGAACGTGGACGGGGACGTGTACGCCGCCGGCCAGAACGTGACCGTGAGTGGGCGGGTCACCGGGGACGTCATCGCGGCCGCACAGACCGTGACCGTCACCGGAGAGGTGGACGGAGACGTCCGGCTCGCTCGGTCGCGGGCGACCTCGGCCGCGACGCGCGACTCAGCGTGGACCGGCTGACCGTCGCCGGGACGATCGGCGGGGACGTCGTCTACGTCAGCGACCACACCGCGCAGATGCGTGCCGACCACGTCGACGGGTCGGTGCAACACGTCCATCCGAACCGGACGACCTATCGCCCCACCGCCGGCGAGGCGTTCGCGTCCTGGCTGGTCGGCCTGCTGTACGCACTCGTCGCACTGGGCCTGATCACGCTGGCCGCCGGGCTCCTCGTCCCTCGGGCAGCTCACCCGGGTGACCGACCGGCTCCGTGCGGCGCCCTGGAGGGCCGCACTGGTCGGCTTCGTCACAGCAGTCGCCGCTCCGCTCGCCCTGCTCCTCCTGCTCGTGACGGTCATCGGCGCACCCCTGGCCCTGACTGGACTGTTGGTCCTGCTCGTCCTGACCCTCGCGGCGTTCCCGTACGGAGCGTTCATGATCGGACGCCTGATCCTCCGCGGCCGACGCGGGCCGGTCGTCACGGCGCTCCTGGGCGGTGCGGTCCTCGTCGTGGCGCTGCACATCCCCGTCCTCGGAGTCCTCGTGACCGTGGTGACGATCGTCCCCGGGCTCGGTGCCCAACTGCTCGACATCGCCGACGCCCGTCCGTGGGACCGTGCCGGACGGAGGACGGACGTGCGCGGTGGTGAGGGGATCCCCGCGACGCCCGGAGGCGCGGGGAGGATCTGACCGGAGCATGGAGACGGCCCGGTGCTGCTCGCACCGGGCCGTTCTGCTCGTCCCTCCGTGCCGTGCCTGCAGGTCAGGTACGGACGGCGTCAGCCCGGTCTGCCCGAAGCGCGTCGGACGTGAACACGACCCCGCTGAGTTCCTGGACGTCGAAGCGCCAGCGCTGCAGCGGTCCGTCGCGTCCGGCCCGGATGACGAGCGGTTCGGCGCGTCCGACGACGATGACGCTCCAGCCCCCCGTCGGATCTTGGGCGCCCGTCTCGAACACAGCCGTCGTACGCGAACCGAGGTCTCCGAGGCGGGGTCCCTCGAGGTCGAGGCACCCGCTTGCGGGGTCCACGACGACCGCCTCCGCCTGGGACACGGTGCCTCGGACGAGCCGGCCGCTCCGGACGCGTCCGATGAGCGACCAGCACTCCGACGCGACGAGCGTCCGGTCGTCGTGGACCGCGAGGCCCGTGCCGATCATCGCGTTACAGCCTGCGTGGACTCGTCCTCGGCGACGATCTGCTCGCGCTGGACGGGCGGCATGTCGAACACGATCCGGGCCGGCACCCGACCGGCGAGCACGTCGGCCATCGCCTCGTTCACGTCGGCGAGCGGGCGGCGGACCGACACGACCCGGGTGCGTCCGGCGGCGTGCAGGGCGAAGACCTCAGCGAGGTCCTGCCGGGTCCCGACGATCGACCCGATGATCGAGATCCCCTTGAGGACGGTGTCGAAGATCGGGATGCTCATCGTGCCGTCCGCCGGCAGTGCGACGCAGACGAGGCGTCCTCCCCGCTTCAGGGAGGCGAACGCCTGCTCGAACACGCTGGCGGACGCTGCGAGCACGACGGCGACGTCCGCGCCGCCGAGCTCCTGGATCTGGGCGGCGGCGTCGCCCGAGGACGCATCGACGGCGCGGTCCGCACCGAGGTCGCGGGCGAGCTGGACCTTGGCCGGTTCGACGTCAACGCCGATGACCTGCGCGCCGAACACCCGTGCGTACTGCAGAGCGAGGTGTCCGAGCCCGCCGACGCCGAAGACCGCGACGGTCTCGGACGGCGTGATCCCGGCGACCTTGAGCGCCTTGTAGGTCGTGACGCCGGCGCAGGTGAGCGGGGCTGCGTCCTCCGGGGCGACGCCGGCGGGGACCGGGACGACGTAGTCCGCGTCGGCGACGGCGAACTGCCCGAAGGCGCCGTCGATTGAGTAGCCGGTGTTCTGCTGCTGTTCGCAGAGGGTCTCGCGGCCTTCCACGCAGTAGCGGCAGTGGCCGCAGGCGTGTCCGAGCCAGGGGAGCGCGACCCGGTCACCGATCTGTCGGTTCGTGACGCCGTCACCAAGCTCCTCGATGATGCCGACGCCCTCGTGGCCGGGGACGAACGGCGGCGTCGACTTGACCGGCCAGTCTCCGCGTGCTGCGTGGATGTCGGTGTGACAGAGGCCGGAGGCCTCGATCCGGACGAGGACCTGTCCTGCGCCGGGTGCGGGGAGCGGCCGGTCCTCGACAACGAGGGGCTGACCGAACTGGTGGACGACTGCTGCCTTCATGGGATGACCTCTCCTCACGGGCGTGCCGGGCCCCGGTGTCCCGCGCCAATCGGCGCCCGTGGAGTCACCCTACCGCGGGCGCTCATCGCACGGCAAGGTCAGAAGTCCCACCGAGCACCGAGGTGGGGAGCGACGTCGACGTGGTCTGATCGAGGATGCGCAGGTCGAACGGCGAGGACTCCGCGCAGCAGGACGGCGACAACCAGCTCACCCGGTCGTACCCACCCGACACGAGCCGATCACCGAAGCGGACGCGGAGGACGCGCCCGGGCAACAGTGCCGCCAGCGACCGGACGTAGGCGGCGGACGCTCGGTCCAGGCCGCCCACGAACCCCAGAGTCACCGTTTCCCCCACGATCAGCGCCGCGGCGACGGACACGACGGCGCGCTCGAGCGGGAACCCGCTGTCGACCACGACCTGCGCGCAGCGCATTGTTCGTCGCCGAGGAACGGACGCTGTTCGGAGCAGGTCGGCCATGACGATCATGGCCCGGTCGCAGCGGGCGGCGGGGGAGTCGAGGATCGCCGCATCGGTGCCTCCGCACGGCGTTCGACTGGCACTCGTCCCCGCCACCGCGAGGTGGCTGATCTCGCTGAGGAGTCGCGCGCGTGCGCCTGGTTCGAGCTCGAACCAGGCGCGACGCGCGGCGGCCGCGGCTCCCGCTGGGGCTGGCTGAGTCGTCACTCGAGGGTTCATGATCGCGCGCTCAGCGCTCACGTGGGTGCAGTCGGTCGGCGGCGCGGAGCGTCGCACCGATGCCGAGCACCGTCTCGACGTCGAGTGGTTCCGTCGGGCGCAGCTCGATGGTCACGCTCGGATGGTTCTCGGTCGGGTCCCCGACGGCACCGTGACGAGGCGGTGTGGAAGCGATCTGGTTGTTCATGACGACGACGGTTCCATGGCCCGCGAACGGGGGAAAGGGACCAAGGTCCGCCCGGGACTCAGGTCACTCCCGGTGATCGTGGTGCGGTCATCGACGAAGTGCACGCCGCGGCTCCGCGCCGCCGCGGCATGCACGCGCCGCCGCTCGTGGTCGCCGCTGAGCCGACCCGACAACCGGACGACGTGGTCGCTTGCGGAGATCGTCACGTCGGCATGCGGCGCGGCTTCGCGGACAGCACCCTCCACCCTGGCCTGGAGGACCGCGTCCGGTTCGGTCGGATCGCACTCGAGCGGACGCACGACGATACGGTTCCGCACCGGGAGCAACCCGGTGGCGTGTCCGGACGCTATCTCGTGGGCTGTCAGCCGATCGGTGTACGACCCCACATCACCGGTCAGGACGATCTGGTTGCCGCCGACGTCGACGGCCACGTCGAGTGTCGAGGCGTCCAGGGACCGTTCCGAGCGCCAGGAGCGGAGGATCAGGTCGCGGACTCCGAGGTCCACGACCGCGGGTGTCATCGTGCTCACTTGGTTCGTCGTGCTCATGCGGAGATGATCGCGCCCTGACGCGACCGGCGGCAGGGCACAACGTCCTGCCATGTCCACGCGGCGACCAGGCACGGTCTGGAGGCGCGGTGCGGGCCCGCAGCGCGCCTCCAGACCGGCCGTGGTGGCGTCAGACCGTCACCGGTCACGCCGTAGCACCCTCGATGTGGGTGCGGGTAACGCGCTTGCGGAAGACCCAGTACGTCCAGGCCTGGTAGGCGAGCACGAGCGGGACGAAGACCAGCGCCACCCAGCTCATCACCGTGAGCGTGTACTGCCCGCTCGACGCGTTCCACACGGTCAGGCTGTTCGCCGGGTCGTTCGAGGCGGGCATGACGTCGGGGAAGATCGCCGTGAACATCGCCAGCACGACCGCGGCGATCGTGACCGCCATGAGGGTGAACGCGCGTCCCTCACGGCCCCAGGCGTTGCAGAGCACCGCGAGGACGAGGGCGAGGGCGGCCACCACCGAGAGCACGAGGCTCGCCGGCGTCGCTCGGACGAACGCCATCGCCACCAGGAACGCAGCGCCGACGACGATCGTGAGCACGCCCGCGCGGGTCGCGAGCCGCTTGGCCCGTTCGCGGATCTCGCCCTCGGTCTTCAGCGCGACGAACACGACGCCGTGCGTGAAGAAGACCAGGAGGGTGGCGAGCCCGGTGAGCAGGGCGAACGGGTTGAGCAGGTCGAACAGGGTGCCGGTGTAGTTGTGTCCGGCGTCCATCGGGATGCCGCGGACGACGTTGCCGAAGGCGACGCCCCACAGGAACGACGGCACCGCGCTGCCGACGATGATCATCAGGTCGAAGCGGCGCTTCCACTCCGGGTGCCGGCGCTGGTGCCGATACTCGAACGACACGCCGCGGGCGATGAGGGCCGCGAGGATGAGCAGGAGCGCCAGGTAGAACCCGGAGAACATCGTCGCGTACCACTCGGGGAACGCCGCGAACAGGCACGCTCCGGCGACGATGACCCACGTCTCGTTGAGGTCCCAGACGGGGCCGATGGTGTTGATCAGCACGCGGC
The DNA here is from genome assembly GCF_014646995.1 of Curtobacterium luteum. Lineage (GTDB taxonomy): Bacteria > Actinomycetota > Actinomycetes > Actinomycetales > Microbacteriaceae > Curtobacterium > Curtobacterium luteum. Next base: position 530,840 of record NZ_BMOI01000001.1, on the reverse strand, counting down.
GGTCGGTGTCGTCCTTGCCGAGGAAGGGCAGGGACATCCCGACGCCGAAGTCGAAGCCGTCGAGCACGAAGTACCCGACGAAGAACACCCCGACGATCGCGAACCAGAGAACGGGCAGGTCCATCTCAGTACACCGTCGCGATCGTCTCAGGAGCGTCCTGCGCTGGGTCCTCGGGCGGGGTGAGCTCGTCGGCGCGTTGGGCGGCGCGGCGGAGCAGGCGGAACTCGACGACCGCCAGCGCGCCGTACAACAGGGTGAAGACGACGAGGGAGATGAGGACCTCGACCCCCGTCACGTTCGGGGACACACCAGCGCTCGTCTTCAGCAGCCCGAACACGAGCCACGGCTGGCGGCCCATCTCCGTGAAGATCCAGCCGACGGTCATGGCGGCCATCGGGAGCGGCGCCGACCAGACCGCAATCCGCCACACCCACCGGCGCTGCGGCACCCGTCCGCGGCGGAGCAGCACCAGACCAGCGATCGCGAGCAGGACGGAGACGGCTCCGAAGCCGATCATCCAGCGGAAGGCCCAGTAGGTGACCCAGATGGTGGGGGAGTAGTCGCCGGGTCCGTACACCTGCGTGTACTGCGCCTGGAGCTCGCGGATGCCCCCGACGGTGCCGTGCGTGGTGTGAGTCGACAGGAAGGACAGCAGGTACGGGATGCGGATCGAGAACAGCTCGTGGACTCCGTCCGGGGTGCCGAGCGTGAAGATCGAGAACGACGCGTCCTGGCCGGTGGCCGTGTTGTAGAGCGCCTCGGCTGCAGCCATCTTCATCGGCTGCGTGTCCACCATGACTAGGCCGAGCTGGTCGCCGGTGAGCAGCGTCACGGCCCCGGCGGTGACCATCGTCCAGAGGCCGAACTTGATCGCCGGGAGCATCGTCTCGAGGTGCTGGTTCCGGGCGAGGTGCCAGCCGGCGACCGCGATGACGACGGCCGCGGCGACCATGAACGATGCTGCGATCGTGTGCGGGAACGCTGCGAGTGCGACCTTGTTGGTGACGACCGCCCAGATGTCGGTCAACTCTGCTCGACCGCGGGACGCGTCGAGCCGGAAGCCGACCGGGTGCTGCATGAAGGCGTTCGCGGCGATGATGAAGTAGGCCGACAAGAGCGTCCCGAGTGCGGTGAGCCAGATGCTGGCGAGGTGCACGCCCTTGGGCAGGCGGTCCCAGCCGAAGATCCAGATGCCGATGAACGCTGCCTCGAGGAAGAAGGCGAGGATGCCCTCGAGCGCGAGCGGCGCCCCGAAGACGTCACCGACGAACCGAGAGTACGTCGACCAGTTCATGCCGAACTGGAACTCCTGCACGATGCCCGTCACGACACCCATCGCGAAGTTGATCAGGAAGATGCGTCCGAAGAACCGGGTCAGCTGCAGGTAGTGCGCGCGGCCGGTGCGGACCCAGGCGGTCTGGAACACCGCGACCACGAACACCATGCCGATGGTGATGGGGACGAAGAGGAAGTGGTAGATCGTCGTGAGGCCGAACTGCCACCGGGACAGCACCAGGGTGCTGAGCAAGTCGTTCATGCGGTCGACCCTGCTGCCCTCAACGCTTGGGCGCCAGGGACCTTCGTCCCGCGCACATCACTCACTCGGCTCACCGTCAGCGCAGCGCGGCGACTCCGATTCGGTCTGTCGCTGGGCGCGGTCGCGCGCTTCCCGCTTGAGGCGCTCCCACTCGGCCTCGGGAACGCGGTGATGATGGTCGTCTGCGTGGATGTGCTCCAACCTCGCTCACGATCGCCGAAGACCGCAGAGTCCAAGGTCCCGTCGTGCACGCGGGACCTTCGACCCTGCGCGCGGCACCCAGCGGCGCCGAGGATCGAGTGGTCCGCGACCGTTCGGCCACGGACGGGGAGCGAGGAAGACGCATGAGCGACATGACCACGACGATCACCAGAACGCCCACCGGATCGGAGGCAGCAGCATTCCGGCGCGGTTCCGGCAGATCGGTGGACGACCGGGTGCTCGATCAGCTGCACACGTGGTGGCGGACGGCGAACTACCTGTCCGTGGGCCAGATCTACCTGCTCGACAACCCGCTGCTCCGCCGCCCGCTCACTCGTGACGACGTCAAGCCGCGCCTTCTCGGACACTGGGGCACCACTCCAGGTCTCAACTTCGTGTACGCCCACCTCAACCGGGTCATCCAGGAGCGTGACCTCGACACGCTGTACGTCACGGGTCCGGGACACGGCGGCCCCGGCATGGTCGCCAACGCGTACCTGGACGGAACCTACAGCGAGGTCTACCCGGGGATCTCGCAGACCGAGGACGGCGTCCGGAAGCTCTTCCGGCAGTTCTCCTTCCCCGGCGGCATCCCCTCCCACGCAGCACCGGAAACCCCGGGCTCGATCCACGAGGGCGGAGAACTCGGCTACGCACTGTCCCACGCGTACGGCGCCGCCTTCGACAATCCCGGGCTGCTCGTCGCCGCGGTCGTCGGCGACGGCGAGGCCGAGACCGGGCCGCTCGCCACGAGCTGGCACTCCAACAAGTTCATGGACCCCCTGCACGACGGGGTCGTCCTGCCGATCCTGCACCTCAACGGGTACAAGATCGCCAACCCCACGGTCCTCGCCCGCATCCCGGAGGACGAGCTCCTCGCCCTGATGCGCGGCTACGGCCACACGCCGTACGTCGTCTCCGGCGGCTTCGACGGCGAGGACCCCCGCGCCGTGCACGCCCGCATGGCCGCGACGCTCGACCGGGTCCTCGACCACATCGCCGACATCAAGGAACAGGCCGGCGCGGGCACGCTCGACGGTCGACCGGCCTGGCCGATGATCATCCTCCGGACGCCGAAGGGCTGGACGTGCCCGCCGGAGATCGACGGCAAGCCAGCCGAGGGCAACTGGCGCGCCCACCAGGTGCCGCTCGCGAACGCCCGCGACACCGAGGAGCACCTCCACGTGCTCGAGGGCTGGCTCCGTTCCTACCGTCCCGAGGAGCTGTTCGATGATGCGGGCGCGCCCGTGGCGCTCGCGACCGCACTCGCACCCGAGGGGGACCGCAGGATGAGCGCGAACCCGGTCGCGAACGGCGGCCTGCTCAAGCGGGACCTCGTGCTCCCCAACTTCCGCGATCACGCGGTCGAGGTGCCCACGCACGGCGGCTCGGTCAACGAGTCCACGCGGGTGCTCGGCGAGTGGCTGGCCGAGGTCGTGCGCCTGAACCCGGACAGCTTCCGGATCTTCGGCCCGGACGAAACAGCGTCGAACCGCCTGAGTGCCGTGCTCGAGGTCACCGACAAGCAGTGGGACGCCGAGTACCTCCCGTCGGACGAGCACCTCGCCCGAGCCGGGCGCGTCATGGAGATGCTCAGCGAGCACCAGTGCCAGGGCTGGCTCGAGGGGTACCTGCTGACGGGGCGGCACGGCCTCTTCACCAGCTACGAAGCGTTCATCCACATCGTCGACTCGATGCTCAACCAACACGCCAAGTGGCTGAAGGTCAGCAAGACGATCCCGTGGCGTCGCCCGATCGCCTCCCTCAACTACCTGCTCTCGTCGCACGTCTGGCGGCAGGACCACAACGGGCTCTCGCACCAGGACCCCGGGTTCATCGACCACGTCGTCAACAAGAAGCCCGACGTGGTCCGCGTCTACCTGCCCTTCGACGCGAACACGCTGCTCTCGACCTACGACCACTGCCTGCGCTCCGTCGACTACGTCAACGTCGTCGTCGCCGGCAAACAGCCCACGTTCAACTGGTTGTCGATGGACGAAGCCATCGCCCACATGACCCGCGGGCTCGGGATCTTCGAGTGGGCGGGCAACGAGCTTCCCGGCGAGGAACCCGACGTGGTGCTCGCCTGCGCGGGGGACGTGCCGACGCTCGAGACCTTGGCGGCCGTGTCGATCCTGCAGGACGAGGTACCGGACCTGCGCGTCCGCGTCGTGAACGTCGTCGACCTGATGCGCCTGGTGTCCGAGGGGGAGCACCCGCACGGGCTGTCCGATGCGGAGTACGACGCGGTCTTCACCACCGACAAGCCCGTCGTCTTCGCTTACCACGGGTACCCCTGGCTCATCCACCGGTTGACCTACCGCCGTCACGGCCACGCGAACCTGCACGTGCGCGGCTACAAGGAGGAGGGCACGACCACGACGCCGTTCGACATGGTGATGCTCAACGACATGGACCGGTTCCACCTCGTGATCGACGTGCTCGATCGCGTCCCCGGTCTCGGGTCCCGCTACGCCGGACTCCGCCAACGGATGCAGGACGCCCGGGTCGCTGCGAGGGCCTACACGCGGGCCCACGGCGAAGACGCGCCGGACGTCGCCGACTGGACGTGGACCGACGGTGACACCGCGACGCACGACGCCACGTCGGTGCGCTCCGCCAACGTCGGCGTCGGCGCGGCCGCCGCCGCGTCCGCCGCTACGGGTGGGGACAACGAATGACCATCCACCAGCACAACGAGGAGACAACGACCATGAAGGCAGCCCGATACCACGACCGCGGTGACATCCGCATCGAGGACGTCCCGGCACCGGAAGCCACCCCGGGCACCGTGCTCATCGATGTCGCCTGGTGCGGCATCTGCGGTACCGACCTGCACGAGTACCTCGACGGACCGATCTTCGTCCCGCCGGCCGGACATCCGCACCCGATCTCGGGGGAGGCCGCTCCCGTGACGCTCGGGCACGAGATGTCGGGCACGGTCGCGGCGCTCGGGGCCGGCGTCACGGACCTGCAGATCGGCGAGCACGTCGTCGTCGAGCCGTACATCATCCGCGACGACGTGCCCGCCGACCCGGGCACCGAGTACCAGCTGTCACCGGACATGAACTTCATCGGGCTCGCCGGCCGCGGTGGAGGCCTGTCAGAGCGCATCGCGGTCGAGCGCCGATGGGTGCACCCGGTGGGTGACCTGCCGCTCGACCAGGCTGCACTCATCGAACCCCTCTCGGTGGGCCACCACGCCTTCGTTCGCAGCGGGGCGCGCTCCGGCGACGTCGCACTCGTCGGCGGTGGCGGACCGATCGGCCTGTTGACCGCGGCGATCTGCAAGGCGGAGGGGCTCACCGTCATCCTCAGCGAGGTCAGTGCTGCACGGAAGGCCATGGCGACCCGCACCGGGGTCGCCGACCACGTGCTCGACCCGACCGAGGTCGACGTACCGTCTGAAGTCCGTGCCCTGACTGGCGGTCGCGGGGCCGACGTCGGATTCGAGTGCGCCGGGGTCGACGTCGTGCTCGACACCCTCCTCGACGCAGTGCGTCCAGGCGCAGCGATCGTGAACGTCTCGATCTGGGGCCACCGGCCCGTCGTCGACCTCGAGAAGCTCGTCGTCAAGGAGATCGACCTCCGCGGCACCATCGCGTACGCGAACGACCACGCTGCGACGATCGAACTCGTACGGTCCGGCAAACTCGACCTCGCACCGTTCATAACCGGTCGGATCGCGCTTGACGACCTCATCGAGCAGGGCTTCGACCAGCTGATCCACCACAACGAGGACCACGTCAAGATCCTCGTGCGCCCCTGACTCCCACCAAGGACCAGAGGAGGGGCCCGCCGGTCGATGACCGGCGGGCCCCTCCTCGTCCGCCCTCCCGCGAAGCAGCCAGCCGGGACCAACGACGAACCCGCTCGTGGACTACCACATCGTCTACGCGCTCGCGCTGATCGTGGTCGCCGCGCTCTCGGCCGGGGACACGTGGGGGCTCGGTGTCTGGTGGAAGCGACTCCCCGCTGTTCGCAAGGCGCCGTGGCTCATCTGAGCCGAACGGACGCAGGGACAGAGCCCGAGGACGAGAGACCCTGTCCTCGGGCTCTGTCGTGTCACCGTGCGTCGGGTTTGCGTATCCCGTGGTCGGCGCCGTACAGCGCGGCCTGTGTCCGGCGCTCGAGTCCCAGTTTGGCGAGCAGCCCGGACACGTAGTTCTTCACGGTCTTCTCAGCGAGATCGAGCCGTTCGCCGATCTGGCGGTTCGTCAACCCGACGGCGATGAGTTCGAGCACCTGCCGTTCCCGGAGCGTGAGGTCCGGCAGGTCGTCCTCCGGCCGCCTGGTGATGCGTTCGACCGCCTGCGCCACCGGGACGGCCGGGAGGAGACTGCGACCTGCCGCGACCTGCCGGATGTCCTCGACCAGGGTCTGCCCGCGGATGTCCTTCACGACGTACCCGGACGCGCCGGCGAGCAGCGCTGCTTGCATCGCCGACTCGTCGTCGTACGCGGTCAGCATCAGGCACGCGATCTCCGGGTGCGCGGACCGCACCGAGCGGCACGCGTCGACGCCGCTGCCGTCCGGGAGGCGGACGTCGAGCACGACGACGTCGGGTCGGGTCGCGGCCACCCGTCCCGTTGTGTCCCGCACGGTGGCGGCTTCGCCGACGACCTGCAGGTCGGGTTGCGCGTCGATGAGGTCGGCGACGCCGCGTCGCACGATCTCGTGGTCGTCGACGAGGAACACCTTGATCATCGTGGTTCCTTCCGTTCGGTTCGTCCGAGGGGTGCGGCCCAGACGACGGTGGTGCCGCCGTCGGCCCCGGGGCCGAGCTCGTAGCGTCCGCCGCGCATCGTCGCGCGGGCGGCCAGGTTGGCGGTACCGCTCCGACGCTCGCTCGACCCCGGGACCAGGGCCGTCGTCCTCGACGACCACCTGCACGGCGTCGTCGGTGACGGCGACCTCGACCCGGCATTCCGCGCCCGGGGCGTGTCGCGCGACGTTGGCGACGGACTCCCGAACCGCGGCGACGACGTCGTGGGCGAGCGCCCCCGTAACGTCGATGTCGACCGGACCGCTGAAGGTGATGCGAGGCGGGCGGGAGAGTGCTGGGCGGAGCTCTGTGACGACGTCCAGCAGCCGTTCCCGGGTGCTCCGTGCGGCTGGGCGGTTGGAGCTGCCGAGCGTGAAGACCGCTGTGCGGACCTCAGCGATCGCCGCGTCGATGGCGCTGACCTGCTCCTCGAGGTGGTCGCGGAGGTCCTCCGGGACGCGCAGGGCGGTCGCCTGCAGTGCCAGTCCGGATCCGAACAGCCGTTGGATGACGTGGTCGTGCAGGTCCCTGGCGATTCTGCTGCGGTCCTCGGCGAGTTCCAGGCGCCGTCGGTCTCGACGGCCCCGCGCCACTGCGAGTGCGACGCTGGTCTGCCGGCCGAACTCGCCCGCCATGCCCAGTTCGGCGTCGGCGAACACCGGGCCGCCCGGCCCGCGGGCGACGACGAGCGCGCCGAGTGCGTCGCCGGCCACCCGGAGCGGGATCGCGATCGTCGGCCCGAGCGGGGGCGTCCACTCGACCCCGGCGACCGCGGTTCCGGTCGTGTCCGCGACGACGGCACCCGTGTCGATGGCACGCCCGGCGAGCGATTCGGCGGCGGGGTACCGGCGGTCGCGGACCGGGTCCGCGACAGGACCGACCGCGATCGCCACCTGCAGGTACTCGGCGTCGGCGTCGGGCAGGACGATGGTGACCAGGTGCGCGTCGACGAACGCGAGGACCCGGTCGGCGATGATCGTGAGGACGTCCTCGATGGACTCGTCCGCGACGAGCGCCGAACTGACGTCGGCCGTCGCGGTCGCCCACCGTTCGCGCAGCTGGCTCTCTTCGAACAGACGCGCGTTGTCGATAGCCACGCCTGCGGTCGCGCCGAGCGCCTCGACGAGCTCCTGATCCTCCTGCGTGAAGTGCCCGCGACGCGGGTTCGTCAGGTAGAGGTTGCCGTAGACCTTGTCGCGCACCCGCAGCGGCACCCCGAGGAACCCCTCCATCGGCGGGTGACCCGCCGGGAACCCAGCGGAGCGCGGGTCCTCACCGAGGTGCTCCAACCGGACGGGGCGCGCGTCCTGCACGACGGCCCCGAGCACACCCTTGCCTCGGGGGAGGTGTCCGATGCGCCGGACGTGCTCCTCGTCCATCCCGACGTGGATTAACCGTTCGAGTTCCTCGCCGTCCGGTGCGATCACGCCGAGCGCGCCGTACTCCGCGTCGACGAGTTCCAGGGCCGCGGCCACGACCGCGTGCAACGTGTCCTCGAGGGCCAGGTGCTCGACGATCCGCCGGTTCGCGGCGAGGAGGTTCCGCAATCTGCCCTGCGTGCGGAGCACCGCCTGCGCACGGTCGACCAGTTCATCGATCGTGCGCTCGAGCGCGGACCGCGGGGCATCCGGGAAAGCGAGCGGATCGGTCATGAGGTCCCTTCGGATGTGGACTTTCCGATCCTATGACGGCATGTCGATCGGGGTCCACGGTCCTTGACCGGGGGCCCGGCGCTGACCGGACCGGGGCGCCCGATCCGCTTCGGGTCCGGATCAGGCGCCCCGTGTTGAGCAACGTAGAGGGCGCCGGGGTCAGCGGTAGGACCAAGGCCCCACGACCTCATCGCACCCACTACGCCAGGCAGACTCATCGGTCCAGGAGTTCGCGTCGCCGCTGCGGCACCACTGCCAGCGGTGTGCGCCCCTGTGTGATCAGGCCGTGGGCGGTGGAACCGGTGAACACACCGCCGAGGGTTGTCCGGTGTCGACGGCCGACGACGACGAGTGAGGCGAACGGGGCGTGGGCGAGGAGCCGTGCCGCGGGGTCGCCTTCCTCGAGCAGTGGGCGGTGTCGCAACCCGGGGTAGCGCAGGTGCAGGAGCCGCTCACTGTCGGCGAGGATGGCGCGGTTGTGGTCCTCGTACAGCTGCGGGTCCTCGAGCACGCTCAGCGCGCCCGTCGCCGTCGTGACCGGAAGCTTCCACGCCCGGAGCGCGCCGAGGCGGTGGCGGCTCCGCAGCGCCTCTTCGGCGGCGAACCGCAGAGCTGCGTCCCCCGTCGACGTGTCGACTCCGAGGAGGACGTCACCGTCGACCGGGACCCAGTCCTCGGGAACGACAACGACCGGGAGGTCGGCGACCGTCGGGATGCGTTCCGGCATCCAACCGTCGAGCGCCGTCCGCAGTCGGTGTTGGCGGCGGTTGCCGATCACGAGGAGGTCCGCGTCGGCGGCGACTTCGAGCAACGTGCGGTCGGGTGCCCCGAACCGCACCAGGGTCTCGACGTCCACGTGACTCCTGTCAGGGAGCCGCGCCGCTGCTGCTTCCACCAGCGCTCGATCGGCGCGGGGATCCGTTGACCATCCGTTCGTGACGGTGACGACGTCGACACGGCTGCCGGACGGAAGATCCCGTTCGATCACCCAGTCGATCGTGCGCAGACTCGCCTCGTGCTCGTCGATACCGATCACGACGTGCTGCGGCACGAGAGCCGCCGCGTCGTGCATGTCAGTGCACCTCCGCCGGCGCGGGTACGTCGGAGGCCGTCGCCGGCACTGCGGCGGCCGGCTGGGGGACGATGCAGATCGGCGCGTGGGAGCGATGCATCAGCGCTTCACCGACCGACCCTCCGAGGAACGCCCCGATGGCGGTGCGGTGCCGCCGCCCGGTGACGATGAGCGAAGCATCCGCCCCGGCTTCATCCAGGAGAGCGGTCGCAGTCTGGCCGTGTCGACGAACCGCGCGGACGTCGAGGTCTGGGTGACGGTCCGCCACGGCACGGCTCGCGGCCTGGAGCTCGAGCGTGCTCTCGTGCTCCCACAGCTCCCGGTCGTCCGCGAGGTAGATGTTCGCGTACGGGGAGATCGTGAGCGGAATGTCCCAAGCCCGGACGAGGACGAGTTCGCTGCCACGGACGGCGGCCTGGTCCGCGGCGAACGCGAGCGCGGCTGAGGCGGTCCGACCGTCGACGCCGACCACGACCGGGCCCGCACCGTGGTGCCAGTGCTCGGGCACGGCGACGACAGGCACGGTGGTGCGGGCCACGACGCGTTCGGCGATCCGTCCGCCGAGCGTCGCGAGCACGACGTGCGCCTGACGGGCCCCGAGCACGAGGACATCGCTGTCCTCGGAGTCCAGGAGCAGTCGCTCCACCGTCGGCCCCTCCGGCACGGACTGCTCGACCATCAGCCCAGGGTGACGCCGACGCAACCGCGTCTCTGCCTGTTCGAGCCGCTGCTCGGTCCGCAGCACCGTCTCGGAGTAGAGCTCGCTGACCGTGAGCAGCCGAACGCGGTCTCCTGGGCGGAGGTTCTCGTCGATCCATTCGATGGTCCGCGAGCCGGCGTCGGTGTCGTCGACCGCGACGGTGTAGCTGGTCATGGTTGCTCCTCGGCAGGTTCTTCCGGTCTGTGCCCGGCTGGCGACCGCGGTGGTCGCCTGCCACGACGGTAGGTCGACCACAGCGAGCCGTGGAGGGTCGAACGTCCTACCGGTGTTGGCAGGCTTCTCCATTCCGAGACGGTTGCCGGGTCGGTCCGGGCGCACCGGGACCTTCGACACTGTTCCCGCGGCGGATGGACCCGCATCCTCGTAGCGGAGGGGGTACCGACCGCCTCCGGGAAGGGGTCAGCGATGACCAGACGATTCGTCGTCGGGTGGGATGGGTCGACCGCGGCTCGCGGCGCACTCGCGTGGGCACTGGATCGCGTTGAAGGCGGGCCGAACCGCCTCATCGTCGTCCACGCTGTCCCAGCGGACTCTGCCGCGCCGTCCCTGTCGACCGCCGACTTCTCCGTGCGGGCGGCCGTCAACGCCGTCATCGACACCGACCACGCCGTTCGGGTGGACGTCGAGGTGCACCGTGGGCACCCGACCGCGGTGCTGCTCGCTTCGGTGGACGCAGACTCCGTCCTCGTCGTGGGCCGGGACGGGGTGCCGGCAGCGCGTGGCTCGCGGCCCTCGCTCGCGGACCGCCTCGTAGGCGCGGCCCCCTGCACGGTCGTGGTCGTTCCGCTCGCGCCCGGGGCACGTCGGGACGGGATCGTCGTCGCGGTGGATCCGGGCGCTTCGTCGCGTCCTTCGCTGCGCTTCGCGGTTCAGGAGGCGCGGCGCACGAGACAGTCGATCGTGGCCGTCAGCGCATGGTCACCCCGACACGGCAATGGTGCCGAGGACCCGGGCGGCGTCGAGCGGACCCGTCGGTTGCGCATGCTGGAGGAACAGGTGGAGGACGCTCTCGCCGAGGCGCCGGACGTGGACGTCGTCCGGCGACTCGTTGCGGGTCCGCCGGCGCGGCGCATCGTGGAATCCGCCGAGGCCGCGTCATTGCTCGTCATCGGAGCGGGACACCGGCGCGCGAGGGCCGGAACAGTGACCGAGCAGGTCGTCCGCGCGTCCCGCACGCCTGTCGCGGTCGTCCGGTGAATCGGTCATCGACCGGGCTGACGGGCTCTGCCGCCGTCCGGATCCGCGGGCTCGAGAAACGCTACGGGCGTGTCCGAGCAGTCGATGGCCTCGACCTGGACGTCGCCGCGGGGGAGGTGCACGGGTTCCTCGGGCCGAACGGCGCGGGCAAGACCAGCACCATGCGGATCCTCCTCGGTCTCAGTAAGGCGACGCGCGGGGACGTCCGAGTGCTCGGTGGCGATCCGTGGAGCGACGCGGTGTCGCTCCACCGCCGGATGGCGGCCGTTTCCGGGGACGCGGCTCTGTGGCCCGGGCTGACCGGGGGCGAAACGATCGACCTCCTGACTTCGTTGCGCGGCGGCGCGGTGCGATCCCGTCCCGTCCGAGCGAAGCGGGCCGCGCTGCTCGAGGATTTCGCACTCGACCCCACGAAACGCGTCCGTGCGTACTCGCGAGGCAACCGCCAGAAGGTTCTCCTCGTCGCCGCACTGCTCCTCCCGGCGGAGCTCTACCTGTTCGACGAGCCGACGACGGGACTCGACCCCCTGATGCAGGAGGTGTTCGCGCGACACGTCCGAGCGTCGCACGACGTTGGAGCGACCGTGCTCCTGTCATCCCACGTCCTGAGCGAAGCACAGGCGCTCTGCACGACCGTTTCGATCGTCCGCGCCGGTCGGGTGGTCGAGACGGGCTCGATGGCGGAGCTGCGACGGCGCACGCGGACCACTGTCTCCTTCGACGCCGCAGGATCGATCCGCGAGGTGCGCGCCGCCCTGCCCGAAGCGCGCGATCTCTCCGTGACGGGCGCCCGGTTCTCCTGCAGCGTCGCGGAGTCGGACGTCGTGGCCGCTCTCCCCCGGCTCGCGGCACTCGACGTCACCGGTCTCGTCATCGCTCCGCCGTCCCTGGAGGAGTTGTTCCTGCACCAGTACGAGACCGAGTCGGTCTCGGCGGCAACCGCATGGAGCACGTCATGATCCTGCTGCTGGTCCGGTCACGCCTCCGGGCAGACCTGTGGCAGCTCGTCGGCTGGGTCCTGGGGCTCGCGGTCACGACGTCGCTGGTCACCGTCCAGGTCGCCGCGACGTTCCCCACCGGAGCCGCTCGTGCGGCCACGCTCCGCGTACTCCTCGCCACGCCCGTCGTCCTGGTGTTCAGAGGGACACCTGACGGCGCCTCTGCTGGGGCGTTCTTGACCGCCCTCAGCCTGTCGTTCGTCGCTTTCCTGGTCGGGATGATGAACGTCTTCCTCGTCACCCGGCACAGTCGCGCGGCCGAGGAGAGTGGTCTCGGGGACACTCTGAGCTCAACCGCGACGGCCCGGACCGGACCAGTCGTGAGTGTGCTGTTGTTCGTGGTGGCCTGGAACGCCATCGCCGGTGTCGCGGTTGCATCGGGCACCGCCCTCACAGCGGAGCCTCCGGGCGGATCGATGCTGTTCGGTGCAGCGTGCGCGGGCACCGGGGTGGGTACGGCCGGAGTCGTCCTGCTCCTCGCACAGTTCTTCCCGTCTGGACGCGCCACCAACGCCACGGGAGCCATCGTCTTGGTGGCGTGGTACTTCATCCGGGGCATCGGGGATGCAACCGGCACCGCAGACATGCGCACGCTGGTCCTGCGACCGTCGTGGGTCAGCTGGGCGAGTCCGATCGGTTGGGCGCAGGCGACCCGGCCGTTCGGCGAGCAGTCGCTCTGGCCCCTCGTCCTCGGACCCACGCTCTTCGTCGCGGCCGGCGTGGGTGCCGTCGTCACGGCGGGCCGTCGAGATGTCGGGTCGGCGACCATCGGCCACCGACCGGGACGAGCGGATGCCCGCCTGTGGCTGCGGGGAGCGTTCGGCCTGGCTGTCCGCCTCGACCGGGCGGTCCTGGTCACGTGGACGATCGCGATCCTCGCCTTCAGTGCGCTCGTCGGTTCACTGTCGGGTGTGGTCACCGACCAGCTCACTTCCGTATCTCCGGCGGTCACGAGGACGATCACGGCCATGGGCGGCGGAGCGCAGGACGTGTCGGAGTCGTTCGTCCGACTGGGTGCAGAGACCATCGGAGTCCTGGTCTCGGCCATGTGCGTGCAGGGAGCGCTCCGACTGCGGCGGGAGGAGGCCAGCGCGCGAGCAGATCTCCTGATCGTCAGCGGTGCCAGCCGCACGGCGTGGTTCTTCGCGTTCGCTGCACTCCCCGGCGCGGTCGCTGCTGTGGTGCTTTTGCTGTCCGGACTGGTCGCGGCCGTCGCCGCGGGGGAGGTCGGCGGCACGTCGGCGCCTTGGGCGACAGCGCCGCTCGGCCAACTGCCGGCGGTGCTCGTCATGCTCGCCGTGTCCGCGTTCGTCGTCGCGATCGTGCCGCGCACGAGCGTGGCGCTCGCCTGGTCGCTCTACGCTGCCGCGGCCTTCGTCGGCGAGTACGGCAGCATCGCCGGCTTGCCGGAATCGCTGCGCCGACTGAGCCCGTTCGAGCACGTCGTGGATCCCTTTCACACGGGGCCGAGCGTGGCCGCTGCCGTCGCGATCACGGCCGGCGCGCTCGTCGTCGGGATCTCGGCGCTCGCTTTGCGGTTCAGGGACACGGGGTCAGACCATTGACGAGCACGCCGAGCGCAAGGAAGCGGACGACCGAGGAACGAGAAAGGAACCGACGATGCTGAAGCAGGTGCGTTGGAGCGTCGCGATCGACGAGACCGCGGCGGGCTGGAACACGCTCCAGTGGATCGCGCACAACGTCGCGGATGGTGACGTAGTACGGCTGGTGACCATCCACGAGCGGTTCGGTGAGGCAGCGGAGCGTTCAACGGGTCGGCTGACGATCGCACGGCATCTGCTCACCGAGCGGCATCCCGATCTCAGGATCGAGCAGGAAGTCATGAACGGCCCGACACTGGGTCGACTCGTTGGGGAGACCGGCGAATCGGACATCCTGGTGATCGGCGGACGCCGCAGCGACCGGGTCTGGGCGTCCGTCACCGGTCGTGTCGCGGAACGAGTCATGGCCGGGGTGAAAGGCCCGGTGGTGGTCGTACCCGAACGGTGGCAGCCCACTCCCGCTCCTTCCGTCGTGGTCGGTGTCGAAGCCCAGACAGCCACGAGCGCACTCGAGTTCGCCTCGGAGAGAGTTGGGCAACGCGGCGGCGACCTCGTCCTCGTCCGAGCCTGGGAACCACCGACGAGCGTGTCGCCGATCGGTCGGGTGTACCTCGCGCGGGACGCGCCACGCTGGGAGCACGAGGGACAACTCGAACTGGACGCTGCCATCCGCAGGGTGAGCCGAGAACTCCCTGACCTGCGCGTGCGCGCGGAACTCCGTCAGGGGCGCCCGGCAGCAGTCCTGCAGCGCAGCGGAGAAGCCGCGGCACTCATCGTCATCGGACGACGCCACCGGTCGGCCGTCGCCGGCAGTCTCTTCGGGTCCGTAGGAGAACACCTCGTGCACGACGGCCGCGTCCCCGTGTGCGTGGTGCCCCAGCAGCTCGATAGGCCCTCCGCGGACCTGTGACACCGGCGACACCGCCCACGAACGGCCAGTCTCCGCGCATACCTCCCCTGTACCGATCAACGGTTCAAGGATGGAGACGACATGTTGCAGGCAGGTACGCTCGTGGTAGCTCTTCAGGATCACGGCGGTGTGAGCCGGTCGTTCGTCCGTAGCGGCGAGCAGGGCGTGGTCACGCAGGGCGGGTGGTGGCCGGTGCAGGTGCGGTGGCAAGGGCGGTCCTACAGTCAGCCTGCCTACGTCGACGAGATCGCCTGACAGGCAGCGCGGCGTCGTCACTGCGCTGAGGATGCGCGGGTCCCGAGCGCCCGCTCCCACACGCGGCGGGTACGGCGCGCGGTCGGGGTGTCCTCGCCCAGTCCGTCGCAGAACGCGCGGACCCAGCTCAAGGCGTCCTGCCGAGGCACTCGGAACTCGTTGCCCACGTGGTAGGCGGAGTCCGGCAGCGGCACGACGTTGATGATGTAGTACAGCGACCGGCGCGGCACACCGATCTCATCCGCGATCCAGCCCAGGCCGACGGAGGAACGGTCGGGGTGGCGGTGGCGGGGGAACGGTCGGCGGCGGGTGGTGGGACGCTCTTCCACGAACTGGCGGGCATCGTCGATGGGGATCTGGATCGAGTTGCCGATGCGGCGGGCAGAGTCGGGTAGGGCACCCTCGGAGCTGAGCACCCACACGCGTCGCTGGGTCACGTTCAGCTGCGCGGCGATCCACGCGAGGTCCACGGTCTCGACGTCGTCCGGGAAGGGTTCGATGCCGTACCCGTAGAACCGGCGCTTGTCGGATCGGCGTTCCTCGATGAACGGCTCGGCGCTGGTGAGGGGGATGCGCAGTTTCCCGGTTTCGTCCCGGTAGGTGCCGGCGGGCAGTTTGCCCTTCGAGGACCAGGCGTAGGCGCTCCCCATCGCGACACCGACGGCGCCGGCGAGCTCGCGGAGGGTCATGGTCTCGGTCACCGGGACGTTCTTCGTGCTGGTGGTCATCTGGGGCTCCTGGTGCTAAGGGCCGACCTGTTGACGACCTCATCCACGTGTATGCGGCGAAACCAGGACGAGCTGTGGGTGCCGGTCGTCGTCAGTCGGTCAGCGGGGCCGGCTTCCCCGCCGACTTCACGTCCGGAAGTCGGAGCTATCCGCAGGGGCATGCCGATCGGCGGGGTTCCAGGGCACTAGTCTCGTCCCTTCCGGCCGGAGGGTAAGAGCTATGGATAGGGATCTATATGTATGGGGGAGGTGGGAGGGGAGATGTATCCCTCTTCTTCTTCAGATCTATATCTGTGTTCAAGAAGTTAAGAAGAAGAAGAAAGAAGGCCCTACTTCCGCAGCAGGCTGCGGAACTGGCTGACTTGCCAGACCGCTCAACCCGTTGAGCGTCAGCCGTGATCTTCGCAAGCCAGGGGCTGGATCAACTCGGGTTTCGCCGCATCGTGTTGAGCATGGCCAGCACGACCCACTTCTCTCGGTTCACCTCAGGACTCTCGCGCTGCCCGGGAGCCGAGCTGGAAACCGAACCCATGGACCTCACGACCGCGGTTGGAGTCCCGGTGACCACGATGATCATCAGCTGCGGCAGAGACTGCGCGGTCGTGGACGATGCGACGACCGCATTGCAGTGGATGTTCCCGGGCGCGACCACTCGGGCAGACTTCGCCTCCCGGACTGCCGAGGCCGCTCAGGCCGCGGAGCGAGCGCACTACGAGCGGGTCCGGCGGTGCGTCGCTGCCCACAGGATGTCCGCTTCGCAGCACCGGCTCTACGCAGCACCGAAGGACACCCACTTCGACGGGCCGCTTCCGTTGCGGTGGCTCGGAGTCCCGCCGCTGTACCTGACGGGAACGCAGCTCGGCGAGCGACCGCTCCCGAGCGGTCTCACCGAGCGGGTGTGCGGAGCGCCCGATGCGTGCTTGCGGCTGCTCGCTGACGCAGGCGTCATCGAGTTGTGGTGAATCGACGTGGGTTGCCTTGCTCCGCGCATAGGTGCTCCGAGGACGACGTCCGTCAAGGACGGGGATCCGGAACGGAGAAGACACGTTGACCGAGGTACACCCCGAAACGACGATCGAGCACTGGGGTGGTGTCCTCGTCACGTTGGACGGCGCGTCGGGCACTGAATGGCGCGAGTTGCCGTGGTCCCTCCTGCGCGAGGCGCTCCGTGCGCACTCGCTCGGTCCGGGCGGGGAACTGCTCGTCATCGAGTGCCGCGACACCGACGCCGAAGACGCCGCGGTCCGCGGGCGTGCGCAGGTGCTCTCCCTCGGTGCCGGGTACGGCGTCATCGTGGAACTCCGGGACGACACCAAGGACGTGTCGTTGTACGAGCGCATCGCACTGCGCGACGAGCCTCGGGATGTCCTCCGACTGACGCTCTCTCCGACCTGGACCGCCGTCGTGCGCCAGGCCGAGATCCTCTCGCCGTGGCAAGCTGCCTCTGTCCTCGGGTGGATGATGCCCTGCGACGTTCCCCTGCTCGACGACTACTGGACGTCAGAGCAGGCTCTCGACTTCTGGCAGGACGTCCGAGCGGGCCGTCGCCGCCCACCGGTGTGATGCCGGACGACATCGTCTCGTCGCCAGTTCGTGGCACGTTTCTTGGCACGAATCTGTACGCATCGCCGTTCATCTCCGTTGATGTCGGTTCCATTCGGAAGCCCGCACCGGCGCGGATCTCGGGCCAGATGCCAGCCACGACGGGCAGGCCGTTCGACGGCACATTTCCCTGACACGGAAGAGGTCACTGGTTCGATCCCAGTATCGCCCACCACGCACGAACCCCCGGCTGGATCTTCGGATACGGCCGGGGGTTTCGTCGTTCACGGGGTCCTGGTGTCCACGAAGACCTGTCGCTCCCGGGGTTCGCTGTCCGAGCGTCGGTCCGCACGCCGTGCCCGCTCAGCCGCGCCGACGTTCCCGCTCGCGGAGCCCGACCCAGCCGACGACCGCGGCGCCCGCGGTCGTCGCCGCGAGCACGCCGAGGGCCGCGGGGAGCGTCCACGCGGCAGCGACGGCCCCGACGAGGAGCGGACCGCCGGCGTCGCCGACCTCGCGGCCGAGCTCGGCGTTCCCCATCGTCCGGCCCATCCGTTCCTCCGGTGTGGCGGCGGCGAGGTGCGCGAACGCCAGCGGGGTCACGACGCCGACCACGGCGCCGAACACGACCGCCGTGAGGAAGAGCGTGACGGCGTTCGGCGCGACCGCGACCACCACCAGCACGGCGGTCGCACCGGCGAGTGCTGCGGCGCTCCCGGCGCGGGTGGTGATGCGTCCGGCGTCGCGGAGCCGTCCGGTGCGGGGCTGCACCACCGTCGAGACGAGTGCGAGGACGGCGATCGCCGCCGCGCCGACGGGGGCGGGGAGGTCGAGCCGTGTGGCGAGGAGCGGGAGGAAGCCGACGGCGACCCCGAGGACGGCCGTCGTCGACGCCAGCACGACCGTGGGCACGAGGAAGCTGCGGTCGGTGGTCTGCCGCACGAGGTCGACGAGCGTGTAGCGGGGCCGGGGCTGCGGCGCCAGGGCCGGCACCGACACGACGACCCAGGCCGCGGCGACCACGGCGAGCACCGCGAGGGCGAGGTACAGGGCGCGGATGTCGAGCGTCTCCACGAGGAGGATGCCGAGCAGCGGCCCGAGGACGTACCCGAGACTCTTCCAGGCGCCGTACCGACCGAAGTACCGGCCGAGTCGCTGCGTGCCCGCGAGCCGGGCGACCGTGGCGGAGGACGCCGGGCTGAACGCGGCGGCCGCTGCTCCCTGGCCGACGCGCGCGACGGCGAGCACCGTGATCGACGGGACCACGAGCGCCAGGAGCGACGCTAGGGCGAACCCGAGCAACCCCGCGACGATGACCGGCTTCGCTCCGACACGGTCGCTCAGCGCGCCGAACACCGGCTTGAGGACGACCTCGGCGACGTCGTAGAGCGCGAGCACGATCCCGAGGCCGAGGAGGCTCAGGCCGATGTCGTCGGTCTCGGCGCCCAGGACGCTCCCGACACCGTGAGCGCCGAACGCGGTCGTGAACCCGGCGAGGGAGAGCGGTGCGACGTGCCGTGCCGGCAGGCGCTGCGTCGTCGTCACGGGCCGAGTGTGGCCGAGGTCCCGACCGACGGTTTCTGTCCACGCGGCACGTCGTCCCGTCCCCACAGGCTGCGCAGGGCGTCACGGAGCCCGCGGTGGTGCCGTTGCTCGCGAACGGTCAGGGCGACGATGCCGACGTCGAACAGCGTCAGCAGCGCCAGGCCGATGCCGGGGTGGCGCACGAGTTCGTACCCTGCCAGACGACGAACGCGCTGAGCGCGGCGACCGCCCACGGGTACAGGCGCCGGGAACCCCGGAAGATCGCGGCGACGATGCCGAGCTTCACCAGTCCGTGGACGATCAGGTAGGCGGCGGCGAACAGGGTCGCGTCGGCGCTGAGGGTCGCGGCGCCGTGCCGGACGAGGTGGGCCACGAGGTCGTCGGGGTCCTCCTGGAGTTCCCCGGCGGTGATGGTCCGTGCCGCTGCCTCGACCTGGCCGGGCCGCAGGACGAGCAGGGGGATGCCCGCCGCGAGCTCGACGAGGCCGTCGATCCCCTTGAACGCGAAGCCGACCAGGAAGATCACGTCGAACCGCCGCTCCCGTGTCCATCGTCTGCGCTCCATGCACCGAGTCTCCGCCTGCGGGACCCAGGAACGACCAAGACGGACGGTGCGGTCCCGGTCTTGCCGATCTCTGGGAAGACGGGTCAGAGGCTCGTCAGCGAGGTGGTGGAGATGACGCTCTGGATCGTGCTCGCAGTCGCGGGCATTGCTGTGCTCGGGATGGTCAGCACCGCGGCCGCGCTGGTCGCGGTCGCCGCGGAGGCGGACCGGGAGGGACTGCTCGATGCCGACTGAGTCGAGGGTGCTCGCACGGTCGGTCCCGGCGAGGCCGGACGGTGGCCCCCGGCGACAGGTGCCGCGGGGCGTGGTCCCGCTGGTCGTCGGCCTGCTGGGGTCCACCGTCTCGGTCGTCGGCAGTTGGGTGCCGAGCGTCTGGTACGACGAGGCGGCGACGGTCACCTCCGCGACACGATCCTGGGTCGCGCTCGGCCGGGAGGTGCCTCACGTCGACGTCGTGCACGCGCTCTACTTCGCCGTCATGCACGTCTGGTTCGCGGTCGTCGGGTACTCGCCCTTCACGCTCCGCCTCCCGTCCGCCATCGCCGTGGGGACCACGGCCGCACTGGTCGTGCTCCTCGGCACGCCGCTGGCGGGGCAGCGGGTCGGTCTCGTCGCCGGGCTCCTGTTCCCGCTCCTGCCCAGGGTCACCTGGATGGTGCTCTACCGTCGCTGAGACCGGGGTCGTCGTGCTGAGGAGACCCGCTCGGGCGGGCTCAGGGCGACGGCCGCACTGCGGGCCGCAGCAGGTGCAGGGCCTCGCGTGCCGCGTACCCGGCGAGGACGTACCCGGCCAGGGGGTCCGCCCACCACCAGCCCGCGGCCGCGTCGAGCACGAGACCGACGAGCACGGCGACGGCGAGGAGCCCGTCGACCACCGTGACCCGTGCCTCGGTCTGCAGGACCGAGTTCCGCAGGGCGGTGCCGACGGACCGCTTCCCGGCGGCGAGGCCGAACATGACGACCGCGGTGAGGGCCGTCCAGACGACACCGCCGGGCGACGGCGTGGCGTGGTGCCCGGAGATCAACGCGACGGAGGAGTGCACGGCCAGGTAGGCGGTCAGCAGCGCGAACGCGGCCCCGATGAGCCGGAGCGCGGTCCGTCGCCGTCGTTCGCCCGTGTCGGCGAGCTCCCAGAGGACGACCGCCGACGCGCCGATCTCGATGAGGGTGTCCGCGCCGAACCCGGCGAGCGCCACGGAACCGGACTTCGCGACCAGCGTGGCGAGCACGACGACCCCGACGACGTTCCAGGCGAGGGTGGCCCACTCGAGCAGCCGTCCACTGCGGAGCAGGCGGCCCGCACGGCCCGTCGGTCGTGCTGCGGCGGGTGGGGTCACCGGACGAGGTCGCCCGTCGCGGCCGCCGGGCCGGTCTCGCTCCGGTCCGCCGAGAGCTCGGGGACCTTCGCGGTGAGGCGGGTGTCGACCGCGATGGCGACCGCGGTGATCATCATCGAGAGGCCGACGGACGACAGGGTGTCGGTGAGCCAGTGGTAGCCGAGGTAGAGCCGGCTCACCACCTGGGCGGTGATCATGAGTGCCGCCAGCGCGAACACGGCGACCGTCACCCAGCGGCGGTGGCTGCGGGACGCGACGAGGAAGGCGCCGATGAGGAAGAAGTCGCTCGCGCCGAGGACGTGGCCGGACGGGAACGAGAACGTGTGGTCGGGGCCGAGCAGCATCTCGGCGATCGGCGGTCGGGGGTGCCGGACCAGCGGCGCGAGGAGCTGCGCCGTGGCGACACCGAGCACCATGCCGCACGCGAGGAGCAGCGGACGGTAGGCGTGCCGGGCGAACACGGCCCACGTCACCGTCACGACGGCCACGACGATGGGCATGCCCACCGGTCCGAAGACGGTGGCGAGCACGACCGCGACGTTCGTACGGTCGGGGTCGCGCTGGGTGTCGAACCAGGCGTCGACCGGCCCGTCCAGGCGCTGGATGCCCGTGTGCGTCAGGACGCCGACGAGCATGGTCCCGAACACGAGGGTGCCGACGATCGCCAGGACGACCGAGCTGCGCAGCAGCACCGCGCGTTCGACCCGGCCGACCGACCGGACCTGCGGGGCGAACTTCCGGTGCCACCACCCGGGCTGGTCGGCGCTCATCGTCCGGCTCCCGTGGTGCGACGAGTGCGGACGAGCGCGCCGACGATGTTCCGTGTCATGGAACCAGCGAACCGCATCCGGGCCGTTCCCGCCGCGAGCGGGACGAACGTGCGCACGACGGGCACGAACCGTCGGCCGACGCGGACGTCGGGGAGGAAGGGGAACAGGACCCCGGACTCGACGACGACGAGCAGGGCGATCCCGCCGAGGACCCACGGTCCGAAGCCGTGCAGGATCGAGGCGGCGTCGAACAGGTGGACGGCGAGCGGGACGGTCACGTGACGTTCCTCCGGTGGGTGCGGGTGGGCGTGCGGGACCGACGCCCCGGGAACGGATCCTGGGGGCGCTCTTCCCAGAAAGCACCAAGGACCCGCTGGCGGCCGGGATCAGGCGGGCGTGCCGAGCCGGTACCCGCGTCCGCGGACGGTCGCGATGAGGTCGCGTTCGGTCTTCTTCCGGATGTAGTGGACGTAGGTGTCGACGGTGCCGAGCTGCTCGCCGCGCTCGAAGACCGCGGACAGCAGCTGCTCGCGGGAGAACACCCGGTCCGGTGCCGCTGCGAGGACGGCGAGCAGCTCGGACTCGCGGTCGGTCAGCGCGACGCGACCGCTGTAGGGGGAGTGCACGGTGTGGTCGTCGGGGCGGAACGACCACCCGCCGATCTCGATCGACGGACCGGGTGCGTCGTAGTCCCGGGTGAGTGCCCGCAGTCGTGCCTGGAGTTCGTCGAAGTCGAACGGTTTCACCAGGTAGTCGTTCGCGCCGGCGTCGAGGCCGGACACCCGGTCGTGCACCTCGCCGAGCGCGGTGAGCACGAGCACGGGGGTGGCGACGCGGAACCGTCGCAGTTCGCGGACGACGTCCAGGCCGTCGCCGTCGGGGAGGCGTCGGTCGACGACGAGCACGTCGAAGAGCCGGTGGAGTGCGGCCTCGAGCGCGGTGACGCGTGTGGTCACGAGTTCGACGTCCCACGCGTCGGCGAGGACGTCGCGCACGATCGGACCGAGGCGCGGGTCGTCCTCGACGAGCAGGAGCCGCGGTCGTGCGGTCACCGGGCGGCTCCGCGGCGGGGGAGCGGCTCCACGATCGGCAGCGTCAGGGCGAACACCGTGCCGAGTCGTCCGGTGCGTTCGACCCGGACGTCGCCGCCCGCGCGGACGGCGATGTCGCGGACGAGCGCCAGCCCGATGCCGTTGCTGGTCCGGGTCGGGCCGTCCGGAGGGACGCTGCCGTGCGCGAAGCGGTCGAACACCCGGCGCGGCGCGATGCCGGTGATCCCGGCGCCCTCGTCGCGGACCCGGATGACGACCGCGCTGCCGACGCGCTCGTTCTCGATCCACACTGCGCCGCCGGTCGGACTGTGACCGACGGCGTTGTCCACGAGCGCGACGAGGGCACGTCGGAGCTGGGTGGGCGTCACCCGCACGACGACGTCCCCCGGCGAGACGACCAGCTGGACGCGGCGGTCCCGGGCGAGGACCGCCGTGTCGCTCGCGACGGCCGTGAGCGCGTCGTCGAGCGGCGCCTCCGCGCGTTCGTCCGTGCGTCCGGCGGCGGTGGCGAGGAGGTCCTCGACGACCTCCGTGAGGGACCGGGTGTCCGTGCGCAGTTCGTCGGCGACGGCGCGCTCGGGGCTCGTCGGCGGGAGCATGGCCTGCAGCTGTTGGACACGGGCGCTCAGGACGGTGAGCGGCGTGCGGAGCTCGTGCCCGGCGTCGGCGACGAAGGTCCGCTGCAGCCGGTGGGCCTCGGCGAGCGGCCGCACCGCGCGGCCCGCGATCAGCCAGGTGGCGACCCCGGCGAGGAGCACGGCCGCCGCGCCGACGACGAGGACCGCGACGAGGAGGTCGACGGTGTCGAGGTAGACGTGCACGTCCTCGGGTCCGTGCCGCTCGGACTGCTGCCCCGGCGTCAGCTGCCAGGCCACGTAGAGGACCACGAGCACGACCACGGAGACGACGAGCGCGGCGGACACGACCGCGACCCGGAAACCGATCGCGAGCGCGGACCGTCGGTAGACGCGACGGTCGGGGTCGCGGTCACCGATGCGCCGGAGGGCGTCGGGGACCCCGTCGAGCAGTGTCCTCACGGGTGGTCCTCCTTCCGGACGCGGTGCCGACCAGTCTGCTCCAGCCGACGGGCGAGCGGATCCACGACGTTCCCGACCCAGACCGCCCTGGCCGCCGGCGCGACCGCGAGTGCCCACACCACGGACGCGGCGAGGTCGGTCGGCCAGTGCACGCCGTCCACCGCGAGGGCGAGCACGACGAACAGCACCCCGAGACCGCCCACCACCGCGACCGCCCGGCGACGGCGCCCCGGGGGCACCAGGGCGAGCACTGCGAGCAGGAGCGCGGTCACGAACACCGCGTGACCGCTGGGGAAGGACGGGTCCGGTTGCACGGGCACGAACGGGTGGGGCAGCACGGAGCCGTCCGGACGCGGCCGAGCGACCACGAGTTTGAGCAGGTCCGACGTGATCCAGGTCAACGCCACGGTCCCCGCGAACCCCGCGGCGGTCGCGACGCGTCGGGTCCGGATCCAGACGAGGGCGGTCAGTGCGACCGTCAGGAGCACGGCCGGCACCGGTTCGAACGCCGCGTAGACGGCGGACCCGACCGCGGCCGCCGTCCCGGTGTGCGCGGCGTTGAGGGAGCGGGCCAGGGGCTCGTCGACGGGGTGTGCGCGGAGCAGGAAGCCGATCAGCACGAGCGCGGCGACGATGACAGCGGCGCGCACGACGCGGCGGCCGAGGGCCCGCTGGTCGAGGGGTGCGGTCGGGGGAGCGGTGGTGGGCGGGGTGGGCACGGGTCCAGTGCACCCATCCCGTCCCAAGAATCGACGAAGAACGTCCCGGTCCTCGTCGCAGGCGGTGTCAGCCGCTGTACGTGTACGTCGAGACCCAGTCGATGTAGAGGTGGCCCTTGGCGCCCCAGTTGCCCACCTGGAACATGTACCGGTGCGCGGAGGTCGGCACGTCCCAGGTGACCGTGCTGATCACCTTGCCGTCGAGGAGGTACCGGACGCTCTTCCCGGGGATCCACTCGATCGAGTAGACGTGCCAGTCGCGCCACGAGGCGCGCGTGGTCTGGCTGGTCGCCATCACCTCGTTGCCGGGCTGCATGGAGTGCTGGTGCGACATGGGAGAGTCCTCGAAGTTGCTCTCCGGGTAGTCGATCTCACCGTCGCTCCACACGTTCGACGTCGGCCAGAGCATGAACGCGGCACCGTTCCCGACGCCGCCGGTCGCCTTCGCCCGCACGCTGAACTTGCCGCCCTTGTGGCCCCAGGCGCCGGTGGGGGTGCCGAACGTGCCGGCGGCTCCGTGCTTGCCGTCGAGGTAGACGTCCATGTGCCCGTTCAGGGAACGGATCTGCTTGCCCGACCAGTACATGTTGCTCATGCCGTCGGGGTACGGTTGCCAGCTGTCGGCGTACGTCCTCGCGAACTTGCCGCCCCAGTTGGCGGTGGTCCTGAACTCCTCGACGAACTGCTGCTTGAACTTCCCGACGTTGCCCCGTGGCGCGGCGGTGGCGGCGGCCTGCGCGACCGATGCGCTCCCGATGGGCGTGATCACGAGACCGGCCGCGAGCACGGCGACCGCGAGCACGGCGCGGATCGAGGTCTGCTGACGCATGGTTCTCCCACTCCCTGATGTGCGATGAGGACGGTCGGTCCTGCGCCGTCGGTGGAACGGCTCCGACCAGAGGTGCCACCGGTCCCTCGGTGGCCCTGCACGCCCGGTCGCCGACCTCCCCAGGAGGGTTCCCGTGCGTGTGCCACGAGCCTATGGAGACGTCCGCGGCGTGGCGCGCCCAGGACGTCCCCAGAAGGTGGTACGCGGCTACCCCACTTGGAGGGGGTCGACGCGCCCGAGGGAGCCGGACGGTGTGCTGCCGTGCCCCGGAGGGGTTACGCTTGACCGGTACGCGGATGTGGCGCAGTGGTAGCGCATCACCTTGCCAAGGTGAGGGTCGCGAGTTCGAATCTCGTCATCCGCTCGGACAGAAGGCCCCGGTCGACCGACCGGGGCCTTCGTCGTACCGCGGCAGGCACCGCGGCCGGCGGTGGGTCGGGACGTTCGTCGCGACCGTGCGACACGCGACGAACGCAGGATTCGGGTGCCCGCGCTCGTCGGCGTCGGGGCCACCGTGCCCCTGGGCCGGGACGGATGGGTGGTCCGTCGGCCCGGGAGAGCATCCGGAGCCGTGCGCACTCCGGATGGGTCACCGGGCCACCGTTGCGGTTTCCCGCACAATTCCCGCACGACACGCGGGACGACCTTGCGCTCAGTGGGACGGTGTGGAGGAGGCCCGCGCTCCCGGGAAGCCGACCCAGCGCCGGCCGGGGGCGTCGACCACGGTGACCAGGACGGCGTCGCAGTCCCGGCAGCGCGCGACGGCTCCCATCGCGCACACGTGGACGCGAGCCCGGGCGAGGACCCCGCCGCCCCCGCACCCCGCGCACCGCAGGAGTGCGGTGGTCGCATCCGGTCCGAGCCGCTCGGCGAGCGTGCCGGCCAGGGCGTTCCCGTCGACGACCGTCATCCGTTGCCCCCGAACCGCTCGGCGCGCACGTCGGTGGTGTCGTGGCCGAGTTCGCCGAGCCACCGCAGGACCTGTTCGACGAACGGCGTCGACCCGCAGACGTAGACCAGCGCCCCCGAACCGGGTGGGAACACCGCCGCCGCGAGCGACTCGCGCGTCAGACGGCCGACCGGTTCCCCTGCGGGCGCCCGTCGGCTGTGCACGACCGTCGTCGCGACGCCGGCCGCGGCCGCACGGGCGAGCTCGTCGCGGAAGAAGACGTCCTCCGGGGTGCGGACGGCGTACAGCAGCCGGAACGGAGCCGCGTCCCCGGCGTCGACGTGGGCGGTGGCGATCGCCGCGAGCGGCACGATGCCGGATCCGCCGGCGATCAGCTGCACCGGTCGGTCCTCCGTCCCCGGGCGCCACACGAACCACCCGCCGAGCGGGCCGTGGACCTCGAGGGCGTCGCCGACCTCGACCGCGTCGACGAGGAACGGGGACACCTCGCCGCCGTCGACGCGGTCGACAGCGAGGACGACCCGCGTGGCGTCGCCGGACGATGCGATCGAGTACGACCGCGATGCCTGGTAGCCGTCCTCGGCGGTCAGCCGCAGGTCGAGGTGCTGGCCCGCGTCGTTGCCGGGCCACGTCGGGACGTCGAGGACGATGCGGCGCGCGTTCGGCGTCTCCCGGGCGACCGACGCGACCGTGGCCGCGTGCCAGGCCGGCCGCCTGCGCACCGCCGGCGACGAGGACGCGGCGATCCGTGCCTCCAGGCCGGTGTCGGGGAGCGTCACCAGTACCGCTCTTCCTTCCAGGGATCGCCGTGCATGTTGTAGCCCGCGTTCTCCCAGAACCCCGGCTCGTCGTCGGACTGCATGACGATCCCGCGGACCCACTTCGCGCTCTTCCAGAAGTACAGGTGCGGCACGAGCAGGCGGGCCGGGCCGCCGTGCTCGGGTGTGAGGGGCTCGCCGTCCGCCTCGAACGCGATCCACGACTGCCCGTCCAGGAGCTCGTCGAGGGGCAGGTTCGTCGTGTAGCCGCCGAAGCTGTGGACCATGCAGAAGTCCAGCGAGGTCTCGACGTCCGCGAAGAGGCGGTCGAGCGGGACCCCGCGCCAGGGCATGTCGAGCTTGGTCCAGTGGGTGACGCAGTGGATGTCCACGGTGACGTCCTCGACCCCGAGCGCGTGCACCTCGTCCCACGTCCACGAGTGCAGCCCCGACTCGGTCCGGATCGAGAACGACCAGTCGCTCGGCTCGATGTCGGGCGTGGCGCCGGCGGAGAGGACGGGCCAGTCCTGCACCAGGGTCTGCCCCGGTGGGATGCGGGAGTCGTCGCGCTCGTGCCGTCGTCCGCCGAAACCGCGGGTGAAGGTCGCCATGCAGCGATCCTCCCGCGCTCCTCCGACCCTGCATGTAACGGGTTGGTAAACACTCGGGCCGTCCGCACGGCCTCGACCGACCCCGCTGCTTCCGCGACACCGCGGGCATCGACGGGGGTCCTCCGGCCCCGATGCCTCTCCGACGGGGGCTTGGGGGATCGGCCGACCTCCCTTATCGTTCACCGGAACGATTACCAGGAGGGGCCACTCCGAATGCAGCCCATCGTCCACGAACCCCGGAACGACGGCGGCCCGAGCCGTCGGACGCTCCTCACCGGCGCGGCCGGCATCGCCGGTCTCGGCCTGCTCGCCCTGACCGGCTGCAGCAGCGGCGCGAGCGCCGGGCCCGCAGACCTCCCGCGAACCGCGGCCACCGGGACCGCCTGGCGTGGCGGACGGCTCCGGGTCGCGCGTCCGGCGGCGTCGGCGGCCGAGACGCTCGACTCCGCCGGGTCCCTGTCCGCCTACGAGTACCTCGGCGCGCTCTACAACCGGCTGGTGAAGCTCGACGAGCAGGGACGGACCGTACCGGACCTCGCAGAGGAGTGGTCCGCGAACGCCGACGGCACCGAGTGGACCTTCCACCTGCGCCGTGGCGTGCGGTTCCACGACGGCTCCGGGTTCACCGCCGCCGACGCGATCGCGAGCATCCAGCACATCCTCGACGAGGAGACCGCCAGCCCGCAGGCCGGGGTCCTCGGCGAGGTGATGGACGCCCGGTCGATGACCGCCGTCGACGCGCACACGCTCCGTTTCGCCCTGACGAAGCCGAACGCCGAGTTCCCGTCGCTCCTCACCGCGTACCAGTGCTACATCGTGCCCGCGGCGGCGATCGCGGACATCAGTCGCACCGGCATCGGCACCGGACCGTTCCGGCTGTCGTCCTTCACCCCGGCCGGCGCCGGCAGCGTCGAGGCCTTCGACGACCACTTCGCCGGGCGTCCGGCGCTCGACGGCGTCGACTTCTTCTCGGTCCAGGACACGACCGCCCGGGTGAACGCGCTGCTCGCCGGGCAGGTCGACCTCATCTCGCAGACGAACCTCGACTTCGCGACCGCCCGCGTCGTCGCGGCCTCCGACCGGGCGACGATCGCGCGCTCCGAGAACGCGCAGTGGTACACGATCCCGATGCTCGCGACCAGCGACGAGTTCCGCGACCCGCGCGTCCGCCGGGCGATGAAGCTCGCGTACGACCCGCGCGCGATCGTGGCGACCGCGCTGCAGGGCACCGGTTCGCCTGGATGGGACAACCCCGTGCCGCCGCAGCTCGCCGCCTTCGTGGACGACCACCGCGAGTACGACCCGGACAAGGCCAAGGCGCTGCTCAAGGACGCCGGGCGGTCGGACCTGCGTGCACCGATCTACACGTCGAGCTACGAGTCGGTCTTCACCCCGATGGCCGTCGCCTACCGTGACGCCGTCGCGGACGCGGGCATCCGCCTGACCGTGAAGAACGCCAGCTCCGACTCGTACTACACGCAGATCTGGATGCAGAAGCCCCTGATGGTGAGCTACTGGTTCACCGGGCGCCCGATCGACCAGCTGCTGAACCAGATCTTCCGGTCCGGGTCCTCCTACAACGAGAGCGCGTGGTCGAACGAACGGTTCGACGCGCTGCTCGACGACGCCCGCGCCGAGATGGACGACGCCAAGCGCCTGACGCTCTACCAGGACGCCCAGCGACTCGTCGTCGAGGACGGCGCCGACATGACCCCGATGTTCGGGGACCGCCTGGTGGGGCTGTCCCGGGACGTCGTCAACTACTCGGAGTACGGCTTCGAGTTCGACTGGCTCCGGATCGGACTGCGACGATGACCTCCACCACCAGACCGATGGACGTCCTCGTCCCGGTCCTCCGCCGACTCGGGATCGCCGTCCTCACGGTGGTGCTCGCGTCGTTGTTCGTGTTCCTCGCGGTGCAGGCGCTGCCCGGCGACGTCGCGCAGCAGCTGCTCGGGCAGAACGCCACGCCCGAGGCCGTGCAGCAGCTCCGCGCGTCGCTCGGCCTCGACCGGAACGTGTGGCTGCGGTACCTCGAGTGGCTCGGCGGCGCGGTCCACGGCGACTTCGGCACCTCGCTCGTCAGCGGGTCGCCCGTCGCGCCGACGCTGTTCACCGCGTTCCGGAACAGCATGCTCATCGCCGTGCCCGCCATGCTCGTCGGCGTCACGCTCTCGCTGTTCCTCGGCGTCGTCGCCGGTGTCCGGCGCGGCCGCACCACCGACCGGGTCGTCTCGGTCGTGAGCCTCGTCGTGATGAGCGTCCCGGAGTTCATGGTCGCCACCGTGCTCGTGCTCTGCTTCGCCATCGGCCTGCCGCTGTTCCCCGCCGTCGTCCTGCGCGGCAGCGACGCGACCGTCGGTGAGCTCCTGCCGACGATCTGGCTGCCGATCACCGTGCTCACCCTCGCGATGGCGGCCTACATCGTCCGGACGGCGCGGTCGTCGACGATCGACGTGATGGCGTCCGAGTTCGTGACCACCGCGGAGCTGAAGGGCCTGCCGATCCGCCGCGTCGTGTGGAAGCACGCGCTCCCGAGCGCACTCCTGCCCACCCTGACCGTCATCGCGCTGAACGTCGCGTGGCTCCTCGGCGGCGTGGTCGTCGTGGAGAACGTCTTCAACTACCCGGGCATGGGCAAGCTCATGCTCGAGTCCGTGTACGACCGCGACCTCCCCACCATCGAGGCGATCGCGCTCCTGAGCGCCGTCGCCTACGTCGTCTGCAACCTCGTCGCCGACCTCGTCGCGCTCGCACTCGACCCGAAGCTGCGCACCCGGCAGCGCCGCACCCGCGTGCGCCGCCGGAGCACCGGCAGCGCCGTGACCCGACCCTCCCGGAAGGCCGCAGCATGACCGCCGTCACACCGCGCCCCCGTGGCGTGCTCCGTCCGGGGACGACCGGTCGGTTGCTCGCGCCGCTCCGGGGCTCCACCGCCCTCGCGATCGGTGCGGGGCTGATCGCCCTGCACCTGGTGCTCGCGCTCCTCGCACCGGTGATCGCCGGGCACGACCCGGTGGCGACGAACGCCGCCGACGTGCTCGCCGGACCCACGTGGACGCACTGGCTCGGCACCGACCAGTACGGGCGCGACGTCCTGTCCCGCACCCTGAACGGCGGCCGGTACGCGCTCCTCGTCACCTTCCTCGCGACGACCACCGCCGTCGCGGTCGGGACCGTGCTGGGCTGCACGACCGCGTACGCGGACAACTGGTTCGACGAGGTCGTCATGCGGGTCGTCGACGCCCTGCTCAGCGTCCCGTCGATCCTCGCGCTCCTCGTGGTCGTGACCGTGTTCGACGCCGGACTCTGGGTGATCGTGCTCGCCGTCACGGTCGTGTACGCCCCCGCGGTCACCCGCGTCGTCCGCGGTGCCGCGAGGACCGTGATCACGCAGGACTACGTCACCGCGGCACGCGCCCGCGGCGAGCGCCCGCTGTCGATCGTGTTCCGCGAGATCCTCCCGAACGTGCTCGACGTCGTGCTGGTCGAGTACGCGATGCGCGCTTCGTGGATCGTGCTGCTCGTCGCCTCGCTGTCCTTCCTCGGCTTCGGGGCGAACCCGCCGACGCCGGACTGGGGTCTCATGGTGCAGGAGAACCGGACGGCCCTCACCGTCGTGCCGCTCGGGACCCTCGCACCGATCGTCGCCCTGGCCACCCTCGTGGTCGGGCTGAACCTCGCCGCGGACGGGCTCGCGAAGTCCCTCGGCGTCGACCGTGCGAAGCAAGGAGCCGCCGCATGACCAGCACCTCGACCGTGACCTCGACCGCGGCGGGCGACGCCGGCGCGGTCCCCGTGGTCCAGGTGGACGACCTCGCGATCTCGTACGCTGCCGGGGCCCGCACGGTCCCCGTCGTGCGCGGGGTGGGCTTCTCGATCCGGGCGGGCCGGACCCTGGGGCTCGTCGGCGAGTCCGGCAGCGGCAAGTCCACCGTCGCTCGCACCCTCCTCGC
The DNA here is from genome assembly GCF_014646995.1 of Curtobacterium luteum. Taxonomy (GTDB): domain Bacteria; phylum Actinomycetota; class Actinomycetes; order Actinomycetales; family Microbacteriaceae; genus Curtobacterium; species Curtobacterium luteum. The sequence goes on along the minus strand of NZ_BMOI01000001.1, from coordinate 499,610 downwards.
GCACCTGCGCGCCGGCTCGGTCGTCGAGCGCGGCAGTGTCCGGGTGGCCGGTGCGGACGTGTTCGCCCTGTCGGTGGCCGGGCGACGGGCCCTCCGCGGCGGCACGGTCGCGGTGGTCGCGCAGAACGCGGGCCAGGCGTTGACCCCGTCGATGCGGATCGGGGAGCAGATCCGCGAGGCCCTCCGGGCGCACGGCGAGCCCGACGGCCCGGACCGGGTCGCCGAACTCGCCCGTCTCGTCCGGCTGCCGTCGCCGGAGACGATCGTCCGGCGCTGGCCGCACCAGCTGTCGGGCGGTCAGCAGCAGCGAGTCGCGATCGCGATGGCCGTGGCCGCGCGGCCCCGGGTGCTCGTGCTCGACGAGCCGACCACGGCGCTCGACGTCGTCACGCAGGCAGCGGTCCTCGACCTCGTCGCGGACCTCGGCCGCGAGCTCGGCATGGCCGTCCTGCTCGTGAGCCATGACCTGGGCGTGGTGTCGGCCATGGCCGACGAGATCGCGGTCATGCACGACGGGTCGATCGTCGAGCACGCCGCGACCGCGGCGCTCTTCGCCGCGCCGCAGCACCCTTACACGCGTGCCCTGTTGTCCGCGGTCCCGGACGGACGGCGGCCCGGGCCCGCGTCGCCGGTCCCGGATCGACGCGTCAGCGGCGGGTCGGCCGTGCCGGCGGGGGGAGGCACGGATCGCCCCGCCGACGACGCCACCGTCCCGGGGACGGTCCCGGTCGACGGCACGCACACCGGGCCTCCCGACGGCGTCCGTCCGATCGTGGCGGCCGACGACCTGGTGATCCGCCACGGACGTGGCCTGCCGGCCGCCGTGGACGGCGTCTCGTTCACGATCGCACCGCGGGAGACCCTCGCGGTCGTGGGCGAGTCCGGGAGCGGGAAGTCGACCCTCGCGACCGCGCTGGCGGGGCTCGTGCCCGCGGAGTCCGGCGTGTTCTCCTTCGATGACGGCACCGTCTCGGGCGACCTCGCGGCGCCGGTGGCCGAGCGCTCGCCCGAGCTCCGCCGCGCGGTGCAGCTCGTGTTCCAGAACGCGGACACGTCGCTCAACCCGCGACGCACGGTCGGCGCGGCGATCGGCCGGCCACTCCGGCTGTTCACCGGGGCGTCGTCGCGGGAGCGGGTCGGGGAGCTCCTCACCCTGGTCGGCCTCGGACCGGAGTTCGCCGACCGCCTGCCCGCGCAGCTGTCCGGCGGGCAACGGCAGCGTGTCGGGATCGCCCGGGCCCTCGCCGCCGAGCCGCGTCTGGTGATCGCCGACGAGATCACCACGGCACTCGACGTCCAGGTGCAGGCGGGCATCCTCGCGCTCCTGACGGACCTGCAGCGGGAGCGGGGTCTGAGCTGCCTCTTCATCAGTCACGACCTCGCGGTCGTCCGCGGGGTGTCGGACCGGGTCGCGGTGATGACCGGCGGCCGGATCGTCGAGGTCGGTCCGACCGAGGCGGTGTTCCGCGGCCCGAACCGCCCCTACACGGCGACGCTGCTGGCGGCGACGCTCGAGCCGGGCAGCACCGAGCTGCCCGACGTCGACGACGGCGTGCAGCGGTGGCGGCACGCCGACGGCTGGACCGGCCACGGCGACGGCCACCAGGTCCGGAACTGGACCACCACGGAAGGGGACGACGCGTGAGCGCGTGGTTCACGGCGATCGGCGACCCGTCGTCGCTGCCGGACGGGGTGACCGTCCGCGACGAGTGGATCCCGATGCCCGACGGGGTGCGACTGCACGCCCGGATCTGGTCGCCCACCGCGTCCTCGGGACCGCTGCCGGTGCTGCTCGAGTACCTGCCGTACCGGCTCGACGACTGGACGGCGCCACGGGACTCGGAGCGGCACCCCTGGTACGCCCAGCACGGGTACGTCTCGGTGCGGGTCGACATCCGCGGGACGGGGTCCTCGGACGGGTTCTTCGACGACGAGTACAGCGAGCAGGAGCTCCGTGACGGCGAGGCCGTGATCGCGTGGCTCGCCGGGCAGCCGTGGTCGACGGGCGCCGTCGGAATGTTCGGCATCTCGTGGGGCGGCTTCAACGCGCTGCAGCTCGCGGCCCGGGCACCGGCTGCCCTCAAGGCCATCGTGACCGTCTGCTCGACCGACGACCGGTACGACAACGACGTGCACTACGCCGGCGGGGCGGTGCTCGGCATCGACATGGCCGCGTGGGGCGCGACGATGTTCGCGTTCAACTCGCGTCCGCCGCGGCCGGAGGTGGTCGGCGCCGACTGGGTCGCGCGCTGGGCGGAACGGCTCGAGCGGAACCGTCCGATGACGCCCGTGTGGCTGTCCCACCAGGAGCGCGATGACTACTGGCGCCACGGCAGCGCCGCCGAGGAGTACGGGGACATCCGGGCCGCCGTCCTCGCGGTGGGCGGCTGGGCGGACCCGTACCGCGACGCCGTGCTGCGGCTCGTCGAGCACGTCGACGCGCCGGTCAAGGGGATCGTCGGCCCGTGGTCGCACCAGTACCCGGACCGTGGGCTCGCGCCGGGACCGTCGATCGGCTTCCTGCAGGAGACCCTGCGCTGGTGGGACCGCTGGCTCCGGGGCGTCGACACCGGGGTGGAGCAGGACCCGGCGCTGCGGGCGTGGATCAACGAGGGCGAAGCGCCCGCCACGTACTACGCGGAGCGGCGCGGCCGCTGGGTCGGCGCCGAGGCGTGGCCGTCGGCGGCGACCACCCCGCGGACGGTCGCACTGTCCTCGACCCGGGGCGGTGGCGACGGTCCGCTCGTCGCCCGCTCGCCCGAGCACACCGGCGTCGACGCGGGTCGGTTCTTCCCGTTCGGGAACGCCACCGACCTGCCGCCGGACCAGCGCGCCGAGGACGGCCGCTCGATGTGCTTCGACCTCCCCGTGGAGGAGGCCTTCGACCTGCTCGGCACGGTGACGGTCGACCTGGCCGTGACGAGCGACGCCACCCGGGCGAACGTCGTGGTGCGCCTGTGCGACGTCGCCCCGGACGGCGCCTCGACGCTCGTGACGCGCGGGGTGCTCAACGCCGCGCGTCGGCGCGGGATGGACCGCGCGGACGCGCTCGTCCCGGGGGAACCGACCGTGCTGCCGGTCCGGCTCGTCTCGACCGGACACCGGTTCGCCGTCGGGCACCGGGTCCGGATCGCGGTGTCGACGTCGTACTGGCCGTGGGTGTGGCCGCACGGGACCTCGCCGACGCTCACGATCGACCCGGCGTCCTCGGTCGTCCGCCTGCCGGTCTGGACGCGTGCGACCGACGACGACGTGCGGTTCGGGGAGCCGGAACGGTCGACCCCGCTCGCGATCGCACGGGTCGCCCCGGCGGAGGCCCTGCCGCAGCGGACCGTCACCCACGACGTCGAGACGGGGGAGTGGACGCTCGACGTCGACCCCGGGTACGGCGGCGGACGGGTCTACCCCGACGGGCTGGTGTTCACCGAGGATGCCCGGGAGACCTACCGCATCCGAACCGGGGACCCGACGAGCGCCCGGGCGTCGTCGCGGTGGTCGATCGGCCTCGCGACCACGACGTGGGGCGCACGGCTCGAGACCGCCTCGGAACTGACCGCCACGGCGGATGCGTTCCGGGTGGAGAACACGGTGCGGGCGTGGGCACGCGACGGTGACGAGGACACGCCGGAGGTGCTCGTCGCCGAGCACACGTTCGTGGACGACGTCCCGAGGACGTCCGCGTGAGCGGGGGGTCCGCCGCGCGGTCGTCCGGGTCGACCGGGGGCCCCGGGGGGTCCGACGCGCGGCCGCCCGCCGGGGTGTCCGGCTCCGTCCGTGCGCGGCAGCGCCCCGAGGTCCGACGGGCGATGATCGTGGCCGCCGCCCGCGAGGTGATCGTGCGCCGCGGCGTCGGGTCGACCGGGCTGCGGGACATCGCCGCCGAGGCCGGAGTCTCGGTCGGCACGGTCACGTACCACTTCGGCAGCGTCGCGGAGATCCTCAACGAGGTCGTCGTGCTCGAGACCGAGCGCTTCTACGGCGCGATCGTCGACGCCGTCGACGCCGAACCCGACCCCGTCAAGGCCGTGCGGATGCTCGTCGAACCCCTCTTCGCCGAACGCGAGGAGGTCCGGCAGCACTGGCGGATCTGGTCCGACTACTGGACCGCCGTCGTTCGTCGCCCCGAGGTCGCGGCCGAGTACGCCGAGCGGATCCGGGTGTGGGAGGCCTGCCTGGTCCGGGCGGTCCGCCGGGGCGTCGACGCCGGCGTGTTCACGCCGTCCGCGGAACCCGAGGTCGTCGCGCTCAAGCTCGCCGCGTACAGCGACGGCGTCGCGACGCAGATCCAGCAGGGCGTCCCCGGACTCACGAACGCGGTCGCCCTGGAGTGGATGTGGGGCTTCCTCGAGCACGAACTCGGGGAACCCCTGGCGGGTTCCGAGCCCGCTCCCCTTGTCCGGCGGTGATCGGTGCCCTACCGTTGCGCCATGGCACGGACCCGGCGGCAGCCCAGTGAGCGCGTCCTCGTCGCCGGCAGCGCCCGGGACCTCCCCGAGATCCGCCGGCAGCTCCTCGAGCTGCCGGACGACGCGTACGGCCAGGTGTTCGTCGAGGTCGCCGTCGACGAGGAGGTCCGCATCCTCCCCGCGCCGCCCGGCGTCGCCGTCACGTGGCTGGTCCGGAGCACCAGGGCGTCCCGCGTGGCGACGCTGGCGTTCGCCGACCACGGCGAGGTGCTCGCCGAGGCCGTGACCGCGTGGGCGGGCGAGTGGTGCGTCGTCGGGTGCGAGCCCTGCACGTCGGTGTGGATCGGCTGCGCCGAGAGCGCGTGGGTGGAGCGTGCCCGGTCGGTGGTGCAGCTCGAGCTCGACGACGCCGGGCAGCACGTCGAGATCGGCGGCTGACCACCCCACCCCGCCCCTCGAGCAGCGGGCCGACACGCCCGGCTCAGTGGAACACGACGTCCGGCGCGTCGACCCGGCGGTCCGTCACCGTGGTCGGCGACTCCAGGTGCACCGCGCCCGACGGGACGATGCCCGCGCCGCCGAAGCGTTCCATGACCCGCCACTGGGCGACGACGTCCTCGCCGGCGTGCTGCGGCGGGAGCTCGGGCCAGAAGCAGAACGCGCCCGCCGAGTCGAGTCGCTCCCGGTCGTAGAGCACGCAGGCGCCGACCCAGGCGACCCGGTAGGGCACCCAGCCGCCCTGCTCCACACCGAGGTCGGAGGCGACGTGCGCCAGGTTCGCGGCGTTGTGGAGCGACCACCGGTCGTGGGCCGGGGTCCCGCGACGCACGACCTCCGGTTCGACACCGTCCGCCCACGGCTCGAACACCGCTGTCTCGGCCGGACGTCGGTCGGCCAGGTACGACAGCCCCTGCACGGCCGACCCCACGAACCCGCAGTCGAGCGAGCGCAGGGCGTCGAGCATCCGGCGGACCGTGCCCGGCTCGAGCCAGACGTCGTCGTCGAGGAACAGCACCGCGGGTGCGGTGGCGTGGTCGAGCAGGAACTGCCGGTGCTCCGCGAGTCCCAGCCGACCCGGGTGCGTGAGGAGCGTGACGGGCCGGCCCTGCGCCTCCAGGACGCGGACCATCGCGGCGACCGCCGGCCGGGCGGCGGCGTCCCCGTCCACCGACTGGTCGCTCAGCACGAGGCGCAGGTCGACGTCCACCTGGGCCGCGAGCCCGGCGAGCGTCGTGGCGAGCTCGGCGGACCGACCGACGGTCGGCACGAGGACGTCGACCTCGGGCGCTGCCCCGTCGACCCGGGGCCGCGCCCAGTCGCCGGACCAGCGCGCGGTCACGACGACTCGCGGATGCGGCGCACCACGGCGGTGGTGGAGTGCTCCGCGACGTAGTCGACCATGACGACCTCACCGCCGTACTCGCGGACCACCGCGGTCTCGCTGAGCATCTCGGGGGAGTAGTCGCCGCCCTTGACGTAGACGTCCGGCCGGATGCGGCGGAGGAGCGGGATCGGGGTGTCGGTCGCGAAGACCGTGACGAGGTCGACGCAGGCGAGGGCGGCCAGCACCCCGGCGCGGTCCTCGGCGGTGTTGATCGGCCGCTCCGGTCCCTTCAGCCGCCGCACCGAGTCGTCGTCGTTCAGCGCGACGACGAGCAGGTCGCCGAGCTCGCTCGCCTGCCGCAGGTACGTGGTGTGCCCGCGGTGCACGACGTCGAAGCAGCCGTTGGTGAACACGATCCGACGTCCGACGGCGCGGGCGGCGGCCACTGCGTCGGCGAGTTCGTCGTGGTCGACGACGGTCTCGGCGGGTGCGGTGACCGACGCGACGAGGGCACTGGCGGAGCACACCGAGGTGCCGGCCTCGCGGACCACGACGTCGGCCGCCGCCTGGGCGAACGCGACCGCCTGACGACGGGGCGCACCGACGGCCAGCGCGACGGTCGCACCGGCGCAGAAGGTGTCACCGGCGCCGGACGCCTGCTGTTCGGCGGCCGGGGTCGCGCGGGTGCGGAACCCCTGGTCGCTGCCGGCCTCCAGCAGGACCGTCCCGTCGCGGTCCAGGGTGACCACGGCGGCGTGCGCCCCGGTCACGGCGAGGATCGCCTCCCGGGAGCCCACCACGGCGGCGACCCGGGCCGATCCCTGCCCGAGGTCGTGCGGCACGTGGCCCGCGGCGAGACCGTCCCGGTGGGCGCGGGCCAGCAGCGCCGCCGCCTCGCCGGCGTTCGGCGTCACGAGGTCCGGGTGCAGCGCCGCCCAGCGGGCGAGGTCGTGCGCGTCCACCACGACGGCGGCGGGCCGGTCGCGGTCGAGCATCGGGACGACGTTCTCCGGGTCGACGCCGAGGCCGTAGTCGCACACCACGGCGGCGTCCGCGCACCGGACGGCCCGGGCGACGGCCTCCGAGAACCGCGAGCGCGCGGCGGCGTCCGGGGGAGCGGCGATGTCGTCGACCCGCACCACCATCCGGTCGCCGCCGACGACGCGGTCCTTCGTGGTGGTCCGGGCGCCGGGCACCTCGACGAGGAAGGTCGTGTCGACACCTGCCGCGGCCAGGCGGTCGCGGAGCACCCGCCCGGACTCGTCGTCGCCGACGTAGCCGACCATGCGGACACGGGCGCCGAGCGCTCGGGCGTTCACGGCGGTGTTCGCGGCGCCGCCGGGCACCGCGATGCTCTCCGTGACGCGGACGACTGGCGCCGGGGACTCGCGCGAGACCCGTTCGGCCTCGCCGACCGTCCACCGGTCGAGGATGCCGTCGCCGATCACGACGACGAGGGGCTCGCGGTCGTCGATGCGCCCCACGAGCTCGCGGACGAGCCGCACGTCGGCGGTCACCGTGCACCGCCGGCGGGCTCGAGGTGGACGACCGTGGTGGTGGTCAGCTCGTCGAGGAGGTGCGGGCCGTAGCCGAACCCGGACCCGGAGGCACCACGGGGTTCGGCGCTGCCGCCCGGTGCGCCGCCGAAGACGGCGTTCACCTTGACGGTCCCGACGGGGAGCTCGGCCGCGGCACGGAGGGCGTTGCCGGTGTCCGCCGTCAGGACCGTCGCGGCGAGGCCGTACCGGTCCGCCGCCGCCAGTCGGAGACCCTCGTCGAACGAGTCCACGACCCGGACCGGTGCGACCGGACCGAACGTCTCCTCGGTCATCACGAGCATGTCGTCGGCCACGCCGGTGAGGACGGTCGCGGGGTACGCCGAGCCGGGGCCGTCCGGCACGACGCCCCCGGTGCGGAGGACGGCTCCGCGCTCGACGGCGTCGCGGACCTGGTGGTGCACGGCGTCCCGCATCCGCTCGTCGACCAGCGGGCCGTACTGGGCCGCGGGAGCGGCGGTCCGGGCGTCGGCCTCGACCACGAGTGCGGCGACGAAGGCGACGGCGACCGCACGGTGCACGTAGACGCGTTCGACGCTCGTGCAGATCTGGCCGGTGTTCGCGAAGGCACCGAGGGCGACCTGGGACGCGGCCCAGACCGGGTCGACGTCGGCGTCCACCACGACGGCGTCGTTGCCGCCGTTCTCCCGCACCACGTGCGCGCGGGTCCGGGCGGCGACCTCGCTCAGCCGGTCGCCGGTGGCGGTCGAGCCGACGTGCGCGTAGACGTCGATGCCGTCCTGCGCCAGCAGGGCCTCGCCGGTGGCCGCGTCGCCGTCGACGCCGACGAGGACGCCCTCCGGCAGCACCTCGGCGAGGAGCTCGTTGAGTCGGGCGATGGTCGCGGGGCAGCGCTCGGACCCCTTGTGCACGACGGTGTTGCCGGTGACGATCGCGGCCCCGAGGATCCCGCACGCCACCGCGACCGGGTCGTTCCACGGCGTCAGCGCGAGCACGACCCCGCGGGGGTGCGGCACCGTCCAGTCCGCGGCACCGTGCTGGCCGCGGAGGGCTTCGCCGCGGTGCACCGGCCCGAGCTCGGCGTACTGCAGCAGCGTCCCGACGCCCGCCTCGACACCGCCGAGCGCGTCACCGGGCACCTTGCCCGTCTCACGGGTGTTCAGCGTGGCGAGTTCGTCCGCGTGCTCCCGGAGGTGCTCGGCGGCGGCGCGGAGCAGGGCACCACGCTCGGCCGGAGCGGTCCGTCGCCAGCCCGGCGCGGCGGCACGGGCACGGGCGACTGCCTGCCGCACGTCCTCGTCGGACGAGCGCGGCGTCGTCGAGGCCACCGTGCCGTCGACGGGGTCGGTCACGACGAGGTGCGCAGTGGGGTCGGTCGGGGCGAGGGTCATGCGGGTCCTTCCGTGCGGGACTCGCACGTTCCTCCCCCTGCGCTGGACGCGGTCACGGGACCGCGCTTCTCGTCCATCCCCTCGCGGACGGTCGGGTCCGGTGCGTAGACACGGAGGGGTGCAGCTGATCGGCAACGGTGGTCCCCGGTTCGACGACGTCCGCGAGATCGCGGTCCTGCGGGGCGGCGGCCTCGGCGACCTGCTCTTCGCGGTCCCGGCGCTCGACGCCCTCGCCGCCGCCTACCCCGACGCACGGATCACGCTGCTCGGGACGCCCGTCGCCCCGGCCGTCCTGTCCGGTCGGACGGGCGCCGTGCACGCGTTCGAGGAACTGCCGGTCGTGCCGGGCGTCCGCGACGGCGGCGACGGTGCACCGAGCCGTGCGGACTTCGACGAGCGGACCCGCGGGCGGTTCGACCTCGCGGTGCAGCTGCACGGCGGCGGCCGGAACTCCAACCCGTTCCTGCTCGGCCTGGGCGCGCGGCACACGGTCGGCACGGCGACCGAGGACGCCGAGGTCCTCGAACGCTGGGTCCGGTACGTCTATTACCAGCACGAGGTCCTCCGCGCACTCGAGGTCGTGTCGCTCGCCGGCGCCGCGCCCGTGACGCTCGACCCGCGTGTCACCGTGGCCGAGCAGGAGCGGGCAGATGCGCGGGCACGCCTCGGTGTCACCGACCGTCTGGTCGCGATGCACCCGGGAGCGACCGACCCGCGCCGACGCTGGAGCCCGGACCGGTTCGCCGCGGTCGTCCGCGCTCGGCTCGCAGCGGGCGACGACGTCGTGCTCGTCGGCGACGCGTCGGACCGTGCGGCGGCGGACGCCATCTGTGCAGCGGTCGGCGACACCGACCGGCTCCACGACCTCGTCGGGACGCTGCCCCTCGCCGACCTGCCGGTGGTGCTGGCCGCGGCCGACGTGATGGTCGGCGACGACTCAGGCCCCCGGCACCTCGCGGTCGCGGTCGGCACACCCACCGTGGGCGTGTTCTGGTTCGGCAACGTCGTCAACGCCGGACCGGTCGACCGGGGACGGCACCGGGTCCACATGTCGTTCGTCACGCGCTGCCCGGTGTGCGGCATCGACGTCACCCAGGTCGGGTGGACGGCCGAGCGCTGCGAGCACGACCCGTCCTTCGTCGACGAGGTCACCCCCGAGGCGGTCCTGGCGGACGTGGCCGACCTGCTCGCCACGGCGACGCGTCGCTGAGGCGACCCCGGACGCGTCGTTGAGGCGACCCCGGACTCGGCGCTGACGCGACCCCGCACCGTGCGAGGACTCGTCCTGGCGCCACCCGCCCGGCTGCACCGTGCGAGGTTCCACACACGGTGCGAGGGTTCGGGCGTCGCACCGTGTGTGGAACCTCGCACCATGTGTGCGCGCCGTGCCGCGCCTGCGCCACACCGCACCGCCGCGCCGCTTCTGCACCACCTCGCACCGCACGTGCGCACCGCACCTGCGCACCGCACGTGCGCGCCGCACCGCACCTGCGCGCCGCGCCACGACCACGCGTCGCTGACGCGACCCCGGACGGACGGGAGGCGCGGTGCCGTCCGGCACCGTCCTCCCTCGCAGGCTCGGTCGGCGCGCCCCGCACAACGCTCCGCGTTGCCACTGAGCGGGGCGCGCCCGTCCGTCGTCGGGACCGCCTACGGCCAGCTCGGTTCCGTGGCCGGCATGATCGACAGCTCGCGGATCTCGCAGCCCGCGGGCTGCGCGAGCGCGAAGAGGATCGCGTTCGCGACGTACTCCGGCTCGATGAGCTGTGCGTCGGGACCGGGCTTGTACTGCTCCGTCCGGTCGGCGAAGAAGTTCGTCCGCATGCCCGCCGGGATCACGTTCGTCACGCCGATGCGACCGCCGGTCTCCGCCGCCAGGGCCTGCGAGAAACCACGGACGCCGAACTTCGACGCCGAGTAGGCGGTGCCGTCGCCGACGCCGCGCAGGGCGAGCGAGGACGAGATCGTCACGACCCGGCCGTGCGTCGCCTCGAGCGCCGGGAGCGCCGCCCGCACGACCGCGGCCGTGCCGAGCAGGTTCACCGCGACGATGCGCTCCCAGTCGCCGGAGGAGATGCCACCGATCGGCGCGGGCTTGTCGATGCCGGCGGCCGTGACGACCGCGTCGAGGCCGCCGTGGCGCTCCGCGGCGTCCCGGACCGCCTGCTCGGTCGCGGCGGTGTCGGTGACGTTGACCGTGACGGCGTCGACGCCCTCCGGCACGGCGTCGACGGCGAGGTCGAGCACGACGGGCGTGCCGCCGGCCTCGGCGACCGCGGCGACGACCGCGGCTCCGAGGCCCGAGGCGCCGCCGGTGACGAGGACACGGCCGATCGGTGTGGTGGGGACGGGCATGGGGTTCCTTTCGTGGAGGGTGGGCGCGGACGGACCCGTCGGGACGGACCCGTGCGCCGCTCAGCCGACGTGCGCGAGCGCGGCGGCGAGACGGGTGGTGGAGCGGCCCGGGTGGAAGGGCACGGTGACGACGCGCCCGCCCCACTCGGCGAGCGTGGCGGCCTCGGGCAGGTCGGCGGCGTCGTAGTCGCCGCCCTTCGCCCAGACGTCGGGCCGGAAGCGACGGAGCGCCTCGTCGGGCGTGTGCTCGTCGAACACGACGACGGCGTCGACGCAGTCGAGCGCGAGCAGGAGCTCGACGCGGTCGTCCTGGCTCATGATCGGCCGTTCGGGACCCTTGAGCGCCCGGACGGACGCGTCGGAGTTGAGGCACACCACGAGGCAGTCCCCGAGCGCGCGGGCCGCGGACAGCGTGCGGGCGTGCCCCGCGTGCAGGAGGTCGAAGCAGCCACCGGTGGCCACGACGGTGCCGCCGTCGGCCCGGACCCGTTGGACGAGCCGGAGCGCGTCCCGGTCGGTGCCGGGGACCGCCACGGGCTCGGCGCCGCGGTCGGCGAACAGCGCGCTGACCCCGCCGGCCGCGAGGTACGCGGAGGCGTCGGCGACCCCGGCGGCGACCGCGTCGGCGAGTCCGGCACCCTCGGCGAGGGCGACCGCGACCCCGGCGGCGAGCCGGTCGCCGGCACCGCACGGGTCACCCGCGGTCGTCGAGGGGGCGGGGACGAAGCGGCTGCCGGACGCCGAGGCGACGAGCGCGCCGCGGTCGCCCATCGTGACCGCCACGGCGTCCGTGCCCCACGCCTCGCGCAGGGCTCCGGCGGCGTCGGTGGCGAACGGGACGCCCTCGCCGCCGAGACCGCTGAAGGCCCGGGCCTCGGCGGTGTTCGGCGTCGCGACGGTCGTGCCCGGCACCGGCTGGGCGCCCTTGGGGTGCGGGTCCCAGACGACCGGGGTGTGCGCGGCGACCGCCTCGAGCGCGGCGCGCACTGCCGGGGCGGCCGCGACCCCGCGGCCGTAGTCGGCGACGATGACCGCGTCGGCTTCGGCGAGCGCGTCGGTCATCGCCGCGGTGACCTCGGGGACGGGCGGTGTGGCGCATCCCTCGTCGATCCGGACGAGGGCGTGGTCGACGACACGGACCCGGGTCTTCACGGGCGTCGGGGCGCCGGACGGCCCGGCGACGACGCGCACCCCGGGCAGGAGGTCGCGGATCTCGTCGCCGCGGCCGTCGTCGGACAGCACGGTCACGAGGGTGACGTCGTGGCCGTCCTTCGCGAGCATCGTCGCCACGAGGCCGGCACCGCCCGCGCGGCGGTCGTCGGTGCGGACGTCGACGACGGGCACCGGGGCGTCGGGGCTGAGCCGTTCGCTCGTGCCCGAGACGTCGACGTCGAGCAGGGTGTCCCCGACCACGACGATGCGACGGGCACCGGCGCGGGCCGCGCCGCCCGAGCGACCGCCGGTCACCGGCGTGCTCCGCGGCGCAGGGCCGGCTCCATCGCCCGGCAGAGGGCGTGGACGAGCACGAGCTGCGCCTCCTGCACGTTCGCGGAGGGGCCGTCGATGCAGATCGCGTCGTCGACGGCCGCGGCGAGGGGGTTCGGCTGCGAGCCGGTCATCGCGATCGCGAACGCGCCGACCGCCCGTGCGGCCTCGGCGGCACGGAGCAGGTTCGGGCTCTTGCCGCTGGTGCTCAGCAGGACGACGACGTCGCCGGCGCGGGCGTGCGCGCGGACCTGGCGGGCGAACACCTCGTCGTAGCCGTAGTCGTTGCCGATCGCGGTGACGGCCGAGGTCTCCGCGTGCAGCGAGATCGCGGAGTACGCGGGACGATCCCCGTCGAAGCGCCCGGTCAGCTCGGACGTGAGGTGCTGCGCCTCGGCCGCGGACCCGCCGTTGCCCGCGGCCAGGAGCCGCCGTCCGGCGACCAGGCGCGTCGCGATGTCGTCGGCCCAGGCGGCGATGTGGTCGCCGTGGTCCACGAGCGACGCGATGACGGGGACGGACGCGGCGACGTGGTCGCGCACGACACGGACGCTGTCCGACGTCGTGCCCGCCGGAGCGGCGCCGGTGGTCCCGGCGGTCTCGGTGGGGGAGATGGTCATCGAGCGGTCCTCTCGGTGGTCGCGGTGCGACGGGGGGAGCGACGAGCGCTGGGACGGGTGTCGGCGACCGCGCCGCCGCCGGCGATGAGCCGGTCGTACACGCGCTCGCTCTCGGCCGCGACCTTCTGCCACGTGTACCGGGCCACGGCGCGGTCGCGTCCGGCGGCTCCGAACGCCTCACGACGCTCGGGGTCCTCGAGGAGGGTGCCGATCGCGGTCGCGACGGCCTCCTCGTCGCGGGGCGGCACGTGCAGCCCCGTGGCGTCCTCGACGACGGTGTCGATCAGTCCGCCGACGCTCGACGCGATCACCGGGCGACCACACGCCATCGCCTCCAGCGGCACGATCCCGAACGGCTCGTACCAGGGCGCGCACACGACGACGTCGGCGCTCCGGTACACCGCGGGCATGTCGTGCTGACCGAGCTGGCCGCGGAAGTGCACGTGTTCGCGGATCCCGAGCGAGCGCGCGAGCGCGTCGAGGCGCTGGTACTCCGGGTCGTCGGGCAGGTCGGCGCCGGCGACGCCGGCCCCGCCGACGACGACGAGTTCGACGTCCCGGCCCTCGTGCACGAGTGCGGCGACGGCGGCGATCGTCGTGCCGACGCCCTTCCGCTGCACGAGTCGGGAGGCGGTGAGGACCCGGTGCGTGCGGCCCCGCTCCTCGACGGGTCCGTCCGGCCGGAAGGTCTCGACGTCGACGCCGCACGGCACGACCGAGATCCGCTGCAGCGGGACGCCGAGGGCCTTCAGCTCGAACGCCTCGTCCGAACAGGTGGCGACGACCTGGTCGACGCTCCGCCCGACGGCGGGCTCGACCCACTCGCGCTCGGCCGGGCTGGTGTCCGCGGAACCCTGGTGGCGGCGCTTCACGACGCCGAGCGCGTGGAAGGTCTGCGCGACGGGGATCCGCACGCCGCCGGTCCGCGCCTGGACCTGGGCGACGGCCTCGAGCGCGGCGTGGCCGGACATCCAGAAGTGCGCGTGCACGACGTCGGGACGGTCGACGAACCACTCAGCCGCGAGGACGGCGGCGAACGTCCCCATGTACGGGAACAGCTCGTCCTTCGGCACCGTCCGGGCCGGACCGGCGTCGACGTGGACGACCTCGACACCCGGTCGGAGCAGGACACGCACGGGCAGGTCTGCTGCGTCGCGTCGCGTGTACACCGTCACCTGGTGGCCGCGGTCCGCCAGGGCCCCGGACAGCTCGGCGACGTGGACGTTCTGGCCGCCGGCGTCGACGCCGCCGAGGGTCGCGAGCGGACTCGCGTGCTCGGACACCATCGCGATCTTCATCGGGCGCTCCCTTCCAGCGCGACCTCGGTCGCGCCGTCCCGTCGCGCAGCGCGCGCGGTCCGGTGGTGGTCGGTGACGGCCCGGTCGAGCAGGTCGTCCCAGTCAGCGGTGAAGCGTGCGAGCGAGTGGCGCTCCAGCGCGGCCTCCCGTGCGACCGCCCCGCGTCGCCGCGCCTCGTCCGGGTCCTCCAGCAGCAGCCTGGAGGCGCGAACCAGCTCCTCGACGTCGGTCGCGATCGCGCCGGCGTCCGCGGGCACGGTGCGCGGGGCGTCGGTCGTCGCCAGGACGAGGACGGGCATCGCCATGTGCATGGCCTCGATCAGCGAGAGCCCGAGCGACGTCCAGCGGTTCGGGTGGACGTACGCGCGGCGCTCGGCGAGCGCCCGGTGCATCGGGTCCGACGGGACGTCCCCGAGCGCCGTCACGCGGTCGCCGAACCCCAGCGCTCCGATGCGCTCCGTGCCGATGCCCCACAGGTCGACGGGGGCGACAGCCCCGAAGCGGGGGAGCAGGTCCGTCCCGACGACCCGGCCACGGCGGACCGGTTCGTTGATGACGGCGCCGAAGCGCTCCACGGCCCCGGTGTACAGCGGACCGGGGTCGACCACGCCGTGCTCGACGACGGTCGTGGCGGTCGTGCCGCAGTCCCACATGAGGGCGTTCCAGTGCGTGACGTGCGCGATGCGGAGGTCGTCCCGGTCCCGGAGCGGGTGCCGGCTGTCCGGGACGTCGACCCGCGGCGCGTTGTGCTCGACGAAGACGATCGGGACCGATCGGCCACGGAGCAGGCGCTCGGCTGCCTCGAGCTCCTCCGTGCGCTGGAGGACGACCACGTCGACCTCGGCGTCGGCGACGTCCTCCGGCGCGATCTCGACGACCGAGTCCGGCCAGTCCCGGCCGCCGCGCCCCAGGCCGTCGGCGTCGCGGGCCGCGGTCGTCGGCACGAGGTACCGGTGCTGGCCGCGGACGAACGCGTCCATCCAGCCGCCGTGGACGTGCCACACGAGGATGCGCATGCAGGCCTTCCGGGTCGAGGAGCAGGAGGAGAAGCAGAAGCAGTGGCGCACGCTACGCAGCGGTCACCGGGTCACGGCGCAGGAACGTCGTCGGTGATCCGGGAAGCGCGATCCAGCAGTCGCCGGTGCGCATCCAGCACATCCTGGACGGACACACGGGTGAGACAGGGGTGACCCGGGACCGGGCACTCGCGGGCACGGCTGAGCCGGCACGGAGCGCCCTGATCGCCCAGGAGCTCGACGAGCGGTGCGTACGGCGCCCACTTCACGGCCGGCACCACCGGCGAGAACAGGCTCACGATCGGCACGCCCACGGCGGCTGCCAGGTGCGCCGGTCCGGTGTTCCCGACCACGACGACCTCCGCGCCGGCGAGCACCGCGGCGAGTTCCGCGGGGCTCGTGGCACCGCCGAGGTCGATCCCGGCGTCGCCGGCGACGAGGGCGGTCAGGTCGCGTTCGCCGGGTGAACCGGTGACGACCACGCGGATGCCCGCAGCCGCGTAGGCGGACACCAGCTCCCGGTGCTGCTCGGCGGGCCACGCGCGTGCCGGGACGCTCGCACCCGGGTGGACGACCACGTACCTGCCCAGGCCGGCCACGCTGTCCGGCGGGTCGACGTCGTGACGCACCGCGAGCCTCCCGGCATCGTCGGCGGGCAGCGCGAAGCCCGCCGCCCGCGCGATGCGGAGGGCGCGCTCGGGTTCGGCGAGGTCCTCGGGGAGGTCCTCGCCGGGGCGGAGCCGGACGTCGAGGAGCGACCCGGGGTGGTCGACGGACGCGCCGCTCACCCGTGGCACGCCCGCGAGCCGCAGGAGCAGGGCGAGGGGGAGCGGGGACTGGTGGAACGAGGTGAGGACGACCGCCTCGTCCGGACGCTCCTCCGCCACGAGAGTCCGGAACTCGTCGACGACGGCGTCGTCGATCGGCCGGGCGGTCTCGGTGACCCACGGCGCCGCCCAGGTCCGGACCACGTCGACGCCGGGGAGGAGCCGTCCCGCCGGCGCCCCTTGGGGACCGCAGAGCAGCGTGACGTGCGCGGCGCCCGCCGCGACCGCCCGGACGGCGGGGCCGGCGACGAGGACGTCGCCGAACGAGTCGAGCCGGGCGACGAGGACCCGCGGGCGGCCGCCGCGTGCGTGCCCGCGGACGGGACCGGCGGCGGGCGCAGCGTGCTCGTCGCCGAGCGCGGCGTGCCCGCTCACGCGACCGGCGCCGAGCGCTGCGCGAGCACGAGGCTCACCGCGTCGTCGAGGGTCGCCGCGACGGTCTCGGCGGCGTCGACCTCCTCCTGCCGGGTGCGCGGGGTCGGCACGAGGATGCCCTGCGCGCCCGCCGCCCGTGCCGCCGCGACGTCCGCCCCGATGTCCCCGACGACCACCAGCTCGGCCGCCGGGACGCCCAGGACCTCGGCGGCGCGGAGCACCATGCCCGGCCGCGGCTTGCGGCAGTCGCAGCCGTCGGCGGCGTCGTGCGGACAGACGCACCAGAGGTCGAACGGACCGACGAGCTCGTCGACGCGGGCGTTCGTCGCGTCGACCTGCGCGCGGGTCGCGAGGCCCTTCGCGATCGCGGACTGGTTGGTGACGACACCGAGGCGCAGGCCCGCGGCCCGAGCACGCTCGACGGCGCGGTGCGCTCCGGGCACCGGCACGACGAGGTGCGGGTCCGCGTTGTACGGGACGTCGACGACGAGGGTGTCGTCGCGGTCGAAGAGCACGCCGCCGACGGGGCGGTCCGGAGCGAGGGCCATGGACCGAGCAGTACCGGTGCGTCGCCGCGCGCGGGTCCAGGAAGAGCCGATGTGCGCAGTGCTGACCGTGCCCGCAGGAGGCACCGCCTAGCGTCCGCGACCGTGACCGCCCTGCCGACCATGCCCCCGTCCGACGGCCGCCCGGAGCTCGTCGTGCTCCGCGCCATCAAGCTCGGGGACCTGCTCGTCGCCGTCCCGGCGCTGACCGCGCTCCGTCGTGCCTTCCCGGGACACCGGATCACCCTCGCCACGACCGCCTGGCTCGCCCCCGTGGTCGAGCTGGTGGCGGCGGTGGACGTCCACCTCGCCCAGCACGGGCTCGACCACGCGATCGCCGCGCCGACCGGGTCCGTGGACGTCGCCGTGAACCTGCACGGCGTCGGTCCCGAGTCGTCCGACCTGATCGAGGCCCTCGGTCCCCGTCGTGTGATCGGACACCGTGACCCCGCCCACGGACACGACGGGCCCGAGTGGCCGGAGGGGCTGAACGAGCGGGAGCGCTGGGCGCGCCTGCTCAGCTGGCACGGGATCGACGCCGACCCCGACGAGGTCGCCGTCGACCGTCCGGCGGCGCCGTCGGTCGCACCCGGGGCGGCGGTCGTGCACGTCGGTGCGTTCCACGGAGCCCGGCACTGGCCGACCGATCGCTTCGCCGCCGTGGTGCGGGGTCTCCGCGAGCGCGGACACGACGTGGTCCTGACGGGAGGCTCGGACGACGTCGTCCGTGCACGTGCGGTCGCGGAGGCGGCCGGGCTGGCGCCGGAGGCGGTGCTGGCCCGTGTCCTCGACCTGTAGCCGTTCGCGGCCGTCGTCGCGGAGGCCGCGGTCGTCGTCACCGTGGACACGGGCGCGGCGCACCTCGCCTCCGCCTACGGGATCCCCTCGGTCGTCCTGTTCGGACCGGCGCCGCCCGAAGCCTGGGGCCCGCCGGCCTCCGGGCCGCACGTCGTCCTCACCGATGCGTCGCAGCGACGGGGCGACGTGTTCTCCGAGGAACCGGACCCGGCGCTGCTCGCCGTGGGTCCCGACGACGTGCTCGCCGCGGTGGACGGCCTCGGCGTCACGCCGCGCGGTCCGGCCCGTGTCGTGCCCGGCGGTCCGGCCCGCGTCGTGCCCGGCGGTGCGGCCCGCGTCGTGCCCGGCGGTGCGGCCCGCGTCGTGCCCGGCGGTGCGGCCCGCGTCGTGCCCGGCTCAGGAACCCACCAGTAGGTTCGGAGCCGGACCGCCGGAGGGACCGGTGGCCGGGAGGGAACCATCGTGTTCGAAGCCGCCAACATCCGGGACTGGATCGGGCTGCCGGTCGTCGACCCGTCGGAGGACAAGGTCGGGAACCTCGAGAGCATCTACTACGACACCGCCACCTCGGAGCCGGCCTTCGGCGCCGTGACGACGGGGCTCGTCGGGTTCCAGAAGCTCGTCTTCGTGCCGCTCGCCGGTGCCACCGTCGCGCCGAAGCACCTCATCGTCGCGTTCCCGAAGAAGCTCGTCAAGGACGCTCCGTCGATCGCGACCGACGGCGAGCTCGACGCGACGCTCGAGCCCGGACTGTACGAGCACTACGGCCTCGTCTACCAGACGGGCAGCAACGGCGAGCGCCGACTCGGCCGACGCTGAGGTCGGGCGGCTCGCCTCGGCGACCGTCCGCTGTGCCGCCCGCGGTGCCCGACCGCGGTGCCCGACCGCTGTTCCCGCCCGCTGTTCCCGCCCGCTCTGCCCGCCCGCTCTGCCCGTCCGTCGGAGGTCCCGCTGCCCCGCCCGCCCCGTCCGCTCCGGCCACGGCTGCTCGCCGCCGCAGCGCTCGTCGCCGTCGTCGGTGGCCTGCTGCCGGTCGCCGTGGCACCCGCAGGGCCGGGCGGGAGCCCGGCGAGCGCCGCGCCGTCGTGGCCGCAGCCGCAGCCGTTCCCGGTGACGTCCGACCCACCCGACCGGCTCGCCGACGTGCCGCCCGGCAGCGAGTACGTCGCACTCGGTGACTCGTACTCGGCGGGGTACGGCCTCGCCGACCCGACGCACCTCCCGACGAACGTGTGCGGGCAGTCCGCACGCGACTACCCGCACCGGATCGCCCAGCGGTTCGGTCTGGCGCTGACCGACGTCACCTGCGCCGGTGCGACGAGCGACGACGTGACGTCCGGCTCCCAGTTCGCCGGCGTCCCGCCGCAGATCGAGGCGCTGTCGTCCGCCACGCGGCTCGTGACGCTGACGATCGGTGGGAACGACGCCGACCTGTTCGGCACGGCGGCCTCGTGCCTGGCGCTGTCGGCGAACGGTCCGGTGTTCTCCGGACGGGACGCCGCGTCCTGCGAGAGCACGCTCGTGCGGGACGGCGAGGACGAGCTCGGCACGAAGATCGCTTCCCGGGTGGCACTCGGCGTCGCGGACACGCTCGCACGGGTCACGGCAGCGGCGCCGAACGCCGTGGTCGTGTTCCTGGGGTACCCGGCGATCTTCCCCGATGCCGAGCACACCCCCGCGAAGGGCTGCTTCCGGTCCGCGGTCGACCTCGGATCGCTCGCCGGGTCGTTCCCGACGAACTCGTACCCGTTCACCGACACGGACGTCGCGTACCTGCACGGTGTCCAGGAGCAGCTGAACGCGGTGTCCGCCGCGGCCGCGCGTGCCGCCGACGTCCGGTTCGTCGACGTGTTCTCCCGTACCCAGGCCCGGTCGGCGTGTGCCACGAAGCGGCCGTACGTGTCGGGCGTCTCCCTCGACGGGACCGGCAACCTGCAGCGCATCGACCTCGAGCCGGGGGCGCTGCACCCGAACGAGCGCGGGGTCGCGTACCTCACCGACCAGGTGGCCGACGCCGTGGAGGACCTCGCCGGTTGACCCGGTCGTCAGCCCGTCGCCTCCCGGTCCGCGAGCCCGGCCTCGGCGTCCGCCGCCGCGGTGCGGTCCTTCGCCGCCTCGACCGGGGCGGTGGCCCCGTGCGCGGTCGGCGGGACGACGCACACCGGTGAGACCGACTCGCGCAGGACGTCGTGGAGCACCGACCCCGAGAGCGCGTGCACGTGCCCGCGCCCGAGCACGACGAGCGACGCCGTGCGCGAGTGGGCGGCGATCGCGTGCCCGGGGTGGCCCTCGACGAGCAGCGGGTGGATCCGCAGGGCCGGGTGCCGGCGACGCAGCTCCGCCGTGACCCGCTCGAGCAGCTCCGCGTTCCGGGTGCGCCACCGCATCGGGTCCTCGGCGAAGTCGGTCAGGCCGGTCCGGGTGAGGACGGGCATCTCCCACGCACGGAGGACGGTCAGCCGTCGGTGGCGCCGCTCCGCCTCGTCGACGGCGATCGCGACGGCCCGCTCGTCGAGCGGTTCCTCCACGGCGAGCACCACGTCGCCGTCGATCGGGTGCGGCCCGTCGGGCACGACCACCGTGGGCACGGCGGCACGTTCGGCGACGCGCGCCGGTCCGTTCCCCAGCGTGCTCCCGCGTCGACTGCGCCACGACCCGACCACGAGCAGGTCGCCGGCGTCCGACTCCGCGACGAGCGCGTTCGCGAACGACCCGGCGTGCCTGGCGATCTCGACCTCCACGTCCGGCAGGGCCGTGCGGGCAGCCTCGGCCACCGCGTCCGCGACCCGTCGCCCGTCCGGGCCGACGCGGCCCTCGAGCGCCGGGTCGACCCCGATGACCCGGAGCCGTTCGATGCCGGACCCCGCATGGTCGGCGATCCACCGGAGCGCCTGCTCGTGGGGCTTCGCCGCGTCTGCTGCCAACGTCACCGTCGACCACCGTTCGTCCATCCCGATCGACCTCCTCGTGCCGGTACCGGGGCGTCGTGGGGCGCTCCTGGCCGCGGATCGTACTCCCGCGGGCGGTCCGCCACCTGCACGCTGCCTGCGGTTCCGTGCGGCGGCTGCGTAGCCTCTGGTCGTGCGTACGAGTGCCGGGCTCCTCCTCCACCGCGCCGGGGAGACCGGCACCGAGGTCTTCGTCGCGCACATGGGCGGCCCGTTCTGGCGGAGCCGCGCGCGGGCGTGGTCGATCCCGAAGGGCGAGCCGTTCCCGGGGGAGCGCCCGTTCGACACCGCGCGACGGGAGTTCACGGAGGAGATCGGGGTGCCGGCACCCGAGGGATCGGTCGTCGACCTGGGCGAGCACCGGCAGTCGTCGAAGGTCGTCCGGGTGTTCGCGGTGCACGCGCCCGGGTTCACGGTGGACACCGTGACGAGCAACACCGTCCGGCTGGAACTGCCGCGCGGGTCGGGTCGCTTCGTCGAGGTCCCGGAGGTCGACGACGCCCGGTGGATGCCGCTGGACGAGGCGCGCGAGCTGCTCGTGCTCGGCCAGGTGGCCGCGCTCGACGCCCTCGCGAGTGCGCTGTCCGGATCGACTGGGTGACAGGGACCCACGAAGTGCCCGGAGTCCGCGCTCCGTGGATAGCCTGTACGAACGTCGAGGTGACGTCTGGTGCAGGGGCCAGGTCAGCACGAACAGGGGAGCACCATGCGGCGCTTGCGCACCGTCACGGCGGGTCTGACCGCCCTCGTCCTCGGAGGTGGTCTCGCGCTCGTCGGCGCGACCTCGGCCTCCGCCGTCCCGGCCGGGCACTGGGGGACCTTCACCCTCACCGGCCAGAGCCGGGAGTACACCGGCACCATGCCCCTCCCGGGGTTCCCGGAGACGACCTTCGAGTCGAACTCGCGGCAGTCGACCGTCGTCAGCGGGGCGTCGACCTGGCAGGGGCCGAGCACCGGACCCGGCGCGGTCTACGGGTCGAGCCGGGGGAACACCTACCTGAACCAGCGTCCGCTCGCCGACACGTCGGGCCCTCGGTCGGCATCGGTCACGACCTACACCTTCGCGGAGCCGACACCGGGGGCGAGCAGCTGGTCGTTCGTCCTCGGTGACATCGACGCCGATCGGGCGACGATCTCTGCTGTCCGACAGGGCGGTGCCGCTGCCAGCGCCGAGGACCTCGGGTTCCAGGGCACGGACGGCCGCGGCTACAACTCCTGCTCGGTGTCCTCGCCGGGCGGGTGGAGCTGCTCGGCCGACCCCGACGGCACGACGGGGCGGGACGTCCCGACGTGGGACCCGGCCACGCTGACCCTCACCGGCAACGCCGGCGCCGTGGACACCGCGGGCGCGACCGCGTGGTTCACCCCGACCGTCCCGCTCACGAGCCTGACGATCACGTACGAGCGTCGCAGCGGATTCCCCGTGTACCAGACCTGGTTCGCCAACAGCACCGCCGCGCTCACCGGTACGGCGACCCTCGACGGCGCACCGGTCCCGGGCGCCCGGGTGACGGTGACCGCTCCGCGCGGCACGGTCTACACGACCACGACGGCGGCCGACGGCACGTACGCGTTCCCGCAGCTCCCGCAGATCCCCGGGTACACGGTCACGATCACGCCGGTGCCGGGTGCTGAGATCCAGCCGGAGCTCGCGACCCAGACGGTGTCGCTCGACGGCACGAACGGGACGGCGGACTTCCCGTTCACGGCCCCGTCCGGCACCGTGTCGATCATCGGACAGGTCACGGACCCCGGTGGCAACCCGGCCGCGGACGTCCCGGTCGTCATCACCGACCCGGCCGACCCCGCGAACCCCATCGAGACCGTCACGAACGACGACGGCTACTACACCGGGTCGGGCTTGTCCCCGGAGACGGACGTCACGGTGGCGGTGGACGGCGCCGCTCCAGAGACGGTGAGGACGGGCGCGGTCCCACCCGCAGCGCCCACGGTGGTCGACCCGATCGAGACCACGGCGGTCGGGAGCGTCGGCGGCGCGGTGGTCCTCGACGGCGCGTCGCAGGCCGGCGTGACCGTGCAACTGCTCGACGGCACCACGGTGGTGGCCAGCGCCGTGACGGACGCCGACGGCAAGTACTCCTTCTCGACGATCCCGGGCAGGTACACCGTGGCCGTGCAGCAGCCGCGCGCCGACGCCGAACTCGTGAGCCCGGACGGAGGACCGGTCACGGTCACCGGTGGCTCGGCCGCGGACCGGAGCTTCGCGTACCGCACACCCACGGCACCGGAGGCCGTCACCACGACCGCCACCGGTCGGGTCGTCGACACGACCGGGGCCCCCGCGGCCGGTCGGACCGTCACGGCGACGCCCGACGCCGCCGACTCCGGCGCGTCGCCGGTGACCGCCGCCACCGGCACCGACGGCGGGTACACGCTCGAGGGCCTCGACCCGGCCACCGACTACACGGTCTCCGTGAGCGGCAGCGACAGCACCGTGGGGTTCACCTCGGGTCCGGACGCCACCGTCGTGGTGACCGTCGTCGACCTCGTGGTCGCCGCGCCGGCGTCGCCCAGCCCTACGCCGACAGCGACGCCCACCGCCACAGCCACGCCGACGCCGACCACGGTTCCGGTCGTGTCGTCCGGGTCGGGTCCGGCGACCGGTGAGCTGGCGTACACGGGCGCCGAGGTGGGGCCGGCGGCACTCGCGGCGGCCGTGCTCGTCCTGCTCGGGGCCGGGGTCCTGACGTACCGCTCGGCGCGGCACCGCCGTCGGGTACGCGCGGACGACTGACACCTGTCGTCGAACGGGGTGGGACCGGTCGGTCCCACCCCGTTCTGCGTTCCGGGAACAATGCCCGCCACCGCGCCGTTGGAGCGCTCCGAGGAAGTTCTCAGCGGCACCCCCTCGCGGTCGCCCGACAGGGCGTGCAACACTGGAGGGGCGCACTCGCCGTGGAGTCGTACCCACCACACACATCCACAGCTCGAGCGCGCAGCTCCTCGTCGTACCCACGTCGTCGCCGTGCGCCCGGACGTCCCCAGCGAGGAGGTCAGCCCCGTGTCCACCACCACCCGAACCTCGGCCGTGCCCACGCACACGCGGCCGATCACCGTCACGACCGGATCGATCGTCGGCATCGCCGTGCTCGGTCTCGCCACGTTCTTCGCGATCACCACCGAGCTCATGCCCGTCGGGCTGCTCGGCACCATGAGTCGAGACCTCGGGGTGTCCGAGTCGACGATGGGTGTCGTCGTCACCGTGTACGCCGCGGCCGTCGCGCTGCTCGCACTGCCCCTGACGTCGTTCACCGCCCGACTGCCCCGCAAGACCGTGCTCGTCGCGACCCTCGTCGGGTACGCCGTGTCGAACGTGATGGTCGCGCTCGCGCCGTCGTTCGCCGTGGTGTGCGCCGGCCGGGTCGTCGGTGGCGTCGCCCACGCGCTGTTCTTCTCGGTCGCCTCGGCCTACGCGACCCGCATCGTGCCGCCGCGGCTCGCCGGCCGTGCGATCGCGTTCGTGTACTCGGGCAGCTCGCTCGGGTTCGTGCTCGGCGTCCCGATCGCCACCTGGGTCGCCCAGACGATCGGGTGGCGGCCGGCCGTCGGCGCGGTCGCGGTCGCGTCGGCGATCCTCGCCGGTGTCGCCCTCGCGTTCCTGCCGTCCGTCCGTGGTGCCTCGTCCCCGCACATCGGTTCGCCGCGCGCCTGGGCCCGTACCGGGCTCCTCTCGGTCGTGGTCGCCGACCTGCTCCTCTTCGCCGGCCACTACGTCGTCTACACCTACATCGGCCCGTACGCGATCGACGCGGGCCTCGACGCCGCGCTCGTCTCCGGTGCCCTCCTCGTCCTCGGGGCGACCGGTGTGATCGGCCTCTGGCTCGCCGGACTCTTCGTCGACCGGGCCCCGCGCCAGACCCTCATCGCGGCCGTCGCGGTGATGGCGGCGGCGTTCGCGGTCCTGCCGTTCGTGCACGGCTCGCTGCTCGGCACGATGGTCGTCGCCGGCGTCTGGATGGCCGCGAACGGCACCACGGGCACGCTCTTCATGGCCGCCGCGATCCGCACCGGCGGGGTCTCGCCCGACATCGCCGGCGCCCTCGTCAACGGAGCGTCGAACATCGGCATCGCCGGTGGGGCCGCACTCGGCGGGCAGGCCCTCAGCGCCGTCGGGCTGCAGTGGCTGCCCTTCGCCGGCGGCGCGGTCCTGCTCGCCTCGCTGGGCGTGGTCGTCGCCGCCCGGAAGGGCTTCCCCGTGCACACGCACGCGCAGGAGCACCTGTCGACGTCCTCGCTCGAGGCGATCACCTCGTCGCTCGCCGTGGTCACCACGTCGGTCCCGACGATCAGCCGCGCGATCCAGACGGTCACCGGCTCGGTCGCGGTCGTCACCGGCGCGGTCCGGACGCGGCGCTCCGGCGAGCCGACGACCTAGCCCGGGCCGGCGAACGCGAGCGGCGGGCCGCGCAGCACCCCGACGTCCGCCGGCAACGCGCTCAGTACGAGTCCGTCACCGTCCCCTGGACGCCTCCGCCGCGCAGCCACAACGTCAACGTCCCGCTCCGGGACTGCGCGGACAGCGACACGCTGCCGTGCAGGGCGTCCTCCCGCGGGTAGCACGCCGTCGAGCTCTCGATCCGGTCGGCCGTCGCCACGAGGCAGATCGTCGATCGGTCCGTCCCGACGCCGGCCCACACGTTCCACGGTGTCTCGAGGTCGCCGCCGTCGAGCGCGCGGTTCGTGAAGACGAGGCGTGTGCTGTGCAGGCTGACCGGTGCCTCGACCGGTCCGGGGAGCTGGTCGGCGTACGTCTGCGGGACGTCGAGCAGCTGCTCGAGCGTCACCGCCCCCGCGGTGGGGGTGATGCTCGGCGCCGCCGGCACCGCCGGGCCGGCGGTCCCGACGACGGTGCCGGCCGCGAACGCCACGCTGACGGCCGCCGCGGCACCCATTGCGATCCAGACGCGTGGCCGTCGCGTCCACAGGAGCGCGTGCACGCGGTCGCGCCACCCCGTCGGGAGGCCCGGGGCACTCCCGTCCTGATCCGCTGCGTCCGCCTCGTGGTCCGGCCGCATCCCGTCGGTCGCCGCCGCCGTCCCGGTCGCGTCGGCCGGATCGCCCTCGACGCTCTCCCAACGGTCGTGCCCGACGGGGTCGGTCGCGCGCGGCACACCGCCCACGGGGCTGCTCGGCACCTCCGGACCGTGGACCGGAACCGGGGCCGGACCGACCGACGGCGAGCCCGCTGTCGAGGGTGTCCGGCGGAGGTCCCTCGTCGGTGCCGGGCCGCCAGGGGACCCGCCCCGTCGTGGTCGTCGCCCGCTCCGGAGGTCCTCCAGCCGGATGCGGGCCCGGGCCGCCTCGGCGGGGGACGCGTCCGCGCCCCACGCCAGCGCCTCGAGCCGTGCTCGCTCCGCAGCCACGTCGTCGTCGGCCATGCCTACTCCCGTTCCGGGTCCTGCTGCCCGCTCCATGCTCGCACCCAGACACCGATCGTGTCCGCCCGGTGCGCTGTGTCCACCCAGTCCGCACGGAGTATCACGGGTCCATGAGCACCCCGGCGAACGACCAGCCCCGACCGGCCGACGGCGAGACCCTCGAGCCCCTCAGCCACGACACCCAGTCCGGTGAGGCGGACTACGTCGCGACGAGCCCCGGCGGGACCGGCACCGAGCGGCACGTGCCCACGGCCGACGAGGAGCAGGGCCGCGGCACCGAGTACGACCCCGTCGACCAGGGTCCGCAGCAGGAGGGCCAGGGCGGCTGACCCCGACCGGCCGCGCGGTCAGCGCACCAGACGACGCAGGACCGCCCGCTCGCCCAGGGTCCAGCAGGCACTCGTCACCACGTACACCGCCGCGGCGAGCGGCGCGATCGCCGCGAACAGCACCGACACGAAGGGTGCGACCCTGGCGATCCGCGCCGGCGCGGCTGCCAGAGGATCGGCCTCGGGTACGGCGTTCCAGTGCCGGTCTGCCCGGCGACCTGCCTCGACCACGACGACGAGGACCGCGAGGAGGACGAGCACGACCCACGCGTGCGTCCACAGCGGCGAAGCGAGCACGGCGACGAGCGAGTGCCCGAGGGGGACCCCGACGAGCGTGCCCTCGAGGAGCGTGTTCGTCGCCCCGCCGATCGTCGCGTGCGTGAAGAGCGTGTACACGAGCGACACCACCGGCGCCTGGGCCAGCGCCGGCAGGCACCCGGCGAGCGGTGAGACCCGCTCCGAGGTGTACAGCTGCTGGACGGCGCGCTGGAACCGTTCCCGGTCGCCGCGGTGGCGACGGCGCAGGCGTGCGAGTTCCGGTGCCAGCCGTCGGCGGTCCCGTTCCGCACGGACCTGCAGGACGGCCAGCGGGACGAGCAGGGCGCGGACGGCGACGGTGACGACGACGACCGCGAGGGCCGCCGCGAATCCGTCGGCGACGGGGGTGAGTGTGGTGGTCAGGGTGGCGATCACGTCGGCGCCGGCGTGCAGGAGCGCGCCGACGACGGGCAGGGTGGAGATGTCCATGGTGGTCCGATCGGTCGAAGTGGCAGGGTCGTGGGACGGCCCGACCAGCGACGCGGTCAGACCGTGACGACACCGCCCGGCGCCCGCGGGCGCGCGTGCCCGTCGGCATCGGGGTGCGACGACGCGATGCGGGTCCGGAGGCGCGACCACTCCCGGTGTCCTGCCGGCACCGCTCGCGCCGACGGCAGGAGGAGTGCGGCGACGACGACGCTCAACACCAGGACCGCGGCGGCCGTCGCGCATCCCAGAGCGGCGAGGGCGGCCACCGGCAGCAGGTGCCCGGGTGTGCCGACCGCAGCGGGGTCGACGAGTCCCAGCGCGGTGACGATGCGCAGCAGGATCTCGACGACGGCCATGGTGGGTTCAGGCTACCGCCCGCGCGCCGCGGGGTCCGAGGCGGCTCGGGACGGCAGGATGCGGGCATGACCGCTGCATCGCCGAGCACCCCCGCGACGGTGGCCCTGGACCGCGCCGGCGTGCCGTACACGCCGCACGTGTACGAGCACCACGAGACCGCCACCAACTTCGGGGAGGAAGCCGCTGCCGCCCTCGGCCTCCGCGAGGAGCAGGTGTTCAAGACCCTCGTGGTGTCCGTCGACGACACCCTCGCGGTCGCGATCGTCCCCGTCGCGAACCGACTCGACCTCAAGGCCATCGCCGCGGCCGTCGGCGGGAAGAAGGCGACGCTCGCCGACCCCGCCCTCGCGGAGAAGCGCACCGGGTACGTCGTCGGCGGTATCAGCCCTGTCGGCCAGAAGACCGCGCTCCGCACCGTCCTCGACGAATCAGCACTCGCCTACGACAGCATCTTCGTGTCCGGCGGCCGTCGCGGCTTCGACATCGAGCTCACGCCCGCGGACCTCGTGCGGGTCACGGACGCGGTCGCGAAGCCCATCGCTCGGACTTGAGTCGAGCCACCGCAAGTTCTTCCGTGGAACGGGAATGACTCCGGCCCTCCTGCGTTGCATTGAGTCGAAGGCACTCAAGTCCAACCAGGAGGTCCACTTGCCAGAGACGTTCGGCTCCGCCGGCAGCGACTCGTTCGACGAGTTCCTCGCCCGCCTGATCGCCGCCCAGCAGAGCGAGCAGCAGTGGGCGCGGCAGCAGCGTCCCGTGCCGTTCGGGCGCCCCGTCGACATCACGCGACTGCTCAGCCGTCGCACCCACCAGCTGCTCCAGCGCACCGCTGAGTACGCGACCGAGCAGGGCCAGCACGAGATCGACGCCCTGCACGTCCTGCACGTGCTCGTCCGCACCGACCCGTTCACCGCGGTCGTCCGCCAGGCCGGCGTCGACCCCGAGCGCCTCGCCGACGAGATCGAGCAGCGCCTGCCCGCGCCCGCCGACGACGCGGTCGCCACCGACGGCCGCCCGGCCCTCACCGGGACCGCGCAGCGCATCCTGCTCGAGGCGACCCAGGCCGCCAAGGGCTTCGGCAGCACCTACACCGACCCCGAGCACGTGTTCTTCGCGCTCGTGATGGACCAGGACACCGTGACCGGGCAGCTGCTCGCGAGCGCCGGCGTCACTCCGCAGGTGATGCAGGAGTACGCGCAGCAGGCCGCGGCGGCCGCACGAGAGGGACGCCCCATGCCCGGAACCACCGAAGCAGCGCAGCAGCAGCAGTCGGAGACCCCGACGCTCGACCAGTACGGCACCGACCTCACGGCCCGCGCGCGCGAGGGTCGGATCGACCCGGTGATCGGTCGCGCGGACGAGATCGAGCAGGCCGTCGAGATCCTCCTCCGCCGTACGAAGAACAACCCCGTCCTCATCGGCGAGCCCGGCGTCGGCAAGACGGCGATCGTCGAGGGGCTCGCGCAGCGGATCGTGGACGGCGACGTGCCGGCGCTCCTCCAGGGCAAGCGCGTCGTCGCGATCGACCTGCCCGGCATGCTCGCCGGCGCCAAGTACCGCGGTGACTTCGAGGAGCGCCTGACGAAGGTCGTCGACGAGATCGCCGAGCACGCCGAGGACCTCATCGTGTTCGTCGACGAGCTGCACACGCTCGTCGGCGCCGGTGGAGGTGGCGAGGGCGGCTCGATGGACGCCGGCAACATCCTCAAGCCGCGCCTGGCCCGCGGTGACCTGCACATGGTCGGCGCGACCACGCTGAACGAGTACCGCCGCATCGAGAAGGACGCCGCGCTCGAGCGACGCTTCCAGCCGGTGACGGTGGGGGAGCCGAGCGTCGAGGACGCCGTCGCGATCCTCACCGGTCTCGCCCCCGCTACGAGGAGCACCACGACGTCAGCTACACGCCGGAGGCCCTCCGCGCCGCCGTCGAGCTGTCCCACCGCTACGTGACCGACCGGCACCTGCCGGACAAGGCCATCGACCTCATCGACCAGGCCGGTGCCCGGCGACGTCTCGCCCTCTCGGGCGACGTCGACGTCGCAGCGATCCGCGCCCGGGTCGCGGCGCTCGTCGCGTCCAAGGACGCGGCGGTCGCCGAGGAGCACTACGAGGAGGCGTCGCGCCTGCGCGACGAGATCGACGGCCTGGAGGCTCGGATCACCGCCGCCTCCGAGGCGGACGCGAGCCGCGCCTCCCGTCCGGTGCCAGGTGACCGGATCATCTCGGAGGCCGACATCGCGACCGTGGTGTCCCGCGCCACCGGGATCCCCGCGACGCGCCTGAGCCAGGGCGACCGTTCGCGGCTCGCCGTCCTCGAGGACGAGCTGCACGAGCGCGTCGTCGGCCAGGACGACGCCGTGCAGGCGATCGCCCGCGCGGTGCGCCGCAGCCGGACCGGCATGGGCGACCCGCGTCGTCCGGTCGGGAGCTTCCTGTTCCTCGGTCCGACCGGCGTCGGCAAGACCGAGCTCGCGAAGGCGCTCGCGTCCTCGCTGTTCGGGGACGAGACCGCGATGCTCCGCTTCGACATGAGCGAGTTCGGCGAGCGGCACACCGTCTCGCGGCTCGTCGGTGCCCCTCCGGGGTACGTCGGCTACGACGAGGCCGGGCAGCTCACCGAGCGCGTCCGCCGGAACCCGTACTCGGTGATCCTGCTCGACGAGGTCGAGAAGGCGCACCCGGACGTGTTCAACCTGCTCCTGCAGGTGCTCGACGACGGCCGGCTCACCGACGGGCAGGGTCGGACGGTGGACTTCCGGAACACGGTGGTCATCATGACCTCGAACATCGGGTCCGAGTTCCTCGCGTCCCGGTCCGGTGCGCTCGGGTTCGCTCCCGTGGGCTCCGCTGACGGGTTCGCCGAGGACGACCTGCGTGCACGGGTCACGGCGAAGCTCCGTGAGGCCATGCGGCCCGAGTTCATCAACCGCATCGACGAGATCGTGCTGTTCCGGAAGCTGACGTCGTCGCAGATCACGTCGATCGTGACGCTGTTGCTCGAGGACACCGCGCTCCGGGTGCTCGGCCAGGGGATGACCCTGTCGGTGTCCGACGAGGCCGTCGCCTGGCTCGCCGAGCACGGCTACGAGCCGGAGTACGGCGCCCGGCCGCTCCGTCGCCTCATCCAGCGCGAGGTCGACGACCGCATCGCGAGCCTCGTGGTCGCCGAGTCGGTCCGGGACGGCGACACCGTCCGGGTCGACGTGGTGGACGGAGCCCTGCGCGTCCGAGCGGCGCAGCCGGCGGAGATCTGATCCGGCGTCCCGGACCGCCGACGAACGGCCCGGTGTCCTCGTGACACCGGGCCGTTCGTCGTCGTCGGGAACAATTCCGATCAATTTCTGCGAAAGATGCTTGCGCAGGCATTCCCGGTGTGGATAGTGTTCTCGAGCACACCGTCAGTACGAGACCGAAAGGGGGCGAACACCCATGATGATCACCGCCATCACGACGCACGGCACCACGCCGTTCCGTGGGATCACCGGGCTCTTCGGCACTCCTTTCCGAGTCCGCTGACCGGAAGCGTCCGCTCCACGACACCACTGCGCACCCAGCGCCGCTGAGCCTGAGCTCGCGACCGCTGTCCGCGACGTCCGCCGTGCCCGAACCGCCTCGTGCGATCGGGTACGGCGGCGCCGAGGAATGCGCACGGCATGTCCGTGGTCGGCGACGCTCACCTCATAGGACTGCATTCCGAGAATGCACCCGCGTGCATTCTCGTCGTTGCCGATCCGCCATTCTCGCGTGCGCGCCGTCGCGTTCTTCGGCTCGCACCGCTTTCGTTCCGTCGGCCCGCACCCCGGGTCGGTTCGTCGTGCCCGGGGACCGCCCGGGCGACCATCCAGCAGGGGATCCACACCATGTCCACGAAGACCACCACCCGTCCTCCCGATACCCGCGCGGTGCGCCGGGTTTCGCTGCCCGACCGCATCGCACTCCGCATCGGCCTCTGGCTGATCCTGTGGAGCCGGCGCACCACGCCCGTGCCGATGACCGTCGACTTCGCGACCCGGCAGCGGATCGAGCGCGAGCGCCGTGAGCAGCAGCTGCGGGTCCTGCTGCGGAGCGGGACGATGCACCTCTGGCGCTGAGTGGCGCTGGGCGTCCGGCACCGTGGCGTGCGAGGTTCCGGGCGCCCGCCATCGGCGCGCTCGTTCGGTGCGAGGTTTCGCGCATCGTGCGACGCTTCCCGCCTCGCACCCTGTGCGGAACCTCGCACGCTGCCGCAGCACCCTCGCACCGTGCGAGTGACCCGCCGGCATCTCGCTCCGTGCGCGTCGATCCGAGCGCCCGGACTGCCGTACCGTTGTGCGGTGACCGAAACCGCTGCTGCCCTCGTCGACCGACTCACCGCGATCGTGCAGGACTTCCCGAAGCCGGGCATCCTCTTCCGCGACGTGACGCCCGTGTTCTCGGACCCGGTGGCGTTCGGCCGGGTGTGCGAGGCCCTCGCGGCACCGTTCGCCGTGGGGGAGGGGTTCCAGGCCGTCGCCGGCATCGAGGCCCGTGGGTTCGCCCTCGCCGGTGGCATCGCCGCCCAGCACCAGGTCGGCGTCCTGACCGTCCGCAAGGCCGGCAAGCTCCCGGGCGAGGTCCTCAGCGAGCAGTACGCGCTCGAGTACGGCGAGGCCGAGCTCGAGCTCCGCCCGGGCCAGCTCCCGCAGGGCACGCGGGTGCTCGTCGTCGACGACGTCCTCGCGACCGGCGGGACCGCGGCCGCGACCATCACGCTGCTCGAGCGCGCGGGCTACGAGGCGATCGGGTTCGCCGCACTGCTCGAGCTCGACGGCCTCGCCGGTCGGGAGCGCGTCGAGGCCCGCGTCCCGGTGACGACCCTCGGGGCCGTCCCGGCCTGACGGACCGCGCCGTCCCGGCCTGACGGACCGCGCCGCGACTGACGGAGCCGCACCGCGCCTCCCTGCCGTTCCTGCACACCCGCGCCACCGCCGGACCCGCTCCACAGGCGAGCCGCACCGGGGCCGCCGCGCACTAGTCTTGACCCACCCCTGATCGAACCGAGGAGCACCACGATCGTGACCGACGCAGTCGCACCAGAGCCCGCAGACCTTCCCCAGGCACCCGAGCCCCGCACCGCGACGACCGCCACGACGGGCACCGAACTCTTCGACGGCGAGCGCGGCGTCGTCGCCATCCGGGTCGACGGCGTCCTCAAGGACCTCGCCGCGGACGTCCAGGCGGGCGAGACCGCCGAGGCCGTGACGCTGCAGGAGCAGGACGGGCTGGACATCCTCCGCCACTCCGCGGCACACGTGCTCGCGCAGGCCGTCCAGCAGATCAACCCCGACGCCAAGCTCGGCATCGGCCCGCCCGTCACCGACGGCTACTACTACGACTTCGACGTCGCCGAGCCGTTCACGCCCGAGGACCTCAAGGCGATCGAGAAGGGCATGGACCGCATCGTCAAGCAGGCCCAGCGCTTCCGTCGCGTGGTCGTCACCGACGCCGAAGCCCGCGAACGCATGGCGGGGGAGCCGTTCAAGCAGGAGCTCATCGGCCTGAAGGGCGCCGCGGAGTCCGGCGACTCGGGCGAGAGCGTCGAGGTCGGCGCCGGCGAACTCACGGTGTACGAGAACGTCGACCCGAAGACGGGCGAGGTGCTCTGGCAGGACCTCTGTCGCGGTCCGCACGTCCCGCACACCCGCTGGATCGGCAACGCGTCGAAGCTCATGCGCGTCGCGGCGGCCTACTGGCGCGGTTCGGAGAAGAACCCGCAGCTGCAGCGCGTCTACGGCACCGCCTGGCCCGACAAGGACCAGCTGAAGGCGTACCTCGTCCGCCTCGAAGAAGCCGCCAAGCGCGACCACCGCAAGCTCGGCGCCGAGCTCGACCTGTTCTCGTTCCCGGACGAGATCGGCTCGGGCCTGGCGATCTTCCACCCGAAGGGCGGCATCATCCGCCGCGAGATGGAGGACTACTCGCGCCGCCGGCACGAGCAGGAGGGCTACTCCTTCGTCTACACGCCGCACATCACCAAGGGCGACCTGTTCGAGCAGTCCGGGCACCTCGGCTGGTACAAGGACGGCATGTTCCCGGCCATGCACATGGACGAGGCCCGCGACGAGGACGGCAACGTCACGCGGCAGGGGGCGGACTACTACCTCAAGCCGATGAACTGCCCGATGCACATCCTGGCCTACCGTTCGCAGGCCCGCTCCTACCGCGACCTGCCCCTGCGGATGTTCGAGTTCGGCACGGTCTACCGCAACGAGAAGTCCGGCGTGATCCACGGGCTCACCCGTGTCCGCGGCATGACCCAGGACGACGCCCACATCTTCACCACACAGGAGAAGATGAAGGAGGAGCTCACCACGACCCTCGAGTTCGTGCTGTCCCTCCTGCGCGACTACGGTCTCGACGACTTCTACCTCGAGCTCTCCACGAAGGACCCGGAGAAGTACGTCGGCGACGACGAGGTCTGGGAGGTCGCGACGAACACCCTGCGCGAGGTCGCGGAGGAGTCCGGGCTCGAACTCGTGCCCGACCCCGCCGGCGCGGCGTTCTACGGCCCGAAGATCTCGGTCCAGGCCCGCGACGCCATCGGCCGCACCTGGCAGATGTCGACCGTCCAGCTCGACTTCAACCTGCCCGAGCGCTTCGAGCTCGAGTACACGGCGCCGGACGGCACCCGGCAGCGCCCCGTGATGATCCACCGGGCCCTGTTCGGCTCGATCGAGCGGTTCTTCGGCGTCCTCACCGAGCACTACGCGGGCGCCTTCCCGGCCTGGCTCGCACCGGTGCAGGTCGTCGGCATCCCGGTCGCTGCCGAGTACGGCGACTACCTCGACGAGGTCGTCGCGAAGCTCCGGTCGCACGGCGTCCGCGCCGAGGTCGACCACTCGGACGACCGCATGCAGAAGAAGATCCGCACGCACACCAAGGCGAAGGTGCCGTTCCAGCTCATCGCCGGCGGCGACGACCGCGACGCCGGAGCGGTGTCCTTCCGCTTCCGCGACGGTCGCCAGGACAACGCGGTGCCGGTCGACGAGGCCGTGGAGCGCATCCTCACCGCGATCCGCGAGCGCGCGCAGGTCTGATGCCCCAGCCAGGAGGCCCCGATCAGGTCCCCGGGACCGGTCACGTCGACGGCGTGGTCGGCTCCCGGGCCGCTGGTCGGTCGGATGGTGCGTCGGAAGCGTCCGGTGCGTCGGAAGCGGCTGCTGCGTCTGCTGTCCCCGGTGCCGACGATCCGCTGGTCATCCGCGACGCGGCGACCGGCGCGGCCGTCCCCGATGCCTTCCAGCGACTCTGGAACCCGCACCGGATGGCGTACATCGACGCCGGCCGCGAAGGACGGGGTCGCGGCCACGAGGACGACTGCCCGTTCTGCGAGGCGCCGCACAAGTCCGACGAGGACGCCCTCATCGTCGCCCGCGGGGAGCACGCCTACGTGCTCCTCAACCTCTTCCCGTACAACAACGGGCACCTGCTCGTGTGCCCGTACCGGCACGTCCCCCTCTACGACGAGGCGACGCCGGACGAACTCCGCGAGATGGGCGAGCTGACGCAGACCGCGATGCGGGTCCTGCGTGCGGTCTCGCACTGCGACGGGTTCAACATCGGGATGAACCAGGGCGAGGTCGCCGGTGCCGGGGTCGCGGGGCACCTGCACCAGCACGTCGTGCCGCGGTGGCAGTCCGACTCGAACTTCTTCCCGATCATCGCCCGAACGAAGTCGATGTCCCAGCTGCTCGGGGAGACCCGCCGACTCGTCGCGGAAGGCTGGCCGACGGACCACTAGACTGTCGGCATCATGAGCGACAGCAGCAGCACCCCGAGCACCCCCGGCACCTCGATCACCGGCTCCGACCGCGTCAAGCGCGGCCTCGCGGAGATGCTCAAGGGCGGCGTCATCATGGACGTCGTCGACGCCGAGCAGGCGCGCATCGCGGAGGAAGCCGGCGCGACCGCCGTCATGGCGCTCGAGCGCGTCCCCGCGGACATCCGTGCACAGGGCGGCGTCGCCCGCATGTCCGACCCGTCGATGATCGAGGAGATCATCGCCTCGGTGTCGATCCCCGTGATGGCGAAGGCCCGCATCGGCCACTTCGTCGAGGCGCAGGTGCTGCAGGAGCTCGGCGTCGACTACATCGACGAGTCCGAGGTGCTCTCGCCCGCCGACTACGTCAACCACATCGACAAGTGGAACTTCACCACGCCCTTCGTCTGCGGTGCGACCAACCTGGGTGAAGCGCTCCGTCGCATCACCGAGGGTGCGGCCATGATCCGCTCCAAGGGTGAAGCGGGCACCGGTGACGTGTCCGAGGCCACCAAGCACATCCGCACGATCAACAAGGAGATCGCTGCCCTCCGGTACCTCAAGGAGGACGAGCTCTACGTCGCCGCGAAGGAGCTCCAGGCCCCCTTCGACGTCGTCAAGGAGGTCGCGCAGACCGGCAAGCTCCCCGTGGTGCTCTTCACCGCGGGCGGTGTCGCCACCCCGGCCGACGCCGCGATGATGATGCAGCTCGGCGCGGACGGTGTGTTCGTCGGCTCCGGCATCTTCAAGTCGGGCGACCCGGCCAAGCGCGCCGCGGCGATCGTCAAGGCCGTGACCTTCCACGACGACCCGAAGGTGATCGCCGAGGTCTCCCGCGGGCTCGGTGAGGCCATGGTCGGCATCAACGTCGCCGACGTCCCGGCCCCGCACCGCCTGGCCGAGCGTGGCTGGTAGTCCGACCGCGCACCCCCGCATCGGCGTCCTCGCCCTCCAGGGCGACTTCCGCGAGCACATCGCCTCGCTGACGGAGCTCGGCGCCGACGTCGTGCCGCTCCGTCGTCCGGAGGAGATCGCGTCGCTCGACGGCGTGGTCGTCCCCGGCGGTGAGTCGAGCGTCATGGACAAGCTGTCCCGGGCGTTCGGCGTCGCGGAACCACTGGCGGAGGCAATCCGCGGCGGGCTCCCGACGTACGGCACCTGCGCGGGCATGATCATGCTGTCCTCCCGGATCGCCGCGGGCATCCCGGGCCAGCAGACGCTCGACGTCCTCGACACGACCGTGCGGCGGAACGCGTTCGGCAGCCAGAACGACTCGTTCGAGATCGACATCCCGATGCCGGAGCTCGGCGAGGCGCCCGTGCACGCGGTGTTCATCCGGGCGCCCGTGGTGGAGGAGCACGGTCCGGGCGTCGAGGTCCTCGGGGCGCTGCCCGACGGCCAGGTCGTGGCGGTGCAGCAGGGCAACGTCATCGCCAGCGCGTTCCACCCCGAGGTCGCGGGGGAGGACCGGTTCCACCGGCGCTTCCTCGATCTCGTGCACGCCTCCTGACGCGGAGCGCGGTCGCGCCCCGCGCGGCGGTGCCGCGAGACTCGCCGTGGGCGACAGTCCTCGCGCCGCCAAGCCCGAGAACTGTCGCTCACCGCGAGACTCGCCCACAGGCGGGCGGGGGACCGCCTGCGTGAGGAGGCCAGCGCGCCGGAACCGCACCGTGCCTCCCGGCCCGGTACACTGACCAGGATTTTCCGCAAGACGCAAGGAGCACCGTGTCCGGGCATTCCAAGTGGGCAACGACCAAGCACAAGAAGGCGGTCATCGACCAGCGCCGTGCGAAGTCGTTCGCGAAGCTGATCAAGAACATCGAGGTCGCCGCGAAGATGGGCGGCGCCGACCTGTCGGGCAACCCGACCCTGGTCGACGCCGTGCAGAAGGCGAAGAAGACCTCGGTGCCGAACGACAACATCGACCGCGCCATCAAGCGCGGCGCCGGTCTGACCGGTGAGTCGATCGAGTACACGACGATCATGTACGAGGGCTACGGCCCGAACGGCGTCGCCATGCTCATCGAGTGCCTCACGGACAACAAGAACCGTGCCGCGGCCGAGGTGCGCACGGCGATGAGCCGCAACGGCGGCACCATGGCCGACCCGGGCAGCGTCGCCTACAACTTCTCCCGCAAGGGCGTCATCTCGGTCACGAAGACGGACGGCCTCGATGAGGACACCGTCATGGGTGCCGTCCTCGACGCCGGCGTCGAGGACGTCATCGACCAGGGCGGCGGCTTCGAGGTCATCACCGAGGCGTCCGACCTCGTCGCGGCACGCACCGCGCTGCAGGACGCCGGCATCGACTACGACTCGGCCGACGCCGAGTTCGTCCCGGGCCTCAAGGTCCCGATCGACGCCGACACCGCGCGCAAGGTGTTCAAGCTCATCGACGCGCTCGATGACTCCGACGACGTGCAGAACGTCTACGCGAACTTCGACATCCCCGCGGACGTCCAGGCCGAGCTCGACGAGGACGAGGACTAGTCCGATGCTCCGGGTGCTCGGGGTCGACCCCGGGCTGACCCGGTGCGGCGTCGGCGTGGTCGAGGTCGCACCGAACCGGCGTGCCCGGCTCGTGCACGTGACCGTCGTCCGGACACCGGCGGACATGGCGCTCGAGCAACGGCTGCTGCGGATCGCCGACGGCATCGCCGCGGAGATCGACGAGCACCGCCCGCAGGCCGTCGCGGTCGAGCGCGTCTTCGCGCAGGCGAACGTCCGGACCGTCATGGGCACCGCCCAGGCGGCCGGGCTGGCCCTGCACGCCGCCGCGGCGCGCGGCCTGCCCGTCGGGCTCCACACGCCCTCCGAGGTCAAGGCGGCGATCACGGGCTACGGCAACGCCGACAAGCGACAGGTCCAGGCGATGATCGCCGCGGTCCTCGGGCTCGCTGAGGCCCCCAAGCCAGCGGACGCCGCCGACGCGTTGGCCCTGGCCGTCTGTCATGCCTGGAGGCTCGGATCACCCGACCAGGTCGGGTCCGGCCCGTCGACGCTCACGCCGGCCCAACGCGCGTGGCGGGACGCCCAGCAGGGGACGGGCGCGGATTCGCCCCTCGCGCGGGCAGCGGCGGCCGCGGCGCGCGGCGGCGCACGGGGCGTCGCGCGTGGTGCTGGGGCATCGTCGGTGGGCGGCCCTAGGCTCGGAGCATGATCGCGAGTCTCCGGGGCACCTGCATCGACGTCGCCGGGTCGAGCGTGGTGATCGAGGTCGGTGGTGTCGGGTACGCCGTCACCGTCACACCCGCTCACGCCCTCACGATGCGGCACGGCGCCGAGGTCTTCGTGCGCACCGCCATGATCGTGCGTGAGGACGAGCACCTCCTCTTCGGGTTCGAGACCACCGACGCGCTCCGCGTCTTCGACCTCCTCCGCAGCGTCTCTGGCGTCGGACCGAAGTCCGCGCTCGGCGTCCTGGCACACATGGACCCCGGCCAGATCGCGACCGCCGTCGCGCACGAGGACGACGCCGCCTTCCGCAAGGTGTCCGGCATCGGCCCGAAGACCGCGAAGCTCATCACGGTCGCCCTCGCCGGCAAGCTCGCCGCGTTCGAGCAACCGGCCGCTGTGACACCCGGCTCGGCGACGGGCGCGCACCCGGCATCGGACGACGTCGTGATCGCCCTGGTCGGTCTCGGCTGGCGCGAGGACGCCGCCCGTTCCGCGGTCGACGCCGTGGTCACCGAGGACCCGGCCGCCGCGACGTTCGGCACGCAGGCACTGCTCCGTGCCGCACTCGGGGCCCTGCGTCCCGCCGGTGCCGGCCGGTGAGCGGCATCACGGCAGCGGGCGCCGAGTCGCAGGAGGAACTCGCGTTCGAAGGAGCGCTGCGTCCGCGGTCGCTCGACGAGTTCGTCGGACAGCGCAAGGTCCGGGGGCAGCTCGACCTCCTGCTGAAGGCCGCCGCGATGCAGGAGCGCACCCCCGACCACATCCTGATGGCCGGGCCGCCCGGGCTCGGCAAGACCACGCTCGCGATGATCGTGGCGCACGAGTCGGGCAGGCCCCTGCGGATGTCCAGCGGGCCGGCGATCCAGCACGCCGGTGACCTCGCCGCCGTGCTCTCGTCACTCGTCCCCGGCGAGGTCCTCTTCATCGACGAGATCCACCGGATGGCGCGTTCGGCGGAGGAGATGCTCTACCTCGCGATGGAGGACTTCCGGATCGACGTCATGGTGGGCAAGGGCGCCGGGGCGACGAGCATCCCGCTCGACCTCGCGCCGTTCACCCTGGTCGGCGCCACGACCCGCTCCGGGCTCCTGCCGAACCCGCTCCGTGACCGCTTCGGCTTCACCGCGCACCTCGAGTTCTACGAGAAGGACGAGCTCGAGCAGGTGCTCATCCGCGCCGCCCACCTCCTCGAGCTCGACATCGACCGGACCGCCCTGCGTGAGATCGCCGGACGGAGTCGGGGGACCCCGCGCATCGCGAACCGGCTCCTGCGCCGCGTCCGCGACTTCACGCTCGTGCACCGACCGCGCGACGGCATGGCCGCGGTGCAGGGAGCGCTCGAGCTGTACGACGTCGACGAGCTCGGACTCGACCGGCTCGACCGGGCGGTGGTCGAGACGATGCTGACCCGGTTCGACGGAGGACCGGTGGGGCTCAACACGCTCGCCGTGGCCGTCGGGGAAGAATCCGAGACCATCGAGTCCGTGGTGGAGCCGTTCCTCGTCCGGGTCGGTCTCGTGACACGGACGCCACGCGGTCGGATCGCCACACCCCAGGCCTGGCGGCACTTCGGCCTGGCGCCGGGGCAGACGTCGGGCGGCCCCGCGCTGTTCGACGACGCGGACTGAGCCGACCGCACCCCTCCGCACAGACTGTGCACGAGCCGGGTGGACAGGTTCCCGTCCGGCGCGTGCCCTAGACTGCTACGGCCCGAAACCGAGCAACCAGAGAAGGCATCGCATCATGGGTCAAGAAGTCGTCCTCATCGTCATCGTCGTGGCGTTCGCGGCCTTCATGTTCTACAACAGCCGCAAGCGCAAGAAGCAGCAGGCCGACCTCGCCACCAAGATGGTGCCGGGCGCGCAGGTCATGCTCTCGTTCGGCCTCTACGGCAAGCTCCTGTCGGTCGACGACGAGAAGGTCACCGCCGAGGTCGAGATCGCCCCGGGCACGATCGTGACCGTGCACCGTCAGACGCTCTCGCGCGTGGTCGACGAGACCGCGGACGACGTCGACACCGCCGTCGCGCCGGAGGACGAGCCGAAGCGCGTCACCGAGCTCAACGGTCAGCCGGTCATCGACGACCAGGCCCCGACCTACGGTGAGCGCACCGACGAGACGAACCGCAAGAACGACCACTGACAACCTGGGCTGCCGGGTCGTGAGGCCCGGCGGCACCGCTCCTGCCGTCGGCTCCCGTCGTCGGTCCTGACAGAAAGACGAGACGACCGGTGGCACGATCGACACCCGTCAAGAAGGCGCTCCGCTCGCTCACCTGGTTGGTGATCCTGATGGCGGTCCTCGCGGGGCTCAACACCGCCGCGTCGATCCTGGCGAGCACCACCAAGGACGACACCGGGAAGTGGTTCGCCGGCGCGAGCTGGGTGCCGGAGCTGGCACTGGACCTCCAGGGCGGCACGCAGCTGACCCTGGCGGCGCAGAACACGGAGGGTGACTCGGTCACGAGCCAGCAGCTCAACCAGGCCGTCAACATCATCCGCCAGCGCATCAACGCGACGGGTGTGTCGGAGTCGCAGATCAACACCCAGGGGACGAACAACATCGTCGTCTCCATCCCGGGCAAGCCCGACAAGGCGACGATCGACCGGATCGAGGCCGCGGCGAAGCTGACGTTCCGCCCGGTGCTCTACACCGAGGCCGCGACGAACGCCGCGGTCGGCGGCAGCGGCTCCACCGCCTCACCCACGCCGTACACGCCGCCCGCGTCGCTCCAGGCGACGCCGAGCACGAAGCCGACGAACGGCAGCGACCTGTCGCAGGTGACCCCGGCGCTGCAGGCCCTGTACGACAACTACAACTGCAAGGCGCCGGACGACGTCACGACCGCCCCGGACGACGAGCCGCTCGTCACGTGCGACCAGGACGGCACCGCGAAGTACATCCTCGGTCCGGTCGAGGTCTCGGGCTCCGGCATCAGCAACGCCACCTCGGGCCTGGCCACCGACTCGCAGGGCGCCTCGACCGGTCAGTGGGCCGTCAACCTGACCTTCTCGGGCAAGAGCTCGGACGACTTCCGTGACGTCACGAGCCGCCTGGTCAAGCTGCAGGCGCCGCAGAACCAGTTCGCGATCGTCCTGGACGGCACGATCATCACGGCCCCCGCCGCCAACGCCGCGATCACGAACGGCAAGGCGCAGATCTCCGGCAACTTCACCGCGGAGTCCGCGAAGACGCTCGCCGACCAGCTCAAGTACGGCGCGCTGCCGATCAACTTCCAGGTGCAGTCGAACGAGAACATCTCGGCGACGCTCGGTACGGCGCAGCTCGTCGGCGGACTCGTCGCGGGCCTGATCGGCCTCATCCTGGTGATCATCTACTCGGTCATCCAGTACCGG
Organism: Curtobacterium luteum; assembly: GCF_014646995.1. Classification (GTDB taxonomy): domain Bacteria; phylum Actinomycetota; class Actinomycetes; order Actinomycetales; family Microbacteriaceae; genus Curtobacterium; species Curtobacterium luteum. Next base: position 457,563 of record NZ_BMOI01000001.1, on the reverse strand, counting down.
GCACTCGCGTTCGTCACCGTCCTCTCGCTGGCGGTCGCCGCGGCCCTGACCTACCTCGTCATCGCGATCATGTCGTGGCGCGTCGACTACCGGCTCTCGCTCGCGGGCGTCGCCGGTCTGATCGTGGCGATCGGCATCACGGCGGACTCGTTCATCGTGTACTTCGAACGCATCCGCGACGAGCTGCGCGACGGACGCGGTCTCGAAGGCGCGGTCGAGGCCGGTTGGCGCCGAGCCCTCCGCACGATCCTCGCGTCCGACTCGATCAACTTCCTCGCCGCGGTCGTGCTCTACATCCTCGCGGTGAGCGACGTGAAGGGCTTCGCGTTCACGCTGCTCCTCACGACCCTGATCGACGTCGTCGTGGTGGTGCTCTTCACGCACCCGATGATGCAGCTCATCGCCCGCAGCCGGTTCTTCGGCGAGGGGCACCGGTTCAGCGGGCTCGACCCGTCGGCCCTCGGCGCGGTCTACCGCGGACGCGCGCAGTTCCGCGCACCGGTGGTCGACGGCAAGCGCCAGCGACGCAGCGCCGGTGAGGCGCAGCGCCGCCAGACCATCGCCGAGCGCAAGGCCCGCGAAGCCGCGGGCGACACCGGCAGCACGCCGGACGGGAAGGACGACTGATGGCCAGCTTCAGCCAGTTCGGCAGCGACCTCTACACGGGGAAGCGGTCGTACGACATCGTCGGCCGGCGCCGCGCGTGGTACCTCGTCGCGATCATCGCGATCGTGCTCTCGCTCGGGGTGCCGTGGCTCCGGGGAGGGTACCAGCTCGGGATCGAGTTCACCGGCGGTTCGGAGTTCACGATCTCCGACGTCAAGACCACCGACCAGACGATCGCGACCGACACCGTCGAGTCGATCGTCCCGGAGGGCATCCCGCGCGTCTCCCAGCTCGGCCAGCACGGTATCCGCGTGCAGACCGGCCAGCTGACCGACCGAGAGACCACCGAGGTCCAGGACGCCCTCGCGAAGGCGTACGGCGTGCCGGACAGCCAGGTCGCCGCGACCTTCATCGGTGCGACCTGGGGTGCGGACGTCCTCGCGCAGGCGATCCGGGGCCTGGTGATCTTCCTCGCCCTCGCCGCCGTGGTCATGGCGCTCTACTTCCGTACCTGGAAGATGTCGGTCTCGGCGATGGTGGCGCTGCTGCACGACCTGCTGATCACGGCGGGCGTCTACGGCATCGTCGGCCTCGAGGTCACGCCCGCCGCGGTGATCGGCTTCCTGACGATCCTCGGCTACTCCCTGTACGACACGGTCGTGGTCTTCGACAAGGTCCGGGAGAACACCTCCCAGGAGAGCTCGCGGACGTTCACGCAGTCGGTCAACCTCGCCGTGAACCAGACGCTCGTCCGGTCGATCAACACCTCGGTCGTCGCCCTGCTGCCCGTCGCGGCGATCCTCTTCATCGGGTCCTACGTCCTCGGCGCCGGCACACTCCGCGACATCTCCCTCGCCCTGTTCATCGGCATCATCGTCGGCACCTACTCGACGATCTTCATCGCGTCGCCGATGTACGCCCACCTGCGCGAGAACGAGCCGAAGATCCGCCAGGCCGATGCCAAGAAGGTGCAGGCGGCGGCGAAGCGGCAGCAGCAGGTCGACGCGACGGCCGACGTCTGATGGCGGTCGAGATCACCGACATCGACGTCGCCGAAGCCCGTCGTCGTCTCGCTGCGGGCGCGAAGCTCTTCGACGTGCGCGAGCAGTCCGAGTGGGACGAGGTGCACGCCCCCGAGGCGACGCTCGTCCCGATGTCGGAGCTCGTCGCCCGGTGGCAGGAGATCGACGGCGGGGACACCCCGGCGATGGTCATCTGCCACTCGGGTGGCCGCTCGGCCCGGGTCGTCGCGGCCCTCGAACAGTCCGGCGTCCCGGCGGTGAACGTCGTCGGCGGGATGACCGCGTGGGAGCAGTCGGGCGCCGAGGTCGTCCGCGGTGCTCAGAGCGAACCGCGTCACGAGCACTGACCGGACGCGCGTAGTCTTGTCGGATCGAACGCGGAGCGAATCCGCTCCGGACGAGGTCTCGGGAGGCGCATCATGACCGACACGCGCGAATCCACGCCGTCGGACGCCGCGAGCCGCCCGGCCTCGCCCGCCCGCCCGACGAGCCCCATCGGTCCGAACACGACCGGCAACATCGGGTCGCTCCGGTCGTTGCTGCCGCGCCTGTTCTCCCGCGCACAGCCCGCCGGCGCCGTGGACACGCTGATCCGCACGGTCCGCTCGCACCACCCGAAGGCCGACGTCACGCTCATCGAGCGGGCGTACTCGACCGCCGAGCAGGCCCACGACGGCCAGAAGCGCAAGTCCGGCGAGCCGTACATCACGCACCCGGTGGCGGTCGCGCAGATCCTCGCCGACCTCGGCATCGGGACGATCACCATCGCCGCGGCGCTCCTGCACGACACGGTCGAGGACACCGACTACCAGCTCGATCAGCTCCGTGCCGACTTCGGCGACGAGATCGCGATGCTGGTCGACGGTGTCACGAAGCTCGACAAGGTCAAGTACGGCGACAGCGCGCAGGCCGAGACGGTCCGCAAGATGGTCATCGCGATGTCGAAGGACATCCGCGTGCTCGTCATCAAGCTCGCCGACCGCCTCCACAACGCCCGCACGTGGGGCTTCGTGGAGTCAGCGTCCGCGACGCGCAAGGCCAAGGAGACGCTCGAGATCTACGCGCCGCTGGCGCACCGGCTCGGCATCCAGATGATCAAGCTGGAGCTCGAGGACCTCTCGTTCGCGGTGCTCCACCCGAAGCTCTACGTCGAGATCGACAGCCTCGTCAAGGAGCGGCAGCCGAAGCGCGAGCAGTTCGTGCAGAACGTCATCGGCACCTTGAAGAAGGACCTCAAGGCCGCGAAGATCCGTGGCGACGTGATGGGGCGCCCGAAGCAGTACTACTCGATCTACCAGAAGATGATCGTGCGCGGGCGCGAGTTCGACGAGATCTACGACCTCGTGGGCATCCGGGTGCTCGTCCCGACCGTCCGCGACTGCTACGCGATGCTCGGGTCCGTCCACGCCCGGTGGACGCCGCTGCCGGGTCGCTTCAAGGACTACATCGCGACGCCGAAGTTCAACCTCTACCAGTCGCTGCACACCACGGTCCTCGGGCCGCAGGGGCGGGCGGTCGAGATCCAGATCCGCACGCACGAGATGCACCAGCGCGCCGAGTTCGGTGTCGCCGCGCACTGGAAGTACAAGCAGCGGGTCACCGGTCGCGACGTCGACACCTCGAGCCAGGACGACCAGGACATGGCCTGGCTCGCCCACATCACGGACTGGCAGGCCGAGACCAGCGACCCGGGCGAGTTCCTCGACTCCCTCCGCTACGAGATCGGCGCGAAGGAGACCTACGTCTTCACCCCGCAGGGCAAGGTCATCGGCCTGCCCTCCGGCGCGACCCCGGTCGACTTCGCGTACGCCGTGCACACCGAGATCGGGCACCGCACCATGGGCGCCAAGGTCAACGGCCGGCTCGTCCCGCTCGAGAGCGCGCTGTCGAGCGGCGACGTCGTGGAGATCTTCACCTCGAAGAACCCCGACTCCGGCCCGAGCCAGGACTGGCTGCAGTTCGTGCGGAGCCCCCGCGCCCGGAACAAGGTCAAGCAGTGGTTCACGAAGGAGCGCCGCGAGGAGGCGATCGAGCAGGGCCGCGACGCCATCGCACGCGCGATGCGGAAGCAGAACCTGCCGTTGCAGCGCATCCTCAGCCAGGACACCATCGCCGAGGTCGCCTCGTCAATGCGCTACGAGGACGTGTCCGCGCTCTACGCCGCGATCGGCGAGGGTCACGTGTCGACCCAGTCCGTGATCGAGAAGGTGCTCGGGAGCGTCCAGACCGAGACCGAGACGGACGAGCCGGAGCTCGCGTTCCCGCGACAGATCACCAGCCGGCAGCTGCGTAACAGCGACTCGGGCGTGCTCGTTCGCGGCGCCCCGGACATCCTCGTGAAGCTCGCGAAGTGCTGCACCCCGGTGCCGGGCGACCAGATCGTCGGCTTCATCACCCGCGGGCAGGGCGTGTCGGTGCACCAGGCGGCGTGTTCGAACGTCAAGTCGCTGATGAACGAGCCCGACCGGATGATCGAGGTCGAGTGGGCGCCGTCGTCGAAGTCGGTCTTCCTCGTGCAGATCCAGATCGAGGCGCTGGACCGTTCAGGCCTGCTCAGCGACGTCACACGGGTGCTGACCGACCACCACGTCAACATCCTCTCGGCGACGGTCTCGACGTCCTCCGACCGCCTGGCGCTCAGCCGGTTCGTGTTCGAGATGGGTGACACCACCCACCTCGACCGCGTGCTGAACGCCGTACGCCGGATCGACGCCGTGTACGACGTCTACCGCGTCAGCGCCGGCTGACGCAGCCCCGCGCCGGGCTCACGCACCGGGCGCACAGAACACGGTGGCCATCCGCCGCTCCGCCTGGCGGGCCATCGGGACAACGCCGAGCCGTTCGAGGGCGTGCCGGAGGTCGTCGAGCGGTACGAGCCCGGTGACGACCAGGCCCCGCACGGCGTCCTCGTCCGCCCGGTGCATGCGACCCGCGGACGGCCCCGGGGCCCGCAGCAGGTCGACGGCCGTGCGCAACGGGACCGTGAGGCGGAGCCCCGCCAGTTCCGTGACGTCCTCCGGAGCGAGTCCGACGTCACGGACCCGGACGGTCGGGTCGTCGACCCGCAACCGGACTCGTCCGGGCAGCACGCACTCGTGGGGGAGCGGCGACCGCGAGAGCGCTCCCCACACCCAGGCTGCGGTGCGGGTCGCGGCGACGAGCCGCCGGTCCGGCAGCGACCAGGCGGCGGCCGCGGCGCGCAGCGCCGCGTCCTGCGGCTCGGCAGGGGACGCCCAGCACTCGCCGACGGCGACGAGTTCGCCGGCCAGGACGGCCGCGCGGAGTTCTGCCTCCGGCCAGTCGTCGGTCGTCAGCAGGCGCGGTCGGGGCACCTCGTCATCCTGCCCGACGCGCGTGCTCCAGCCGGTCGCCTGTGGACAGGACGGGCGTGCCGGAGGGCTGCCGTGCCTCCCGGCCGCAGCGCGTCAGCGCCCGACGACGCCGCACGATCGCTCCCGGTCAGCGCAGCACGTCGGCGCGGTGCACGAGCGCCGCAGCGCCGATGAGCGGTCCGTCCTGCGACAGACCGGTCGGGACGATCCGCACCTTCGTGACGAAGGGGAACTCGGCCCGCTCCGCGACCGCCTGCCGCGCGTACTCGAAGAGGTCGGGGGAGACGTGCGAGAAGCCGCCGCCGATCGCGACGACCTCGAGGTCGACCAGGCTCGTGGCGGCGGCGATCGCCTGCCCGAGCGCGCGACCGCTGCGCTGGACGGCGGCCACCGCGACCTCGTCACCCGCGGCGTACGCGGCCGCGAGCTCCTCGCCGGTCGTGCCGGTGAACCCCTGACGCTGCGCCCACGCGACCGTCTTGGGGCCGCTGGCAACGGCCTCGAGGCAGCCGGTCCCGCCGCAGGCGCACGGGTCGTCGAAGCCACCGCACTCGACGTGCCCGATGTGCCCGGCGTTGCCGGTGGGGCCGCTCACGGTCCGGCCGTGCAGGATCAGCCCGCCGCCGACGCCCGTCGAGACGATCATGCCCATGACGTGGTCGGACCCCTGCGCGGCACCGACCCAGTGCTCCGCGAGCGTGATGGCGAGGCCGTCCATCCGGAGCGTCACCGGCACGCCGGCGGGGACGTGCTGCGCGACGCGGTCACGGAGCGGGTAGTCGCGCCAGACCGGCATGTTGAGCGGCGACACGAGACCGTTGACCTCGTCCACGGGGCCGGCCGACCCGATCCCGACACCGATGAGCGTCGCGTCCGCGGGCAGGGTCGCCAGCGTCGCGGTGACGACCTCGTCGACGGCGGCCTGCAGCTCGTCGGAGGTCCGGCCGGGGCCGGTCGGGCTGCGGTGCCGCGTCCCCGGCAGGACGACGCCCTGGTCGGTGACCAGGGCCGCCTCGACCTTGGTGCCGCCGAGGTCGACCGCCAGGGCGAGGGACGGGGACTGGGTGGTGCTGTCGGTCATGATCGCTCCGGTGCGACGGCCTGGAGGCTCACAGCACGTCCGGTGCGCACGCTGGCGCCCGGCGGGTGCTCGCCCCCGGGGGGGGTGAGGGTCAGTAGGACGAGGTGTCGTCGCCGAGCGACGACGCGGCACCGGTCTCGGTGCGGTGCGCGAGCTCGTCGAGGATGCGGGCGGAGGCGCTCGTGCCGATGCGGTCCGCGCCGGCTGCGACCATCTCGAGCAGGGTGTCGAGCCCGCGGACGCCGCCGGAGGCCTTCACGCCCGTGTCCGGCCCGACGGTCTCGCGCATGAGGCGGATGTGCTCGGCGGTCGCCCCGCCACCGGCGAACCCGGTGGAGGTCTTGACGAAGGCGGCGCCGGCGCGCTGTGCGGCGCGGGAGGCGGCGACGATCTCGTCGTCGGTGAGGAACGCGGTCTCGAGGATGACCTTCACGACGGTGTCGCCCGCGGCGTCGACCACGGCGCGGACGTCCTGCTCGACGCGCTCCCAGTCGCCGGACTTCGCGGCGCCGACGTTCTGCACCATGTCGAGCTCGAAGGCGCCGTCGGCGAGGGCCTGCAGCGACTCGGCGACCTTGGTCGCGGTGGTGGTCGTGCCGTGGGGGAAGCCGATCACGGTCCCGACGCCGACCCCGGTGCCGGTCAGCCGCTCGACCGCGTGCGCGACGTCGCTCGGTCGGACGCACACGCTGAACACCCGGTACGCCGCTGCCTCGTCGAGCTGGGCGTCGACGTCCGTGCGGGTGAGCTCGGGCTTCAGGATCGCGTGGTCGATGAGGGCCCGGACCGCGTCGGCGGTGACGGCGTCGGGGGCGCTGGGGATCGCTGCGTTGTCCACCCGGCAAGCCTACCCGGAGGCGACGCGCGTACCGTGCCCAGCATGCACGTCCTCGTCACCGGCGCCACCGGGTACATCGGCGGTCGTCTCGTCCCACGGCTCCTCGAAGCCGGCCACACGGTCCGTGTCTACGCGCGGACCCCGCGGAAGCTGCAGGACGTCCCCTGGCACGACGACGTCGAGATCGCCGAGGGCGACCTGATGGACGCCCGAGCGGTCCGCGCAGCCGTCGAGGGGATCGACGCGGTCTACTACCTCGCGCACGCGATGGGTGCCGACGGCGACTTCGAACGCGCCGAGACGCAGGCGGCCGGGACGATGGGCCACGAGGCACGCGTCGCCGGGGTCCGGCGCTTCGTCTACCTCGGCGGCCTGCACCCGGACGGCGAGCTGTCGAAGCACCTGCGGAGCCGCAAGGAGGTCGGGGACGTCCTGCTGCGGTCCGGAGTCCCGACGATCGCGTACCAGGCCGGCGTCGTCATCGGTTCCGGGAGCACCTCGTTCGAGATGATCCGCCACGTCACCGACGTCCTGCCGTGGATGCCGGCGCCGAAGTGGGTGCGCAACCACATCCAGCCGATCGCCATCCGCGACGTCCTCTACTACCTCGTGCAGGCCCTCGAGATCCCGGCCGACGTGAACCGCACGTTCGACATCGGCGGCCCGGACGTCCTCCGGTACGGGCAGATGCTCAACGGGTACGCGGTCGAGGCGAAGCTGCCGCAGCGCGGTATCGCGTCGCTGCCGGTGCTGACGCCCGGACTCGCCGCCCACTGGTTCAACATCGTCACCCCCATCCCGCGGAAGCTCGCGCGGCCCATCATCGAGTCGCTGCAGTTCGAGTGCGTGCAGCGTGAACACGACATCGACCAGTACGTCCCCGCGCCCCCAGGGGGCCTCACACCGTACCGGCGCGCGGTCCGCCTGGCGCTCGCGCGCATGCGGACGGGCCAGGTCGAGACGAGCTGGCGCAACGCGACGCTCGCGGCGACGCCCGCGGACCCGCTGCCGAGCGACCCGGACTGGGCGGGGCACACCGTCTACGTCGACGACCGCAAGCGGCACACCGACGCGTCCGCGGCCGACGTCTGGCGCGTCGTCGAGTCGATCGGCGGCGACAACGGCTGGTACTCGTTCCCGCTCGCCTGGGTGGCGCGGGGCTGGATGGACAAGATCGCCGGCGGCGTCGGGCTCAGCCGTGGCCGACGTGACCCGCAGCGTCTGGAACAGGGCGACGCACTCGACTGGTGGCGCGTGGAGCGGCTCGACCGCGGGCGCTACCTGCGCCTCCGGGCCGAGTTCAAGTCGCCGGGCCGCGCGTGGCTCGAGATGACGGTGACGCCGTCCGTGGACGGCGGGAGCGACTACCACCAGCGGGCGATCTACTTCCCGCAGGGGCTGTCCGGACGCCTCTACTGGTACTCGATCCTGCCCTTCCACGGCGTGATCTTCCCGGGCATGGTGGAGCGCATCACGGCAGCCGCCGAGCGGGAGTCGCACAACACCGACTCGACCTCCCGCAACCGGACCCAGCACAATGGGTCCGCGGAGACGTCGCACGAGGAGGCAGCATGACCGAGGACCGACCCACCGTCCTGTTCCTGGGGGACAGCATCACCGAGGCAGGGGACTGGGAGAACCGGCTGCCGGGGGAGCGCACCGCCAACCACGGCGTCGGCGGTGACACCACCGACGGGGTGCTCGCCCGACTGGACGCCGTCGTGGCCGCGGAGCCCGAGGTGATCGTCCTGCTCATCGGCACGAACGACTTCGGCAACCACCGGGCGAGCGTCGAGCACGTCGTCCGCAACGTCGAGACGATCCTCGTGACCCTGCGTCGCGAGCTCCCGGGTGTGCGGCTCCTGCTCGTGTCGGTGCTTCCCCGGCAGGCCGAGTTCCGGGCGAAGATCGAGGAGGCGAACCGCCACCTCCGGCAGTTCGTCGCCACCTGCCACGCGCAGTACCTCGACGCCTGGCCCGCGCTGGCTGACGGCGACCACCTCGCCGACCGCTTCACCGACGACGGGCTGCACCTCAACGACGAGGGGTACCGCGCCTACCTCGACGAACTCGAGCCGGCGCTCGAGCGGGTGCGCGGCCTCCCGCCGATGTCGCGGCCGTTCCGCGCGATCGACCTCGACGGCGCCTCCGCCTGATGGCGGCACGGAAAGGACGACCCACCATCGGGTCGTCCCAGCAGGGCGTGCCTGCGCGTCCCGCTCCCCGCACGCCGGCTCGTCCGGCCCCCCGCAGCTCGGGCAGCGACAGGGAACTCCCGCCGTACACGCGGCCGGCGCTCGCACCGTCGCTGCTCGCGGCCGTGGTCCTCCTCGCGTGCGTGGCACTCGTCGACTCGTCGGCCTTCGTGTTCGCACGGTGGGGCGTCACCGTGCTCGCCCTCATCGTCCTGGTCTTCGCCGTCCGCGGTCGGACCTGGTGGGCCGGACTCATCATGGTCGCCGTGGCGGTGTGCTGGAACCCGCTCGTCGTCGTCCCGGTCCCCGGCGAGGCGTGGGCTGCGCTCCAGGTGGTCGCCGCGGCGCTGTTCATCGCCGTCGGGCTCGCGGTGAAGGTGCCACGGGAGACCGACCCGACCCGGCCCTGAGCGGCCGCTGCGTCGCCGACGGGAGGGCCGTGACGGGCGCGACCCGCGCCTCCCGTCCGACGGTGACGGACGTGCCCCGACCGCCCACCTGCCGCGCGCACCCGCGGTCTGTCCGGACGGTAGGATCAGTCCGTCGGGTGCAGGACCCGGCCGATCGACCCGAAGGGCATGGATGAGCGACGAGACCGAGCCGGTGACCGAGAGTCCACTGCTGAACCCTCGACCGTCGTCCGGCGGTCTCGACCGGCCCGACGTCGTGGTGCGCAAGGGTCGGCTGACGCTCATCAACGGCCACCTGACGCCGCAGCAGTCCATGATCGAGGACCTGCTGTTCCTCGACGACGCCCTCACCGCCGGTGACGTCGACCACCTCCTCATCCGCGGCAACGACCAGCGCCCCGTCATCGCCGTGGACGAGCGGGACCGCCAGCGTGCCGAGAGCGCCGTGATGGCGGCGGCCGCGAACGAGCCCTTCTACGCCAAGCCCCCGAAGCGCCCGGCCGTCCTGGTGCTCGACGACGGCTTCGGCGCTCCCGACGAGCCCGTGCTCCGCCTCTTCCGTCCGCGGCTCGAACCCCTCGGACGCCTCCGCTACGGAGCCGAGACGAGCGTGCAACTCGAGTTCTGGCGCGTCACGGACATCGAGGTGCTCGCGCCCGTCGAGAACGCCCTCATGCGCCGCAGTCTCCCCATCGACGAGTTCGTGGTGGCGGACATCGAGCGGTACGGGCGGACCTGGCGCACGGTCGAGCACATGTTCGACGACCACGTCTCCGACATCCGTTTCCCGATCGACATCGTGTTCTCGTGGGTCGACGGCAACGCGATCGAGTACCAGCGCGCCCGCCAGGCCGCGCAGGCGACCGCCGTCCTTGGGGAGGGCGACGACGCCCCCGCCCGCTTCCGGCAGATCGACGAGCTGAAGTACGCCCTGCGTTCGGTGCACACCTTCGCGCCGTGGATCCGGCAGATCTACATCGCGACGGACTCGCCGGCGCCCAAGTGGCTCGCCGACCACCCGAAGGTCCGGATCGTCCGCAGCGAGGAGTTCTTCGCCGACCCGTCCGTCCTGCCGACGCACAACTCGCAGGCGGTGGAATCGCAGCTCCACCACATCCCGGGCATCAGCGAGCACTTCATCTACTCGAACGACGACATGTTCTTCGGGCGGCTCGCTGACCCGTCGGTGTTCTTCAGCCCGGGCTCGGTGACGAAGTTCATCGTCGCCGACACCCGCATCGGCCTCGGGTCGAACAACCCGGCGCGCAGCGGCTTCGAGAACTCGGCCCGGGTGAACCGGCGGCTCCTGCAGCAGCGGTTCGGCGCCGTCACGACGCGACACCTCGAGCACGCACCGACTCCGCTGCGCGCGTCGATCATGACCGAGATGGAGCACGAGTTCGCGGACGAGTTCCGTTCGACGGCGGCGTCACGGTTCCGTGCGGCGGACAACATCTCGGTGACGAACTCGCTGTACCACTACTACGCGCTGCTCACCGGCCGGGCGATCATCCAGGAGAACTCGTCGGTCCGCTACGTCGACACGACCATGCAGTCCGGGCTGAAGACCCTCGACGACCTGTTGAAGAAGCGCAACGTCGACTTCTTCTGCCTCAACGACGGCAGCTTCCCCGAGGTGAGCGACGAGGAGCGTACGGAGCGTGTGACGGACTTCCTCGAGAAGTACTTCCCGTTCCCGGCGCCGTGGGAGCGGCCCGGCGCGTAGGACGCGCGAGCGTCCGCCCGGGCCTGGGCCTGAGTCTGGGTCTGGGCCTGGGCTGGCCGTGGGTGTGGTCGCGAGACGCGCGCGCTCCGACGTTGCACCCGTCGATCGACCGGTGTTCCGTCGGAGCGCGCGCGTTGCCTCGGGCGACGACTACGGGTGGACGGGGGAGAGCGGTACCGAGTCCAGGGTGAAGACCGGGATGCTCGACGTCACCGGAGCCGGCTCGACGGCCGGGGGGATCCGGACGCCGGCAGCCGCGAGCCGCGCCTCGGTCTCGACGGCCGACACCGGTTCACCCACGGTCGCGTAGTGCCCGATCGGCACGACGGAGTGGACGACGTGGCGGCCGTACACGTGGACGAGGTTGAACGACTGGGCTCCGTCGCGACCCCGGGTCCCGGCTTGGAACTCCATGAGGTCCTGCGTGTAGCAGGTGGCGCTCGCGACCGACACCGGGATGCCCGCGAACACGGCGCTCGTCGAGTAGTGCAGGTGCCCGGCGATGATGCCGATCACGTCGCTGCCCTCGACGACCTCGGCGAGGCTCGCCTGGTCGCGCAGTTCGACGAGCACGGCGAGGTCTTGCACGCTCGGGACGGGCGGGTGGTGCATCGCGAGGATCGTGCCGTGCGGAGCCGCCTCCGACAGGACCTCGGCGAGCCAGTCGAGCTGCTCGGGGGAGACCTCGCCGTGGTGCGCGCCCGGCACGCTCGTGTCGAGGGTGATGACCCGGAGGCCGTTCACGTCGTAGACGAAGTCCACCGGGCGATCGGTGGGGTGCAGGCCGAAGAGCTCCTGGCGGAACGCGCCACGCTCGTCGTGGTTGCCCATCGCCCAGATGACCTGTGCGCCGATGCGGGCCGCGGCCGGCTCCAGGAGGTCGCGCACCCGCGCGTAGGCTCCCGGCTCACCCTTGTCGGCAACGTCGCCTGTCACGACGATCGCTTCGGGGCGTGCCCCGGAGGCTTCGATGTCGGCGATGATCTCGGCCAGTCGCGCGGCCGGGTCGACGTCTCCGTAGAGGGGCCCGTCACCGCTGACGAGGTGGGTGTCGCTGAGGTGGAGGAGGAAGTGGTTCGGCCTGGGGTGTTCGGCCGTCCGGCTGTCCATCGGTTTCTCGTTCCGTTGGCGGATGCGTTGCACAACACGCTGCCACAGGAATCTGAATCGTTGATGAACTGCAGGGGGTGTTTCGGGACGACCGAAACGGCGAACCCCCCGACCACGACGTGGCCGAGGGGTTCGCTGTGCTTCGCGCGGGGGTGAGACCGCTTCCGACCGTCAGTGGTTGCCGGCGCCCACAGCGGCAGCGGGGTGCTCACCCTCGGTCAGCTCGGGCCCGTGGTGCGCGGCGTGCGCAGCCTCGAGCTCGGCCTTCGTGACCGGGGCGATGCGGTCCTCGAAGAAGAACCGGGACACATTCGCGCGGGCCTTCTGGAGACCGGTGATCCGACCCCGAGCATCCGGACGGACCATGAGCGGCTTGTACTCGTTGAACTGCAGCAGGCGCCAGCGCTCGTACTCGTCGAGGGGCTCGTGAACCTCGATGTACTCGCCGTGGGGGAGTCGGACGATGCGGCCCGACTCGTAGCCGTGCAGCACGATCTCGCGGTCCTTCTTCTGGAGGGCCAGGCACACGCGCTTCGTGATCCAGAAGGCGACGAACGGGCCGAGGACCGTCGTGGCCTGGATCACGTGGATCACGTGGTCGATCGACACCATGAAGTGCGTCGCGATGATGTCCGACGAGGCCGCTGCCCAGAGGCTCGCGTAGAGCGTGATGCCGGCGGCACCGAGGCCCGTGCGGGTCGGGGCGTTGCGCGGACGGTCGAGGATGTGGTGCTCGCGCTTGTCGCCCGTGGCCCAGGCCTCGACGAACGGGTAGATGAACATCGCCACGATGAGGCCCAAGAGGACCGCGATCGGCACGAGGATGTTGAACGACACCGTGTAGCCGAACCAGACGACCTCCCAGTGCGGGGGCACCAGTCGGAGCGCGCCGTCGGCGAAGCCGATGTACCAGTCGGGCTGCGTACCGGCCGACACCGGGGAGGGGTCGTACGGTCCGTAGTTCCAGATCGGGTTGATCGTGAACAGCGACGCGATGAGGGCGAGGATGCCCGCGACGATGAAGAAGAACCCACCGGCCTTCGCGGCGAACGCCGGGAGGATCGGGACGCCCACGACGTTGTCGTTGGTCTTGCCCGGACCGGCGAACTGCGTGTGCTTGTTGATGACGACGAGGACGAGGTGGACGCCGAGCACCGCGACGAGGATCGCCGGCAGCAGCAGGATGTGCAGCGTGTAGAGGCGACCGACGATGTCCGTGCCCGGGAACTCGCCACCGAAGAGCAGGTAGGCGATCCAGACACCGATCACCGGGACGCCCTCGATCATGCCGACGATGATCCGGAGACCGTTGCCGGACAGCAGGTCGTCGGGGAGCGAGTAGCCGGTGAAGCCCTCGGCCATGGCGAGCACCCAGAGGACGAAGCCGAAGACCCAGTTGAGCTCACGCGGCTTGCGGAACGCGCCGGTGAAGAAGACGCGGGCCATGTGCAGCATCACCGAGGCGATGAAGAGCAGGGCGGCCCAGTGGTGGATCTGTCGGACGAACAGGCCACCGCGGATGTCGAACGAGATGTTCAGCGTCGACTGCAGCGCGGTCGACATCTCGACGCCCTTCAGCGGGACGTACGCGCCCTGGTACACGACCTCGGCCATCGACGCCTGGAAGAAGAACGTCAGGAACGTGCCCGACAGCAGGATGACGACGAAGCTGTACAGCGCGACCTCGCCGAGCATGAAGCTCCAGTGGTCGGGGAAGATCTTGCGACCGACCTCCTTCACCAGGCCCGAGATGCTCGTGCGCTCGTCGATGTAGTTGGCAGCGGCCCCGATGATGCGGGAGCCGCGTTCGGGCGCCGGCTTCGTGGCCGACGTCGTCGCGGGACGGGTGGTTGTGCTCATCAGCGCTCACGCTCCCAGAAGGACGGTCCGACCGGCTCGTGGAAGTCGCTCTGCGCAACCAGGTAGCCGTCGTCGTCGATCGCGATCGGAAGTTGGGGGAGGGGACGTGCGGCCGGTCCGAAGATGACCTCGCAGTTGTTCGAGACATCGAACGTCGACTGGTGGCACGGGCAGAGCAGGTGGTGCGTCTGCTGTTCGTACAGGGCGACCGGGCACCCGACGTGGGTGCAGATCTTCGAGTACGCGACGATGCCGTCGTACCCCCAGTTCTCCTGCCCCTTGGCGGGGTGGAGGTCCTGCGGGTCGAGGCGCATGAGGAGGACGGCGGCCTTGGCCTTCTCCTCCAGCATGTCCTCCTTGTCGAGCATGCCGTCCGGGATGACGTGGAACACCGAACCGATGGTCACGTCGGACGCCTTGATCGGCAGACCCGTCGGGTCCTTCGTCAGGCGTGTGCCCTTCGCCCACATGGTGTGGCGGAGGAGTTCGTTCGGGTCGGCCGCGGGCGCGAGGTCGCGCACGAGGACGATCCCGGGGAGCGGGAACGCCGCCAGGGCACCGATCATCGAGTTGCGGATCAGCTTGCGACGGCTGAACCCGGACTCCTTGTCGGCGAGCTGGAAGGCCTCGACGGCCTTGGCACGGGTCGCGTCGGTCCCGCGGGTGCCGTGGCGCATCTCGGTGATCTCGCGGTCGACCACGAGGGACTTCGACCAGTAGACGGCACCGAGGCCGAGTGCGAGGAGCGCGAGCGTGATCGACAGCCCGAGCCAGAGGTTCGCGAGCCGGACCGTGCCGAAGTCGTCTTCCTTGATCGGGAAGGCGACGTACGCGGCGATGGCCAGCACGCTGCCGACGATCGACAGGTAGAAGAACGTCGCGACCTGGCGCTCGGCCAGCCGCTGCTTCTTCGGGTCGACGTCGGTGCGGCGCGCGCGGTGCGGCGGCTCGCCCGGGTTCTCGAACGGGTCCGCGGGCACGACCGCGGTGCCGACCGAGGCGGTGGTGCCGTGCGTCGTGCCGTGCTTCTCGACAGCCGAGGACGAGTTCAGTGCCTCGTCGTCGTGCTCTGCCATGGTGTTCCCTTCAGTGTCGTTCGACACGGACGATCAGTTGGACTTCGCGGTCAGCCAGACGGTCATCGCGACGACCGCGCCGAGTCCGAAGATCCAGATGAACAGACCCTCTGCCACCGGCCCGATGGAGCCGAGGGCGAATCCGCCGGGCGACTTGTTGTCCTGCACGTACTTGAGGTACGAGATGACGTCGGCCTTCTGCTGCGGGGTCAGGTTCAGGTCGTTGAAGACCGGCATGTTCTGCGGGCCGGTGAGCATGGCCTCGTAGATGTGCTTGCCGGAGACCTTCTGCAGGTTCGGGGCGTACTTGCCCTCGGTCAGGGCACCGCCGGCGCCGGCCACGTTGTGGCACATCGCGCAGTTGATGCGGAACAGCTCGGCGCCCTCGGCCGCGTCGCCCTTGCCGTCGGTGAGGTCCGACGACGGGACCGCGGGTCCGGGGGCGAGCGACGCGACGTACTGCGCGAGCGCGTCGACCTGCTCGTCGGTGAACTGCGCGGGCTTCTCCTCGGCCTGGGGGCCCGAAGCGGCCATCGGCATGCGACCGGTGCCGACCTGGAAGTCGACCGAAGCGGCGCCGACGCCGATGAGCGACGGGCCCTCACCCGTGCCCTGGGCGTTCAGCCCGTGGCAGGTGGCGCAGTTCGAGGCGAAGAGCTTCTCGCCCTCGTTGACCTTCGACTGCGTCGACGCGGCGGACACCGAGCTGGTGCTGCTGTCGGCGTTCGCCGAGGAGCTGAACAGCGCGTACGCACCGCCGGTGGTCATCAGACCGACGACGATGAGCGAGACGGTCGCCAGTGGTGACCGGCGGCCCTTCTTGGACTTGGTTCTGTTGAACATGCTGTGGGGGCTATCCAGTTCCTACTTGAGAAGGTAGATGACGGCGAAGAGGCCGATCCAGACGACGTCGACGAAGTGCCAGTAGTACGACACGACGATGGCGGTGGTCGCTTCCTTGTGACCGAAGTTCTTGGCGGCGAACCCGCGACCGAGGGTCAGCAGGAACGCGATGAGGCCACCCGTGACGTGGAGGCCGTGGAAGCCGGTCGTCATGTAGAAGGCCGAGCCGTAGGCGCTGGAGGAGAGCGTGACGCCCTCGTGCCAGAGGTTGGCGTACTCGAAGACCTGCCCGCAGACGAAGATCGCGCCCATGCAGTACGTGACGAAGAACCACTCGGTCATGCCCCACTTGAAGGGGCTCCAGCTCGTCCGGTGGACCTGGAAGCGCTCGGCGGCGAAGACCGCGAACTGGCAGGCGAAGCTGGACAGCACCAGGATGATCGTGTTCACCGACGCGAACGGCACCTCGAGCTTGGCGGTCTCGGTGGCCCAGAGCTCGGGGGAGGTGCTGCGGAGCGTGAAGTAGATCGCGAACAGGCCGGCGAAGAACATGACCTCGCTGCCCAGCCACACGATCGTCCCCACGGCCACGGCGTTGGGCCTGTTCAGGACCGGTGCGGTGGCAGATCTGGAGAGAGGGGTGCTAGTCACAGACTCCATTATGGCCGAAACCACCGACAGTGTTTTCGCAGCCAACTGGTGGGTCGCTCGAATTCACTACGATCGGATCATGCACGACCAACTCACCTGGCCCTCGGTGATCAGCGCGCTCATGGCGCGCCAGGACCTCTCGATCAGGCAGTCCACATGGGCCATGGAGGAGATCGTCCAGGGACGCGCGACCGCCGCCCAGATCGCGGCCTTCGCCGTGGCCCTCCGCGCGAAGGGCGAGACGGTCGACGAGGTCGTCGGCTTCCGCGATGCGATCCTCGACGCCGCGGTCCCGCTGGACGTCGACCCGATGGCGCTCGACATCGTGGGCACCGGCGGCGACGTGGTCGGCACGGTGAACGTCTCGACGATGGCGGCCATCGTGGTCGCTGCCGCCGGCGTCCCGGTCGTCAAGCACGGCAACCGCGCGAGCTCGTCGAAGTCCGGCTCGAGCGACGTGCTCGCGGCCCTCGGGCTCGACCTGACGATGGACGCCGCGCGTGTTGCGGACACCTTCCGGCGTGTCGGGCTGACCTTCGCCTTCGCCAGCGCCTTCCACCCCGGCTTCGCGCACGCGGCCCCGGTCCGCCGCGAGATCGGCGTGCCGACGGTCTTCAACTTCCTCGGCCCGCTCGTCAACCCCGCCCGGTGCGAGGCCAACGCCGTCGGGGTGGCGCAGCTCGAGCTCGTCCCGATCATCACGGGCGTGTTCCAGACCCGCGGGGCGACGGCGCTCGTGTTCCGCGGCGACGACGGGCTCGACGAGCTCACCACCACCGGTCACAGCCACATCTGGGAGGTCACCGGCGGGCGCATCATCGAGCACGACCTCGACCCGCGCGACCTCGGCATCGCCCGCGCGCGCACCGATGACCTCCTCGGAGGTGACCCCGAGCACAACGCGGCCGTGGTGCACCGGGTCCTCGAGGGCGAGACCGGCCCGGTCCGCGACATCGTCCTGCTGAACGCCGCCGCCGGCCTGGTGTCGTTCCGCCTGGCCGAGGACCCGGCCGAGGCCGACCGTCCGATCCTCCAGCGCTTCCGCGAGCAGCTCGCCGTCGCGGCCGAGGCGATCGACTCCGGCGCGGCGACGCGGAAGCTCGCCGACTGGGTCGGCAGCGCCCCCGCCGCCTGACGAGCCGCCCGTACCTGGTCCCGCAGGTACGACGCGTGCCGTCGCAGGCACGACTCGCGTCGTCGACGGCGCCCCGCGCCCACCGCGACGCCAGGGAGGCGCGGTGCCGGTCTCGTGGACCGGCACCGCGCCTCCAGGCGGTCGCGTCAGGCGACGACTACTGCACGTCCTCGTCGACCCAGTCGAAGGTCTTGGTGACGGCCTTCTTCCAGAGCCGGAGCGTGCGCTCGCGCTCGGCTTCGTCGAGCTGCGGCTCCCAGCGCTTGTCCTCCTGCCAGTTGGCGCGGAGCTCGTCGAGGTTCGCCCAGAACCCGACGGCGAGACCGGCCGCGTAGGCGGCGCCGAGCGCGGTGGTCTCCGCGACGACGGGACGCACCACGGGCACGTTCAGGATGTCGGCCTGGAACTGCATGAGCGCGTCGTTCGCGGTCATGCCGCCGTCGACCTTGAGCTCCGTCAGGTCCACACCGGAGTCCGCGTTCACCGCGTCGAGGACCTCGCGGGTCTGCAGCGCGGTGGCCTCGAGGGCGGCGCGGGCGATGTGCCCCTTGTTGACGAAGCGCGTCAGGCCGACGATCGCACCGCGGGCGTCCGGACGCCAGTACGGCGCGAACAGGCCCGAGAACGCCGGGACGAAGTACACACCGCCGTTGTCCTCGACCGTCTTGGCGAGGGCCTCGACCTCCGGGGCGCTGCCGATGAGCCCGAGGTTGTCGCGGAGCCACTGGATGAGCGAGCCCGTGACGGCGATCGAGCCCTCGAGCGCGTAGTGGGTCTCCTGGTCGCCGAGCTTGTAGCCGACGGTGGTGAGGAGGCCGTTCTCCGACCGGACGATGTCCGTGCCCGTGTTGAAGATGAGGAAGTTGCCGGTGCCGTAGGTGTTCTTCGACTCGCCCTCGTCGAACGCCGCCTGGCCGAACGTGGCCGCCTGCTGGTCGCCGAGGATGCCGGCGATCGGCACCTCGCGGAGGAGGCTGGACGACTCGACGTGGCCGTAGACCTCGGAGGAGCTGACGATCTCCGGGAGCATCGACGCCGGCACGCCGAAGTCGGCCAGGATGTCGTCGCGCCACGAGAGCGTCTCGAGGTCCATGAAGAGGGTGCGCGAGGCGTTCGTGACGTCCGTCTTGTGCACGCCGCCGTCGACGCCGCCGGTCAGGTTCCAGAGGACCCAGGTGTCGGTCGTGCCGAACAGGAGGTCGCCGGCCTCGGCCTTCTCGCGCGCGCCGTCGACGTTCTCGAGGATCCAGGCGATCTTCGTGCCGGAGAAGTAGGTCGCGAGCGGGAGCCCGACGATCGACTTGTACCGGTCGGTGTCCCCGTCGGCGAGCTTGTCGACGATCGACTGCGTGCGGGTGTCCTGCCAGACGATCGCGTTGTAGACGGGCTGGCCGGTGGTCTTGTCCCACACCACCGCGGTCTCGCGCTGGTTGGTGATGCCGACGGCTGCGACGTCGTGCCGCGTGATGTCGGCGCGGGAGAGCGCCTGGCCGATGACCTCGCGGGTGTTGTCCCAGATCTCGATCGGGTCGTGCTCGACCCACCCCGCGCGCGGGAAGATCTGCTCGTGTTCCTTCTGTCCGACGGACACGATCGAACCGGAGTGGTCGAACACGATCGCTCGGGTGGAGGTGGTGCCCTGGTCGATGGCGACGATGTAGTCGGCCATTGGTGCTCCTTACGGGTGTTGGGTGTGCCGCGGCCGGCAGCGGTGCCGGCCGCGGCGGTGGTGAGAGAGGGAGAGGACTAGGAGACGATCGGCAGGAGGAAGGTCGAGGCGCCGGCCGCGAGTGCGCCGCCGATGAGCGGACCGACCACCGGGACCCAGGCGTAGGACCAGTCGCTCGAGCCCTTGCCCTTGATCGGCAGGAAGGCGTGCGCGAGGCGGGGGCCGAGGTCACGGGCCGGGTTGATGGCGTAGCCGGTGGGGCCACCGAGCGAGACGCCGATCGCGATGACGAGGAAGGCGACGGGGACCGCGCCGAGTTCCTTCGGCGTGCCGCCGTTCGTGAACGCGAGGACGACGAACACGAGGACGAAGGTGCCGATGACCTCGGTGACGAGGTTCCAGCCGTAGCTGCGGATGGCCGGGCCGGTCGAGAACACGCCGAGCTTGGCGGCCGGGTCCGGCTCTTCGTCGAAGTGCAGCTTGTAGGCGAGCCAGACGATGACCGCACCGATGACCGCGCCGATGAGCTGCGCGATCCAGTACAGGAACATCTCGCCGACGGTGATCTTGCCGAGCAGGGCCAGCGCGAGGCTCACCGCCGGGTTGAGCTGACCGCCCGAGCTGTACGACACCGTGACGCCGGCGAAGACGGCGAAGCCCCAGCCGATCGTGACCATGAGGAAGCCCGCGCCGAAGCCCTTCGACTTCGTGAGGGACACGGCGGCGACGACACCGCCACCGAGGATGATGAGCATCGCCGTACCGACGAGCTCGGAGAGGAAATTGACGCCGATGCCGTCCATCGGTGACCTCCAGTGCGTGAGGGTGGGGGTCCCGGTGGTGCTGCTGACCGGCACTCCCCGTTGAGTGATTGGGGCGAGCATACTGACGCGGATCAAGGCTCCGCGACGGAATCGCGAGCGATCCGCGGGAAAGTGCACGAACGTGCATCTGGCCTGCGAGATCGCCCGTTCTGGCGGTGCTGCTGGCCTGGAACATGGTGCACGAACGTGCACGTCGGCCGAACGGTCGGCCGCTGTAGGGTGAACGCGTCACCGTCGACACAAGGAGTTCCGCATGAAGAAGCTCATCAACGACCCGCACGCCGTGGTCGACGAGACCGTCCGCGGCTTCGCCCGTGCACACGCCGGGCACGTGGTCCTGGTCGAGGACCCGATCCACCTCCACCGGGCGGACGCACCGGTCTCCGGCAAGGTCGGGATCGTCAGCGGCGGGGGCAGCGGGCACGAACCACTCCACGCCGGGTTCGTCGGGTACGGCATGCTCGACGCGGCCGTCCCCGGGCCGGTGTTCACGAGTCCCACCCCGGACCCGATCGTCGCGGCGACGAAGGCCGTCGACGGGGGAGCGGGCGTGCTCCACATCGTCAAGAACTACACGGGCGACGTGCTCAACTTCGAGACCGCGGCCGAGCTCGCCGGGATGGACGACGTCCGCGTCGAGTCCGTCGTCGTCGACGACGACGTCGCCGTGCAGGACTCGCTGTACACGGCCGGCCGCCGCGGGGTCGCCGGGACCGTGGTCGTCGAGAAGTGCGCCGGTGCCGCGGCCGAGCGCGGGGACGACCTGGATGCCGTCGCCGCGGTCGCGCGCCACGTCAACGAGGTCACCCGGTCCATGGGGCTCGCCCTGTCCTCCGGCACGGTGCCGCACGCCGGCGAGCCGTCGTTCACGCTCGCGGACGACGAGGTCGAGCTCGGCATCGGCATCCACGGCGAACCGGGGCGCGAGCGCATCCCGATGGCGCCGGCGGACGAGCTGGTCGACCGGGTGCTCGAGCCGATCCTCACCGACCTCGACGCCCCCGCGGGCTCGAAGCTGCTGCTCCTCGTGAACGGCATGGGCGGGACGCCGCAGTCCGAGCTCTACATCGCCTACCGACGCGCCGAGGAGGTCCTCTCCGCCCGCGGCCACGAGGTCACGCGCAGCTTGGTGGGCAACTACGTCACGTCCCTCGAGATGCAGGGGTTCTCGTTGACCGTCACGGTGCTCGACGACGAACTCACCGCACTCTGGGACGCCCCGGTGGAGACGCCGGCCCTGCGCTGGGGCCGCTGACCCCGCCGGACCACGACCCCGGCCCGGGACACGGGCCGGCCGCAGGAAGGGACACCGCATTGGCGCTCGACACCGCATGGGCCATCGACTGGGTGCGTCGCTCGGCAGCGACCATCGACAACCACCGCGCCGAGCTCGTCACGCTCGACCGGGAGATCGGCGACGGCGACCACGGCGAGAACCTCGACCGGGGCTTCCGCGCCGTGGTCGAAGCCGTCGACGCCGGCTCGTTCGACACCCCCGGAGCGGTCTTCAAGACCGTCGCGACGAAGCTGATCTCCACGGTCGGCGGCGCGGCCGGACCGCTCTTCGGCACGGCGTACCTCAAGGCCGCCCAGGCCGCGGGGGAGGCCGAGGCGCTCGACGCCGACGCCCTCGTCGCGGTCCTCACGGCAGCGCGTGACGGCATCGTGTCCCGCGGCAAGGCCGAGGTCGGCGACAAGACCATGGTCGACGCCTGGACCCCGGCGGTCGACGCGGCCGCTGCCGCCGCCGGTGAGGGCGCCAGCCCGGAGCAGGTCCTCGCGGCCGCGGCCGACGCCGCGGCGACCGGCGCCGAGTCGACGGACGCCCTCGTGGCGCGGAAGGGCCGTGCGAGCTACCTCGGCGAGCGTGCCGTCGGGCACCGCGATCCGGGGGCCCAGTCCTCGGTGTACCTCCTCCGCGCCGCGGTGGACGCCGCGTGACCGTCGGCATCCTCGTCGTCTCGCACAGCGCGTCGGTCGCGACCGGCACGGTGGAGCTGGCGCGCCAGATGGCGGCGGACGTGCCGCTCGTCGCGGCCGGCGGCACCGAGGACGGCGGGATCGGCACGTCGTTCGAGGCGATCACCGCCGGGCTCGAGGAACTCCGCGACACCGACGGGATCGTCGTCCTGTGCGACCTCGGGTCGGCCTACCTCACGACCGAGACGGCGCTCGACTTCCTCGACGAGGACGACCGCGCGCGTGTCCACGTCTCACCGGCACCCCTCGTCGAGGGCACGGTGGCCGCGGCGGTCGCCGCCCAGACCGGCGGTGACGTCACGGCGGTGCTCACGGCCGCCGCGAGTGCCGCGGGCACCCCCGACACGGACCGGCCTGGAGGCACGGCACCGGACCCCACGCCGGCTGCAGTCGACGAGACGGCCGGGTCCTCCGACGGCGCTGTCGCGTCGGCCGCCGTCGAGCTGGTGAACGAGAGCGGGCTGCACGCCCGGCCCGCTGCGGAGTTCGTGAAGACGGCCGCGCGCTTCGAGGCGCGGGTCCGGGTGAACGACGTCGACGCGAAGAGCCTGCTCGCGATCATGGCGTTGGCGCTGCCGAAGGGCGCGACGGTCTCGGTCGAGGCGTCCGGTCCGGACGCCCGGCAGGCAGTGGACGCCCTCGTCGCGCTCGTGCGGTCCGGCTTCGGCGAGTGACGCCGCGGTCGGTCATCGCACGGCGGTGACCGAGAGGGTCGACGCGAGGTCGACGTCCTCAGGAGTGCCCGCGACGCCGGCTGCACGGAGCAGCGCGGCGCCGAACGCCGCACTCCAGAACGTCCGGACGTCGCGTGCCAGCGCTCCGGCGGCCCACCCTCGGTCGGCGGCCACCCGGGCGAGGTAGCGCTCCGACCGGCGGAAGAGCAGGTCGAGGAGCTGCGCGCTCCGCTCCGGCCCGCCGGTCGCGAGCGCCCCGACGACGAGGGGGAGCGACGGCATCGCCAGGGCGGTGCGAGCGAGCAGGTTGCGGAACGCCTCGGCCGACGCGACCCGTCGTCCCGCCGCCTGCATCCGGCTCGTGTCCCGGAGGAAGAGCGTGAACGCGGCGTCGAGGACGAGGCGGTCCTTCGATCCGAAGTGGTGCGTGATCTGGTTCGGGTAGACGCCGGCCGCACGCGCGATCGCACTCACCGTGACCTCGGTCGACGCACCCGCCGCGAGGAGCCCGGCGGTCGCCGCGATGATCCGTGCCCGTGTCGCGGTCCCGCGTGCGGTCGTGCCGTCCCCGTCGGTTGCCATGTCGGAATTGTACGTGGTACAACTCAACTTGTTCAACGTACAAGCAGGAGGTTCCGCGTGGACATCGTCATCACCGGGTACGGCACCGTCTCCCCGTTCGGCCACGGTGTGGACGCGCTCTGGGACGCGCTCGTCGCGGGCCGTTCGGGGGTGCACGTCCTCGAGCGCGAGGGCGACCTCTGGGACCGCGTGCCGATCCGCGTGGGCGCCGACGCGCGCCTCGACGCCGATGCAGCCCTCGGACGAGTCCGCGCCGCCCGACTCGACCGCAGTCAACAGCTCGCGCTCGTCGCCGCACAGGAAGCCTGGGCCGACGCGGGCACCCCCGAGGTCGACGGCGACCGGCTCGCCGTGGTGGTCGGCACGGGCATCGGGGGAGTGGAGACGCTCCTCGACGCGCACGACGTCCTCGGGGACGCCGGAGCCCGGCGCGTCTCGCCCCGAGCCGTCCCGATGCTCATGGCGAACGGGGCCGCGGCACAGATCAGCATCGAGCTCGGAGCTCGGGCGGGCGCCTACACCACGGTCTCGGCGTGTGCGTCCGGCGCCGAAGCGATCGCGACCGCCGCGCGCCTCATCGCGACCGGGGAGGCCGACGTGGTGGTCGCCGGCGGGACCGAGGCCGCGGTCACCCCGGTCACCATGGCCTCGTTCGCACAGTCGCAGGCCCTCGCGAAGCCCGGCGACGACGACCCGACGACGCTGTCGCGACCGTTCGACGTCGACCGGCGGGGCTTCGTGCTCGGCGAGGGTGCCGGGATGGTCGTGCTCGAACGTGCCGAGCACGCTCGCGCCCGCGCCGCACGCACCCACGGCCGGCTCGCAGGCTGGGCGGTCACCTCGGACGCGCACCACATCACCGCCCCGCTCGCCGACGGCAGCGAGCAGGAGCGGGCGATGCGCGCCGCGGTCCGGATGGCCGGGCTCGTCGGCTCCGACATCGACCACGTGAACGCCCACGCGACGAGCACCCCGGTCGGGGACGTCGGTGAGGCCGCCGCGATCGCCCGGGTCGTCGGTACCGGGGCCGCGGTGTCCGCGCCCAAGAGTGCCATCGGCCACCTCTTCGGCGCGGCCGGTGCCGTGGAGTCGATCCTGGCCGTCCGCGCGATCGAGACCGGCACCGTCCCGCCGACGCTCAACCTCGACCGGCTGGACCCGGCGATCGACCTCGACGTCGTGGCCGGGCAGGCTCGACGCGGTCGAGTCGGTGCCGCACTCAACAACTCGTTCGGGTTCGGCGGCCAGAACGCCTCGCTCGTGTTCACGGCTGCCTGACCACCCGCGTGACGGGCGTGGCGGCGGCGATCCGTGCCTCCAGGCCGGACCACCGGCGTGTAGGCGTCCGGCGCGTCAGCGCCCGGCGTCGTCGACCGACGCTGCGCCCCGCGGCCGACCCCGCCCGCCGCGCCGACGCAGGACCGCGGTGACCGCTGCGACGATCGCGACCACCACGGCGAGCCCGCCGATGACCCAGACCAGTCCGCTGGAGTGCCCGGCGTGCGTCGTCGCGCCTGCCGGCGCAGCGGTGGCCGTGGCCGTGGCCGCCGCCGCGGATGCGCCGGAGGAGGCCGCGGCCGACGGCGTGACGGGAGCCGTCGACGATGCCGTGGGCGACGGCGTCCGCATCGGGAGCGACGCGGTGAAGCCGTACTCGCCGGTGATCGGGTGCCCGTCGGGGGAGACGTACCGCCAGAGCACGCGGTACCGCCCGGACCCGAGGTCGACGGCCTTGGACATCGCCGTGCCGGACACCTCGACGTCACCGGTCGAGACGTCGGCGCCCTGGCCGTCGCGGACCTCGATGCGGAGTCCGGCGTCGAGCCCGGCCAACGGCGCCTCGGAGAAGGTGAGGGTCACCCGGTCGAGCGGCGCGGACACGGTGCCCTCCGCCGCCGGGTCGCTCGAGACAAGCGCCGAGTGCGCGCTCGCCGGCGCCGCTCCCACCAGGGTCGCCAGCGCGACGAGGAGCAGTGTGACGAGGATGGACCGTGAACGCATGCTCAGGAGCCTACGGGGTACGACCGACCTGCCATGATGGGCGGGTGCGAGCAGTGCAGTACTCCGAGTTCGGTTCCGTCCCCGCCGTCGTCGAGGTCCCCGGGCCGGACCTGCCGCCGCACGGCGTCCTCGTCCGGGTGCGCGCGACCGGCGTCTGCCGGAGCGACTGGCACGCCTGGAAGGGGCACGACGACTCGGTGACACTGCCGCACGTGCCCGGACACGAGTTCGCGGGCGAGGTCGCCGCCGTCGGGGCCGAGGTCCGACGGGTCGCGGTGGGGGACCGCGTCACGGCGCCGTTCATCTTCGCGTGCGGGACCTGCGAGCAGTGTCGTGCAGGGGCGACGCAGGTGTGCACGGCGCAGCAGCAACCCGGGTTCGACCTCGCCGGCTCCTACGCCGAGTTCGTCGCGGTGCCGCACGCCGACCTCAACGTCGTCGCGCTGCCGGACGAGGTCGGCTTCGCGGAGGCCGCGAGCCTGGGCTGCCGGTTCGGTACGGCCTACCACGCACTCCACGCAGTGGGACGGGTGACCGCAGGTGAGTGGGTCTCCGTCTTCGGCTGCGGCGGCGTCGGCCTCTCCACCGTCCAGGTCGCCGTCGCCGCGGGCGCCCGCGTCGTGGCGTCCGACATCTCGCCCGCTGCGCTCGAGCGTGCTGCAGCCCTCGGTGCGGCGACCGTGCCCATGGATGCCGGGGCCGTCGGGGCGATCCGGACGCTGACCGGCGGTGGCGCGCACGTCTCCGTCGACGCCTTCGGGAGTCGGGCGACGTCGGTCGCGGCCGTCGGGACCCTGCGGCCGCGCGGTCGGCACGTGCAGGTGGGGCTGCTGCTCGGCGACGAGGCGACCCCGGCCATCCCGATGGGCCGGGTGATCGGTGACGAGCTCGAGATCCTCGGGAGCCACGGGATCGGCGTGCGGGAGTACGCAGCCATGCTGGACGACGTCGTGGCAGGTCGGTTGCGTCCGGCGGACTCGATCGGTCGGACGATCGGCTTCGACGAGCTGCCCGAGGCGATCCTGGCGATGGACCGCCCGGCCGTCGGGTCGGGGATGACGGTCGCGACGTTCTGATCACGGAGCTCGACGGTCGGACGGACACGAGCACCGCGTCGGCGGTGCGTCGTGGGTCGGCGCTGTCAAAGGGAACGCCATCGATCGGCGGGGGACGACCGGAGACGTCAGGATGTGGACCCACGATCCCCGGCGCGGGCCTGACCCTGCAGCGCCGACGGCATCCCGCACGATCCGTACTGCGGCCTCGCTTCGTCGTGCGCCGGTCGTAGGCTGCGAGCGGGCGTGGAGTGGTCTCGTGACCGCACGTTCGTCGTCGACCTGGTACATGCCTCCCTCGAGGGTGTCGTCGCCGGTCTGCACCGGAACGCGAAGCGGTCGCTGCGTGCTGCTGCGAGCAACGGTGTCGAGGTGCGTCCGGCGCGACCGGGGGAGACGGCGGCGTTGCTGCCGCGGGTGCTGAGCGAGTCGTACACGGTCCGCGGAGTGCCCTCGCCCTACCCGGCCGACATCGGCGAACGCGTCGAGCGGTGGGCGGCTGGTCGTGATGACGTGTACATCGGCGCCGCGGTCGTGGAAGGGGAGACCTCGGGTGTGATCGTGGCGTTGGGCTCTCACCCGGTCGCGTCCGCGTGGGCGGGTGGCACGTTGCGCCAGCACCGGGCGGCGAACCCGAGCACCTCGCTGTACTTGGACGTACTCCGGTGGTCGCTCGAACGCGGGCACACGGCCGTGGACCTCGTCGGCCGTGTGGACGATGGGATCGCCCGGTTCAAGACCGGGATGGGCGGGGTCGAGACGCCGTACACGAGCATCGCTTCCTCGCCGCTGCCACGTGCGGTCCGGGACACCGGGGTGAAGCTCTGGCGGACGATGCAGCGAGGATGACCGCGCTCGATCGGCGCGGACGCTGCGACGGGAGAGCGGCCGGCCCGACTTTCGCTGTCGGTAATCTGACATAATATGCATTATCGGCGCTTGCCGGTCGTGACGTCTGACGGCTTCGCGCAGAGTTCTCGCACCCCAGCGTTCCCGTGCTCGGCCGATGCGTAGGCTTCGGGCGGGCTCTGAAGACGGTGTCCGCGAACTGGAGGTCGATGTGGGTGGGACGATCCGGTTCCGGCGGGCTCGGGGTGCGGACGAGTGGGACGCGCTCGTCGCTGCGCACCCCGGCGCGACCGGGTTCCACGACTGGGGCTGGCTCACGCTGCAGGCCGAACTGTTCGACTGGCGGTTCGAGCCGCTCGTGGTCCTGATCGACGGCGCGGCGGTCGGCGTGTTCCCGGTGCTCCTGCACCATGGAGCGCTGCGTCGGCCGGTGCAGGCGCCGTTCCCGTTCGTCGGACCGCTCGTCCCGGAGCACCTCCTGGCAGCGACCCTCCGGGCGTTCCGTCGGTGGCAGCTCCGGCACGGCGTGCTCGTGGCACGGTACGACCTCGGCCCGGACGCCGCCGTCGCTCCGGCCTCGGCCACGACCCGCGCAGGTGTCCTCGGCGCACCGGACCGGACGTACGTCGTCGACCTCGTCGACGCGACGATCGAACGACTGGAGCAGGGCATGAAGCGCGGCGCCCGACAGGCGCTCCACGTCGCCGAGCGCAAGGGTGTCCGGATCAGGCCGTCGGAGCCGGGCGAGCTGACCGAGTTCCTCCCGCTCGTGCTCAGCGAGTCGTACTCGAGCCGAGGCGTCCCGTCGCCGTACCCGGACGACATCGGCGCACGGATCGAACGGTGGGCCGCCGAGAGCGGCGATGTCCACACGGCGACCGCACTCGTCGACGGGGTCGTCGCCGGTGTCATCGTCGCGCTGACGCGGCACCCCGTCGTCACGGGGTGGGCTGGCGGGACCCTCCGGGCGTTCCGGAGCGTGAACCCGAGCACGCCGCTCTACTTCGACGTGATCCGCCATGCCCTCGAGCACGGGCACACGGCCGTCGACCTCGTCGGGTGGGTGGACGAGGGCATCAGCCGGTTCAAGATGTCGCTCGGGGCGACGGAGCGACCGTTCACGACGGTCGTCTCGTCTCCCCTGCCACCCGCGGTCCGCACCGGCGCACTGGCGCTCCGGCAGCGGGTGTCCCGACGTCACTGAGGTCCGTGCTGCCGTCAGGCGCGGTCGTGGAGCGTGACGTGGTAGCCGTCCGGGTCGGCGAACGTGAAGGTCCGCCCGAACGGGCCGTCGATCGGCGCACTGACGATCCGGTGGCCGTCCGACACGAGGGCGTCGTGGATCTCCTGCACGCCCTCGGCGTGGAACCAGGCGGCGATGCCGACGCCGGGCTGCGGCACCGTCGCGAGGTCGGTGCCCTGGACGACGTCGCGCAGCGCGAACGCGATCGGCTTCGTGTCGAAGACGACGGCGTGCGGTGGGCCGGCCGGTGAGCGGACGAGACCGAGGTACCGCTCGTAGAACGCCTGCGAGGCGTCGAGGTCGCGGACCTGAAAGGAGATGAAGTCGGGGCCGGTGACGGGCATGGTGTCGCTCCTGGGTCGATGTGTCAGTTTCCTGACACAGAGCCTATGTCAGAATGCTGACATGCGTCAAGACTCCCCCGGCATCGACCTCGAGACGTCACTCGGCTACTTGCTGAAGGAGGCCTCGAGCGCCCTGCGTGGCGCCATGGAGGACGTCCTCCGACCGCTCGGCATGAACATCACGCACTACTCGTGCCTCGAGCTGCTCGCCCAGCGCCCGGGGCTGTCGAACTCGGACCTCGCCCGCGGGGCGTTCGTCACCAGGCAGACGATGAACGTCCTGCTGCAGGCACTCGAGCGGGACGGTGTGGTGGTCCGCTCCCCCGAGGACGGGGCCGGGAAGGTCGTCCCGGTGACGCTGACCGACCGGGGACGTGAGGACCTGGCGCGGGCGACCGCCGCGGTCCGCGGCGTGGAGGACCGCATGCTCGCCGGCATGACCGTCGAGGAGCAGGCTGCAGCGCGTCGGGCGTTGCGCTCGATGGTGACGTCACTGCGCGCGGCGTAGGACGTCGACCACAGGTCGGAGGTGCGGGTCGACGGGGAATCGATCCGCCCCTCCGGCTCGGATGGGCTGCTCGTCAGGCCGGTCTGGCGTCACGAGCAGGGGCACGTCACTCCCCCGCGGAGTCGTCCTGTTCGGTGGCGTCGTCCTTCTCGGTGGGCACGTCGTCGGCGTCGATCTCGAGCGCGGCGTCCTCGCGTCCGGACTCCTCGAGGAACTGGTCGTCGGTGTCCGGCTGCTCGGGGGCTCCGCCCGCGGTGGTCTCTTCGGCAGGGTCAGGCTGGCTGTAGGTCATGCGCAGGACCGTACGCGCCGACTGCTGAGCGTGCCGGTCGTCAGCTCCCGACGAAGTCCGCGAGGTGCTGCGCGGTCAGCGTCGACCGAGCCGCGACCAGCGCCGCCGGCGTGCCCTCGAAGACCACCCGCCCACCGTCGTGCCCGGCGCCCGGCCCGAGGTCGATGATCCAGTCCGCGTGCGCCATCACGGCCTGGTGGTGCTCGATGACGATCACGGTCCGACCAGCGTCCACCATGCGGTCGAGGAGACCGAGCAGTTGTGCGACGTCGGCCAGGTGCAGACCCGTGGTCGGCTCGTCGAGGACGATCACGCCGCCGGGCTCGCCCAGGTGCGTCGCGAGCTTGAGGCGTTGGCGCTCCCCGCCGGACAGCGTGGTGAGCGGCTGCCCGATCGTGAGGTAGCCGAGGCCGACGTCGGCGAGCCGCTCCAGGACGGCGTGCGCGGCCGGGATGCGGGCATCGCCCTCGGCGAAGAAGCGCTCGGCCTCCGTCACCGACATCGCCAGCACGTCGCTGATGTCCTTGCCGCCCAGGTGGTACTCGAGCACGGACTGGTCGAAGCGTCGTCCGTCGCACTCTGCACAGGTCGTCGAGACGCCGGCCATCATACCGAGGTCCGTGTACACGACTCCGGCGCCGTTGCACGCGGGACAGGCGCCGTCGGAGTTCGCGCTGAAGAGCGCCGGCTTCACGCCGTTGGCCTTCGCGAACGCCTTGCGGATCGGTTCGAGCATGCCGGTGTACGTCGCCGGGTTGCTGCGGCGGGACCCGCGGATCGCGCTCTGGTCGATCGTGACGACGCCGTCGCGACCGGACAGCGCCCCGTGCACGAGGGAGCTCTTGCCGGACCCTGCCACGCCGGTCACCACCGTGAGCACCCCGGTGGGGACGTCGACGTCGACCGCCCGCAGGTTGTGCGCCGACGCCCCGCGGATCTCGAGGGCCCCGGTCCGGTCACGGACCTCGGTCTTGAGCGGCTGCCGATCGCCGAGGTGTCGGCCGGTGACGGTGTCGCTCCCCCGCAGACCGTCCACGGTGCCCTCGAAGCAGACGGTGCCACCGGCCGTCCCTGCCCCGGGGCCGAGGTCGACGACGTGGTCCGCGATCCGGATCACCTCGGGTTTGTGCTCGACGACCAGGACGGTGTTGCCCTTGTCACGCAGACGCAGCAGCAGTTCGTTCATCCGCTCGACGTCGTGCGGGTGGAGCCCCGTGCTCGGCTCGTCGAAGACGTACGTGACGTCGCTCAACGCCGAGCCGAGGTGCTTGACCATCTTCACCCGCTGGCCCTCGCCACCGGACAGCGTGCCGGTGGGGCGGTCCAGCGAGAGGTACCCGAGGCCGATCTCGACGAACGAGTCCACGGCGTCCCGCAGGCCCTCCAGGAGGGGGCCGACGCTCGGCGCGTCGAGCTCGTGCAGCCACCGGGCAAGGTCGCTGATCTGCATCGCACAGACGTCGGCGATGTTCTTCCCAGCGATCCTCGATGACCGAGCCGTGTCGTTGAGGCGCGTCCCGTCGCACGCCGGGCAGGTCGTGAAGGTCACGGCCCGGTCGACGAAGGCGCGGACGTGGGGTTGCATCGCCTCGCGGTCCTTCTGCAGGAACGACCGGCGGAACCGGAGGACGAGCCCCTCGTACGTCATGTTGATGCCGGCGATCTTGCGTTTCGTCGGTTCGCGGTACAGGAAGTCCTGACATTCCTGGTCGGTGTACTCCCGGATCGGCTTCGTCTTGTCGACGTAGCCGGACTCGGCGTACATGCGGACCATCCAGCCGTCCGTCCCGTAGCCCGGGATCGTGATCGCCCCCGCCGCGAGGGACTTCGTGTCGTCGTAGAGCTGGGAGAGGTCGATGTCCGTGACCTGCCCGCGGCCCTCGCAGTCCGCGCACATCCCGCCGAGCCGGTTGAAGGTGACGTGCTCGGCCTTCACGTCGGTGCCCTTCTGGACGGTGATGGCTCCCCCGGCCGACACGGTGGCGAGGTTGAACGAGAACGCGTTCGGGCCGCCGACGTGCGGCTGTCCGAGGCGGCTGAAGAGGACGCGGAGCATCGCGTTGGCGTCCGTCACCGTCCCCACCGTGGACCGTGGATCCGCGCCGATGCGCTCCTGGTCGACGACGATGGCGGTCGTCAGTCCGTCGAGCACGTCGACGTCCGGCCGACCGAGCGACGGCATGAACCCCTGCACGAACGCGCTGTAGGTCTCGTTGATCATCCGCTGGGACTCGGCCGCGACCGTGCCGAAGACGAGTGAGCTCTTGCCCGAACCGGACACGCCGGTGAAGACCGTCAGACGGCGTTTCGGCAGGTCGACGTCGACGTCGCGGAGGTTGTGCTCGCGTGCCCCGCGGACACGGATGCGGTCGTGCTGGTCGGCGGCGTGCCCGGAACCGGTGTGCATGCGGATCACGGTAGCGCGGCCCCGTGCCCGACCGACCCCCCTGTGGAGCGAGCCGACCCGGCGGCGGCGATCCGAGCCTCCAGGCCGCTGCGGAGCAGTCTCCTAACGGGACGGCGCGAAGCGACGGACCAGATCGGGGAGCTCGGCCGGTTCGAACGGTTCGGTCGTCGCGTCCAGCTCGTCCGCGGTCCACCACCGCGCGGCGGTGATGTCGACCCGCTCGTCCTCGGTCCACCCCGCGTCCGACAGTTCGAACCCGTCCGTCCGGACGACGTAGAACTCGGAGTGGCCGCGGTCGTGGTCGGCCTGGTCCCACGCGACGTCGAAGTCCCACGACCAGACGCTCTCCCCCGGGTCGTCGATGACGATGCCCGTCTCCTCGTGCAGCTCGCGCACCGCGGCCGTGCGGTGGTCCTCCCCCGGATCGACACCGCCGCCGGGGGTGATCCAGCGGTGGAAGCCGTCCGAGGAGGGCGCGGCCGTGTCCATGAGGAACACGCGTCCGTCCGGGTCGAGCAGCAGGATGCGGGAGGTGCGGCGCAGGCCGGGCTTCGCGGTCACCCCAGCGACGCTACGCCTCCGCGGAAGCCGGCGTGGGCTGTGGGCGGGGGCGTCCGCGGGTGGGCCGGCGCCGGCGCGGGTGCGTGCGTGCGTGCGCCGGGGCGCTACGCGCCGAAGCCGCTGACGTCGCCGACGAGCTTGGTGTGGTCGGCCGGGATGGGCTCGACCGCAGCGAGGGCGATCTCGGCGGCGAACTCGGACACGCTGTACAGCTTGCCGACCTCCTGCCGACGGCCCTCGATCGCACCGGGGTTGAGGCGGTTGAGGAGGGTCGCGGTGATGGTGCCCTCGATCATGTCGCCGGAGACGACGACGAACTCGATGCCTGCGGCCTCGAGCTGCGGGATCAGCTCGCGGAGCGCCAGCTCGCCGGCGCGCTTGCTCTTGGCGACGGGCACGTACTCGTCCATCGTCTCGGCGGTCTCGACGAAATGGGCCTGGTGGCTCGTGACGAAGACGACCCGGGACCCGGCGGGCATGTGCGGCACGGCGGTCTGCAGCATGTCGACCTGCGCGTCGCGGTTCAGGCGGAGGGCGTAGTCCTCGCCGACACCGGACTCCATGCCGCCGGAAGCGTTCAGTACGAGGAGGTCGATGCCGCCCCAGGCCTCGACCACCTGGTCGACCATGGCCTGCACGGAGGCGTGGTCGGTGAGGTCCGCGCCGATCGCGAGCGCGGCGCCGCCGTCCGCGACGACCTGCTCGGCGATCTGCTCGGCGCGCTTGGCCTTGTTGCGGTAGTTGACGACGACCTTCGCACCGGCCCCGGCGAGGTACCCGACCGTGTCGGCGCCGATCCCGCGCGACGAACCCGTCACGAGGGCGCGCTTGTCGGCGAGGGATCCGGGGGCGAGGGGGTTGCTCACAGTCGTGCTCCTGGTGGGGTCGGAGGTCTCATTGCCGCAACGAGCCTACCGTCCGGCGCCCCCGTGTCGGTCGCAGTTGATATGTTGAACGGAGTTGGATCGGCCGTCGCGACGCAGCGAACGGCGTGCGCGACCGAGGGAGGGAGATCGCGTGTCCGGACCTGATTGGATCCAGACCATCGTGTGGATCGGCCTGGTGCTGATCCTGGGGGTGGTCGAGATCTTCACGCTCGACTTCATCTTCATCATGCTCGCAGCAGGCGCCGCCGGTGGCCTGGTCGCCGCGCTGCTCGGAGCGCCGTGGTGGCTCTCCGCGCTGGTCGCAGCCGCGCTGGCCCTGCTGCTGCTCCTGCTCGTCCGACCGCGGCTCCTGCACGCCCTGAACCGCGGCGCGGACCCGCACCGCACCGGTATCGACGGGCTGGTGGGCCTCTCCGGCACGGTGGCCGTCGCCTTCACGTCCTCGTCGCCCGGTCAGGTCCGCCTCGCGAACGGCGAGACCTGGAGCGCGCGCCTCGCCGGTGACCCCTCCGATCGTCTGCCCGCCCTGGGCACCCCCGTCGTCGTCGAGTCCATCGAAGGCTCGACCGCCGTCGTCCGCATCAACCAGAAAGACGTCTCATGACCCTCTCAACGGGGACGATCCTGCTCCTCCTGCTCATCCTGGTCGTCGTCATCTTCGTGATCGTCGTGCTCGCTCGCGCGATCCGGATCGTGCCGCAGGCCACCGCGGGCATCGTCGAACGCCTCGGGAAGTACCACAAGACGCTCAGCCCGGGGCTGAACCTCCTGGTGCCGTTCATCGACCGTCTCCGGCCGCTCATCGACATGCGTGAGCAGGTCGTCTCGTTCCCGCCGCAGCCGGTGATCACCGAGGACAACCTGGTGGTCTCCATCGACACCGTCGTCTACTTCCAGGTGACGGACGCGCGGGCCGCGACCTACGAGATCGCGAACTACCTCGGGGCGGTGGAGCAGCTCACCACGACGACGCTCCGCAACGTCGTCGGTGGCCTGAACCTCGAAGAGGCCCTCACGAGCCGCGACAACATCAACGGTCAGCTCCGCGTCGTCCTCGACGAGGCGACGGGCAAGTGGGGCATCCGCGTCGGCCGCGTCGAACTGAAGGCGATCGAGCCGCCCGTGTCGATCCAGGACGCGATGGAGCAGCAGCTCCGAGCCGAACGGAACCGTCGTGCGGCGATCCTGCAGGCCGAAGGAACGAAGCAGTCGGCGATCCTCGAGGCCGAGGGCCAGCGGCAGGCAGCGATCCTCCAGGCCGAGGGTGACGCCAAGGCCCAGGTGCTCCGTGCCGAAGGTGAAGCGCAGGCGATCGCGACGGTGTTCGACGCGATCCACACCGGGGACCCGGACGAGAAGCTGCTGTCCTACCAGTACCTGCAGACCCTGCCGAAGCTGGCCGAGGGCACGGCGAACAAGCTCTGGATGATCCCGAGCGAGTTCACGAAGGCGCTGTCCGGCATCGCCGAGGGCTGCACCGCGGGACGCAGCGGCGGTGCGCCGTCGGCCGGCGGCACAGGCGGAGCTGACTTCCTCGCGCGGATCTCGAAGCTGGCGAACGAGAGCCTGGCGAACACGGCTGCAGCGAACACCGCGGCCAGCGCTGCTCCGCGTCCGGATGCGACCGCGGCCGACATCGTGCCGGAGTCCGACCTCGACCAGCGGCTGGCGGACTCCGACAAGAGCGTTGACCAACGACTCGCGGCGGCTGACGAAGCGACCGACCGGGAGCTCGGCGACACCAAGTAGCCCGCAGCACGCGACGACGCCCGCCTCGGTTCTCCGTGGCGGGCGTCGTCGCGTTGCTTGGTGCTTCCGACCTCAGCCGTGTTGCAGCAGCGAGGTGGTCGATCAGTGGGTCAGGCTCCGCGGCGGGCGCGGAGGAACTGCAACCGTTCCTCGAGCAGTTCCTCGAGTTCCTCACGGGAGCGCCGCTCGAGCAGCATGTCCCAGTGGGTGCGTGGTGCCTTGACGTCCTCTTCGGCGACCTCGACGGGCACGCCGTCATCACCGAGCAGTCGTCCTTCGCGCCCGGAGCGAGGGTCCGACCAGGTCGATGGGACCTCTGCTTCGGCCGAGAAGATCACGTCGAAGGTCTCGCCGGAGTCCGCCTGGTAGACGGCGCGCTTCCGGTCGGAGAGTTCGACTCCTTCTTCGCTCTGGAGACTCTGACTCCCGAGTCGCATGCCGCGAAGACTTCGATCAGCCATCTGTGTGCTCCTTCCGCTCGTCGTCCTGCCCTGCA
The DNA here is from genome assembly GCF_014646995.1 of Curtobacterium luteum. Lineage (GTDB taxonomy): Bacteria > Actinomycetota > Actinomycetes > Actinomycetales > Microbacteriaceae > Curtobacterium > Curtobacterium luteum. The sequence continues at coordinate 421,557 of NZ_BMOI01000001.1, read as the reverse complement.
CAACACTGTTCCACCAGTGTTCGTTCCTCGACCCGTGCATTCACAGTGCGTTCCCAGAGGGCGGCGCCGGGAGCGGGGATGTCGCGCGATCCGGCGTCGTGCGAAGTGCGCGGGCGGGGTGGCAGCGGTCGGGGGACGTCGGTGCAGAACGACCGCGCCGATGTCGTACGACGACGGCGGTGTCGCTACCCCGCGCGCGCGATCGTCAGCGGGCGCAAAGAACGACGGCGCCGATGTCGCACGACGACGGCGGCGTCGCACGACGACGGCGGCGTCGGGGCGACGACCCACCCCCGCGCGCGCGATCGTCAGCGGGCGCAAAGAGCGACGGCGCCGATGTCGCACGACAACGGCGGTGTCGTTCCGGGGCGACGACCCTCCCCCGCGCGCGCGATCGTCATCACCGGCCGTGCCCGTCTCGCCGTCGCCGCGCCCACGGAGCGCACGCGAGCAGCACGAGCAGCCCCCCGAGCGACACGAGCAACGTCACGGGGCCGGAGAACAGCGTCGCCGGCGTCGTCCCGGTCCCGAGCGGCACGTCCGTCACCATCGACGTGGCGGTGTACGCCGGCACCTTGTCGATCGTCCGTCCGCTCGGGTCGATCACCTGCGACGCCCCGACGGTCGAGATGTTCACGAGGGACCGCCCCGTCTCGATCGCCCGCATCCGCGCGATCTCGAGCTGCTGCAGGTTCTCGTCGGTGCCGTCGAAGTCGGCGTTGTTCGTCTGCGCCAGGATGACCCGCGCTCCCCCACGAGCCATGTCCGTCGTGAGGCCGTCGTCGACGATGTCGAAGCAGATCGATATCCCGGCCTTGATGCCCGCGACGCTGAGGACGTTCGGCTTGGTGCCCGGGGTGTAGTCGCGCTGCAGCAGCCCGATGAGCGAGGGTGCGAGCTTCGAGAAGAACCACCGGTCCGGGACGTACTCGCCGAACGGGACGGGCCGCTTCTTGTCGTAGGAGGACTGCCAGCCGTCGGCGGTCCACACGAACGAGGTGTTGTGGAGCACGCCGGACCGCGTCTGGGTGATCGCGCCAGCGACGATCGGCGCACCCACGGACGTGACGACGGAGTCGAGCGCCGACGCCACGGCCGGCTGCTGCCGCGGGTCGAACTCCGCGGACGCCTCCGGCCAGACGACGAGGTCGACGCCCTTCGCCTCGACGTCGGTGGCGGCGAGCTGCGCGGCGAGCACTTCTCCCGGGCTCGCGCCGTCGAAGTAGCCCGCCGGCCCGTTGCCCTGCACCGACTCGATGCGGATCGTGCCGTCGATCGCGGTCGGCCACGCAGGCACGGCGAGCACGGCGCCGACGAGGAGTCCGGCGGTCGCGATCCGCACCGGGGGCCGGAACGACCTGCCGAGCTCGGTGGGGACGACGAGCGCGAGCGACACGATGACCGCGACGCAGTAGACGACGACGAAGGTCAGGCCGAGCACCCCGAAGTACGCGGCCAGGTGCGTGAACGGGCCCTGCGACTGCGAGAGGCCGACGCGCCCCCACGCGAACCCGCCGTAGGGCCAGCTCCCCGAGAACCACTCGCGCCCGGTCCAGAGTGCCGCGACCACCGCCGGGAGGCCCCACACCCGCCCGGCGGTCGACGGCACCACGCGTGCGACCCACCGGTAGGCGAGCGCGATCGCGACGCTGCCGAGCGCCAGGTACGCGGCCTCGAGGAGCGCGAGGGCGAACCACGGGACCGGGCCCAGGTAGCGGCCGGCCCAGGAGATCGCGGGCACCCAGAACGCCACCCCGGCCAGGTACCCGAGCCATGCCGCGCGGCGGGCGCGCTGCCCCATCACGGCGACGAGCAGGCACGCCACCGCGGGGTACGCGAGGAACCACCAGCCGGGCGACGGGAAGGACAGCGCGAGCAGGATCCCGCCGATCACGGCGAGCGGGAACGCAACGCCGATCGGCAGCGCCCGGAACGGCTCCCCCGCACCCGTGTCGCCGACCGCCGGACCGACCGCGGCGCCGCGACGCCCACGCCCACGCGCTACACGGCGCCCGCCGGACGCGAAGCGTTCACCGGGCGCCAGGCCCGGGCCCCCCGCCCGCCCCCCGTCGGAGCGACGGCCCGCGCCGATCCACCGAGCAGGCGCGTCGGACCCGGCGCCCTGCGGACGCACGTCGGACCCGGCGCCCTGCGGACGCACGTCGGACCCGGCGTCCTGCGGACGCACGTCGGACCCGGCGTCCTGCGGACGCACGTCGGACTCGGAACCAGGCACCGGGCCTCCCGTCAGACCGTCGCGTAGGCGACGATGCCGCGGCGGACCGCGTCCGTCGCACGCCGCGCGGTCTGCGCGAGGTCCGGATCGCCCGCGTTGCGGACCTGGTCGAGGAGGTCGATCACCTGCTTGCACCAGCGCACGAAGTCACCGGCCGGCATGTCGAGCGTCCGGAGGACGTCGTCGAGCGCGGAGCCCGACGCCCACCGGAACATCCCGACCGCCATCGCCGGTGTGGGCGGCTGCGAGCCCGCGAGCCGCGCGTCCCGCTCGATGTCGTCGAGGCGGGCCCAGATCGTCAGGGTCTCGTCGAGCGCGGGGCGGAAGGCACCGCGCGGCAGGGCGTGCTCCGTTCCGGGGGCGTCCTCGCGTCGGGGCTGGTACACGATCGTGGAGGCCATCGCGGCGAGCTGCGCGGGCGTGAGCTCCTTCCACACGCCGGCCTCGAGGCACTCGGCGACGAGCAGGTCACGGTCGCCGTAGATCCGCTGCAGACGACGCCCACCGGCGGCGACCGTGGCCTCGCCGGAGCCGTCGTCCGTCGCGACGAGGTAGCCGAGCTGCAGGAGCACGTCCGTCACCCGGTCGAACGTCGTGGCGACGGCGCCGGTGCGCGACCGGATCTGCTGCACGAGCTTGTCGTTGGCGCGCTTCAGCTTGTACCAGCGCTCGGCCCAGCGGGCGTGGGCTTCGCGGTCGGGGCAGGCGTGGCAGGGGTGCCGCTGCATTCGACGTCGGACGTCGGTGATCGCGGCCTGGCGTTCCTTGCGGGCACCGTGCGAGGCCTCGCGGCCACCGGGGACGTTCGTGCGCTCGAGGTCCGAGAGCTCGCGCCGCAGCGCCGCGTACTCGGTGAAGTCGCCGAGGTGGCAGGTCATCGCCTGGCGGTAGCCGTCGAGGGACTCCTGCTGCGACCGCACCTTGCGCGCCAGGTCGACCACGGACCGGTCGGCCTGGAACTGCGCGAACGACGTCTCGAGGACTTCGCGGGTGCGACTCCGTCCGAACTGGTCGATGAGGTTCACGGCCATGTTGTAGGTCGGCTTGAACGACGAGTTCAGCGGGTAGGTGCGTCGGCTGGCGAGCGAGGCGACGGCCTGCGGGTCGAGGCCGTCGGTCCACTGGATCACCGAATGACCCTCGACGTCGATGCCGCGGCGGCCCGCACGACCGGTGAGCTGCGTGTACTCCCCCGGCGTGATCGGCACGCGCGCCTCGCCGTTGAACTTCTCGAGCTTCTCCAGCACCACGGTGCGGGCGGGCATGTTGACGCCGAGGGCGAGGGTCTCCGTCGCGAAGACGACCTTGAGGAGCTTCCGCTGGAAGAGGTCCTCGACGACCTCCTTGAACGCCGGGAGGAGCCCCGCGTGGTGCGCCGCGACGCCCCGCTCGAGGCCTTCGAGCCACTCCCAGTACCCGAGGACGGCGAGGTCCTCGTCGAGCAGGGTACGGCAGTGGTACTCCGCCGACTCGCGGATCTCCCGACGCTCGTCCGCGGTGGTCAGCGACAGCCCAGAGCGGAGGACGTTGCGGACACCCTGGTCGCAGCCGGCGCGGCTGAACACGAAGAAGATCGCCGGCAGGAGCATCCGGTCGTCGAGCATGTGGGCGATCTGCTCGCGGTACAGCTTCTCGGTGCGCGGCCCCCGACGGTCGTGGTAGCCGCCCCGGCCCCGTCCGCCGCGGTGTCCGCCGCCGTGCCGCTCGCTCCGCGACGCTCCCCCGACCAGGCGGAGGACCTCGGGGTTCACGCGGTTCGTGGCTGCTGCGCCGCTGGAGTCGAACAGGTCGACCATCTTCGAGCCGACGAGGACGTGCTGTTCCAGCGGGACCGGGCGGTCCTCGGAGACGATGACGTCGGTGTCGCCGCGGACGGTCTGCAGCCAGTCACCGAACTCCTCGGCGTTCGACACGGTCGCGCTCAGCGAGACCAGCCGGACCTCGGTCGGCAGGTGGAGGATGACCTCTTCCCACACGGCGCCGCGGAACCGGTCGGCGAGGTAGTGGACCTCGTCGAGCACGACCCACGCGAGGTCGTCGAGGAGGTCGGAGTCCGCGTAGATCATGTTCCGCAGGACCTCGGTGGTCATCACGACCACGCGCGCCCGCGGGTTGACGTTCGTGTCGCCGGTGAGCAGGCCGACCTCGGTCTCGCCGTAGGCCTGGACGAGTTCGGCGTACTTCTGGTTGCTCAGGGCCTTCATCGGCGTGGTGTAGAACACCTTCGCCGTCGGCTGGCGCATCGCCAGCCAGATCGCGAACTCGGCCACGATCGTCTTGCCCGCGCCGGTCGGGGCCGCCACCAGGACGCTTCGGCCCTGGTCGATGGCGCCGCAGGCGGCGAACTGGAACGGGTCCAGGTCGAAGCGCAGGTCGGACCGGAACAGCTCGAGGTTGCGCGAGCGGTTCCGGACCTTCGCCGCCGCGTAGCGCTCGGCGGGGCTGAGGTCCGTGTTCGTCACAGTCCGTACTCTTCGTCCAGCTTCGCCTGCCGCTTCGCCATGCGTCGATCATGCACCCACGCCACCGCGCACGCTGCGATGTAGAGCACCACCATCGGGACGGCGAGCAGGAACATCGAGATGACGTCGGCCGAGGGCGTCACCATCGCGCAGAACACCAGGATGCAGAGGATCGCCACGCGCCACGACTTGATGATCGCGGACGCGGAGAGCACGCCGACGAAGTTCAGCAGCACCAGGAAGACGGGCAGCACGAACGCGATGCCGACCGCCACGATGAGCTTGATGACGAAGTTGTAGTAGGCCTTCGCGTCGACGATCGAGGTGTCCTGGGTCGACACGAAGCTGCCGAGGATCTGCACCACGTGCGGCAGGATGTACCACCCGAACCAGCAGCCGGCGAAGAACAGCGGGATGGCGGTGCCGAGGAACCCGAAGACGTACTGCTTCTCACGACGCACCAGCGCGGGCACGATGAACGCCCATATCTGGTAGAGCCACACCGGGCTCGAGATCACGATGCCGATGGTGATCGCGATCTGCAGCTTGAGGTCGAACGCGCCCGTGATCATCGGGAAGTTGAGCTCCGCGGTGTGCCCACCGATCTCGGCGAGCTGCGTGACCGGCTGCCGGAGCGCGTCGAGCACGAAGGGCGTCAGGAACCAGCCGCCGATCGCGCACACCACCACCGCGATGACCGCGCGGAAGAGACGGTTGCGCAGCTCGATGAGGTGCTGCCCGAGCGACATGCGACCCTCGGCGTCCTTCTTCGGACGCCCGGGCCGCTTCGCTCGCCCGCTTGCGGTCGTCGAAGCCATGCGCCGATCTTACGGGACCCGACCGACACCGCACGCCGTGTGCGCGCGCTCGCACAGGCGGCCTGGAGGCACGGTGAGGGGCCGCCACGCGCCTCCCGGCCGGTGGGTGGTGACGGTGGCACCGACGCAGGCGGGCGTTGCCACGCGTCGCGCCCGCGACGGGATGGTCGGCCGCTCGGCGCTCAGGCCTCCGCGAGTGCGGCGGCGGCGAAGTCGCGGATCGCCGCCCGCGCTGCCGGCGGATCGAGCACCACGGCACGACCGGGCAACCCCGCGACGAGCCGCACGACTCCGTCGAACCCGTTCGACGCCGCGAGTCGGATCCGGACCCGACCGTCCTCATCGGGCAGGTCGGCGGTGTCCGCGAGGAAGTCCGCCACGAGCGGCAGCGACGACGAGTCGAGCTCGACCGTGACGATGACGTCCTCGCGGGACTGCTGGAACAGCGTGTCGGGGATCGCCACGTCCGCCGCAGTGGTCGTGACCGCGCGCTCCTCGATCCGCACGGCGGACATCCGGTCGAGCCGGAACGTCCGGAGCGCCTGCCGGTCGAGGTCCCACGCGCGCAGGTACCAGTCCGTGTCGATCGACTCGACGCGGAGCGGGTCGACCCGGCGCGTGCCGCCTTGGGTCCGGGGGCCGGCGTAGTCGAACACGAGCCCGCGCCCTTCGGCCATCGCACGGCGGATCGTCGCGAGGGTGGCGTCGTGGAGGTCCTGTCCGACGGCCACGGTCGAGGCGGCACCGCCGGCGCCGCGCGACAGCTTGGCCATGAGCGCACGGATGGCGTCGCGGTCGGCGGCCTCCGGGAGCGCCGAGAGGTACTGCAGCCCCGCGATGAGCGCCGAGGCCTCACGGGCGGACAGCCGGGGCGAGTCGTCGATCGCGACGAGGTTCGTCAGCACGATCATGTCGTTCTGGTCGAAGTCGTCCCACGCGATGTCGAACAGGTCGCCGTGCTGGTACTGCATGGTCTCGCCGGGCACCCCGGACACCGCGATGAGCTCGACGGCCCGGCGGATCCGGGCTTCCGGTACCCCGAAGTGCCGCGCGGCCTCGGCCACCGAGACCCGCTCACGGTCGATGAGGTACGGCACGAGGGCGAGCAGGAACGCGAGTTTGTCCTGCGCCTGGAGCGGCTGCTGCTCAACCACGGACGTCCCCCTCGTGGTCGGCGACGAGCGCTCGGAGCCGGGCGGTCACCCGGTCGCGGAGGTCGTCGGGTTCGAGCACGCGGACCTCGGGCCCGAAGGCCGCGAGTTCCTCGGCGAGGATCTGCGGATCGACGTGGTGGAGCGCGAGCGTGCCGTCGGGTTCGGTCGCGGTGTCGCGGCGACGGGAGAGCCGGCGTTCGGCGTCCGACCCCGGCACCACGTGGATGCGTGCGGTGCGGGTCGCCCAGATGCGGTCGAGCTCGGCGAGGGTCCGCTCCGCCGCGCCGGCCGGGGCCGGGTGTCGGCCGACCTCGTACTGGGTCACGGGGCCGACGATGCGCGACAGCAGGTAGTTCTTGTCGGAGTCCGTCGCGAACTCGTGCGCCGCGAGCATCCACCGCCCGCCGTGCTGCACGAGGGCGAGCGGCGCGAGCTCGCGGCGGCGGGCCTCGTGCTGCCCGGGCGTGATGTAGTCGAAGCGCACCGCCGCGGCCCGGTCGAGCGCCGAACGGAGCGGTTCGAAGGCGGCGTCACGGGCGCGGAGCCGCGGCGCGTAGGCGTCCATCCCGAGCACGCCGGAGGCTGCGTCGTCCTCGGCGCCGGCCGACCGGACCTTCAGCAGCGCGCGGCGTGAGTCGGCGGACAGCGCGCCCTCGCGCCACGCCATCGCCGCGAGGGTCAGCAGCGCCGACTCGTCCGGCGTGAACCGGACGTCGAGGGGCAGGTCGTACTCGCCCTTCGGGATGCGGTACCGGAGTGTCTGGTTGTTGCCCGCCGCGCCGGGGGTCTCGATCGTCTCGAGCGGGATCCCGAGGTCGCGCACGTCGTCCTTGTCGCGCTCGAACTGGCGCTCGAGCGAGGCGTTGTCCCCGCCCTGGGTCCACCGCTGCCGGTAGCCCTGGACGTTCGCCAGGATCTCGGCCTTCGTCAGCCCGGACTCCGTGGACAGCAGCGCGAGCACCAGGCTGAACAGCCGCTCCTCGGCAGGCACACGGGCAACTCGGGACGCTGGCACAGGCCGATCCTACGGCAGCGCGGGTGCACCGGAGTGCACCCGCGCCGGGGCCCGTGGACGGTGCTCGCGGGTCAGCGCGGCATCGCTCCGAGGAGGTCGATCACGTAGACGTCGGTCGAGCCCTGGTTGTGCACGACGGCGAGCACCTGGTCGCCGACGCGGTGTCCGACGATGGCGTTGCGGACGCCGTCGATGACCTGGCCCTTGGCGAGGGGCACGGCCTGCGCGCCCGAGCCGTCCGTCCAGCTCGACCCGGTGACCGACGGGTCCGAGCTCCAGGTCACGGCGGTGTACTTGATGATCGCCGTGTCCTTCGCGGTGAGCTTCGTGCCCGAGCCCTTGCGCAGCAGGTGCAGCTCGTCGGACTTCGGGGCGTCCCACGACGGGATGGTGACGCCGGGCGCTCCGGACGGCGCGAGCACGACGGCGGGCATGCCGTCGCCGGCGAGCTGCGGGGTGCCGGTCGCCCGGGAGTCGAACGCGCGCTTGACGTCGATGACGGCGATGACGGCGTCCTCGGCCTTGGTGCTCGACGACGAGCCCGCGGTGCCGGACGAGCTGCTCAGCGCGCTCTTCGGCAGCGCGACGGCGAGGCGGTCGCCGACGTGGGCGCACTCGACGGCCTCGCCGAGCGCGCCGTAGTTCGCGGCTCCGGCCGTGATCGGGGCGGTCGTGCCGGAGTAGCCGCTCGTCTGGGCGACCTTGCCGGTCTCGCCGTCGACGACCGTGTACTCGATCAGGACGGGCGTGCCGTCCTCGACCTCGCGCCCGGTGCCCTCCTTGAGCACCGACACCTGGGTGCCCTTCGTGGTGAGCCCGGCGGGGACGGAGACCTTCGGCTCCTCGCCGAACGCGCCGGTGGCCGTCACGGCCTCGGACGCGGCACCCGGACGGTCACAGCTCGACGGGGTCGTCCCGGCGCCGCTCGCAGCGCACGCCGTCAGCGACGCGGCGAGTCCGAGGGTGACCAGGAGCGCGGGGATGGTTCGATGCAGGACGGGCACGGTCGGTACTCTACCGGTCGTCCCCACGGGCCCCGGACGCGTCGTCCGCAGCCGGGGCAGCGTCCACAGCGTCGGACGCGGCTTCCGCGGCCGCGACCCGCCGGGCCTGCGCCGCCGCCTGCCGGGCGACCTTCCGGAGCTTCTTGTCGCTCGCGCTGCGCTCCCCCACCGCGCCGGGCGTCCAGGCCTCGACGTCCTCGTCCGAGAACTCCGCCTTGCCCGCGCGGCGCTTGAGGTTCGGCAGCACGACGCCGTCGGCGAGGCGCCGGGCGGTGACGAGGAACCCGGTGTGCCCCACCATGCGGTGGTCCGGACGCACGGCGAGGCCCTCGACGTGCCACGTCCGCACGAGCGTCTCGCTCGGCATCGGGTCCGTGAAGCGCCCGGTGTCGCGCAGGGCCTCGGCGGTGCGGGAGAGCTGGGTGACGGTCGCCACGTAGCAGACGACGAGGCCACCGGGGGCGAGGGCGTCGGCGGCCGCGTCGACGCACTCCCACGGTGCGAGCATGTCGAGGACCACGCGGTCGACGCTCTGCGGCTCGGTGGCCTCGGGCAGCGCCTCGACGAGGTCGCCCACGGTCACGGACCAGTTGTCCGGGACGGCGCCCAGGAACGTCCCGACGTTGCCGCGGGCGATCGCCGCGAACTCCTCGCGGCGCTCGAACGACTGCAGCCGGCCGGTCGGACCGATCGCGCGGAGCAGGAAGAGCGAGAGCGCGCCCGACCCGACGCCCGCCTCGACGACACGCGCGCCCGGGAAGACGTCGGCGAACGCGACGATCTGCGCGGCGTCCTTCGGGTAGACGATCGCCGCACCGCGCGGCATCGACATCACGTAGTCGTTGAGGAGCGGCCGCAGGGCGAGGTACTCGTCGCCGGTGGTCGCGCGGATGACGGAGCCGTCCGGCTGGCCGATGACGTCGTCGTGCTTCAGGACTCCGCGGTGGGTGTGGTACTCCCCGCCGGTCTCGAGCGAGAGCGTCGTCAGCTTGCCCTTCGGACCGGTCAGCTGCACGCGGTCGCCGGAGCGGAAGGGGCCCCGCGGCGGCGTGTGCGGGGCACCGCCGGCGGTGTGCGGCAGCGACGCTGCCGCGTCGTCCGGGTGGGAGGCGCGGATCGCCGCCGCCTCGTCGCCGACGTGGTCGAGGTCGCTCACCGGGCACCGTCCTCGGTCACCGCGGCGTCCGAGGGCACCTGCACCGTGCCGCTCCCCGCCGGCACGGCCTGCTCGTCGGACGCGGCGGCGCGCGCGGCGAGCGCGGGCGTCGTCAACTCGACCAGGCGGTCGACGTCGACGCCGTCGAGGGTCGTCAGGTGGACGTCGCCACCGGCGATGTCGTCCAGCGGCACGATGTGCTCGACCGCGATCGTGACGGCGCCGGAGGCGACGGCCGACGCGACACCGGTGGCGGAGTCCTCGATCGCGACGCAGGCGGTCGGCTCGACGCCGAGCTGCGCGGCGGCCGACAGGTAGGCGTCCGGGAACGGCTTCGGGCGCTCGACGTCGTCGCCGGCGACGACGACGCGGAAGCCGCGCGCGCCGAGGGCGTCGGCGGCGACCAGGGCCATCGACCGACGCGACATCGTGACGAGGGCGGTCGGGATGCCGCGGTCGTGCAGCTCCTCGACGAGCTCGCGTGCACCGGGCCGCCACGGCAGGTCGTCGTGACGGAGGCGGTCCGACACGTACTCGGTCATCCAGAGGACGATCTCCTCGACCTCCATGTCGACGCCACGGTCGCGGAGGATCTCGCCGGAGCGCTCGAGCCCGGAGCCGACGAGCGACAGGCCGTCCTCGTGCGTCCAGGTCGCACCGAAGCGTTGGGTCAGCTCGACCTGGGACTGCTGCCAGATCGGTTCGGTGTCGATGATCGTGCCGTCCATGTCCCACAGCACGGCTGCGGGCAGGACTCGGTCGGGGCGCTGGGCGGTCACGGGCGACGAGTCTACCGGGCGGTGCCCGGGGTCCCGGGCCGCCCGGCGTTCCGCTGCGGGCGGATTGCTGCTCGGCGGGGCGCAGGACGGGCCTACAGTGGTTGCCTGGTCAACGTCCCACGCGCGCGGTCCGCACGAGCGGCCCACGCCATCTCCAGGAGGTCCGCTCCGTGCCACAGCACTCCCCCTTCAGCGACGGCCGACTCCTCGTCGTCGCGTTCGAGGGCTGGAACGACGCGGGCGAGGCCGCGAGCGGTCTGGCCCGGCGGATCGTCGACGCGCTCGAGCTCGACGAGCTCCGCGAGATCGACGGGGAGCGCTACGTCGACTACCAGTTCAACCGTCCCACGGTCGGCTCGGACGACGACGGCACCCGCGGCATCCAGTGGCCCCGCATCGTCCTGCACGGCCCCGGGGCGGACGGGCGACCCGTCGTCGGTGCGACCGGCTCCGAGAGCGAGCGGGACGTCTACGTGCTCGTCGGGCCCGAGCCCTCGCGGACCTGGCGGGCGTTCTGCGCCGAGGTGATCGACCTCATCGACGTGTACTCGATCGACGCCGTCGTGTTCGTCGGCGCGATGCTCGCCGACGTGCCGCACACCCGGCCGATCTCGGTCTTCGTGTCGAGCGAGAACGCGGGCGTCCGCGCCGCGTTCGACGTCGACAAGTCGTCGTACGAGGGGCCGACGGGCATCCTCGGGGTGCTCGCCGACGCCGTCGACAAGGCCGGCCTCACGACCCTGTCGCTCTGGGCCTCGGTGCCGCACTACGTGCACAACTCCCCGTCGCCGAAGGCCACCCTGTCGCTGCTCGACAAGATCGAGGAGCTCACGGACGTCACCGTTCCCCGGGGCTCCCTGCTCGACGACGCGACGGAGTGGGAGGAGGGCATCGACGCCCTCGCTGCAGACGACGAGGACATGGCGAGCTACATCGGGCAGCTCGAGCAGGCGCGGGACACGGTGGACTCGCCCGAGGCCTCGGGTGACGCGATCGCGCAGGAGTTCGAGCAGTACCTCCGCCGACGGGAGCGCAAGGACGGCGGGACCGCGGGCGGCGAGGGCTTCCGGCCGCCGCAGCCGCCGCAGTAGGGCGACGCGGCGCGGGCGCGGCGCGCTCGGGCCCGGCCGTGCCGCCGGTCACGACTCCCCGCTCAGGTCCGTCGAGCGGTCAGGAACGGTCGCTCAGCCCGCCCTGGACCGACGGTTCGTGACCGCCCGCCGGCATCCGCGCGGGGTGGGCGCCGAACACCAGGGAGCACGAGCACGGGCACGAGCGTGAACACACGCACCCGCACGCCGGACCGCCCGGCAGCCCGCGGATCAGCCCAGGCGGATGCCGAGCAGGGCGTCGATGACGTCGACGAGCTCGGGCGTCGCCGCCGTCCCGCCCGCGAGCGCCGTGTCGACCGCGGCGACCGCACCCGGCGTGTCGAGGTCGTCGGCGACGCGGGCGCGGATGCGTGCGATGACGTCCGCTGCGTCGTCGGCGTGTGACGGCGCTCCCTCGGACCATGCGTCCCACGACGCCAGCCGCGTGGTGGCCGACTCGAGCTCGGCGGGGAACCACTCCCAGTCGTCGGAGTACTTGTGCGACAGGAGCGCGAGGCGGATGGCGCGCGGGTCGGCACCGTCGTCGAGGAGCCCCCGCACGGTGACCAGGTTGCCGAGTGACTTCGAGATCTTCTCGCCCTGGTAGGCGATCATTCCCGTGTGGACGTAGGCGTTCGCGAGCGGCTGGTGCGCGAGCGCAGCGGCGTGCCCGGCGCTCATCTCGTGGTGCGGGAAGACCAAGTCGCTCCCGCCACCCTGCACGCTGATCGGCAGACCCAGCTTGTCGCCGGCGATCACGCTGCACTCGATGTGCCACCCCGGGCGGCCCGGGCCGAGTTCGGTGTCCCAGCTGGGTTCGCCGTCACGTGCGGCACGCCAGAGCAGCGGGTCGAGCGGATCGCGCTTGCCCGGACGTTCCGGGTCGCCGCCGCGCTCCGCCGAGAGGGCGAGCATGGTCTCGCGGTCGAGGCGGCTCTCGTCGCCGAGCGCCCATGCCTCGGTCGGACGGTTGACGTCGAAGTAGACGTCGTCGCCATCGGAGCCGTCGGTCGGTACGTCGTAGGCGTACCCGGTCTCCTGCAGGAACGCCACGGCCTCGGCGACCCGGTCGACCTCGTCGGTGACGGCCACGTAGTCGTCCGGCGGGAGGATCCGCAGCGCCTCCATGTCCCGTCGGAAGAGGTCGATCTGCGACGCGGCGAGCTCGCGCCAGTCGACGCCGTCGCGCGCCGCGCGCTCGAGCAACGGGTCGTCGACGTCGGTCGTGTTCTGCGCGTAGTCGACGTCGAGACCGGCGTCCCGCCAGGCGCGGACGAGCGTGTCGAACGCGAGGTACGTCGCGGCGTGCCCGAGGTGGGTGGCGTCGTACGGGGTGATGCCGCAGACGTACAACGCCGCGCGCTCCTCACCCCGCGTCGGGTCGACGGGCTTGCCCGCAGCCGTGTCGTGCACGACCGGACGCGGACCGGTGCCGGGGACGGACGGGAGGACGGGGGCCTGCCAGGCCCTCACGGCTGGATCACACCAAGCGACAGCAACACGATGAGAACGATACCGAGTGCGATCCGGTAGACCACGAAGGGCAGGAAGCTGCGCTTGCTGATGTAGTTCATGAACGCGGCGATCACGACGAACCCGACCACGAACGCGACCACCGTGGCGACGAGCGTGTCGACCAGGCCGAACGGTGCGCCGCTGTCACCGAGGCTCGTCGCTGCCTCGTAGAGACCGGACAGGAACACCGCCGGCACCGCGAGCAGGAACGCGAAGCGGGCGGCCGCCGGGCGGGTGTAGCCGAGGGCGAGCCCCATCGAGACCGTTGCACCCGCGCGGGAGACGCCCGGCACCAGGGCGAGCATCTGCGCCACGCCGATCAGCAAACCGCCGCCGAACGTCATGTGTTCGATCCGACGGGCCTTCTTGCCCACGACGTCGAGGACGCCGAGGACGATGCCGAACCCGATGAGCACGATCGCCACGATCCACAGCGATCGGAACGTGGTCTCGATCGAGTCCTTCAGCAGCAGACCGGCGACACCGATCGGGATCGTGCCGAGGATCACCAGCCACCCGAGGCGGGCGTCGGGGTCGTTCCGCGGGACCGTCCGGCCGGACAGCGACCGGAACCAGCGCCCGACGATCCGGGTGATGTCCTTCCAGAAGTAGATGAGCACCGCGGTCTCGGTGCCGAGCTGCGTCACGGCCGTGAACGCTGCGCCGGGGTCCTGCGCGTCCGGCAGGAACAGCCCGACGATGCGCAGGTGCGCGCTCGACGAGACGGGGAGGAACTCGGTGAGCCCCTGGACGAAGCCGAGGAAGATCGCCTCGAGGATGTGCATGGCACCGGCCTTCCGGGGAGGAGGTCTGTCAGGACACCGCCACGAGGGCGACCGTGGACGGTATCAGTAGGTCGCGAACAGGTCGCCGAGGACACGCCGCCCGAACGCCAGGGCGTCGAGCGGCACCCGCTCGTCGACGCCGTGGAACATCGCGGGGAAGTCGACGCCGGCCGGCAGCTGCAGCGGGACGAACCCGTAGCCCGCGATGCCGAGGGTCGACAGGGCCTTGTTGTCGGTCCCGCCCGAGAGCAAGTACGGCAGCACCGGGGCACCCGGGTCGTGGCGACCGAGGACGTCCCGCACCGCGTCGACGAGCGGACCGCCGAAGTCCTGCTCGAGCCCGATGTCGCGGAAGGACATGACGACCTCGACGTCGTCGCCGGCCAGCTCGCGGACACGTTCGAGCACGGACTCCTCGTCGCCGGGGAGGCACCGGATGTCGATGAGCGCCTCGGCGGCGTCCGGGATGACGTTGTGCTTGTAGCCCGCCTGCAGGACCGTCGGGTTCGTCGTCGTGTGCAGTGCCGCGTGGATGAACCGCGAGGCGGACCCGGTCGCGAGCGCGACCTCGTCCGGGCCGGTGACGGCGGGGTCGACCCCGAGGAAGCGCGCGACCTCGGCCACCATCGCGTCCGTCGTCGCCGAGAGCCGGACCGGCCATTCCTCGCTCCCGATCCGAGCGACCGCGGCGGCGAGCTTCGTCACGGCGTTGTCGCGGATGACGTGCGATCCGTGCGCAGCGGTGCCCTTCGCGACGAGCTTGATCCACATCAGGGCCTTCTCGCCGGTCTGCAGGAGGTAGGCGCGACGGTCGCCGAGGGTGATCGAGTACCCGCCGACCTCGCTGATCGCGGCGTCCGCCCCCGCGAAGACCTCCGGGTGGTTCTCAACGACGTGGTGGGAACCGAGCACACCCCCGGCTTCCTCGTCGGCGAAGTAGGCGATCACGAGGTCCCGCTCGGGTGCTCCCTGACCCGCGACGACGTCCGCGAGGGACGTCAGCATCATCGCGTCCATGTTCTTCATGTCGACCGCGCCACGACCCCACAGCATGCCGTCCTGCACCACGCCGCCGAACGGGTCGACGCTCCAGTTCGCCGGGTCGGCCGGGACGACGTCGAGGTGGCCGTGCACGACGAGCGCGGGCTTCTCCGGGTTGCGTCCGCGCACCCGGGCGACGACGCTCACCCGGTCCGGTTCCGACTCGAAGAGCTGCGGCTCGAGCCCCAGGTCACGGAGCTTCGCCTCGACGTAGTGCGCGGCCTCGGTCTCACCGCGGGACATCCCGTCGCCCCAGTTCGTCGTGTCGAACCGGATGAGGTCCCGAGCGATGGACGCGGTCTCCTCGAGCTCGATGTCGGCCGCCGTGCTCCCCTGGAGGTCAGTCATGCCCCCACGCTACCGGGCCGCTCCGACACCACCGATCCCCGGGTCCACAGCGGGACGCGCCCGGGATACGCGCCCGTGTTCATCGGGCGTTCAGACCCGTGCTAGTGTCTTCTCTCGGCAGGAACGCCGGGGAAAACGCCCCGGACGACCGGCCAGCACAACAGAACAACACCTGTCCGGGTGGCGGAATTGGTAGACGCGCTAGCTTGAGGTGCTAGTGCCCGTATTAGGGCGTGGGGGTTCAAGTCCCCCCTCGGACACACGGAATGGATGCCCCTTGGCCTTGCGGCCAAGGGGCATTTCGCGTTCGTGCTTCGCGGCGAGCATCGGCGTCGCTCCACTCGGGGCACCCCTCACCGCGACCACGACCGGACGGGAGGCGCGGGGCGGGCCCGCACCGCGCCTCCCGTCCGGTGTGCGTCACCGAGCGGGCGGTCACCGACCGCGACGTGCCCGCGCGATCCACCGGACCACGAGGACCGCGCCACCGACGGCGGCCGACCACCCCCAGTTCGCGACCACCGGGTCGAGGAGGCCGTGCCTCCAGTGCCGCCGCGACGAGCGGACGCGGGACGCGACCGGGTGCCCGGTGCCCTCCGCCCGGACGCCCGTCTCGCGCACGACCCGGTCGGGCCGACCACGCAGCGCGTCCGTCACCCGGTGGGTCGCGACGTCGATCCGGTCACCGAGGACGAGGAGCAGCCAGTGGGCCAGCCGCCCCTCGCTGAACCGGGCGTACGCGACCCGCCGGACCGCCGCGGCGGGTCCGCGATGTACGGGATGTGATCGGTCATGGCGCGCTCCTTCACGGGACGATCACGGGCTTGATGATGCCGTCGAGCTTCGACGAGAACAGGTGGTACCCCTCGGCGATGTGCTCGAGCGGGATGCGGTGCGTGACGATGTCGCTCGGCTTGGGGTGCCCGGCCTGGATGTGCTCCCGATGAACTCGAGCCCGAAGGTGTGCCCGACGCGGGTGTCCGACATCATGCCGTGGTGCAGGTGCAGGTGCAGGTCCGACCCGCAGATCGCCGCTCGTTCGACACGGACGACGGCGTCGTTCTCGTGCTGGATCCTCGGAACGGGCTTCTCCTCGACGCGGACCCGGGAGGGCCCGCGGAACGTCATGGCGCGCATGGACGCTCCTCTCGCTGGTGTCGTCCACGCTGACGACACGGGCGTCCGAGCCGTCCCAGATCCGCACGGATCGGACACCGGGTCGCGCAGGCCCGGCCGGGCTCACCCGTCGCGCTGCGCTCCGTCCGCGAGGTGCGCCCTGAGCCAGTCGCGGAGCCAGTCCCGCGCCCCGCCGAGGTCGGTGAACACGCCGTCGTCCTCGGCCTCCGTCGCTGCTGCGAGCACCTCGCGGAACCGCGGTCCGGGGGTCAGCCCGGCGTCCAGGAGGTCCCGTCCGGTGAGGAGCCCGGCACGTGGGCGCGTCGACACGTCGCGCAGCATCACCGCGAACCACTCCCGGGCAGCCGACGGTCCGGATGCGGGACCACGCCCCCGGGAGTCCGCCTCGCACACCCGGGCCCAGGCCTCGGCGGCCGACAGCGTCCCACCGAGCCGACGGAACAGTCGCCGCGTCGCCGCCACCGAGGGAGGTGCTCCCCCGGCCGAGTGGACCACCATGTGCTCCCGGACGAGGGGCACCACGCGATCGACGACGGCGCGCGGCGCACCGAGCCGACGCAACAGCTCGCGAGCCGCCACCGCGCCCGACACCTCGTGTCCCAGGCTCCGGATGCGAGGGGTTCCCTCCTCCGAGGAGACCTGCGTCCCGGAACCGGCCTTGCCGAGGTCGTGGAGCACAGCCGCGAGCACGATCACCACGCGGTCGTCGCCGCGGACGCCGTCCTCGGTGCAGGCACGGGCTGCGGCATCGCCCGCCAGGCCGGCGTGCACGTGGACCGGTCCCTCCGGGTGCCAGTGCGGGTCCTGCGGCACGTCGCGGAGGGCGGCGAGTTCCGGCAGGTGGACGTCCCACCCGGTGTCGTGGAGGACCTCCAGGGCCGCGGAGACGTGGTCGCCCAGCGCGGTCTTCCGGATCTCCGGCCAGACTCGCTCGTGTGCGACCTCGCCGAAGCGGTCGACGAGCGTGCGGGCGAGCGCGACCGTCCCGTCGTCGACCTCGAGACCGAACCTGGCGACGAGCTGCACCGCACGCAGCACCCGCAGCGGGTCGTCGCCGAAGCGCTCGGACGTGTGCCGCAGGACACCCACGACCGCGTCGTCGATCCCCCCGAACGCGTCGACGTACTCGTTCGTCACCGGGTCCCAGGCGACCGCGTCGACGGTGACGTCGCGGCGCGAGGCGGCCGCCGTGAACGGAGCGTCACCACCAGGACTCGCCACGGTCGCCACGTCGAGGTGCGTCCCGTCGAGCACGACCTTGAGGACCTCGAACCGGACGCCCGCCCGGACGACCACCGCGCCGACCGCCCGCAGTGCAGCCGAGACCGCGTCGAGATCCGTGCCGTACACCTCGATGTCGACGTCCGGCACGGCCGTGGCCGGGACCGTCCGACCGGACTCGCGGAGCAGGGCGTCACGGACGGTGCCGCCGACGACGACCGGGGATCCGACCGTGCGCAGCGCCTCGAGCGCGACGACCGCGGCTCCTCCGAGACCGAGGGCCGCAGCCGGGTCGGCTGGTCCGGGGCACCGGTGGACGCCCGTCGAGGGTCGCGCCGTTCCACAGCGCTGGCAGGTGATGGTGTCGATCATGGTCACGTCTTCCGGACCGTCGCGCCGCCGCGCGAGGGAGTCAGTCTGCCGCACCGTGCGGTGCGGGCGCCACCACGACACGGACGGGAGGCGCGGTGCCAGCCGACACCGCGCCTCCCGCCCGTCAGGTGGTCGCGTCTAGCTCTTCGACGCCTCGACGAAGTTGCGACGCGGGTCCGTCTCCTTGATGAGCGAGGTCGCGTCGCGACCGGACACCGCTCCGGTGACCCAGCCGATGACGATCCGCGCCTTGCGGTTGAGCGTCGGCATCGCGTACACGTGGTAGGCGCGGTGCGCGAGCCAGGCGAGCAGGTTCGTCATCTTGACGCCCTTGATGTTCGCCGCGCCCTTCGCGACGCCGTAGGACGCGACGGTGCCGATGGACGGGTGGCGGTACTCCTCGAGCGGCTTGCCCGTGATGGTCGCCACGACGTTGTCGGCCGCGACGACGGCCTGCCGGACCGCGTTCTGCGCGTTCGGCGGGTAGTACGCCGGCTGCTTCTCCGCGGTGAGGTCGGGCACCTGTGCGACGTCGCCGAGGCCCCAGACACCGGGGACGACCTCGTGCGTCGACTCGTCCTCGACCTGGAGCTTCGCGTTCGCGGCGAGGTGGCCCTTCGGTCCCCGCGGCAGGTCGGTGGCGTCGAGGAGCGGGTTCGGCTTGACGCCGGCGGTCCAGACGAGGAGGCCGGCAGCGAACTCGTCGCCGTCGGAGAGCTTGATGACGCCGCCCTCGGCGCTCGGCATCGTCGTCTTGAGGCGGACGTCGATGCCGCGGGCGCGCAGCGACTCGAGGGTCCACTTCGACAGCTCGGGGCCGACCTCGGGCGCGACGCGGTCGAGGGCGTCGATGAGGACCCAGCGGGGGTGCTCCCCCGCGAGCGACGGGTACGTCTTGATGGCGGCCTGCGACACGTCGAACAGCTCACCGATCGCCTCGACACCGGTGTAGCCACCGCCGACGAAGATGCTCGTCAGGAGGCGACGGCGCTCGTCCTCGTCGCGGGTGGCAGCGGCCTTCGCGATGTTGTCGAGGAGCTTGGCGCGGACGTACGCGGCTTCCTCGACCGTCTTGAAGCCGACGCCGTACTCCTCGAGCCCGGGCGTCGGGAAGGTCCGGGTGACCGATCCGAGCGCGACGACGAGCTGGTCGTAGCCGAGCGTGCGGTCGTCACCGCCCGCGGTCGAGATCGACACGGTCTTGTCCTTCGACGAGATCCCGGTGACCTTGCCCTGGATGACCCGTGTCTTCTTGAGGGCGCGGCGCAGCTCGAAGGTGACGTCCTTCGGCGCGATGTGGCCGCCGGCGACCTCCGGCAGGAACGGCAGGTACGTGTAGTAGGTGTTCTGGTCGACGAGCGTGATGCGCATCGGAACCGTCGCGGCGTGCTTCTGCAGCTGCTTGACGGTCGTGTAGCCGGCGGAGCCGCCACCGAGGACCAGGACGTGCGGGATCGAATCTGCCATGTGTCCGGTCTACCGGAGTTTCCCTGGCGGCGTCACCAAGCCGCGCCGTCGGTCGGCGCGGTCGTCGCTCCGCGGATGGGTACGGTCAGGGCATGACGACGTCGATCTCCGTCCGGTCCGCCACACTCGAGGACGCCGAACCGATCGCACTGGTCCACGCGACGTCGTGGCGCGAGACCTACGGCCGCTTCGTGGAGGACCCGGACACCAGCCCGTGGTTCGCCGTCGAGCCGCGGATCGCGATGTGGCGGACGAACCTGACCGAGCACGCGTTCTCCACCGTGGTGGCCCTCGACGGCGACGACCTGGTCGGCTTCGGTGCCGTGCGACCGACGCCGTCCTCGCCGACCGACGAGGACCCGGTGCGGCCGGAGGAGCTCACGATGCTCTACGTGCTGGCGCGGGCGCACGGATCCGGTGCCGGGCAGCGACTCCTCGACGCGGTGCTCGGCGACCGTCCGGCGTCGCTGTGGGTCGCGGAGGACAACCCGCGGGCGCAGGCGTTCTACCGACGCAACGGGTTCGCCACCGACGGGGCGAGGTCGTCGTTCGGCCCGATCGAGCGGTCGCTCCGGATGGTGCGCTGAGCTCCGCCCGCCTCGCTGGTGGGCGCTGTCGCTGGAGGGCGCTCCCCCCGGTCGGCGCTGTCGCCGGTGGGTGCTGTCACTGTTCCGTGCTCGACCGACCGGGCTCGGCGGGCGCGCTCCGGCGACGGTGCTGCAGCAGGTCGGCCGACCGGACGAGGCGCAGCGCGGTCACGAGGACCACACCACCGAGGACGTTGAACACGAGGGTGTACCCGAACCACCCGAGCCACTGGCCGTAGCTGATCGACGCGCCGGCCTGGATGGCGCCGAAGACGAGCAGCGAGTCGAGGATCGAGTGGAACAGCTGGAGGCCGGACAGCAGGAACCCGCCGATGACCGCGGCGACGATCTTCGCCGGGTCGGAGTCCGTCCCCTGCTGCATCCGGGTCACCAGCGTGATCGTGCTGCCGCCGAGCACGGCGAGCACCGCGACCTGCAGCCCGAACGGCGCGTCCACGTAGTGGCGGGCCGACTCCTCGAGTTCGTCGTGCCACTGCGGGAACGCCTGGACGACGAGCCACATGAAGAGCCATCCGCCCGCGAGGTTGGCGACGAGGGTGCCGACCCACAGCCGGAGGAGCTGGCCGACCGTCCCCTCCTTCGCGACGAGCGCGACGATCGGCATCAGGAAGTTCTCCGTGAACAGCTCGCTGTGCGCGAGGTACAGCGCCACCAGCCCGACACCGAACGCGATCCCGGCGAGGAGGTGGTCGCCGGTCGCGTGCAGGACGGCGAGGTACGCCATCACGCCGAGCCCGATCTCGAGGCCGCCGGCGAACCCGGTGGCGAGCACGACCCGCGTCGTCCGCTGCAGCCGTTCGGTGCCCTCCTCGACGACGGCTTCGAAGGAATCGTGGATCTCGTCTTCGACGGGGGCATCAGCACGGCCGACTTCGCGGCGACGTTCGTCGGTCACGGATCGCACGCTAGACCGTGCCTGGTGTGCACGCCCGGCGTCGGTCGCGGCTCAGTCTCGTCGGCGGTCGCGGAGGCGCCACCATGCGGTCTCGGCGAGCTCGGGGCCCGTGAACACCCCGTGGGCAGTCCGACGCGACTCGGTGAGCGAGAAGCGGCGCAGCCGGTAGCCCCCGGCGAACCGGTCGATGATGGCCTCGGGCGAGGACTCCGCGTCCCGCTTGACGAGCCACGTGCGGTCGTCGACGGGCTCGATCACGGGAGGGTCACCGCCGTCCGCCGATGCGCGACCGGAGCACGTCGATGCGCTTCTGGATCTGCTCGACGCTCGCCTGCGCCACGGCCGGACCGCCGCTGATCCGTCGGAGCTCCGCGTGGATGGCCCCGTGCGGCTCGTTCGAGTGCCGGGACCAGATCGAGACGAGGCGTGCGAGCTCGGTCCGCTGCTCCTTGAGCGTCATGTACATCGGCCGGCTCTCGTCCGGCGTGGCCCTCGGCATCCCGTCCTTCGCCGGCCGCCCCTTGGAGCGTTTGGCCTGGGACGCCTGCCGGGCTCGGAGCAGGTCGCGCACCTGGTCGGGCTCGAGGAGCCCGGGGATGCCGATGAAGTCGAGTTCCTCGAGCGAGCCGACCTCGCCACCGGACCCGAACTCGCCGCCGTCGTAGAGCACGCGGTCGAACGACGCCTGCGAGTCGAGGGCCTCGAACGGCTGCACCTCGAGCAGGCTCTCGGACGCGCGGTCCTCGCGGTTGGCCTCGGCGACCATCGCGTCCTCGGGGTTGTACATCCCGTCGTCCGCGTCCTTCGGGCGGTCGAGGGCGTGGTCGCGTTCGAGCTCGAGCGACGCCGCGAGGGCCATCAGGCCTGGAACGCTCGGCAGGAACACGGAGGCGGTCTCGCCACGACGGCGGGCACGCACGAAGCGACCGATCACCTGGGCGAAGAACAGCGGCGTGCTCGCGCTCGTGGCGTACACACCGACGCAGAGCCGCGGGACGTCGACGCCTTCGGACACCATGCGGACGGCGACCATCCAGCGTGAGTCGCCCTCGGCGAACGCTCCGATGCGCTCCGAGGCGGCGGCTTCGTCGGAGAGGACGACCGTCGGCCGCTCCCCCGTGATCTGCGTCAGCATCCGCGCGTACGCCCTGGCCGTCGTCGTGTCCGTGGCGATGACGAGCCCGCCGGCGTCGGGGACGCCCCGACGGACCTCGGTGAGCCGTTTGTCGGCGGCCGTCAGGACCGCGGGCATCCACTCGCCGTCGGGCGACAGGGCGGTGCGCCACGCCTGGGCGGTGATGTCCTTCGTGACCTGCTCGCCGAGCGAGGCCGACATCTCGTCGCCCATGCGGGTCTTCCAGCGCATCTGACCGGCGTAGGCCATGAACAGCACCGGGCGGACGACGCCGTCCTTGAGCGCGCGCCCGTAGCCGTAGTTGTAGTCCGAGATCGAGGTCCGGATCCCCTGCTCGTCGGGCGCGTACTGCACGAACGGGATGGGCGCGGTGTCGGAGCGGAACGGCGTGCCGGACAGCGACAGCCGACGGGTGGCCTTCGAGAAGGCTTCCCGGATGCCGTCGCCCCAGGTGAGGGCGTCGCCGCCGTGGTGGACCTCGTCGAGGATGACGAGGGTCTTGCCGCCGGCCGTGATGCGCTGGTGCACCTCGGGGTTCATGCCGACCTGGGCGTACGTGATCGCCACGCCCTGGTAGTGCCGGCCGAACATGCCGTCGCCGTTCTTGAACATGGGGTCGATCCGGATGCCGACCCGGTCGGCGGAGTCCGCCCACTGGCGCTTCAGGTGCTCGGTCGGGGCGACCACGACGATCCGGTCAACGGTGCCGCGGGCGAGCAGCTCGGTCGCGAGCCGGAGCGCGAAGGTCGTCTTGCCGGCGCCCGGGGTCGCCGCTGCGAGGAAGTCACGGGGCTCGGTCTCGAAGTACTTCGTCAGCGCCTCGACCTGCCAGGCGCGGAGCTTCGACGCGGTACCCCAGGCGGCGCGGTCCGGGAACGCGGGCGAGAGGTGCTCGGCGGCGGCGTTGCCTGCGGCCTCGGCCTGCGCGGCGGCTTCGTCGTGGGGCCGCGCGGCGGCTTCGTCGTGGGGCCTGGCGGCGTGGCCGTCGGCGGTGGCCGGGCGCTCGATCGGGTTCGACGACGCATCGCCCCACAGCGTGGCGGCCTGCTGCTGGTTCTCGTACTCCGCTGCGCTCACTGCACGCGATTCTACCGTCACCCGGGGTCCTGCCTGGCGTGCGGGGCCCGCTGCTCGGGCGCGCCGCGGACGAGCGAGGCCGGCCGGAGCACGCCCGCGCCGAACCGTGCCGCCACGGCGTCGACCGTGGTCTCGGTGTCTCGCCACGGCGCGTCGTCGTCCCACAGGGCGTTGCTCGCCGCCGCGGGAACGAGGTTCTCGCCACGGACGCCGATGAGCCGGATGCGGTTGCCCGGTCGGTGGAGGACGTCGTAGAGCTCGACGGCTTCGCGGTGGATCCGCTTGGCGACGTCGGTGGGCTCGGCGAGGGTGCGCGACCGGGTGAGCGTCGTGAAGTCGGTGTACCGGACCTTGAGCGCGACGGTCCGCGCCTGCACGTCGGCGCGACGGAGCCGGACGGCGACCTTGTCGGCGAGGCGCAGGAGTTCCCGGGCGACGTCGTCGCGTTCGGTGAGGTCGCGGCCGAAGGTGACCTCGTGCCCGATCGACTTCTCACCGACGCCGGTCTCGACGGTCCGTGGGTCGCGGCCCCACGACAGGTCGTGGAGCCGCTGGCCGCCAGCGGGACCGAGGGCCGCGACGAGCGACGGCAGCGGCGTCGTGGCGAGGTCGCCGACGGTGCGGATGCCCCGGCGTTCGAGGGTCTCCTGGGTCTTGCCGCCGACGCCCCAGAGCGCGGACACGGGCTGCGGGTGGAGGAACGCGACCGTGTCGGCAGCGGGGACGACGAGCAGGCCGTCCGGCTTCGCCCGACTGGACGCGAGCTTGGCCACGAACTTCGTCGACGCCGCCCCGACCGAGCAGTGCAGCCCGGTCTGCTCGAGGACGGCGGCGCGGATGGCGGTGCCGATCTCCCACGGGGTGCCGTAGAGCCGGATCGCGCCGGCGACGTCGAGGAAGGCTTCGTCGATGCCGAGCCGCTCGACCCGCGGGGTGAAGCGGTCGAACACGGCCATCACGGCGGCGGACTGCTCGCGGTACTTCTCGAAGTGCGGCTCGACGATCACGGCGTTCGGGCACCGCCGCTTCGCGACGGCCATCGGCATCGCGGAGTTCACGCCGTAGCGTCGGGCCTCGTACGTGGCGGCGGTGACCACGGAGCGGTCGGAGTCGTGCCCGACGATCACGGGCAGCCCGACGAGGTCGGGACGGTCGAGCAGTTCGACGGAGGCGAAGAACGCGTCCATGTCGACGTGCAGCACGGTGGCGCTGACGTCGTCGACCGGTGCGTCGGAGACGAGCCGGTTGCGTCCGTCCTGCTTGCTCACACGGCGATGATGCCACCCACCACCGACAACGCCGGCTCCCCGCTCGTCAGCGGGCCGGACCGAGCAGCGCCGACGCGATCGTCCGCGCCGCGGAGTCGCGGGAGGACGGGTGGTACTGCCCCGCTCGGACGTCGCGCGCCAGGCGGGCGAGCTCGGCGTCGTTCCGGTAGGCCGCTCCGCCGACGACCCGCATCGCCTCGTCCACGACCTGCTGGGCCGCGTCGACCGTGCGGGCCTTGGTGCCGACGAGGAGCGGGAACCAGCGCGCCCCGTGGTCGACGAGCTCGTCGACGTCCCGGGCCAGGGCGTCGACCTGGAGCGCCACCGCGTCGACCACACCCTGGGCGTCCGCGAGGGCGCGACGCACCGCGGGGTCCTCGGACCGCGGCGTGCCGTCCAGCGACCTCCGTCCCCGGACGGCGTCGACGGCGAGCTCGACGGCACGCTCCGCGACGCCGACGTACACGGACGCCACGAGCAGCTCGAAGGCGGCGAACACGCCGAACACGAGCGGGTCCTGGTTCGGCCCGACCGGCAGCACCCGCGCGATGCGGTCGGCGGGGACGTGCACGCCGTCCAGGACGGTCGTGCGGCTCTGCGTCGCACGCATGCCGAGGGTGTCCCAGTCGTCGCGGTGGGCGACGTGGCCGTCGGACCGGAGCACGAACCCGTGCACGAGCACCGGCTCCGGCCCAGAGGTGTCCTTCCCGAACACGCTGAGGACGTCCCACGCGGGCGCGAGCGAGGTCGACACCTTCGTGCCCGTGAAGCGGTAGCCGCCGTCGCCGTCCGGCTCCGCCGTCGTCAGCGAGTCGAAGAGCACGGCGTCGTTGCCGGGTTCGCTCACCCCGAACGCGAGCAGGTGGTCGTCCGCCGCGTGGTCGGTGACGGCCTGGAGGAACGCCTCGCCGCGCGCGCGCACGCTGCGGGCCGCCTGCACCCACACCTGGTGCATCCCGAGCCCGAGCGCGGTCGCAGGGGCGGACCGCGCGAGGGTGCGCTGGACCGCCGCGGTGTCGCGGAGTCCGAGGTCGAGGCCACCCTGCTCCGCGGGCACCCCGATCCGCAGGTAGCCGGCGGCGCGGAGCTCGTCGAGGTCCTCCGCGCAGAAGGCGTTCGCCGCGTCGTAGCCCGGCGCCCGCGCGGCGATGCGCTCGAGGAGGTCGGCGGGGATCGGGTTGGCCGTGCTCATGGCACGAGACTAGGGTCCGATGCGTGTCAGTACGTCATCCCTGGTCCAGGTACGTCGCGATCGGTGACTCGTTCACCGAGGGGATCGGTGACCCGGACCCCACGGTGCCCGGGGGCAACCGCGGTTGGGCGGACCGGGTGGCCGAGGTCCTCGCGCACCAGGCGGCCGCCGCCGGTGCGGGCGACGGCGACTTCGCGTACGCCAACCTCGCGATCCGCGGGCGTCTGCTGCAGCAGATCATCGACGAGCAGGTCGAGCCGGCCCTCGCGCTCCGGCCGGACCTCGTCACGGTGTCGGCGGGCGGCAACGACATCATCCGCCCCGGGACCGACCCGGACGACCTCGCCGAGAAGGTCGATGCGATGATCGCCCGGCTGCGCAGCGACGGCGCGACGGTCGTGATGTTCACCGGTCCGGACGTCGGCATGACGCCGGTGCTCGGGATGGTGCGGGGCAAGACGGCGATCTACAACGAGAACCTGCACGCGATCGCGCTGAAGCACGGTGCCCTCGTCGCGGACATGTGGGCGCTCCGGGTGCTCCGCGACCCGCGGATGTGGGCACCGGACCGGCTGCACCACTCGCCCACCGGCCACGCCACCGTCGCGGCCGCGGTCCTCGACGCGCTCGGGGTCGACCACGGGCTCGCGCCGTTCAACCCCGAGCCGCTCGAGGCACGCCCCTGGCGGGAGGCCCGCGTCGAGGACCTCGGTTGGGCGCGGGAGTACCTCGTGCCGTGGGTCGTCCGGCGCATCCGGCACACGTCGTCCGGCGACGGCGTGCACCCGAAGCGGCCGGAGCTGCAGGACGTCGTCGACCACCGGTCCGACACGCCCTGACCGGCCTCAGTCGGCGGGCCGTCGGAGCGTCGTCGGTCCGTCGTGCAGCGGCTGGGTCACCCAGGCGAAGGTGGCGTCGCCCGTCGCGGTGTCGACCCGGACGTGCGCGGCGTGCGGGGTCTCGACGAACCGGACGGACACGAGCACCGCCGCGCCGTCGTCGACCAGGGCCGCGCTCCCGGCGAGCGGCCCCTCGACCGCCCACGCCCCCTCCGCGACCGGGACGGACAGGTGCCCGCCCTCGACGTCCAGCTCGAGCCGCCACCCGTGACCGTCGCGGTGCAGCGGTCCGACGGCAGCGACGTCCGGGAGCCGCTCCCCCGCGACCGGTGGCAGCCCCAGCGAGGCGATCCGTTCCTCCAGGCCGGTGTCCGCAGCCGCGCCGGGGTCCGCAGCGTCGACGGCGGGCAGGAGGTGCTCCCAGGCCGCGTCGAGCACGGCCTGCATGTCGAGGCTCTGCCCGGTCAGGGCGAGCACGACGTCCTGCTCCGGCAGGACGACGCAGAACTGCCCGTAGGCACCGTCGCCGCGGAACCCGTGCCGAGCCATCCAGAACTGGAAGCCGTAGCCCTGGCTCCAGTCCGGGTTCTCCTCCTGCGGGTTCTCGACCTGCACACGGGTCGCGGCGTCGACCCAGTCCTCGTCGAGGATGCGCTGCCCGTCCCACACGCCCCGCTGCAGGTACAGCTGCCCGAGCTTCGCGACGGCCTCGACCGGGGCGTAGCACCCGCTGAACCCGAGCTCGTTGCCCTGCTCGTCGCGCTTCCAGGCGAGGTCCTCGATGCCGAGCGGGTCGAGCAACCGCGGCCGCAGCCAGTCGACGAGCGACCCGCCGGACACCCGCCGGACGATCTCGGCGAGCGTGTACGTGCACGGCTGGTTGTACGCGAACACCGAGCCCGGCTCCTCGTCCGGCCGCAGCAGCAGGAACCCCCGGACGATGTTCGTCGGGTCGATCGCCCGAGCGCGCTCGAGCGTCTCCTCGCGGTGGCCGCTCGCCATCGCGAGGACGTGCCGCACGCGGATCCGACGACTGCGCTCGTCGGTCACCTCGGCGTCGAGCTCCGGGAAGTACGACAGCACGGTGGCGTCGAGGTCGACCAGGCCCTCGCGCACGGCGATGCCGACACCGGCCGCGGTGAAGCTCTTGCTGAGCGAGTACAGCAGGTGCACCGACTCGGCGCGGTACGGGTCCCACGTGCCCTCCGCGGCGACCTGACCGTGGCGGAGCAGCACGAACGAGTGCGCTTCGACGTCCGGCGTGGACTCGAGGGCGTCGAGGAACGCGGCGACCCCGCGTGCGTCGATGCCGAGGGCGGGCGGGGAGCTGCGCGGGAACGTCGTCGTCACACGGTCGACCCTACGGCCCGCACGGTGTGCGTGTCAGGTCCCCTGGAACGGGTTGGTCCAGCGCCACCAGACACCCGGGTCCGCGATGGAGCGGTCGAGCTCCAGCGGGACCGTCACGGCCGGGTGGTCCGAGATCGTGAAGCGCACCCGCCCCACGCGCTCGCCGCGGTCCCCGAACGTCACCCGGTCGAGCCGGGTCTTCGCCGTCACCGTGGTCCGGCCCCACACGAGCACCTGGGACGCCTCTGCCGCGACCGCGTCCGCCCCGTCCTGCCACGGCGTGCTGTAGGTACCGAAGGTCTGCCCCTGGTGCGTCAGCGTCACGACCTGGAAGTCGTCGGCGACCGACCGCAGCAGCCGCTGGACGTCCTCGTCGAGCGAATCGTGGTCGACGCCCCCGAGCATCGCGCCGACGACGGTCACCTTCCGACCGCCCCGCTCGTACGTCGCGGCGAAGAGCAGGCACGCGCCGGCCTCGTCGAGCGTGCCGGTCTTGATGCCCTCGACGCCGTCGAGACCGAGGAGCTTGTTCGAGTTCTCGATCTCGCCGACGCCGGGCACGGTGACCTGCTTCGTCCCGACGATCTCCTTCACCACGGGGTTCGCGAGGGCCAGCTGGCCGAGCTCGACGAGGTCGGTGGCCGTCGCCGTGTTGTCGGGGTCGAGGCCGGTCGGCTCGTGGATCCGCGTGTGGTCGAGACCGTGCTCGTCGAGCCACGTGTCCGCTGCCCGCTCGTACGCGTCGAGCGACCCGAACGCCCACAGCGCCAACGCGCCGGCGTAGTTGTTCGCCGACTTCATCAGCATGACCTGGAACGTCTGGTACTCGGAGAGCCGCAGCCCGGCGGGCATCGGCGCGACCTCGCCGTTCTGCGCGAGGTACTTCGCGTACAACCCCTGCATCTGCTTCGTGAACGTGATCGTCGGACCCCGCTCGCCGCGTCGCATCGGCTTCTCGTCGAGGACCACGAGCGCCGTCACGACCTTCGAGATGCTCGCGATCGACCGTTCCTCGCGGTCGCCGCTCGTCCGCAGACTCTCCGGGAAGTCCGTCGCCTCGACGGCGGTCGCACCGTAGCCCGGGAACGACAGCTCCGGAGTCGTGGTCGTCGGTGCGGCGTAGGTGGTGGTCGCGGCGCTCGCCGGGGCGAACGGCACCACGGCCGCCGCGACGAGGTAGCCCACCGTGAGCAGGAGCACGGCGACCACGGTGATCGTCACGGGGTGCCGGACGGCGGAGCGGGGGCGGCGGACGACTCGTGGCACAGCAAGGGAGCGTACTGGAGGCGCGTGGCGGCTCCCCGGGTGTCCGCCCGGTCCGGCGGGGCGCCGCCGGGCCGCGCGTCCGGCACGGTGCGAGGTTCCACGCACCGTGGCAGGGCATTCCCCTCGCACCGTGTCGACAACCTCGCACCGAGCGGGGCGCAGCGCAGCGCCGGGCGGCCGCCGCGACCGGCCGACGCGAACCGTCGGGAGAGCTCTTCGTCGGCGTGCGGTCAGCGCGCCCGCTGGGCGTGCGCCACGGCCCAGAGGCCGACGGCGCTCGCCGCGGCCACGTTGAGGGAGTCGACGCCGTGCGACATCGGGATCCGCACCGTCGTGTCCGCCGCCGCGATCGCCCGGTCCGTGAGGCCCTGCCCCTCCGTCCCCATCACGAGCGCCACCCGCTCCGGGACCTCCGCGACGAACGCGTCGAGGTCCACCGACCGGTCCGTGAGCGCCATCGCCGCGAGGTGGAACCCCTGCGCCCGGAGCTCCTCGCCCGCCGCCGGCCACTCCCCGATGCGCGTCCACGGCACCTGCAGCACGGTCCCCATGCTCACGCGGACGCTCCGGCGGTAGAGCGGATCGGCACACCGCGGGCTGACGAGGACCGCGTCGGCACCGAGGCCGGCGACGCTCCGGAAGACCGCCCCGACGTTGGTGTGGTCGACGATGTCCTCGAGGACGACGACGAGCCGCGCGTCCCGGACCACCTCGGCCACCGACGGCAGTACGGGGCGGTGCATCGCGGCGATCGCCCCGCGGTGCATCCGGAAGCCGGTGAGCTCCTCCAGCAGGGCGTCCGCACCGACGAACACCGGGCCGTCGTGCTCGGCCACGAGCGGGAGGACGTCGTCGAGCCACTTCTCCTGCACGAGCACGCTCCGCGGCACGTGGCCGGCACGGACCGCCCGCTCGATGACCGTGTTCGACTCCGCGATGTACAACCCGCCCTCGGGCTCGGTGACCCGGCGGAGCGCCACGTCGGTCAGCCGTGCGAAGTCGTCGAGGCGCGGGTCGTCGAGGGAGTCGATGCGGACGGGGTGCACGGGGCTCCGATTCGTGGGAAGTGCGCTGGACGGTCGGCTGTTGAGGGTACCGTGAACACGATGCCCACGAGCGACGAGCACAGCACCGCGGCCGACCTCGACCGCGCCGTCGAGCTGCTCGCGGGCAAGCGCCTCGCCGTGCTCTCCGGAGCAGGGCTCAGCACCGACTCGGGCATCCCCGACTACCGGGGCGAGGGCCGTGTCGTCCGGAAGCCGATGACCTTCCAGGAGTTCCGCTCCGACCCGGCCAAGCGCCAGCGGTACTGGGCCGGCTCCCACCTCGGTTGGCGGACCTTCGCCGCGGCCGTCCCGAACGACGGGCACCGGGCGCTCGCCGACCTCGAGCGCGCCGGGGTCGTCACCGGGGTGATCACCCAGAACGTCGACGGGCTGCACCTCCGCTCCGGCTCCCGTCGCGTCGTCGAGATCCACGGCTCGATGGACCGCGCCGTGTGCCTGACGTGCGGCCAGGTGTTCTCGCGGTCCGACCTCGCCGCGACGCTGGACCGCGCGAACCCGTGGATCGACGAACCCGGCTCCGTGCAGCTCCAGCCGGACGGCGACGTCGAGATCACCGACGTCGAGCGCTTCGTGGTGCCGGACTGTTCGGTGTGCGGCGGTGTGCTCAAGCCCGACGTGGTGTTCTTCGGCGAGTTCGTGCCGGCCGAGAAGTTCCGGGAGTCGGTCTCGCTCGTGGCCGACGCCGACGCGCTCCTCGTCGTGGGTTCCTCGCTGACCGTCAACTCGGGCGTCCGCCTGGTCGACCACGCCGTCCGCCGGAAGCACCCGGTCGTCATCGTCAACCGCGGGACGACCCGGAGCGACCGCCGCGCCGCGGTGAAGCTCGACGCCGGCACCACCGAGACGCTCGTCGCGCTCGCGGAACGCCTCGGCACGGCAGCGGCAGCGGCCGCGGCGACGGCCGCGGTCGATCTGGGATGATCGTCGGGTGACGACCCACCTGTCCCTGGTCCGCCACGGCGAGACCGACTGGAACCGGCAGCGACGCATCCAGGGGTCGACCGACATCCCGCTCAACGACGTCGGTCGCGACCAGGCCGCCGGTGCCGCCGAACTCCTCGCCCGTCGCCGGTTCGACGCGGTCGTCGCCTCGCCGCTGTCGCGGGCCCGCGAGACGGGGGCCATCATCGCGACCCGGCTCGGACTCGCCGAGCCGGACACCTACGCCGGGCTCGCCGAACGGTCCTACGGCGATGCCGAGGGCCTGACGGACGTCGAGATCCGGACGCGCTGGCCCCACGACGACGTGCCCGGACGGGAGTCGCGGACGGCGTTGCTCACTCGGGTGACCGAGCAACTCGCCGAGATCGCGATCCGGTTCGACGGCGCGTCCGTCGTGGTCGCGACCCACGGCGCCGTCATCCGCAGCGTCGTCAACGCCGCCGCGCCCGGGACGGCGGACCGGCACCGCACACCGATCCGCAACGGGTCGATCCACTCCTTCCGGTGGGACCCGGAGCGGTTCCAGGCCGAGCTCGTCCGGTTCGACGACCCGATCGACGACGCCTCCGACGGCCCCGGCGGCTTCGCGTTCGAGTACCAGAACCCCCTCGAACGCCGAGGCTGATCCGTCCTCACGTCCACCGGGACTAGGCTCCGACCCACTCCGCGATGCGGATCGGATCCGGACCCGCCCCGGCCCGTCCGGTCCGCTCGAGCGGGCTGACTCGTCCGCCCGCTCGAGCGGGATCGGTCAGCTCGACCGACAGCAGCCGTCCGCACCACCGGCGGCCCTGAGAGGAGGACGGCATGAGCACGGAGCGGCCAGGAGGGCAGCTCGACCCCGAGGACGACGACCTCGACCGCGCCTTCGGCCCCGACACCGGCTCGGTGACGATCCGCACCACTCCCCAGCGGGTCCGGCGGGGTGCCCTCGTCACCGTCGGGGTGGTCCTCGCGGCCGGGGTGCTCGTCATCGCCCTCGGGACGATCATCAGCAGCGTGCAGAACGGTGTCGGCGGGGTGTTCCCGCAGCCCGAGGCCGCGCTCGCGCGGTTCGACACGGCGGCGCGGGCCGTCGACGGCGTCCGTTCGGTGGAGGGCGTGCGCACCGTCAAGACCGGCTTCGCGAGCTACGACGTCGTCTCGGTCGCGACCGCCGAGGACGGGTTGGCCCCGGACGCACAGGACGACCTCGTCGCCGCGCTCAGTGCGGCAGCCGCCACGACCGGCGGCAACGGCGTCCGCGTCTTCGCGGTCGTGCAACTCGACACGATGCGGGTCGGCCTCTCGGCGGACGCGGACGTCACCGCCGCGCGGCTCGACCTCGCTCGCCGGGTCGACGCGATCGGCGGGGTCCGTGCGGTGCGCTGCGCCTGGGCCACGGACGCACCCTCCGACGAGGCGACGGCGCAGGAGGTCACCCTGCAGACGATCGGCCGCGGCGCGGCGCTCGACGCGGTCATGGCGAAGGCGCAGGAGTCGACGCAGGCGGCGTTCCGCGGGGCGACCGTCACGGCCGTGCGACCACCCGCCTGACCGCGAGCCCGAGCGGGCAAGCGCCCAAGCCTGAGGGCACGAGCGGGCAAGCGCCCGAGCCCGAGCACCCGAACGGCCGAGCGCCCGAGCGGGTGCCCTACCGCCGCGCGGCTCGGTCCCGCACGGCTCGCTCGACCGCCCCGACGACCTGCTCCGCGGAATCGGCCCACCGGAACCGTGCGGCC
The DNA here is from genome assembly GCF_014646995.1 of Curtobacterium luteum. GTDB lineage: Bacteria > Actinomycetota > Actinomycetes > Actinomycetales > Microbacteriaceae > Curtobacterium > Curtobacterium luteum. The sequence goes on along the minus strand of NZ_BMOI01000001.1, from coordinate 388,596 downwards.
TGCTCGACGGACTGCTCGGACCGGTCGTCCCAGCGCTCCTCGAGCCGCCGGACCGCGGCGGCGACCGCGGACGGCGACGACGGGTCGAAATACTCCGCCGCGGCGCCCCCGATCTCGCGGAAGATCGGGATGTCACTGACCGCGACCGGTGTCCCGACGCCCATGGCCTCGACGAGGGGGATGCCGAAGCCCTCGTCGTACGACGCCGTCACCAGGGCCGTGGCCGAGCGGAGCACATCGAGGTAGACCTCGTCGCTGGCGCCGTCGTGGAAGACGAGTGACCCCGCTGGTGCGAGCCGTTCCAAGCGGGCGCGGTCGGCAGCGGACACCCGCGACATGCAGTGCAGCCGCCAGTCGGCACCGAGGAGCGGCAGCGCGGCCGCGAGGGTCTCGACGTTCTTGTACGGCATGAACGAGCCCATGTACACGAGGTCGTGCCGGCGCTGCCCGTCGGCCGGTCGGCGAGGAGCCGGGTCTGCCGCGTTGTACGCGACGGTGACCGGCCGCCTGGTCAGCCGGTGCTCCCGAATGAGTCCGGCGGTCGTCTCCGAGACGGTGACGACGCCGTCCGCCCCGTTCAGCAGGAACCGCTGCGGCGCCCAGCTCAGGTGGAACGCCCGCCACCCGAGGCGGAGCGGCCACGAGAGCTCCCGCGGGGGCGTCCGGTTCCGGTAGTAGATGAGGTCGTGCAGCGTCAGCACGAGGGCGTACTCGCGGCCGCGCGACCCCATCGTCTGCATCGGCGAGAACACCGCTTCGAGGCCGAGCCGGTTCACCCTCCGGGCGACGAGGGGTTCCCCGGGATCGGTCGGCGCGGGCAGCACGGCGTGCGGCAGACCGTCCGGCAGGGACTCGAGCTGCCGGACGTCGTGCACGAGCAGCGTGTAGTCGTGCCGGTCGGGCAGGTGCGCCACGATGCCGGCGGTGAACCGCGAGATGCCGTCGTGGCGACCGATGCGCACGTAGCGGCAGTCGATGCCGATGCGGAGGCGGCTCACGACGCGTGCTCCGCACCGTCGGACGGCCGGGAGGCGCGGGTCGACCCCGACGGGTCCGCCGACGCCGTCTCGGCTCGCGCTCCACGCCGCTCGCCTCCACCGCGCCGTGCTCCGCCGCGACGGGCACCACGGGCAGTCGTGCCCGGGTCACCCATCCGTCGGAGCACCGCGGAGGCGGCCGCAGCGGGCGTCTCGTAGTGGACGAGGTGCCCGACACCGGGCACCACCACGAGCTCGGCGTCGGCCAGGCGCGCGGCGAGGGCCTGCTGCTCGGGGACCGCGGTGATGTCGTCGTGCTCGGCGGCGATCATCAGCACGGGCACGTCGATGCGGTCCGCGTACTCCGAGACGTCGTGCGTCACCGAGGTGCGGAACGCCTCGAGCACGGACGTGCGGTCGGAGAACGCCGAGAAGTAGCGGTCGTGCTGGTCGTGCACCCACCGTCGCAGGTCGCGGTCGTGCGACTTCAGCATCGCGATGCTCATCACCCGCACGATCGCCGGGTTGCGCAGGAGCGCCAGGCCGAGGGGGCGCGGCAGGACGGCACCGGCCCGGTAGTACCCGATCGCCACGCCCGTCGCGATCGCCCGCGGACCCTGGAGCGCCGGGGCTGCGATCGGGTTCACGAGGACCAGGAGGCGCGTCCGCAACCCGGCGGCGACGGTCGCCGCGACGACGATCGATCCGAAGGAGTGTCCGAGCACGACGGTGTCCGCGCCGAGTCCGAGCGCGCGGTGGAATCCGTGCAACCAGGCCACGTACGAGTCGATGTCGGACGACGACAGCGGGTCCGACACACCGAAGCCGGGCAGGTCCGGGACGATCACCCGGACACCCTGCAGGTGCGCCGCGATCGTCTCGAGTCCGTGGTGGTCGCCGCGGAACCCGTGGACGGCCAGCACCGTCCGTGCTGCGTCCTCGGGTCCGTACACCCAGTAGTGCGTCGTCCGACCGTCGACCTGCACCGCGCGGTGCACGACCGGGGTCGCGGCCATGAGGGACTGGTACGGGGACAGCACGGGCGGTTGCATCCGGGCCAGTCTAGGGAAGCCGGCCCGACCAGCCGCCGCAGCGCGGTGCAGATGTGGAGAACTCGCAGACGCGACGTGTGCCGGGCGGTGATCCGCGCCTCCAGGCCGGATCCGCGTCTTCCTGCGGACAGCGGCAGTCGCGCGGCCTAGCGTGTCCAGGGTGACGTTCACGGCCCCGATCCAGCTCCCAGGCCTGACCCTGGACCCGCAGTGGTACAAGCGATCCGTCTTCTACGAGTGCATGATCCGCTCGTTCGTCGACTCGAACGGCGACGGCATCGGTGACATCCAGGGCGTGATCGGCAAGCTCGACTACCTCCAGTGGCTCGGTGTCGACGCCATCTGGCTGCCGCCGTTCTTCCAGTCGCCGATGCGCGACGGCGGGTACGACATCGCCGACTACAAGGCGATCCTCCCTGAGTTCGGCACCCTCGACGACTTCCGCGAACTCGTCACGAAGTCGCACGAACGCAACATGCGCATCGTCATCGACATGGTGATCAACCACACGTCGGACCAGCACGAGTGGTTCCAGCAGTCGCGCGAGGACCCGGACGGCCCCTACGGCGACTTCTACGTCTGGCGGGACACCGACCAGGAGTACGAGAACATCCGGATCATCTTCGTCGACACCGAGGAGTCGAACTGGACGTTCGACCCGGTCCGGCGGCAGTTCTTCTTCCACCGGTTCTTCTCCCACCAGCCCGACCTCAACTTCGAGAACCCCGCCGTCGTCGAGGCCGTCTACGAGGTCGTCCGGCACTGGCTCGACATGGGTGTGGACGGGCTCCGGCTCGACGCGATCCCGTACCTCTTCGAGTCCGAGGAGGGCAACGGCGAGGGCGAGCCGGAGACGCACGAGTTCATCAAGAAGCTCCGTGCGATGGTCGACGACGAGTACCCCGGACGCGTACTCCTGGCCGAGGCGAACCAGTGGCCGCGCGAGACCGCCGCGTTCTTCGGCACCGACGAGGAGCCCGAGTGCCACATGGCGTTCGACTTCCCCGTCATGCCGCGCATCTTCTACTCGCTCCGCGCACAGCACGCCTCCGAGCTGAAGGCGATCCTCTCCGAGACGCTCGACGTGCCGGAGTCCGCCGCGTGGGGCGTGTTCCTCCGCAACCACGACGAGCTGACGCTCGAGATGGTGAGCGAGGAGTACCGCCAGGCGATGTACGGCTGGTACGGCTACGACCCGCGGATGCGCTCCAACATCGGCATCCGTCGTCGCCTCGCTCCCCTGCTCGACAACTCGCGTGCCGAGCTGGAGCTCATCCACGCGCTCCTCTTCTCGCTGCCCGGGTCGCCGTTCCTCTACTACGGCGACGAGATCGGGATGGGCGACAACATCTGGCTCCCGGACCGCGACTCCTCCCGCACGCCGATGCAGTGGACGCCGGACCGGAACGCCGGGTTCTCGACGGCCGACCCGGGGAAGCTCTACCTGCCCGTCGTCCAGTCGCTGGTCTACAACTACCAGCAGGTCAACGTCGAGGCGCAGCTGGCACAGTCACGCTCCCTCCTGCACTGGGTGCGCAACGTCATCCACGTCCGCAAGGCGCACCCCGTCTTCGGCCTCGGGACGCTTCACGTCAAGGACACCTCGAACGAGTCCGTGCTGGCGTTCGTCCGCTCGTGGGAGGGGTCGGGGCAGCAGTTCGGGCCGTCCGCCGAGGACGTCCTCTGCGTGTTCTCGTTCGCGACGAACCCGACGTCGGTGACGATCTCGGTGCCGGAGTACGCCGGACGTCCGCTCTACGACCTCTTCGGCGGGAGCGTGTTCCCGTCGTTCGACGAGAGCGGGTCGGTCACGCTGACGCTCGGCACGCAGTCGTTCTACTGGCTGCACGTGGGTGCGGCGCCGGCCGTCGCGCCCGTGGCAGCGCCGCCGGCTTCGGCCACGGCGTAGGGGCGGGCGGGCGGCTCGCACCGTGCGGGGCCGCCGGTCGGTCGCGCCCGGGCCGGTTGCGCCCGGGCCGGTCGGTCGCGCCGTGGGCCGGTCCCTCGCGCCCGGGTCGGTCGCGAGCGGGTCGGTCGCGCCGTGGTGCGAGGTTCCCGGCACGGTGCGAGGTGCTTCACGTCGCACGCCGCGTGCAACCTCGCACCATCGGGCTGTCCCTCGCACCGTGCGACCCGGCCTGGAGGCCCGGCCCGGCCCCGCCAGGCGGGTCGCGTCGTGCGGGCGGTCGGCTTCCCCGCCAGGCGGGTCGCGTCGTGGGTGTCGGTGCGTCCCGTTAGCCTGGCCGGGTGACGTACTCCCCCGCGACCGCAGTGGCGACCGACGTACCTCCGGCACCGGTGCCGCAGGACCTCTCGGGCCGGCCGTGGTGGCACGCCCTCGGCGTCTTCGACCTCGAGACCACCGGCGTCGACGTCGAGACCGCCCGGATCGTCACCGCGCACGTCGGCCTCATCGACATGACCGGCCGATCCATCGTCGAGGGTGCCTGGATCGCCGACCCCGGCATCGCCATCCCCGAGGGTGCCGCGGCCGTGCACGGCTACACCACCGAGCGCGCACAGGCCGAGGGGCGTCCCGCCGGAGAGGTCGTGGCCGAGGTCATCGCCGCGGTCGAGGCCGTCTTCGCCCGCGGCATCCCGCTCGTGATCTACAACGCCCCGTACGACCTGACCGTCCTCGACCGGGAAGCCAAGCGTCACGGCCTGGCCTCCCCCGTGATCGGCAACGTCGTCGACCCGCTGGTGATCGACAAGGCCCTCGACACGTACCGCAAGGGCAAGCGCACGCTCGAGGCCGCTTCGGAGCTGTACGGCGTGACGCTGTCGGACGCGCACGACGCCGGGGCGGACGCGATCGCTGCCGGCCGCGTGGCACAGGCGATCGCCGCGAAGTACCCGGACGAGCTCGGCGTCTCCGCCGAAGAGCTGCACCGCAAGCAGGTCGGCTGGTGCGCCGATCAGGCCGCGTCGTTCCAGGAGTACATGCGCACGAAGCGCGACCCGTCGTTCACCGCCGACGGTCGCTGGCCGCACCGCAACGGCTCGTAGGGCCGGCGTCGCGCGCTGCGGCGGTCGGGTGGCTCCGTTCTCCTGCCCGTCGGCCGCTGGTGCGCCACGCGACCGCCGCCGGTGCGTGCTCGCACAATCGAAGTCGTCCCGCACCACGGATCGCCGTGGTGCGGGACGACTCCGGTTGTGCACTGACGAACTGCACCGCAACCCGGCTGACGAACTGCACCGCGTCCCGACTGCCGATCCGTGCACCCGACCAGGCACCCGTGCACCCGACCGCGCGCCCACCCCGGGAACGCCGAACGGGCGGCCCTCCCGGAGGAGGACCGCCCGTCGCGGAACGCGAGGCTGCTTACTTGGAGAAGCCCTTGAAGCGCTGGTTGAACTTCTCGACGCGGCCGGCCGAGTCGAGGATGCGCTGCTTGCCCGTGTAGAACGGGTGCGACGCGGACGAGATCTCGACGTCGATGACCGGGTAGGTCGCACCGTCGAGCTCGATGGTCTTGTCGCTGGTCGCGGTCGAACGCGTCAGGAACGTCTCACCGGAGGCCAGGTCGCGGAAGACGATGGCGTTGTACTCGGGGTGGGTGTCGGTCTTCATGGAGATTCCTCGGTTGCAGATGGTCGGACTGCGCTGCGCTCGAGTGAGCACCGCGCGGGAAGTCGTCGGCGTGCGCCAGCCGTCCACGTTACCAGATCGGCCCGGCGAGCCGCTACGACGCGCGGGCGCTCCAGCGGCCGTCGTCCTTGGTCACGACGAGGTCGACGCCGAACGCCTGCGTGAGGGTCTCGTTCGTCAGGACCTCGTCGATCGGACCCGCGGCCTGCACGTGCCCGTCGGTGAGGACGAGCGCGTGCGTGAAGCCCACGGGGATCTCCTCCACGTGGTGCGTCACGATGACGATCGCCGGCGAGTCGGGGCTCTGGGCGTACCCGCCGAGCGTCCGCACGAGGCTCTCGCGTGCGCCGAGGTCGAGCGAGGCCGCCGGCTCGTCCAGGAAGAGCACCTCGGGGTCGGTCATCACCGCGCGGGCGATCTGGACGCGCTTCTGCTCACCGTCGCTGAGCTCCCCGAAGGTCCGCTCGGTGAAGGCCGCGAGGCCCCACTCGTCGAGCACGCGCTGCGCACGACGGACGTCGAGTTCCTCGTACTCCTCGTTCCACCGACCGGTGACCGAGTAGGCCGCGGTCAGCACGACGTCGAGGACGGTCTCCGTGAACGGGATCCGTCGGGCCAGGGCCGTCGAGGCGAAGCCGATGCGGGGACGGAGCTCGGCGAGGTCGGCGGTCCCGAGCTCGGTGTCGAGGACGTGCACCGACCCCGAGGTCGGGAAGGTCTGCGCGCCGGCGATCTGCAGCAGCGTCGTCTTGCCGGCACCGTTCGCGCCGAGCACGACCCAGCGCTCGTCGTCCTGCACCTCCCACGAGACGGAGTCGAGGATGGTGGCCCCGTTGCGGACCACGGAGACGTCTGACAAGCGCACGACCGAGGGCATGCCCCCAGCCTACGGGGTCGGACCGGGGCGTCCGTGGCGCGACACCGGTCGACGCGCGCCACGGACGAGGCCGCGTCAGCGCCCGGCGAGCACCTCGTCGTACACGGCACGGGTCCGGTGGGCGATGGCGTCCCACGTGAACTCGGTCTCGACACGGAGCCGTCCCGCGCGGCCCATCAGCTTCGCGAGCCCTTCGTCCTCCAGCACCTCGTTCAGGGTGGCGGCGAGGTCGGCGACGTAGCGGTCCGGGTCGGTCGGTGTCCCGGTGCCGTCCTGGGCCTGGTCGATCGGCACGATCCGGCCGGTCAGCCCGTCCGCGACGACCTCGGGGATGCCGCCGGTACCGGTGCCGACCACGGGGATGCCGCACGCCATGGCCTCGAGGTTGACGATGCCGAGCGGCTCGTAGATCGAGGGGCAGACGAACACCGTGCCGGACGACAGCACGTTCACGATCTCCTCGTGGGCGAGCATGCGGTCGATCCAGACGACGCCGTCACGCTCGGCGCGGAGCGACTCCACGAGCGCCGTGACCTCGGCCATGATCTCCGGCGTGTCCGGCGCGCCGGCGCACAGGACGATCTGCACGTCCGACGGGAGCGAGGCCACCGCGCGGAGGAGGTACGGCAGACCCTTCTGGCGCGTGATCCGGCCGACGAACACGACGCTGCGCCGCGTCGGGTCGATCCCGAGCGAGCGGACCGCGTCCTCGTCGACGGTGGGCTTCCACGCGTCGATGTCGATGCCGTTGTAGACGACCTGCACCCGGGAGGGGTCGATCGACGGGTAGGAGCGGAGGATGTCCGCCCGCATGGCCTTCGAGACCGCGATGACGCGGTCGGCACGCTCGAACGCCTCGCGTTCCATCCAGCTCGACAGACGGTACCCGCCGCCGAGCTGCTCGGCCTTCCAGGGGCGCAGGGGCTCGAGGCTGTGCGCGGTGACGACGTGGGGGATGTCGTACGTCAGCTGCGCGATCCGACCGGCCGCGTTCGCGTACCAGGTGTGCGAGTGCACGAGGTCGGCGCCCTCGACGTCCGCCGCGATCGCGACGTCGGTCCCGAGCGCCTGCAGCGCGCCGTTGGCCTGGCCGAGCGCGTCCGGCGTCCGGTAGGCCCAGACGTCGGCCTCGTCCCGGAACGCCCCGAAGGCGCGGACCCGCACCTCGGTGTCCGTGCCCGACCGCAGCGCTGCGGTGAGCTCGGCGACGTGGACGCCCGCCCCGCCGTACACCTCTGGTGGGTATTCCCTGGTCAACAGATCGACTCGCACGGGTTCAACGTAACCGTTCACCGGTCCGGACGCATACTGTGAGCGGTATGGCACCAAAGAAGGTCTTCGGCATCGTCCTCGCCGGCGGGGAGGGCAAACGCCTCATGCCGCTCACGGCGGACCGTGCGAAACCAGCAGTCCCGTTCGGCGGCAACTTCCGGCTCATCGACTTCGCGCTGTCGAACCTCGTGAACTCCGGGCTGCAGAAGATCGTCGTGCTGACGCAGTACAAGTCCCACAGTCTCGACCGGCACGTCGCCGAGACGTGGCGCATGGAGGGCCTGCTCGGCTCCTACGTGGCGTCCGTTCCCGCCCAGCAGCGACTCGGCAAGCGCTGGTTCGCCGGTTCGGCCGACGCGATCCTGCAGTCCCTCAACCTCCTCCGCGACGAGCGCCCGGACATCGTCGTCGTGGTGGGCGCCGACCACGTCTACCGGATGGACTTCCACCAGATGGTGGAGGCGCACATCGCGTCCGGCCGCAGTGCCACGGTCGCCGCGATCCGCCAGCCCATCGGCCTCGCCGACCAGTTCGGCGTGATCCAGGTCGCCGACGACGACCCGACGAAGATCGAGGCGCTCCTCGAGAAGCCCAAGGACGCGGTCGGCCTCGCGGACTCCCCCGGCGAGATCCTCGCGTCGATGGGCAACTACGTCTTCGACGCGGACGCCCTGGTGGACGCGGTCCTCCGCGACGGGCAGATCGAGACGTCGAACCACGACATGGGCGGCGACATCGTGCCTGACTTCGTGGCGCGCGGTGACGCCGGCGTCTACGACCTGCAGCGCAACGACGTCCCCGGCTCGAACGAGCGCGACCGGTACTACTGGCGCGACGTGGGCACGATCGACTCGTTCTTCGACGCCCACATGGACCTCATCGCCCCGGTGCCGGTGTTCAACCTGTACAACCAGGACTGGCCGATCTTCAACCAGCAGACGAACCTGCCCCCGGCGAAGTTCGTCCGCGACGCGAACGGGAACACCGGCTCCACGGTCGACTCGCTCGTCTCGCTCGGGTGCCTGGTGTCGGGTGCGCAGGTCGAACGCAGCATGATCGGCCCGTGGTGCAGCATCGACTCGGGTGCGAAGGTGCTCGACTCGATCGTGTTCGAGCGCGCGGCGATCGGCGCCGGCGCGACGGTCAACCGCGCCATCCTCGACAAGGACGTGGTCATCGCGCCGGGCGCCCAGGTCGGTGTCGACCGCGAGGCCGACGAGGCCCGTGGCTTCACGGTCACCGAGTCCGGGATCACGGTGGTCGGCAAGGGCGTCAAGGTCGACGCCTGACCGCGGACCACCGAGGACGGCCTGGAGGCACGGCTCGCGTCACGGACGCAGCCGTGCCTCCGTCTGTCGGTACCGTTGGTCCGTGCCCCGCTTCCTCGTCGTCCTCGATGCCGATTCCACCCTCCTCGAGGACGAGGTGATCGAACTCCTCGCCGACGCGGCGGGGACCCGACCACAGGTCGCGGCGATCACGGAGCGCGCCATGCGCGGGGAGATCGACTTCGCGGAGAGCCTCCGGGAGCGTGTCGCGACCCTGGCGGGCCTCCAGGACGACGTCTTCCGCACCGCGCAGGAGGCGGTCCGCGTGACGCAGGGCGCTGCGGACCTGGTCCGCGGCGTGCACGCCGCCGGCGGCTCCGTCGCGGTGGTGTCGGGCGGGTTCCACGAGGTGCTCGACCCCTTCGCCACCCGCCTCGGGCTCGACCACTGCCGGGCGAACCGGCTCGAGGTCGTCGACGGGGTGCTCACCGGGCGGGTCCTCGGCGAGGTCGTCGACGCGGCAGCGAAGGCCGCCGCGCTGCGCGAGTGGGCGGAGGCGGACGGCGTCGACCCGTCGCGGACCGTGGCGGTCGGCGACGGCGCGAACGACCTCGAGATGATGCGGGTCGCCGCGCTCTCCGTCGCGTTCGACGCGAAGCCGCGGGTGCGGGCCGAGGCCGACCTGGCCGTGGTCGACCGCGACCTGTCCGCCGTGCTGGCGCCACTGGGCCTGCGCGGCTGAGCGAACTCGGGCGCCGGCGCCGGCCGCGTCAGGCGGTGAGGACGGCCTTCGGGACGCGGTGCAGCGTCACCGCGCCGACCGCGGCGAACGGGTGCAGCGGGTCCGGTGTGCTGGAACCCGTCGGACCGCCGAGCTTCGAGTCGCCGACCGCGCTGAGCACGGCGTAGGCGTCCTCGGCGGTGAAGCCGTGGTCCTCGACCAGGAACGCGAACGCGTCCTCGTACCCGAGCCGCACGCTCTCCTGCACCGGGTCGCCGAGCCCGACGAAGAGCCAGTCGTCGGCGGTCTCGATGCGCGGCGCACGGAGCGGTCGACCGCCCCGCACCAGGTCGACGGACACGATCGCGGTGCCCTGCGCCTCGATCGCGACGAACGACGACTCCCCCTCGGCCATGATCGCGTGGATGTCGCCGATCGACAGCAACGCGCCCGGCACCCGGACCGGCAGGTACACCGTCGAGCCGGGGCGGGCCTCGGTGACGTCCATGTTCCCGCCCTCGGCGGTCGCGGGCATGATCGTCGAGTTCGTCCCCGACGCCGGCGCGACGCCGATGCACCCGATCATCGGCCGGACAGGGAACGCGTGCCGGTCGGTGACGTGCACGACGCCGTCCTCGATGGGGCAGCGGCGCGCGAAGACCCCCTCGGGCATGACGTGCTGGAGGGCGCCGGACCCGGGCAGCGACACCGACCACCCGTGCGTCGTGAGCGCGATGTCGTGGATGTGGACCGCCAGGGTGTCGCCGGGCTCGGCGCCCTCGACCCAGACCGGTCCGGTGACGGGGTTGATCGGTGCCTGCAGCTGCGCGAGGTCGTGGTGCTCGTCGAGCTCGGCGTAGACCGCGTCGGTGGTCTCGAAGCCGATCGTCTCGCCGGTCCCCGGGGCGATCCGGAGCACGGGTTCCCGGTCGGCGGAGAAGCCGGGACGCCCGAGGGTGTTCGGCAGGAAGTGGTCGGGGGTGGTCATCGCTGGCCCTTCTCCGTGGTGGTGGCGGGGTCACCGACGGACCCCTCGCCCAGTGTGCCCGGTTCCTCCGACCCGACCTCCGTCGAGCGGCCGGTCGACCGGTAGTACAGGAACACGCCCGCACCGACCACGAGCCAGACGACGCCGCCGACCTTGGCCTCGACGGCGGCGTTCAGGAGCACGTAGCCGATGATCAGGAAGCCGATGAGCGGCACGACGAGGTGGAGCAGCCAGTTCCGCGACTTCCCCCGGACGACGTGGTGCACGAACACCGAGACGTGCAGGAGCATGAAGCCGAAGAGGGCACCGAAGTTCACGAGGGACGAGATGGTGTCGATCTGCCCCACGAAGAAGAGCACCAGGATCGCGGACAGGACCGACACGACGATGATGGCCGCGGCGGGCACCTGTCGACGGTTCAGACGGTGCAGGAACGCCGGGAGCTGCCGGTCGCGGCTCATCGAGAACAGGAGACGGCTCGTGGCGGCCTGCGCCGCCATCGCGTTCGCGATCCCGACCGCCAGGACGTTGACCGCGAAGAAGGCCGTGGCCCACCCGCTCGAGGACGCCTGCTGGACCACGGTGAAGAACGCGTTCCCCACCTCGCTGTCCGGGAAGGCGTCACGGCCGGCTGCCAGCGCGGACGCGAGCCAGGTCTGCACGACGAAGAGGAACGCGACGATGACGAGCGCGAGGATCATCGCGGTGCCCGCACCTCCGCGGCGACCGGTCGACTCCTCGGAGAGCGTGGAGATCCCGTCGAACCCGAGGAAGCTCAGCACCGCGATCGACAGCGCGGACGCGATGAGCGGCGCCGACACCTTCGCGGGGTCCCACACCTGGTCCGTCGAGAAGGACGCGCCGGGGACGGTGCCGCCGGTCAGTGCCACGATCGCGATCACGACGAAGATCGCCACGAACACGAGCTCGATCAGCAGGAACACCCGGTTCGCGACCTTCAGGGACGAGACACCGAGCAGGTTGATCACGGTGTTGACCGCGACGAACAGCAGGGCCCAGAGCCACCGTGGCGAGCCGGGGAAGATCCCGACCATGCTCTCGGCCGCGAACACGTAGAGGAGCGTCGGGACGAGCAGGTAGTCGAGGAGGATCGCCCAGCCGGCGAAGAACCCCGCGGTGGGGTGGATACCTCGTCCGACGTACGAGAACACGCTGCCGGCGAGTGGGATCGACTTCGCCATCTGCGCGTACGCCAGCGCGGTGAAGATCATCGCGACCAGGCCGACGAGGTAGACCAGCGGCACCATGCCGCTGGAGGCGTTGTAGACGGTGCCGAAGATCGCCCACGGGGCGATCGGCACCATGAAGACCAGCCCGTACACGAGCAGGTCGGTGGTGGACACGGAGCGCTTGAGCTCCTGCTTGTAGCCGTAGGCCTCGAGCTGCTGCTGCGCGGAGAGCTCGCTGTGCTGCTGCGACATGGGGTTCCGTTCCGGGAGACGGTGCGTGGAGGGGGTGGCCGGACGGGCGGCGGGACGGGTGGTGGCCGCTCGGTCGGGGGACGGCGGATCAGCGGGCCGGCAGCCTGGTGGGTGTCGGCGGGTGGTCCGGGAGGGAGAGGACGGGAGGCACGGTGCGGGGGTGAGGGGCGCCTCCCGTCCGGCGTGGGGCCGGAGGACCCGCGCGTCGGTCGTCGGACCGACGCGCGCTGCTCAGTCGGCCGTGTCGTCGTGCGCCGCGAGGAACGTCGCGACGACGCGACGGAACGCCTCGGGCTGCTCCAGGTGGGAGCAGTGGCTCGCACCGGGGAAGACGTGCTGCTGGACGTCTGCGATCCGCTCGACGAACGGCTGCCAGGTCGCCGGGGTCGCTTCGTCGTGCTCGCCGGCGACGACGAGAGTCGGCACGGCGACGGCGTCCAGCCGGTCGACGATCGTCCAGTCCCGCATCGTGCCGATGACGTGGAACTCGTTCGGCCCGTTCATCGTGTGGTAGACCGTCGGCTCGGACTCCATCTGGGCCTCGGAGTCGACGAAGTCGGACGGCATCGGGACGACCCGGCAGACGTGGCGCTCGTAGAACACCCGCGTCGCCGCGAGGTACTCGGGATCCTCGACGGACCCGGCGGTCTCGTGCCGGGTCAGCGCGTCCTGGACGTCTGCCGGCAGCTGGGCGCGGAGCTCGGCGGCGCCGTCCACCCACAGCTGCATCGACGCCGGCGAGTTGCAGATCGCGAGACTCCGCAGGTGCTCCGGCTGCCGCACCGCGATCTCGGCACCGAGCATGCCGCCCCACGACTGTCCGAGGACGTGGTGGTCGCCGAGGTCGAGGTGGGCGACGAGCGCGTCGTACTCGTCGACGAAGAGCTGCGGCGTCCACGTCGACGCGGGTGCGTCCGGGCGGTGCGAGCTGCGGCCGCACCCGAACTGGTCGTGGTGGACCACGGTCCGGCCGGTCTCGTCGGCGATCGCGGCGAGGTTGCGGAGGTAGTCGTGGGCCATGCCGGGTCCGCCGTGCAGGACGACGAGGGGCAGCGCACCGGGCGTGGGCCGGTCGGGTTCGGTGATGCGGTACCAGGTGTGACCGTCCTGGAACGGCATCGTGCCTTCGGTGATGCGGGACATGACGGAAGCATGGCCCGCGCAAAGGTCTCGTGCAAGACCTTTTCGGGTCCTTTAACGTGGACGAAACGAACGAGGGGTCGGTCTTGTGGCGGAGCGGATGGTGGAGAGCCGGGTCGACGAGGTCGAGGACCGTCTGGTGACCGCGGTCGCCGTCGGCGAGTACCTGCCGGCGTCCCGCCTGCCCCCGGAGCGTGAGCTCGCCGGGCTCCTCGGCGTCGGCCGGGTCACCGTGCGCGCCGCCCTCGCGCGGCTCGTGGACCGGGGCCTGCTCGAGACTCGCCGTGGTCGCGGCGGCGGCACCTTCGTCCGGACACAGTGGCCCGACTCGTCGTCGGACGCGGTCGGACGCACGCTCCTCGCGCGGTGGGACGGCATCCGCGAGACCACCGACGCGATCGCGCTGCTGCACGGCGCGCTCGCGACCGCGGCTGCCGAGCGCATCACGCCGGAACAGGCGACCCTCGTCCGGGCACGCCTCGACGACTTCCGCGCGGCCACGTCGGGCCACGAGAAGCAACAGGCCGACGCCGTCCTGCACCGCACGGTGATCGACGCGGCAGGCAACGACGTGCTCGCGGACGCGTTGGCCGGACTCGAGTCACAGGTGTCGATCGCTGCGCCGGCACACCTCTGGGGAACCACCGAGGGCATGGCGGAGATGGAGGTCCGAGCGCTGCGGGAACACGAGGCGCTCGTCGAGGCGGTGTGCGCACACCGCGCGGCCGAGGCGGGCGAACTGGCCAGACGGCACGTCGGCATCGACCTCGAGCTGCTCGAGCGGGCGATGCTGCGGGCCGGTCAGGTCCCGACGGGCTGACGGCGCCGACCGGCCTCCCCGGCTAGTGCCCCATCCCGAGGCCGCCGTCGACGGGGATGACCGCGCCGGAGATGTACCCGGCACCGTCGCCCGCGAGGAAGAGCGTGGCGTCGGCGACGTCGTCCACCGTGCCGTAGCGCGACGCCGGGATCTGCTTCTTGAACTCGGCGACGAGCTCGTCCGGCAGCGACGCCGTCATGTCCGTCTGGATGAACCCGGGCGTCACGACGTTCGCGGTGATGCCACGCGATCCGAGTTCCCGCGTGATCGAGCGCGCCATGCCGATGAGCGCGGCCTTCGACGAGGCGTAGTTGACCTGGCCGACCTGCCCGTAGGTGCCGACGACGCTGCCCATGAGCACGATGCGGCCGAACTTCGCCTTCATCATGCCCTTCGTGGCGCGCTTCACCACCCGGAACGTGCCCGTCAGGTTCGTGTCGACGACGCTCGTGAAGTCCTCCTCCGTCATGCGGAGCAGGAGCTGGTCGTTCGTGATGCCCGCGTTCGCGACCAGGACCTCGACCGGGCCGAGCTCGGCTTCGACCTGCGAGAACGCCGCGTCGACCGAGGCGGTGTCGGTGATGTCCGCCTGCACGGTGAGCGCACCCTCGGGGCCGCCCGTGCCGCTCCGGGAGGTGACGGCGACGCGGTGCCCCTCGGCGACGAAGCGCGCCGCCAGGGCGTGTCCGATGCTGCGGTTGCCGCCGGTGACGAGGACGGTACGGGGGGTGCTCATGGTCGCTCCGTTCGAGGTGTGTCGGTCGGGGTGCCGAGCGGTTCCCCGCCGGACACGCCGGGCGCGTCGGACGGATGGCCGGTGGACACGCCCGGACGAGCGTACCCGAGCCGTTCCGCGCACTCGGCCCGCGCGCGGCGGAACCGGAATGTCCGCTCCGGGCTTAGGGTTGTCCCAGGAGACGATGGACATCCGAATGAAGACCACGCACAGCATCACGGCCCTCCCCGAGTCGCCGGAACTGGACCGTGCGCACCGGCTCTCACGGTACGTCTGGCAGATGGCCGTCCGAGTGATCTGCTTCGTTGCGGCGGTGCTCATGTGGACCGCGTGGCACACCTGGCTCGTGGTCATCCCGATCGTCCTCGCGGGCGTCATCCCGTGGGTGGCAGTCATCCTCGCGAACGCCGGCAACCGCGCCGAGAACGACGTCGTCGCACCGGCCGGGGCCGTGCAGCTCTACGACGCCGCGGACGTCCGCATGCGCGAGGAGCAAGAGGCCGCTCGTGCCCAGGCGTACCGCGACGAGCAGGACCGGCTCCGCGACGCTGCCCAGCACGCGCAGGACGAGTGGCAGCGCAACGGCGACCACACCAACGTCTGGCCCCCGAAGACCGGCGGACGACGCTGATGGGGGCGACCTTCGACCTCTTCACCGAGCCGGGGTCGACTCCCGTGTGCTCACGGGCCGGGTGCACCCAGACCGCCGAGTGGCGCGTCAACTGGCGGAACCCGCGCATCCACGCGACCGACCGGGTGAAGATCTGGGCGGCGTGCGACGAACACCGCGACTTCCTCGCCGACTACCTCCGTTCCCGCTCGTTCCCCGTCCGCGTGACGGGCATGCTCGAGGACGTCGACCGGCTCGACGACCTCCGTGACCCGAACGCCGGGCCGAAGAACGACGTCGGGGTGCGCGCCACCGGCACCGAGCGATGAGCGACGGCTTCGACCCGAGCTCCCGGTACGGCCGGCGTCACGCGGCGAAGATGCAGCGCAGCACGACGGCCGCGCCCGAGCACCGGCCCGGTGAACCGTTCGTCGGCTGGCGCTTCGTCCGCAGCCGTCGCTGGCTCGGCTACTTCGCGATCGCCGTCGCCTTCGCGATCGTCTGCGCCCTGTTCGGCATGTGGCAGTGGGACCGCCGCAACGAGGCCGTCCGCCAGAACGAGCAGATCGCCCAGAACTACGACCACACACCGGTGCCGCTCGACCAGGCACTCCCCCGGGCTTCGAGCTGGGACGCCGACCAGACCTGGCTCCGTGTCACAGCCACCGGCCGCTACGACACCGACGCCCAGCTGCTCGTCCGCAACCGCGTGCACAACGGACAGCCCGGGTTCGAGGTCCTCACCCCGCTCGTCACCGCGGACGGCCGTGCGTTCGTCGTCGACCGCGGATGGGTCCCGACCGGCAACCGGCAGGACGCGCCCGACCACGTCCCGGCGCCCCCGAGCGGCGAGGTCACGGTCGTCGTGCGCCTCCAGCAGAGCGAACCGCGCATCCCCGGCCGCTCCGACCCATCGCACACCGACCAGGTGCAGTCGGTCACGTTGTCCGACGTCCGCGACAAGATCGACATGCCGATCTGGACCGGCGCGTACGGCCAGCTCGCCTCTGAGGACCCGGCGCCGACGCAGACCCCACCGCTCGGCTGGGAGCGCCCGTCGGCCGACACCGGTCTGCACCTCAGCTACTTCATCCAGTGGTTCCTCTTCGCGGCCGGCGGCTTCGGGTTCCTCGCGTACGTGATGGTGCAGGAGTACCGCAACCTGAACCAGGACGACCCCGAGGAACGCGAGCGAGCCGAGGAGCGTCGTCGACGCCGGGACGCGAAGCCGAAGTCCGACGCCGAGGTCGAGGACGAGTTGCTGAACGTCGGTCGCTGAACGCGACCTGTCACGGACGGGAGGCGCGTGGCGGTGTCGCCACGGGCCTCCCGTCCGATCGCGCGCGCCGCGCGCCCGCCGGTCAGGCGAGCTCGATGAGCTCCGCGTACTCCTTGTTCCAGTGGTCCTCGGTACCGTCCGGCAGCAGCAGGACACGCTCCGGGTTGAGGGCCTCCACCGCTCCCGCGTCGTGCGACACGAGCACGACCGCACCCTCGTAGCCCGCGAGGGCGCCGAGGATCTCCTCACGCGAGGCCGGGTCGAGGTTGTTCGTCGGCTCGTCGAGGAGCAGCACGTTCGCTCCGGACACGACGATCATCGCGAGCGACAGCCGCGTCTTCTCGCCACCCGAGAGGACGCCGGCCTTCTTGTAGCCGTCGTCGCCGGTGAAGAGGAAGGAGCCGAGCACACGTCGGGCCTCGGTCTCGTTGAGGTCGTTCGACGCCGACACCATGTTCTCGATCACGGTGCGGTTGACGTCGATGTTCTCGTGCTCCTGCGCGTAGTAGCCGATCCGCAGCCCGTGGCCGGGGAGGATCTCGCCGGTGTCCGGCCGGTCGGCGCCCGCGAGGATGCGGAGCAGCGTCGTCTTGCCCGCACCGTTGAAGCCGAGGATGACGACCCGCGAGCCGCGGTCGATCGCGAGGTCGACCCCCGCGAAGATCTCGAGCGAACCGTACGACTTGGACAGCCCCTCGGCCATGAGCGGCGTGCGGCCGCACGGCGTCGGGGTGGGGAACCGCAGCTTCGCGACGCGGTCGACGGCACGCTCGTCCTCGAGGCCGGCCAGGAGCTTCTCGGCTCGGGCGACCATCTGGTGGGCCGCCGCTGCCTTCGTCGCCTTCGCACCGAAGCGCGCTGCCTGGTCCTTGAGGGTCGCGGCCTTCTTCTCGGCGTTCGCGCGCTCCTTGCGGCGACGTTCCTCGTCGGCGGCCCGCTGGCGCTGGTACAGCTTCCAGCCCATGTTGTAGACGTCGATCGACTGCCGGTTCGCGTCGAGGTAGAACACACGGTTCACGACCTCGTCGACGAGCTCGACGTCGTGGGAGATGACGATCACACCGCCCGGGTAGCTCTTCAGGTGCTCGCGCAACCAGACGATCGAGTCGGCGTCGAGGTGGTTCGTCGGCTCGTCGAGGATCATCGTCTCGGCGTCCGAGAACAGGATGCGCGCGAGCTCGATGCGCCGACGCTGACCACCGGACAGGGTCTTCAGCTGCTGGTCGAGGATGCGGTCCGGCAGCTTGAGGTTCGACGCGATCGACGCTGCCTCGGCCTCGGCCGCGTAGCCCCCGAGCGCGTTGAACTGGTCGTCGAGTCTGCTGTACCGGCGCATCGCCTTCTCGGCCACGGCCGGGTCGTCGCTCGCCATGTCGAGGGTCGCGAGCCGGATGCCCTCGACGAGCTCGCCGAGACCCCGAGCATCGAGGATGCGCTTCCGCGCGGTGTCCTCCGGGTTGCCGGAGCGGGGGTCCTGCGGGAGGTACCCGATCTCGCCGCCGCGTTCGATCTTGCCCGCGGTCGGCTGCGTCTCCCCCGCCAGCGCCTTCGTCATCGTGGTCTTTCCGGCACCGTTGCGCCCGACCAGCCCGATCTTGTCGCCCTTCTCGACACGGAAGGAGACGTTCTCCATGAGGAGGCGGGCCCCGACGCGGATCTCGAGATCGTGCACGGCAAGCACAGTGGACGTCCAATCAGTTGGTGGTTTTGCACAACGACGTGTGCGGGAGGCGCACCGCTACGCTGACGGGACCGATGGTCTCAGAACGGGACCAGCAGTCCATTCTAGGAGAATCCATGACGAACGCCACCGGGTTCGCTCGCCGCGCAGTGCTCGCCGACCGTCTTCGTTCCCACGGCCTGGCCACCGACGCCGCCCTCGTCGCCGGCGGTGCCCTGTTCACCGCAGCGATGGCCCAGGTCGAGGTCCCGATGTGGCCCGTGCCGATCACCGGCCAGACCCTCGCGGTCGTGCTCGTCGGCGCCACGCTCGGCGCCCGGCGCGGCATGCTCCCCCTCCTCGTCTACGCGGTCGCCGGCCTCGCGGGTGCGCCGTTCTTCGCCGGGTTCTCGGGCGGGTTCGCTGCCCTGACGTCGCCGAGCTTCGGCTACGTGATCGGCTTCATCCCCGCGGCCGGGCTCGTCGGCTGGTTCGCCCGTCGGAACTGGGACCGCCACGTCGGCCGGGCCTCGGTGGCGATGCTGCTCGCGAGCGCGATCCCGTTCGTGACGGGGCTGCCGTGGCTCGCGGTCGCGCTCGGCCAGCTCGGCGCGCCGAACGACCTGCAGTCGGTGCTCGCTGCCGGGCTGTACCCGTTCGTCCTCGGCGGTGTCGCCAAGGCGCTCATCGCGGCGGGCGTGCTGCCGCTGGCGTGGAAGGCCGTCGGCCGGCGCTGAGCGCCGCGCACCGCTCGGCAGCGGCCGGGGTCCCAGGGTGCTGGGACCCCGGCCGTTGTGCTGTCCGGCGGACGGGTGCGCGACACGCCCGAGTGCGGACGCCGAGGTCGCACGACATGCCGCAAGCGTGACGCCGAGGTCGCACGACATGCCGCACGCGTGACGCCGAGGTCGCACGAAGTGTCGCCAGCGCACCGCGGAAGCGACAGCTCGCGCGACCACGGCGAACTCCGCCGGGCGTGTCGTCGTCGCGGGTACCAGCCGCACGACACGCACGAGCCGCACGACACGCCCGGGTGCGGACACCGAGGAGGCACGACATGCCGCACGCGTGACGCCGAGGTCGCACAAAGCGTCGCCAGCGCACCGCGGAAGCGACAGCTCGTGCGACCACGGCGAACCCCGCCGGGCGTGTCGCGACGACCAGCGCGACCACATGAGCGACGGGAGGCGCGGTGCCCACTGGCACCGCGCCTCCCGTCAGGTGTGGTCGCGACTAGATCGAGAAGCCGAGCGCACGCATCATCTCGCGCCCGTCGTCCGTGATCCGCTCCGGGCCCCACGGCGGCATCCAGACCCAGTTGATCCGGAAGGCGTCGACGATCCCGTCGAGCGCGTTCGCGGTGTCACCCTCGATGACGTCCGTGAGCGGGCAGCCCGCACTCGTCAGCGTCATGCTGATGACGAGCGCGTTCGCCTCGTCGTCCATCGCGAGGTCGTAGATCAGCCCGAGGTCGACGATGTTCACGCCGAGCTCCGGGTCCTGGACCTCCTTGAGGCCCTCGACGACCTCGTCGAACTTCTCCGGGGAGAGTGCGGTGATCATCAGTTGCCCGCCGCTGCGGCCTGGACGTACCGGTCGTAGCCCTCGTTCTCGAGGCGCTCGGCGAGCTCGGGGCCGCCCTGCTCCGCCACCTTGCCGGCGACGAACACGTGCACGAAGTCCGGCTTGATGTAGCGGAGGATGCGCGTGTAGTGCGTGATGAGCAGCACGCCGAGGCCGGTCGCACCCTTCGCGCGGTTCACACCCTCGGACACGATCTTCAGTGCGTCGACGTCGAGGCCGGAGTCGGTCTCGTCGAGCACGGCGAACTTCGGCTTGAGGAGTTCGAGCTGCATGATCTCGTGGCGCTTCTTCTCGCCGCCGGAGAAGCCCTCGTTGACGTTGCGCTCCGCGAACGCCGAGTCCATCTTGAGGTCGGCCATCGACTGGCGGAGGTCCTTCACCCAGCCACGGAGCGCGGGGGCCTCACCGTCGATGGCGGTCTTCGCCGTGCGGAGGAAGTTCGACACCGTCACACCGGGGATCTCCACCGGGTACTGCATGGCGAGGAACATGCCGGCGCGGGCGCGCTCGTCGACGCTCATCGTGAGGACGTCCTCGCCGTCGAGCGTGATGGAGCCGCCGTCGACGTTGTAGCGCGGGTGCCCGGCGATCGTGTACGCGAGCGTGGACTTGCCGGAGCCGTTCGGCCCCATGATCGCGTGGATCTCGCCCTCGTTGATGGTGAGGTCGACGCCCTTGAGGATCTCCTTCGTGCCCTGATCGGTGTCGATCGAGACCTGGAGGTCACGGATTTCGAGAGTGGACATTGCGTTCCTTCGGTTGCAGCTGGTGCGCGGCGTCAGCCGCGGGACGTGGTGGGGGCCGATCCGGCCCGGGACGGCGGGGTCAGTCGACGGGGACCGGGTCGTGCACGTCGACGTAGACGTCGCCGTCACGGACCTCGACCCGGAAGACCGGCACGGGCTCGTACGCGGGGAAGTTCTGCGGCTTGCCGGTGGTCAGCGAGAACTTCGACCCGTGCGCCCAGCACTCGAGGGCATCGCCCTCGACGAACCCCTCGGCAAGCGAGATGTCGCCGTGGGTGCAGGTGTCCCCGATGGCGTGCACGACGCCCGCGGAGTCCTTCACGATCGCGACGGCGGTGCCGTCGACGACGACCCGCATCGGGCTGTCCACCGCGATGTCGGCCTCGGCGCAGACCTTCTCGGCCATCAGGCGTCTGCCTGCGCGGTCTCGGGGTCCGCCTCGGCGATGACCGAGCGACCAGCGGCCAGCTCCTCCTCGACGGCGGCGATGAGCCGCTCCTCGAGTTCGGGCGCACCGATCTTCTGGATGACCTCGACCAGGAAGCCGAGCACGACGAGGCGCCGTGCTTCTTCTTCCGGGATGCCCCGAGCCTGCAGGTAGAACAGCTGCTCGTCGTCGAAGCGACCGGTGGCGCTGGCGTGACCGGCGCCCTCGATGTTGCCCGTCTCGATCTCGAGGTTCGGGATGCTGTCCGCGCGCGTGCCGTCGGTCAGGACCAGGTTGCGGTTCTGCTCGTACGAGTCGGTGCCGTCGGCCGGGCGGCCGATGAGCACGTCGCCGATCCACACGGTGTGCGCACCCTCGCCCTGCAGCGCCCCCTTGTAGTTGACCCGTCCGCGCGTGTTCGGCGCGTCGTGGTTCACGTAGACCTGCTGCTCGATGTACTGCCCGGCGTCCGCGAAGTAGACGCCGTACATCTCGGTGTCGGCACCCTGCGCGCCGAGGTGCGTCGAGGGGTTCACGCGGATGACGTCGCCGCCGAGGGACACCACGACGTGCTTGAGGAAGGCGTCGCGGCCGACCTCGGAGAAGTGCGTCGAGACGTGCACCGCCTCGTCGTCCCAGTCCTGCAGGCTGACCACCGTGAGTCGGGCGTTGTCGCCGACGACGATCTCGATGTTCTCGCTCAGGAGGGCCTTGCCGCGGTTGTCGATGACGACGATGCCCTGCGCGTTCGGCTCGGCCGTGATGACCGTGTGCGCCGCGCGGGGCTGCGTGCCGAAGTCCGAGCGCGTGATGGTGATGAACTCGTGCTGCTCGGTGGCCGTGACCGTGACCGCGAGCACCGCGTCGCGCGCCGTCCAGGCGGCGGCGGATGCGCGGTCCTCGGGGAGCCCGGCCGAACCGACGCGCGGGTCGTCGCTGCGGACCCACTCGACGTCGGCGCCGTCGGACTGCCGCGCGAGGTACGGGTACGGCGAACCGTCGAGTCCGCCGTCGAGCAGCGGCTGGAGCTTCGCGAGCGGCGCGAACTTCCAGTTGACCTCACGACCGGTGACCGCCGGGAAGGCGTCGAGGTCGGCCGACTGGAAGCGCTCCGACCGGGTCTGGACGGGGACCTTCTTCTCTGCCGCGTCCCACCCGCCGTCGGAGTGCGCACGAGCGCCGTGCTGCTCGGTGCCGCCGGTCGCGGCGGCGCTGGGCTGTTCGGTGGTGCTGGACATCTAGCCGACGGATCCTTCCATGCTCATCTCGATGAGCTTGTTGAGTTCGAGTGCGTACTCCATCGGGAGCTCGCGGGCGATCGGCTCGATGAAGCCGCGGACGATCATCGCCATCGCCTCGTCCTCGGGCAGACCGCGGGACATGAGGTAGAACAGCTGCTCCTCGCTCACGCGGGAGACTGTGGCCTCGTGGCCAAGCTGCACGTCGTCGACGCGGATGTCGATCGCCGGGTAGGTGTCCGACCGGCTGATCGTGTCGACGAGCAGCGCGTCGCACCGGACGGTGTTCGCCGCGTGGTGCGCGTTCGGGTCGACACGGACCTCGCCGCGGTACCCGGCACGACCGCCGCCGCGGGCGATCGACTTTGAGACGATCGAGGACGTCGTGTACGGCGCCATGTGGATCATCTTCGCGCCGGCGTCCTGGTGCTGACCGGGACCGGCGAAGGCGACCGACAGCGTCTCGCCCTTGGCGTGCTCGCCCGCGAGGTAGATCGACGGGTACTTCATCGTCACCTTGGAGCCGATGTTGCCGTCGATCCACTCCATCGTGGCGCCCTCGTGCGCGATCGCACGCTTGGTCACGAGGTTGTAGACGTTGTTCGACCAGTTCTGGATCGTCGTGTAGCGCACGCGGGCGTTCTTCTTCACGATGATCTCGACGACGGCCGAGTGCAGGGAGTCCGACTTGTAGATCGGCGCAGTGCAGCCCTCGATGTAGTGGACGTAGGAGTCCTCGTCCGCGATGATCAGCGTCCGCTCGAACTGCCCCATGTTCTCGGTGTTGATGCGGAAGTACGCCTGGAGGGGGATCTCGACGTGCACGCCCTTCGGGACGTAGACGAACGAGCCGCCCGACCACACGGCCGTGTTCAGCGCGGCGAACTTGTTGTCGCCGGCCGGGATCACGGTGCCGAAGTACTCCTCGAAGATCTCGGGGTGCTCGCGGAGCGCGGTGTCGGTGTCCATGAAGATGACACCCTGCTGCTCGAGGTCTTCACGGATCTGGTGGTAGACGACCTCGGACTCGTACTGCGCGGCGACGCCGGCGACGAGGCGCTGGCGCTCGGCCTCGGGGATACCGAGCTTCTCGTAGGTGGCGCGGATGTCCTCGGGGAGGTCTTCCCACGACTGTGCCTGCTTCTCGGTGGAGCGCACGAAGTACTTGATGTTGTCGAAGTCGATGCCGGTCAGGTCGGCACCCCACGTCGGCATCGGCTTGCGGCCGAACAGCTGCAGGCCCTTGAGGCGGTTCTTGAGCATCCACTCGGGCTCGCCCTTGAGGTTCGAGATGTCGGTCACGACCTCCTCCGAGATGCCACGGCGCGCGGAGGCGCCGGCCGAGTCGGAGTCGGACCAGCCGAACTCGTATTGGCCGAGCCCTTCGAGCTCGGGACGGTCGATGAGCACGTCGGACATGGTCTCCTCGTTTCCTTCTCGCGGCAGCGTCACCGGGACCAACCCGGCGCAGCTGGACGCCATTCCACCCCGGACCACCGACACGGTCGGCCAGGGTGCTGCTGCCTCGCAACGCCAATGGTTCCACGCGGTGGCGGGCCGTAGTGACGATCTCGGCCCATTCGGAGCCGGCGCCTGCCTAGACTTGACTGCCGCTGAACCCTCGAATCCTACAGGTTCGGTGCACGGAACAACAGGAAGGCACCACCCTCGTGACTCGCGTCGGATCCCCCGTCGAGCAGGACGTCCGCACCCGGTGGTGGTCCCTCCCCCGCGCGGTCGACGTCCGCGTGATCTGGCTGGCGTGGGCGTCGTTCGTCGTGGAGGTCGTCCTCATCGGCACCGGCGGGCTCGTCCGGCTCACGGCGTCCGGCCTCGGCTGCCCGACCTGGCCGACGTGCACGTCGGACTCCCTCGTCTCCACGCCGGAGATGGGCATCCACGGCGTCATCGAGTTCGGCAACCGGCTGCTCACCTTCGTGCTGGTCGTCGTCGCGATCGCCACGTTCCTCGCCGTCGTGCGGATGCGACGCACCCGTCCCGAGCTGTTCTGGCTCGCCTTCGCCCAGGGTGCGGCGATCCCGGTGCAGGCCGTGATCGGCGGCGTCAGCGTCTGGACGAACCTCAACCCGTTCGTCGTCGGACTGCACTTCGTGGTCTCGGCCGCACTGACCTCGGTCACGGCCGCGCTCGTGTACCGCGCGATGAACGGGCCCCGCACCGCGGTCCGACTCGTCCCCGCGTGGTACACGAACGTCGTCCGCGGCACGGTCGCGGCCGTCGTGGTCACCGTCCTCGTGGGCATCCTCACCACCGGGAGCGGCCCGCACGCCGGCGCCGACGAGGCCGTCGACGGCGGACGACTGCACCGCACCGGGTTCGACCCCGCCGTCATGGAGCACGTCCACGCCGTCCCCGCCTACGTCCTCTTCGCCCTGACCCTCGTTCTGGTCGTCGGTGCGGTCCGGCTGCGACTCTCGAGCCGGTGGGCGCTGGCGCTCCTCGTCGTCGAGTTCGTCCAGATCGCGGTCGGCCTGACGCAGGCCCGGACTGGCCTCCCGGTCGGACTCGTCGGCACGCACATGGTGCTCGCCGGCCTCCTCGTCGCAGCGACCACGGCCGTCGTGCTCTCCACCCGCGGGAGCGCCGGTCGCGGCGCCGTCCGCGAGCCGCTGGACGCCTGACCGGCGTCCCGGAACGACGAAGCGCGCGTCGATCGACGCGCGCTCCGTCGTTCCCCGCGCACTCCGTGGTCCCCCGCACGCCCGGTTCGACGACGCACCACGTCATCGACGCGCGGATCGTCGGAACGCGCGCGTTCCGTGGTCTGGTCGCGACCGCCAACCGGACGGGAGGCACGGTGCCGGCCCGCCCCGCGCCTCCAGGTCGCCGTCGTGGAGCGACGTCATCGTCGTCGTCCGACGACAGAAATGTCGTCGCTTGCGCGGCCGCGCATCCCGCGTGCGCAACGAACGACGGGGCCGCTGTCGTTCGACAGCGGCACCGTCGTTCGACAGCGGCACCGACGGGCTCGTCGACAGCGGCCGCGTCGCGAACGTCGGGACCGGCACCGACGGGCTCGTCGGGACCGGTCGCGACCCTCCCTAGAAGGTGAAGACCTGCGGCAGCAGCGGGTCGATGCCCACCGCGATGAAGAGCAGGGTCAGGTACGTGATCGAGCTGCGGAACACGCGCATCGGGTGCACCTGCTCGACGTGCTGGATCGCCCGCGAGTACAGCCGGTGCGACTCGACGACGAACCAGATGCCACCCGCCAGTGCCACGACCGTGTACAGCGGCCCCATGTGGGCGACCGGGATCAGCAGGAGCGAGCACACCAGCGTCGCCCAGGCGTAGAGGACGACCTGCAGGCCGACGACCGTGCGGCCGCGCACGACCGCGAGCATCGGGACCTCGGCGGCGTCGTAGTCGTCGCGGTACTTCATCGAGAGCGGCCAGTAGTGCGGCGGCGTCCAGAGGAAGATCACCATGAACAGGATGATCGGCGCCCAGCTCAGCGACCCGGTGACACCGGCCCAGCCGATCAGCACCGGCATGCAGCCGGCGGATCCACCCCAGACGATGTTCTGCGGGGTGCGCCGCTTGAGCCAGAGTGTGTAGACGCAGACGTAGATCAGGATCGCGATGACGCTGAGCGCCGCGGCGAGCCAGTTCACGAAGACGACGAGGACGACCGTCGACACGATGCCGAGCGTCCACGAGAACACCAGGGCCTCACGGTCGGAGAGCTCGCCGGTCACGAGCGGCCGCGTGCTCGTGCGCTTCATGAGCCGGTCGATGTCGCGGTCGATGTAGCAGTTGAACGCCGACGCGGAGCCCGCCGACATCGCACCGCCGAGCATCGTCCAGAACACGAGCCAGAGGTCCGGGACGCCCCGCGCGGCGAGGAACATCGTCGGCGCCGTCGTGACCAGCAGCAACTCCATGACCCTGGGCTTCGTCAGGGAGACGTACGCCCGGACCTTGCGCGAGAGCGTCGATCGGGGTCGATCGGTGTCCGGCCGGGTCACGGTGGCAGTGGGCAAGGGAACCTCAGTCTGTTTCGCGTCAGCTCGCACACTCGGTGGACGGCTCCGTCGTCGTCCGGGCGTGCGTCGACCCGGAATGACCACGGGCCTCCGTCAGTTTAGGCCATCGAGGCGCCGCGACGATGCCCCGCCCCGCCATCCGGACCGATCGACGGTCGGACGAGCACTCCCCCGCCACGCGTGGCCGTGCCCGCCCGGACCGTGTGACCGCGACGGACCGACGACGCTGACACGCCCGGGCCGTCCGGACGGTCGGCGTTGGAGCGCTGCACCCCGCGTCCGCACACGGTGAACAGAACGTGTCACCTGAACCCTCACTGAGTGCATGGTCACTATGCTGGAGTCGCCCTCCCGCAGTGCGTGCCCCGAAGACGTCGGTCACGACGAGCCGGTCGGCCGCCAGCAGACGGCGACCCGAACCCCGGCCCCCGGGATGGCGATCATGTCCGTGCGATGGCACGAGCCCTCGCACATGTCGCATTCAAGAAGGGTCAACATCCAAGTGGCTGAATTCACCTGGGACGCCATCGACAGGAAGGCCGTCGACACGGCCCGCGTACTCGCCGCCGACTCGGTCGAGGCCGCCGGCAACGGTCACCCCGGCACCGCGATGAGCCTCGCGCCGGTCGCCCACCTGCTCTTCCAGAAGGTGATGCGTCGCGACCCCAGCGACTCCACCTGGATCGGCCGCGACCGCTTCATCCTCTCCGCGGGCCACGCCTCGATCCTCCAGTACGTGCAGTTCTACCTGCACGGCTACGGTCTCGAGCTCGAGGACCTCCAGCACCTCCGCAAGTGGGGCTCGAAGACCCCGGGTCACCCGGAGTACGGCCACACCGACGGCGTCGAGATCACGACCGGCCCGCTCGGCCAGGGTCTCGCGTCCGCCGTGGGCTTCGGCTACGCGCAGCGCTTCGAGCGCGGTCTGTTCGACCCGGAGACCGCCGACGGCGAGTCCCCCTTCGACCACTTCACCTACGTGATCGCCGGTGACGGCGACATGCAGGAGGGCGTGACGAACGAGGCCGCGAGCCTCGCCGGTCGCCAGCAGCTCGGCCGCCTGGTCGTCTTCTACGACTCGAACCAGATCTCGATCGAGGACGACACCGACATCGCGTTCTCCGAGGACGTCGCAGCCCGCTACGAGGCGCTCGGCTGGCACGTCCAGCACGTCGACTGGAAGAAGACCGGCGAGTACTCCGAGGACGTCGAGGAGCTGTACCGCGCCGTCGAGGCCGCCAAGGCGGAGACGACGAAGCCGTCGCTCATCGTCCTCAAGACGATCATCGGCTGGCCGTCGCCGACCAAGCAGAACTCCGGCAAGATCCACGGCTCCGCCCTCGGCGGCGAAGAGCTCAAGGGCCTCAAGGAGGTCCTCGGCTTCGACCCCGAGCAGACCTTCCACGTCGACCCCGAGGTGCTCGAGTACACCCGCGGCGCCGTCGCCAAGGGCCAGGCGGAGCACGCCGAGTGGCAGAAGACCTTCGACGCGTGGGCTTCGGCCAACCCGGAGAAGAAGGCGATGCTCGACCGCATCAACGCCGGCGAGCTCCCCGAGGGCCTCGAGGAGGCGCTCCCGGTCTTCCCGACCGAGAAGGCCGTCTCGACCCGTGCCGCGTCCGGCAAGGTCATCAACGCCATCGCGCCGCTCATGCCCGAGTTCTGGGGCGGTTCGGCCGACCTGGCCGAGTCGAACCTCACCACGATCGAGGGCGCCAAGTCCTTCGGCCCGGCCGAGGCCTCGACGAAGACCTGGAGCACCGACCCGTACGGCCGCGTGCTGCACTTCGGCATCCGCGAGCACGCGATGGGTTCGATCCTCTCCGGCATCGTCCTGCACGGGAACACCCGCCCCTTCGGCGGCACCTTCCTCATCTTCAGCGACTACATGCGCCCGGCGGTCCGTCTCGCCGCGCTCATGAAGGCGCCGGCGATCTACGTCTGGACGCACGACTCGGTCGCCCTCGGCGAGGACGGCCCGACGCACCAGCCGATCGAGCAGCTCACCGCCCTCCGCGCGATCCCGGGTCTCGACGTCGTCCGTCCGGCCGACGCCAACGAGGTCGCCTACGCGTGGCTCGAGATGCTCAAGCACAAGGACCGCCCGGCCGGCATCGCGCTGAGCCGTCAGAACCTCCCCGTCTTCGAGCGTGGCGAGGGCGAGGCCTCGGGTGAGACCTTCGCGTCGGCCAAGAACGTCGGCAAGGGCGCGTACATCCTCGCCGAGGCGCCGAACGGCACCCCGGACGTGATCCTCATCGCGACCGGCTCCGAGGTCCAGATCGCCGTCGAGGCGCGCGAGCAGCTCAAGGGCGAGGGCATCAACGCCCGCGTCGTGAGCGCGCCGTCCCTCGAGTGGTTCTTCGAGCAGTCGGAGAACTACCGCGACCAGGTGCTCCCGAAGGACGTCACCGCCCGCGTGTCCGTCGAGGCGGGCATCGCCATGAGCTGGCGCGACATCGTCGGCGACAAGGGCCGCAGCGTGTCGATCGAGCACTTCGGTGCCTCGGCCGACTACCAGACGCTCTTCCAGGAGTTCGGCTTCACGACGGAGCACGTCGTCGCGGCCGCGAAGGAAAGCATCGCAGCCTCCTGACCCACCAGGGCCGGGGTCCGGTCACCCGGATCCGGCCCTGCTGCCGGGAGGCGCGGCTCGGCCCCGCCACGCGCCCCCGGTCCCCACGACCACGGCCAGACGGCCGACGAAGGAAGAAGAACAACACATGGCTGAGACCACCCCCACCGCCGCCCTCTCCGAGGTCGGCGTCAGCATCTGGCTCGACGACCTCTCGCGCGAGCTCCTCGAGACCGGCAAGCTCGAGCAGCTCATCGCCGAGAAGAACGTCGTCGGCGTCACCACGAACCCGACGATCTTCGCGTCCGCCCTCGCCAAGGGCGAGCGCTACGACGCCCAGGTCAAGGAGCTCGCCGCCGCGGGCACCGACGTCACCGACGCGATCTTCGAGATCACCACGCAGGACGTCGCCAACGCGTCCGACGTCTTCAAGCCGATCTACGACGAGACCAAGGGCTTCGACGGCCGTGTCTCGATCGAGGTCGAGCCGGGCCTCGCGCACGAGACCCAGAAGACCATCGAGCAGGCCAAGTTCCTGTTCGACAAGGTCGGCAAGGAGAACGTCCTCATCAAGATCCCGGCGACCGTCGAGGGCCTCGAGGCCATCACCGAGGTCATCGCCGCCGGCATCTCGGTCAACGTGACCCTGATCTTCTCGCTCGAGCGCTACCGTGCCGTCATCGACGCGTACCTCGGCGGGCTCGAGAAGGCCAAGGCCGCCGGCCACGACCTCTCGAAGATCCACTCGGTCGCCTCGTTCTTCGTGTCCCGCGTCGACTCCGAGATCGACAAGCGCCTCGACGCCGTCGGCACCGACGAGGCCAAGGCCCTCAAGTCGAAGGCCGGCATCGCCAACGCACAGCTCGCGTACCAGGTCTGGACCGAGGCGTTCGCCACCGAACGCGCCCTCGGCCTCCTCGAGTCCGGTGCGAACACGCAGCGTCCGCTGTGGGCCTCGACCGGTGTCAAGGACCCGTCGCTGCCCGACACGCTCTACGTGACCGAGCTCGCCGCCCCGAACACCGTGAACACCATGCCGGGCAAGACGCTCGACGCGACGTTCGACCACGGCGAGATCCACGGCGACGCCATCGCCGGCTCGTACGACGCCGCGCAGGAGGTCCTCGACCAGGTCGCCGCGCAGGGCATCTCCTACGACGAGGTCGTCGCGCTGCTCGAGAAGGAGGGCGTGGACAAGTTCAACGTCTCCTGGGGCGAGCTCGTCGACACCGTGAAGAACGCCCTCGAGGGCGCGAAGTAGCGTGACCGTCTCCATCGCCGCCAGCGGCGCGGCTGCACGGGCCATCGACACGGTGGTCCCGCAGCTCGTCGCCGACCTGGTGGCGTCGGGCATCACGGCGCAGGACCCCGGTCTCTGGGGCCCTGCCGCCGAGTCGGAGGCGTCGAAGCGTCTCGGGTGGACGGAGGCCGTCTCGGTCTCCCGTCCGCTCGTCGCGGAGATCACGGCGCTGCGCGAGCAGCTCGCCGCCGACGGGGTCGACCACGTCGTCCTCGCCGGCATGGGCGGCTCCTCGCTCGCGCCCGAGGTGATCACGCGGACGTACGGCGTCCCGCTGACGGTGCTCGACTCGACCGACCCGGGCCAGGTCCGGGCGGCGGTGGGACACGACCTCGAGCGCACCGTGCTCGTGGTCTCGTCGAAGTCCGGCTCCACCCTGGAGACCGACTCGCAGCGACGGGTGTACGAGCAGGCGTTCCGTGACGCGGGGATCGACCCCGCGTCACGGATCGTCGTCGTCACCGACCCGGGCTCCTCGCTCGACGACCTCGCACACGACGCCGGGTACCGCGTGTTCACCGCGGACCCGGACGTCGGTGGCCGGTTCTCGGCCCTGACCGCGTTCGGCCTCGTGCCGTCCGGGCTCGCCGGCGCCGACATCGACGAACTCCTCGACGAGGCCGACGCCATCTCGGTGCTCCTCGCCGTGGACACCGACGAGAACCCTGGGCTGGTCCTCGGCGCCGCCCTCGCGACGCTCGACCCGGCCGTGGCGAAGATCGGCATCGTGCCGGACGGCACCCACATCGTCGGGTTCGGCGACTGGGTCGAGCAGCTCCTCGCCGAGAGCACCGGCAAGGACGGCAAGGGGCTGCTGCCCGTCGTGCTGACGCCGGACTCCCCCGAGGTCACCGCGGGTCTCGCCGACCTGCAGATCGTCCGCATCGTCGGTTCGCGCGAGGACGAACGGCACGTCGCCGAGGGCGAGGTCGAGATCGACGGCACCCTCGGTGGCCAGTTCCTCGTGTGGGAGTACGCGGTCGCCGTCGCCGGGCGCCTCATCGGGATCAACCCGTTCGACCAGCCCGACGTCGAGGCCGCCAAGGCCGCGGCACGCGGGCTGCTCGACGATGGCCCCGCGCCGACGGAGCCGGCCTTCACCGAGGGCGGCACCGCCGTCCGCGCGACCGCCGGTCTGGCGGTCGGGACGACGATCGCGGAAGCCGTGACGGGCCTCCTGGCCGGACTCGACGCGACCGGCTACCTGGCCGTGCAGGCGTACGTGGACCGCACCGCGAACCGCGACCTCGAGTCGCTCCGCGACGCCTTCGCGGCGCGCAGCGGCCGACCCGTCACGTTCGGCTACGGCCCGCGCTTCCTGCACTCGACCGGGCAGTACCACAAGGGCGGACCCGCGAACGGCGTCTTCCTGCAGATCGTGGCCGACGAGGCGGAGGACCTGGCGATCCCGGGCCGCTCCTTCACGTTCGGCCGACTCATCCAGGCCCAGGCCGCCGGCGACGCGAGCGTCCTCGCGCAGCACGGCCGGCCGGTCCTGACCCTCACGACGTCGGACGTCGCCGCTGCCACCGCAGCGTTGCGCGCCGCCGTCTCCCTCTGACTCGTAAGGAGTTCACCGACTCATGTCACCGGTGGCGATCACCCCGGAGCACAACCCGCTCCGGTTGCCGACCGACCGACGTCTGAACCGGATCGCGGGCCCCAGCACCCTCATCATCTTCGGCGTGACGGGTGACCTGTCGCGCAAGAAGCTGATGCCCGCGGTCTACGACCTCGCGAACCGGGGGCTGCTGCCGCCCGGCTTCGCGCTCGTCGGGTTCGCCCGGCGCGACTGGGAGGACCAGGACTTCTCCCAACTCGTGCACGACGCGGTCCGGGACCACTCCCGCACCCCCTTCGACGAGGCCGTCTGGAAGCAGCTCGAACAGGGCATCCGCTTCGTGCAGGGCTCGTTCGACGACCCCGAGGCGTTCCTCGAGCTCAAGCGCACCGTCGACGAGCTCGACGCCGAGCGCGGCACGCTCGGCAACCACGCCTTCTACCTGTCGATCCCGCCGAAGATGTTCCCGGTCGTGACCGAGCAGCTCAAGGTCTCCGGGCTCACCGAGAAGTGCGACGGCTCCTGGAGCCGCGTCGTGGTCGAGAAGCCGTTCGGCTCGGACCTCCGCACCGCACGCGAGCTGAACGCGATCGTCGAGAGCGTCTTCGCTCCCGACGACGTCTTCCGCATCGACCACTACCTCGGCAAGGAGACCGTCCAGAACCTCCTGACGCTCCGATTCGCGAACCAGATGTACGAACCCATCTGGAACTCGAACTACGTCGACCACGTGCAGATCACGATGGCGGAGGACATCGGCGTCGCCGGACGTGCCGCGTACTACGACGGCATCGGGGCGGCGCGCGACGTCATCCAGAACCACCTGCTGCAGCTCCTGGCGCTCACCGCGATGGAGGAGCCGGTCTCGTTCAAGGCCGCGGACCTCCGTGCCGAGAAGGAGAAGGTGCTCTCCGCGGTCCGGCTCCCGGCCGACCTGGCGACGGCCACCGCCCGCGGGCAGTACGCCGGCGGGTGGCAGGGCGGCGAGAAGGTGCTCGGGTTCCTCGAGGAAGCGGGCATGAACCCCGAGTCCACGACCGAGACCTACGCCGCGATCAAGCTCGACATCGCGACCCGCCGCTGGCAGGGCGTCCCGTTCTACCTGCGTGCGGGCAAGCGCCTCGGCCGCCGCGTCACCGAGATCGCGATCGTGTTCAAGCGCGTCCCGGAGGACGTGTTCGGCATCCCCCAGTCGCCGCTCGGCCAGAACGCGCTCGTGATCCGCGTCCAGCCGGACGAGGGCGTCACGCTCCGCTTCGGTTCGAAGGTGCCCGGCGTCGGTACGCAGGTGCGCGACGTGACGATGGACTTCGGCTACGGGCACGCGTTCACCGAGGCCTCACCCGAGGCGTACGAGCGACTCATCCTCGACGTGCTCCTCGGCGACCCGCCCCTGTTCCCCCGTCACCAGGAGGTGGAGCTGTCCTGGAAGATCCTCGACCCGATCGAGGAGTTCTGGCGGGAGCAGGGTCAGCCCGAGCAGTACCGTCCCGGCACGTGGGGCCCGGCGTCCGCCGATGCCCTGCTCGCCCGCGACGGCCGGACCTGGAGGCGTCCATGAAGATCGACATGCCGAACACCACGGTCTCGAAGATCCAGAAGAAGCTCGTCCACATCCGCGAGGAGGGCGGTGCGGTCGCACTCGGCCGCGTCCTCACGCTGATCATCTCGACGGCCCTCGGCCACGAGGAAGAGGCGATCAACGCGGCGAACGAGGCGTCCCGCGAGCACCCGATGCGCGTCATCATCGTCTCGAAGAACGAGGGCGACACGAAGTCCCCGGGCCGTCTCGACGCGCAGATCCGCGTCGGCAGCGACGCGGGTGCGAGCGAGGTCATCGTCCTCCGTGCGTACGGCGAGACCGCCACCGACGAGGAGAGCCTCGTCACGGGTCTCCTGCTGCCGGACGCTCCGGTCGTGGCGTGGTGGCCGGATGCCGCTCCGGCGCAGCCGTCCGAGTCCGCCCTGGGCCGGATCGCCCAGCGCCGGATCACGGACGCCGCCGCGCAGAAGGACCCGAACGAGGCCATCGCGGCGCTCGGCGCGTCCTACGTCCCGGGTGACACCGACTTCGCGTGGACGCGTCTGACGCTCTGGCGCAACCAGCTCGCCGCGGCGCTCGACCAGCCGCCGTACGAGCCGGTCACCGCGGTGGAGGTCTCCGGGGCGTTCGACAGCCCGTCGACGATCCTCCTGGCAGCCTGGCTGCAGCTGCAGCTCGAGGTCCCCGTGGCCGTCGTCACGTCGCCGCGTGCGACCGGCTCGAGCGGGATCCACGGCGTCAAGCTCGTCCGCGAGTCCGGCGCCATCGAGCTCGAGCGCTCCCTGGTGGACGTCGCGACGCTCTCGATGCCCGGGCAGCCCACGCACGACCTGTCGCTGCCGCGCCGGAACCTGCGCGACTGCCTGGCCGAGGAACTCCGTAGACTCGACCCGGACGTCCTCTTCGGAGACGTCGTCAAGCACGGGGTGCCCCAGCTGCGCGAGTCCATCGCCGGCTGAGCACACCACTCGACCGGTCCGTCCGCATCCACGGGCGGACCGGTCGGACCGAAGGCGGTCCGCTCGCCGGCCTGCCGACCTCGAACACGGGAGTCACGTGACCAACGAACGACGGGTGCTCGTACACCCCGACAAGCAGGCCCTCGGCGCGTCGGTCGCCGCACGCTTCATCACCAAGATCATCGACGTGCTCGACGAGCAGGAGCGCGCGGACATCGCCATCAGCGGCGGTTCCGTGTCCACCCTCGTCCTCGCGGCGATCGGGCAGTCGCAGGCTCGTGAGAGCGTCGACTGGTCGAAGGTGCACGTGTGGTGGGTCGACGAGCGCTGGGTGCCCGCCGGCGACGCCGACCGCAACGACACCGGGACGCAGTCGGACTTCTTCGAGCACGTCGACATCCCGGCGGAGAACATCCACCCGATCGCGACGTCGGACTCCGGCCTGTCGATCGAGGACGCCGCGCTGCAGTACGAGCGCGAACTGCAGGACGCCGCTCCCGAGGGTGCCGCCGCGCCCCGGTTCGACATCACGCTGCTCGGCGTCGGCCCCGACGGGCACACCGCGTCGCTGTTCCCGGAGTTCCCGCAGCTCACCGTCACCGACCGTGCCGTGCTGCCGGTCGACGACTCCCCCAAGCCGCCGCCGCAGCGCCTGACGCTGACCTACCCGGTGATCAATGCGTCGCAGCGGGTCTGGGTGATCCTGTCCGGCGCCGAGAAGGCGTCCGTGCTCGGACTCGCCCTCGCCGGCGCCGCCGTGGACGAGGTCCCCGTCGGCGGCGTCCAGGGTCGGAAGCGCACCGTCTTCTTCGTCGACCAGGACGCCGCGCGCGACGTCCCGGAGAACCTCATCGCGTCGACGTACTGACGCGGGACCCCGGACGGGAGGCGCGGTGCCGGCTGGCACCGCGCCTCCCGCCGTTCACGGGGTGCGCCGGGCGCGGCGCGCCGGGCGCCGTGCGTGCCGGGCGGTCACGACTCCCCGCGACCCTTCGCCGAGCGGTCGCGAACCGTCGGCCAGGCGGAGCGTGAGCGACCGTTCGTGACCAGGACAGGGCGTCCAGACGGGGTGTCGCGACCGCCCCGACACGCCGGCCCCGCCCCTCGTGCTGGTCGCAGGAACTGTCGCTCGCCGGCGCGTCTGACGGCATGTCGTGCGACCAACGCGCACGGCACGCGGAATGTCGTGCGACCAACGAACACGCGGCGGGCCGACGAGCAGACACGAAGGCCCCCGCACCGGATCGGTACGGGGGCCTTCGGACGTGCGTGGTGCCTACTTCGAGGCGGTGCCGCGACGCTCGCGGAGCTGCTGGAGCGCGTCCTCGAGGAGCTGCGCTGCCTCTTCCTCGGTGCGGCGCTCCTTCACGTACGCGAGGTGCGTCTTGTACGGCTCGGTCTTCGCGACGACGGGCGGGTTCTCCTTGTCGCGGCCGGCCGGCAGACCGGTCGACGGCGAGTCCACCGTCTCGGGGATCTCGTCCTCGGGAAGGCCCGCGGCGAAGTACCGCACGACCTCGTTGCCCAGGGCGTCCCAGTACGAGATCGCCACGCGCTCGGCCTGGACCCCCCGGTCCTGCTCGCCCATCGGGCCCGCGCCCACGCGCGATCCGCGGATGGCGCTGCCTCCTGATGCCATGTGTCAGCTCCCCGTCGTGAACTTGTTGATGAGACCGAGCACGATGATCGAGATGATCCAGACCAGACCGAGGATCACCGTGATGCGGTTGAGGTTGCGCTCGGCGACGCCGGACGCCCCGAGGTTGCTCGTCACGCCGCCGCCGAACATGTCGGAGAGGCCGCCACCGCGGCCCTTGTGCAGCAGGATGAGGAGCGTGAGCAGGAGGCTCGTGATCGCGAGCAGGACCTGCAGCACGACGGAGAGAATCGCCACGACGTACCTTTCGTGTCAGTCAGCCATGCGAGTATACCGGCCCGGTGGACCGGACCGAGCCCGCAGGCCGGGCGTGGCTCAGGCCGGCCGTGCGGACACGACCGGCCTGAGTGCGGTTGTCAGAGTCCGACGTGCTGCCGGAAGCGGGCGATCGCCGCGAACTCCTGGACGTCGAGCGACGCCCCGCCGACCAGTGCGCCGTCGACGTCGGGCTCGCGGAGGAACCCGGCGATGTTGCCGGACTTCACCGATCCGCCGTAGAGGACACGGGTCGCCGCAGCGGCCTCGTCCCCCCAGGCGGCGGCGATGCCGCGACGGATCGCCGCGCACTCCTCCTGCGCCTGCTCGGCCGTGGCCGCCTGGCCGGAGCCGATCGCCCAGACCGGCTCGTAGGCCACGACGATCTCGGCGGGCTGCACAGCGTCGAGGACGACCTGCAGCTGCTCGACCGCGACGACACCTGCGCCGCGCTCCTCACGCTGCTCGCCGGTCTCACCGACGCAGACGACCGGCACGAGCCCGTGCTTGATCGCCGCTGCGGTCTTCGCCGCCACGACCTCGTCGGTCTCGCCGTGCATCGTGCGACGCTCGGAGTGGCCGACGATGACGTACTGCGCGTCCAGCGCGGCGAGGAAGGCACCCGAGACGTCACCGGTGTAGGCACCGGAGTCGTACTGCGAGAGGTCCTGTGCGCCGAAGCGGATCGGCAGCTTGTCCGCCGAGATGAGCGTCTGCACGCTGCGGAGGTCGGTGAAGGGCGGGAACACCGCCACCTCGACGTCGTCGAAGTTGTGGCGGGCGTCCTTCAACGTCCATGCGAGCTTCTGCACGGTGGCGATGGCCTGGAGGTGGTCCAGGTTCATCTTCCAGTTACCGGCGATGAGAGGAGTTCGGCTCATCGGGACCACCCCAGTGCTTCGAGACCGGGCAGCGCCTTGCCCTCGAGGAACTCGAGGCTCGCACCGCCGCCGGTCGAGATGTGCCCGAACTGGTCGTCCGAGAACCCGAGCGACCGCACGGCCGCAGCGGAGTCACCGCCACCGACGACCCCGAGGCCGTCGACCTCGGTGAGCGCCTGCGCGACGGTCTTCGTGCCGGCGGCGAAGGCCGGGAACTCGAACACGCCCATCGGGCCGTTCCAGAACACCGTCTTCGAGCCGGACACCGCCGACGCGAAGCGCGCGGCCGTCTCCGGACCGATGTCGAGCCCGATGCCGTCGGCACCGAACGAGGACGACTCGATCGCGTCTGCGGCGACCGTCTCGTGCGCTGCGTCCGCCGCGAACCCGGAGGCCACGACGACGTCGGTCGGCAGGTCGATCGTGACCCCGAGCTCCTGCGCCCGCGAGAGGTACTCGCGGACGGTGTCGAGCTGGTCCGCCTCGAGCAGCGACTTCGCGACCCCGTGGCCCTGGGCCGCGAGGAACGTGAAGAGCATGCCGCCACCGATGCAGAGCGTGTCGACCTGCGGCAGGAGGTGGTCGATGACGCCGAGCTTGTCGCTCACCTTCGAGCCGCCGAGGACGACCGTGTACGGCCGCTCCGGGGTCGACGTGAGGCGCTCGAGGACCGTCAGCTCGGTCTCGATGAGCGAGCCGGCGGCCGACGGCAGCGCCGACGCGAGCTCGTACACCGAGGCCTGCTTGCGGTGCACGACACCGAAGCCGTCCGACACGAACGCGTCGCCAAGGGCGGCGATGCGCTCGGCGAACGCCTGGCGCTCGGACGCGACCTTCGAGGTCTCCTCCGGGTTGAAGCGGAGGTTCTCGAGCAGCAGGACGTCACCGTCGCCGAGATCCGCGACGGCCGCGGTCGCCTCGTCGCCGACGGTCTCGCCGACGAAGGTGACCTCCTTGCCGAGGAGCTCGGAGAGACGCTGCGCCACGGGGGCGAGCGAGTACTCGGGCGCCGGCGACCCGTCGGGCCGACCGAGGTGCGAGATCACGATGACGCGGGCGCCGGCGTTGACGAGCGTGTTCAGCGTGTCGAGCGACGCACGCACGCGGCCGTCGTCGGTGATCCTGCCGTCCTTGAGCGGGACGTTCAGGTCACACCGGACGACGACGCGCTTGCCGGCGAGGTCGCCGAGGTCGCCGAGGGTTCGGAGCGCCATGGGTTAGAGGCGCTCGCCCACGTACTCGGTGAGGTCGACGAGGCGGTTCGAGTAGCCCCACTCGTTGTCGTACCACGAGGTGATCTTCACGAGACCGCCGATGACCTTGGTCAGGCCGGAGTCGTAGATCGAGGAGTGCGGGTCCGTCGTGATGTCGGTCGACACCAGCGGGTCCTCGCTGTAGAGCAGGATGCCCTTGAGCGGGCCCTCCGCGGCCTCCTTGTAGGCGGCGTTGATCTCGTCGACCGTGACCTCGGACTTGGTCTCGAGGGTGAGGTCGGTGATCGAGCCGGTGGGGACCGGGACGCGCAGCGCGAAGCCGTCGAGCTTGCCGGCGAGCTCCGGGAGGACCAGGCCGATCGCCTTCGCCGCACCGGTCGAGGTCGGGACGATGTTCAGGGCCGCGGCACGGGCGCGACGCGGGTCCTTGTGCGGGCCGTCCTGCAGGTTCTGATCGGCGGTGTAGGCGTGCACCGTCGTCATGAGGCCGCGCTCGATGCCGAACTTGTCGTGGAACACCTTGGCGAGCGGCGCGAGGCTGTTCGTGGTGCAGGACGCGTTCGAGATGATGTTGTGGTTCGCCGGGTCGTACGAGTCCTCGTTCACGCCGAGCACGATCGTGACGTCGTCACCGGTCGCCGGGGCCGAGATGATGACCTTCTTGGCGCCCGCGTCGATGTGCTTCTGCGCGTCGGCGGCCTTGGTGAAGAAGCCGGTCGACTCGATGACGATGTCGACGCCCAGCTCGCCCCACGGGAGGTTGGCGGGGTCGCGCTCCGCGAGGACCTTGATCGCCTTGCCGTCGACGACGATGTTGTCGCCGTCGAGCTCGACCGTCGCCGGGAGCTTGCCGGTGATGGAGTCGAACTTCAGCAGGTTCGCGAGCGACGCGTTGTCGGTGAGGTCGTTCACCGCCACGATCTCGAGGTCGCTGCCCTTGGCCAGTGCGGCCCGGAAGAAGTTACGGCCGATGCGGCCGAAGCCGTTGATACCGATCTTGACGGTCAATGGATCTCCTGGTGGGTGTGGAGCGCCCGAGGGGGCGCTGCTTTCGGAGTCGGGGGCCCTTCGGGCCCACGTGTGGTGGACGATACGCCCCGTAACGTCGCCGTAACGACCCTAGCAGTCGGACACTGCGCGACCGTGCCGGATGACGGTCCGTCCGGACGGTCGCGACGAGAGCGCCCACCATCGGACGGGAGGCTCCCCACCGGCACGGCCGAACCGCCGCTGGCGCGTCGCTCCGGAACCGGCGGCGTGGGCCCAGGTGCCAGCTGGCACCGCGCCTCCCGTCCGATGGGTCGTCAGACCCCGATCAGGCCCCTTCGAGCTCCTCCGGGACGCTCGCCTCGGTCCCCGGGATGCCGAGGTCCGACGCCTTCTTGTCGGCCATCGCGAGGAGGCGGCGGATCCGCCCGGCGATCGCGTCCTTCGTCATCGGCGGCTCGGCGTGCTGCCCGAGCTCGTCGAGGGACGCGTCACGGTGCTCGAGGCGCAGCGAGCCGGCGTACTTGAGGTGGTCCGGGACCTCGTCGCCGAGGATCTCGAGCGCGCGCTCGACCCGGGCGCACGCGGCCACGGCGGCCTGCGCGGAACGGCGGAGGTTCGCGTCGTCGAAGTTGACCAGGCGGTTGGCGGTGGCGCGGACCTCGCGGCGCTGACGCATCTCCTCCCACTCGGCCGTCGTCCGTGCGGCACCCATGACGGTGAGCATCTGGCCGATCGCCTCGCCGTCGCGGATGACGACGCGGTGGACACCACGGACCTCGCGGCCCTTCGCGGCGATGCCGAGCCGGGAGGCCGCGCCGACGAGCGCCATCGCGGCCTCGTTGCCGGGGCAGGTCACCTCGAGGGCGGCGGCGCGACCCGGGTCGGTCAGCGTGCCGGACGCCAGGAACGCACCGCGCCAGATGGCGGCGAGGTCCTCGCGGTTGCCCGTGGTGAGGCGGTTCGGCAGCCCACGGACGGGCCGACGACGCGCATCCATCAGCCCGGTCTGGCGCGCGAGGGTCTCCCCCGCCTCGAGCACCCGGACCAGGTACCGCGTGCCGCGACGGGAGGACGCGGACGACCCGACGCTCGCCTCGGACCGGACGCCGTAGAGCTCCGCCAGGTCCTTGCGCACCCGGTGCACGATGATGCGGGTGTCGAGCTCGACCTCGACGGCGATCCTGCCCGAGATGACGTGCAGGCCGCCCGCGAACCGCAGGATGGTCGCGAGTTCGGCGGCGCGGAC
Source organism: Curtobacterium luteum (assembly GCF_014646995.1). Lineage (GTDB taxonomy): Bacteria > Actinomycetota > Actinomycetes > Actinomycetales > Microbacteriaceae > Curtobacterium > Curtobacterium luteum. Next base: position 347,979 of record NZ_BMOI01000001.1, on the reverse strand, counting down.
CGTGTTGCGGTTCACGACGACCCTGGCCAGTTCGTCCTTGACCTCGGCAGTCAACGGCACAGCATCATTCCTAACGTTTTCTCGGTGGGGCTCCGCGGCCCGGCGACGCTCGCGTGGGGAGCGGCCGGAGGGACGGTCACTCCCGGCCGAGATCTCGGTTCTTCACACGCACGGCGACGCTGGGCATCCCGCGGAGGAGACTCGCCAGCTCGGCGACGATGGCGACCGAACGGTGCTTGCCGCCGGTACAGCCGATGGCGATCGTAGCGTGTCTTTTGTTCTCGCGCTGGTACCCCTCGAAGACCGGCTCCAGCACATCGGCGTAGCGCTCGACGAACGGACGGGCTCCCGGCTGTGCCAGGACGTACTCCGAGACAGGGGCGTCGAGCCCCGTGTGGGCCCGGAGTTCCGGGACCCAGTAGGGGTTCGGGAGGAAGCGGACGTCGGCCACCATGTCGGCGTCCGCGGGCAGGCCGTACTTGAACCCGAAGCTCATCAGCGTGACCTGCACCCCGACGAAGTGGTCGTCCGCGAACTTCTCGGTGACGGTGTTCGCCAGCTGGTGGATGTTCAGGTCAGAGGTGTCGATGATCATGTCCGACGCCTCGCGGAGCCCGGACAGCCGGGCACGCTCGCGGCCGATGCCGTCGAGGAGCGTGCCGTCGCCCTGCAGGGGGTGCGGACGCCGGACCTGCTCGAACCGACGCACCAGCACGGCGTCGGTGGCCTCGAGGAAGAGCACCCGCACCCGCGCGGAGGTCGTGGACCGGACCTGTTCGACCGCCTGCTCGGGGTCGGTGAAGAACCGGCCGCCGCGGACGTCCACGACGGTGGCGATCTTCGGGATCTTCTCGCCGGCGCGGTCGGCCAGCTCGGTGAGCGGCGCGAGCATCTGCGTCGGCAGGTTGTCGACCACGTACCAGCCGAGGTCTTCGAGGGCTTTCCCGACCGTGGACCGCCCCGCACCGGACATCCCCGTGACGATGAGGATGTCGTGCTGCTGGGGGGTGATGGTAGCGGCGGTGTCAGTCATCTGGGAGGGAGCTCCGTCGTCGCGGCCCGGGCGGGTCGCCCGGGAGGGTGTCGGCTGGTGGTCGGCCACGTCAAGGCTATCGCCCGTGCCGTGCGGGGCGCGCGGATCGGCCGGGAGGCACACATCGCCTCACGCGGGCAGTTCCGGCCCGTCGTCGGTCACGTCCGGCACGACGACCACGGAGCGCTCGTCGCGGACCGGGGCCGCTCCGTCGGGTGCCGAGGCGCTGCCGGGTGCGGAGGCGCTGCCGGGTGCGGAGGCGCTGCCGGGTGCGGACGCGCTGCCGGGTGCGGACGCGCTGCCGGGTGCGGACGCGCTGCCGGGTGCCGAGGCGCTGGCGGGTGCCGAGGCACTCGTCGGGGCCTGTGCGAGCTTGGCGACCACGGCGGCCGCCGTCGCGGGTCCGATGCCGGGCACGACACCGATCTCCTCGGCGGTCGCGGCCCGGAGGCGCGCGACCGACCCGAAGTGCTTCAGCAGCGCGGCGACCCGCGACGGCCCCAGCCCCGGTATCTCGGAGAGCTGCGACCGGACGTCCCGCTTGCGACGGGTGCGCTGGTGCGTGATCGCGAACCGGTGTGCTTCGTCGCGGATGCGCTGGACGAGGAAGAGCGCCTCGGAGTTGCGCGGCAGGATCACCGGGAAGTCGTCGTCGGGCAGCCAGAGCTCCTCGAGGCGCTTCGCGATGCCGACGAGCGCGATGTCGTGGACCCCGGCCTCGTCCATCGCCCGCTTCGCCGCCTGCACCTGCGGTTGCCCGCCGTCGACGATCAGCAGCTGCGGCCGGTAGGCGAAGCGTTTCGTCGGCTTCGAGCCCTCCACGACGTCGTCGGTGGTGACGTCCGGGACGTCGGGCACCGCTGCGTCCTCGTCGAGGCGTGCCAGCCGCCGCGAGAGCACCTGGTACATGCTGTCGGTGTCGTCCGTCGTCTCGGCGATCGTGTACCGCCGGTACTGGTCCTTCCGGGGCAGCCCGTCCTCGAACACGACCATCGAGGCGACGACGTTCGTGCCCTGCAGGTGCGAGATGTCGTAGCACTCCATGCGCAGGGGCGCTTCCGTCATGCCGAGGGCCTCCTGGATGTCGGCCAGGGCCGCGGACCGGGTCGTGTAGTCCGCGGAGCGCTTGGTCTTGTAGAGCATGAGCGCCTGCGCCGCGTTCTGCTTCGCCGTCCGCGCCAGCCCGGCCCGGTCACCGCGCTGGGCGGTGCTGAGTTTGGTGCCACGGCCGCCCCGTCGCTGGCTGAGCCACTCCTGCAGGGCCTCGGCGTCCTCCGGCAGCTCGGGCACGACGACCTCACGCGGCGGCTCGTCACCCGCGGCGTAGTTGCCCTGCACGATCTGCTCGACGAGGTCGCCCGTGGCGATGTCGAGCTCCTTGTCGACGACCCAGCCGCGCACACCGCGGATGCGGCCGCCCCGGACGGAGAACAGCTGCACTGCCGCGGCGAGCTCGTCCTCGGCGATCCCGAACAGGTCGAGGTCGACGCTGTCACGCAGCACGACCGCGCTCTTCTCGAGCACCGCCTCGAGCGCCTCGACCTGGTCGCGGTACTTCGCCGCCTGCTCGTACTGCATCGCGTCGGCCGAGGCGCCCATCCGCTGCCGGAGGTGCGTGATGACCCGACGGTCGTAGCTCGACATGAAGCGCACGAACTCCTCGACGAGCGCGCGGTGCTCCTCGATCGTGACCTTCTGCGAGCAGGGCCCGCCGCACTTGCCGATCTGCCCCGGGAAGCACGGCTTCCCGGTCTGCATCGCGCGCTTGTACGAGGAGTCCGAGCACGTGCGGATCGGGAACACCTTGATCATCAGGTCGATCGTGTCGTGGACGACCCAGATCTTCGGGTACGGACCGAAGTACTTCGCACCCTTGATCCGCCGGTTCCGCGTCACCATCACCCGCGGGGCTTCGTCACCCAGGGTGATCGCCATGTACGGGTAGGACTTGTCGTCACGGAACTTGACGTTGAACGGCGGGTCGAACTCCTTGATCCACGTGTACTCGAGCTGCAGCGCCTCGATCTCGGAGCCGACGGTCGTCCACTCGACGCTCCGCGCCGTGAGGACCATCCGCCGGGTGCGCTCGTGGAGCGTCGGCAGCGGCGCGAAGTAGTTGCTCAGGCGTGCACGGAGGTTCTTGGCCTTGCCGACGTACAGCACCCGGCCGTTCTCGTCACGCCACCGGTAGACGCCCGGGTCGGTCGGGATCTCCCCCGCCTTCGGCCGCCACGGAACGGTGTCCGCCACCTACCGAGCACCCGCCTTCTGCTTCGTGCCCGACTTCGCCCCGGCCCGCGCCGACGCACTCGCCGTGCGGGCGCCCACGGCCTGCTCCTTGCCCACGCGGGCGTCCTGCGCGTCGAAGATCTCGCGCAGGAAGACACCGGTGTGGCTCTCCGGCACGTCGGCCACGTGCTCGGGCGTCCCGGTGGCGAGGACGGTCCCGCCACCCGCGCCGCCTTCGGGCCCCATGTCGATGAGCCAGTCCGCCGACTTGATGACGTCGAGGTTGTGCTCGATCGTGATGACCGTGTTGCCCTTGTCGACCAGGCTCTGCAGGACGAGCAGGAGCTTCCGGACGTCCTCGAAGTGCAGCCCCGTCGTCGGCTCGTCGAGCACGTAGACGGTGCGCCCGGTGGAACGACGCTGCAGCTCCGTCGCGAGCTTGACGCGCTGCGCTTCGCCGCCGGACAGGGTCGTCGCGCTCTGACCGAGCCGGACGTACCCGAGGCCGACGTCGACCAGGGTCTTCATGTAGCGGTGGATCGCGGAGATCGGCTCGAAGAACTCCGCCGCCTCGCTGATGGGCATGTCGAGGACCTCGGAGATGTCCTTGCCCTTGTAGTGGACCTGGAGGGTCTCGCGGTTGTACCGGGCACCGCCGCAGACCTCGCACGCCACGTACACGTCGGGCAGGAAGTTCATCTCGATCTTGATCGTGCCGTCGCCCGAGCAGTTCTCGCAGCGACCGCCCTTGACGTTGAAGCTGAAGCGGCCGGGCTGGTACCCGCGCGCCTTGGCCTCGGGCGTCTCGGCGAACAGCTGCCGGATCCGGTCGAACACGCCCGTGTAGGTCGCCGGGTTCGAGCGCGGCGTCCGGCCGATCGGTGCCTGGTCGACGTGCACGACCTTGTCGAGCTGGTCGAGGCCCTTGACGCGCGTGTGCTTGCCGGCGATGTGCCGGGCGCCGTTGAGCTGGTTCGCCATGACCTTGTAGAGGATGTCGTTGACCAGCGTCGACTTGCCGGAGCCGCTCACACCGGTCACCGCCGTGAACACCCCGAGCGGGAAGTCCACGTCGATCTCCTGCAGGTTGTTCGCCCGGGCGCCCTGCACGCTGACGACGCGCTTCGGGTTGACCTTCCGGCGCTCGGCCGGGACCTCGATCGCACGCCGGCCGGCGAGGTAGTCCCCGGTGACGGACTCGCGGTTCGCGATGATGCCCTCGTACGAGCCCGAGTGCACGACCTTGCCGCCGTTGACGCCGGCGCCCGGGCCGATGTCGACGACCCAGTCCGCGGTGCGGATGGTGTCCTCGTCGTGCTCGACGACGATGAGCGTGTTGCCGAGGTTCTTCAGCTTGACGAGGGTGTCGATCAACCGACGGTTGTCGCGCTGGTGCAGCCCGATGCTCGGCTCGTCGAGGACGTAGAGCACGCCGGTCAGACCCGACCCGATCTGCGTCGCGAGCCGGATGCGCTGGGCTTCACCGCCCGACAGGCCGCCGGCGCCGCGCGCCAGCGTGAGGTAGTTCAACCCGACCTCGAGCAGGAACTCGAGCCGTGCGCGGATCTCACGGAGGACAGCGGCGGCGATGTGCGCTTCGCGGGTGGTGAGCGTGAGGTGCTCCATGAACGCGTACGCGTCGTCGAGGGACATGTCGGTGACGTCGGCGATGCTGCGCCCGTCGACCGTCACGGCGAGCACCTCGGGCTTGAGGCGCGTCCCGTCGCACACCGGGCAGGGGACCTCGCGCAGGTAGCCCTGGAAGCGCTGGCGCTGCGAGTCCGACTCGGCTTCGGCGAACTTGCGCTCGATGTAGGGCATGACGCCCTCGAACCCGCTCGTGTAGCGCATCTCACGCCCGAAGCGGTTGCGCCAGGAGACCGACACCTGGAAGTCCTTGCCGGTGAGGATCGCCGCCTGGACCTTCGGGTCGAGCTGGTTCCACGGGGTGTCGAGCGAGAACCCGAGGTCCTTCCCGAGGCCCGCGAGGAGCTTCTCGAAGTAGGAGTACAGGCCGCTCGTGCCCGTCCACGGGAGCAGGACACCGTCCCGGAGCGATGCTTCCGGATCGCCGAGGACGAGGTCGGGGTCGACGGACATGCGCGTGCCGAGGCCGGAGCACTCCGGGCAGGCGCCGAACGGCGCGTTGAACGAGAACGTCCGCGGCTCGATCTCGGTGAGCGCGAGCGGGTGGTTGTTCGGGCACGAGAGGTTCTCTGAGTAGGTCCGGACGGCACCGGGGCCCTCGTGGTCGACGAGGTCGATCGCGACCGTCCCGCTGGTCAGGCGCAGGGCCGTCTCGAGCGAGTCGGTCAGCCGCCCGAGGATGTCGTCGCTCGCGACGAGGCGGTCGACGATGACCGAGATGTCGTGCTTGACCTGCTTCTTGAGCTTCGGCGGGTCGCTGAGCTGGACGCGCTCACCGTCGACGATCGCACGGGCGTAGCCAGACGCGGCGAGCTCCTGGAAGAGGTCGACGAACTCACCCTTCTTCTTCGAGACCACCGGCGCGAGCACCTGGAAGCGCGTCCCCGACTCGAAGCCCATGAGCTGGTCGGCGATCTGCTGCACGCTCTGCTTGCTGATGACCTCGCCGCACACGGGGCAGTGCGGGACACCGATGCGCGCCCAGAGCAGGCGCATGTAGTCGTAGACCTCGGTGATGGTGCCGACCGTCGACCGGGGGTTGCGGTTCGTCGACTTCTGGTCGATCGAGACCGCGGGCGAGAGCCCCTCGATGAAGTCCACGTCCGGCCGGTCGACCTGGCCGAGGAACTGCCGCGCGTACGCCGACAGGGACTCGACGTAGCGCCGCTGCCCCTCGGCGAAGATCGTGTCGAACGCGAGGGACGACTTGCCGGAGCCGGAGAGCCCGGTGAAGACGACGAGCGAGTCGCGGGGGATCTCGAGGTCGACGTCGCGGAGGTTGTGCACTCGCGCACCACGGACGCTGAGCGTCGAGGTGCTGTGCGGCGCAGTACCGCCCGGGAGGTGGAGGTCAGCGGGCTCGCCGAAGGCGTTCCGGCCCGGGGACGCGGTACCGCGGTCAGAGGTGATGGTCATCGCCGTCGATTCTACGAACCCGGTCTGACATTCGTCGGGTCGAGCGGATCACCCGAGTGCGTCGAGAGCGAACGCGACCCCGGACGCCCGCTCGCTCGCGGCCCACAGCCGGGCCGCTTCGAGGCGGTCGTGGGCCTTCGACTCCGCGACGACCGGGGTCGCCGGTCCGCGGAGCTGCAGGCTGCCCGCCGGTCCCCAGTACTCCCCGGACCGGACGTCGTCCCCGACCGCGGCGTGCACGATCGGGTCGGCTCCGGCGTCCTTGCCCTGTGCGTACAGCCGCTGCGCCGGCCGCGTCCAGGCGGGCTCGGGGCGGGCCGACGCGACGAGGGGACGGTCCGGAGCCAGCACGTCGAGGGAGAACCCGGGGTGCGCCACGACGCTCGACACGGGCGAACCGGCGTCGGCGAGCCGCTCGGCGAGCTCGAAGCCGAAGAGCATCACGGCGAGCTTGCTCCGGCCGTACTGCCGGTAGCTGGAGTAGTGCCCCGCGCCGAGCGGATCGGCACGGTCGAGTCGTGCCCACCGGTGGGCGATCGAACCGAGGTGGACGATCCGGCCTGCGCGGTGCGCGAGCAGCGGGAGCACTCGCCCGGCCAGTGCGAAGTGCCCCAGGTGGTTCGTGCCGATCTGCAGCTCGTGACCCTGCGCCGTCGTGCGCTGCTGTCGGGAGCCCACCACGCCGGCGTTCGCCACGAGGGCGTCGAGGCCGTCGGGGTACCGCTCGCCGAGGGTGTCCGCTGCGGCTGCCACCGAGTCGAGGTCCGCGAGGTCGAGCCGGACGTGGTCGAGCTCCGCGTCGGGCACTGCGGCTCGGATGCTGCGCAGTGCGGCGTCCGTCCGCTCGGGGTTCCGCGCCGCGAGGACGACCCGGTGTCCGGCCGCCGCGAGCTGCTCCGACGCCCAGTACCCGAGTCCGGCGGTCGCACCCGTCACGACGAGGGTGCGCCGTCCGCCGGCCTCAGCGGACATGGCCGGCGGACTCCATCTGCCGGAGTGCCTTCTTGAGGTCCTGCACCTCGTCGCGGAGCCGCGCCGCGAGCTCGAACTTCAGCTCGGCCGCGGCCTGGAGCATCTGCTCGTTCAGGTCCGCGATGGTCGCCTCGAGCTGGGTGGCCCCCTCGCCCGCGATGCCGCCGCGCTTGAGGTTCGGGGTCGGGGAGCGTCGGCCGTCCGCTGCCGGGCGACCTTCGAGCAGCGCCTTGGTGTCGTCGTTCTCCCGTTGCAGCACCTCGGTGATGTCGGCGATCTTCTTGCGGAGCGGCTGCGGGTCGATGCCGTGCTCGAGGTTGTACGCGACCTGCTTCTCGCGGCGACGGTCGGTCTCGTCGATGGCGTTGCGCATCGAGTCGGTGATCTTGTCCGCGTACATGAGCACCTGGCCCGAGACGTTGCGCGCCGCGCGTCCGATCGTCTGGATGAGCGAGGTCGAGGAACGGAGGAACCCTTCCTTGTCGGCGTCGAGGATCGCGACGAGCGAGACCTCCGGCAGGTCGAGACCTTCCCGGAGCAGGTTGATGCCGACGAGGACGTCGTACACGCCCTGACGCAGTTCGGTGAGCAGCTCGACGCGCTTCAGGGTGTCGACGTCGGAGTGCAGGTACCTGACGCGCACCCCCGCGTTGCCGAGGAAGTCCGTGAGCTCCTCGGCCATGCGCTTCGTCAGGGTGGTGACGAGGACACGCTCGTCCTTGTCCACGCGCTGCGTGATCTCCTCGAGCAGGTCGTCGATCTGGCCGTCGCTCGGCTTGACGACGATCTCCGGGTCGACGAGGCCGGTCGGGCGGATGATCTGCTCGACGACGCTGTCCGTGACCCCGAGCTCGTAGCGGCCCGGCGTGGCCGACAGGTAGACCTTCTGTCCGGCGCGCTCGAGGAACTCCTCCCACGTCAGCGGTCGGTTGTCGAGTGCGCTCGGCAGGCGGAACCCGTGCTCCACCAGGGTGCGCTTGCGGGACGCGTCGCCTTCGTACATCGCGCCGATCTGCGGCACCGTGACGTGCGACTCGTCGATCACGATGAGGAAGTCGTCCGGGAAGTAGTCGAGCAGGCAGTGCGGGGCTTCGCCCGCGACGCGGCCGTCCATGTGCCGCGAGTAGTTCTCGATGCCCGAGCAGAATCCGATCTGCTCCATCATCTCGATGTCGAACGTGGTGCGCATCCGGAGCCGCTGGGCTTCGAGCAGCTTGCCCTGCCCCTCGAGCTCGGCCAACCGCTCCGCGAGCTCGACCTTGATGTCGGCGATGGCACGGTGCATGACGTCGGTGTCCGCGACGTAGTGCGACGCCGGGAAGATCGACACGGCCGGCAGGTCCTCGATCACGGACCCGGTGAGCGGGTGCAGCGACGACAGTGCCTCGATCTCGTCACCGAACATCTCGATGCGGATCGCGTGCTCCTCGTACATCGGGATGATCTCGATCGTGTCGCCCCGGACCCGGAACGTGCCGCGGGCGAAGTCGACGTCGTTGCGCTGGTACTGCATCGAGACGAACTTGCGGACGAGCTGGTCGCGCGAGATCGTCTGCCCGACGTGCAGGGCCACGGACGCGTTCATGTACTGCTCCGGCGTACCGAGGCCGTAGATGCAGGACACCGTCGACACGACCACGACGTCGCGCCGGCTGAGCAGCGAGTTCGTCGTCGAGTGGCGGAGGCGCTCGACCTCGGCGTTGACGGACGAGTCCTTCTCGATGAAGGTGTCCGTCTGCGGCACGTAGGCCTCGGGCTGGTAGTAGTCGTAGTACGAGACGAAGTACTCGACGGCGTTGTTCGGCAGGAGCCCGCGGAACTCGTTCGCGAGCTGTGCCGCGAGGGTCTTGTTGTGCGCGAGCACGAGCGTCGGCCGCTGCACCTGCTCGATCAACCACGCGGTCGTCGCCGACTTGCCGGTACCGGTGGCACCGAGGAGCACGACGTCGGTCTCACCGGCGTTGATCCGTCCGGCGAGCTCGGCGATCGCCGCCGGCTGGTCCCCGCTCGGCGAGTACTCGCTGATCACCTCGAACGGGCGGACCGCACGCGTGGGCTCGATGTCGACTGCCATGCCGTCAACGGTAGCCGTGACCACTGACAACACCCGGGTCCGATCGCCCACAGCGCACGGCCGCGTCCCAGGGTCCCGACGCTCCCACCGGTCATCCCCGGCGTACTGTCCGCTGCAGGCAGGCTCAAAGACCGCTGATAAGGACCCGACGTAGCCTCCGGTCCGTTCAGCAACCCGAACCCTTCTCCCCCGAAGAGGCCCCATGACGACGGCGACCCCGGCCGCACCCTCCCCCGCGAAGGGCACCCCGTTCCGTGGGCGCATCCGCGGCAAGGTGCTCCTGCTCCTCTGCTGCATGTACGCGATCTCGTACATCGACCGCACCAATATCTCCACGGCACTCCCCCACATCACCGAGGACTTCGGGTTCAGCGAGACGACCGCCGGCGTCGTGGTGTCGGCGTTCGCCCTGCCGTACGCGCTGCTCCAGGTGTTCGGCGGCACCATCAGCGAGAAGGCCGGACCTCGGCGTGCGCTCTTCGTCATCACCGTGCTCTGGGGCGTGGCGACGCTCTGGACCGGGCTGTCCGTCGGCTTCTGGACGCTCGCCGCCGCCCCCTTCCTGCTCGGCCTGACGGAAGCCGCTGCGTTCCCCGCTGCGACCCAGGCGATGAGCCGCTGGATCCCCCGCGACCGCAACGGCTTCGCGCAGGGCGTGGTGCACTCCGCTGCCCGGCTCGGCAACGCGGTGGCACCGCTCCTCGTCGCCTGGGTCATCGCCGCGACGGGCAACTGGCGGTGGGCGTTCGTCGCGACCGCGCTGCTGTCCGTCGTCTGGGCCCTGGTCTGGTTCGTCTGGTTCCGTGACCGCCCGGAGGCCGCGAAGGGCATCACCGACGCCGAGCTCTCGGAGCTCCCGCCCGTCGAGACCCGCGCCACGCGTCCGCCGGTCCCGTGGCGGCAGCTCGCGCGGCAGATCCTCCCGGTCACGTTCGTCGACTTCGGGTACGGCTGGGTGCTCTGGGTCTTCCTCACCTGGATCCCGACGTTCCTCAGCAGCACGTACGGCCTCGAGATCGGCTCCTTCGCCTGGTTCACGTCCGGCGTCCTCCTCGCCGGTGTCGTCGGCGACACCGTCGGCGGGGTGCTCAGCGACCGGCTCATCCACCGCGACGGCGACACCCGCCACGCTCGGCGCGTGGTCCTCGTCATCGGGCTCGGCGGCTCGCTGGTCTGTCTCCTGCCCCTCGTGTTCGGTCAGGGTCTCGCTGTCGCGACGGTCGCCCTGGCCCTGTCCTTCTTCTTCCTCGAGCTCTGCAACGCGAACCTGTGGGCGATCCCGATGGACGTGGCGCCGCAATGGTCCGGTACGGCGTCGGGCTTCACGAACACCGGCTTCGGCATCGCCGGTGTCGTGTCACCGATCGTGTTCGGCGCCCTGATCGACGCGTCCGGATGGCAACTGCCGTTCGCGCTGTCCTGCGCGCTGCTCGCGGCCGCCGCCGTCGTGGCCTGGCTCATGGACCCGAAGCGGCTGACGTCGGTCGACGGCCGACTGGAGGTCGGGACCCCGTCGTCGGAGCGCGGACACGCCTGACCGGCGCACGAACACGGGAGCGGTCACGGGCCGTGGACGCGACCCGGTGGCGGCCTGGAGGCGCGGCGCACGTCCGGTGCCGCGCCTCCAGTCCGGTGATCTCGGGGTCAGCCGGCGGCCGCCGCCGCGCGTTTCCGCGCGCGTGCCTCGCGCTGCGACCGTGAGGCGAGTGACGGCCGGCCCGTCAACGGCACACTGAGCGGCGTCCAGCGGAAGACCTCGGTCAGGGCGACCGACAGGACCACCACGAGGACGTAGGTGACCGGGGTGAGCCACGGTCGTGCGACGTGCGCCTCGAGCCAGCTGTCCCCGTACAGGAGCAGCCAGATGACGAACGGGTGGCTCAGGAAGATGCCGAACGAGCGGTCCGATCCGTGGTCGACGACCTTCGCGAGCCAGCTCCCCGGCCGCCGTCGGTCGGCCCAGCGGGCACCGATCGCGAGGAACCCGACGAAGACCGCGGAGCTCCAGACGACCTGCACGGGCTGGAGCGGCGTCCCGGCGGCGTACAGCGACTGCCCGAGCAGGACCTGCAGGGTCCAGACGCCGAGTGTGCCGACGGCGGTCGCCGCGAAGCCCCAGAGCACGCCGCGTCGGTGCACGCGGATGAAGCGCAGGAACCGGTCCGCGTGGTCGGCGGCGACCGCGCCGGAGACGATGAAGAACACGTACGAGAAGAAGAACTGCTTCTGGTACCCGTGCAGCCACGCGTCGCTCGCCGGGAAGTACTTGTAGCCGGCGAACACGACGACCTGCACGACGAAGGCGACCGCGAGCACCGTGACGTGGTGCCCACGGGTGCGCCGGACGATCCACACCAGGACGGGCAACAGCAGGTACACCTGCATCGTCACCAGCAGGAAGTAGAGGTGGTACCAGGCGACACCGGTGACGATCCCCTCGGCGTACGTGCGCACGAGGTCCGGGACGTCACCGCGCCGCGTCGGGCTGAGCAGCCACGAGGCGGCGACGTACACGAACGACCAGGCCAGGTACGGCACACCGACGAGCAGGAACCGCTTCGGCCAGAACTGTGCCATCGGCCGCGGGCGGAGGTCGTAGCTGTAGACGAGCACGAACGCGGTGAGGGAGAAGAACACCAGTCGCGTGAAGTGGAGCAGCCCGAGGAGCGCGTTCTGCCCGACGTCGTCCGTCGCCGCCGTGTGGCTGGTCGTGTGCACGCCGATGACGCAGGCGAACGTGAGGATGCGGAGGACGTCGACCTCGTAGAGGTGCCGGGGCCGTCCGTCCGCGGAGCGTGTCGGGGACGGTGCCGTCTCCGGCGTGGCTCCCCTGCCCGCGGTCGTGCTCGGGGCCGTGCTCGGTGCCGTGCTCGGTGCGCTGCTCACGGGTGCTCCGCCATGGTCCGGACGTCGGCGCGGCGGATCTTCCCCGTCGGTGCGCGCGGCAGGTCCGGGACGACCGAGATCTCGACCGGGCGACGGAACCGGGTGAGCGCCGCTGCCGCTCGCGCCTCGAGGTCGGCGACCAGGGCGTCGGCGTCGACCTCGACGTCCGGTTGCGCGATGACGTAGGCGACCGGCACGGCGCCGAGCACGTCGTGCGGCCGACCCACCACGACGGCCTCGAGCACGCGGTCGTCGCCGAGGAGGACGTCCTCGACCTCGGACGGGTAGACCTTCTCGCCACCACGGTTGATGACGTCGTCGGAGCGGCCGGCGAGCGACACCCAGCCGTCGGCGGACATTGAGCCCACGTCGCCGGTGCTGAGCCATCCTGCGGCGTCGAACCGCTCGGCAGCGCGTCCGCCGAGGTAGTGGTCGACGATCCCCGGACCACGCACCCACAGCGCACCGACCTCGTCGGCCGCGGCCCGGGAGCCGTCCTCGCGGCGGACCTGCACCTCGCAGCCCACCGGCACGCCGACGGTGCCCGGTCGTGGGGGTGCACCGAGCGGCGTCGCGGTGATCTGCGAGGCGCCCTCCGTCATGCCCCAGCTCACGACGAGCGGGACGTCGCCGAGCGCCTCCCGAACCGGGTCGGGCAGCGGGGCCGACGCGCTGCGCACGAAGCGGAGTCCGGCGGGGAAGTCGAGCGGGCCGGTCTTCGCCAGGACCGCGAGGACCGCGGGCACGGCGTTGAGCCAGGTGATCCGACGCTCCGACAGGAGCTCCCAGAAGCCCGTCCGGCGGAACCGGCGGTCGAGGACCAGGGTGGCCCCGGCGACCAGCGTCGAGAGGAGCCCGACGACCTCGGCGTTGACGTGGAAGAGCGGGAGCGAGTTGAACCCCCGGTCGTTCGCGGTGAGGCCGTTGTGGGCGGCGACGGCCCGTGCCACGACGAGCAGCTGGGACTCCGGCAGCTCGACGCCCTTCGGTGTGCCGGTCGACCCGGACGTGAAGAGGACGACGGACCCCTGCCCCGGAGCGTCCGGCACCGACGTCGGCACGTCACCGTCCCGCACACCGGTCGGGAGGAACGTGGCCTGGTCGATCCGTGACGACGGAGCTCCCGGGACCGCGGCGTCCTCGTCGCGGTCGGAGACGACGAGCCCGGCGCCGCCGATGAGGTCAGCGAGCCGGGCGGGCTCGCCGACCGGCTGCCCGGTGTCCACCGGGACGGAGCGACGCCCGGACGCGACGGCCGCGAGGTGCACCACCGCGAACGCCAGGGGGTCGCCGACGTCGACGAGGACGGCCCCGGACGCCGGCACACCGATGGCGTCGAAGGTCGCCGACCACGCGGTGACGGCGTCGTCGAGGGCCCGCCGGGTCACGACGCGCTCGGACCGCGCGTCCTCGAGGAACGGGTGGCCGCCGTCGTCGTCAGCGCGCTGTCGGATGAGGGCGCGCAGTCCGGGGAGTCCTGCTGCTTGCTGCACGACCTGAGCGTATTGCCAGTGCCTATGATCCGCCCGGGCTGTGCGGTTCTGCGGTGCCGGGCGCGAATCGGTGGAGCAGCCACTGCCACAGGGGCAGCATCACCGGGGTGCCGTCCCGGTCGAGCGGCGTCGAGTCCTTGATGATGCGCGAGTGTGCCTGCGACGGGTCGCCGAGCCGCAGGTCGGTGAGGATCGCGTGCGGGTCGGCTCCGGGCAGCGGCGGCGTGGTGTCGGTGCCGAACGGTCCGGAGGGCCCTGTCAGACCGAGCGCGTGCCACGAGCCCCGGATGCGGGGACCGAACTCGTCGGCACGGTCGTCGATCGCGTACATCCGGGTGACGGGCGTCCGGCCCGGCCGGTCCATCCACGCGGCGTGCACCGCGCCGAGGGACTCCACGGGCGACGAGAACATGAGCACACCACGCACGGTGCGGATGTGCCCGATGTAGGCCGCTTCGCCCCCGCCCTGCGAGTGCCCGGCCACGACGACGTCCGACCAGTCGATGCCCTCGCGGGCGTCCACGAAGCGACCCCACCCGCCGTCCGGGTCGTGGTCGTCGAGGTACTCGATCGCGTTGCGCAACCGCGAGACGATCGACCCCGCCGGTGTCACCTGGCTGAACTGCGAGGGACGGCTCCCGTCGAACCGGTTCCGTTGGACCTGTCCGTAGCACCGGGCGTCGGCCTCGCACGTCCCCGAGAGGGTCTTGCCGAGGTTCCAGTAGTCGAGCCCGAGCACGTGGTACCCGTCCTGCAACGCGGCGGCGAGGAAGCGCTGGTACTGCGCGGGCTTCGCGCGGGTCGCAGGCAGGAAGAGCAGCATCGGGCCGTCCGCGTTCGTCCGGGCGGCGAAGTCGTCGCGGTTCGGCTCCAACCGCTCCCCGGCGATCGACCCCAGTCGGAAGCGGTGGAACTCGCCGTCGGGCCCAGAGCGGTCGCCACGGGTCCGTTCCTGGGCCGCCGTCCGCCCGTCGTCGCTGAGCCGCTGCGCCGCGAGCACGTTCGCGGCGACGACCGTGCCCGCCCCGGTGGCGAGCAGCAGGACGAACGCGACGAGGAGCAGGACGCGGTGCTTCACCCCGCGATCCGCGCCCACACCTCGTCCGCGGACCGGAGGGTGTCCTCCACCGTGCCGGTCGCGTCGACGACGTGGTCCGCCAGGGCGAGCCGTTCCGCGTCGCTGGCCTGGGCGGCGACGCGTCGCTCGGCGTCCGCGCGGTCCATCCCGCGGTGTGCGACGAGTCGCTCGACACGCTGCGTGGCGGGGGCGTCGACGACCACCACGGCGTCGAAGCGGATCGGCCGCGCGCCGGCAGCCTCGGCGAGGAGCGGGACGTCGTACACCACCACGGCGTCGGGGTCGGCTGCCTCGGCGGCGTCGAACGCCTGCTGCGCGAGCCGCCAGACCTCCGGGTGGGTGATCCCCTCCAGCGCCTTCCGCGCGTCCGGGTCGGCGAACACGACGGCTCCGAGGGCGGGTCGGTCCAGCGACCCGTCCGGCGCGATGACGCTCGGTCCGAACCGCGCCGCGACCTGGGCCAGCCCGGGGCTGCCGGGAGCCACCGCTTGCCGGGCCAGCCGGTCGGCATCGACCACGACGGCCCCGTGGTCGGCCCAGCGGGCGGAGACCGTGGACTTGCCGGCGGCGATGCCACCCGTGAGACCGATGATGCGCACGACGTCCAGGCTAACGGGATCGGCTCGTGGAACGCCGGAAGCCCGGCACTCCCCGCTGAGGGAGTACCGGGCTTCCGGTCGCGGTCTGCCGCTCGATCAGTTGTTCGAGCTGAGCTTCTCGCGGAGCGCCGCGAGCGAGGCGTCGTCGGCGAGGGTGCCCGCACCGTTCGACTCGCTCGAGAACGTGGAGGACGACGAGGACGACGCGCTGGCCGGGAGGTCGAAGCCACCCTGCGCCTCGTCGGCGATCGTCTTCGCGACCTGGGCCTTGTGGGCCTCCCAGCGCGACTGGGCGGCCGCGTACTGCGCCTCCCACTCGGTGCGCTGGGCGTCGAAGCCCTCGAGCCACTCGTTCGTCTCCGGGTCGAAGCCGTCCGGGTACTTGTAGTTGCCCTGCTCGTCGTACTCGGTCGGCATGCCGTAGAGCGCCGGGTCGAACTCGGTGCCCTCCGGGTCCACGCCCTCGTTCGCCTGCTTGAGGCTGAGCGAGATACGACGACGGTCGAGGTCGATGTCGATGATCTTGACGAAGACCTCGTCGCCGACCGACACGACCTGCTCGGCGAGCTCGACGTGCTTGTTCGACAGCTCCGAGATGTGCACGAGGCCCTCGATGCCGTCGGCCACGCGGACGAACGCACCGAACGGCACGAGCTTGGTGACCTTGCCCGGTGCGATCTGGCCGATCGCGTGGGTGCGGGCGAAGACCTGCCACGGGTCTTCCTGCGTCGCCTTGAGCGACAGGGAGACACGCTCGCGGTCCAGGTCGACCTCGAGGATCTCGACGGTGACCTCCTGGCCGACCTCGACGACCTCGCTGGCGTGCTCGATGTGCTTCCAGCTGAGCTCCGAGACGTGGACGAGACCGTCGACACCGCCGAGGTCCACGAACGCACCGAAGTTGACGATCGAGGAGACGACGCCCTTGCGGACCTGGCCCTTGTGGAGGTTGTTGAGGAACGTGGTGCGCGACTCGGACTGCGTCTGCTCGAGCAGGGCGCGGCGCGAGAGGACCACGTTGTTGCGGTTCTTGTCGAGCTCGAGGATCTTCGCCTCGAGCTCCTGACCGAGGTACGGCGTGAGGTCGCGGACGCGGCGCAGCTCGATGAGCGAGGCCGGGAGGAAGCCGCGGAGGCCGATGTCGACGATCAGACCGCCCTTGACGACCTCGATGACCGTGCCGGTCACGACGCCGTCGGACTCCTTGATCTTCTCGACGTCGCCCCAGGCGCGCTCGTACTGCGCCCGCTTCTTCGACAGGATCAGGCGGCCTTCCTTGTCCTCCTTCTGGAGGACCAGGGCCTCGACCTCGTCGCCGACCTCGACGACCTCGTTGGGGTCGACGTCGTGCTTGATCGAGAGCTCGCGCGAGGGGATGACACCCTCGGTCTTGTAACCGACGTCGAGGAGGACCTCGTCGCGGTCGATCTTCACGACGGTGCCGGAGATGAGGTCTCCGTCGTTGAAGAACTTCAGGGTCTTCTCGACCTCGGCCAGGAAGTCATCAGCCGAGCCGATGTCGTTGATGGCGACCTGCTTGGGAGCCTTGGTCGTGGTGGTTGTCATGTAGAGATTGCTCCGAACGGACATGAGTCGGGCTGCACGGCGAGGGAGCGACCCTCTGGTCCGCACCTCGGACGAGGGCGAGCCGGACAGCGGTGTGGTTGTTTGGCGCGGATTGCGCCGCGCAAGTCTAACCGCTGCGGAAGGACGCCCACAACCGGGCGTGTCGCCGCGCGTCGCGACGTGACGGCGGACGGGAGGCGCGGTGCGGACCCGCACCGCGCCTCCCGTCCGCCGTCGGCGACAGCCGGCCGGCCGCGTGCTCGACGTCAGCCGACCAGCGCGGTCCGCAGCGTGTCGAGTCCGATGCTGCCGAGCGCGAGGGCACGGTGGTGGAAGGACTTCAGGTCGAACGAAGCGCCTTCGCGGGCGGCGACCTCGTCGCGGATGGACTCCCAGACGCGCTGCCCCACCTTGTAGGACGGCGCCTGTCCGGGCCACCCGAAGTAGCGGGCGACCTCGAACCGGACGAACTCCGGCGCCATGTTGACGTTCTGCCCCATGAAGTCGAGGGCGTACTCCCACGTCCACGCGCCGCCGTCGGGGTTCGTCTTCTGCAGGTGCACCCCGATGTCGAGCACGACCCGGGCGGCACGCATCCGCTGGCCGTCGAGCATGCCGAGCCGGTCGCCGTCGTCGTCGAGGAAGCCGAGCTGTTCCATCAGACGCTCGGCGTACAGCGCCCAGCCCTCGACGTGCCCCGACGACCCGGCCAGCTGGCGGCGCCAGGTGTTCAGCTCGCCGCGGTTGTAGACGCCCTGGCTGATCTGCAGGTGGTGGCCGGGGACGCCCTCGTGGTAGACCGTCGTCTTCTCACGCCAGGTGCCGAACTCGGTCACGCCCTGCGGCACGGACCACCACATGCGACCCGGGCGGGAGAAGTCGTCGGACGGACCCGTGTAGTAGATGCCGCCCTCCTGCGTCGGGGCGATCCGGCACTCGAGGCGCTTGATCGGCTCCGCGATGTCGAAGAACCGGCCGTCCATCTCGCGGATCGACTCGTCGCTCGTCTCCTGCATCCACCGCTGCAGCGCGTCGGTGCCGTGCAGGATGCGTGCCGGGTCCTGGTCGAGGACCTCGATCGCCCGGGCGACGCTCGCGCCCGACTCGATGCGGTCGGCGATGCGCTCCTGCTCGTCCCGCATCCGGGCGAGCTCCTCGAGGCCCCAGGCGTACGTCTCGTCGAGGTCGACCGTGGCGCCGAGGAACCGGCGGGAGTGGAGCTCGTAGTCCTCGCGTCCGACGGCGTCCACCGGGGTCGCCAGCGGCAGGAGCTCGTGCTCGAGGAACTGCCCGAACGAGCGGTACGCAGCGGCCGCCACGGTGGCACCGCGGCGGAGGTCCTCACGGAGGGACTCGGGCAGCGCACCGCCGTCCTCGAGGGACGCGCCGTCGGCGAGCTGCTGGAACAGCCCGTCCTCGGCGCCGGTGCGGGCGGCCTGCTCGGCGATCAGCGCGACCTGGCGCTTCGCCGGGGTGACGTGCTCCCGCGTGCCCTCGAGCAGGGTCTCGCGGATGCCCTCGAGGGCGTCCGGGAGGGCGGCGAGTCGACTCGCGACGTCCTGCCAGTCCGTCTCGGTCGCGGTCGGCATGAGGTCGAGGACCTCGCGCACGGACTGCGCCGGGCTCGCGATGACGTTGAGGTCGCGCAGGTGGAGCTTCCGCTCGTACGACTCGGCGATGAGGTCCAGCTCGGCACCGAGGTCGGCCTTCGTCACCCGGTCGACGTCGTCGGTCGCCTCGGCGGCGTCGAGGGCGCGCTTCGTGGCTGCGGCGGCCTCGGCCGTCGCGGCGGCGCCGGCGGGCGAGGTGTCGCCGTACTCCCCCGTGCGGCCGGGCACGCCGATGTACGTGGCGACGGTGGGATCGAGGTCGACGAGGGTGGTCACCCAGTCCTCGGCGACGCGGTCGACGGCGGTGGGCTGGCGGACGGGACGCTCTTGGCTCATGCAGACGACCCTACCGAGGAGCGTTCGCCTGGTCGTCCCCTGCGTGCCGGGTCGTTCGTCCTGACCACCGACGCCCCGGTTCCGTCGTGCATCGCACGCGTGACGGGAAGGACGGCACGGCGCTCGAGCAGGATCGTGTGCCTGCGCCAGCGTGGTGCGCGCGCTGACGACGGACGGGAGGCGCGGTGCCAGCTGGCACCGCGCCTCCCGTCGGTCGAGTGGTCGCGTCGCGACCAGCGGCGTCAGTGCGCCGCGGCTTCCCAGTTCGGGCCGACACCCACCGAGACGTCGAGCGGGACGCTCAGTTCGGCAGCGCCGCCCATCCGGGTGCGAAGGATCTCCTCGACGCGCTCCTGCTCGCCGGGCGCGACCTCGAGGATGAGTTCGTCGTGGACCTGGAGCAGCAGGTGCGAGTCGAGGTCGCCGTCGCGGAGGTCCGCAGCGACACCGAGCATCGCGATCTTCATGATGTCGGCGGCGGAGCCCTGGATCGGCGCGTTCAGGGCGGCGCGCTCGGCGTTCTCGCGGAGGACGCGGTTCGGGCTCTTGAGGTCGGGGAAGGGACGGCGGCGGCCGAAGATCGTCTCGGTGTAGCCGTCCTCGCGGGCCTGCTCGACCACGTTGCGGAGGTAGTCCCGGACCGCGCCGAACCTGGCGAAGTACTCCGTCATGAGGGTCCGGGCCTCGGACTGCTCGATGCGGAGCTGCTTGGACAGGCCGAACGCGCTCAGTCCGTACGCGAGGCCGTACGACATCGCCTTCACCTTGGTGCGCATCTCCGGCGAGACGTCGGCCGGCTCGACACCGAAGACCCGGGCGCCGACGAAGCGGTGCAGGTCCTCGCCCTCGTTGAACGCCTGGATCAGCCCGGGGTCGCCGGACAGGTGCGCCATGATCCGCATCTCGATCTGCGAGTAGTCGGCGGTGATCAGGGTCGTGTAGGGCTCGGCCACGGCGAACGCCGAGCGGACCCGACGCCCGACGGCCGTCTTCACCGGGATGTTCTGCAGGTTCGGGTCGGTCGAGGAGATGCGACCCGTGCTGCTGCCGGTCTGCTCGTAGCGTGTGTGGATGCGGCCGTCGACGATCGCGGCGTCGAGGGTGTCGACGATCTGGCGGAGCTTCGTGGCGTCGCGGTGCTGCAGGAGCAGGCCGAGGAACGGGTGCGGGTGCTGCTCCTGCAGGTCGGCGAGGCTCGCTGCGTCGGTCGAGAAGCCGGTCTTCGTCTTGCGGGTCTTCGGCATCGCGAGCTCGGTGAAGAGGACCTCCTGCAGCTGCTTCGGCGAGCCGAGGTTGACCTCGTGCCCGATCTCGGCGAAGGCCTGCTGGGCGAGGTCGGCGGCGCGCTCCCCCAGCTCGTGCGACAGGTTCGTGAGGACCGGTCGGTCGATCGCGACGCCGGTGGTCTCCATGGCGGCGAGGACGTGCACGAGCGGCAGCTCGATGTCGTCGAGGACCCGCAGCGAGGACTCGTCGAGCCGGGCGCGGATGGCGGTCGTGACGCGGAGCACGTACCAGGCGTGGACGCCGACGTTCACCGGGTCGGTCTCGGGCACGAGTTGGTTCGGGTCGGCGGTGGGGAGCTCTTCGCCGAGCTCCTGGTAGACGAGGTCGGCGAGGGGCTGCCCCTGCTTGCCGGGCTGCGCCAGCCACCCGAGGATGCGGGCGTCGCCGACGAGGCCGTTGACCGTGAAGCCGACGGTGGCGAGCACCTTGATCGCCGTCTTCGCGTCGTGGAAGTGCTTCGGTGCGTCCGAGGCGAACCAGGCCGCGAGCTGCTCGTAGTCCTTCGCGCCGCTGCCGCCGGGGACCAGCACCGCGTCGTCGTGCGTGGCGATGCCGATCGCGCTGAGCCGGCCGTCGATGACCTCGACCGCGACGCCGAAGCCGTTCGCCGCGTCCTTCGCCTTGCGCTCGAGCCAGTAGCCGAGCTCTTCGTCGATGATCGTGGTGACCTTCGGCGGCACCGGGGCGCCGTCGTCGACCCCGCCCTCGGCGGCAGCGGACTCGGACGGTTCGCCCGTGCCAGCGACCTTGAACACGCGGTCGAGGAGCGTGCGGAACTGGAGCTTGGCGAAGAGGTCGCGGACCGCCTGCTCGTCGAGCGGGCGGAGCGCGACGTCGGCCGGGCCCACCGGCAGCTCGACGTCGTTGACGAGCCGGTTCAGCTTGCGGTTCCGGACCGCGCGGTCCTTCTGCTCGCGGAGGTTGTTGCCGACCACGCCCTTGATCTCGTCGGCGTGCTCGAGCACCCCGTCGAGCGAGCCGTAGAGGTTGATCCACTTGACGGCGGTCTTCTCGCCGACCTTGTCGATGCCGATCAGGTTGTCGCTGGTCTCACCGACGAGGGCCGCGATGTCCGGGTACTGGTGCGGCTCGATGCCGTAGCGCTCGTACACCTTGTCGCGGTCGTAGCGGGTGAGCTCGGAGACACCGCGGACCGACGGGTACAGCAGCGTGACGTCGTCGTTCACGAGCTGGATCGAGTCGCGGTCGCCGGACACGACGTAGACCTGGTAGCCCTGCTCAGAGCCCTGGCGGGCGAGGGTCGCGAGGATGTCGTCGGCCTCGTAGTCCTCCTTCGTGACCGTCGTGATGCCCATCGCCTCGAGCGCCTGCTGCAGGAGCGGGATCTGGCCCTTGAACTCCGGCGGCGTCTCGGACCGGGTGCCCTTGTAGTCCTCGTACTCACGGGTGCGGAACGAGAACCGGGAGATGTCGAACGCGACGGCGAGGTGCGTCGGCTTCTCGCGCTGGAGGAGCATGAGCAGCATCGAGATGAAGCCGTGGATGGCGTTCGTGTGCTGCCCCTCGCGGTTCACGAAGCTGTCGACCGGCAGCGCGTAGAAGGCCCGGAAGGCGAGCGAGTGGCCGTCGATGACCATGAGGGTAGGCTTTGCGGAGTCCGACACCCGGACAGCCTACCGACGCCATCCGACACGGGAGTCCTGCGCGCGTGACCGACGAAGCGACCACCACGAACGCCGTCGACGACCGGCTCGCCGTGCGCGGGATGGGCGAACTCGCCGAGAAGATGGGCATGGTCATCACCGAGCTCACGGCCGAGCGCGCGGTGGGCACGATCCCGGTCGAGGGCAACCGGCAGCCGGTCGGCCTGCTCCACGGCGGCGCCTACGTCGTCCTCGCGGAGAGCCTCGGTTCGATGGCGGCGAACGTGCACGCCGGCCCGGGTCGCTACGCGGTCGGCATCGAGCTCAACGCTTCGCACTCGCGCAGCGCGACGAGCGGGATCGTCACCGGCACCTGCACGGCCATCCACCTCGGGAACACGCTCACCACGCACGAGATCGTCCTCACCGACGACCAGGGGCGACGCTGCTCCACGGTCCGCATCACCAACATGATCCGCGACGCCCGCTGACGGAACCACCTGGGCCTCCCGTCAAGCGCGGTCACGACACCCCGCGTGCGCGCCGCGCTGGGGTCAGGAAACGTCGCCCCGCGGCGACGAGAGCGACACGTCGCGCGCCCACGGCGCCGGCGCTCGGGAGCGCCGGACGGGAGGCCCGCGACGGGCGAGCGCCACGCCTCCCGACCGCCTTGTGGTCGCCGCGTGGTCGCCGAGCGCGAGCCGCGACGCCGAGCGGTCACGACACCCCGCTCGCGCGCCGCGCTGGAGTCAGGAAACGTCGCCCCGCGGCGACGAGAGCGACACGTCGTGCGCCCACGGCGCCGGCGCTCGGGCGCGCCGGACGGGAGGCCCGTTACGGGCGTGCACCGCGACTCCCGTCCGCCGTGTGGTCGCCGAGCGGTCACGACACCCCGCCCGCGCGCAGCGCTGGGGTCAGGAAACGTCGCTCTGCGGCGACGAGAGCGACACGTCGCGCGCCCACGGCGCCGACGCTCGGGCGCGCCGGACGGGAGGCCCGTGACGGGCGAGCACCGCGACTCCCGTCCGCCGTGTGGTCGCCGAGCGGTCACGACACCCCGCCCGCGCGCAGCGCTGGGGTCACGAAACGTCGCTCTGCGGCGACGAGAGCGACACGTCGCGCGCCCACGGCGTGCGCGCCCGGGCGCGCCGGACGGGAGGCCCGAGGCGAGCGGGCACCGAGCCTCCAGGCCGCCGTGTGGTCGCCACGGACGACGAGAGCGCCGCCTCCCCGAGGGGAGGCGGCGCTCTCGTGCGAGCGACCTGCGTCGCTACTTCTTGGCGCTGAGCTGCTCGATGATCGCCTTCGCGACGTCGTGCATGGTGAGACGGCGGTCCATCGAGGCCTTCTGGATCCAGCGGAACGCCTCGGGCTCGGTGAGGCCCATCTTCTCGTTGAGGAGCCCCTTGGCCCGGTCGACGAGCTTGCGGGTCTCGAAGCGTTCGACGAGGTCGGCGACCTCGGCCTCGAGCGTGATGATCTGCTGGTGACGCGAGAGGGCGATCTCGATCGCGGGCAGCAGGTCGTTCGGCGTGAACGGCTTGACGACGTAGGCGAGGGCGCCGGCCTCGGTCGCGCGCTCGACGAGGTCCTTCTGGCTGAACGCCGTGAGGAGGACCACCGGAGCGATGTGGTTCTTGGAGAGCTTCTCGGCCGCGGAGATGCCGTCGAGCTGGGGCATCTTGACGTCCATGACGACGAGGTCGGGGCGGAGGTCGGTCGCGAGCTGCACGGCGGTCTCACCGTCGCCCGCTTCACCGACGACGTCGAAGCCGTTGTCGCGGAGGATCTCGACGATGTCGAGGCGGATGAGCGACTCGTCCTCGGCGACGACGACGCGACGCGGTGCTGCTGGGGTTGCTTCTGTGTCACTCACGCAGAGCAGCCTACTAGACCACGGAACTGCCAGTTGTCGGGACTGTCCCCTGCGCAGTGACCGCCGTTGTACGAGTGGCGGGACTCGAACCCGCACGCCGTGAGGCAGAGCATTTTGAGTGCCCCGTGTCTACCGTTCCACCACACTCGCGAGGAGATCAGGCTAGCAGCACCCGCAGCTCGAACACGGCGCCGCCGAGCGCCCGGCTCCCGCCCTCCCGGCCCGCACCGCCCCGGTCCGCACCGCCGTGGCGCACACCGGCGTGCGCGAGCGACCCGCCGTGCGCGTCCGCGATCCCCCGTGCGATCGGCAGCCCGAGCCCCGCACCGCCCGAGCGGGCGTCCCGGGAGGCCTCGAGCCGCACGAGCCGGTCGAAGACGCGTTCCCGGTCGGCCTCGGGGATGCCGGGGCCGTCGTCCTCGACGCGGAGGAGGGCTTCCCCGGGCCCGTCGGTCAGTTCCAGCCGCACGCGCCCGGCTCCACCGGACGCCCGCGCCGCGTTGTCGACGAGGTTGCCGACGACCTGTGCGAGGCGGTCGGGGTCGACGTCGGCGACGACCTCGTGGCCGGGGACGTCGACGTCGAGGGTCGTGCTCGGCAGGCGGAGCCGCAGCCGCTCGGCCTCGGCGGCGAGCCACGGCCCGAGGTCGGTCGGCCGGCGGTCGAGGTCGATCCCCCGGTCGAGCCGGGCCATCGTCAGCATGTCGTCGACGAGGCGCGCAGCGCGGTCAGCCTGTCGGACGACGTGCACGGCCATCGCCTCGGTGGTCGCCGGGTCCGCGGGACCGTTCCGGACGAGGGTGTCCGCGGCGGCTCGGACACCAGCGACGGGGGTGCGGAGTTCGTGCGCGGCATCGGAGAGGAACCCGCGCACGCGCCCCTCGGCAGCCACGGCCTTGGCCTCCGCTCCCTCGACGGCGTCGAGCATCTCGTCGAAGGCGAGTGCCACCCGGCCGATCTCGGTGTCCGTCCGGGCCGGTCGGAGCCGTCGCCCGCGGTCGCCGGCGGCGATCGACCGTGCGGCGCCGGTCATCTCGTCCAGCGGTCGCATCGTCCGTCGGACGACGAGCACGAGCCCGACCACCGCCACGCCGAGGAACGCGGCCGACGCGCCGCCGAGGACCCACCCGACCTGCGCGAGCGTCTCCTGGACGTCCCGTGTCCCCGCTGTCAGCGTGATGCGCGTGCCGTCCGCGAGGTCCGAACGCAGGGTCAGGACGCCGTCGTCGTCGCGCACCGAGGACGACGTGATGCGCGTCCCGGTGCTGCCGCCGGCCGTGGTGTCGCCCGTCGTCCCGGCGCTCGACGAACCGGCCGTCGCCGGGCCCGCGCCCCCGTCCGAGCCCGAGCGCTTCGCCGGTCCCGGCAGTCCCGCGGGGTCGGGCGGTCCCTTCCGGAGCTGGGCCGGCGTGGGTCCGGCCTCGACGGAGGCCCCGTCCGGCTCGACGATCCGGACCGAGAGGCCCTGCGCCGACAACCGGTCGGCGAGGTCGTCCGCGTCGAGCACCCCGACGAGCGCCGCGGCCGCCGAAGCGCGGTCCCGGAGGCGCTCCTCGACCTGGGCGGTCAGCCGGGCGCCGAGGACCGCCTCGACGGCGACGACGAACACGGCGAGCAGCACGGCGAGCAGCACCGTGACGGCCACCACGGTCCGCAATCGCAGGGAGGTGGTGCGGAGGCGTCCCGCGGGGTGGTTCACGCTGCGCCCCGGTCGGTGGCGAGCCGGTACCCGAGCCCCCGCACGGTGTGCACGAGCCGCGGCCCGTGGGCCTCCATCTTCCGACGCAGGGCGCTGAGGTGCACCTCGACGACGTTGGGTGCGATGTCCTCGTACCCCCAGACCTGCGTCGTGATCTGCGCCTTCGAGACGGTCCGCCCACGGCTCTCGGCGAGGAACCGCAGGAGGCGGAACTCCGTCGCCGTCAGGTCGAGCAGGACACCCGCTCGCCGCACGGTCGCGCCGTCCGGGTCGAGCACCAGGTCGCCGACCTCGATCACGGACGGAACCCGCCCCCGTCGCCGCAGCACGGCCGTGACGCGGGCGACGAGCTCGGCCATCGCGAAGGGCTTCACCACGTAG
Source organism: Curtobacterium luteum (assembly GCF_014646995.1). Classification (GTDB taxonomy): domain Bacteria; phylum Actinomycetota; class Actinomycetes; order Actinomycetales; family Microbacteriaceae; genus Curtobacterium; species Curtobacterium luteum. The sequence continues at coordinate 322,193 of NZ_BMOI01000001.1, read as the reverse complement.
TCGTCGGCACCCTCGGCGAACCCGCGGAGTCGGTCGTCGAGCTCGTCCCGCGCCGTCATCATCACGACGGCGGCGTCGGAGCGGGCACGGATGCGGGCCGCCAGGAGGATGCCACTCGGCCCGGGCAGCATCCAGTCGAGCAGAACGAGGTCGGGTGCCGCACGGTCGAGGTCCTCGGCGATGCGTCGGCCGTCGGAGGCCTCGGCGACGACGAAGCCCTCGGCGCGGAGGGTCGTCGCGACCGCGGTGCGGAGGGAGTCGTCGTCCTCGACCACGAGGATGCGTGCTGGTGCGTTCACGGCGGACACGGTAGGTCGGCTCGGCCATCACGGAGCATGGAACGACCTGGAGAACGCCTGTGCGCCGCCGATGCTTCAGTCCTGCTTCAGATTGGGAACCGACCGTCGTCCTCGTCGGCGGACCGCCCGGTCCGCCGCCCACGAAGAGGAGACACCATGCAGCACGAACAGGACGACCGCCCCACCGTCGGGCGTCGGCGCCGGACCCTCCGCGCGGTCGGCATCGGCTCGGCAGCCGCGGCGGCGCTGGTCCTCGGCGGGGTCGGCGTGACGGCCGCGATGGCCGCGCCGAGCGCGCCCTCGACCGCGCCGAGCGGAGCGCCCACGGGTGCGCCGAGCGGGGCCCCGAGCGGGGCTCCGTCGGGAGCCCCGACCGCGGGACCGGCCGCGCCGGGGAAGGGCAGCTCGGCAGCACCGGGCGGGAACGCAGCACCCGGCTCCGCACCGGCCCCGGGCTGCCTCGCCGGTCCGCTCGCCGACGGGAAGGCACCCACCCCGCCCAAGGACGGCAAGACGCCCACCCCGCCCAAGGACGGCAAGACGCCCACCCCGCCCAAGGACGGGACGGCACCGAAGCCCCTGGAGGACGGCACCGCCCCGACCCCGCCCACCGGCAGCAGCGCACCCGGCCAGGACAGCACCGCCACCCCGGCCCCGACCAGCGGGTCCTGACCCGCGGGTCCTGACCAGCCGGTCCCGACCCACTCGTCACCCCACCGGTGCCCGCTGCGGGAGGCACGCACGGTCGGCCGACAGGTCGACGCGTGTCGTGCCTCCCGGCCGGCGGGCAACCGTCAGGAACGCTCGATCGCCTCGACCGCGGCGACCAGGCCGGCCCGTCGCGGCGACCGCCGCGGCAGCACGCCGAGGAGGGCCCGCAGGACCTGCGGGTCCTGCGCGCCGTCCGGTGTCCGCGACCAGGCCAGCAGCGCGTCGACGCCGCCGTCGGCGACGAGCGCCTCCCGGAACCGTGTCCGCACCAGGTCGCGCAGGTCGTCGACGCCCGGTGACGCCGACCCCGGGAGCACCGGCCCGGTGTACCGATCGACGGCCTGGAGGCGCGCCCCGCGGTCGAGCGCGGACAGCACGGTGTCGACGTCGGTGCGCAACCCCTGCAGGCGGTACGGCCGCGACGTCAGGCGAGCGTCCGGTGCGTGGTCGGCGAGCACGCGTCGGAGGCGCACCACCTCAGCCCGGAGGGTCGTCACCGCGCGGACGTCGCCGTAGACGGCGACCGCGAGGTCCGCGGCCGGGAGGCCCGCAGGCGCTGCCGCGAGCACCGCGAGGATCTCCGAGTGGCGCTCCGACAGCCGCACCGCGCTCGACCCCGTCCGGAGGGTCGCCGTGTCCGACCCGAGGAGCTCGAGCTCAGCGGGGTGCGGTGCCGCGGACGACGGGCGCCGGAGCGCCGCGAGGGCGAGTTCCGCCTCGGCGGCAGCGGCGGCAGCGGTGAGCAGGGGCAGGGTGTGCCGTTCGACAGCGCGGTCGTCGCCGGTGAGGTCGAGCGCGCCGACCACGGTGCCCGATGCGTCTCGGAGCGGGACCGCCGTGCACGAGAACGCCTTGACGGCGGTCGCGTAGTGCTCCTCGGCGTGGATCTGGACCGGACGACCGAGCCGGAGGGCGGTCCCCGGTGCGCTCGTGCCGGCGTGCTCTTCCGCCCAGTCCGCGCCGGGCACGAAGCCCATCTCCTCGGCGGCACTGCGGGCCCGGTGCGCCCCGTCCACCCACACGAGACGTCCTGCGGCGTCCGCCAGGGCGACGATGCAGCCGGCGGCGCGGGCATCGTCCAGCAGGAGTCGCCGGACGACCGGCAGGGCGGTGCCGAGTGGTCCCGCCCGTCGGACCGCGTCGAGTTCGTCGCGGCCGAGCGCCAGTGGCGGCAGCCCATCCGGGTCGACGCGGGCAGACCGGCGCCACGACTCGGCCACGAGCGGACGGAGGCCGGACGGTGCGCGCATGCGGCCTCCTGTCCGGATCCCCCGCCGCGTCGTCGCGGTCGGTGCGGTCAGCCTACGTCCGACCTGGCGCGCGGACCATATCCGCGGTGGCGCAGTGGGCACAGTGGGCGCAGTGGGCACAGTGGGCACAGTGGGCGCGTTCGGTGCCGGAAGCGCGCGGGGGACGATCCGCCGCTGGACGGACGTCCCCCGCGGCCGAGCGTTCGTCCTGGATCAGGGAGGGAACGCTCTCGCCGGTAACCATCCGGCTGACATCAACTCTCTCACGACGGGAGGGTTCTCGACCACTGCCCCGCCGACGACCGCCGGACGGCGGGAGCCGTGCAGGGGCCCACAGCTGCCGCGGCTGCCGCTGTTACCGCGGAGCGAGCGGTCGTCGGAGCGTGGCGGACGGCAGCTCCGCGAACACCTGCTCGTAGTAGGCGGCGAAGCGGCCGAGGTGGGAGAACCCCCACGCTCGCGCCACCTCCGCGACGGTGGTCTCCGCGGCGTCGGCGGAGAGCAGCTCCGCGCGCACGCGGTGTAGGCGCGTCTCACGCAGGAACCGCATCGGCGTGATGCCGACCTCGCGTTGGAAGGCGTCCTGGAGACCACGCACGCTGAGACCGGATGCGCGGCTGACGTCCGTGACCGAGATCGGGAGGTGGGCGTTCGCCACGATCCACTCCTGTGCGGAGCGGAACCGAGCCGTCCCGGCGGGCGGCACGACCCGCTTCCGGGGCGAGGCGTCGAACGCCGCTGCCACGGCCTCCGCGAGGGCGAGGTTCCTCCGGATGCGGGTGGATCGTGCCGTGTCGACGTGGAGCAGTTCGGGTCCGGCGGCGGAGATGACCCGCTGCAGCGTCCGCAGCGCTTCGGGGTCCGGGTGGCGGCGGAACACCAGCGGCCCGGGGACGCCGTCCCGGTGCGCCGCGGCGACCGCTTCGAGGAAGTCGCCGTCGAACCGGACCAGGTGCTGCGTGTTCGGCGTCGCGTCGAACGTGAACTCCCGGTGCGCCGGGTACATCACCGGCACGCCCGGGACCATCTCGAGCGGGCTGCTCGAATCCGTGTCGAGCAGGATGCCGGGACGTGTCGCCCACGCCAGGATGTACTGCCTGCCCGGGTTGATCGTGCCCCACCGCCGCGCGCCGACGGCCGAGGTGTTGACCGAGACGTGCTCGTCCCCGACGGTGCGGTACCGCCACGCGAACTCGCCGCGCGTCGCGCCGCTGATGTGGATGTCGTGACTGGCGTAGACACGCTCGTAGAAGGACACCGCCTCGTCGATGTCGAGGCCGCGCCGATCCAGGTGTTCGGCGCGAGGAGAGTCAGATGGCATACCGGAGTGATCCTGACGCACGCCACCGACGCCGCAGCCTCGCGCAGGGGTGCCACGGGGTCCTCAGCGGCCGAGAACTGCGCCAGACGGACGAACAGCGCGGACCACCCGCGTTCTGCGGATGATCCACGCCGTTCGCGACCGGATTCCCGGCCCGCTACCGCCCCTGCGGCACGAGTCCGAGGTCGACCAGCTCGTCGTCCGTCAGCATCCGCGATCGGGTCAGGAAGCGCTTCCCCTCCGGCACCTCGAGCGAGAAACCAGCGCCCCGCCCGTCGACCACGTCGATCGTGAGGTGCGTGTACTTCCAGTACTCGAACTGCGCGCGGGACATGTAGACCTCGACGGGGTCGATCCCGTCGATGTCGAGTGCGCCGAGCAGGACGTCGCCGGGGCCCGTGCGGAACATGCCGACGGGGTAGCACATCGGGCTCGAGCCGTCGCAGCAGCCGCCCGACTGGTGGAACATCAGCGGGCCGTGCCGGGCGGCGAGGGAGCGCAGGAGCTCCTCCGCCGCCAGGGTGGCCGCCACGCGGGCGGTGCTCATCAGAAGAAGCCCATCGGACCCTCGGCGTAGGACACGAGGAGGTTCTTCGTCTGCTGGTAGTGCTCGAGCATCATCTTGTGGTTCTCGCGCCCGATGCCGGACTGCTTGTAGCCGCCGAACGCCGCACCCGCCGGGTACTGGTGGTAGGTGTTCGACCAGACGCGCCCGGCCTGGATGTCTCGTCCCGCCCGGTACAGCGTCGTGGCCTCACGGCTCCACACCCCGGCGCCGAGCCCGTAGAGCGTGTCGTTGGCGATCCGGATGGCGTCGTCGTAGCCGCTGAAGGACGTCAGCGCCAGGACCGGCCCGAAGATCTCCTCCTGGAAGATGCGCATCGCGTTGTCGCCCTCGAACACCGTCGGCGTGACGTAGTACCCGCCGGACAACTCGCCGCCGAGGTCCGCGCGCTCGCCACCGGTCAGGAGCTTCGCGCCCTCCTGCTTGCCGATGTCGATGTAGCTCAGGATCTTCTCGAGCTGGTCGTTCGAGGCCTGCGCCCCGATCATCGTCGACGGGTCCAGGGGGTGGCCCTGCTTCACCGCACGGACCCGGTCGAGGCCGTCGGCGACGAAGCCGTCGTAGATCTCCTTCGCCACGAGGGCTCGGGACGGGCAGGTGCAGACCTCGCCCTGGTTGAGGTTGAAGAAGGCGAAGCCCTCGAGGGCCTTGTCGTAGAACGCGTCCTGCTCCTGGGCCACGTCGGCGAAGAACACGTTCGGGCTCTTGCCACCGAGCTCGAGCGTCACCGGGATGAGGTTCTGCGACGCGTACTGCATGATGAGCCGGCCGGTGGTGGTCTCGCCGGTGAACGCGACCTTGCGGATGTCGGGGTGCTGCGCGAGCGGGGCGCCGACCTCGATGCCGAAACCGTTCACGACGTTGAGGACCCCGGCGGGCAGCAGGTCGCGGATGAGCTCGACGAGCACGTGGATCGAGGCGGGGGTCTGCTCGGCGGGCTTGAGGACGACGCAGTTGCCCGCGGCGAGGGCAGGCGCGAGCTTCCACACCGCCATGAGGATCGGGAAGTTCCACGGGATGATCTGCCCGACGACGCCGAGCGGCTCGTGGAAGTGGTAGGCCACGGTGTCGTGGTCGATCTCCCCCGTCGAGCCCTCTTGCGCACGGATCGCACCGGCGAAGTAGCGGAAGTGGTCGATCGCGAGCGGGATGTCGGCGCCGAGCGTCTCCCGGATCGGCTTGCCGTTCTCCCACGTCTCGGCGACGGCGAGCATCTCGAGGTGCTCCTCCATGCGGTCCGCGATCCGGTTGAGGATCGTGGCCCGCTCGGCGACGCTCGTCCTCCCCCACGCCGGGAACGCCTTCCACGCGGCCTCCACCGCGCGGTCGACGTCGGTCGAGTCACCGCGGGCGACCTCGCAGAAGACCTTGCCGGTCACCGGCGTGGGGTTCTCGAAGTACTGCCCACCCGCGGGGGCGACGTACTCCCCGCCGATGAAGTGGTCGTACCGCGACCGGTACTCCACGAGCGAGCCCGCCTCGCCGGGTGCGGCGTAGGTGGACGGGGACGGTGCGATGGTCATGGTGGACACCTTTCGACGACGTTGTCGGTGACGCTGGGTCCGCGCCTGCACGGCACGGTACGACCGGGCAGGTTGCATCCGGTTGCACGCTCACCCGCCCGGCTGCACGTGGCCGCGCAACCGTGGTGTCCACCCCCGGGTACCGTCGGAGTCCGAGCAGCGCCGATCAGGGAGGAAGCTCGTGGACTCTCGTGCCGTCCGCACGTTCCGCGTGTTCGTCGTGGTGACCGCCGTGGTGGCGATCGCCCTCGGGGTGGTGGCGGTGGCCTGGCCGCGTCCGACGCTGGTCCTCGTGGCGGTCCTGTTCGGCGTGTACCTGGTCGTGGCGGGCGCGCTGCGCGTGTTCGCCGCGGTCCGGGGGCACGGCACGGCCCCCGTGTGGCGGTGGACGTCCGGCGTGGTCGGCGTCCTGGTCGGCCTCGCCGGCCTGCTGTGCCTCGTCGATCCCGCGGTCCCGCTGGTGGTGTACGCCGTCCTCGCCGGCCTCGGCTTCGTCATCGAGGGCATCGTGGCGGTCGTCGGCGCGTTCGCCGGGCACCCGGGCTCGTCGCGGGTGCCGAGCACGGTCAGCGGTGTGCTGTCGGTGCTCGGCGGCATGGCGGTCCTCGTCGCGCCGGGACTCGCGCTCGCGGTCTTCACGGTGCTCGCGGGCATCGCCCTCATCGTGGTCGGCGCCGCCGCGCTGCTGCTCCTGCCGCCGCGGGCCGCAGCGCGCCGCTGAACCCTGCCCCCTACGCGGCGCCGGTCCCGAAGAGCAGACCCAACCCGTAGGTCACCACCGCGGCGCCGAACCCGATCGCGAGCTGCCGCAACGCTCGCTTCAGCGGCGACGCCCCGCTGAGCACCCCGACGACCGCGCCCGTGCCGAGCAGCGCGATCCCGACGAGCACACCCGCGAGCGCGATCGCCGGCCACCCCTCCAGTCCGAAGGCGTACGGCAGGATCGGGATCACCGCACCGGAGGCGAAGAAGCAGAAGCTCGACACCGCCGCGCTCATGCCGTTCCCGACGGCCTCGTGGTCGTCGCGGGTCGCGGTCGCGCCCGTGTCCGACCCCACCGCGAGCCCGGCGATCACCTCGTCGGCGTGGGCGTGCGCAGCCGCCTCGTCCATCCCGCGCGCCCGGTAGACGAGAGCGAGCTCGTTGGCGTCCACGTCGAGGTCCGCGACGGCGCGACCGGCCTCCGGGTGCGGTGACGACGCCTCGAGGAGCTCGCGCTGCGACCGCACCGACACGTACTCGCCCGCGCCCATGGACAACGCACCCGCGAGGAGGCCCGCGATGCCGCTCAGGAGGACGAAGTGCCGGTCGGCGCCCGACGCGCTGATGCCGATGATGAGCGCGAGGTTCGACACCAGGCCGTCGTTCGCACCGAACACTGCGGCGCGGAACGTGCCGGACAGGCGCATCCGTCCACGGTTCGCGAGGCCGCGGACGACTTCGCCGTGGATCCGCTCGTCGGCCGCCATGCGGGCCGTCGCGTCCGCGTCCTCCGCGTACGGCGAGCGGTCCTCGGCACGCTGCATGAGCGCGAGGACGAACACCGATCCGAACCGCTTGGCGAGGGCGGCGAGCACGCGCGTCCGCAGGCTCCCCCGCTGCGGCCGGCCCACGTCGTCACCGAGGAGTTCGAGCCAGTGCTGCGCGTGCCGCCCCTCGGCGTCGGCGAGGGCGGCGAGGATCTCGCGCTCCTCGCCCTCGCGGCGGGCGGCGAGGTTCCGGTAGACGGCGGCTTCCGCGCGCTCGTCCGCCAGGTACCGACGCCAGCGACGGACGTCGGCCCCGGTCGGTGCTGACACGGTGTCATCCTGGAGGCTCACACCGGCCATCCTGCCCGGTCACGCGGGCACGTGGTCGCCTCGGCCGCGGCGCGGATCCGGAACGCGGGCACGGTCTGCCCCGGGTGCGTCCGGATCGCGGGCGCTGGCGCGGGCGCGACGTGCCCCGGTCACGTCGTGCGGGGTGGGACGCGACAGGGCGCGGACCGGAGGCGGCGTGTGTCGCGCACACCGTGCCTCCCGTCCGCGCCCTGTCGGGACGCGACCGGCGTCAGTCGCGCACGTAGGCCGGAGCGGCCTCGGCGTGCGCGTCACCGACGCGGTGCACGCGGAGGTCGTTCGTGGAGCCCTCGATGCCGGGAGGCGATCCCGCCGTCACGACGACCCGGTCGCCGGGTGCCGCGAGACCGTGCTCGAGCAACACGTCGTCGACCTGCGAGAACAGCTCGTCGGTGTGCGTCTTCCGGTCCACCAGGAAGGAACGGACGCCCCAGGTGAGCGCCATGCGGCGGCGCGTCGCCTCGTTCGGGGTGAAGGCGATGATCGGCAGGCCGTGGCGCAGGCGCGACATGCGGCGGGCGGAGTCGCCCGACTCGGTGAACACGCAGAGGTACGACGCCTCGGTGAACTCCGCGATCTCCACGGCGGCGAGGGTGATCGCGCCGCCGAGGGTGCGCGGCTTCGTGCCGAGCGGCGCGATGCGCTCGAGGCCGTGGTCCTCGGTCGACTCGACGATGCGGGCCATCGTGCGGACGGTCTGCACCGGGTACTCGCCGACGCTGGTCTCGCCCGAGAGCATGACCGCGTCCGCGCCGTCGAGCACGGCGTTCGCGACGTCGGACGTCTCGGCGCGGGTCGGGATCGGGGACGAGATCATCGACTCGAGCATCTGGGTCGCGACGATGACCGGCTTCGCCATGCGGCGTGCGAGTTCGACGGCGCGCTTCTGCACGATCGGCACGGCCTCGAGCGGCAGCTCGACACCGAGGTCGCCGCGGGCGACCATGATGCTGTCGAAGGCGTCGATGATCTCCTCGAGCGCGTCGACGGCCTGCGGCTTCTCGATCTTCGCGATGACCGGGAGGCGCTTGCCCTCCTCGTCCATGATCTCGTGGGCACGCTGCACGTCGGCGGCGTTGCGCACGAACGAGAGCGCGATGAGGTCGGCACCCTGGCGGATCGCCCAGCGGAGGTCGGCCTCGTCCTTCTCGCTCAGCGCGGGGACGTTGACGGCGACACCGGGCAGGTTGATGCCCTTGTTGTTCGACACGGTGCCCGCGACGACGACCTCGGTGCGCACGCGCACGCCGTCGGTGTCGAGGACGCGGAGTCGCACGCGGCCGTCGTCGATGAGGAGCGGGTCGCCGGGCTTGACGTCCTGCGGGAGGCCCTTGAACGTCGTGCCGCAGATCTCCTTCGAGCCGGGGACGTCCTCCGTGGTGATGGTGAAGACGTCGCCGACGGCGAGCTCGTGGGGGCCGTTCGCGAACTTCGCGAGGCGGATCTTCGGACCCTGCAGGTCGACGAGGATCGCGACGGGCTTGCCCAGCTCCGCGGCGGCGCGGCGGACGTTCTCGTAGTTGGCCTCGTGGACGCTGTAGTCACCGTGGCTGAGGTTGAGTCGGGCGACGTCGACGCCCGCCTCGATGATCTCCTTGACGGTCTCGTACTCCGACGTTGCCGGTCCGAGCGTCGAAACGATCTTTGCGCGTCTCAATGGATTCCTTCTGGTGGTGGGTGGTGCTTGGGTTTCCGCGCTGTGGGGCCGCGCGGAACGAAGCGAGGCCACCAGCACCCTACCGAGTGCTGGTGGCCTGCCGCTCACTCGCGGGTCGGGGTTCCCGATGCGTTCACGTCGGTCTCAGACCGTGATCGCGCGGTCGGTCGCCTTGACCGGAGCGGGCAGGATCGTCGAGCCCTCGAGGTAGGCGTCGACCTTGGCCGCTGCGGCACGGCCCTCGGCGATCGCCCACACGATGAGCGACTGTCCGCGACCGGCGTCCCCGGCGACGAAGACGCCCGGTTCGTTGGTCGAGTAGTCGGCCTCACGAGCGAGGGCGCCGGAGGGTGCAGTGGGCAGGCCGAGCTGCGGCGCGATGGTGTCCGTCTCGGGGCCGGTGAAGCCCATGGCGATGAGCACGAGGTCCGCAGGGATCTCGCGCTCGGTGCCGGCCTTCGGCACACGACGGCCGTCGAGGTACTCGGTCTCGGCGACCCGGAGGGCACGGACCTCGCCGGCCTCGTTGCCGAGGAACTCGACGGTGGAGGCGAGGAAGTGCCGCTCGCCACCCTCCTCGTGTGCACTCGTGACCTCGAACACGGTCGGGAACATCGGCCACGGCTGCTCGGACGGACGCTCGAGCGGCGGCTGCTTGCCGATCGCGAGGTTCGTCACGCTCAGGGCGCCCTGCCGGTGCGCCGTGCCGATGCAGTCCGCGCCGGTGTCGCCGCCGCCGATGACGACGACGTGCTTGCCCTCGGCCGTGGTCTGGTTGTCGACCGTCGTGCCGGCGTTCGTCTTGTTCTGCTGCACGAGGTAGTCCATCGCGAAGTGGACGCCGGCGAGGTCACGACCGGGGATCGGCAGGTCCCGCGGGACGAGCGCACCCGTCGCCACCACGACGGCGTCGTAGCGCGACTTCAGGTCGTCCCAGGTGATGTCCCGGCCGATCTCGACGCCGGCGCGGAAACGGGTGCCCTCGGCCTGCATCTGGGCGAGACGCGCGTCGATCTGGCGCTTCTCCATCTTGAAGTCCGGGATGCCGTACCGGAGCAGGCCGCCGATGCGGTCGTCCCGCTCGTAGACGGCGACGGTGTGCCCGGCGCGCGTGAGCTGCTGCGCGGCCGCGAGGCCGGCGGGGCCCGACCCGACGACGGCGACGGTCTTGCCGGTCAGGCGCTCCGGCGGGTGCGGGGTGACCCAGCCGTTCTGGAACGCCTCGTCGATGATCGAGACCTCGACCTGCTTGATCGTCACCGGCGGCTGGTTGATGCCGAGCACGCAGGACGCCTCGCACGGCGCCGGGCAGAGCCGGCCCGTGAACTCCGGGAAGTTGTTCGTGGCGTGCAGTCGCTCGATCGCCTGCCGGCCCTCGCCGCGCCAGGTGAGGTCGTTCCACTCCGGGATGAGGTTGCCGAGCGGGCACCCCTGGTGGCAGAACGGCACGCCGCAGTCCATGCAGCGGCCGGCCTGCCGCTTGAGCGCTCCGGACTCCTGCTGCTCGTAGACCTCTTTCCAGTCCATGAGCCGCACGGGAACGGGGCGACGGGGCGGGAGCTCGCGCTCCTGCACCTTGAGGAAGCCCTTCGGGTCAGCCATGCGAAGCCTCCATGGTGTTCGGTCGCGGTGCGGTCGTGCGCGGTGCGGGTTCGACGAGGTCAGCCATTGGTCGCCTCCAGGATGCGGTTCCAGACGACGTCGCCGTCGGGGTCGAGACCCTCGTCGACGGCCTGCTGCCGGGTCGCGAGGACCGCGGCGTAGTCACGGGGCAGGACCTTGACGAAGTCGCTGAGGTCTCCGGACCCGAGCAGCTCGGCGGCGACCGTCGACCCGGTCTCCGCACGGTGCCGTTCGAGCAGGTCGGTGACGATCTCCACGTCGGCGCTGTCGAGCGGTCCGAGTCGGAGCTCGCCGCTCGCGAGGGCGTCCTGGTTGACGTCCTCGTCGCGGAGGCCGCGCACGTACGCGGTGCCCCCGGACATGCCGGCACCGAGGTTGCGCCCCGTCTCGCCGAGGATCAGCGCGAGGCCGCCGGTCATGTACTCGAGGGCGTGGTCGCCGACGCCCTCGACGACGGCGGTCGCACCGGAGTTGCGGACCAGGAAGCGCTCGCCCACGATGCCGCGGATGAACATGCTGCCCTGGGTCGCGCCGTAGCCGATGACGTTGCCGGCGATGACGTTCTCCGCGGCGTCGAACGCGGACTCCTCGTCGGGGCGCACGATGATCTCGCCGCCGGAGAGGCCCTTGCCGACGTAGTCGTTGCTGTCGCCGACCAGCCGGAGCGTGACACCGGCCGGCAGGAAGGCGCCGAGCGACTGCCCCGCGGACCCGCGGAGCGTGATGTCGATGGACCCCGCCGGGAGCCCGTGCTCGCCGTGGCGGAGCGTGACCTCGTGACCGAGCATCGTGCCCACGGCGCGCTCGGTGTTCCGGATCGGCAGGTCGAGCGTGACCGAGCCGCCGTGCTCGAGCACGTCGGCGGTGCGCTGGATCAGTCCGACGTCGAAGTGCTCGTCGAGCTCGTGGTCCTGCTCGCGGTGGTGTCGCCGCGGCTCGCCCGGCTCGAACGTCGGACCCTGGAGGACCGGCGCCAGGTCGAGTCCCGAGGCCTTCCAGTGCTGGACGGCGCGGTCGACGTCGAGGACGTCGGCCTGCCCGATCGCTTCGTCGAGCGAACGGAACCCGAGCTCGGCGAGGAGCTCGCGGACCTCCTGCGCGATGAACTCGAAGAAGTTGACCACGTAGTCGGCCTTGCCGGAGAACCGTGCGCGGAGCTCCGGGTTCTGCGTCGCGACGCCCACGGGGCACGTGTCGAGGTGGCACACCCGCATGAGGATGCAGCCCTCGACCACGAGCGGCGCCGTCGCGAACCCGTACTCCTCGGCCCCGAGCAGGGCGGCCACGACGACGTCGCGTCCGGTCTTCATCTGCCCGTCGACCTGCACCACGACGCGGTCGCGCATGCCGTTGAGCATGAGCGTCTGCTGGGTCTCGGCGAGACCGATCTCCCACGGCGTGCCGGCGTGCTTCAGCGAGTTGAGCGGTGACGCGCCCGTGCCGCCGTCGTGCCCCGAGACGAGCACGACGTCCGCCAGGGCCTTCGTGACACCCGCGGCGACGGCGCCGATCCCGGACTGGCTCACGAGCTTCACGTGGACGCGCGCCGACGGGTTCGCCCGCTTCACGTCGAAGATCAGCTGCTTGAGGTCCTCGATCGAGTAGATGTCGTGGTGCGGCGGCGGCGAGATCAGCCCGACGCCGGCCGTCGCGTGCCGCGTCCGGGCCACCCACGGGTAGACCTTCTGCGGCGGCAGCTGACCGCCCTCGCCCGGCTTCGCCCCCTGGGCCATCTTGAGCTGGATGTCCGTGGCGTGCGTCAGGTACATGCTCGTCACGCCGAAGCGGCCGGAGGCGACCTGCTTGATCGCGCTGCGGCGTTCCGGGTCGAGCAGGCGTTCGACGTCCTCGCCGCCCTCGCCCGTGTTCGACCGAGCACCGAGCCGGTTCATCGCGATCGCGAGCGTCTCGTGCGCTTCCTTCGAGATCGACCCGTAGGACATGGCGCCCGTGTTGAACCGCTTGACGATCGACTCGATCGGCTCGACCTCGTCGAGCGGGATCGGCTGCCGGACGCCGTCCTTGAAGCGGAAGAGGCCGCGGAGCGTCATGAGCGCCTCGGACTGGTCGTCGACCGCCTTCGAGTACTCGCGGAAGATGTCGTAGCGCCGCGCACGGGTGGCGTGCTGCAGGCGGAAGACCGTGTCCGGGTTGAAGAGGTGCGGCGGTCCTTCGCGGCGCCACTGGTACTCGCCGCCGGTCTGGAGTCGCTCGTGCGAGAGCACCGCGCCGTCCTGCGGGTACGCCTGTGCGTGGCGTTCCGCGTTCTCACGGGCGATCACGTCGATGTCGACACCGCCGAGGATCGAGGACGTGCCGGTGAAGTACCGGTCGACGAACTCCTGGGAGAGCCCGACGGCCTCGAACGCCTGCGCGCCGGCGTAGCTGGACACCGTGGAGATGCCCATCTTCGACATGATCTTGAGGACGCCCTTGCCGAGCGCCTTGATGACGTTGCGGACGGCCTGCTCGGGCGTGATCCCGGTGATCATGCCCGCGCGGACGAGGTTCTCGCAGGTCTCCATCGCCAGGTACGGGTTGATCGCCGATGCGCCGTAGCCGATGAGGGTCGCCACGTGGTGGACCTCGCGCACGTCGCCGGCCTCGACGATCAGGCCGACCTTCATGCGCTGCTCGGTCCGGATGAGGTGGTGGTGCACGGCGGCGAGCAACAGCAGGCTCGGCACGGGCGCGTTCTCCGCGTTGCCGTCCCGGTCCGACAGCACGATGAACTGCTTGCCGGACTCGATCGCGGCGTCGACCTCGTCGCAGACCGCGTCGATGCGGTTCTGCATCGCGGCCTCGCCGTCGTCGACGCGGTACAGCCCCTTGATCGTGACGGTGAGGTGGCGACCGGACGCGGTCTCGAAGTGCTGGATCTTCGCGAGTTCGTCGTTGTCGATGACCGGGAAGCCGAGCACGATCTGCTTCGCGTGCTCGGGGCCGGCGGACAGCAGGTTGCGCTCCGGCCCGAGGCCCATGCCCATCGAGGTGATGACCTGCTCGCGGATCGAGTCGAGCGGCGGGTTCGTCACCTGCGCGAACTGCTGCGTGAAGTAGTCGAAGAGGAGCCGAGGGCGCTGCGACAGCACGGCGATCGGCGTGTCCGATCCCATGGCCCCGAGGGGCTCCGCGCCGGTCTGCGCCATCGGGCGGAGGAGGATGCGGACCTCTTCCTCGGTGTAGCCGAACGCGCGCTGGCGCCGGGTCACCGAGGCCGGGGTGTGCACGATGTGCTCGCGCTCCGGCAGGTCGGACAGCTTGATGCGGCCGGACTCCAGCCATTCGCTCCACGGGCCCGAGGTCGCGAGGGATCGCTTGACCTCGTCGTCCTCGATGATCCGGCCAGCCTCGGTGTCGACGAGGAACATCCGCCCGGGGCGCAGGCGGCCCTTGCGGACGACCTTCGCAGCGGGCACGTCGATGACGCCGGTCTCCGAGCCCATCACGATGAGACCGTCGTCGGTCACGAGGAACCGGCCCGGACGCAGGCCGTTCCGGTCCAGGGTCGCACCGACGAGCGTGCCGTCGGTGAAGGTGATGGCGGCCGGGCCGTCCCACGGCTCCATGAGCATCGAGTGGTACTCGTAGAACGCCCGGAGCTCGGGGTCCATGCCGGTCTGGTTCTCCCAGGCCTCCGGCACCATCATCGAGACGGCGTGCGGCAGCGACCGGCCCGTCAGGCTGAGGAGCTCGAGGACCTCGTCGAACGACGCGGAGTCGCTCGCGCCCGGGCTGACGATCGGCAGCAGCGGCGCCATGTCGCCGAGCAGTTCGCTCTCGAGCTGCGACTGCCGTGCGCGCATCCAGTTGCGGTTGCCGCGGACGGTGTTGATCTCGCCGTTGTGCGCGAGGGTCCGGAACGGTTGCGCGAGCGGCCACGACGGGAACGTGTTGGTCGAGTAGCGGGAGTGCACGATCGCGAGCTTCGACGCGAACCGCTCGTCGCTGAGGTCGGGGTAGAAGGGCTCGAGCTGGAGCGTCGTGACCATGCCCTTGTAGACCATGGTCCGGCTCGACAGCGACATGAAGTAGACCTCGGCGTCGTGCTCGGCACGCTTGCGGAGCCGGAACGCCTGCCGGTCGAGTGCGATGCCGCTCCACGCCGCGCCGTGCACGTCGTGGCGCACCGAGGCGACGAAGAGCTGGGCGAAGGCCGGCATCGCGGCACGCGCGAGCGTCCCGAGGACCTCGGGACGGACCGGGACCTCGCGCCAGCCGAGGACCCGCAGGCCCTCCTCGCGCGCGAGGCGGTCGATGACACCCTGCACGCGGTGGCGGTCGTCCTCGTCGAGGGGCAGGTACGCGGTACCGACGGCGTACCCCCCCGCTGCCGGCAGGTCGAACGGCACCTCGTCGCGCAGGAACGCGTCCGGCACCTGGCACAGGATCCCCGCACCGTCGCCCGTGCCCGCGTCCGAGCCCACGGCACCGCGGTGCTCGAGGTTGCGGAGGGCACCGAGCGCGGCGTCGACGATGTCGTGTCCGGCGGTGCCGCGGAGCGTCGCGACCATGGCCAGGCCGCAGGCGTCCTTCTCGTTGGCCGGGTCGTACATGCCGGTCGCCTCCGGCACGGCCGAGAAGCGGCGGTGCGGGGGCAGGAGCCCGGACGTCGACGACTGGGTGCGCGACTGGCTTGGCTGGAGCGCCATGGGGAACCGTCCTCACGAGGATGGGAACAGGGACAGCGGTGGCCCGGTGGTGCGTTCCGCCCGGACGGGCGGGACAGGTGCCCGTTCGTGCCGCCGGTGGGTTGCCCCGTCGGCACGGGTGGTGTGGAGCCCGGTTCGTGGCGGGCGGTGGTGGTGCGGTGGTGCTGCTGCCGGGTGGGTGCGCCCGACGGTCCGGACGGCTCGCGAGGGTGCTCCCGAGACCGGCGTCCGGTTGCTGGTCGGTGTCCGTCCCGCCGCGGTGGGCGACGGGGCCGGACGCTAGGACCGGGTGGAGCCGACCGGGTCGGCGGCGACGGCCGCGGGCTCGTCGTCGTGCTCCGACCAGGTGTCGTCCGAGTCTACATCGGCGCGTGCCGACGGCCCGCGACCCGGCAGGTACGGCGACGGCTCCTTGCCGGTGTGCCGCCGCGACTGGACGACGAAGATCACGATGCCGAGCACGATCGCGGCGAGGGACATCCACACGTTGGTTCGCACGCCGAAGAACGTCTCGCTCGTGTCGACGCGGATGGACTCGAGCACCGACCGACCGGCGCCGTACCAGATGAGGTAGAGCGCCATGACCTTGCCCCACTGCAGCGTGAACTTGCGCGCGAGGAACAGGATGACGAGCGCGCCCAGGACGTTCCAGATGATCTCGTACAGGAAGGTCGGCTGGAAGAGGGTGCCCTCCGGCAGGCCCTTCGGGTACGCGGCGTTCGAGGACTCGATCTGGAGGCCCCACGGCAGGCTCGTCGGCATGCCGAACAGCTCGTGGTTGAAGTAGTTGCCGAGTCGGCCGCTCGCCTGGGCGAGGAGCACCCCGGGCGCGATCGCGTCGATGAAGCTCGTGAACCGCAGGCCGACCTGGCGGCACCCGATGTACGCCCCGACCGAGCCGAGGATCAGCGCGCCGAAGATCGCCAGACCGCCTTCCCAGATGTAGAGGAAGGACAGCGGGTCGCGCCCGGGGCCGAAGTAGTCGCTGACGTGGGTGAACACGTGGAACAGGCGCCCGCCGATGATGCCGGCCGGGACCGCCCAGATCGCGATGTCGATGATGACCCAGCGCTCGACCCCGCGGGCGTTCAGGCGGTGGTTGGCCAGGAGCACGGCGATGACGATGCCGATGAGGATGCAGATCGCGTACGCGTGGATGCGGAAGTCGAGCGGCAGCGACCAGCCGAACGTGTCGCGCAGCCAGGCCGTCAGGTCGAAGTACTGCCAGGCGGTGCTCGGGCTCGGGATGCTCAGGAGGGGCATGGAGGTGCGGTCGCCTTTCGGTGCTTGCTGGCCGGGCCGCCGTGAACCGCGGCCCCGATCACTGTAGCGCGGACCACCGTCCGCCATGACCGTGCCGGACGGTCCTGTGGGAATCGTGACGGACGGGGATCGTCACGGACGGGGATCGTCACGGACGGGGATCGTGACGGACGGGGATCGTCACGGACGGGGACCGTCACGGACGGGAGGCCCGGATCGCGTGACCGGCGTCGGTCACGCGATCCGGGCCTCCAGGCCGTCCCGCTGGGTCAGCGGCGCTGTGCGCCGGTCGTGAGGTCCGCCGCGCGGTCCGCGACGCCCCGGACCCCGAGGTCGGCGAGGGCGCGCACGAACGCCGACCCGACGATCGCGCCGTCGGCGTACTCGAGCACCTCCGCGACCTGGTCGGCGGTCGAGATGCCGAGTCCGACGCACGTCCGGTCGACACCGGCGTCCCGCAGCCGCGACACCACGGTCCGGGCGGCGGCGTCGACCCCGAGCCGCGCGCCGGTGACGCCCATCGTCGACACCGCGTAGACGAAGCCGCGGCTGGCCTCCACCGCCTGGTGCATCCGGGCGTCCGTCGACGACGGGGCGGCGAGGAAGACGCGGTCGAGGTGCGTGCGCTCCGAGGCGTCCATCCACTCCCGGGCCTCGTCCGGGATGAGGTCCGGGGTGATGAGCCCGGAGGCCCCGGCTGCGACGAGGTCGTCGGCGAAGCGGTCGACCCCGTAGCGGAGGACCGGGTTCCAGTAGGTCATCACGAGGACCGGCACGTCGGCGCGGCTCGTGATCTGCTCGACGGCGTCGAACACCTGCGCCACCTTGAACCCGTTCGCCAGGCTCTCCTCGGCGGCCCGCTGGATCACCGCGCCGTCCATGACCGGGTCGGAGTACGGCAGGCCGAGCTCGATGACGTCCACGCCGTTCTCGGCGAGGGCGACCGCGGCGTCGACGCTGGTCTGGACGTCGGGGAAGCCGGCGGGCAGGTACCCGACGACCGCCCCGGCGCGTTCCGCGTTCGCCGCGTCGATGGTCGACGCGACCGAGGCGTTCGTGTTCGTGCTCACAGCTGCACCGCGCTCTCGTCGAGGATGCCGAAGTAGCGGCTGGCGGACGCCACGTCCTTGTCGCCGCGGCCGGACAGGTTCACGAGGATGACCCCGTCGGGGCCGAGCTCCTTGCCGAGCTTGATCGCGCCGGCGAGGGCGTGCGACGACTCGATCGCCGGCAGGATGCCCTCGGAGCGGCTGAGCAGACGGAACGCCTCCATCGCCTCGGTGTCGGTGATGGGCTCGTACTTCGCGCGACCGATCGCCGCGAGGTGCGCGTGCTGCGGACCGACGCTCGGGTAGTCGAGTCCGGCGGAGATGCTGTGGCTCTCGATGGTCTGCCCGTCCTCGTCCTGCATGAGGTACGACTTCGTGCCCTGCAGGACGCCGGTCCGCCCGAGCGAGATGCTCGCCGCGTGCCGACCGGTCTCGAGGCCCTCGCCGCCGGCCTCGTACCCGTGCAGGGCGACCGACTCGTCGTCGAGGAACGCATCGAAGATCCCCATCGCGTTCGACCCGCCGCCGACGCACGCGGCGACGGCGTCCGGCAGGCGGCCGACCTTGTCGAGGACCTGCTGCCGTGCTTCGTCGCCGATCACCTTGTGGAACTCGCGGACCATCTCCGGGAACGGGTGCGGACCCGCGACCGTGCCGAGCAGGTAGTGGGTGTGCTCGACGTTCGCCACCCAGTCGCGGAGGGCGTCGTTGATGGCGTCCTTCAGCGTGCGGGACCCGGTCTCGACGGGGACGACCTCGGCGCCGAGCAGTCGCATCCGGGCGACGTTCAGGGCCTGGCGCTCGGTGTCGACCGCCCCCATGTAGACGACGCAGTCCATGCCGAAGAGCGCGGCGGCGGTGGCGGTGGCGACGCCGTGCTGGCCGGCGCCGGTCTCCGCGATGAGCCGCGTCTTGCCGAGGCGCTTCGCGACGAGGGCCTGGCCGAGCACGTTGTTGATCTTGTGCGAGCCGGTGTGGTTGAGGTCCTCGCGCTTGAGGATGATCCGGGCACCGCCGGCGTGCTTCGCGAACCGCGGCACCTCGGTGATGATCGACGGACGGCCGGTGTAGTCGCGCTGCAGGTCGTCGAGCTCCTGCCGGAACGCCGGGTCCGCCCAGGCCTCCCGGAAGGCCGCCTCGAGCTCGTCGAGCGCCAGGACGAGCGACTCGGGGACGAACCGCCCGCCGAAGTCGCCGAAGTACGGGCCGTGCTGTTCGCGGAGCGAGGTCACGATGTGCCTTCCGTGCGGGGTCCGGAGCTGCCGGACCGTGTGGGTCGTGCTGGGGAGCCGCGGGACGGGACCCGGTCGCCGCGCTCGGGCGCCGCGATCGGCGTCAGGAACGCGCTGCGGCGATGAACGACGCGAGGGTGGCGGCGGGGTCGTCGCCCGTGACGAGCGCCTCCCCCACCAGGACGACGTCGGCACCCGCGGAGCGGTAGTGCGCGACGTCGGCAGGACCGGCGACCGCGGACTCGGCGACGCGGACCACGCCGTCGGGGATGCGGTCGGCCAGCGAGCCGAAGAGGTCGCGGTCGAGCGAGAAGTCGGTCAGGTCGCGCGCGTTCACCCCGAGGATCCGGGCACCGGCGTCGAGGCCACGGGAGACCTCGTCGGCGGAGTGCGCCTCGACGAGCACGCGCATCCCGAGTTCCTCGGCGAGGCCGTGCAGCTCGACGAGCCGTGCCTGCTCGAGCGCCGCGACGATGAGCAGCACGACGTCGGCGCCGGCAGCGCGTGCCTCGACGACCTGGTACGGGTCGGCGATGAAGTCCTTGCGCAGGACCGGGACGCCGACGCGGGCCTTGACGGCTTCGAGGTCGGCCAGACTGCCGAGGAACTTGCGGCCCTCGGTCAGGACGCTGATCGTCGAGGCGCCACCGCGCTCGTACTCCGCGGCCAGGGCCGCGGGGTCCGCGATGGTGGCCATCGAGCCGCGGGACGGGCTGGCACGCTTGACCTCGGCGAGGATCTTCACGTCGTCGCCGGGGGCGAGGAACGCGAGCGCGTCGAGGGGCGACGCCACCCGGTCGAGGTCGCGTTCGACGTCCGCGTAGGGACGGTCGGCGCGACGGGCGGCCGCGTCCTCGAGCGCGCCCGCGACGAGGGTCTCGAGCACGTTCGACATGCTCGGACTACTCGCCGTGGTGCTTCGGGACGAACTTCGGGCCGTTGACGCCGTAGCCCGCCTTCGCCATGACGCCGCCGACGACGAGACCGATGACGACGACCGCGGCGGAGATCCACACGCCGATCGGCTGGTCGAACCAGAAGAAGAGCGTCCCAGCCGCGAAACCGATCAGCATGATGACGACGGCCGTCCAGGCTGCCGGCGAGTGGCCCTCGCCGAGTTCTGCGGGCTCAGTGTTGCTCACGGTGCTCCTCGTTCTGCTCCGGCGTCGTCGGTCGATCGCCGCCTTCCAACCCTACCGCGTCGACCGCCGCGGTCCGTGCTCGCTCGCCGTCGGCGGACGGCTCGGTCCGTGCTCGCTCGCCGTCGGCGGACGGCTCGGTCCGTGCTCGCTCGCCGCGGGCGGACGCCCCCGGGTCTCCGTCGGACGGGACCGGCGTCTGGTCGGCGTCGGTCGGGTCGGTGCCCGCCGAGAGGTCGTCCCAGTCGGTGATCGCGTCCCGCTGCACGGCGACCGCGCGGGCGTCGGCGGCGGCGCCGGCGGTCGCGGCGCCGTACTTCCGGCTCGGACCGGGCCAGGAACGTTGGACGAACAGGACCACGACGCCGAGCAGCACGGCCAGCACGCCGCCGACGATGCCCACCGCCGGCCAGGCTGTGACGTCGACCGAGGACACGACGCGCCGCACGCCGCCGAGGTCGCTCACCCCGGCGACCTCACCGATCGCTCCGCGGGCCGCAGCGACGGGGTCACGCAGGGCGGACACCCCGGTGACCACGACGGCGACGCCGAGCAGGACCTCGATGACGGCGAGCACCACACGCACCACCCGACCCGCGATCGTCATCGCGAGGAACAGCGCGAGGCTGGCGATCGCGAGGGCGGTGTACTGCGGGACCGACTTCGAGCCGTCCGCCGTGACCGTCGAGACGACCGCGGCACCCGCGCGGAGGTGGACCGTGAACCACGTCTGGGTCCACGACAGCATCACGATGCCCGCGACGACGAGCCCGGCGACGACGACGAGGGGACGGGACCGCCGGAGCGTCACGACAGCACCTCGCGCATCCGGTTCGCGGTCGCGACCGCACGGAGCGGAGCGGCGGCCTTGTTCACGGCCTCCTGGTGCTCCGTGGCGGGGTCCGAGTCCGCGACGAGTCCGGCGCCGGCCTGCACGCGGGCCACACCGTCCTGGATGAGGGCGGTCCGGATCGCGATCGCGAGGTCGGCGTCGCCCGCGAAGTCGAAGTACCCGACGACCCCCGCGTAGGCACCACGCTTCGCCGGCTCGAGCTCGTCGATGATCTCCAGCGCGCGGGGCTTCGGCGCACCCGACAGTGTGCCGGCGGGGAACGTCGCGCGGAACACGTCGATGGCCGAGGCGTCGGTACGGACCGCGCCCTCGACGCTCGACACGAGGTGCATGATGTGGCTGAAGCGCTCGACCGTCATGAACTCGGTGACCGCCACCGTGCCCGGCTCGCACACCTTCTGCAGGTCGTTGCGCGCGAGGTCGACGAGCATGAGGTGCTCGGCGCGCTCCTTCGGGTCCTCGAGCAGGTCCTCGCCGAGGCGGACGTCCTCCTCGGGGGTGGCGCCACGCGGACGCGAACCGGCGATCGGGTGCGTGATCGCCCGGCCCGCCTGCACCTTGACCAGGGCCTCCGGTGAGGCGCCGACGATCCAGAACGGCTCGTCGTGGACGTCGCGCAGCGCCAGGAAGTACATGTACGGGCTCGGGTTGAGCATGCGCAGCACCCGGTAGACGTCGAGCGGGTCGGCCGTGACGTCCTGGTCGAACCGCTGCGAGATGACGACCTGGAAGACGTCCCCGTCTCGGATGAAGTCCTTCGAGCGCTCGACGGCCGCCATGTACTCGTCCGGGGTCGACCGGTGGGTCGGTGCCGGGTCGGCGATGTCGAACGCCTCGGCGACGGTCGCGACGGTCGGCTGGACGAGGTCCGCCTGCATCCGGTCGAGCCGGGCCTGCGCGTCCGCCCACATGGTGTCCGCGTCGTCGACGCCGTCGTTGAGCACGCTCGCGACGAGCAGGACGAGCCCGGTGCGGTGGTCGAGTGCGGCGAGCTCGGAGACGAACGCGAGCGCCTGCCCGGGGACGTCGAAGTCCGCGGCGGGCACGTTCGGCAGGTGCTCGAGCTGCCGGACCGCTTCCCACCCGATGAACCCGACCGTGCCGCCGACGAGCGGCGGTGTACCGGGGACCCGCGGGGTGGCCCACCGCTCGTGCAGGCGCGCCAGCACGTCGAGCGGAGCGCCGTCGAGCGAGTCGACCGCACGCGACGCCGGGATGCCGGTGTCGATCCAGGCCGCGCGGTCGCCGTCCTGCGTGAGGACGCCGAAACTCCGCACACCGACGAACGACCAGCGCGACCACAGGCCGCCCTGACCGGCCGACTCGAGGAGGAACGAGCCCGGGCGACCGTCGGCGAGCTTCCGGTACACGCCGACCGGGGTCTCGCTGTCGGCGAAGAGCGCGCGGACCACGGGCACGACCCGGTGGTCGGCGAGGAGCCCGTCGAACTCGGCGCGCGCGGTCGTCGTGCTGGTGGTCATCGGGTGGCCTCCGGGGCGGTCGCCGTGACGGGCGTGAGCGGATCGACGTCGAAGCACGCGTGTGCGCCGGTGTGGCAGGCCGCACCGACCTGCTGCACGGTCACCAGGAGGGTGTCGTCGTCGCAGTCGAGGGCTGCTGCGCGCACGTACTGTGCGTGGCCGGAGGTGTCGCCCTTGCGCCAGTACTCCTGCCGGGAGCGGGACCAGAAGGTCACCCGGCCCTCGGTCAGGGTGCGGCGGAGTGCCTCCCGGTCCATGTAGCCGAGCATGAGGACGTCCTTCGACGATTCCTCCTGCACGATGGCGGGGAGCAGGCCGTCCGCACCGAAGCGCACGCGGTCGAGGACCGCGTCGGTGCTGGCGTTGGTGCTGTCGGTCATGAGGCTCCTAGCCTACGGCGCGCGGTGCGCGCGGGACGGACGGGAGGCCCGGGGCGGCGCCGCCACGTGCCTCCAGGCCGGTGGTCGGGCACGTCGAGGGCCGCAGCCGGCCGGCCGGACCGGGTCAGCGGACGAGGTGGCCCGCGGCGCGGAGCGCCGACTTCACGTCGCCGATCGTCATCTCGCCGCGGTGGAAGACGCTCGCCGCGAGGACCGCGTCGGCACCCGCGTCGACCGCCGGTGCGAAGTGGTCGAGGAGCCCTGCACCGCCCGAGGCGATGACCGGGACGGACGCGACCGCGCGGACCGCGGCGACCAGTTCCAGGTCGAACCCGTTCTTCGTGCCGTCGGCGTCGATCGAGTTGACGAGGAGTTCCCCGGCCCCGCGCTCGACGGCCTCGTGCGCCCAGCGGATCGCGTCGAGGTCGGACTCGGTGCGGCCGCCGTGCGTCGTGACGACGAACCCGGACGGCATGCGGTCGGAGCGCTTCACGTCGAGCGAGAGGACGACCGCCTGCGCGCCGAACCGGTCGGCGATCTCGCCGACGAGCTCGGGCCGTGCGATCGCGGCGCTGTTCACGCCGATCTTGTCCGCGCCGCACTGCTGCAGCCGGGCCACGTCGTCGACGCTGCGGACGCCACCGCCGACCGTGAGCGGGATGAAGACCTGCTCGGCCGTGCGGGTCACGGTGTCGTACATCGTCGCGCGGTTCTCGACCGTCGCACCGACGTCGAGGAAGGTGAGTTCGTCCGCGCCCTGTTCGTAGTAGCGCGCCGCGAGCTCGACCGGGTCCCCGGCGTCCTGGAGGTCCAGGAAGTTCACGCCCTTGACCACGCGCCCGCCCTGCACGTCGAGGCAGGGGACGACCCGGACCGCGACGCGGCCCTCGCGTGCGGGCGAGCCGGACGCGTCCTCGGGCACCGGGGCGGTCACAGTCGAGCCGCGTGGATCGAGCTGACCAGGATCGCCCGCGCGCCGAGCTCGTACAGCGAGTCCATGATCTGGTTCATGTCCGACCGCGGGATCATCACGCGGACCGCCGACCAGTCGCGGCCGTGGAGCGGCGAGACCGTCGGCGACTCCATGCCCGAGGCGATCGCGGTGGCGTCCGGCACGAGCGCCGTCGGGATGTCGTAGTCGAGCATCACGTAGCCGCGCGCCACGAGCACGCCGTGCAGCCGACGACGGAGGACGTCGATGCCCGCGCGGTCCTCGTCCGTGGCGATGAGCACGGCGGTGGACTCGAGGATCACCGGGCCGAAGATCTCGAGCCCGGCCTGCCGGAGCGTGCTGCCCGTCGAGACGACGTCGGCGACCGCGTCCGCGACCCCGACCCGGACGGCGCTCTCGACCGCGCCGTCGAGCTTCACGAGCGTCGCGGTGACACCGTGGCCGGCGAGGAAGTCGCCGACGAGGCCGGGGTAGCTCGTCGCCACGCGCACGCCCTCGAGGTCCTGCAGCGCGGAGAACCGCCCCGGCGTGCCCGCGAACCGGAAGGTCGAGCCCGCGAAGTCGAGCGCGTCGACCTCGTGCGCCTCGGACCCGGAGTCGAGCAGGAGGTCACGGCCGGTGATGCCGACGTCGAGGGCACCCGAGCCGACGTAGGTCGCGATGTCGCGCGGGCGGAGGAAGAAGAACTCGACCCCGTTCCGCTCGTCGATCAGGTGCAGCGCCTTCGGGTCACGGCGACCGGCGTACCCGGCCTCCTTGAGCATCTCGGAGGCGGTCTCGGACAGCGAGCCCTTGTTGGGCACGGCGATGCGGAGCATCAGGGGTCTGCTTTCTGGTGGAGGTGTCGGGCGGTCCGTCGGGGTGCGCTGGGCGCTGGTGGGCGCTGGGCGCCGCCGGGCGCTGGTGCGCCGCTGGGCGCTGGTGCGCTCCCTACAAATGTCGCCAGACGTCCGCCGGGGTGAGCCCCTTCGCGACCATGAGCACCTGGAGGTGGTAGATCAGCTGCGAGATCTCCTCCGAGGTGCGCTCGTCGCCCTCGTACTCGGCCGCCATCCAGACCTCGGCTGCCTCTTCCACGATCTTCTTGCCGATCTGGTGCACGCCGGCGTCCAGTTCGGCGACGGTGCCGGAGCCCTCGGGGCGCGTGCGCGCCTTCTCGGTCAGCTCCGCGAACAGGTCGTCGAACGTCTTCACGCGGTCCAGGCTACCGTCCCGAGCGGGTGCAGAGGCCACACCGTCCGGACGGGAGGCGCGGCTCGGGTCCGCCACGTCCGTCACGGCTCCCGTCATGCTCGCGCCGCCGTGGCTGCCGCGCGCAGGTCCGCGATGCGCTGGGCCGGCTCGCCGCCGTACACCGCCGAGCCCGCGACGAGGGTGTCGGCGCCGCTCCGCACGGCCTCGGGCACGGTGTCCACCGCGATGCCACCGTCGACCTCGAGCCAGACGTCGAGGCCGGACGCGTCGACCGCCGCGCGGGCGTCGGCCAGCTTGGGCATCACCTCGGGCATGAAGGACTGCCCGCCGAACCCCGGCTCGACGGTCATGAACAGGATCATGTCGTAGGCGTCGAGGTGGTGCAGCACCTGCGTGACCGGCGTCCCCGGCTTCACGGCGACGGCGGCACGGGCCCCGTTCGACCGGATCGCGGCGGCGGTGGCCACCGGGTCGGTCGCGGCCTCGAAGTGGAACGTCACGCTCGACGCACCCGTCTCGGCGTACTTCGGTGCCTGCGTGTCGGCGTCGGTGATCATCAGGTGCACGTCGAGGGGCACCGGGGAGACCTCCTGCAGGCGCTGCACGATCGGGAGCCCGAGCGTGAGGTTCGGCACGAAGTGGTTGTCCATCACGTCGACGTGCACCAGGTCGGCGGTCTCGATGCGGTGGAGCTCACGCTCGAGGTTCGCGAAGTCGGCGGACAGGATGCTCGGCGAGATGCGGATCGTCACCCGGCAAGCCTACCGGCGGTGCCAGTGGTGCCCCGAGACTCGGTTCGCGTTCCGCGAGACTCGGTCTCAGCGACGGTTCTCGGGCGCCGCGGCACGAGAGCCGTCGCTCAGCCCGAGACTCAGCATCGCAGCCGCGCCGCCCGCTCAGCCCGAGACTCAGCATCGCAGCCGCGCCGCCCGCTCAACCCACGCGGCGGAACAGTGCGACGAACATGGCGTCGGTGCCGATGCGGTGCGGCCACAGCTGGGCGACCGGTCCGTCCGCAACCTGCGGGTCCCGCACGGCCACCGACCGGACGACCCCGGCGGTGTCGAGCTGCTCGAGCACACCGGGGTGGCGTTCGAGCACGGCGTCGACCTGCCCGCGCGTCTCCGCGAGGTGCGGTGAGCACGTGACGTACGCCAGGGTCCCGCCGGGCGCGAGGACGCGGACGGCCGCGTCGAGCAGCTCCGACTGCAGCTCGGCGAGCTCCGGCACGTCCTCGGGCTGCTTGCGCCACCGCGCCTCCGGTCGACGCCGGAGCGCCCCGAGCCCGGTGCAGGGTGCGTCGAGCAGGACGCGGTCGTACTGCACGCCTGCACCGTCCCGACCGAAACGTCGCCCGTCACCCTCGACGACGGTCACCACGTCGCCGAAGCCCGCGAGGGCCTTCCGCACGAGACCGACCCGCGCGGGGACGAGTTCGTTCGCGACGAGGTGCGCACCGCCGACGGCAGCCTCCGCCGCGAGCAGCGCTGCCTTGCCCCCGGGGCCGGCGCACATGTCCAGCCACCGCTCGCCCGGTCGGACGTCGGACGACCTGCTGAGCGCGAGGGCGGCGAGCTGCGAGCCCTCGTCCTGCACGCGGAGCCGCCCGGCGGCGACACCCGGCACGCGGGCGGGGTCGCCGGACACCCCGCGGATGCCGGTGGGCGAGACCGGTGAGAGGTCCGCCTCGGACCGGACGGGAGGCACGGCGCCGGTCGCCCGGTCGGCCTCCGACGGGTCGTCGGTCCGGTCCACCGCGTCGCTGACGTCCTGCCCGTCGGTGTCGGCGTCCGCCCTGTGCACGGGCGCGGCGTCGGCGTCTGCCGGGTCAGCCGGGTCGTCGGCCGCCGCGGTGACGGTGGCGATGTCGTCGTCCGTCGCGAGTCCGGGGAGCGCCGCGAGCTGCACGCGCGGTGCGACGTTGTCGGCCGCGAGCAGCGCTGCGAGCTCGTCGCGGGACCGCTCGGCGGCGAGGGCGTCCCGCAGCGCCGACACGACCCACGTCGGGTGCGACCACCGCGTCGCCAGGAGCGCGTCGCCGCCGCGGCCCTCGGTGATCGCGGCGTCCCACTCGGCGTCGGTCCGCGCGGCGACCTTGCGCAGCACGGCGTTGACGAAGCCCGTGGCCCGGCGGGCGCCGACCTCACGAGCGAGCTCGACGGTGGCGGACACGGCGGCGTGTGTCGGGGTGCGCATGCCGAGCAGCTGGTGCGTACCGAGACGCATGACGTCGAGGACGTCCGCCTCGATGTTCTCGACCCGGCGACCGGACGCGATGCCCACGATCACGTCGTACCGACCGAGCATCCGGATCGACCCGTAGGTCAGCTCGGTCGCGAACGCCGCGTCGCGTGCGGAGAGCCCCGCGCGACGGATGCGTGACGGGAGCAGGAGGTTGGCGTACGCGTCGTCGACCTGCACGGCGCGGAGCACGTCGAACGCGACGCGCCGGGCCGACGTCGGCCGGGCTCCACGGGCCCGCTGCCCGTTCACCGGGGCGCTCACGCGAGGACCTTCCCGTCCAGCGGGCCGAGCCCACGGGCCCACGCAGCGGCGTCCATCGCCTTCTTGCCCGCCGGCTGCACCTCGGTGAGCACGAGCGGGACGTCCGCCGTCCCGACCAGCAGCTGACCGTCGACCAGGCCGAGCGCGCCGGGCGCGAGGTGCGGGGCGGAGGAGGCCGTGCCTCCCGGCCGGACGGCGCTGCGGAGCAGCTTCACGCGGGTCTCGCCGAGGTGGGCGAACGCGCCGGGCTCGGGCGTGACGCCGCGGATGCGGGCGTGGACGCTGAGGGCGGGCTCGTCGAAGCGGACGTGCGCGTCGTCGATGGTCGGCTTCGGGGCGAGGGTGACGTCGCCGGTCTGCTCGGTGGCGACTGCGGTGCCGGCGGCGAGGTCGTCGACCACCCGGGCGACGACCTCGGCGCCGGTCTCGGCCATCGCGGCGAGGACGTCGCCGCTCGTCGCGTCCGGGTCGATCGTGAACGGCTCGGACGCGTACACGGGGCCGGCGTCGAGGGCCTCGACCAGCTGGAACACCGTCGCGGCGGTCTCGGTGTCGCCCGCCATCACCGCACGCTGGACGGGTGCGGCGCCGCGGTACGCCGGCAGGGCGGAGAAGTGCAGGTTCACCCAGCCGAGCCTCGGGGTGTCGAGGGCGGGACGGCGGAGCAGTGCGCCGTAGGCGACGATCACGCCGAGGTCCGGCTCGAGCGCGGCGATCTGCGCGGTCACGGTCTCGTCGACCCGGGAGGCCTCGAAGACCGGCACTCCGAGCTCGGCGGCGACCTGCGCCACCGGGGTCGGCGTCAGGACCCGCTTGCGACCCTGTGGCGTGGCGGGACGGGTGAGGACCGCGACGATCTCGTGGTCGGACGCCGCGAGTCGGCGGAGGGTGGGGACGGCCGCAGCGGGGCTGCCGGCGACGACGAGACGCATGGGGTCCATCGTCCCATGTGCGCGGCACTGGGCGGCACGGCGGGCCCCGGGTGCGTACGGTCGGCAGCACGGCACCGTTCGCCGCACCAGGGAGGCACCATGTCCGACGTCACCACGTCCACCGACCGCTACGCCGGGTCCAGCATCCAGAAGATCGCCCTCGTCGTCGGGATCGTGTTCCTGCTCGTCGGGATCGCCGGGTTCGTCCCGGGGCTCACGACGGGCGACCTCGCCGGGGCAGGACACGGTTCGATGGCGATGTTGCTCGGGATCTTCCAGGTGTCCGTCCTGCACAACATCGTGCACCTGCTGTTCGGTGTCGTCGGGCTGCTCGCGGCGCGCTACCCGACCGGCTCCCGCATGTACCTCGTCATCGGCGGGGTCGTCTACTTCGTCCTGTGGGTCTACGGGCTGTTCACCGCCGGCACGATGTCGGGCGCGAACTTCGTGCCGCTGAACTGGGCGGACAACTGGCTGCACCTCGTGCTCGCGGTCGGCATGGTCCTGCTCGGCGTCGTCTTCCCGCGGGAGCGCCGGCGTCCGGTCAGCCCCTGACGGGCGCCGAGCGCACCGAGCACCACGCACGACGGCCCCGGGAGCGCAGCGCTCCCGGGGCCGTCACACGACCGGCGTCAGTCGTCCCCGACCGACGCGCGCGCTTCCACGAAGGCATCGACGCACCGCCGCACCTGCTCCTCGGTGTGCGCCGCCGACAGCTGCACCCGGATCCGCGCCTTCCCCTTCGGCACCACCGGGTAGCTGAACGCCGTCACGTACACCCCGCGCGCCTGCATCTCGTCGGCGATCCGCGCCGTCCGCACCGCGTCGTGGAACATCACGGGCACGATCGGGTGCTCCCCCGGCAGCAGCTCGAAGCCGGCGTCCTCCATCAGGGTCCGGAACTCCCGCGCGTTCGAGGCCAGCCGCGCCCGCGCATCGTCGGAGCGTTCGATGAGGTCGAGCGCCGCGACCGTGCCCGCGGCGATGACCGGCGCGAGGGAGTTCGAGAACAGGTACGGCCGCGACCGCTGCCGGAGCAGGTCGACGACCTCACGGCGGGACGACACGTAGCCCCCGGACGCACCGCCGAGCGCCTTGCCGAACGTGCCCGTGTACACGTCCACCCGGTCGGCGACGCCGCAGAGCTCCGGGGTCCCGCGCCCGTACTCCCCGACGAAGCCGACCGCGTGCGAGTCGTCGACGATGACGAGCGCGTCGTACCGCTCGGCGAGGTCGCAGATCTCGGCGAGCGGCGCGATCGACCCGTCCATCGAGAACACGCCGTCGGTGACCACGGCGCGGAAGCGGGCCGACGAGGCGGCCGCGAGCTGCGCCTCCAGGTCGGCGGTGTCGCGGTTCCGGTACCGGAACCGCTGCGCCTTGGACAGCCGGATCCCGTCGATGATCGAGGCGTGGTTCAGCTCGTCCGAGATGATCGCGTCCTCCGGGCCGAGCAGCACCTCGAACAGCCCACCGTTCGCGTCGAAGCACGACGAGTACAGGATCGTCGCCTCGGTGCCGAGGAACGCCGACACCCGACGCTCGAGGTCGAGGTGCAGGTCCTGCGTCCCGCAGATGAACCGCACGCTCGCCACCCCGTAGCCCCAGCGGTCGAGGGCGTCCTTCGCTGCGTCGACGAGGTCCGGCGAGTCCGCGAGCCCGAGGTAGTTGTTCGCGCAGAAGTTGAGCAGGTCGGCGCCGTCCGCCTCGATCGCCGCCCGCTGGGGTCCGGCGATCCCCCGTTCCCGCTTCGTCAGCCCCGCCGCCTCGATGCCCGCGAGCTCCCCCGCCAGGTGGTCCTTGATCGCGCCGTACATCAGTGCTCCGTCCAGTCGATGACGACCTTGCCGCCGTCCGCGCTCGCCGCCGCGGCGAACGCCTCCTCCCAGTCACGCGCGGCGTACCGCGCCGACACGATCGAGCCGATGCGGTCCCGCAGCACCGCACTCGTCTGCAACATCGAGCTCATCGCCTGCCACGTCTCGAACATCTCGCGGCCGTAGATGCCCTTCACCGTGAGCATGTGCGTGACGACCTTGCCCCAGTCGACGGCGATCGGGCCGCTCGGCAGTCCGAGCATCGCGATCCGGCCGCCGTGGTTCATGTTCTCGACCACCGCCGGCAGCGCGGTCGGCGCGCCGGACATCTCGAACCCGACGTCGAACCCCTCGCGCATGCCGAGCCGCTCCTGTGCCGCGCGGATCGCCGCGGCGCCACCACCGTCACCGCGCACGTCCACACCGAGGTCCGCACCCATCGCCTCGGCCATCCGGAGCCGGTTCGGGCTCACGTCGGTGCCGACCACGAACCGGGCGCCCGCGTGGCGTGCGACCGCGATCGCCATGAGCCCGATGGGCCCGCACCCGGCGACCACGACGTCCTCGCCGACGAGCGGGAACGCGAGCGCCGTGTGGACCGCGTTGCCGAGCGGGTCGAACAGGGCGCCGACCTCGGGTTCCACCGGGCCGTGGTGCACCCACACGTTCGTGCCCGGCAGGGTCAGGTACTCCGCCAACGCGCCGTCGCGCTGGACGCCGAGGCCCTTCGTCCGGATGCACATCTGCCGCCGACCCGCGCGGCAGTTCCGGCAGGTCCCGCACACGATGTGACCCTCGCCCGAGACCCGGTCGCCCACGGCGACGTCGCGGACGGCGACGTCGCGGACGGCGGCGCCCACCTCGACCACCTCGCCGAAGAACTCGTGGCCGGGGACGAGCGGCGTCGTCACCGCCGACGCCGCCCAGTCGTCCCACCGCTGGATGTGCAGGTCGGTCCCGCAGATCCCGGTCCGGAGGACGCGGATGAGGACCTCGTCCTCCGCGGGTTCCGGCACGGGCCGGTCGGTCATGGTCAGTCCCGGACCGGCGTCCGGCTTGTAGAGCGCCCGCATCGGCGTCACCTCGTCACTTCGTCGTGCGTGTGATGTGTCCATCGGTGGTTCGTGGCCACCGTCGACCAGCCTCCCACAGGTCGGCCCGCGTGCGTCGCGGCTCCGGTCCGGTGTCGGCCTGGAGGCGCGGCTCATCCCCGCCCCGCCGGTCGCGTGGGTGAGTGGTCGGCCGGGGTGGAGTCGGGCGGGGCGGGGTGATCGGCCGGGCGCCGGTCGTGGCGCGTGCAAACGACGACGGTCGTGGCGCGTGCAAACGACGACGGCGCGGCTGTCGCACGACGACGACGGCGTCGTTCGGCAGCGACGGACGCCGGCGCCGGTCGTTGCGCGTGCAAGGAGCGACGACGCCGCTGTCCCACGACGACGGCGCGGTCGTTCGGCAGCGGCGGCGCGGCCGTTCGGCAGCGGCGGCGCGGTCGCCTCGGAACCCTGGCCGCCCGGGTCAGACCTCGGTGAAGGGCTCCGCGTCGTCGAGTCGCACGCGCAGGCTCGGCGCCGCACGGCGACGGTTGCCGCCGGGGAGCACCCGCCGGGCCGACGAGCGCCGGATCACCTCGGCCTTGAGCGTCGCGGCGACCTCGGCCCCGTGCGCGTACGGGAACCGCACGATCGCCCGCACCGTCCCCGGGACCGCATCGCCCTCGACCGGCACCGGACCGAGCACGGGTCCGGCGGTCGCGTCCCCGAGCGCCTCGACCGCCGCCGTCACCGCCTCGTCCGTCCCGGTGAGCGTCGCGACGCGGACCGCGGGCGGGAAGTGCAGCTCGCGCCGGTCGGCGAGCTCGTCGTGCGCGGGGACGTCGAGGCGCCAGGTGGCCATCGCGGTGGCCAGCCGACCGCCGATGCCGACGAGGTAGACCTCGGCGCCGGGCGCACCCTTCGCGGCGGCGTTCGTCCAGAAGCGCAGGACGTCCTCCTGCACGCGGAGCCCCTCTCGGGCGAGGAGGCGCTCCCCGTCGAGGAGGAGCACGCACGCGTACCCGCCGGGCACGCTCGGCTCGGCGCCCCGGGTGGCGACGACGACGGCAGGACGCGCCGGGACCTCGTCGAGCGGTCGGGAGCCGTCCGCGACGACGATGCGCGTCCCCGGGAACGCCCGACCGAGTTCGTCGGCGGTGCGTTGTGCGCCCTGGCCGACGGGCTTGAGCTTGCCGCCGCCGCACGTCGGGCAGCGGAACCCGACCGCGAGGGCCCCGCAGAACCGGCACTGCGGCGT
This sequence comes from Curtobacterium luteum, assembly GCF_014646995.1. Lineage (GTDB taxonomy): Bacteria > Actinomycetota > Actinomycetes > Actinomycetales > Microbacteriaceae > Curtobacterium > Curtobacterium luteum. The sequence goes on along the minus strand of NZ_BMOI01000001.1, from coordinate 289,668 downwards.
CGCGTTCCGGTGCGGCGTGCCGAGCGGACCACCGCACACCCGGCAGTGGGCCCGCTCGCCGCAGTCCGCGCACACCAGCCCCGTGCCGAAACCCGGGTTCGCGACCTGGACGAGCACGGGACCGTGCTGGCTCGCCTCGCGGGCCGCGCGCCACGCGGTGCTCGGGATGCGGGCCTGCGCGGCGAACCCCTCGGCGCTCGCCTGCTGCGCCGTCGGGATCACCTTCGGAGTGGGCACCCGGTACGGCGCGACCTCCTGCAGCCAGTGCAGCTCGACGAGCCGCTGCACGTCGGTGGAGCGGGCGTGAGCGAGGAAGAGCAGCGCGGCCGCCGACTGCGCCGTCCGGACCAGGGCGACGTCGCGGGTGTGCACGTACGGCGCCCGGGGCTCGACGAACGAGGCGTCCCCGTCGTCCCACATCGCGATGAGTCCGAGCTCGGTCGCCGGTGCGAAGACGGCGGTCCGGTTGCCGATCGCGACCACGGCGTGCGTCCGGGCCTGCAGCAGCGCCTTCGCCCGCTGCCCGTTCGTCTGCTTCGCGTCGAACCGGACGACCCGCTCCGTCGGCAGCACGGCGAGCAGGGCCCGTTCGAGGTCGGCGACGTCGCGGAAGTCCGGGACGGCGAGCACCGCGGACTGCTCCCGCGCCACGACGTGGGACGCGGCCTGGGCGAGGGTCGCGGCCCACCCCGGCACCCAGACGGGCTCCTCGGCGGAGCCGAGGTCGACGGGGTGTGGGACGGCGTCGACCGCAGCGCGACCGTGGGCGGCGAGGAGTGCCTCCAGGACGCCGTCGGCGTAGCCGGTGACGGGGACGGGCTCGACCGACGGCGGCGACCACGCGGTGTCGCGCGCCAGCCAGGCCTTCTCGGCCCGGACCTGCCGCGTCGGCACGGCGAGCCGGAGCACGTCCGAGGCGACACCCGCAGCACGGTCGGCGACGGCGCGCGCGAGGGTCCAGATCTCGGGCGCCAGGACGGGCGCGGGCGAGAGGACCTCCTCGACCTGGCTGAGCTCGCCTGGCCAGTCCCCCTCCGACACGACCTCGACGACGTACGCGTCGGACATCCGCGCCCCGGTGCGGAGCGGCACCTTCACGCGCACCCCGGGCACGCAGTCGTCCTCGAGCTCGCTCGGCACCCGGTAGTCGAACAGACGGTCCAGCTGCGGGAGCGGCGAGTCGAGGACGACGCGCGCGACGGTGGTCACACCCGGGCCTAGACGGCGGCGGTGACGAGTCCTGCTGCGGCGCGGAGCTCCTCGACGCGGTCGAGGTGCTCCCAGGTGAAGCCCGGGAGTTCACGACCGAAGTGGCCGTACGTCGCCGTGGTGGCGTAGCGCGGCTTGAGCAGGTCGAGGTCGCGGATGATCGCGGCCGGGCGCAGGTCGAACACTTGCAGGATCGCGGCCTCGATGGTGGCGTCGTCGACGTGGCCGGTGCCGAACGACTCGACGTACAGGCCGACCGGCTTCGCGCGGCCGATCGCGTACGCGACCTGGACCTCCAGGCGGTCGGCGAGTCCGGCGGCGACGGCGTTCTTCGCGACCCAGCGGAGCGCGTAGGCGGCTGAGCGGTCGACCTTGGACGGGTCCTTGCCCGAGAACGCACCACCGCCGTGCCGGGAGGCACCGCCGTAGGTGTCCACGATGACCTTGCGACCGGTGAGGCCGGCGTCGCCCTGCGGGCCGCCGATCTCGAAGCGACCGGTCGGGTTCACGATGACGTCGACGTGGGTCGAGTCGAGGTCGACCAGGTCGAGCACCGGGCGGATCACGTGCTCGGTGACGTCGGCCGTGAGCTGCTCGAGCGTGACGCTCGGAGCGTGCTGGGTCGAGAGCACGACGGTCTCGACGGTCTTCGGGACGACGCCGTCGTAGCCGACCGTGACCTGGGTCTTGCCGTCCGGACGGAGGTAGGGCAGCTCGCCGGACTTCCGGACCGCGGCGAGGCGCTCGGCCAGACGGTGGGCCAGCCAGATGGCGACCGGCATGTACTCGGGCGTCTCGTTCGTCGCGAAGCCGAACATGATGCCCTGGTCGCCGGCACCCTGACGGTCGAGCGGGTCGACGCCCGCGCCGGACCGGCTGTCGAGCGACTCGTCGACGCCCTGGGCGATGTCGGGCGACTGCGCGCCGATCGACACCTCGACGCCGCATGTGTGGCCGTCGAAGGAGACCTCCGACGAGTTGTACCCGATGCCCGTGATCACGTCACGGACCAGCTTCGGGATCTCCACGTAGCCGGAGGTCGTCACCTCGCCGGCGACGTGCACGAGACCGGTGGTGACCATGGTCTCGACGGCGACGCGCGCGTGCGGGTCGACCTCGAGCAGTGCGTCGAGGATGGTGTCCGAGATCTGGTCGCAGATCTTGTCGGGGTGCCCCTCGGTCACCGACTCGGACGTGAAGAGGCGCAGGTTGCTCGTCGTCACCGCGGTCAGTCGGTGGGCTGCTGCTGCTTGGTGACCGTCAGCTTGTCCTCGTTGATCTCGTGGAGCGCGACGGAGAGCGGCTTGTCGTCGATCGTGGAGTCGACGAGCGGACCGACGTTGTCGAAGAGCGAGCCCTCGTGCAGGTCGGCGTAGTAGTCGTTGATCTGGCGGGCACGCTTGGACGCGAAGATCACGAGCGCGTACTTCGACTCGACCTTGGCGAGCAGGTCGTCGATGGGCGGGTCGATGATGCCCTGGGGGTTGGCCATGGTGTCTCCTGTCAACGTTCGTGTCGCGCCCGGTGGGCACAGCGCAGCCCCGGCTAGGGCGCAGTGAACAAGTCTACGACTTCGTGTGCCGCGGTGCTGACATCGGAGTTCACGATCTTCACGTCGAACTCGTCCTGCGCGGCGAGCTCCACCTTCGCCGTCTCGAGTCGACGCGCCTGCTCCTCGGGCGACTCGGTGCCGCGACCGATGAGCCGCCGGACCAGTTCCTCCCAGGTCGGCGGCAGCAGGAAGACGAGCACGGCCTCCGGCATGGCGTCCTTCACCTGGCGGGCACCCTGCAGGTCGATCTCGAGCATCACCCGGTCGCCGGCGTCGAGCGCGCGGTCGATCGGCGGCCGAGGGGTGCCGTAGCGGTAGGAGTTGTGCACGGTCGCCCACTCGAGCAGTTCGCGGTCGCGGATCATCCGGTCGAACTCGGCGTCGTCGACGAAGTAGTAGTGCACCCCGTCGACCTCGCCCGGGCGGGGCTTCCGTGTGGTGGCGGAGACGCTGAGGTTCACGTCCGGGAAGTGCTCGCGGATGTACGCGCTGACCGTGCCCTTGCCGACCGCGGTCGGGCCTGCGAGCACGACGAGCTTCGACGCGGTGCGCTTCCCGCCGCGGGCGGCGAGCCACTCGGCCAGGGCGTCCCGCTGCCGGACCCCGAGTCCGCCGAGGCGCTTGGACGAGGCGATGCGCAGCGTCCGCATGACGGCGTCGGCGCGCGCCGGACCGATGTTCTGCAGGGAGGTCAGCAGATCGCGGACCCGGAGGGACTTCTCTGCCGGGGCGCCCTCGTCGGACCAGGCGGCACGGCAGACCTCGAGCGGTGTCCGCTCCCCCGCGACGACGGCCGCCTTGACCGCTGCCCGGGCGCGCCGGGCCGCGACCGCTGCCTGCGCGGCGGCGACACGGTCGACCTCCGGCGGGTTCCGGTGCGCCGGGAGCGCCTCGCGGTCGTTCCCGTCCGTCACGCGGCGGCCCCGAGTGCGGCGGCGATGCGGTCCGCGCGGTCCGCGACGAGCGCGGCGACCCCGTCCGGCCCGTCGACGAGCAGGCCGCGCGACTCGTTCACGAGCACCTGCTCGGCCCGGGAGCCGTAGAGCGAGCGGAGGTCCTCGATGCGGGCACCCTGCGCGCCGAAGCCCGGCGCGAGCACCGGCGCGATGCCGATGTCGTCGCCGGAGATGCCGAAGTCGCCGAGGTCGAGGGTCGCGCCGAGCACGAGCCCGACGTCGCCGAGGGGCGCATCGCCCGCGTTCCGGTTGTCGTCTGCCACGTCCTCGACGATACCGGCAGCCACGGTCCGGCCCGCACGCGGCCCCTCGGCGAGCACGGCCGTCTGCAGCACGCGCGCCTCGGGGTTGCTCGTCGCAGCGAGCACGAAGACACCCGCGCCGTTCGCCCGCGCCGTGTCGATCGTGCCGCGCAGCGAGCCGTAGCCGAGGTACGGCGACACCGTCATGGCGTCCGCCCGGAACGGACCATCGCGGTCGATCCAGGCTTCCGCGTAGTCGTCACCGGTGCTGCCGATGTCGCCCCGCTTCACGTCGGCGACGACCAGGAGGCCCGCATCGCGCGCCCGACGGAGCGTCGCGTCGAGCGCGCGGAAGCCCGCCACCCCGGCGGCCTCGAAGAACGCGATCTGCGGCTTGACCACGGCGGCGCGGCCGGCGGCCGCGTCGACCAGGGTCGCGCCGAACGCGGTGAGGCCCTCCTCGTCGCGGCCGAGCCCCCACGCCGCCAGGGTGGCGGCGTGGGGGTCGATGCCGACGCACAGCGCCGAACGCGACGCCATGGCGGACGCGAGCCGGACGCCGAAGGAGGCCGCGCCTCCCCCCATCGGCACGGCCGACCGACCGCTGGCGCGTCGGTCCGGGACCGGCGGCGTGGACCCAGGCTGTGCCACCGCGCTCACCAGGTGGCGCGCTCGAGCGCGTAGTCCTGCAGGCTGCGGACCGTGTGCTCGGTGCCGATCGTCTCGATCGCGGCGACCGCCGCGCCGAGCTGGGCGATCGTCGTGAAGAGCGGCTTGTCCGCGGCGACCGTGGCCGCACGGATCTCGTAGCCGTCCGCACGACCGGCCGCGCCGGACGGGGTGTTGATGACGATGTCGACCTCGCCGCGGGCGAGCAGGTCGACGACGCTCTCCCCGCCCTCGCTGTACTTCCCGACCAGCGTGACCTCGATGCCGTTGCGACGGAGGACCTCGGCGGTGCCCTCGGTCGCGGTGATCGTGAAGCCGAGCTGCTGCAGACGGTGGATCGGCAGGACGACCTGCCGCTTGTCGGTGTCGGCGACGCTCACGAAGACCGTGCCGCTCGTCGGCAGTCCGCCGTACGCCGCGTCCTGCGACTTGAGGAACGCCCGCGGGAAGTCACGGTCGATGCCCATGACCTCGCCGGTGGAGCGCATCTCGGGGCTGAGCACCGAGTCGACGACCTGCCCGTCGTGGGTGCGGAAGCGGCGGAAGGGCAGCACGGCCTCCTTCACGGCGACCGGCGCCTGCGCGGGCACCGACGAGCCGTCCCGCTCGGGCAGCAGGCCCTCGGCGACGAGCGCGTCGATCGAGGTCCCGGTCATGACGCGGCTCGCTGCCTTCGCCAGCGGGATGCCGAGCGCCTTCGAGACGAAGGGCACCGTGCGGCTGGCACGGGGGTTCGCCTCGAGGACGTAGAGCACGCCGGCGCCGATCGCGAACTGGACGTTCAGCAGGCCCTGCACGCCGATGCCGCGGGCGATCCGCTCGGTGGCCTCGACCACGCCGCGGATCTCCGCCTTGCCGAGGCCGACCGGGGGCAGGGTGCACGCGGAGTCGCCGGAGTGGATGCCGGCCTCCTCGATGTGCTCCATGATCCCCCCGACGTAGAGCCGCTCGCCGTCGAAGAGGGCGTCCACGTCGATCTCCACCGCGTCGTCGAGGAAGCGGTCGACCAGCAGCGGCAGCTCCGGACCGATGATCGCCTGGTCGGCCATCCGGTCGAAGTAGTCCGCGAGGGCGGCCGGGTCGTACACGATCTCCATGCCGCGCCCGCCGAGCACGAAGGACGGGCGGACGAGGACCGGGTAGCCGATCTCCTCCGCCACCGCGGTCGCGCTCGCGAGGTCGTGGGCCGTGCCGTTGCGCGGTGCGAGGAGCCCGGCTTCGTCGAGGATCGCGGAGAACTGCCCGCGCTCCTCGGCGGAGTCGATCGCGGACGGCGAGGTACCGAGGATCGGGATGCCCGCGGCCTCGAGCGGCTTCGCGAGCCCGAGGGCGGTCTGCCCGCCGAGCTGCACGACCACACCGACGAGCTCGCCGGACGCCGCTTCGGCCGCGATGACCTCGAGGACGTCCTCGGTGGTGAGCGGCTCGAAGTACAGGCGGTCGGACGTGTCGTAGTCCGTGCTCACCGTCTCGGGGTTGCAGTTGATCATGATCGTCTCGAACCCGGCGTCGCTCAGCGCGAAGGACGCGTGCACGCAGGAGTAGTCGAACTCGACGCCCTGGCCGATGCGGTTCGGGCCGGATCCGAGGATGACGACCTTCTTGCGGTCGCTCGCGGCGACCTCGGTCTCGGTGTCGTACGACGAGTAGTGGTACGGCGTGAGGGCCGGGAACTCACCGGCGCAGGTGTCGACCGTCTTGAAGACCGGCCGGATGCCGAAGCCGTGGCGGGCGTCCCGCGCGTCCTGCTCGGAGATCCCACGCAACGATGCGATCTGCGCGTCCGAGAACCCGTGCTCCTTGGCCCAGCGCAGGGTGTCCGCGTCCAGGGTCTCGGCGGCGGCGACCTCGGACGCGACCTCGTTGATGAGCACGATCTGGTCGATGAACCACGGGTCGATCTTCGTGGCCTCGAACACCTCGGCCGCGGTGGCGCCGGCGACGAGCGCCTGCTGCACGGTGACGATGCGCCCGTCGGTCGGGATCGCCGACTTCGCGAGCAGGGCGTCCTTGTCGAGTTCCGCCGCCGGGGTGTCCCAGTGGAACGACGATCCGCGCTTCTCGAGCGAGCGGAGCGACTTCTGCAGGGCGGTGGCGTAGTTGCGGCCGATCGCCATCGCCTCGCCGACGCTCTTCATCGTCGTGGTCAGGGTGGCGTCCGCCGCGGGGAACTTCTCGAACGCGAACCGCGGGGTCTTCACGACCACGTAGTCGAGCGTCGGCTCGAAGCTCGCCGGCGTGACCCGGGTGATGTCGTTCTCGATCTCGTCGAGGCGGTACCCGATGGCGAGCTTCGCGGCGATCTTCGCGATCGGGAAGCCGGTGGCCTTCGACGCGAGCGCCGACGAACGGGAGACGCGGGGGTTCATCTCGATGACGATGACGCGGCCGTTCGACGGGTCGACGGCGAACTGGATGTTGCAGCCACCGGTGTCGACACCGACACGACGGATGATGTCGATGCCGATGTTCCGCATGTTCTGGTACTCGCGGTCCGTCAGCGTCAGCGCGGGCGCGACGGTGATCGAGTCGCCGGTGTGGACGCCCACCGGGTCGACGTTCTCGATCGAGCAGATGACGACCGTGTTGTCGAAGTTGTCGCGCATCAGCTCGAGCTCGTACTCCTTCCAGCCGAGGATCGACTCCTCGAGGAGCACCTCGGTGGTCGGGCTGGACTGGAGGCCGTCACCCACGAAGCGGACGAGCTCCTCCTCGTTGTACGCGAACCCCGAGCCGAGGCCGCCCATCGTGAAGGACGGCCGGACGACGAGCGGGTAGCCGAGGTCCTGCGCGTACTCCTTGGCTTCCTCGAGCGTGTGCGCGATGTGGCTCCGGGCGACGTCGGCGCCGGACTCGAGCACGAGCTCCTTGAAGAGCTGGCGGTCCTCACCGCGCTGGATCGCGTCGACCTTGGCGCCGATGAGCTCGACCCCGTACTTGTCGAGGATGCCCTCGGCGTCGAGCTTGATGGCCGCGTTGAGCGCCGTCTGGCCGCCGAGGGTCGGCAGGACCGCGTCGGGCTGCTCGATCTTGATGATCTCCTCGAGCGACGCGCTCGTGATCGGCTCGATGTAGGTCGCGTCGGCGAAGTCCGGGTCGGTCATGATCGTCGCCGGGTTCGGGTTGACGAGGATGACGCGGACGCCCTCGGCTCGGAGGACGCGGCACGCCTGGGTGCCGGAGTAGTCGAACTCGGCGGCCTGCCCGATGACGATCGGACCGGAGCCGATGACGAGGACGGAGTTGATGTCTGCGCGCTTCGGCATCAGTTGGCTTCCTTGGTGACGTCGGCTGCGGGGGTCGTGGCGTCGGCGGTCGCCGCGTCGAGCGGCTTCTCCTCGCGACGGGCTCGGACCAGGTCCGCGAACCGGTCGAACAGGTACATGGAGTCGTGCGGGCCGGCCGCGGCCTCGGGGTGGTACTGCACGCTGAACGCGGGCACGTCGAGCGCACGGAGACCCTCGACCACGTTGTCGTTGAGCGAGTAGTGCGACACCTCGACGCGACCGAACCCGGCCGGCGACTCGAGGACCTCACCGAGGGGTGCGTCGACCGCGAAGCCGTGGTTCTGGCTCGTGATCTCGACCTTGCCCGTGGTGGTGTCGAGCACCGGCTGGTTGATGCCGCGGTGTCCGAAGGGCAGCTTGTAGGTGCCGAAGCCGAGCGCACGCCCGAGCAGCTGGTTGCCGAAGCAGATGCCGAAGAACGGTCGCCCCGTCTTCAGCGACTCCTGCAGCAGCGACACCTGCGCGTCGCTCGCCGCCGGGTCACCGGGTCCGTTCGAGTAGAAGAGCGCGTCGGGGTCCAGCGCTTCGAGCGCTTCGGCCGTGATGTCCTGCGGCACGACGTGCACCTCGAAGCCGCGCTCGGCGAGGTAGCGCGTGGTCGAGGCCTTCACGCCGAGGTCGAGCACGGCCAGTCGGCCGATCTGCTCGCCGACCGCCGGGACGACGTAGGTCTCCGGCGTCGACACGACGGCGGAGAAGCTGGCCCCGGCCATGGTGGCCTGTGCCCGCACCGCGTCCAGCTGCGACTCGGCGGACAGCTCCGCATCAGGTCCGCTGAACACGCCGCCCTTCATGGCACCGGCGTCACGGATCCGGCGGGTGAGCGCGCGGGTGTCGACGCCCGAGATGCCGACGATGCCGTCCCGCACCAGGTGGTCGTCGAGCGTGGCGTTCGCCCGGTGGTTCGAGACGATGCGGCTGGGGTCACGCACCACGTAGCCGGCGACCCAGATGCGACGGGACTCCGGGTCCTCGTCGTTGACGCCCGTGTTGCCGATGTGCGGCGCGGTCTGCACCACGATCTGCCCGGCGTAGGACGGGTCGGTCAGCGTCTCCTGGTAGCCCGTCATCCCGGTCGCGAAGACCACTTCACCCAGGGTTCGGCCTCGGGCGCCGTACGCCCGTCCCTCGTAGCGGGTGCCGTCCTCGAGGACCAGTACGGCCCGTTCGCGTGTCATCAGTTCGTCCCTTCGCCCGCGGTGTGCGGGTGCTCGTGCTTCGTCGTCAGTCCCTGCAGGGCGGCGAGTGCTGCTGCAGCGTCGCCCTCCGGGAACCGGAAGTAGGTGTCGAGGTCCGTCGCACCTGCGGCGCCGGTCGCCGTCCATCGCACACGGACCAGTCCCCCGGGTTCGACGACCCGGTCGATGGCCCAGGTCGCGCGGTCGGCGCCGCGGAGGGCGTCGGCAGCGACCCAGCGGTCGGCTGCTCCGGCGTGATGCAGGACCACGCCGCGCTCGTGGACGGTCACGCCGCCGCGGCTGCGGAAGCCCAGGCCGCCCGCCGTGATCCGCTCCAGCGGCTGGTCGGCGCGGGTCGTCGCGACGGTGAACCCGTCCCACGACCCGGCCTGCGGACCCGGGTCCGCGGGCACCGGCACGGGAGGCACGGCTGCGGCCTGCGCGCGGGTCCGGCTCCGCCAGGTGCGCGCCATGGCGACGAAGAGCAGCGCCACCAGGAGGAGGATGACCCCACCCGTGAGCCACCGGGCCGCGTCGCCGCTCACCGTGCCGCCGCCCGGACGCGCGCAGCATGCGCCGCCACGGTCCCGGCATCGACGACCGCGCCGTCGAGGACGGTCGGGAAGCCGTGGTGGAAGGTCGCGACGACCCGACCGGGCAGGCGCATGCCGAGGTACGGCGAGTTCTGTGACTGGCCGGCGAGGTCGGCGACCGAGAAGTCGCGCACCGCGCTCGGGTCGTACAGCGTGACCTCGGCCGGCGCTCCCTCGGCGATGCGCTGGCCGTGGCCCTCGACCCGTCCGATGCGTGCCGGGGCCTCGGACAGCACCCGCGCGACGTCGGCCCAGCCGAGCTGCCCGCTCTCGACCACGGCCGCCTGCACGACGCTGAGCGCGGACTCGAGGCCGACCATGCCGTTCGCGGCGGCCGGCCACTCGCAGCACTTCGCCTCCGAGGTGTGCGGCGCGTGATCGGTCGCGACGATGTCGATCGTGCCGTCCGCCAGGGCTGCCCGGAGGGCGTCGACGTCCTCGCGGGCGCGGAGCGGTGGGTTCACCTTGTAGCGGGCGTCGTACCCGGGCGCGCCGTCGACCCCGGCGATGAGGTCCTCGGTGAGGACGAGGTGGTGCGGCGTCACCTCGGCGGTGACGTCGATGCCGCGGGACTTCGCCCAGCGGATGACCTCGACGCTGCCGGCCGTCGACACGTGGCAGACGTGGAGCCGCGCGCCGACGTGGTCGGCGAGGAGCACGTCGCGGGCGATGATCGCCTCTTCGGCCACTGCCGGCCAGCCCGCCAGCCCGAGCTCCGACGACAGCCGTCCCTCGTTCATCTGGGCGCCGATGGCCAGGCGCGGCTCCTGGGCGTGCTGCGCGATGACGCCGCCGAAGCCCTTGACGTACTCGAGGGCACGGCGCATGAGCAGCGGGTCGGCGACGCACGAGCCGTCGTCCGAGAACACCCGGACCCGCGCGCGGCTCGTCGCCATCGCGCCGATCTCCGACAGGTGCGTGCCCTGGAGGCCCTGCGACACCGCGCCGATCGGCCGGACCGTGACGTAGCCGGCGTCGTCGCCGAGCGCCTGGACCTGCTCGACGACCCCGGCGGTGTCCGCGACCGGGTTCGAGTTGGCCATCGCGTTCACGGCGGTGAAGCCGCCGGCGGCCGCAGCGCGGGACCCGGTGAGGACGGTCTCGGCCTCCTCGCCACCGGGCTCGCGGAGGTGGGTGTGGAGGTCGACGAGGCCGGGCAGCGCGACGAGACCGTCCGCGTCCACGACCGTCGCGCCGGCCGCGTCGAGACCGGACCCGACCGCGGTGACGTGGCGTCCCTCCAGGCGGATGTCGGCACGCGTGCCGTCGACCAGCTGCGCGCCGCGGATGAGGTGGGCGGTCATGCGACGGGCTCCTTCGTGGGTGCTGCGGCCGGCTGCGCGACCGAGGTCGCCGGAGCCGATCCGGTGAGGGCCAGGTAGAGGACGGCCATGCGGACACTGACGCCGTTCGCGACCTGCTCGACGACGGTGGAGCGGGGGTCGTCGGCCGCGACGCCGGCGATCTCGAGGCCGCGGTTCATCGGCCCCGGGTGCATGATCAGCGTCCGCTCGGACAGCCCCGCCGCGCGGGCGGCGGTCAGGCCGAAGTGCCGGGTGTACTCGCGCTCGTTCGGGAAGAACGCGTCGTGCATGCGCTCCTGCTGGATGCGCAGGAGCATCACGACGTCCGGGTCCTCCGCCAGGGCGACGTCGAGGTCGTGGTGGACCGCGGCGCCGAACGGACGGTCGACCGCGGGCAGCAGGGTCGGCGGGGCGACGAAGGTCACCTCGGCCCCGAGCGTCGCGAGCAGCCAGGCGTTGCTCCGCGCCACGCGGCTGTGCAGGACGTCGCCGACGATCGCGACCCGGACCCCGTCGAGGCCCTTCCCGCGGCTCGCGGCACCGTGCAGCCGGCGGCGCATGGTGAAGGCGTCGAGCAGCGCCTGGGTGGGGTGCTCGTGCGTGCCGTCCCCGGCGTTCACGACCGGGACGTCGATCCAGTCCGCGTCCGCGAGCACGCGCGGCGCGCCCGAGGCACCGTGCCGCATCACGATGCCGTCGATGCCCATGGCCCCGAGCGTCTGGACGGTGTCCTTGAGCGACTCGCCCTTGGAGACGCTCGAGCCCTTCGCGGCGAAGTTGATGACGTCGGCGGAGAGGCGCTTGGCGGCGGCCTCGAACGAGATGCGGGTGCGGGTGGAGTCCTCGAAGAAGAGGTTCACGATCGTCTTGCCGCGGAGGGCCGGGAGCCGCTTCACCTCGCGGGTGTTCACCTCGGCCATCTCCTCGGCGACGTCGAGGATGCCGATCGCGTCGGCCCGCGAGAGGTCGGCGGTGGAGAGCAGGTGCTTCACGAGGTCACCCCCGTGCGATGCGCGGCGGGCTGCTGCGCGGCGGGCTGCTGCGGCTCGATCTGCTCGATGACGACCTCGTCGCGGCCGTCGGTCTCGGTCAGCCGCAGCGTCACGCGCTCGTCGGAGGCCGTCGGGAGGTTCTTGCCGACGTGGTCCGCCCGGATCGGCAGCTCGCGGTGCCCGCGGTCGACGAGGACGGCGAGCCGCACCGCCCGGGGACGACCGATCCCCTGCAGGGCGTCGAGCGCCGCGCGCACGGTGCGGCCGGAGTACAGCACGTCGTCGACGAGCACGACGACCTTGCCGTCGATGCCGCTCGTCGGGATCGTCGTGCGGTGCGGCGCGCGACCGATGCCGTGCCCGAGGTCGTCCCGGTGCATCGTCACGTCGAGGGTGCCGAGCCGCTGCTCGCGGTCGGCCGCCCACTCGGGCTCGATGTCGGACAGGATCGCCGCGAGGCGCTCCGCCAGGACGGCACCCCGCGTCGGGATGCCCAGGAGCACGAGGTCCGAGGCGCCGTGGTTGGCCTCGAGGATCTCGTGCGCGATGCGTGTCAGAGCACGCGTGATGTCGGTGTTCTGCAGGACCGTTCTGGTGCCCACGCCGACCTCCTTCCCCGCCTCACCGGACGGACTTAAAGGACGCTGACGTGGTCAACCCTACCGGGACTCCCGGTCTCCTGCGACCGTCCGACCGGACGGTGCGTCGTGCTGCTTCGCACCGGGGGCCCGGCCGCCCGCGACGGCGCCGAGGACGCCGTTCACGAAGCCGGCGGACTCCTCGGTGGACAGTGACTGCGCGAGCTCGACCGCCTCGGCGATCGCGACCGCGTCGGGGACCTCGCTGTTGAACCGGAGCTCCCAGACGCCCATCCGGAGGATGCACCGGTCGAGCACGGGCATCCGCGCGATGGACCAGCCCTGGGCGTGGTCGACGATCACGGAGTCGATCTCGTGCCGTGCCTCGTCGACGCCCGTGACGATCTGACGGGCGTAGTCCCAGCTCGAGGCGCGCTCGGGCTGGTCGAGGTGCCGGACGGTCTCCGTGGCGAGGACGTCAGCGATCGGCAGGTCGCGGACCTCTGCCACGTACAGCATGTCGAGGGCGCGCTTGCGGGCCTTCGAACGAGCACTCATGGACGAACGCCTAGTTGTTGACGCGGCCGAGGAAGCTGCCGTCGCGCGTGTCGATCTTCACGGTGGTGCCGTTCTCCAGGTACAGCGGGACCTGGATGCGGTGACCGGTCGCGATGATCGTCGCGTCCTTCGTGCCACCGGACGAACGGTCGCCCTGGAGCCCCGGCTCGGTCTCGACCTCGGTGACGATCGACGTCGGGAGCTCGATGTAGAGCGGGTTGCCCTCGTTCATCGCGATGGTGACCATCGCGGACTCGAGGAGGTAGTTCTTCGCGTCGCCGACGACGGTCTCCGAGACGGGGATCTGGTCGTAGGTGTCGGTGTCCATGAACACGTAGGACTCGCCGTCCTGGTACAGGTACTGGTAGTCGCGGCGGTCGACGGTCGCGGTGTCGATCTTGGCGCCCGCGTTGAACGTGCGGTCGACGACCTTGCCGGAGACGACGTTCTTGAGCTTGGTGCGGACGAACGCACCGCCCTTGCCCGGCTTGACGTGCTGGAACTCGACGACCGACCAGAGCTGGCCGTCGATGATGAGAACGGCGCCGTTCTTGATGTCAGTGGTGCTCGCCATGGGTCTTCCGTTCGATGGTGTTGTGAAGGTCTCGCGGACGCGGGGTCCGGCGCGGCGGTCGCTGGCCGGATCGGCGCGACGCCCCGTCGAGTGTAGCGGACGGGGTCGTGCCGCCCCGCGCGGCGCCGCGCGGCAGCGTCCGGTGCGGCGGCCTCGCACCGTGCGACCGCGGCCAGGACGGTGCGAGGCTGCCCACAGCGTGCGACGTTGTTCCGCCGCACCGTGTGCACAACCTCGCACCGTGCAGGGAGCTCCGCGCACCGTGCCTGCGCCCCGCCCGCTCAGTCCCGCCGCCGCGCCCGCCACGCGTCGAGCGCAGCCCACCCGAGCAGCACCACGGCCGCCCCGCCGAGCAGCCCGCCGGCCGCCCCGGTCGAGAGCACCGCCGTCGGCCGCGCCGGCAGGGTCAGGTACACGATCGCCAGGATCCCCGCCCCGGAGCCGAGCAGCACGAGCAGGATCCGCCGGATCAGCCCCGTGACGAGCCGTCGGTCCTGCCGGTCGCCGAAGAGACGGATGTTGACCGACAGCCGACCGGTCTCGATGGCCTCGGTGATGCGGTCCACCCGCCGCGGGAGCTTCCGCGCCGCCGACACGACCCCGAACAGCTCGCGGACCGCGACGTCGCGCAGGGCGGATGGGCGCAGCTGGTCCCGGATCTGCTGCTTCGCGAGGTCGCGGGACTCCTCCAGCAGGTCGAAGGACGGCGTCAGCGTGCGGAGCGTCCCCTCGAAGATCGCGAGGGCGCGGGCAGCCGCCACGAAGTCCGGCGGCGGCTTCAGCCGGTAGCGCCCGAACACCTCGACGGCGTCGTCGACGGTCTGCACCCCGATCCGCGCGCCCGGCCCGAGCTCGTCCGCGACGAACCGCGCGATGTCGCGCCGGAAGTCGGCCTCGTCGCGCGGATCGCGCACCGGGGCCATCCGCAGGACGTTGTCGGCGATCCGGGCCGTGTCGTCCTGCAGGTAGCCGGCCAGCAGGTCCTGGACCGTGTCCCGGAGACCCGGGTCGAGCCTCCCGACCGAACCGAAGTCGATCAACGCGGGCCGACCGTCGGGCAGGAGCACGACGTTGCCCGGGTGGAGGTCCGCGTGGTACAGCCCGTCGAAGACGACCTGTCGGAGGAATGCCCGCAGGATCGCGCGCATCGGCGCGTCCAGGTCACGGTCGGTGCGCTGCGCCCGCAGCGCACTGAGCGTCTCGCCCTCGAGGAACTCCATGACGAGCACCCGTCGTCCCGACAGTTCGGGGTACGGGACGGGCAAGTAGACCTCGTCGGGGCGGGCGCTGCGCGCCTGCGCGGCCCGGAGCGCGGCGAGGTTCCTTGCCTCGGAGGAGAAGTCCACCTGCCGGACCAGGTCCGCCGCGTACTGCGCGGCCACGTCCACCACGCCGACCTGCCGGGCCTCGGTGCTCGTGCGCGCCAGGAACCGCACGACCCGCAGCGCGATGTCCACGTCGCGGCGCACGGCGGCGTCGATGCCGGGCCGCTGGACCTTGACCGCGACCTCGGTGCCGTCGTGCAGCCGGGCCCGGTGCACCTGCGCGATCGACGCCGCGGCCACCGGTTCGGGGTCGAACGCGGCGAAGACCTCGTCGACCGGAGCGTGCAGGTCGGTCGCGAGCAGCTCGGCGACCTCGGCGGCGGGAGCCGGTGCCACGTTGCGCTGCAGGTGGGCGAGGCCCTCGGTCCACTCCTCCGGCAGGAGGTCGTCCCGCGTCGAGAGCAGTTGGCCCATCTTGACGAAGCCGCCGCCCGCCTCCTCGAGGGCGCGTCGCAGGTGCTCGGCCTGGTCGCGTCGGAGGTCGCTCGTCGCGGGGTCGTGTGAGAAGTCGAGGCGGCGGAACGGCACGAGGTGGTGGCGTCGGGCGATGCGCAGGAGTTCGGCGAAGCGGCGGCCGCGGGTTCGCAGGCTGCCGACGTCCGCGTCCTGCTGGCCGAGGTCGCTCAGGCGGGGCGGGGTGGGCACCCAGCCAGTGTGCTCCCGTGGCCTGGGTCCGCCGCGTGTGCGTCGGGTAGGCAGGTTCCTCCTGCACCGGCCTGGAGGCACGGGGCGTTCTGCACAGGTCGGGCTGCGGTCACCCCGGGGTCGGTTCGCGGACGTCAGGATGCGGGGATGGAGACAGCACTCACCAGCGCGGTGATCGCCGCAGCTGCGGCGATCTGCGCCGCCGTGGTCAGTTGGTTCAGGGCGTTCCAGTCGCGGCGGGCAGCGGATCGGGAGCACGCGTGGCGGCGCTTCGTCTGGTCGATCGGTGACCAGCGCAGCAAGGCGGAGTACGACATCTCGATCGCTGTGCTCCGCGAACTCGAGCACGTAGCGTGGTGGTCCAAGTCAGGCCGGGGGCTCGCCACGCGCGCGCTGCGCCGGGTGACTCCCCCGGACGAACGGTACGACGACAGAGAGGAGCATCGCTGATGCCCATCTTGAAGCCGCTGCCCGACGCCATGGACCCGGATCGTGACGATGACGAGTACTGGGCGTACGAGAACGGCGCCACGGTCCCGGAGTACCTGGAATGGCGTCGCACCGGCGTGCTCACCGTGTCGATGCGCGTCAAGTGGTGGTGGCGGCGGACCCGGCGCGTCCTGCGCTGAACCCGAGCCACAGACCTGCTAGACGCCGACCTCTTGGTACGCCGTGAAGAGCAGGTGGTCCTCCGGACCCTCGAGCGTCGTCGGCTTGCCCACCCCGTCGAGGATGATGAACCGCAGCATGCCGGCGCGCGCCTTCTTGTCCCGGCGCATCGTCGCGAGGAGCCCCTCCCACCGGCCGATGCCGTAGGTGGTCGGCAGCTCGAGCGACTCGAGGATCGCGCGGTGCCGGTCGACCGTGGCGTCGTCGAGGTGCCCGGTGAGCCGCGCGAGCTCCGCGGCGAACACCATGCCGACGGCGACCGCGGCACCGTGGCGCCACTGGTAGCGCTCAGCGTGCTCGATCGCGTGCCCCAGCGTGTGCCCGTAGTTGAGGATCTCGCGGCGGCCCTGCTCGGTGAAGTCGTCCGACACCACCTGCGCCTTGAGCTCGATCGCGAGCTCGACCACGCGCCGGAACTCGGGTGTCGTCGGGTCGGTCACCCGGTCGACGTCCGCCTCGATGACGTCGAGGATCTCCGGCACGGCGATGAAGCCGGCCTTCACGATCTCCGCGAACCCGGTCAGGATCTCGTTGCGCGGCAGGGAGCGGACCAGGTCGAGGTCCGCGACGACCGCGCGGGGGGCGGAGAAGGAACCGACGAGGTTCTTGCCCTCGTTCGTGTTGATCCCGGTCTTGCCACCGACGCTCGCGTCGACCATGCCGAGCACGCTCGTCGGGATCGCCACGTACGGGACCCCACGGAGCCAGGTCGCGGCGACGAAGCCGGCGAGGTCCGTGACGGCTCCCCCGCCGAGTCCGATGACGGCGTCGGTGCGGGTGAAGTCCGACTGGCCCATGATCTGCCAGCAGAACGCGGCGACCTCGACCCGCTTCGCCGCCTCGGCGTCCGGCACCTCGGCGATCAGGGCGTCCAGGCCGGCCGCGACGAGGAGCGCACGCAGGTCGTTCGCGCGTGCGCCGAGCGTCGGCGCGTGCACGATGAGCACCTTCGCGACGCGGGGTCCGAGGAGGGCGGGCACGGAGCCGAGCAGGCCCGAGCCGACCGCGACGACGTACCCGTCGTCCCCGCCGACGCGGATCTCGGTGGTGCCAGCGGGCAGGGCGGGTTCGGTCACGGTGTCCCTCCGGTGTGCTCGGGCGCGTCGATCGTGCCCGGTTCGCCGTCGCGTACCCACGCGACGACCTCGTCCACCACGCGGGACATCGGCCGCCGCGAGGTGTCCACGACGATGTGGGCGAGCTCGGCGTACGTCGCCGCACGCTCGTCCAGGATGGTCTGCCAGGCGTCGATGCCGCCGTCCGCGAGCAGGGGCCGGTCACTCCCGGCGATCCGCTCGGCCACGGCCTCCGGCGACACCGTCAGGAGCACGATCCGTGCACCGACGAGCGACTCGCGGGTCGCGGCGTGTGTCACGGCTCCCCCGCCGACAGCGACGACCCCGCCGGTGGTGACCGCGTCACGGACGGCGTCGGCCTCGAGCTCCCGGAACGCCGGCTCGCCACGCGTGGCGAAGATCGCCGGGATCGGGCCGTGCTCGCGCACGATCACCCGGTCGGTGTCGGTGAAGGGCACGCCGAGCGCCTTCGCCACCCGCTTGCCCACGCTCGACTTGCCGGCGCCCATCGGCCCGATGACGACGACGGGCGCGGTGAGGCGGCCGGTGCGTGGACTGCCGCCGCCGCGCGGACCGCCCACACGCGGATCGCCCGAGTGCGAGCCGTCCCCGCGCGGACCGCCGGCCCGCGGACCCGCCGTCACAGGACGGGCGCGGAGTCCGCGGACTCGGTGCGACGGGAGCGGAGCGTCTCCGGGATCGACGCCAGGTAGGCGTCGAGGTTCCGCTTCGTCTCCGCGACGTTGTCGCCGCCGAACTTCTCGAGCACGGCGTCAGCGAGCACGAGCGCCACCATGGCCTCGGCGACGACGCCGGCGGCCGGCACCGCGCAGACGTCGGAACGCTGGTGGTGTGCGGACGCGTCCTCACCGGTGGTCACGTCGATCGTGTGCAGCGCGTGCGGGACGGTCGCGATCGGCTTCATACCGGCGCGGACGCGGAGCACCGTACCGGTGGACATACCGCCCTCGGTGCCGCCCGCTCGGTCGGTCGTGCGGACGATCTCGCCGTCCTCGCGGTACAGCTCGTCGTGCGCCTCCGAGCCCCGGCGTCCCGCGGTCGCGAAGCCGTCCCCGACCTCGACGCCCTTGATCGCCTGGATGCCCATGATCGCGGCCGCGAGACGCGCATCGAGACGGCGGTCCCACTGCACGTGCGACCCGAGCCCCGGGGGCACCCCGTAGAACAGCACCTCGACGACCCCGCCGAGGGTGTCGCCGTCCTTCTTCGCGGACTCGACCTCGGTGACCATCCGCGCCGACGTCTCGGCGTCGAAGCACCGGAGCTGGTCGTCGTCGAGCCGGTCGACGTCCTCGGGCAGCGGCAGCGCGGTGCCGTCGGGGACGCGGACCGTGCCGACCTGCAGCGTGTGCGCGACCGACCGGATGCCGAGCTCGGCGAGGAAGGACTTCGCGACCGCGCCGAGTGCGACGCGGGCAGCGGTCTCGCGGGCAGACGCGCGCTCGAGGATCGGCCGCGCCTCGTCGAAGCCGTACTTCTGCATCCCGACGAGGTCGGCGTGACCGGGACGCGGACGGGTCAGCGGGGCCGAGCGGCCGCGCGACATGTCGGTCTGCTCGACGGGCTCGGGGCTCATCACCTCGACCCACTTGGGCCACTCGGTGTTGCCGATGCGGATCGCGATCGGGCTGCCCATCGAGTACCCGTGCCGGACACCGCCGGACACGTGGAGCTCGTCCTGCTCGAACTTCATGCGGGAGCCCCGGCCGTACCCGAGCTTGCGGCGCGCGAGGTCGGTACGGATGGACTCGAACGACACCGGGACACCCGCGGGCAGGCCCTCGAGCATCGCGATCAGTTCGGGTCCGTGGGACTCACCAGCAGTCAACCAACGAAGCATGGCCCAATCCTCCCACAGCACGGTGCCGCGAGACGTCGCAGCGGGTCACTGGTAGTCGGGATGCGCCCGGAGCCACGCCTGGAACTTCGCGACCGCGACCTGGTGCTCGGCGAACGTGTCCGAGAACACGGTCTCGCCCGTCTCCAGGTTCACGGTGACGAAGAAGAGCCACTTGCCCTTCGCCATGTTGGTCACGGCCTTGATCGCGACGTCGCCCGGGTTCGAGATCGGTGCCGGCGGCAGACCCTTGTGGACGTAGGTGTTGTACTTGTTCGACGCGTCGTTCCGCTCGGCGTCGGTGGTGGTCACCCGGTGCGTGTTGCCGGTCCCGTAGGCGACGGTCGCGTCGGACTGCAGGGCCATGCCGTCGTCGAGCCGGTTCTGGAAGACGCGCGCGACCTTCGGGTAGTCGGCGGCGAGACCGGCCTCCTTCTGCACGAGGGACGCGAAGACGATGACGCGCTCCTGGTCTTCCTCGGCCACTCCGGCGGACGCCAGGTGCTCCTTCATCGTGTCGACCATCGACTGGAAGTACTGCTTCGCGGTCCACCCCGGGTTGATCGGGTACGTCGCCGGGAAGAGCCAGCCCTCGAGGGTCGTCGCGTTCGCCGGGAGCCCGTACGCGGACACGTCCTTCGCCGCAGCGGTGACCTCGGCCTTCGTCAGGCCCGCCTTCGAGACCATCCCGGCCTCGATGTCCGCGAGGGCCGTCCCCTCCGGGATCACGATCGACGCCTTGACGGCGTTGGCGGGGTCCTGCAGAGCCGCGAGGGCCGCCTTCGAGCTCATCTCCTTCTTGAGGGTGTACGAGCCGGGCTGGAACTGGACGTCGGGTGACTGCAGCAGGAGCTTGTAGAAGACCTTCGAGCTCTTCACGACGTCGCTGCGCTGCAGCGTCTTCGCGACGTCCTCGCCGATGTCGCCCTGCCGGATCGTGATGGTGACCTTGCCGGTCCCGTCGCCGCTGTAGTCGTCGGACTCCTGGGCGCCGGTGATCGCTGCGACGACCTGCTGCACCTTCGGTGCGATGAACTGGTAGCCGGCGACGCCGCCCGCGAGCACGATCGCGACGATGACGAGGCCGGCGATGAGCGGGCCGCGTCGGCGCGGCGGCCGCGGATCACGACCCCGACGGGAGGCACGGCCTCCCCCGCCTCGTCCCTCGCCACCGCGTGCTGCCGCGGCTCGCGATGCGTCCTCGGCCGGGACCACGTGCTCGCCGGTGAGGAGCGCGGTCACCTCCGGGTGCAGCTCGTCGGCGCTCGTCGCGACCGGGGCGTCCGCCGGTGACACCGGTCGGCTGCGGTCGCGACGGGTGACCGGTTCGTCACGGTCGACGGCGAAGCCGCCCGGGTCGGCCGGCGCACGCTCGGCCTCTGCACGGCCGGCCTGCGCCCGATCGGCTCCTGCCCGCGCGGCCTGCGCACGGTCGTGTTCCGCCGTCGCGGCGTCTGCCCGCGTGGCGTCGGCCCGCCTGGCGTCGGCCTGCGCGGCGCCCGTCTGCGCGGCGCCCGCCTGCGCGGCGTCTGCCCGTGCGGCCTCACGCGCTCGCGCCTCGCGCCGCGACAGCGGCCGGTCGGCTCCCGGCCCGGCGTCGTCGCCGGCCCGTCGCCGTCCGCCGTCACCGGCGGGCGAGATGATCGCGTTCCAGTCCAGGTCGTCTGCCAACGGATCCTCTGGTCTCTCGTTCGGGGACTCCACCTGGGGCACCGCAACGGCAGCGGTCCGTCGGAGCCCGCAGTTCGCTGGGCTCGTCCGTCAGGGGAGCTCGGCCCCTGGTGGGGCTCCGGACGCACGCTCGTGGTCGAGCGCGTGTTGCAGAATGATGACAGCGGCCGCTTGGTCGATCACGGCGCGGGACTTCTTCGTGTTCCGCCCGGCCTGGTGCAGGCCGCGCTGCGCCGTCACCGTCGACAGCCGCTCGTCGACGAGCCGCACCGGCCGGTGTCCGGCGATCCGGGCGGCGAACGCGCGGGCGTCCTCGGTCGAGGGGGTGTCGCCCCCCGACATCGACAGCGGCAGCCCGACGACGACCTCGAGCACGTCGTACTCGTCCGCGATGGCGAGGATCCGCCCGAGGTCGGCGTCGTCGTCGCGGCGGACCGTCTCGACCGGCGTCGCGAGCAGACCGTCCCGGTCGCACACCGCGACGCCGATCCGGGCGCGGCCGACGTCGATGCCGAGCCGACGCCCGGAGCGGATCGCCACGCTCAGGCCGCCAGGCGGGCGGTCACGGCCCGGAGTGCCGCGGGCAGCGCCGCTGCGTCCGTACCACCACCCTGCGCGAGGTCCGGCTTGCCACCGCCACCGCCGCCGAGGACGCTGGCGGCCTCCTTGGCGAGCGGTCCGGCCTGCACGCCGGCGGCACGCGCTGCGTCGTTCGTCGCGACGATCACCACCGGCTTCTCGTTCACGACCGCGCCGAGCACGACGACCGCGGCACCGTCACCGAGCTGGGCACGGACGCCCGTGGCCAACGAACGGAGGTCGTCGCCGGACTGCACGTTCTCGACCGTCTCGGCGACGACGGTGGTCGCGCCGACGGTGGACGCCTGCCGTGCGATCGCCGGGACGCGCTGCTGCAGGTTCGCGGACTCGAACTCGGCGATCCGCTTCTGCGCGGTCCTCAGGTCGTCCATGAGCGACTGGATCCGGGTCGGCAGGTCCTCGCGCGGGGCCTTGAGCGCGCTCGACAGCTGCGACACGATGGTGCGCTCGACCGCGAGGTCGAGGAACCCCTCGAGGCCGACGAGTGCCTCGACACGACGGTTCGTCGAACCGACGCTCGACTCCCCCACCAGGTTCACCAGGCCGACCTGTGCGCTCGACGCGACGTGCGTGCCACCGCACAGCTCGCGCGACCACGGACCGCCGATGTCGACCATGCGGACCTCGGCGCCGTACTTCTCGCCGAACAGCGCCTGCGCCCCGAGTTCCTTGGCCTCGGCGAGCGGGAGCACGCGGGTCGAGACCTCGAGGTCCGAGCGGATGGCGTTGTTCACGACCTCCTCGATCTCGGAGCGGGTGTCGAGCGACACCGGCTGCGACCAGGAGAAGTCGAGGCGCATGTACCCGGACTTGTTGTACGAACCGGCCTGCAGCGCCTCCGGACCGAGGATGTCCCGCAGCGCGGCGTTGACCAGGTGGGTGGCCGAATGGGCCTGCGTCGCGCCCCGGCGGTACTCGGCGTCGACCACGGTCGTGGCGGCGTCGCCGACCCCGACCTCGCCCGAGCGGACCTGCACCGTGTGGCTCCACAGGCCGGCGACCGGACGCTGGACGTCGAGGACCTCCAGATCGAAGCCGTTCCCGATGATCGAACCCTGGTCGGCGTCCTGACCGCCGGACTCCGCGTAGAGCGAGGTCTCGCCGAGGATGACCTCGGCGATGTCGCCCGCGACCGCCCGGTCCACGCTGACGCCGTCGACGATGATGCCGAGGACGCTCGTCTCCGCCTCGAGCGCGTCGTACCCGAGGAACGTCGTCTCGCCCTTGGCTCGGAACGCGCTGTAGACGCTGAGGTCCGCGAGCGCGGTCTTCTTGCTCTTCGCGTCCGCCTTCGCGCGGGCACGCTGCTCCGACATCAGGGTGTCGAACGCGCCGCGGTCGACCTGGACCCCGGCCTCCTCGGCCATCTCGAGCGTGAGGTCGATCGGGAACCCGAAGGTGTCGTGCAGCAGGAACGCGGTGTCGCCGCCGATCGCGGGCTTGCCGTCCGCCTTGGCGCGCTCGACCGCGACGTCGAGGATCGTCGTGCCCTGCGCGAGCGTCCGGAGGAAGGTCTCCTCCTCCGCGTAGGCGATGCGCGCGATGCGGTCGTAGCCCTCGGCGACCTCGGGGTAGGCGTCCTTCATGGCGTCGCGGGACGCCGGGAAGAGTTCGGGGAACGTCGCACCCTCGACGCCGAGGAGCCGCATCGCACGCACCGTGCGGCGCAGCAGCCGACGGAGGATGTAGCCGCGGCCCTCGTTCGACGGGCTGACCCCGTCGGCGATGAGCATGAGCGCCGACCGGACGTGGTCCGCGATGACGCGCATCCGGACGTCGTCCTCGTGGACGGCACCGTAGCGGCGACCGGAGACCTCCGCCGCCTTGTCGAGGACCGGTCGCACCTGGTCGATCTCGTACATGTTGTCGACGCCCTGCTTGATGAACGCGACGCGCTCGAGCCCCATGCCGGTGTCGATGTTCTTGTTCGGCAGCTCGCCGGTGATCTCGAAGTCGTACTTCGACCGCACGTCGGCGATCTGGTACTGCATGAAGACGAGGTTCCAGATCTCGACGTAGCGGTCGTCGTCGGTGGCCGGGCCGCCGTCGATGCCGTACGCGGGTCCACGGTCGAAGAAGATCTCCGAGCACGGGCCCGCCGGGCCGGGCTGCCCCGTCGACCAGTAGTTGGTGTCCTTGCCGAGTCGCTGGATCCGGTCGTCCGGCAGCGAGGAGTGCTGCTTCCAGAACGCGATCGCCTCGTCGTCGTCCTCGTAGACGGTGACCCACAGGTCATCGGGCGAGAATCCGAGGCCGCCGTCCGACTCCGGCGTCGTCAGGAGCTCCCAGGCGTACTGGATCGCCTGCTCCTTGAAGTAGTCGCCGAACGAGAAGTTCCCGTTCATCTGGAAGAACGTGCCGTGGCGCGGGGTCTTGCCGACCTCTTCGATGTCGTTCGTGCGGATGCACTTCTGCACGCTCGTGGCCCGCGGGTACGGCGACGGGACGAGCCCGGTGAGGTACGGGATGAACGGCACCATGCCGGCCACCGTGAACAGGAGCGACGGGTCGTCCGAGACGAGCGACGCGGACGGGACGACGGTGTGCCCGCGGTCGCCGAAGAACTGGAGCCAACGGCGGCGGATCTCTGCGGTCTGCAAGGTGCTTCCTGGTTTCAGGTCGAGTGCGTGGGAGGGCGTGCGCGGTGCTCGGGCGCCGCTGGTGCCGGGCGACGGGCGC
This sequence comes from Curtobacterium luteum, assembly GCF_014646995.1. Taxonomy (GTDB): domain Bacteria; phylum Actinomycetota; class Actinomycetes; order Actinomycetales; family Microbacteriaceae; genus Curtobacterium; species Curtobacterium luteum. The sequence goes on along the minus strand of NZ_BMOI01000001.1, from coordinate 265,453 downwards.
CAGGCGTCGGGCGTCAGGCGTCAGGCGTCAGGCGTCGGTGCGGAGTTCGGCGTCGCGGGACTTGTACCCGTCGGCCACGGCGTCCGCGAAGGCCTTCGTCCGTGCGTTCACGTCCGCGAAGAAGCGCGCACCGCCGCGGGTGTTCGCGACCTGGTGCGCCACGGCGAACCCGATGACGATGCCGACGGCGACGAAGAACAGCTGCTTCACGGTGCCTCTCCCTCTCGCGTGCGTGGTGTGCACGCCCGACAAGCTTAGTGGCGGTGCTGAGCGGGAACACGGAACGGCGGGCCGCCCTCGCAAGAGGACGACCCGCCGTTCGTGAGCGATCAGGAGATCAGCGCGCTGCGTAGTACTCGACGACGAGCTGGACTTCACAGGTCACGGGGACCTCGGCACGCTTCGGGCGACGCACGAGGCGGGCCTGGAGCTTGTCGATCTCGACCTCGAGGTAGCCCGGGACCTTCGGCAGGACTTCCTGGTGCCCACCGGCGGCGGCGACCTGGAACGGCTCGAGGGACTCGGAGCGCTGCTTCACGTGGATGAGCTGCCCCTCCTTCACGCGGAAGGACGGACGGTCGACGAGCTTGCCGTCGACGAGGATGTGGCGGTGCACGATCAGCTGACGGGCCTGCGCGGTGGTGCGGGCGAAGCCGGCACGGAGCACGAGGGCGTCGAGGCGCTGCTCGAGGAGCTCGACCAGGTTCTCACCGGTCAGGCCCTTCGTCTTGCGGGCCTCTTCGAAGACGATGCGGAGCTGCTTCTCGCGGATGCCGTACTGGGCGCGCAGACGCTGCTTCTCACGGAGACGGACGGCGTAGTCGCTGTCCGCACGACGGCGGGTGCGGCCGTGCTCACCGGGGCCGTAGGGGCGCTTCTCGAGGTACCGGGCCGCCTTCGGCGTCAGCGGGATGCCGAGCGCGCGCGAGAGGCGGGTCTTGCTACGGGTGCGTGACTTGGTAGACACAGGGTCCTTTTCTCTGTCTGAACTGAATACTCGAGGGGCACCGCCCTCCGTGCGCACGAGACACACGGGAAGGACCGGTCCCGACGACGGGATCCAGAGGGATGAGCCTGTGGGATCGGACGGCTACAGTCCGAACCTCTGCCCCGTGCCACCGGAGTGGCACTCTGTCCTCGACGCAGCCGTGCTCGAGGACCAGGACGTAGGCGGATCAACGATAGCAGCAAGTCGGGCGCCGGACCACCGCCGCGCCTACTCGCCGCGGGTGATCTTCCGGAGACGTTCGAGCCGGGGACCGACCTCGCGCTCGAAGCCGTTCGTGGTCGGGGTGTAGTACTCGGTGCCCTCGAGCGCGTCCGGGAGGTACTGCTGCTTCGCCACCCCGTGCTCGGCGTCGTGCGAGTAGACGTACCCCTTGCCGTGCCCGAGGCGCTTCGCCCCGGGGTAGTGCGCGTCACGGAGGTGGGTCGGCACCACGCCCATCCGCCCCGCCTTGACGTCCGCCATCGCCTGGTTCACCCCGTTGTAGGCGGCGTTCGACTTCGGCGCGGTCGCGAGGTAGACCACCGCCTCGGCCAACGGGATGCGCCCTTCGGGCATGCCGATCAACTGCACCGCCTGCGCAGCAGCCACGGCGATCGGCAGCGCCTGCGGGTCGGCCATGCCGATGTCCTCGGACGCGGAGATGATGATCCGACGGGCGATGAAGCGCGGGTCCTCGCCCGCCTCGATCATGCGAGCCAGGTAGTGCAGCGCAGCGTCGACATCGCTCCCCCGCACCGACTTGATGAACGCACTGATGACGTCGTAGTGCTCGTCGCCCTGCCGGTCGTAGCGGAGCAGTGCGCGGTCCACCGCGGCCGCGACGGTGTCGGCGTCGACGACGGGCACCGTGTCGTCGTCGTCGTCCTGGGCGGCGGCGGCCGACGCGGCCGCGGCCTCGAGCGCGGTGAGCGCGCGACGGGCGTCACCGGACGCGAGGCGCACGATCGCGGCCCGGGCTTCGTCACCGAGGACCACGGCGCCACCGAGCCCGCGCGGGTCCTCCACCGCACGGTCGACGAGCATGCCCAGGTCGGCGTCGGTCAAGGGCTTGAGCGTCAGGAGCAGGGAGCGGGACAGCAGCGGCGAGATGACGGAGAACGACGGGTTCTCGGTCGTCGCCGCGATGAGGATCACCCACCCGTTCTCGACGCCCGGGAGGAGGGCGTCCTGCTGGGCCTTGCTGAACCGGTGGATCTCGTCGAGGAAGAGCACGGTGGTCGACCCGTACAGGTCGCGGTGCGCGAGCGCCTTCTCCATCACCTCGCGCACGTCCTTGACGCCGGCGGTGACCGCCGAGAGCTCCACGAACTCGCGCCCCGACTGCCGCGCGATCGCCTGCGCGAGGGTGGTCTTGCCCGTCCCGGGCGGTCCCCAGAGGATCACCGAGACGCCGCCCGGGTTCTCGCGCGTGCCCGTCGCGAGCTGCACGAGCGGCGACCCGCGACCGAGGAGGTGCTGCTGACCGGCGACCTCCTCCAGCGAGGTCGGACGCATCCGCACCGCGAGCGGCACGGACCCCTGGGCGAGCCCCGCGCGCCCACCCGTGGTGGGCGCGTTGATGCCCGAACGGTCCGTCGCCATGCCCCCAGCCTAGGCGTCACCACCGATAGCACCCACCGCCGGACGGGAGGCACGGTGCGGGCCCGCCCCGCGCCTCCAGGCCGGTGCATGGGCCCGTCCGCTACGCTCGTCGCACACTCGAGACGAGAGGTCCGACCAGCACCGTGGCACCGAAGAACCAGGCGCGTGACAACCGCGAGGCGCGCGAGCGCCTCCGTCTCTACCAGGCCCGCCAGGGACTGCACGAACGGCAACGTCGTCGCCGGGTGCGGGACAACGTCGTCGGCACGGTCGTCCTCGTCGCGGTCGCCGCGCTGGCCACCGGTTCGCAGCTCGCCTTCGCCGGCTCGCAGGGCTCGGGGACGGCGGACGCGAGCGCAACGGCCACCGCGACGTCGACCCCGACGCCGAGCGCGACCGCCGGGAACACCGGGGACGTGCCGAGCAAGTCCATCGCGAAGGACTCGACGTGGACGGGCACACTCACGCTGAACAAGGACGTCCGGCTCGGCATCGAGCTCGACGGGCAGAAGGCCCCGCAGGCCACCAGCGTCGAGATCGAGCTCATCGAGGAGCAGTTCTACAACGGCACGACCTGCCACCGCCTCGCCGACAGCACGGGCCTGCAGTTCCTCCAGTGCGGTTCGGCGAACGGGGACGGCACCGGGGACGCCGGGTTCGAGTACGGCCCGCTCGAGAACGTGCCGAGCGACGGTGAGTACGCGAAGGGCACGATCGCGATCGCCCGCAGTTCCTCGCCGTACTCGCAGTCGACCCAGTTCTTCATCGTCACCGGCGACACGACACTCGACTCCTCGACGGGCGGGTACACGGTCGTTGGGAAGGTCACGAGCGGCCTGTCCGCCCTCGTGTCGAAGATCACCTCGAAGGGCATCGCGAAGGCCGGCAGCGACGGCACCGGCGAGCCGAAGGTCGCGACGAAGATCACCGGCGCGACCATCGAGCGGGAGCAGTAGTCCACAACCCGTCGACCCCGGCCGTCCCGGCAGCGTCTTCGTGCAATAGGCTGACGACCTGACCGTGCCGACGGGGACGTCGGCGATGCACGACCACGATCGAGGCGAGACCTGTGGGATCTGACGAAGCAACGACCTGGGGGCGGGTCGACGAGAACGGGACGGTGTACGTCCGGTACGAGGACGGCGAGCGAGCCGTCGGCGAGTACCCGGACGCCACGGCGGACGAGGCCCTCGCCTACTTCGCACGGAAGTACGCCGACCTCGAGGGCCAGGTGAAGATCGCGGAGCAGCGCGTGCAGCGCGGCGCCTCGGCGAACGACGTCTCCCGGACCGTCGCGCACCTCCGCGAGCAGCTGGCGGACGCCCGGGTCGTGGGTGACATCAAGACGCTCGAGGACCGCGTCGCCGCGCTCTCCGACCAGGTCGGCTCGCTCACCAAGGAGCAGGCCGAGCAGGCCCAGCAGGCGCTGACGGACGCCCTCGCGCACCGGACGGCACTGGTGGAGGAGGCCGAGGCCCTGGCCGCGGTGGACCCGGCGCGTGCGCAGTGGAAGCAGATCACCGCGCAGCTCGACGACGTCTTCGCCCGCTGGCAGCAGCACCAGCACGACGGTCCGCGGATCCCGAAGAACGAGGCCAACGAGCTGTGGAAGCGCTTCCGTGCCGCTCGTTCGACGGTCGACCAGCACCGTCGTGCCTTCTACTCCGAGCTCGACGCGCAGCACCGTGACGCCCGCAGCCGGAAGCAGGACCTCGTCGCCCAGGCCGAGGCGCTCGCACCGCGCGGCTCCGACGCGATCCCGACCTACCGGCAGCTGCTCGACGACTGGAAGCGCGCCGGCCGTGCGGGCAAGCGCCATGACGACGCCCTGTGGGCACGGTTCAAGGCGGCCGGAGACGTCCTGTTCGAGCAGCGCCACGCCGAGGCGGCCGTCGAGAACGAGGAATTCGCTGCCAACCTCGACGCGAAGCAGGCGCTCCTGACCGAGGCCGAGCCGCTCCTGCAGGAGACCGACCGGGTCGCCGCTCGCCGGACCCTCACGGGCATCCAGCGTCGGTGGGACGAGATCGGCAAGGTGCCCCGCGGCGACGTCCGGCGCATCGAGGACCGTCTGCGTCAGATCGAGGACCACGTGCGGAGCCTCGAGGACCAGCACTGGAAGGCGTCCGACCCGGAGCGCAAGGCCCGTCAGACCGGTCTCGCGAGCCAGCTCGAGGACGCGATCGGCAAGCTCGAGGCGGAGCTCGCCGCGGCCAAGGAGTCGGGCGACGCCCGGAAGATCAAGGACGCGCAAGAGGCCCTCGACGCCCGCAAGATCTGGCTCGACGCGCTCGGCGGCTGAGTCCTGGCACCGCAGGACGCCCCGCGACCGACGTCGGTCGCGGGGCGTCCTGCGTTCTGCGCCGGGTGCGGGGCGCGCGGCGTACGCGGCGGCGAGTGTCGGGCTGCGCGGGGGCGAGTCTCGCGCTGGGCGACAGTTCTCGCGTTCGGAGCCGCGAAAACTGTCGCCTCGGCCGACACTCGCGGGCGCCCGGCCGAGTCTCGCGCCCGCCCGGCCGAGTCTCGCGGGCGCACGGCCGAGTCTCGCGCCCGCGGGAGACGGCAGCTGCCGACGTCAGACCGGCGCGGGCAGCCCGAGCAGGAGTCGGATGTCGAGGTCGTCCTGCTGCATCTGCGCGGCGAGCTCGTCCATCGACGAGAACTTCACCATGCCGCGGACGTACGAGACGAACAGCACCGCGATCGTCTCGCCGTAGAGGTCGATGTCGACGTCGAGCAGGTGCGCCTCGATCTGCTTCTCCGGGACGCCGTCGAACGTCGGGTTGTTGCCCACCGACACCGCGGCAGGGTACAGCGTGCCGTCGTGCAGCACCCGGGCCGCGTAGACGCCGTCGGCCGGGACGAAGCCCTCGCAGTGCGGGTCGAGGTTGGCGGTGGGGTAGCCCATCGCGCGTCCGCGCTGGTTGCCGTGCACGACGACGCTCCGGACGGCATGCTCACGTCCGAGCAGCCGGGCGGCCTCGGCGACACGGCCGTCGCCGAGCAGCTCACGGATCCACGTCGAGGACACCCGACGCTCGCCGGCGGGGCGGACGTCGTCCACCAGGTCGACGTCGTCGATGAGCTCGACGGTGAAGCCGAGACGCTCCCCCAGGCTGCGGAGCAGGGTGACGTCCCCGGCGCCGCGGTGCCCGAACCGGAAGTCGCTGCCGACGAAGACGTAGCGCGCGTGCAGCGTGTCGACGAGGATCTCGGAGACGAAGTCCTCGGGTTCCTTCGACTGGAGGTCGTGGTCGAAGCGGAGCAGCACGGTCGCGTCGACGCCGACGTCCTCGAGGAGTTCGCGTCGCTGGGCGATGCTCGTCAGCGCCGGGGGCGTCTTCACCGGGTCGATGACGCTCAGGGGATGCCGGTCGAACGTGACGACGGTCGACACGAGGCCCTGCTGCCGGGCCGACTGTTCGAGGTGCGCAATCACCGCGCGGTGCCCGACGTGCACGCCGTCGAACTTCCCGATGGTCACGGCGCTCGGTCCGAAGCCCTGAGCCATGTCGGCGAGGTCGTCGTAGTACTGCACGGCCGTCCCTACTCGCCCACGGGGGCGGTCGGTGTCGCGTCCGAACGGTGGTCGGCCGCGGGCGTCGCCTGCGCGGCCGTCCGGTGGTGCTTGCGGAGCCACCAGAGGCCCGCGATCGGCAGGACGAGCGGCGCGAAGAGGTAGCCGAGCCCGTAGTAGGACCAGACGGTGTCGTCGGGGAACAGCTGGTGGTCGAGGAGCGAGAGCGTCCCGACGACGAGCACCCCGGCCATCTCGAACCCGATGGTGACGCAGGCGACGCGGTACCAGACCCGGCCGGGAGCGATCAGCGCGATCATCGCGACGATGTACACGACCGCGGCGACGGCACTGAGCGTGTAGGCGAAGGGCGCGAAGGAGAACTTCTCGATGATCTGCACGACGCTTCGACCCGTCGCGGCCAGCGCGAGGATGCCGTAGACGGCGATGAGGACTCGGCCGACGCCGGTCGCGAGTGAGGATCTGGTCGCCATTGCACCGATTCTACCGACCAGCACCGACCCGGATGACGCCGCCGGTCGCGCCGCACCGGATCAGACCAGGGCGAACCAGATCTGGTACATCCGGTAGACCATCACGGCGACGGTGAACGCGCCGGCGCCCAGCACGACGGTGCTCCATCGCGTCCGGTCGATGAGCGCCCAGACGACGGCCGCCGGCGGCACGAGCAACACGGAGACCGCGTACACGCCGAACTCGAGCGCGTTGCCCTTCGGCGGACTGCCGACTGCAGGCAGCACGAGCGAGATGACCCCCTGCGCGATGAGCAGCAGCTCGACGAGCACGAGGGAGCCGACGGTGTAGTCGTTCGGCTTCCACCCGATGAGTCCGACCACCACGGCGAACAGCCCCGCGACCACGGCGAGCACGAGCTGGACCCACATGAACCACTCGATCACGGCTCAGGCTCCCGTCGGCGTGGGGAAGTTGGTGATGACGCGGAGCTGTCCGCGGCGGACCGAGACGAGACCGACGAGCCGGTCCGATCCGGCGGCGATGGCCGCGACGGGACCGTCGTGGTCCGGGTGCTCCGCCCGCACGCGCTTGCCGTCGGCGAGGTCCTTCGCGGACACCGGGTCGAGGGCGACGGTCGGGAACAGGGTGCGCGCGACGTCCGCGGGACGGAGGAGCGCCGCCCGCACGTCGACCGAGTCGTCCTCGATGTCGACGGCGTCGTCCACGTGGAAGGGACCGACGTCGATGCGCCGCAGGGCGGTCAGGTGCGCACCGGTGCCGAGGGCTGCGCCGACGTCACGGGCCAGCGCCCGGACGTACGTGCCCGAGGAACACGCCACGACGACGTCGAGGTCGACGACCTGCACGTCGACGCCGTCGACGGTGACCGTGTGCTCCTGGCGACCGGTCACGTCGAAGCGCGACACGGTGACCGTGCGGGACTTCAGCACGACCTCCTCGCCCTTGCGCGCGAGGTCGTACGCGCGCCGGCCGTCGACCTTGATGGCGCTCACGGTCGAGGGCACCTGGTCGATCGTGCCGCGCTGCGCAGCCACGGCCGCCTCGACGGCCACGTCCGACACGTCAGCGCCGGCGACCCCGGGCGCGGCGACCGGATCGCCGTCCGCGTCGTCCGAGTCCGTGGACACACCGAGGCGGACGGTGGCGGTGTAGGTCTTCCCGAGGCCGACGAGGTGGGTCAGCAGCCGGGTGGACGGTCCGGCACCGAGCAACAGTAGCCCGGTCGCCATCGGGTCGAGTGTGCCCGCGTGGCCGATCTTCTTCATCCCGAGCCGACGGCGTGCGATCGACACGACCCGGTGACTGGAGATCCCCTGCGGCTTGTCGACGAGGAGGATCCCGTCCGGCGGCGATTCGAGCACCCGGAGAGGCTACCAGCGCTCCTCATCCCCCGGCTGCGCTCAGCAGGCGTCGTTCCACTCGCGACGGGGGTGCTCGGGGTCGGTGACGTCGAGCACGGCCGACGCGGCGATCTTCACGTCGGCGCGCCGCTCGAGCCGGCCCTCCTCGCGCTCCACCCAGAGCGACCAACGCCACAGGCCGCGCACGCCCTGGTCGAGGAGCCCGTGTCCGTGGACGACCAGCACACCGGGTCCCTCGCCCGTGGACCGGAACGGCGCGACGACGCCGGACCGCAGCTCGTCCGCCGACGCCGAGGGCGCCGCGGCGGCCATCGCCTGCACGCCGTGCTGCTCGAACCCGGCGACGAGCGCGGCCGCGACCCGCTCGAGGTCGGTGCCCGACTGCCCGTCGACCCCGATGACGGTGCGGTTCGTGCCGACCTGCGCGATCGCCTCCGCCGCGATCGCGGCCATGGTGTCGGTCTCTTCGGGTGCCCAGCGTGTCATGCACCCCACCGTAGGCTGTCCTGGTGAACGCGAGTCGAGCCTCCAGGCCGCCTGTGGAGAACGCGCCACGTGTGGACGGCACCGCCGAGGCGGACGCCCCCGACATCGCCACCCCGCTCACCGCGTGGTTCCGCGCGGAGGCGCGCGACCTCCCGTGGCGCCGTCCCGGCTTCCCCGCGTGGGGCACGCTCGTGAGCGAGATCATGCTGCAGCAGACGCAGGTCGCGCGCGTGGTCCCCCGCCTGGAGGCATGGCTCACCCGGTGGCCGACCCCTCGCGACCTCGCCCAGTCGCCTCCGTCCGACGCGGTCCGCGCCTGGGACCGGCTCGGCTACCCGAGACGGGCGCTCGCGCTGCACGCCGCGGCGACCGTGATCGCGGAGCAGCACGACAACGTCGTGCCCCGCGACGTCGACGCGCTGCTCGCGTTGCCGGGGATCGGCGACTACACCGCGCGGGCGGTGGCCGTGTTCGCCTACGGCGACCGGCACCCCGTCGTCGACGTCAACGTCCGTCGCGTCCTCGCTCGCGCCCTGCTCGGGCAGGGCGAGCCCGGCCCCGCGAACGCGAAGCGGGACCTGCCGCTGATGGATTCCGTGCTGCCCGAGGACCGCGACGACGCCGCGGCCACGAACGCCGCCGTGATGGAGCTCGGGGCGCTCGTGTGCGTCGCCCGCTCCCCCGCGTGCGACGCGTGCCCGATCGCCGACCGGTGCGCCTGGCGCGCCGCCGGGTACCCGGAGCACGACGGGCCGCGGGCCCCGAAGCAGGCGAAGTTCGCCGGGAGCGACCGGCAGGTGCGCGGGCTCCTCATGGCCGAACTCCGCGCGAGCGACGTGCCCGTCACGCGGTCCGAGATCGACCTCGTCTGGCCGGACGACGCACAACGGGAGCGTGCACTCGCCTCGCTCCTCCGCGACGGACTGGCCGTCGGCGACGATGCGGGTGGGTACACGCTCCCGATCGGGTGAGGACTATGCCTCCTCGTCCTCGTCGTGCTTGTACGGGTCGGCGTCGCCGGCGTACTGCGCGCCCGCCGAGGCGGCACGCACCTGCGCGTCGCGGACCTGGGCCTGCGCGAGCAGGTCCTCCATGTGCGCCGAGGTCTCCGGCAGCGCGTCCGCGATGAACTCGAGCGACGGGGTGAGCCGTGCGGTGATGTTCTTGCCGACCTCGCTCCGGAGCATCCCGGTGGCGGCCTTGAGCGCGGCGGCCGAGTCGGCGCGCTCCTCGTCGGACCCGTAGACGGTGTAGAAGACCGAGGCGTGCTGCAGGTCCCCGGTCACGCGCACGTCGGTGATCGTCACGAAGCCGAGGCGCGGATCGCGGAGTCCCTTGTCGAGCCGACGTGCGACGACCTCCTTGATGCGGTCCGCCATCTTGCGGGCGCGCTGCGGGTCAGCCATGAGTGCCTCCTGGGGCAGGTGTCTTCTGGTGGAACGGGTGGACCCCGCCGCTCCCCTGGGGGAACGGCGGGGTCCAGGATAGCCAGGCGACTAGTCGCGCGGCTTCTCGACGAGCTCGGTCGTCTCGATCTCGTCACCGATCTGGATGTCGTTGTACTTGCCCAGACCGATACCGGCCTCGAAGTCCGTGCGGACCTCGGTGACGTCGTCCTTGAAGCGACGCAGGGACTCGATCGCCAGACCGTCGGCGATGACGACACCCTCGCGGATGACGCGCGCCTTGGCGTTGCGGGTGATCGTGCCGGAGCGGACGATGACACCGGCGATGTTGCCGAACTTGGAGGAACGGAACACCTCGCGGATCTCCGCGACGCCCGACTGGACCTCTTCGTACTCGGGCTTGAGCATGCCCTTGAGGGACTGCTCGATGTCCTCGAGTGCGTTGTAGATGACCGAGTAGAAGCGCACGTCGATGCCTTCGCGCGCCGCACGCTCGCGGGCCTTGACGTCCGGGCGGACGTTGAAGCCGACGACGATCGCGTTGTCGATCGTCGCGAGGTCGATGTCCGACTCCGTGATCGCACCCACACCGCGGTGCAGGATGCGCAGCTGGACGCTGTCGTCCACCTCGATGTCGAGGAGCGACTGCTCGAGTGCCTCGACGGCACCGGAGACGTCACCCTTGATGATGAGGTTGAGCGAGTCGACCTTGCCCTCTTCGAGTGCACGGGTGAAGTCCTCGAGCGAGATGCGCTTGCGGGCCTTGGCCAGCTGGGCGTTGCGCTCGGCGGCTTCACGCTTCTCAGCGATCTGACGGGCCGTGCGGTCCTCCTCGGTGACGAGGAACGTGTCACCGGCGCGCGGCACCGACGACAGACCCTGCACCTGGACCGGACGCGACGGGGTCGCAGCCTGGACGGCGACGCCGTTCTCGTCCGTCATCGCACGGACGCGACCGTAGGCCGTGCCGGCGACGATGGCATCCCCGACGTGCAGCGTGCCGGACTGGATGAGCACGGTCGCCACCGAACCACGACCCTTGTCGAGTCGGGCTTCGATCGCCACACCGCGGGCGTCCTTGTCGGGGTTCGCACGCAGGTCGAGACCGGCGTCGGCCGTGAGCAGCACCGCGTCCAGGAGGTCCTGGATGCCGATGTTCTGGCGGGCCGACACGTCGACGAACATGACGTCGCCGCCGTACTCCTCGGCCACCAGGTTGTACTCGGTGAGCTGCTGGCGGACCTTGGCCGGGTTCGCGCCTTCCTTGTCGATCTTGTTCACCGCGACCACGATCGGCACACCGGCCGACTGGGCGTGGTTCAGCGCCTCGATCGTCTGGGGCATGATGCCGTCGTCCGCCGCGACCACCAGGATCGCGATGTCCGTCACCTGCGCACCACGGGCACGCATGGCGGTGAACGCCTCGTGACCCGGGGTGTCGATGAACGTGATCGGACGCTCGACGCCCTCGTGCTCGGTGACGATCTGGTAGGCACCGATGTGCTGGGTGATGCCACCGGCCTCGCCCTCGACGACCTTCGAGTTGCGGATCGCGTCGAGGAGGCGGGTCTTGCCGTGGTCGACGTGACCCATGACGGTGACCACCGGGGGCCGCTGCTGCAGCACCGAGTCGTCCTCGTCCTCGAGTTCGCCTTCGAGGTCGATGTCGAAGCCCTCGAGGAGCTCCTTGTCCTCGTCCTCGGGCGACACGATCTGGATCTTGTAGCCGAGCTCCTCGCCGAGGACCTCGAACGTGGCCTCGTCCAAGGACTCCGTGGCGGTCGCCATCTCACCGAGGTGGAACAGCACCGTCACGAGGTTGCCGGGGCTCGCGTCGATCTTGTCCGCGAAGTCCGAGATGCTCGCACCACGGCGCAGACGGATGACCGTGCTGCCGTCGCCGCGCGGGACCTGCACGCCGCCGAGCGACGGCGCCTGCCGCATCTCGTACTCGGCGCGCTTCGTCCGCTTCGACTTGCGGGCACGGCTCTTGCCGCCACCGCGACCGAACGCACCGGCGGTCCCACCACCGGGGCCACGACCACGGCCGCCACCACCGGCGGGACGCGGGCCGCTGAACGCCGGGCGCGGGAAGCCGCCACCGGCACCACCGGCACCACCCGGACGACCACCGGGGCCGCCACGACCGCCGGCACCCTGGCCCGGGCGCTGCCCGAAGCCGTTGGGACGACCGGACTGACCGGGACCACCCGGACGCGGCGCACCGGGACGAGGGACACCCGGACGCGGCGGAGCCGGACGCGGGATGCCGTTGCCGCCACCCTGACCGGCCGCGGGGCGCTGCCCCATGCCCTGGTTCTGGGAGTACGGGTTGTTGCCGGGGCGCGGCGGGCGGGAGCCCATGCCCTGGCTGGATGCGTAGGGGTTGTTCCCCGGACGGGCACCCGGCTTCGGACCACCCGGCTTCGGACCGGCGGCCGCGGGCTTCTGCGACCCCGGCTTGACGGCGTCACCGCCCTTGTCGGTCAACGTGTCGTCCGTCGCTGCCTTCTCGGCCGCGGCGGCCTTCCGTGCGGCCTCGGCCTCGGCCTGCCGCTGCGCGACCGACTTCGGGGCGGCCGGCGTCGGGACGTCGGACGGTGCCTGGGCGGCGGGAGCGGACTGCTCGGGCGCGGGGGTCGGCGCCGCGGGACGTGCCGGACCCGGCTTGGCACCGCCCGGCTTCGGGCCGGCGGTACCGGGCTTGGGTGCCGTGGCGCGTGCCGCAGGAGCGGCGCCGCCTGCGGCCTTGTCCGACGACGATGCGCCGGCCGCCTGCAGCGCAGCACGGAGCTTGCGCGCGACGGGGGGTTCCACACTGGAGCTCGGGCCCTTGACGAACTCGCCGAGCTCCTTGAGCTTCTCCATTGCGGTCTTGCTGTCGACACCGAGTTCGGATGCGATCTCGTGTACGCGTGGTTTTGCCACTGTTCTCCTTCACGGGTCCTGCCCCGTGAAGGGGCAGGACTCACTGGATGACGGGTCTCATTTCGAGCCGCTCATCAGTTGTCCATAAGCCGTTCAGCCTGTTCTGTCGTGTCCGGGCGCTCGGATGTCCGCTCGGCCGTGCGGCCTTGCAGGTACTCGAGCACCGAGGACGTGTCGGGTTCACGATCCAGCCGAAGCGCCCGGCGAAACGCCCGTCGCTTGACGGCCAGCTCGTAGGCGTCGACGGTCGGGGTGAGCCACGCTCCCCGGCCCGGCATGACTGCCTTCGGATCCGCCACGACTCGCCCGTCGCTCAGGGCGACGACACGGAGGAGGGAGGATCGGGGCGCGCGACGACGACTGCCGATGCACGTTCTGACGGGTTCCACCTTACTCCTTGCCTCGGACGGACGCGATCCGGCACGCCCGGTCCGGCCACGCCGGCAGCGAAACGCCGCCGACGCGGGCCGCGGGGGCGCAGCTGCGCGGGTCGTGCTTACTCGTCCCCGTCGAGGATCGAGTCCGGCTGGATGTCGATCCGCGCGCCCGTGAGCTTCGCGGCGAGACGGGCGTTCTGCCCCTCCTTGCCGATCGCGAGCGACAGCTGGTAGTCCGGCACGAGCGCCCGCACGGCCTTCGTCGAGGCGTCGAGCACGAACGCGCTCGTCACCTTCGCCGGCGACAGCGCGCTGGCCACGAACGTCGCGAGGTCCGGGGACCAGTCGACGATGTCGATCTTCTCCGCACCGAGCTCGGTCGTCACGGCACGCACGCGCGCGCCGAGCTCGCCGATGCAGGCGCCCTTCGCGTTGACACCGGACTCGTTCGCCTTGACGGCGAGCTTCGTGCGGTGGCCGGCCTCGCGGGCGAGGGACGTGATCTCGACGACGCCGGACGCGATCTCCGGGACCTCGAGCGCGAACAGCTTCCGCACCAGACCCGGGTGCGTGCGCGACACGGTGATCTGCGGCCCCTTCGGACCCCGACCGACGCTCGTCACGTACACGCGGATGCGCGAGCCGTGCTTGTACTCCTCGCCGGGGACCTGCTCCTCCGGCGGCAGGATCGCCTCGACGGTGCCGAGGTCGACGTGCACCATGCGCGGGTTCGGCCCCTGCTGGATGACACCGGCGACGATGTCGCCCTCCTTGCCGCGGAACTGGCCGAGGATCTTGTCGTCACCGATGTCGCGGAGGCGCTGGTTGATGACCTGCTTCGCCGCGAACGCCGCGATGCGGCCGAAGTCGCTCGGCTGGTCGACCGACTCGCCGACGACGGTGCCCTCCTCATCGCGCTCGGGCACGTAGACGGAGACCTCACCGCTCTTGCGGTCGAGCTCCACGCGCGCCTGGGCGTCCACGGGCTCGTCGTTCTCGGCGCGGTGCTTCTGGTAGGCCGTCAGGATCGCCTGCTCGATGATCTGGACGAGTTCTTCGAACGGGATCTCCCGCTCGCGCTCCATGAGTCGCAGGACTGCGAGATCGATCTTCACCGAGGTGCCTCCGTATTCAGCTGAGTCGCCTCCGCAGTGGAACGTCGCGGAAGTCGGCGACCAGCGTACCCCACTGCGGCTCGCGAGCCCGGCCGTGCGATGGTTCGTCAGTCGGATCGACGGCCGGGAGGCGTGGTCCAGGTGGTCACGACACCCCGCTCACGTCCGCTGAGCGGTCAAGAACGGTCACATTGGCGACGCCAGACCGACCCATCATGACCACTCGGCGCCGTGCATGCGGCGCGTCCTGACCACACGGCAACTCCCGCGGACCGCTGCTGACGACGACGCCGACGACCGACCAACGGGTGGGTCGACCGACAGCGGGCGTCGCCCGAGTGGTCACGACTCCCCGCTCACGTCCGCCGAGCGGGCAACAACGGTCACATCGGCGACGCCAGACCGACCCATCATGACCACTCGGCGCCGTGCATGCGGCGCGTCCTGACCACACGGCAACTCCCGCGGACCGCTGCTGACGACGACGTCGACGCCGACGACCGACCAACGGGTGGATCGACGGACGGGAGGCGCGGTGCCCGCTGGCACCGCGCCTCCCGTCGATCATCGGCCGCGTCGGGGACGTGACCCGTCAGATCGCGCGGACCGCGTCCAGCAGCTCGGCCACCGGCACGTCGCTGCGCTCGCCCGACGAGCGGTCCCACAGCTCGACGACGCCGTCGGCGGCGTTCCGCCCCGCGACGACGACGATCGGCATCCCGAGCAGTTCCGCGTCGCGGAGCTTCACGCCGGGCGACACCTTGGGACGGTCGTCGTAGACGACCTCGAACCGCTCGCCCTCGAGTTGCGCCACGATGTCCGTCGCGAGGTCGTAGGCCACCGAGTCCTTGCCGGTCGCGACGACGTGCACGTCGAACGGGGCGACGTTCTTCGGCCAGACGAGGCCCTTCTCGTCGTTGTGCGCCTCGGCGAGGATGGCGAGGATGCGCGTCACGCCGATGCCGTACGAGCCCATCGTGACCGTCGCGAGCTTGCCGTTCTCGTCCTGCACCTTGAGCCCGAGCGCCTCGGCGTACTTCCGTCCGAGCTGGAACACGTGGCCGATCTCCATGCCTCGAGCGGTCTCGAGCGGGCCGGAGCCGTCGGGTGCGGGGTCGCCGGCACGGACGTCGGAGACCTCGGCGACGCCGTCGGCGGTGAAGTCGCGGCCCATGACGAGACCGGAGACGTGCACGCCGCGCTCGTTCGCGCCCGTGATCCACGCGGTGCCGTCGACGACACGGGGGTCGACGACGTAGCGGATGCCCGACGGGCTCTCGGCGCCGAGCACCTGCGGTCCGATGTAGCCCTTCACGAAGACGCCGGGGTGCCGCTTGAAGTCGTCGTCCCCGGCCGGCTCGACCTCGGCGGGCGCGAACGCCACCTCGGCGCGCTTCAGGTCGACCTCGCGGTCGCCGGGCAGGCCGACGACGACGACCTCGCGGGTTCCGTCGAGGTGCGTGAGCGCGAGGACGACGTTCTTCAGCGTGTCCGCCGCGGTCCACGGTGCACCGTCGCGCGGGGCGACAGCGTTCGCGTGCGCCACGAGCGTGTCGATGGTCGGGGTGTCGGCCGCGGGGAGCAGCACGGGCTCCGGCTTCCCCTCGATCGGCAGCGCGTCCGGCACCGGGGTGACGTAGGCCTCGACGTTGGCCGCGTAGCCGCCCGCGCTGCGGACGAAGGTGTCCTCGCCGACGGCGATCGGGTGCAGGAACTCCTCGGACTTCGAGCCGCCCATCGCGCCGGCGTCGGCCTTCACGATCGCGTACTCGAGGCCGAGCCGGGCGAAGATCCGCTCGTACGCGTCGCGCATCGTCTGGTAGCTGCGGTCGAGGCCGGCATCGTCGATGTCGAACGAGTACGCGTCCTTCATCGTGAACTCACGGCCGCGCAGGAGTCCGGCGCGGGGGCGGGCTTCGTCGCGGTACTTGTCCTGGATCTGGAAGAGCGTGACGGGGAGGTCCTTGTACGACGAGTACAGGTCCTTCACGAGCAGGGCGAAGAGCTCCTCGTGCGTCGGCGCGAGCAGGTAGTCGGCGTCCTTGCGGTCCTTCAGGCGGAAGATGCCGTCGCCGTACTCGGTCCAGCGGTTCGTCGCCTCGTACGGCTCGCGCGGGGCGAGTGCGGGGAGGAGGACCTCCTGCGCGCCGGCGGCGACCATCTCGTCGCGGATGATGCCCTCGATGCGGGCACGGACCCGGAGGCCGAGCGGCAGCCAGGCGAAGATGCCCGGGGCCTGGCGACGGATGTACCCGGCGCGGACGAGCAGCTTCGCGCTCGTCACCTCGGCGTCGGAGGGGTCGTCGCGGAGCGTGCGGAGGAAGAGATGGGAGAGCCGTGTGACCACGGGGCAAGCCTAGCGGCGTGCTCGCGCCGTGCGAGGCGGGGCGCCGGCGGGGTCGGGCGGGGTCGGGGACGGGGGCGCACCGTGCGAGGGCGCGACGCGCCTCGTGGCACGGTGCGAGGTTCCCCACATCGTGCGAGGCGAAACGGGTCACACCGTATATGGAACCCCACACCGTGCGAGGCGAAACGGGTCCCACCGTGTGTGGAACCTCGCACCGTGCGTGCGCCTCGCACCGTGCGAGCGGCGGGGTCGCACCGTGCGAGGGCGCGACGCGCCCCGCGGCAGGGTGCGAGGTTCCCCACATCGTACGAGGCGAATCGGGTCCAACCGTGTGTGGAACCTCGCACCGTGCGTGCGCCTCGCACCGTGCGAAGGGGCAACCAGCACTCGCGCACCTCGCGCCGTGCGCAAGGGCGCACATTGGCGCGCACCACGCGACGGACGGGAGGCGCGGTGCCAGCTGGCACCGCGCCTCCCGTCCGGTACGCCCGCGCGACGCGCGCTACGGGGCGGTGATGACCTGCACGGAGCCGGTGGCGGCGGCCGGACCCATCTCGTCCGCGATGCGGTTGGCCTCCTCGATGAGGGTCTGCACGATCTCGCGTTCCGGGACGGTCTTGATGACCTCGCCCTTCACGAAGATCTGGCCCTTGCCGTTGCCGGAGGCGACGCCGAGGTCGGCTTCACGGGCCTCGCCCGGACCGTTCACGACGCAGCCCATCACGGCGACGCGCAGGGGCACGGTCATGCCCTCGAGCCCCTTCGTGACGTCGTTCGCGAGCTGGTAGACGTCGACCTGGGCGCGACCGCAGCTCGGGCACGAGACGATCTCCAGCTTGCGCTCCCGGAGGTTGAGCGACTGCAGGATCTGCAGGCCGACCTTCACCTCCTGCACGGGCGGTGCCGAGAGCGAGACGCGGATCGTGTCGCCGATGCCCTCCGCGAGCAGGATGCCGAACGCGGTCGCGCTCTTGATCGTCCCCTGGAACTCCGGACCGGCCTCGGTCACGCCGAGGTGCAGCGGCCAGTCGCCCGCCGCTGCGAGCTGCCGGTACGCCTTCACCATGACGATCGGGTCGTTGTGCTTGACCGAGATCTTGAAGTCGTGGAAGTCGTGCTCCTCGAACAGGCTGGCTTCCCAGACGGCCGACTCGACGAGGGCCTCGGGCGTGGCCTTGCCGTACTTCTGCAGCAGGCTCGGCTCGAGCGACCCGGCGTTGACACCGATGCGGAGCGAGACCCCGGCGTCCTTCGCGGCCTTGGCGATCGCACCGACCTGGTCGTCGAACTTGCGGATGTTCCCCGGGTTGACGCGGACGGCCGCACACCCGGCGTCGATGGCCTGGAAGACGTACTTCGGCTGGAAGTGGATGTCGGCGATGACCGGGATCTGCGACTTCTTCGCGATGATCGGCAGGGCGTCGGCGTCGTCCTGGCTGGGAACGGCGACGCGGACGATGTCGCAGCCGGAGGCGGTGAGCTCGGCGATCTGCTGCAGGGTCGCGTTGATGTTCGTGGTGGGTGTCGTGGTCATCGACTGCACGGAGACCGGCGCGTCACCGCCCACGAGGACCTTGCCGACCCGGATCTGCCGCGACTTGCGACGCGGGGAGAGCGTTTCCGGGACTTTCGGCAGACCGAGGTTCACTGCTGGCACGCTCGCCACTCTACGCGGTGCGTGCGACGCTGCTGGGTCCGTTCACAGGTCGTTCGCGGAGTCGACGACCGTGATGAGCGGCGCGTAGAGCCGCATCGCGGCAAGCGCGCGCTCGTGGTCCTCGTCGCTGGCCCCCGCACAGGCGTCCGCGACGACCGTGACGGTCGCCCCGGCGTCGGCCGCCGCGAGGGCCGTCGACAGCACGCAGCAGTCCGTGGAGACTCCCGTCAGGACGAGGTGTGGGTGGTCGCCGACCACGGCCAGGAGGCTCGTCCCCCACTTCCCGAACGTCGGTTCCGTCACGACCGGGTCGCCGCGGTCCGCCGCCGCGGTCGCGAAGGGCTCGGTCAGCGCGTAGAGCGGATCGCCGTCGGGGACGAGCGCGAACGGCCACTCGCGGTAGTACGGCACCCAGGCGCCCTCGGGCTGACTCGGCGCGACGAAGCGCGTGAAGACGGTCCGACCGGTGAACCGGGGCAGCAGGTGCTCGATGGTCACTCCGGCGTGGGTGTACCGGGGTGCCGCCCACGGGCTCTCCCCCGTGAAGACCTCCTGCATGTCGACGACGACGAGCCAGGCGTCGTCGGGGACCGTCACGCGCGGCCCTCCTGGCGGCGCACGGCACCGGCGGAGAACAGGAGCGTGCCGAGGAAGCCGACGACCAGGGCCACGAGGACCCCGAGGTTCGCGTACGCCCAGGCTCCGTCGCGGCCGCCGAGGCCGAACGGCCCGAGGAGGTACCCCTGCCAGGCCAGCCACGACGGTCCGGACAGGGTGACGAGCCCCCACCCGAGGACCGTGCCGACGGCGACCAACGCGATCGCGACCCAGCGCACGTCGCCGTACCGGCCGTGGCGGTCCTCGAGCTCGGTCTCGGCGTAGTCGCGACGCCGCAGCAGCACGTCGGCCACGAACACCCCGGCCCAGGCGGCGATCGGGACGCCGAGGGTGATGAGGAACGCCTGGAACGGCCCGATGAAGTCCGGCGCGAAGAAGACGACGGAGACCGCGCCGATCACCATCACGACGCCGTCCACACCCGCCGCGACGGGGCGAGGGATCCGCACCCCCGCGCTCAGCAGTGCGAGGCCGGACGAGTAGATGTCCATCACCGCGCCGCCGACGATCCCGAGGATGGCGACGATCGCGAACGGGACGAGGAACCAGATCGGCAGGATCGTGGTGAGCGCGCCGATCGGGTCGGCGTTGATCGCGGCGTTCAGGTCCTTCGAGGACCCGGCGAGCAGCACGCCGAAGACGACGAGGAGCGCCGGTGCGAGGGCTCCGCCGAACGTCGTCCATCCCACGACCCCGCGGGTGGAGGACGTGCGCGGCAGGTAGCGCGAGTAGTCGGCGGCGGCGTTGACCCAACCGAGCCCGAACCCGGTCATCACGAGCACCAGCGCACCGATGACCTGCTGCGCACTGCCCGACGGCAACGCGGCGATGGCGGCGAAGTCGATCGACGGGGCCGCGAGCACGACGTACACCACCGTGAGCACCGCGGTCACGACGGTGATCCAGGTCTGCAGCCGCATCACGACGTCGAAGCCCGCGATCCCGGCCCCCACGACCAACGCGGCGACGACGACGAGCGCCACCAGCTTGGTGACGACGCCGTCGTCCCAGCCGAGCTCACGGAAGACCGTCGACGTCGCGAGCACGGCCAGAGCAGCCAGCGCGGTCTCCCACCCGACCGTGAGCACCCAGCTGAGGAACGACGGCAGCCGGTTGCCCCGGACGCCGAACGCCGCCCGGCTGAGCACCATCGTCGGTGCCGACCCGCGCTTGCCCGCAATCGCGACGACGCCGCACAGCAGGAACGAGAAGACCACCCCGATGACGGCCACCACGGTCGCCTGCCAGAACGAGATGCCGAACCCGAGCACGAAGGCGCCGTACGCGATCCCGAGCACGGACACGTTCGCCGCGAACCACGGCCAGAACAGCCCACGCGGCGTGCCCTTCCGGTCGGCCTCGGCGATGACGTCGGTGCCCTGGCGTTCGACGGTCCGCAGTTCCGGGCCCCGCGGGTCCGGTGCAGGGGGCATGGGCGCTGTGCTCATGCGCCGAGCGTAGTGCGCGCGCCGCCGGCCGGGCAGGCTCGCCGTCGTCCTGTGGACGGACTGCTGCGGTCCTGGGACGGACTGCTGCGGTCCTGGGGACGGACCACTGCCGTCCTGAGGACGGGCCGGCTACCCGAACAGGTTCACGGGGCGCACGATGTCGGCGTAGATGAGCAGCGCGCTCATCCCGGCGAGGAGCACCACGACGACCATCGTGAGGGGCGTCGTCTTCGCGAGGTCGATCGGCCCCGGATCCGCCTTCCCGACGAGCGTGAAGGACCGGCGCTTCACGGCCTCCCACAGGGCACCCGCGATGTGGCCGCCGTCGAGGGGCAGCAGCGGCACCATGTTCAGGACGAACAGGCCGATGTTGAGCGAGGCGAGCAGGCCGAGGATCGTGTAGGCCTTGTCGACGATCGGGACCCCCGACATCGACGAGACCTCACCGATCGCGCGCCCGACGCCGACGACGGACACCGGGCTGTCCTGCGACCGGGCCTGCGAGCCGAACGCCGCGTTCCACACCGCGACGAGCCGCTGCGGGAGGTCGATGATGAGGTGTGCTGACGCCGAGATCTGCGCGCCCGTCGCCGGCAGGACCGCCGTCGGCGACTGCCGGACGAGCGACTGCCCGATGCTGACGCCGACCACGCCGACCTGCTGGGTCTTGGTCGTGCCGTCCTCGTTCTTCGCGACCGTGCCGTCGGAGAGGTAGACGTCGCGCGTCGCCGTCACCGGGGTGATCTCGAGCGTCTTGCGGGCACCGTCGCGCTCGACGACGACCGTGAGCTCCTTGCCGGCGCTCCGCTGGAACAGCGTCGACACCTCGGCGATCGTCGGGTCGGCCTTCCCGTCGACGGAGAGCACGACGTCGCCGGACCGGATGCCGGCCTCCTTCGCCGGGGACACCGCGTCGTCCGCGGTGCAGGTCGTCGTCCGGCTGTTCGGCAGCACGCAGTCGACGCTCGACGTGAACGTGGTCGTCGGCGCGCCGAAACCACAGAGGAGCACACCGAACAGGACGATCCCGATGACGAGGTTCATCGCCGGACCGGCGACCATCACGATGATCCGCTTCCACGGCGTCAGGCGGTAGAACGCGCGGGAGTCGTCCCCGCCGGACTCCGCGATCTGCTCGGCGCTGGCCTGCCGGGCGTCCTGCACGAACGCGCCGTACATGCCCGTGTTCGTGATCGCGCTCGGCTTGCCCGACGCCCGCGGTTTGAGCATGCCGACCATCGAGATGTACCCGCCGAGGAGGATCGGCCGGATCCCGTACTCCGTCTCGCCGCGCGTGAACGACCAGATCGCCTTGCCGAAGCCGAGCGAGTACTGCGTCACCTTCACGTTGAAGAGCTTCGCGAAGGAGAGGTGCCCGAGCTCGTGGAGTCCGATCGAGACCAGCAGGCCGACGATGAAGACGACCACGCCGAGGACGAAGAGCAGGACGGATTCGACGGTCACCGGGAAAGGCTACGGGACGCTCCCCATGACGGAGCCGAGCGCACCCTGGGAGGTGGGTCGCGCCTCCCGTCCGACAGGTGGTGGGCTTTCAGCCTGGAGGCGCGGCGTGGGTCAGCGCGACAGCGCGCGGTCCGCCGCGGCGCGCGCCCAGCGCTCCGCTGCCAGGACGCCCTCGAGGGAGGACTCCCCCATCGTGTGCTCGTCGACGACCCGCTCGACCGTGTCGACGATGTCGAGGAAGCCGATCGCACCCGCGTGGAACGCGGCGACGGCCTGCTCGTTCGCGGCGTTGAACACCGCGGGGAACGTCCCGCCGGCCTCGCCGACGCGCTTGGCGAGGCCGACGGCTCCGAACGCCGCGGCGTCGAGCGGCTCGAACGTCCAGGTGCTCGCGGTCGTCCAGTCGAGCGGGACCCCGACGCCCGGCACGCGGTCCGGCCAGGCGAGCCCGAGCGCGATGGGGAGGCGCATGTCCGGCGGCGACGCCTGCGCGATCGTCGACCCGTCCACGAACTCGACCATCGAGTGCACGATCGACTGCGCGTGCACCGTCACGTCGATGCGGTCGTAGGGCACGTCGAAGAGCAGGTGGGCCTCGATCACCTCGAGACCCTTGTTCACGAGCGTCGCCGAGTTCGTCGTGACCACGAGCCCCATGTCCCACGTCGGGTGCGCGAGCGCCTGCGCCGGGGTGACGTCACGGAGTTCGTCGCGGGAACGGCCCCGGAACGGTCCGCCGCTGGCCGTCAGCACCAGGCGCCGGACCTCGTCCGACGAGCCGGAGCGCAGCGCCTGCGCGATCGCCGAGTGCTCGCTGTCGACGGGCACGATCTGCCCCGGTCGGGCCGCGGCCTGCACGAGCGGCCCGCCGACGATGAGGCTCTCCTTGTTCGCGAGGGCGAGCGTCGCCCCGGACTCGAGGGCGGCCAGGGTGGGTCCGAGTCCGACCGAGCCGGTGATGCCGTTGAGGACGACGTCCGCCTCGACGCTCCGGATCAGCCGCTCGGAGTCGGCGGCACCGAACGCGGTGTCGTGGACGCCGAAGCGCGTGGCCTGCTCGGCGACGAGGGCACGGTTGTTGCCGGCGGTGAGGCCGACGACCTCGAACCGGTCCGGGTTGCGCGCGACGACGTCGAGCGCCTGGGTGCCGATCGAGCCGGTGCTGCCGAGGACGACGATCCGGCGCTTGGGGGGCTGCATTTCGTAACTGTACCGAGACCGCACACGAGCCATCCCTCCGCTGATATGCGGAAGGATGTTCAGCATGCGAACCAAACAGCGCTCCGTCGCAGCACTCCTCGCCTCAGCCGCCACCACGCTCGTGATCGTGGGCTTGGGGACGACGAACGCGCAGGCGACTCCCGCCCCGTCCGCCGCGGTCGACACCGCACAGCTCCGTGCGCTGAGCACCACGCAGAGCCGGGCCGAGATCGACGCACTCGTCAGCGGGACCGACCCGGTGTCGCTCTACGTCGACGCCGCGACCGGCGAGGTCCTCGCCGCAGCGCCGGCGCCGGACAGCACGGTGACCGGCGTGCACACGCGAGCGTTGACCCCGATCGGTCCGGGATGCACGTCGACGAGCGTCTGCATGCGGAGCATCTCGGGTACGCCGTACGGCCTCACCGGGACCGGTACCCGCACGGGCACGTGGAAGAAGATCATCAGCTACTCTTCCGGCGACCGGGAGACCAGTTTCTGGGCGTCGAACGGTATGGCGTACACCTACCGGGCGTACTCGAACGTGACGCTGAACGTGACCGTGACGATCACGAAGGTCCAGCGCTGAGCCGTTCCTCATGAGGCGAGGGCGATGAGCACCTGCTCATCGCCCTCGCCGAGGATCACGTCCTGCTCCGTCAGCCGATGGCGAGGATGTCGACGACGAAGACCAGCGGAGCGTTCGCGGGGATCCCGGACCCTTCACGCGGGTTCGCTCCGTAGGCGTCGTCCGAGGTGGCGACGATCAGGACCTGCGAACCGACCTTCTGACCGACGAGCCCCGTCACGAAGCCCTTGATGAGACCCTGCTCCGAGACGGTGAACGTCGTCGGGACGCCCTTCGACCATGACGAGTCGAACTCCTTGCCACCCTTGAGCAGCACGCCCTTGTACTGCACGAGAGCGGTGTCGCCGTCCTTGATCGTCTGCCCGTCGCCCTGCTTGAGGACCTCGACCTCCGTCTTCGAGGGGGTCTTGATCCCCGACGGGATCGTGATCTGCGGCTCGCCGTCGGCCTTGTCCTTGACGGTCGGCAACGCGGGGTCCTGCTCCTGGGGCGTGCCCGTCGCCTTGGTCGGGATCTTCGAGACGATGTCGGCGACGACGACCACGTCACCGCCGGTGTTGAAGCCGATGGCCGAGGACTGGCCGACGACGACCACGCGCTCGCCGACCGTCGAGCACGCGAGGATGGCGCCGAAGCCGCTGCCGCCCACGGAGAGCGCCTGCGGGTTGCCGGAGTCGAAGCCGACGCTGCCGAGCTTCGACGCGTCCTTCGCCTGGTACACGCTGTAGGAGACCTGCGCGTAGTCGCCCGACTTGAGGGACGCACCCTTGCCCTGCACCGCGACCGTGGCCTGCGGCTCCGATGCACTGAGCCCCTTCGCGAAGGACACCTTCGGAGCGGTGGCCGTGCCGACCGCACCCGACACCCTCACCGAGTCGGAGGCCTTGCCCGGATCGGGGCAGGAGGTGATCGCCGCTGCGCTGGCACTGGCGCTGGACGACGCGCTCGGCGATGTCGTGGCGGTGCCCGACCCCGTGCCGGAGCACGCGGCGAGTCCCAGCACGACGGCGGGGACCAGGGCGATCGGGAGCAGGCGAAGACGCTTCACGGGACCCTAGTCTGCCGCACTCGCCGATGATTCCCCTGCGAGCACCCGGATGTCGGGCTCGTGGTGGACGGGGAACGCAACGGAGCGCGCGATGAAGCAGAGCCGGTTCGCCTCGGCGTGCGCAGCGATCGCGTCCTCGATCTTGTCCGCCTCACGGATGGTGACGACCGGGTGCAGCGTCGTCTCGACGAGCTCGCCGGAGCCGTCGCGGTTGAGG
Organism: Curtobacterium luteum; assembly: GCF_014646995.1. Taxonomy (GTDB): domain Bacteria; phylum Actinomycetota; class Actinomycetes; order Actinomycetales; family Microbacteriaceae; genus Curtobacterium; species Curtobacterium luteum. The sequence continues at coordinate 240,587 of NZ_BMOI01000001.1, read as the reverse complement.
TTCAGGCTCGCGGTCGCCCGGTCCTGGTAGTCGACGACCGTGAAGCCCTGCTGCACGGCGACGTGCAGGTAGCTCAGCATGTGGCACTGCGCCAGCGCCGCGACGACGAGCTCCTCGGGGGTCCAGCGGTCGCGGTCGCCTCGGAACGTCGGGTCGGCCGAACCCGCCAGGTCGTGCTTCCCCGCCGCGGAGACCACGTGGTCGCGGCCGTAGTCGCGGTAGCCGCTCGTGCCGGAACCGCGGTCTCCGGTCCAGCGGACGGACGCCTCGTAGGAGTGGTCGGACACGTGGGGCACCTCGTTCGTCTCGTTAGCATTGCGGCATGACTGAGCGCCATCCTCTCACCGCCGACGGGTCCGTCGAACTCGCCGTCCTCGACCGGAACGGCTTCGAGGAGAGCCGGCACGTGGGCGCCGGAGTGGTCGTCGCCGCGGACGGCTCGGTCATCGACTCGGTGGGCGACGTCACCGCGAGCGTCTACCCGCGCTCGACGATGAAGCCGTTCCAGGCGCTGGCCGTCCGACGCGCCGGAGCCGCCTTCTCCGACGAGGAGCTCGTGCTCTCCACGGCGAGCCACGCCGGCACCGCCGCCCACCAGGCGATCGCGCAGCACATGCTCGAGTCCTTCGACCACGTCGAGGCGGACCTCGGCTGCCCGCCCGACCTGCCCTTCGACCGCGCCGCCGCCCGGACGGCGGACGGGCCGCGACGGCTGGCGATGAACTGCTCCGGCAAGCACGCCGCGATGCTCGCCGCCTGCCGCGTCAACGGTTGGGACGAGCGTTCCTACCTCGACGTCGACCACCCGCTGCAGCAGCGCGTCCGCACGACGGTCGAGGAGTACACGGCGGAGACCGTCGACCTGGTCGGCACCGACGGCTGCGGGGCACCGGTCTTCCCGCTGACCCTCACCGGTCTCGCGCGGGGCATCGCCGGCGTCGTCGCCCGCGCCGACGCGGACTCCGCAGCCCTGACGGACGCCGTGCTCGCACACCCCTGGGCGCTCGACGGCGTCGGGCGCGCGAACACCGTGACGATCGAACAGCTGGGGGTGTTCGCGAAGCTCGGCGCCGAGGGCGTGATGGTGATGGGCCTCCCCGGTGGGGCGGCCGTCGCGGTCAAGACGCTCGACGGTGCGCAGCGCGCGGGCACGCTCGCGGCGCTGACCCTGCTGCAGCGGAACGGGCTGGTGACCGCCGAGGGCGTCGCGGGGGTCATGGCGGCGACGGGCGAGCAGGTGCTCGGTGGGGGCGTCCCGGTGGGCGCCGTCCGCGCCGGCGCCGGTCTGCGCTGAGCCCTGGCGCGGTTCCCGTCGGCTCGGCGGGGCGAGGTCCCGCCGACTCGGCGGAGGCGGTGCCTGCGTCGACGGCTCCCGCGCCCTCGGCTGGGAGGGCTCCCGCGCCCTCGGCGGGGAGGTCGAGGATCGGGAGCACCGGGGCGGTCGCGATCGGCTCCCCCTGCGCGGTCCGGAACGTGCACCCCGACCGGCCGACCGTGACGACCGCGTCCGCGCGGCGCGGCGTCCGGCCGTGATCGGGGACGAGCACGAGCGTGCGGAGGCCGTGGCGTCCGTCCGGCGACACCACGTGGACGACGATCCCCTCCGGCAGCGGGGCGAGCCCGTCCGGCAGGCCCTCGCTGTGCCGGGACGGCGCAGCGACGGTCGCGGCGCCGAGCTGCGCGGACAGGGCGTCGAAGACCGCGCGTGCGAGCGCACCTCGTCCGACCACGACGAGGTGTGATGCTGCGGTGTGGACCGGCGAGCCGTCGTCGAGACGGTGCCCCACCACGAGCGTCGCTGGACGATCGGGATCGGGAACCGGTGAGTGCGTTCGGGCAGGCGCGGGCTGCGGGGCCGGGGGGTCGAGCTGGGATGCCGCGGTCTCGGATCGACGCTGCCGCCACTCGACCGCAGGCTGCGACGCTCGGCTCCGCCCGGCAGCGACGACGAGGCGGTCGAGCACGGCGAGCACCGACCCTGCCGCGACCGCGACCAGCCGGACGGTGCCCGGGAGCGCTGCGAAGACGCCGGTCCCGACGAGAACGAACGCGCCGACGACGAGGATCGTCCGGGCGAGGAGCGTGTTCACGCCACCAGTCGACCGGAGATCCGTGGGTCCGGTCGCCACTGTCGGCCCCGCTGTGGACTGATCGCGGCGGGATCCCTCCCGTGCAGGAGGAGGTCTCGCCACACGATCACTGCACGAGGAAGAACTGCTCCCCGATGTCCACCCGCGCGCCACGCTCGACCCGGTAGCGCCGTCCCGGTTCGCACCGCCGGATCGACCCGTCGATGTGCCGCACCACGGTGCCGTTGCCCGAGAAGCGGTCCGACACCCAGAGGTCTCCCCCGTCACGACCGAGCTCGAGGTGCGTCTTGGACACCGACTTGCCCGGGTCGTGGACGGTCAGGAGGTCGTCGAAGCGCTCACCCGGCTGCGGGCGGGGCAGGCGGCCGAGGAGGCCGGTGCCGTGCACGCCGAACCGCTCGCCGGTGCTGAAGTGCAGCACGAACGGCGCGTGGGTCGGGGTCTTGGACACGATCCGGGTCTCGTCGACGTCCTGGTCGTCGCTGTCATCGGGCACGTCGCCGTCATCGAGGTCAGTACCGGCGCTGGACGGCACGGATGGACGCTGGAGCGGCGGAGCGGGGCGCTCGGGAGCCGCGGTCTGCCCAGGGTCAGGCATCTCGGGGATCGGCGGGAGCGGCGCGGCCCGCGGCACGGGTGTGATCGGTGCGGCGGCGTCCCCCGCGTACTCGGGTGCTCCGGCAGGGTCGTCGGCGGCCAGCGCCTCTCCCGCGCTGTCCGTCGACACCGGCGCAGCGTGCTGTCCTCGTGGCCGCACGGCCGCGCGGAAGAGGTGGTCGTCGTCCGGCGCGGACGATGCCCCGTCAGCCGTCACATCCGGCGTCGCCTCGGTCGCCGTGTGCTCCGACGGTCGACCTGCTCCGGCAGTCGGCTCGGGCTCAGGCTCGTCACCCGCGACCGCTGCGTGGTGCAGGGCGGCGTCGCGCTCGGATGATCCGTCGTGGTCCGCGATCTCGTCGTGGTCCGCGACCTCGTCGTGGTCCGCGACCTCGTCGTGGTCCGCGACCTCGTCGTCCGAGGCGTCGCCGGCCCGCTCGCGAGCGTCCGACTGCTCGTCGTCCTCGGCCGCAGCCTCGTCCTCGCCCGGTCCCTCGTCCTCGGCAGCCCAGTCGGGGCGGGCGACGGGGAGCGGGACGACCGGGCCGGTGAAGGCCGCCGTGACCGCGGGGCGGACAGCGCCGCAGTTGCTGCAGAAGATGTCGTCCGGCTCGAGCGCGTGGCCGCACACGTGGCATGTGGCACCGGCGGAACCCGGGGTCACGAGCGGGACCGGACGCTGGGGCGCGGGGCGGCGATCGACGAGCGGCTCCACGACGGCGGTGTCCCCGGGCTGTGGCGGCGAAGCGACCGGGGCCGGACGCTCCGCCGCGAGAGCAGCGTCCGCGGCGTTGCTCGGCTGGTCCAGCCCCGGCGTCGCCGACGGGGTGCCCGAGCCGGCTCGGTCTCCGGGCTCCTCCTGGGTGGGCGCGGCCGAGCGGCCGATCCACCAGGACGGCGTCGAGGGCGCGGCGGGCGCGGCCTCCGGTGCGGGAGGCTGCCATGCCGGGGTCGACTGCTGGGCCGGCGGCTGCCAGACGGGCGCGTCCGGGGTCGGCTGGTGCCCGCGGTCGGAGCCCGGGGCCCGCGGTGCACGGTCCGCGACGCGGGTCACCTCGGGGTCGTCCTCGGGCGCCGACGACGCGGAGCCGGGAGCGAAGGCGTCGGGGTCGAGCGGCGGCTCTTGCTCGAAGGACGGCACCGCCCACGCTGGCTGACCGCCGGTCCGCGGGCCGGGCGCAGGCTCACCGCCCGTCGGCAGACCGGGCGCCGGCTGTCCGGATTCCGGCTGTCGGGACCCGTACCCGGCGGAAGGGGTCGAGGGCTGCGCGGGCGCCGCCTGACGCCGGGCACCGGGGCGGTCATCACCGGCGAGCCAAGCGCGGGTCGCCGGGTCCAGCGTGGACTCCGGGAGCCAGGCATCCGCCGCCGGGTCCGGACGACGGCCGTGCACGTCGGGCTGGAGGAGCGGCGGCGGCGGCGCCTGCTCGACCGGGGCGCTGGCGGCCGGACGTCGGTTCGCGGTCGCCGTCACCGCACGTCCGCACTCACCGCAGAAGATCGCTCCGTCCGGCAGCGCTGAGCCGCAGTGTTCGCATCTGATCACGTGGTGCCTCTGTCCTCACTCGGTCGACCTTCCTCGCGCTGTCGTCCACGACGTCCGATCGGCCTCCGGCCATCGTAGTCACGCGAGGTCCGACCGCCCTTCGAGGCGACGAGGCCGACCCGGCCGTCGACCGCCGCCCGGCGGACGTCGCCGAGCCGGAGGGAGCGGAGGGACACGGCCGTCCGGAACCGTTCCCGACGGGTGCGCCCCGTGCGCAGGCTGGTGATCGCCTCGTCGGTCGCCCGCCACATCCGGTCCGCGGTCGGCTCGTCGACCTCGCTCGGCCCGAAGACCGCACGGTCGGCCAGGGCCGCCAACCCGGGGCCGCCCTCCCCCGGCGCGCCGCGGACGCTCTCACGGCGGGTCGCCGAGGGTGCCACCGCGTGTCCGCGGTCGAGGAGCGCATCGCGGTACTCGTCCCACGCCCCGACGATCCGACCGCGTGGCGACGGAGCCCGACGTCGACGCCGACGTCGGATCCGTTTGACCAGGACGATCACGGCGAACGGCAGGAGCACGAGCGCGGCGACCGCGAGGACCCCGGCCACCCACGGGAGCACGGCGAGGAGGATCTGGAGCCAGAGCGGCTGCACCGGCGGCGTGTCGCGGTCGCTCTGCGGCGGCGCCTGCTGGTCCTGGTCCTGCTGGTCGGCCGGCGGCGGGGGCACGACGGTCTCCGTGCGGGTGACCGGCTTCGGGGTCTCCTGCTGCGCGTCCGGGATCTTCCGGACGGTCGGGTTGGGGTTGAGCACGACCCATCCCCACTGCGCCGTGTCGACCTCGATGCGAGCGGTGACGTCCGAGCCCGTGAACGTCGTCGTCCCGCCGTCGGAAGCCGCGTCGGCGCCGGAGTCGCCACCCTCCGCGAACCCGAGCACGACCCGTGTCGGGAAGCCGATCTGCTCGGCCATCAGCGCAGCCGCCACCGCGTACTGCTCCTGGTCCCCGACCATGAGCGCCGAGGTCAGCAGCTCGGTGATCCGGTCGGCGCCGTGTCCGGACCGGCTCGCGCGGTCGTCGCCGACACCGTGGCTCACGTAGCCCGTTCGTCGCAGTTGCTCCAGCATGGCGACGAGCTTCGCGCCGTCCGACCCCGCACCGTCCGTGTACGCCTCGACGGTGTCGCGCACCGCGTCCGGGACCCCGCGGAGCGCGGGGAGCTGCGCCGTCCCCGGCTTCGCCGAGGCGAGCTGGCCCTGTGTCGGCTGGTCCGGGAGCACCGCGGTCAGGTCGTAGGTCGTCCCGCGGGACACCCCGCCGACGACGGCACCGGTGCCCGTGGAGGCGTTGTAGAAGAAGGCACCGCGGTCCTCGTCGGCACGGCGCCCGGAGAAGTCGACGCGTTCGAGGTCGCCGACCGTGGGCAGCCACACCCCGCTGTAGCCGTCGACCGTCACCCCCACGCGCACCGTCGTCCCCCGCACGCCGCGGACGTCGACCGAGGTCGGGACGCGTTCGAACGTCCCGGACGCGGCGGCACCGTCCGAGCCGCCGACGCGGTAGACGACGCCGTCGTACGTGTCGAGGGTCGCGATCCGCACGAAGCCGTCCGCCGGGAGTCCGGTGACCCGCAGCTGCGCCGTGTCGGCTTCGTCGGACTCCTCGTAGGCGCGGAACCCGCTCAGCGGGCTGACGTAGTCGCGTGGATCGAACGGCTTGACCACGTCCGTCCGCGCCACCGTGCGGGCCCCCGAGGGCGGCGCGACGAGTCCGAGTGCGGTCGCGACGACCGCGGCGGCGACGATGGTCCCCGTCCCGACGAGCGCCGGCCGGAGGACCGAGCGCGCGATCGGCACCCGCGTCCCGACGGTCGACGCGACGGCCACGGCACGGCGCGCGTGCCGCGCGGTGAGGGCCCACACCAGCGCGAGGCCGGCGAGGACGACCGCGGTCACGATCGAGGTGTCGAGCCGTGTCGGCCCGACCACGATCCCGGCCGCGAAGAGCGCGAGGGGCGCGATCGCGCCCAGTTCCTGCCGGGAGGCGCGGGTCGCCACGCTCACGCCGGTCACCGTCACGACGAGGACGCTCACGAAGTACGGGACGAGCAGGGCTTCGTAGGAACCGACCGGCAGGCTGATGGTCACCAGCTGCTTCCAGCCGAGGGCCACGCCGGCGAAGAGGTCGAGCAGCCCGCGCCCCGTCGGCAACACCCCGTTCGCCGCCCCCGGCACAGCGGCCGGCACGCCGGTGAGCGTGAACGCGGCGACCGTCGCCAGGCCGACGACCGGCGACGAGAGTCGGTACACCGCGCCGAGGAGCGCGACGACCGTGCCCGCCACGATCGCGGTCACCGCGGCCACGAACATCGAGTCGTCGCGGTAGACCGGCCACCACGACGTGCTCGCCACCGCCACGAGCAGCCAGACGACCAGCGTCCCGCCCGCCAGGCGCAGCGGAGCGGCCCGACGCGCGTTGCGCCGAGCGGTCCGGCGGACACGGGTCGCCGGCGTCGCGGGTGCCGGGGCGCTCACGCCGCCGCCGATCGGTGGAGCGCGGTGCGCAGGTCGTCGAGGTAGCCGATCGTCATGACGGTCAGCCCGGCAACCCGGAGGAACCGCGGCTGGGCCTCGGGCTCGCAGATGACGGCCACGACCTCGACCCCGACGGGGAACCGCGTGGCGGCGAGCCGGAGTGCCGGGAGCTCGACGGTGGAGCCGACCACGAGGAACGCGACCGAGATGCCCGCCGTGTCGTTGCCGACGATCCGGGCGACCTCGGCGATCGGGAGGCAGGCCTCGGCGAGGCCCACGGTCGCGAAGTCGTCGAGCAGCCGTGTCGGGGTGACCGTCGGCAGCCGGTGCACCGCGTACACCGGACGCTTCGCGAACTCCGGCGTCCGCTCGGACACCACCACGGTGACGTCGCGGCCGTCCCGGATCGCTCGGGTGCCGAGCGACGCGGCGGCGCTCACGGCGAGCTCGAACTCGTCCCCGTCGGCGAACTCGGCCCGGGACGACCCGAGCGCGACCACGAGGTGCGACCGACGGGTGTCCTCGAACTGCCGGACCATCAGGGCGCCCGACTTCGCGGTCGACTTCCAGTGGATCGTGCGCGGGTCGTCACCGGGCATGTACTCACGGATGGCGTGGAACGCGATGTCGGCCGGTGAGAGGTCCGTCGTCGCCTGCCCCTCGAGGTCCCGCACGAGTCCGGTGCTCGTCGACGGGATCGCGATCGTGCGCGGGTGCACGATGACCTGCTCACGGGCAGTCCAGACGACCTCGCGACGGACGAGTCCGACCGGGTCCGCTCGGACGCCGGTCACGGGGCCGACGTCGAGCACGCCGCGCCGCGTCGTCGGGACCGGGACCTCCTGCTCGAAGGTCCCCTTCGCCGCGATCGCCGGGATGGCGACGTCGACCAGCCCCACCCCAACGGGGACCTCGACCGTGCTCGGGACCGACGGCAGCCGTCCCGGGTTCTCGGCGGTCACCACCACCGCGGCCGGGTCGCCGACGGCGACGCGGTGCTGCGGGAGGCGCATCCGGACGAGCAGGCGCGACCGCCCGATCAGGGCGACCGCGGCGACGACGATCAGCAGCGCACCGGCGAACCCCACGACGACGACCTCGCGGAGGCCGAGACGGTACCCCGCGACGAACGCGACGAGCGTGAGGACCGCCACCGTCCATCCCAGGCCGGTGACCACCGACGAGACCTCGTCCCAGGCACGTCCGACGAGCCTCCAGGCCGTTGCCCAGAGCCGGACGACGCCGACGACCGCGTCTGCGGCGACGCTGTCGCGGTCCCCGACCAGACGGGTCCGCACGTTCGTCAGGCCGGCGACCGTCCCGGTGCGCTCGGACGCGCCCGACCCGCGACGCGACCGCGTCGAGGAGGGGCGGCGCGAACGCGTCGTGGCGGGCCGGCGGTCGGTCACGACGCGACCCGGTCAGCAGGGGGTGGCGTCTCGACCAGGAGCTGCGACACGACCGCGGTCGGGCTGACGCCGTCGAACTCGGCCTCGGCGTCGAGCACGAGGCGGTGCGCGAGCACCGGGACCGCCAGCGACTTCACGTCGTCGGGCGTGACGTAGTGGCGGCCGTTGAGCGCCGCGAACACACGGGACGCCCGCATCAGACCCATCGCGCCACGGACGCTGACCCCGAGTCGGACCTCGCTCGCGGAGCGCGTCGAGTCGACGAGCCGGGCGACGTAGTCGGCGATGACGGCGTCGACGTGCACCGATCGGGCGAGCGCGGCCATCTCGGTGATCGTCGCCGCCGGCACGACGCTCGCGAGCGGCACCGACGCCGACGGCGCAGACGACGTCTCGAGGATCTTCACCGTCGCGGCGTGGTCCGGGTAGCCGATCGACGCCTTCATGAGGAAGCGGTCGAGCTGCGCCTCCGGCAGACGGTAAGTGCCGGCCTGCTCGACGGGGTTCTGGGTGGCGATCACCATGAACGGCGCGGCGAGCCGGTGGTTGACGCCGTCGACGGTGACCGCGGACTCCTCCATCGCCTCGAGCAGCGCGGACTGGGTCTTCGGGCTCGCGCGGTTGATCTCGTCGGCGAGCACGATGTTCGAGAACACCGGGCCGCGGTGGAAGTCGAACTCCTGGGTGCGCTGGTCGTAGACGCTGATGCCCGTGATGTCGCCGGGCAGCAGGTCGGGCGTGAACTGGATGCGGTTCGTCGAGCCCTGCACACTCTGCGCCATCGCCCGCGCGAGGCTCGTCTTGCCGGTGCCGGGGACGTCCTCGAGCAGGAGGTGTCCCTCGCTGAGCATCGCCGTGACCGCGAGCCGGATCACGAACGTCTTCCCGAGGAGCACCTGCTCGACGTTGGTCACGATGCGGCCGGCGACGTCGGCGAACCAGGTGGCCTGCTCCGGGGTCATGCTCATGCGGGGTCGTTCCTTCGGTGGTGAGTCGTTGGTCGTGGGCGCGCTACTCGGAAGCGTAGAGCGTGGTCGGCACGTGGCTCAGTTGCCGCTGCCGCTGCCGGTCACCCGAGCGCTGGCGTAGCCCGGGTCCGTGTGCTTCGCACCCTGGCTGTCCGTCACGGTCTCCTGCACACGGATCTCGTCGTAGCCGGCGGGCACCGGGTCAGAAGTGCTCCAGGCGGTGTCGGTCTCGGGGTTGTCGGCGTCGCACGTGCTCCCGAGGCCGAGCGGGTTGTCCTTGCAGTACAGGATCGTGTACGAGATCGCGTCCGCTTTGAACAAGCCGTTGTTGTTGTCCACGATGTTCGGAGTGCTCCCGACCGCCGCGGACTGCACGCTCGCCCGGGTCGTGAACGCGGTCGCCTGCGATGCCGCGCTCGATGCGCAGTAATCGCCGTCCGTGGCACACGCGGTGAAGACGACGCTCGTCGCGATCCCGAACCCCGCCCCGGCCCGGAGGTTCACGGTGCCGCCGAACCGCACCGGCGCGGCTCCGTTGACCGAGTAGTACAGGTACTGCGCCGAGCTCGAGGTGCTGGCGACGACATCCCAGTTGGCGCCGTTCTGTTGCAACGCTGCCGAGCCGGTGGGCGCATCCGGAGTCTGGTAGCCCTGGACCCCCTGCGGGGACGACGGGGTGCAGAAGAGACCGTTGTCGGCGTACGCGACGTAACGGTAGGGATCGGAGATGGTGTCCGTCCTCGATGCCCCGGTCCAGACAGCCTCGGCTCCGTCCGTCGAGCACCCGGACGGGATCGGGGTCGACCTCGCGAACTTGGCGATCTTGATCGTCCCGACCGGGCCTGCCCAGTCGCCCTCGGACGCGTTGAGCGTCACCGCGGTCGAGGAGCCCTGCCGTTCGCCGTCCGCCGTCAGCGTGGGGACCGCAGGTGTCCCGACCGCCGTTCCCGAGCCGGATGCCGAGTTCCACTGCACCACGGTGTCGTTCCGATCAGCCTGGTTCCGCGCGGAGATCTTCACCACGTAGTTCTGGCCGCTCTGCGCCCCCGTGAACGACGTGCTCGTCGCGGTCCCCGTGCTCCTCGTGACCGTCAACCCCGGTCCGGAGATGGTGACCACGTAGTTGTCCACGGCGCTGCCGTTGTTCGGCGCGGGCACCGCGTTCCAGTCCACGTCGACCTGGTTCGGCGTGTCCGGGTTCGGCTTCACGGTGATCCCGGTCGGCGGTGCCGGCACGTAGTCGGCGCTCATCGGCGCGGACTGCGCCGACGGCTCGCTGTCGCCGACGGCGTTGGTCGCCGTCACCGAGAACCGGTACGAGGCCTTCGGGTCCAGCCCTGTCAGCTGGCAGACCGTGGCCGTGCCGCAGTCCTTCGACACCCCGTCGGTCCCGGTGACCCGGTACCCGGTGATCGGCGAGTTGTTCGCCTGCGGCGTCGACCACGTCAGCGTCACCTGACCGCCGTCGTACGACCCGGTGCGGGTCGGAGCGCCCGGAGCGTCGGGGACGTCCTGCACGGAGATCGTGACGTCGCCCCACACGTACCGGTCCGGGTCGTCGGTGGCGTCCGCGACCTGGTACTGCAGGTGCGCGTCGACCGGCTTCGCGGACGAGGACACCTGGACCTGCAATCGCGACTTGTCGGCGCTCGGCGTGACGCTCACGCCGGCGGGCAGGCCGCCACCGAGCCCGCGGATCGCCACGACACGGAGTCGCTCGCCCGGGAACGGGTTGGTCGGCTGGTCGTTGGCGAGCACGTTGATGGAGGTCGTCTCGCCGCGCTTGGCGATGCTCGTGTCGGCGCCGGGCTGGACGAGCGGACGAGTGGACGCGACGACCGACACGCTGATGGTGCCCGCCCGTCCGGCGTTGGCGTCGTCCGCGACCCCCACGCCGATGGAGGACGTGGTGTCCTTCTTCGCGGTGTCGGCGACCGTGACGGTCAGCCGCTGCCCGACGACGGTCGCGGTGACCCCCTGGCTCGGCTGGCTGACGATGGAGTAGCGCAGCTCCGGGAGGTCCTTCGGGTACGGGTAGTCGGTGAGCTTCGCGAGGTCGACGGTGTGCGACTCCCCCGGCTGCATGTCGAGCGCGGACCCCGAGAACGCGGGCGGCTGGTTCGACCGGGGCAGCACCTTGATCGGCAGGACGAGCGTCGCCGTCCGGCCCTTGCCGCCGTTGGCGTTCGAGCCGTCCGTGACCTCGAACGAGATCGACGCGTTCCCGTAGTACAGCTTCGCCGAGGTGAACTGCAGCGTCGACGAGTCCACGACGAGGTCCTGGCCGTTGGCGTGGGTGGCCTTGACGGTGCCGTCGTCCGTGATCTTCGCGGTCTGCCCGTTCGCGGTGACGACGTAGTCGGACAGCGGGATGCGGACCGCCGCCTCGCTCTTCACGGTGATGGCGGGGGCGGTGCGGTCGATCTGCGGGAGCGCGTCGTCGAACCCCGGCACGTTGATGAACCCGTACGAGACCACGTCCGGCCGGTCCTTGCGCGCGACCGAGAACGGGATCACCTGCGAGTCGTCCGTCAGCTGGACCTCGATGCGCTCGTCGTCCGTCAGCCGAGCCGTGTCGCCGTACCCGTCGACGACCCCGACGGTGAGGTCGGCAGCGGTGCCCTCGGCGAAGAAGACGTTCTTGAGGACGTCGACCGTGACGCTCTGCCGGCGGATGATGTCCTGCAGGTCGAGTGTCGTGTCGTCGACCTCCGGCCGCAACGGCTCGGCGTCCTTGTCGACCGTGACCGTGAGGAACGCCGTGCTCGACCCGCCGCTCTCGTTCGTCGCCGTGTAGAGGACGGCGAAGTCACCGCTCGTGGCGTCCGCGGGCGGGGTCACCCGGATCTGCTGCTTCCGGAGCACCTTCGCCCGCACGGCGGTGTCGGTGGGTTCGGCCTTCGTGACGGTGAGCTGGCCGCCCTCCGGGTCGGAGTCGTTCTGGAGCACGCGCACGGTGACGGAGCCGCCGGGGCGGATGGTCATGTGGTCGGCCTCGGCGACGGGGTTCGACGCCTGCTCGGCGCGCGGCGCGATGCCGACGCGGACGGTCCCCGTCGCCCGGGCGCCCAGTGCGTCCACCACGGTGTAGGTGAACTCGTCGGTCCCGGCCGAGTAGTCACCGGCTTCGTAGGTGAGCGAGTCGGCGGAGACGTCGCTGACGGACCCCTTGTCGGGGTTCGAACCGACGCCGACCAGCTGGACCGAGTCGCCGTCGGGGTCGATGCCGTTGAGCGGGATCGAGATCCGCACGGACTTGCCCGCGACGACCCTGGCCGTGACGGTCTGCGGGACGGGCGGGTTGTTCGTCGCCGTGTCCTTGTCGCGGACCGAGATCGACACGGTGGCGTCGGCGTACTGTCCGTCGGGCCCGGCGACGCGGTAGACCGCGGTGTAGTTGCCGGGGGTCTTCGGTGCGAGGTACCGGAGGTGGTCGCCCGAGACGAAGAGCAGGCCGCCGTCGCCCGGGACGTTCTGGACGAGGTCCGGCTGCAGGGTGAGGGGTTCGCCCTCGGGCTGGGTGTCGTTGTCCAGCACGGGGATGTTCGCGACGTCCCCGACCCGCACGGTGGCGGTGTCGGGCTGGGCCACCGGCGGCTGGATGCGGTCGGGCTTCGGGATCTCGACGACGGTGATCGAGCCGGTCGCCGACGCGAGTCCGTTCGTCTCCGTGTAGCCGAACGTGACCGGACCGTCGAGCGGCGCCGTCAGCGTGATCCGGACCGTGTGCTGGTCGAGCACGCTCGCCTGCACGCCGGACGCCCGGTCCGGCTGGTCGATCGCGGTGACGAGGAGCACGCCGCCCGCGGGGTCGATGTCGGTCGCCGTGACGTCGGTGTCCTTCGTCGACAACGTGTTGACGAAGACCGTCTTCGGCGTGGTGATCGGCGGCGTCGAGGCGTCCGGCGGCGCCTGGATGGTGACCCGGACCACACCGCTGGTCGTCTTCGAGCCGTCCGTCACGGTGTACTCGAGCTGGTGGTCGCCGGCTCCGGCGCCGACGACACGGAACGTGCCGGAGTCGTAGCTCGGCGTGACCGTGAGGCCCTTGGACGACGACACGCTCGTCAGGGTGACCGTCCCGTTGCCGCCGCGGACGTGGTCGAGCGGGTCGACGGTGAACGCCTTGCCGGCGTAGCCCGCCACCGGGAACGCGTCGGCGTAGAGCGGGACGCTGCCGGCCTTCGCGACCGCGACGGTCAGGGAGCCGCGACCGTCGGCCTGGCCGTCGCTCACGACCAGCTGCACGGAGCGGTCGCCGGTCCGGCCGCTCTTGTTGCGGTAGTCGAGGAGCCCGTCGGGCGTCGTCGACACGGTGTCGCCGTCGGACGCCGTCGCGGACTTCAGGTACACCGGATCGCCGTCCGGGTCGACCCAGTCGCCGAGCACGTTGGTCACGACGTGCCCGTTCTGCACGACGTTCGCGCTGGTGTCGCGGACCTGCCGCGGAGCGTCGTTCTCGGACGGCTGCCGCACGGCGACCCGGACGGTCGCGGTGTCGGAGCCACCGTTGCCGTCCGTGATCGTGTAGGGGAACGAGACGGTGCCGCGCGCGCGGTCGGAGAGCGTGATCTGCAGCCGCTGGCCCTCCGCGACGATCGCGACGCGACCGATCGCGTCGTCGATCTTCCCGACCTCGCTCACGATGATGGGGTCGCCGTTGGGGTCGTAGTCGTTGAGCAGGACCGGGAGGCTCGTGGTGCGTCCCGGACGCGCACCCAGTCGGTCGTCCACCGCGACCGGCGGTTTCTGGTCCTTCTCGACCTGCGGGTCGTCGTCGGAGACCTGCTCCTGCTGCTGGTCGTCGTCCTTCTTGATGAGGTCGGACCAGTTGTCGATGAGCTGACCGCTGCGGTCGATCGCCCACGACTTGCCGCTGTCGGGGTCGTTGGCGACGATCGTGCTGCCGTTGTGCAGGATCTGGAGGTCGCCGGAACCGGCAGCACTCTGCAGCCGCTGCACCGCGCGACCGTCGCACGTGTCGACGGCTTGTCCACCGGCCCAGGCCGCGTAGACGCACGATCCGTCGACGTACGGCCGGGCCGCGCGACCGGACACCGTCAACGGGGTCGCGTCGACCGCACCGTTCGCCGAGACCCGGACGATGCCGGCCGTCCCGGCGACGACGACGCTCGTGCCGTCGGCCGTGGAGCGCTGCAGGGCGGGCTGTGCACCCACCCGGTCACCGAGTTCGACGCGGTCGCCGTCGACCGCGAGGACGCCGTCGGTCCGGTCGAGCACGGCGACGTGCTGCCCGAACGCTGCGACCTCGAGGTCGTGCTCGGCGTCCATCCGCACGGTCCACTTCTGCGCGACGGACGGCGTCGCCCCGAGCGCGACGAGCGAGGCGGTCGACGTCTTCGGGGAGTAGACCGCCACGTGGTCGTCGGACGCGTCGAACACCGCGTCGGCGCCGAGCGTCAGATCGGCCTTGGCGGAGGCATCGAAGTCGGCGAGGTCCGCCGCCGGGGTCGTCCAGAGCTCGCCGGTGTCGGCGTTCCCGATGACCGCCGACGACCCGGCGAAGAACACCTGCGGCGACCCGGCGGGCAGGGTGACGGGGTCGCCCACGGTCGCATCGGCGACGTCGACCTTCGCGACGGTCCCCTTGGTCTGGTCGACGCTGTAGACGGTGGAGCCGCGCTGCAGCACCGCGAGCTGGTCCGTCGAGGTCTCCACCGCGGTGTTCAGCTCGAGGACGCCCGTGTTCGCCCGCCCGACGGCGCCGTACTGGGAGGACGGCACCCAGACGGTGCCGTCGCCGAGGTCGACGCGCTGGGTGTGGTAGCCGCTCGAGGCCACGGCCGCGGTGGCGACGACGGCGCCGACGAGCACCGAGGCCGCGGTCGTGATCGCTGCCGACCGGTGCTTCGTGAGGAAGGCCCGGATCACCGGCCGCTCCCGATGGTCGCGCACCGCTGCGCGCTCGCTGCCCCGGTCTTGCCGTCACGGTTCACCGCGACGGAGATGCACTCCTCGTCCCCGCGCTGGCCGCTGACGACGAACGTGGTGCCCGACTGCTGACTGGACGCGCCGTTCGAGGAGACGACGTAGGTGTCACCGTCGGCCAGCCCGGGATCAGCCCAACGGAAGGTCACGGACGTCGCGCTCGTGCTCGCACGGACGTCCGACACGACCGGGATCGCCCCGCTGCCGAGTCGACCGACCACGACCACGGTCGCGATGGCCAGGGCGGCGACGACGACCACCGCCGACGAACCGGCCCAGAGCAGCGTGCTGCGGTTCCTGCGCCGCGCGCGGGTCGCCGATCCGGTGCGGTGCACCGTGCCGACGCTCTGCGCGCCGATCGCCGCGACGCCGCCCTGCACCGCTCGGCGCGCGCGGCGACGTCCTCCGACCCGGGTCGGCGGCTGGAGCTCGCGGATCATCGTGCGGTCCCCGTCCGGCGTCGGGGTGGCCACGGCCCACGCCTCGACCGCGACGTCCGCGGAGGTCTGCGGGATGCCGAGTTCGGCCTCGACCTGTTGGAAGCCCCGCACGAGCTCGAGCACGGTCGCCGGCCGCTGCTGCGGCTTCCGGGACATCGCGGTCGCGAGCAGTCGTTCGAGCGACGGCGGCGCGTCGGTGCGGCCGGTGGGCTTCACGCCGCCCTTCTCGATCCGGCTCATCAGGTCGCCGGCGCCGTTCTTGCCGCCGCGGACCTCGAACGGGCTCCGTCCGGCGAGCAGCGAGTAGACGGTCGCGGCGAGCGAGTAGACCTCGGACTGGACCGTGCCGCGGGACTCGTCACCGAGGACCTCGGGCGCGGACCACGGGATCGACATGCCGATCGGCTCGTCCGGGTCGGACTCCCCCACGGTCGCCGCGATGCCGAAGTCGGACAGCACGGGGTTGCCGTACGCCGTGAGGAGGATGTTCGACGGCTTGATGTCGCGGTGCAGGACGCCTTCACGATGAGCGGTCTCGAGCGCAGCACCGATGCGGACACCGATCGCGAGCACCTCGGACACGGGGACTGGCTCACGCCGGTACCGATCGCTGAGCGACGACGAGCAGAGCTCCATCACCAGGTACGGTCGGCCGTCGGACGCGACGCTCGCCTGGAAGACGGTGAGGATCGAGGGGTGGGTGCTCAGCCGGGCCATGAGGTTCGCCTCGGCCTGGAACATCTGCCGGACACGGTCGTCGACGACCTCGTCGAGCAGCACCTTCACCGCGACCTTGCGCCGCGGCATGTCCTGCTCGTAGAGGAAGACGTCCGCGAAGCCGCCGGAGCCGAGGACGTGCACGGGACTGAAGCCCGCGATCACGGGCGGGTCGGACGGCAGTCGTCGTGCCATGCTCCCCTCCTCCCCGACCGACGCACGGCCGGCACGCTCGTCACGGCCATGTCATTGTACGGAAGGCCACCGACGCCCAGCCCGGGGGCCGGACCACCTCCCAGGACCGGACGACCCCAGTTCGGGGGCCGTCAGTGGCGGGGCAGGGTGTCCTCGACGTCGCCGTCGTCGGGCGCCCCGTCGACCTGCAGCACGACGACCGTCACGTTGTCGCGTCCCCCCGCGACCACCGCGTCGCCGACGAGGCGTTCAGCGAGGTCCTGTGCACCCTCGACGCGCGCAGCGATGCGGGCGATGCCGACGTCGCCGAGCTCCTTCGTCAGCCCGTCCGAGCAGACGATGTAGCGGTCGCCCTGCCGCAGCGGCAGGGTCCACCAGTCCGGCTCGGGCGGCTCACCGAACCCGACGGCGCGGGTGATGACGTTGCTGTCCGGGTGCCGTTCGGCGTCCTCGGCACGGAGGAGCCCCGCGTCCACCATCTCCTGCACGACCGAGTGGTCGACCGTCACGCGGCGGAGCACCCCGGCGTCGATGCGGTAGGTCCGCGAATCCCCGACGTTGAACACGAGCGCCGCGGGCTGCCCCTGCGACGCCACGAGGGCGATCCCGGTGACGGTCGTGCCGGCCCCGATGGCGTTCCCGCCCGCGGCGCGCTCGATGTCGGCGGTCGCGAGGAGGAGCGCGCGTTGGATCCCCTGCCGGGTGGTGAAGGGCTGCTCGGACACCTGTGCCAGCCGACGGACGACGGCGTCGCTGGCGCGGTCGCCCGCGAGGTGCCCGCCCATGCCGTCCGCGACCACGAAGAAGGGGGCCCCGACGATGTAGCTGTCCTCGTTGTGGTCACGACGCCGACCCACGTCGGTCGCAGCGCCCCACGACAGGGTGAGGACGGCGCCGTCGGCACCGGGGACGTCGATGGCGTGCGCAGTGGCTGCTCGGCCGAGTTCGGTCACGTGTCTTCGATCGCTCTCTGGGGGTTCGGGGGCACGACGGTCAGGGAACCGGTCACGGCCAGTCCGGCGGGGCGGGGACGGGATCCCCCGGGGCCGCACGGAGGTGCGGCGAGAGGATCTCGACGGTGTTGCCGTCGCCGATCTCGACAACCGTACCCGTCAGGACCACCGCGGTCCCACCCGCCGGCATGCGGAAGGGCGCTCCGGCGACCGGGCGGACCACGGTGCCGTTCGTCGATCGGAGGTCCTCGACGACCGCGGCCTCACCGGAGGCCTGCACGAGCACGTGCGACGACGAGACCTGTCCGGATGCTGACCGCACGGTCACGAGCCGGGGTTCCGGCCCGCGCACGACGCGCGGGAGCGTGGGACGACGCCCGACGATCACGGGCCGGTCGAGCCGCACGACGTGGTCCCCGATGCGGACGGAGGGCACCCGCGCGGTGCGCGGTTCGGCCGGGAGGCGCGGTGCCGGTCCCGCGAGCGGTGCGGCTCCCAGGGGTGGTCGCGGGGGTGCCCCGCGGACGGTGTCGTCGGTCGTCGGCTCCGGCCCGGCCAGGGCGCCGCGGAGGACGGTGTCGTCGTCCGCGGGGCCCACGGGGCGCGGACGGATCACGGTGTCGCCGAGTGGGTCGGCAGCACGGTCCAGCCGGGGTCGGATGACCGTGTCGCCCAGGAGGTCGTCGCTCACAGCGTCGTCGTTCACGGGATCGTCGGCGGACGCGGTGCGGTGGCGTGGTCGGATGACGGTGTCGTCGATCTCGTCGTGAGTGTCGTCGTCGCGCACCCGAGCCCTCCCTCGCTGGTGCTCCAACCGTAGACGATGCCGGGACCGCGACGTCACAGCCGCTCCCACGCGGGTCTCGTCCGGGTCCGGACCAGTCGTGCCACGAGTGACGCCAGCGGATCGTCCGCGGCGGTCTCGAGCGCGTACACGGCACGCGTCTGTGCGCGGGCGTCGGACCCGAGCGCCCACGCACACCAGGCTGCGAGGGCCAACGCCCCGGCCGCTCCCTGCGCACAGCCCTCCGGATCGCTCCCGGCTCTCCAGAACCGCCACGCCGCGGCCAGGCGGTCACCGGCCGTGCGCACCCGGTCGGGGTCCGGCGCGGGCCCCGCGCCGATCAGCGCGGGCGGCAGCCGGTCGGTGAAGGCGTCGAAGGGCACGACGGAGCGGGCGTCGCGCCCGGACGCATCGGCCACGTGCTCGAGCACGGCGAACCGCGTCGCGAGCGCGGCGCTCGTCGTGAGGACCGCGATCGACTCCGCGGGCGTCAGTGGGCGGCCCGCGGGTCCGGAGGTCAGGGCGGCGCAGGCCGCACGCAGGGTCACTGCGGCAGCGATCTCACGCGGGTACCGGATCGTTCGGTCGTGCTCGGACCGTGTCGTGGTGGGGATCATGCACGACATCGAAGCGCGATCCGTGCCTCCAGGCCGGTCGGGAGCCGCCACCTGTGGACGGCGACCCGACCCGTGCGACCTGTGGAGGACGAACGCCGTCAGGCGGGGACGCCCTCGAGGGACTCGGCCACCAGGTCCCAGCCGTCCTGGGTGCGCTCGAGGACGACGCCGTTCTCCGCAGCCCAGGAGAGCAGCCCCTCGGCGGAGGCGACCGCCGCGCCCGTCCGGCCGAGCAACGCGACCAGGCGCCCCTTCGCGGTCTTGTTCCAGTGGTTGAGCGCCTTGCGGCGGCCGGAGCCGTCGACGCTCACCACCCGGGGCGCGAGCGCACCCGGCACCGGACCGAGCTGTCGGTAGCCCTCGGACCGGAGGTCCAACACCACTCCGTCGGAGCGCGCGGCCAGCACCGGCGTCGAGACGGCCGGCCAGTGCGCGGCCAGCCGGAGGGTCCCGAGGCGGGAGTCGTGCGAGAGCCGGTACGCCGGGATCGCGTCCCCGGCACCGATCGGCCCGAACATCGCGGACTGCACCACGACGTGGTCGAACCACCACCGTCGGGTGGCGTCGTCGGCGCTCGGCGCACCGAGCGGGTCGTAGAGCACGCCCGTGTAGCGGTCGATCGCCGGCATCGTCGGCGAGGTCTCGAGCTCGAGGTTCCGGAACCGCTCGGCGATCGACTTCGGACCGAGCTTCAGCGCCGTCCGCGCAGAGGACTCCTCGGAACTGACGGAGCGGGCCGCGGTGATCACCGCGGCCCGCTCGTCGGACAGTTCCGGGAACGACAGCGCACGCAGGTCGAGTGTGCGGTCGGTGTCCCCGCCCTCCCGCTTCGTCTCCGAAGGCGGGAGGAGGACGGTCAGTCCGGTCAGGACGCCAGCGCGGCCTGCCGCGCCACGATCGTGACCGTGTCGTGCTCGACCGACAGGAAGCCGTCGGCGGCGTCCGCCGTCACCGTCGAGCCGTCGGCCCGGGTGATGCGGACCTGACCCTCGGCGAGGGTGGCGAGCAGCGGCTCGTGCCCCGCGAGGACACCGATCTGGCCCTCCGTCGTGCGTGCCACGACCATGGTGGCGTCGCCCGACCAGACCTCGCGGTCGGCCGAGACGACGCTCACGGTGAGTGCCGCCATGTCAGCGGTTCTCCTTCTGGATCTGCGCCCACTTCTCTTCGACGTCGTTGATGCCACCGACGTTGAAGAACGCCTGCGTCGCAACGTGGTCGAACTCGCCGTCGGCGATCGCGCGGAACGACTCGATGGTGTCCTTCAGCGGGACGGTCGAACCCTCGACGCCCGTGAACTTCTTCGCCATGTACGTGTTCTGCGAGAGGAACTGCTGGATACGACGAGCGCGCTCGACGGTGATCTTGTCCTCTTCGGAGAGCTCGTCCACACCGAGGATCGCGATGATCTCCTGCAGTTCCTTGTTCTTCTGGAGGATCTGCTTGACACGCGTCGCGGTCTCGTAGTGGTCGGCGCCCAGGTACCGGGGGTCCATGATCCGCGACGTGGAGGTCAGCGGGTCGATGGCCGGGTACAGACCCTGCGACGCGATCTCACGGGAGAGCTCGGTCGTGGCGTCGAGGTGCGCGAACGTGGTCGCCGGCGCCGGGTCGGTGTAGTCGTCGGCCGGCACGTAGATCGCCTGCAGCGAGGTGATCGAGTGACCACGCGTCGAGGTGATGCGCTCCTGGAGCACACCCATCTCGTCGGCGAGGTTCGGCTGGTAACCCACCGCGGACGGCATGCGGCCGAGCAGCGTGGAGACCTCGGAACCGGCCTGCGTGAACCGGAAGATGTTGTCGATGAAGAGGAGCACGTCCTGCTCCTGGACGTCACGGAAGTACTCCGCCATCGTCAGCGCCGACAGGGCCACGCGGAGACGCGTTCCCGGCGGCTCGTCCATCTGGCCGAACACGAGGGCGGTCTTGTCGAAGACGCCCGCCTCTTCCATCTCGCCGATGAGGTCGTTGCCCTCACGGGTGCGCTCACCGACACCGGCGAACACCGAGACACCACCGTGGTCCTGCGCGACGCGCTGGATCATCTCCTGGATGAGGACGGTCTTGCCGACGCCCGCACCACCGAAGAGACCGATCTTGCCACCCTGCACGTACGGGGTGAGGAGGTCGATCGACTTGATGCCCGTCTCGAACATCGTGGTCTTGGACTCGAGCTGGTCGAAGGCCGGGGCCTTGCGGTGGATCGGCCAGCGCTCGGTGACCTCGATGGCCTCGTCGGTGTTGAGCACGTTGCCCAGCACGTCGAAGACCTTGCCCTTGGTGACGTCACCGACGGGGACCGAGATCGGAACGCCCGAGTCACGGACCTCCTGGCCACGGACCAGACCGTCGGTCGGCTTCAGCGAGATGGCGCGGACGAGGTCGTCGCCGAGGTGCTGCGCGACCTCGAGGCCGATCTCCTGCGAGGAGTCACCGATGGTGATCGTCGTGTGCAGGAGGTTGTAGATTTCGGGGATGGCGTCGTGGGGGAACTCGATGTCGACGACGGGGCCCGTGACACGGGCGATCCGGCCGACACCGGGCGCCGACGACGTCTCGACCGCGGTGGTGGCGGTGTCGGTCATGGCTGGTGCCTTCCTGAGGGTGGGTAACTGTCCGCGAACGACGCGGACTACTTCTTCTTCGACGAGAGGGCGTCGGCGCCGCCGACGATCTCGGAGATCTGCTGCGTGATCTCGGCCTGACGCGCGTTGTTCGCGAGGCGGGTGAAGTCACGGATGAGGGAGTCCGCGTTGTCACTCGCCGACTTCATGGCCTTCTGGCGGGCGGCGTGCTCGGAAGCGGCCGACTGCAGCATGGCGTTGAAGATGCGGCTCTCGATGTAGACCGGGAGCAGAGCGTCGAGCACGGCGTCCGCGTCGGGCTCGAACTCGTACAGCGGGAGCGGCTCGTCGTTCGACGGCGCCTCGACGCCCTCGACGACCTCGAGCGGGAGCAGCCGGACGACCTGCGGCTCCTGCGTCGCGATGCTCACGAAGCGGTTGAACACGATGTGGATCTCGTCCACCCCGCCCTCGGCCGTGTCCTGGAGGAACTTGCCGACGACGGCGTCGCCGATCTCCTTGGCGGTCGAGAACTCGGGCTGGTCGGTGCCGCCGACCCACTGCTGCTCGGACGGGCGCTCACGGAAACCGAAGTACCCCACGGCCTTGCGGCCGACCAGGTAGAACACGACCTCCTTGCCCTCGCTGCGGAGGAGGGACGCGAGTTCCTCACCCTGCTTGAGGACGTTCGTGCTGAACGCACCGTTCAGACCGCGGTCCGAGGTGAACAGCACCACCGCGGCTCGCGTCGAGGACTCGGGCTCCGTGGTCAGCACGTGGTCGACGTTCGAGAACGTCGCCACGGCCGACACAGCCCGCGTCACGGCCCGCGAGTACGGACCGGACGCGGCCATGCGGGCCTGTGCCTTCTGGATCCGCGACGCCGAGATCAGTTCCATCGCGCGCGTGACCTTCTTCGTGGTCTTCGCGGACTTGATCCTCTGTCGGTAGACCCGGACCTGCGCTGCCATCTAGCGACGACCCTTGACGATCTGCTCCTGGTCGACGTCCTCGGAGGACGCGGACTCGAACTGCTCCGAGCCGAGCGTCTTGCCGTCGCTCGTCTGGAAGCCCTTCGTGAAGGCGTCGATCTCGCGGTCCATCGCGGCGACGGTCTCGTCGCTGAGCTGGTTGGTCTCGCGCAGGGTGGTGAGGATGTCCGAGTTGCGGCGGAGGTGCTCGAGCAGCTCCGACTCGAAGCGGAGGACGTCCGACACCGGGACCTCGTCGAGCTTGCCGTTGGTGCCGGCCCAGATCGAGACGACCTGCTCCTCGACCGGGTACGGCGAGTACTGCGGCTGCTTGAGGAGCTCGGTCAGACGCGCACCGCGGTCGAGCTGACGCCGCGACGCCTGGTCGAGGTCGGACGCGAACATCGCGAACGCCTCGAGCGAGCGGTACTGCGCGAGCTCGAGCTTGAGCGTGCCGGAGACCTTCTTGATCGACTTGACCTGCGCGTCACCGCCGACACGCGACACCGAGATGCCCACGTCGACCGCCGGACGCTGGTTCGCGTTGAAGAGGTCGGACTGCAAGAAGATCTGGCCGTCGGTGATCGAGATCACGTTGGTCGGGATGTACGCCGACACGTCGTTCGCCTTGGTCTCGATGATCGGGAGACCCGTCATCGAACCGGCGCCGAGGTCGTCGGACAGCTTCGCGCAACGCTCCAGCAGGCGGGAGTGCAGGTAGAAGACGTCGCCCGGGTAGGCCTCGCGGCCCGGCGGACGGCGGAGGAGGAGGGACACGGCACGGTAGGCCTCGGCCTGCTTCGACAGGTCGTCGAAGATGATCAGGACGTGCTTGCCGCCGTACATCCAGTGCTGGCCGATGGCCGAACCGGTGTAGGGGGCGAGGTACTTGAAGCCGGCCGGGTCGGAGGCGGGTGCCGCGACGATGGTGGTGTACTCCATCGCGCCGGCGTCCTCGAGCGCGCCCTTGACGGAGGCGATCGTGGAGCCCTTCTGACCGATGGCGACGTAGATGCAGCGGACCTGCTTGTCGACGTCGCCCGAGTCCCAGTTGGCCTTCTGGTTGATGATCGTGTCGATCGCGATCGCCGTCTTGCCGGTCTGGCGGTCGCCGATGATCAGCTGGCGCTGACCGCGGCCGACGGGGATCATCGCGTCGATGGCCTTGATGCCGGTCTGGAGCGGCTCGTGCACCGACTTGCGGGACATGACGCCGGGTGCCTGGAGCTCGAGGGCACGACGGCCCTCGGCCGGGATCTCGCCGAGACCGTCGATCGGGTTGCCGAGCGGGTCGACGACGCGTCCGAGGAAGCCGTCGCCGACCGGGGCCGAGAGGACCTCGCCGGTGCGGGTGACTTCCTGGCCCTCTTCGATGCCGTCGAACTCGCCGAGCACGATGGCGCCGATCTCGTCCTCGTCGAGGTTCTGCGCGAGGCCGAGCGTGCCGTCCGCGAAGCGGATGAGCTCGTTGGCCATGACGCCGGGGAGGCCCTCGACGTGCGCGATGCCGTCTCCGGCGTCGGTGACGTGCCCGACCTCGGCCGTGGAGGCCTTCGTCGGCTCGTAGTTCGAGACGAAGTCCTTCAGGGCATCACGGATCTCATCGGGGCTGATGGTGATGTCTGCCATGGGATTTTCCTTGTTGGTTTCCGGGGCCCTTCGGCTCCGAGAGGGTGATGCTGCCGTCACGACGACAGTTCCCGTTGTGGACTCTGGGTGGGGCGGCTTCGACGGTACGCTCAGCCGGCCAGCTGGAGCCGGAGCTCCGCCAGGCGCGTGGACACGGTGCCGTCGATGACGTCGCCGCCGATCTGCACCCGGACCCCGCCGACGACCGAGGGGTCGGCGACCTGGTTGATGCTGATGTCCTTGCCGTACCGCTCGCCGAGACCGCGGGCCACGCGGGCGGACTGTCCGGCGTCGAGCGGCGTCGCGGTGATGACGGTCGCGACGAGCTTGTCCGCCTGGTCGGCCACGATGCGGCTCGCGTCGCGGACCAGCTCGCCGATCCGACGGCCACGCGGCTGCTGCACGAGCGCCGAGAGGATCGTCACGGTCTGCTGCGACGCCTTGGAGCCGAGCAGCCGCTCGACGAGCGCGCCCTTCTCCGCCGGGCTGCCGAGCTTGGTGCCGAGCGCCAGCTCGAGGTCGGCGTCCGAACGGACGGCGGTCTCGAAGGCGAACAGCTCCGACTCGATGGAGGACTCCGACCCCGCAGTGGCGGCGACGGCGCGGATGCCCGCGTCCTCGATGCCCGCGAGGAGGTCCTGCTGCGAGGACCAGCGCGAGCCGGCCACCGCGGTCAGGACCGCACGCGTCGCGTCCGACTGACCGGCGAAGACGCGGTCGAGGACGACCTTCTTGCCGGCCGGGTCGGCCGTCGGGTCGGACAGCAGACCGAGCAGCTGCGGCGCACCGGCGATCGCACGCCCGGAGGCGAGGATCTCGGCACCCGTGGCCAGGTCGGCGCTGCTGCCGAGGTCGGCGAGCACCGCCCTCGTGGACGCGAGTGCTTCCCTGGTGGCGCTGCGCATGCTCAGCGCTCCCCGGCCTTGGACGCCTCGAGGTCCGCGAGGAAGCGGTCCACGACGGCGTTCGACTTCGCGTCGTCCTTGAGGGACTCCCCGATCACACCGGACGCGAGGTCCAGTGCGAGCGAGCCGACCTCGGTGCGGAGCGACTGGAGCGCGCTCTGGCGCTCGGCCTCGATCTGCGCCTGGGCGTTCGCGGTGATGCGGGCGGCATCGGCGGCAGCCTGCTCGCGGACCTCGTTGCCGATGGCGGTTGCGTCTGCACGGGCCTGCTCACGGATGCGCGACGCCTCGGCACGCGCTTCCGCCAGCTGCTTGTTGTACTCGTCGAGCGCAGCGGCGGCCTGCTCCTGAGCGGCCTCCGCCTTCTTGATGCCACCTTCGATGGCCTCGGTGCGCTCGTCGAGCATCTTCGTGATCCGCGGGATGATGACCCAGTAGAAGACCGCGAGGATGATGACGAACGCAACGGCCGACCACACGATGTCGTACACCGGCGGGACGAGGGGACTGTGCGTCTCCTCCGCCGCGATGATCAGTGCGTTCTGCATCGAGGGGCCTTAGTTGGTGCCGGTGAAGATGAAGTACGTCGCGATGCCGATGAAGGCAAGGGCCTCGGTGAAGGCGATACCGATGTACATGAGGGTCGTCAGACGGCCCTGGAGCTCCGGCTGGCGAGCGACGGACTCGATCGTCTTGCCGACGACGACGCCCACGCCGATGGCCGGGCCGATCGCTGCGAGGCCGTAGCCAACCGTCGCGATGTTGCCGTTGATTGCCGCGAGAACGGTCGTTGCGTCCACGTGTTTTCCTTTCAGGTGCGACCCGGCGGATGCCGTGCCGTATGGGGGTCAGTGCAGGTCAGTGCTCGTCAGCCAGCGCGAGCTGGATGTACACAGCGGTCAGCAGCATGAAGACGTACGCCTGCAGCAGCGCGACCAGGATCTCGAAGAAGCTGAACGCGATGCCGAACGCGAGCGTCCCGACACCGAAGAGCTTGAAGGCGCCCTCGGTGTCGAACAGGAAGAACTGCGTCGCCGCGAAGAACAGGACGAGCAGCAGGTGCCCGACGACCATGTTCATGAGCAGTCGCAGCGTCAGCGTCACCGGACGGAGCACGAAGGTCGAGACGAGCTCGATCGGCGTCACGATGATGTAGAGCGGCCACGGGACCCCGGGCGGGAAGAGCGCATTGCGCAGGAACGCGCCGGGGTGCTTCTTGAGGCCCGCGTAGATGAACGCCACGTAGGCGACGACCGCGAGGATCAGCGGGTACGCGATGCGGCTGGTGCCCTGCAGGTTGAACCCGGGGATCAGACCCGTCAGGTTCAGGAACAGCACCGAGAAGAAGATGGTGGCGAGGATCGGCAGGAACCGCTTGCCGTCCTTCTCGCCGAGGTTGTCGAACGTGTTGCGACGGACGACGTCGAACGCGTACTCGATGAGCGCCTGACCGCGACCGGGCACGAGCTTCATCGAGCGGGTCCCGACGATGCCGATGACCAGCAGGACGGCGACGGCGATGAAGCGGATGATGACGAGGCGGTCGATCTCGAACGGCGTGCCCGCGAAGAGGAGCGCGTCAGGGAAGAACTCGTTGATCGACGGACCGTGGAACTCGGCGGCCTGGCTGCTCCCCGCCGCGACGGGGTTGACCGCAGCGGTGAGGGACAGGGGAAGAGCGTGGGATAGCAGCGCTGTCTCCTGTGTCGGCGCGCGCACACACGGCACGCGATGGTGGACTTTGTGGAGGCTCGTCCGCTCCGAGCGCAGGCTCCGGACGCGGACTTCGAGAAGCCTATCAGGTGCGGGAGGCTTCCCGGGCTCTCAGTTGCGGGTGTCGCTCTTCCCAGGAGCCGAGGAGGAACCGGGGAGCGGCACGTCGATCGGGACCCGCGCGGTGGCGACCGCCACGACGTCGATGACGAGCGAGCCGACCACGCCGACGATGATCACGATCGCGAGGGTCGGGAAGTCGACCCAGTCCCGGCCGCGGAGCAGGAAGAGCGCGACGAGGAACAGCACGAACTTCAGCAGCCACGTCCCCATGACGATGCCGAAGAACGCGCCGGAGATCATCTGGCCCTTCGAGGCACGGAGCGCGACCAGGACGGACAGCGCGGTCAGCCCGAGGAACACGACGCTCAGCACCGCGCCGAGCAGGCCCCCGACGAGCCCGGGCGTGCCGGAGACCAGGAGCCCAACGACTCCCCCGACGACGGCGAGGCCGAGCGCGAGCAGGCCCGCCCAGACGAGGATGCGGCGGAACACCGGCCGGACGTGGTCGAGCGCGTTCGGTGCGGTCACGTGATGTCTCCAGGGATCGTGCGGTCGTTGGCGGCCCGGTCGAGCGGGTCGAGGCTGGCGTCCACCACGGCGGCGGAGCGGTTGGCGGTCTGGGCGGCGATCTCGGTGCGCTTCCGGCCGAGCGGCGCGAACGTGGCGACGGCGCACACGGTGAACCCGACGGCCACGAACGCGACCACCCAGTACCAGTCGACGAACAGGAACAGGAGGCAACCGAACGCGACGGTGGCCGTCCAGGCGTAGAAGATGAGCACCGCGTGGAAGTGCGAGTGCCCCATGTCGAGGAGCCGGTGGTGCAGGTGCTTCCGGTCCGCCGAGAACGGCGACTTGCCGGCGCTGAGCCGTCGGGTGACCGCGAGGCCGAAGTCGAGGATCGGCACGATGAGGATCGCGAACGGCAGCAGGATCGGGATGAACGCCGGCAGCAGCGCCTGACGGGTCTGCACGGCAGCGGGGTCGATGTTGCCCGTCACGCTCACCGCGCTGGTGGCCATCAGGAAGCCCACGAGCAGCGCGCCGGCATCCCCCATGAACAGCTTCGCGGGGTGCCAGTTGAGGATGAGGAACCCGAAGCACGCCCCGACGAGGACGGCCGTCAACAGCGACGGCAGGTTGAAGAAGAACTCCGTCTGCACGACCACGCGGTTGATGAAGAACGTGTAGAGGAAGAACACCCCGCCGGCGATGATCGCGACCCCGGCCACGAGCCCGTCCAGGCCGTCGATGAAGTTCACGGCGTTCATCACCAGCACGACCGCCAGCACCGTGAAGATGAGGCTCATGTACGAGGAACCGACGCCGAGCGTGTTGCCGATCGGCAGCGAGACGATCGCGACCCCCTGCCACGCCAGGATGCCGGCGGCGATGATCTGCCCGGCGAGCTTCGTCATCCAGTCCAGGTCCCAGATGTCGTCCGCGACGCCGAGCACGACGATGATCGTCGCGCCGCCGAGCACCGCGAGCACGCGCCCGGGTTCGGAGAACACCAGCCGGAAGTAGTCCGTCCCGGCGATCGACGGGAACAGGAACCACGCCGCGAGCATTGCGACGATGACGCCGAGGTACATCGCGATGCCCCCGAGGCGCGGTGTCGGCGTGCGGTGCACGTCGCGCTCGCGGACCTTCGGGTACCAGCCGTACCGGACCCCGAGCTTCCAGACCAGCCAGCTGATGCAGAAGCTCACGACCGCGGCGATGGCTCCCGCGAGCAGGTAGTACTTCACGCGACCAGGTCGGCCCCGACGACCCGCGCGATCTCGTCGTCCGGGATCACGCCGTGCCGCACGATCGTCAGCTTGCCCCCGGTCGAGAGCCCGGTCGCGTCGACGATCGTCGACCCGGTAGACGCCGCGAACCCGTCGTGCACCTCGATCGGCCCGCCGTCGAGGTACACCGAGACGCTGTCGCCGAGCATGCGCTCGGCCGCGTCGACGTCCATCGCCGCGGGGTCGCCCGTGCTGTTCGCCGAGGAGACCGCGAGCGGACCGACCTCCTGCAGGAGCTCGAGCGCGATCCGGGAGTCCGGCATGCGGAGCGCGACGGTGCCGCGGGTCTCGCCGAGGTCCCAGTCGAGCGACGGCTGCGCGCGGAGGATCACGGTGAGCCCGCCCGGCCAGAACTCGTCGACGAGGTCGCGCACCTGCTGCGGGACCTCGCTCGCGAGCGCGTCGAGCGTCGGCGGCCCGGGGATGAGCACGGGCGGCGGCGACTGCCGGGTGCGGCCCTTCGCGTCGAGCAGCCGCTGCACCGCGGACGCGCTGAACGCGTCGGCGGCGAGACCGTAGACGGTGTCGGTGGGCACGACGACGAGCTCTCCGCGTCCGAGTGCGGCACGTGCGAGCCGCATCCCGGTGAGGAGGCCGTCGGGGTCGGTGCAGTCGTATCGGGAGGCCATGACTCGCACGATGATAGTGCGACAGAATGGGTGGCATCGTGAACCAGACGCCCGTGCCCCCGCTCCTGTTCCTGTTCGACATGGACGAGGTCCTCGTGCACTACGACTGGCGGGTGCGGATGGAGGCCCTCGCCGCGTTCACCGGGCACGACTTCACCGAGCTCCGCCGGCGCTGGTGGGACTGCGGCAACGAGGCCCGCGCCGAGGCCGGGCACTACGCCGACGGCGACGCCTACCTCGCCGCGTTCGAGGACGCGATGGGTTGCGACGTCCCGGAGGCCGAGTGGGCACGGTTCCGCGGCGCGGCCATGACCGAACTCCCCGAGCGGATCGAGGCGGTCCGCATCGCGGCCGAGCACGGGCGCGTCGGGCTCCTCACGAACAACGGGCCGCTCGCCGGGCGGTGGATCGCGCGGTGGGCGCCGTCGCTCGCGCAGCTCTTCGGCGAGCACCTCGACACGACGAGCAACTTCGGCGCGCGCAAGCCCGAGCCCGAGGTCTTCACTCGGGCGCTCGAGCACCA
This sequence comes from Curtobacterium luteum, assembly GCF_014646995.1. GTDB lineage: Bacteria > Actinomycetota > Actinomycetes > Actinomycetales > Microbacteriaceae > Curtobacterium > Curtobacterium luteum. The sequence goes on along the minus strand of NZ_BMOI01000001.1, from coordinate 211,058 downwards.
CGGCGTACCGGCTGAGCGGACCTTCTTCGCGGACGACATGA
>NZ_BMOI01000001.1:0-211007 GCF_014646995.1 Curtobacterium luteum | reverse complement strand
CCGTCAACGTCGAGGGCGCCCGCAGCGTCGGCATCCACGCGGTCCTGGTCGAGGAGCACACCGACCTCCGGCAGGCGGTCCGCGCGTTCGTCGCGCAGCAGCGCGAGGCCTCCGCCGTCGTCTGACCGGGGCTGCGCGTCACGCCCGGCTCCGCCAGGCACGCGAGGGACGCCCGGCCGGGAGGCACGGCGCACGCGCGCCTCGGTGGTCGCGTCAGCGGGTGGCCGTCGTGGTGCGGTCGCGTCCGGTGAGGTCGACGTGCGTCTCCGGGCTCCGGAAGCCCCGGGCGGCGAGCACCTCGCGCACGCCCGCCCCCTGCGGTTCGGCGTGCTCGACCACGAGCACTCCCCCGGGCACGAGCAGCCGCCACGCGGTCTCGGCCAGGGCCCGCACGGCGTCGAGGCCGTCCGGTCCGCCGTACAGCGCCATCGCGGGGTCGTGGTCACGGACCTCGGGGTCGACCGGCACCGCGTCGTCGGGCACGTAGGGCGGGTTCGACACGACGACGGAGACCGTCCCGTCGAGCTCCGGCAGCGCGTCGGCGAGGTCGCCCTCGACGAGCCGGACCGTGCCGCCGTGGGCCTCGACGTTGCGCCGGGTCCAGGGCAGGGCCGCCGGGGACCGTTCCACCGCGTAGACCACCGCGTTCGGTACCTCGGTGTCCATCGCGATGGCGATCGCACCGCTGCCGGACCCCAGGTCGACGGCCACCGGCGCCGGCACCGCGGTCCCCCGCAGCGCGTCGATGCCGAACTGCACGACGCCCTCGGTCTCGGGTCGCGGGACGAAGACGCCCGGACCGACCGCGAGGGTCAGCGCACGGAAGTACGCCTCCCCCGTGATGTGCTGCAGCGGCTCACGGGTCCGCCGTCGGGCGACGGCCTGCCGGAAGCGTTCGACGTGCGCCCCGGCGATCGCGCCTCCCGTCAGCGCGCGCGCCTGCACTGCGCCGCGGGACGTGTCCGTCGCCCAGGCGAGCAGGAGCTCGGCGTCGACCCGCGGCGTCGGGACGCCGACGGACCCGAGCGCCGCGGCCGCCTCGTCGAGGAGGCGATCCGCGGCGAACGTCCCGTCCCCACCCACGGCGATCCGTGCCTCCCGACCGTCGATCACGCGTCCTGGTCGCCGATGGCGGCCAACCGGGCCTCTTCGTCGGCGCGGATCGCGGACTCGATGACGGGCTCGAGGGCGCCGTTCATGACCCGGTCGAGGTCGTACGCCTTGTACCCGGTGCGGTGGTCCGCGATGCGGTTCTCCGGGAAGTTGTACGTGCGGATGCGCTCCGAACGGTCCATGCCGCGGATCTGCGATTTGCGCGCATCCGAGGCGATGGCGTCGAGCTCCTCCTGCTGCTTCGCGAGGATGCGGGCGCGGAGCACGCGCATGCCGGCCTCGCGGTTCTGCAGCTGCGACTTCTCGTTCTGCATCGCCACCGTGATGCCCGTGGGCAGGTGGGTGATGCGGACCGCGGAGTCCGTCGTGTTCACGGACTGCCCGCCGGGGCCCGAGGACCGGTACACGTCGATCTTGAGGTCGTTCTGGTTGATCTGCACCTCTTCCGGCTCGTCGACCTCGGGGAAGACGAGGACGCCGGTCGTCGAGGTGTGGATGCGCCCCTGCGACTCGGTCGCCGGCACGCGCTGCACGCGGTGCACGCCGCCCTCGTACTTCAGGTGTGCCCAGACACCCTGAGACGGGTCGGTCGCGTTCGACTTGATCGCGACCTGGACGTCCTTGTAGCCGCCGAGGTCGGACTCGGTGCGCTCGAGCATCTCGATCTTCCAGCCCTTGGACTCGGCGTAGTGCGAGTACATGCGCAGGAGGTCGGCCGCGAACAACGCCGACTCCTCGCCGCCCTCGCCGCCCTTGATCTCCATGATCACGTCGCGCCCGTCGTCGGGGTCCCGCGGGATGAGCAGCCGGCGGAGACGCTCCTGGCGCTCCGTCAGCTGCTCCTCGAGCGCCGGGACCTCGTCTGCGAACGCCTCGTCCTCGCGGGCGAGTTCCTGGGCGGCGGCGAGGTCGTCCCCCGCCGCCTTCCAGGACTCGTACGCGGACTTGATCTGGTTGAGCTCGGCGTACCGCCGGTTCACCTTCTTCGCACGGACCGGATCGGCGTGGAGCGCGGGGTCCGACAGCTGCTGCGTCAGGTCCTCGTGTTCCGCCAGCAGCCCTGCCACCGACTCGAACACCGGTTACTCCTGGTGGCCGTTGTGGTGTCCGCCGGTCGTGGGGACCGACTTCTGCACCTGGACCAGGAACTCGACGTTCGACTGCGTCTCCTTGAGGTTCCGCAGCACGATCTCCAGCGCCTGCTGCGGGTCGAGCCCGGCGAGGGCACGACGCAGGCGCCACGTGATCGTGACCTCGTCGGCGGAGAGCAGCTGCTCCTCGCGACGGGTACCGGACGCGTTGACGTCGACGGCCGGGAAGATCCGCTTGTCCGCCAGGTGGCGGTTGAGGCGGAGCTCCATGTTGCCCGTGCCCTTGAACTCCTCGAAGATGACCTCGTCCATCTTGGAGCCGGTCTCGACAAGCGCCGTCGCGAGGATCGTCAGCGAGCCGCCGTCCTCGATGTTGCGCGCGGCACCGAAGAAGCGCTTCGGCGGGTACAGCGCGGCCGAGTCGACGCCACCCGAGAGCACACGGCCCGATGCCGGCGTCGCCAGGTTGTAGGCGCGACCGAGGCGCGTGATCGAGTCGAGCAGCACGACGACGTCGTGACCGAGCTCCACGAGGCGCTTCGCACGCTCGATGGCCAGCTCGGCGACCGTGGTGTGGTCCTCCGCCGGGCGGTCGAAGGTCGAGGCGATGACCTCGCCCTTCACCGAGCGCTGCATGTCGGTGACCTCTTCGGGCCGCTCGTCCACGAGGACGACCATGAGGTGCGCCTCGGGGTTGTTCTTGGCGATCGCGTTGGCGATGGCCTGCAGCACGACCGTCTTGCCGGCCTTCGGCGGCGACACGATGAGGCCGCGCTGGCCCTTGCCGATCGGCGACACGAGGTCGATGATCCGCGTCGACAGCTTCTGGGGCTCGGTCTCGAGGCGCAGGCGCTCGTTCGGGTACAGCGGCGTGAGGTCGGAGAAGTCCTTGCGGGCCGCTGCCTCCTCGGCGGTCTGGCCGTTCACGGTGTCGACCTTGACGAGCGCGTTGTACTTCTGCCGGCTCTGCTGCTCGCCGCCCTGGGGCTGCTTGATCGAACCGACGACGGCGTCGCCCTTGCGGAGGTGGTACTTCTTCACCTGGCCGAGCGAGACGTAGACGTCGCTCGGGCCGGGCAGGTAGCCGGTCGTCCGCACGAAGGCGTAGTTGTCGAGGACGTCGAGGATGCCCGCGATCGGGATGAGGACGTCGTCCTCGGTGACCTCGGGCTCGAGGTCGTCCTGCTGACCGCCACGTCCACGCTTGCGGTCGCGCTGGCGACGGCTCCGGCCCTCACCGTCCTGCTGGAGGTCCTGCTGCGGGCCGTTCTGGTTCTGGCCGTTCTGGTTCTGGCCGTTCTGCTTCTGCTGGCCGTTCTGCTGACCCTGCTTCTGCTGACCGTTCTGCTTCTGGTCGTCCTGCTTCGGCTGACCGTTCTGCTTCTGGTCGTCCTGCTTCGGCTGGTCGTCCTGCTTCTGCTGACCGTTCTGGTCGCCGTTCTGGGCGGCGTCGCCGTTCTGACCGCGACCACGGCCACGGCCACGGCTGCGGCGCCCACGACGCGAGCCGCCCTCGCCCTGGTCACCGGCGTCGCCGGAGTCGGCGCCCTGCTCGGCGGGCTGCACGGCGGAGTCGGCCGGTGCCTCCTGGCCGTCCTGCTGCTGCGCGGCCTGCTGGCCGTTCTGCTGCCCGCGCCCGCGGCGCTGGCCCGCGGCCTGCGCCGCTTCCTGCGCGTCCTTCTCGGCGCGCACCTGGTCGAGACCCGCGAGCAGGTCCTCGGTCCCGGTGTGGCCGTGGTTCTGGTGGTCCGCAGCCGAGGTCGGCGCGGCGTTGACGGTGCCGCCCGAGGAGGCGCGGCGCGAGCGGCGCGCACGGCCGCCGGCCGGCTGCTCGGTCGCCTCGGCGCCGGTGGCGGTCGGCTGCGTCTCCGCAGCGGGCTGCTCGGGCGCCGACGGCGCCGGCTGCTCGGAGGTGGACTGCGCAGGGGTCGACTGCGCGGCGACCGGCTGCTCGGCGACCGGCTCCGGCAGCGTCGGCTGCTCGGTCGCCGGGGCGTCGGCCGTCGCGGGACGCTTGTCCTCGATCGTGGCGATGAGGTCGCCCTTGCGGAGCTTGGAGAGCCCGGTGATGCCGAGCGAGGAGGCGATCCGCTGCAGCTCCGGGAGTCGGAGGGCGCGCAGGTCGCTGGGGATCTCCACCGGGGTGGAGTCGTTGACGTTCGTCAAGGTGGGTGTTTCCTTTCGAACCGCAGAACGCGGAGAGTTTCCACCAACCCGGATGCACAGGGATGCACGCACCGTCGTTCAGACGACGGACCGAGTACGGGTGATCAGGAAGAGAATGCCCCCGCGCACCTGACCCTGCACCGGCGAGGATCGTTCCTGCTGCCTATGCGGGATCGGCTTGGAGCGCCGAGTGCGCTGCCACTGTAGCACCACCCAGGTCCACCGCCAGCATGAGCGGCCGCCAGTCGGACTGTGCGTGTCGCGACACCAGGTCCGCCGCGGTGAGGCGCTGTGCCGGGTCGCTGCCGAGGACGAGCAGGCTGGGGCCGGCGCCGGAGACGACCGCGGCGAGCCCGTGCTGCCGCAGGAGTCCGATGAGGGCGTCGGTCTCCGGCATGGCACTCGCCCGGTAGGCCTGGTGGAGCCGGTCCTCGGTCGCCGCGAGCAGCAGCTCCGGGCTCTGGATGAGTGCCGCGACGAGCAGCGCCGAGCGGGACACGTTGAAGGCGGCGTCCGCGTGCGGGACGCTCGCGGGCTGCAGGGACCGCGCGAGCTTCGTCGACAGCGTCGACGTCGGTACGAACACCACCGGCGAGACACCTCGGTGCACCAGGAGCCGCTTGTACGCCGGCCCCTCCGCCGTCATCCACGCGATCGTCAGCCCGCCGAACAGCGCCGGGGCGACGTTGTCCGGGTGGCCCTCCATCTCGGTGGCGAGGGTCAGGAGCGTCGACGCGTCGAGGTCGACGATCCCCTCGAGGAGCCCTCGCGCGGCCATCAGCCCGGCGACGATCGCGGCGGCGGACGAGCCCATGCCGCGCCCGTGCGGGATGGCGTTGACGGCGTGCAGCTCGAGTCCGGGCTGCTCGGCGACGCCCGCGTACGCGAGCCCACGTCGGATCGCCTGCACGACGAGGTTCGTGTCGTCGGTGGCGACCTCGCCGGCACCGACGCCCTCGACGGTGACCGTCGCCCCGGCTCCGGGACGGACCCGGACGGTCACCTCGTCGTAGAGGGAGAGCGCGAGCCCGAGCGAGTCGAAGCCCGGGCCGAGGTTCGCCGAGGTGGCCGGCACCCGCACCCGCACCGCCCGTCCGGCCGGTACAGCGTGCTGGGCGGTCGCGCCCTCCCCCGGTCCGGACGAGCGGAGCACGCTCACTCCGCGCCGACCAGTCCGAGCACGTCCGCGACGGACTTGGTGTCCACCGGCACGACGGTGGGCTGCACCTCGCCGCCGTCCTCGGTGCGGAGGGCCCACTGCGGGTCCTTCAGGCCGTGGCCGGTCACCGTGATGACGACCTTCGCGCCCTTGCCGACCACGCCGGCGTCCGCTCGCTCGAGCAGCCCCGCGACGCCGATGGCCGACGCCGGCTCGACGAACACGCCGACCTCGGCGGAGAGGATGTGGTGCGCCGCGAGGATGGCCTCGTCGGAGATCGCACCGAAGTAGCCGTCGGTCTCGTCGCGCGCCTCGAGGGCGTACTGCCACGAGGCCGGGTTGCCGATGCGGATCGCCGACGCGATGGTCTCCGGCTTCGCGACGACCTCACCGCGGACGATCGGGGCGGACCCGGCGGCCTGGAACCCGAACATGCGCGGGAGCTTCGACGACCGGCCGGCGGCGACGTCCTCGCGGTAGCCGCGCGAGTACGCGGTGTAGTTGCCGGCGTTGCCGACGGGCAGGAAGTGGAAGTCCGGCGCGTCGCCGAGCACGTCCACGACCTCGAACGCCGCGGTCTTCTGCCCCTCGATGCGGTCGTTGTTGACCGAGTTGACCAGGTGCACCGGGTAGTTCGCCGCGAGGTCGCGCGCGATGTCGAGGCAGTCGTCGAAGTTGCCCTGCACCTGCAGCAGCTGGCCGTCGTGGGCGATGGCCTGGCTCAGCTTGCCCATGGCGATCTTGCCCTCGGGCACGAGCACCGCGGCGGTGATGCCCGCGTGCGTGGCGTACGCGGCGGCGGACGCGCTCGTGTTGCCCGTCGAGGCGCAGATGACGGCCTTCGCGCCGTGCTCGACGGCCTTCGAGATCGCCATCGTCATGCCGCGGTCCTTGAAGGAGCCGGTCGGGTTCATGCCCTCGAACTTGACGTAGACGTCCGCGCCGGTGCGCTCGGAGAGACGACGTGCCGGGATGAGCGGGGTGCCGCCCTCGCCGAGGGTGACGACGGGCGTCGCCTCGGTCACGTCGAGACGGTCGGCGTACTCGCGCAGGACTCCCTGCCACTGGTGGGCCATCAGGCTCCCCTTTTTGTTCGGTGTGGTGTTCGTGGGCGTGGTGCTCGCCAGGTCGCGGCTCAGGCGCCGGCGACCCGCAGCACGCTGGTGATCTCGGCGACGACGTCCTCGTTCCGGAGCGCCACCACGGTGTCGGCGAGGTCGGACTCGCGCGCCAGGTGGGTGCCGATGACGAGCGTCGCGGTCGCACCGGTGCGGTCGGCACCGGGAGCGTCCGTCTGCAGCGCACTGGTCTGTTCGACCGTCTCCACGCTGACGCCGTGCTTGGCGAGCACGCCGGCGACGGTCGACAGGACACCGGGGGCGTCCGCGACGTGCAGCGTGATCTGGTAGCGGGTGCGCACGGTCCCGATCGGGAACACGGGCAGGTCCGCCTGGGTCGACTCGGCGACGCCGGGGCCGCCGATGACGTGCCGGCGCGCGGCGGACACGAGGTCGCCGAGCACGGCCGATGCCGTCTCGACGCCGCCGGCACCCGCGCCGTAGAACATGAGGTCGCCCGCGGCCTCGGCCTCGACGAACACGGCGTTCTTCGCGCCGTGGACGCTCGCGAGCGGGTGCGACTCCGGCACGAGGGCCGGGTACACCCGGGCGGAGACGCCCTCGCGGCCGTCCTCGTCGGTCAGGCGCTCGGCGGTCGCGAGGATCTTCACCACGTAGCCGGCCTTGCGGGCGGCACGCACCTGGTCGATCGTGATCGCGGTGATGCCCTCGCGGTGCACGGCGACGAGCGGCACGGAGGTGTGGAACGCGAGCGAGGCCAGGATCGCGGCCTTCTGCGCGGCGTCGTAGCCCTCGACGTCGGCGGTGGGGTCGGCCTCGGCGTACCCGAGCTCGGTGGCCGTCGCCAGCGCGTCCTCGAAGGTCGCTCCCTTGCGGTCCATGAGGTCGAGGATGAAGTTCGTGGTGCCGTTGACGATGCCCATGATCCGGACGATGCGGTCACCGGCGAGGGAGTCGTGCAGGGGCCGGATGATCGGGATCGCCCCGGCGACCGCGGCCTCGTAGTACAGCTGCGCGCCCACCTGCTCGGCCGCGGCGAAGAGCTCCGGGCCGTGGGTGGCGAGCAGCGCCTTGTTGCCGGTGACGACGTCGGCGCCGGACTGCAGTGCCTGGAGCACGAGCGTCCGTGCGGGCTCGATGCCGCCGATGAGCTCCACGACGATGTCGGCGCCGAGGATCAGCGACTCGGCGTCGGTCGTGAAGAGCTCCTTCGGCAGGTCGACGTCCCGGGGCGCTCCGGTGTCGCGGACCGCGATGCCGACGAGTTCGAGACCGGCACCCGCACGCGAGGCGAGCTCGTCACCGTGCTCGAGGAGGAGCCGCGCGACCTGCGAACCGACCGAGCCGGCTCCGAGCAGGGCGACGCGGACGTTGCGGTATTCGATCATCTGGGGGTGGTTCCTGTCGGTCGGGGGTCAACGGCCGGAGCCGGCTGCGGGAAGGACCCCGGTGTCACGGGCGAGCAGGTCGTCGATCGACTCGCCTCGGACGAGGATACGGGCTGCGCCGTCGGCCACCGCCACGACGGGCGGACGTCCGACGTGGTTGTAGTTGCTCGCGAGGCTCCAGCAGTAGGCACCGGTCGCAGCGACGGCGAGGAGGTCGCCGCGGTGGACGTCCCCGGGCAGGTACTCGTCCTGGACGACGACGTCGCCCGACTCGCAGTGCTTGCCGACGACCCGGCTGAGGACCGCCGGGGCGTCCGACGACCTGGCGAGCCGGGCCGTGTAGTCGGCGCCGTACAGGGCGGGGCGGGCGTTGTCGCTCATGCCGCCGTCGACCGAGACGTAGGTGCGGGTGGCGACGTCGGCGGTCGGTTCGTCCGCCGCGACCGCGTCGTCCTCGGTCGCGACGACGGGCTCGTCACCGGGGTGTGCGTCCGCGGCCTCGAGCGTCACCGGCTTGATCGTGCCGACCGAGTACAGCGTGATGCCGGCGGGGCCCACGATGTAGCGCCCGGGCTCGACGGCGATCTCCGGGACGGGGATGCCGCGCTCGGAGCAGGCCTCCGCCACGATCGTCGCGAGGGCCCCGGCGACGTCCTCCGGCGCGAAGGCCGAGTCGGCCTCGGTGTAGTCGATGCCCCAGCCGCCGCCGAGGTTCAGCTCCGGCACGGGACCGGTGGCGACGAGGGCGGCGTGGACGTCCATGAGACGCCGGGCGGCCTCCCGGAACCCGGCCTCGTCGAAGATCTGCGAACCGATGTGCGAGTGCAGCCCGACGAACGCGAGCGACGGCTCGGCACGCACCTCGGCCGCCGCCTGCTCGGCCTCGGTGAGCGGGATGCCGAACTTCTGGTCCTCGCGGGCGGTCGCGAGGTACTCGTGCGTCGAAGCGTGCACGCCGCTGTTGATGCGGACGCGGACGCGCTGGACGATCCCGGCGTCGGCGGCCGCCCGTGCCACGCGCTGCACTTCCTCGTGGCTGTCGAGCACGATCGTCCCGACGCCGACCTCGACCGCACGGGCGATCTCGGCGTCGGACTTGTCGTTGCCGTGGAAGCCGAGCATGCCGGGGTCCACCCCGCCGGCGAGGGCGACCGCGAGTTCGCCGCCGGTGCAGACGTCGACGCGCAGGCCCGCCTCGGCCATCCACGCTGCGACCTGCGTCGTCAGGAAGGCCTTGCCGGCGTAGTACACGTGCGCCCGGGTGCCGATGCGACCGAAGGCCTCGGAGAACGCCGTGCGCACCCGCACGGCGCGGGACTGGACGTCGCGTTCGTCGACCACGTAGAGCGGCGTGCCGAACTGCCGGACGAGGTCGGAGGCGGTGATCCCGCCCACGGCGAGCTCGCCGTCGTCCGTCCGGGTCGCGGAGGCGGGCCAGATGCGCGCGGTCAGCGCGGAGGGGTCCGTCGGGAACCGCAGCCGCGGCGGGGCAAGGGGGTTCTCGCTCACGGGACCCGATCCTACCGAGCCGTGGCGGGCCTCCCGGCCGGTGTTACGAGCAGGAGCCCACCGACCGCAGCCCGTCCTCGCTGAGCGGCAGCGAATCCGCGGTCACGCGGACGGTCGCCTGTCGCGCCGTGATGTCCAGGTCGCGCACGGCGAGCTGGGACGGCAGGAAGCGCGCGGTGCACACGGTGACCGGGACGTTCGTGACGCCGGGGATCGTGTCGACCTTGAGCCCGAGCGACGAGTTGGTGATCCGTACGCTCTTCGGGGTGATCGTGACGCCCTTGCCGTCGTCCTGCGCGACGACGTCGCCCTTCGCGGCGTAGGTGATGTCGTACCCGAGGACCGCGGTGGAACCGGACAGCTCGACCCCGCCGTCGACGAGCTTCAGGCGGTCGAACAGCGGGCTGTACTTCGCGAGGTCCGTGATGCTGGCCGAGGCGAGCGTCACGGTGCCGTCGACGTCGCGGACGTCGCCCTGCCCGTCGACCGGCACGTCGTGCACGGTGACGTCGGCCGCGAGCGGGATGCCGTCGACCGTGATCCTCCGTGAGGAGATCTCGACCTGGTCGAGCTTCCCCGAGAGGAGCTGCGGGATGACGATGCCGTCGGCGTGTGCCTCGACCTGGCCGGTGGTGCCCTCGGGGAGGGAGCGTTCGACCTGCTCGGCGATGATCCGGTCGACCACGCCGCGGAGGACGAACTCGGCGACGACCACGAGGGCCGCGAGCACGAGGAGCACGACGACGAGGACGATCGGCCAGCGGCGGCGCTTCGGGCGGGCGACGGGGGCGGCGGTCATGCGTCCCACCCTGCCAGGACCCACCATCGACCCGCCTGGAGGCGCGGTGTGCGCCCGGTGTGTGCGCTGCGGTGCGGTGCGGTCTGCGTTTGCACAACCAAAGTCGTTCCAAACCACGCAAACGCGTGGTTCGGAACGACTTTGGTTGTGCGGCGCCCGCGGCGCCGGCGCGCACCGGCGCGCCCGGCGCGCAGCGCCGGCCGCGCGCAGCGCCAGCGCTACATGCGCTCGGGCGCGCTCACCCCGAGGAGCCCGAGGCCGTTGCGGATGACCTGCCCGGTGGCGTCGTTCAGCCAGAGGCGCGTGCGGTGGAGGTCCGTCACGGCCTCGTCCCCGAGCGGCGTGACGCGGCAGGAGTCGTACCAGCGGTGGTACAGGCCCGCGAGCTGCTCGATGTACCGCGCGATGCGGTGCGGCTCACGCAGCTCCGCGGCCTGCCGGACCACCCGCGGGTACTCGGCGAGGGCCCCCACGAGGGTGCTCTCGGTCTCGTGCGTGAGGAGTGCGGCGTCGAACGCGGACCGGTCCACCCCGGAGGCAGCGGCGTTGCGGGCCACCGACTGCGTGCGCGCGTGGGCGTACTGGACGTAGAAGACCGGGTTGTCGTTCGTCCGCTTCGTCAGCAGGTCGAGGTCGATGTCGATCGAGGTGTCGCTGGCGAACCGGACCAGCGCGTACCGGCCGGCGTCCACACCGACCGCGTCGACGAGGTCCTCCATCGTGACGATCGTGCCCGCGCGCTTCGACATGCGCATCGGCTCGCCGTCCTTGAGCAGGTTGACCATCTGCCCGATGAGGATCTCGAGGTTCTTGCCCGGCTCGTCACCGAAGGCCGCGCACATCGCCATCATCCGGCCGACGTAGCCGTGGTGGTCCGCGCCGAGCATGATGAGGTTCCGCTCGAACCCGCGCTCGCGCTTGTCGAGGTAGTACGCCAGGTCGCCCGCGATGTACGCCGGCTGCCCGTCGGACTTGATCACGACGCGGTCGCGGTCGTCGCCGAAGTCGGTCGTGCGGAGCCACAGCGCACCCTCGGCCTCGTACATCTTGCCGAGGGACTGCAGCCGCTCGATGGCCCGCTCGACGGCCTTCGACTCGTGCAGCGAGTTCTCGTGGAAGTACACGTCGAAGTCGACGCCGAAGTCGTGCAGGGACGACCGGATGTCGGCGAACATGAACTCGACGCCCTCGCGGCGGAAGAGCTCCTGCGCCTCGTCACGCGGGAGGTCGCGGACGTCGGTGCCGGCCGGAAGCGTGGCGATGACGCGCGCCGCGATCTCGCCGATGTAGGCGCCGCCGTAGCCGTCCTCGGGCGTGGGCTCGCCGAGCGCGGACGCCACGAGGGACCGGGCGAACCGGTCGATCTGCGCGCCGTGGTCGTTGAAGTAGTACTCCCGGGTGACGAGCCCGCCCTGCGCCTCGAACACGCGGGCGAGGCTGTCGCCGACCGCGGCCCAGCGGACGCCGCCCATGTGGATCGGGCCGGTGGGGTTGGCGGAGACGAACTCGAGGTCGATCTTCACGCCGTCGTAGAGGTCACCGTGCCCGAAGGACGCGCCCTGCTCGACGATGGTCCGCGCGATCGCACCGGCGGCCGCTGCCTCGAGCGTGATGTTGATGAAGCCGGTGCCGGCGACGTCGACCGAGGCCACGCCGTCGAGCTCGGTCAGCTCCCCCGCGATCTCCGTCGCGAGCTCGCGCGGGTTCGTCCCGACGCGCTTCGCGAGCTGCATGGCGGCGTTCGACGCCCAGTCGCCGTGTGCGCGGTTCTTCGGCCGCTCGAGGGCCGCGTGCGACTCCTCGACCGTCACCGTGTCCGACGCACCTCGTCGCTCCACGATCCCCGTCAGGATCGACAGGTACGCGGCGGAGAGTTCGGCTGGGGTCATAGCGGTCGATCCTACCGGCGTCCACGGGCCTCCCCGGACGATGCGCCATCATGGCCGGATGACCTCCCGCAGCCGCGTCCGGGCGATCAGCGCCGCCGTCCTCGCGACCACCTCCGTCGCCGTGCTCGCCGCCTGCTCCGGTGGCGGCCAAGCGGGTCCGACGGCCACCGCGACGCCGATCGGGACGCCGGTCACGCAGTCCTGCACCGACCTGCTGCCGCTGGAGTCGCTCGCGGTGTACGGGCAGGCGTTCGAGGAGGTCGGGTCCTACCGGCCGTCGAAGGGCTCGCCCGCGGCCTGGATCGCCGAGCACCGCGGACGCGTGTGCCAGTTCCGTGAGGTCTCCGACCACGCCGTGACGATCTCGTTCGCCGTGGCGCACCTGCCTGAGAAGTCGCTCACGAACCTCAAGGACGCGCTCTACCAGCGGGGTGGCTCGGTGCCGACGTACCGGGTCGAGGGGTACTTCGACCTCGCGGACGACGGGGTCGGTCGCGCGGACGCGTTCCCGGACCCGTACTGGGTCACCGCGTCCTCGACGCTCTTCACCGAGCCGGGCGGTGCCCAGCCGGTGGTGGACGCGATCCGCGGCGTGGTCGCGCCGAGCGCGACGTCGTCGGCGACGCCGACCCCCTGACGCCGACCCGCCGACGCCGTGCCCCTGAGGCGCGCTGGGCCGGACTGGAAGCCCGTGGCGGGCCCGCACCGTGCCTCCCGGCAGTCTGTCGGTGGCGGGAACGACCGTGACGCACCTGGCGGAAACACCACGGGGGACGGTCGCGGAACGCGACATCGCGCGCTGCCGGACGAGCGCAGCGAGGACGTCAGCTTGCGCGGGAATGTGTCTGTGCCCCCAGGAGGATTCGAACCTCCGCCCCTGCCTCCGGAGGGCAGTGCTCTATCCCCTGAGCTATGGGGGCCCGGGGTGTGATCAACCGTAGCAGGTCTCGGAGCCCCTCCCGGACCAGGGCGTGTCGCGTGCAGCGCGTCGTCGCAGTTTCCTCGGACGTCACTCCGGCCCTCTAGGATCGCGGCCCGACCGACCAGCGCACGGCCAGGGAGAGGACTCGATGACCACCGCCACCGGGAACCCGCAGCACGAACTCGCACGCGGAGCGCACGCCCCCGCGCCCCGGACGCTGCTCGACGTCCTCACCGAGACCGCGACGACGCACCCGGACGCCCTCGCGCTCGAGGACCCGGACGGCACGCTCGACTACCGCGCACTGCTCGGCGCGGTGCACGCGCAGGCGGACGACCTCGCCCGTCGTGGGGTCCGGCGCGGTGACCGCGTGGGTGTGCGGATCCCCTCCGGCGGGCGCGACCTCTACGTCTCGGTCCTCGCGGTGCTGGCCGCTGGTGCCGCCTACGTGCCGGTCGACGCCGACGACCCCGAGGAGCGCGCGTCGCTCGTGTTCGGCGAGGCCGGCGTCGTCGGCGTCATCGGTGCCGGTGGTGTCCTCGCCGACCGGCAGGGCGCTCCCCTGCCGGTGACCGACCCCGCGGCGAGCGCCGAGCTCCCCGGGCTGGACGACGACGCGTGGATCATCTTCACGTCGGGGTCGACCGGGGTCCCGAAGGGGGTGGCGGTGACGCACCGGAGCGCGGCGGCGTTCGTGGACGCGGAGGCGCGGATGTTCCTGCAGCGTGCGCCGATCGGTCCGGGTGACCGGGTGCTGGCGGGGTTGAGCGTGGCGTTCGACGCGTCGTGCGAGGAGATGTGGCTGGCGTGGGGGCACGGGGCCTGCCTGGTGCCGGCGCCGCGGTCGCTGGTCCGGACGGGGGTGGACCTCGGGCCGTGGTTGATCGCGCACACGATCACGGTGGTGTCGACGGTGCCGACGTTGGCGGCGCTGTGGCCGGACGACGCGTTGGAGCAGGTGCGGTTGGTGATCTTCGGCGGTGAGGCGTGTCCGCCGGAGTTGGCGGCGCGGATCGCGTCGCGGGACCGGGAGCTGTGGAACACGTACGGGCCGACCGAGGCGACCGTGGTGGCGTGCGGGGCGTTGATGGACGGGTCGGCGCCGGTGCGGATCGGGCTGCCGTTGGACGGGTGGGACCTGGCGGTCGTCGACGAGGCCGGCGTGCGGGTGCCGCCGGGTGATGTCGGGGAGCTGGTGATCGGCGGGGTCGGGCTGGGGCGGTACCTCGACCCGGCGAAGGACGCGGAGAAGTACGCGCCGTTCCCGGAGCTCGGGTGGGAGCGGGCGTACCGGAGCGGTGACCTGGTGCGGTACGAGCCGGAGGGGCTGGTGTTCCAGGGTCGGGCGGACGACCAGGTGAAGCTCGGTGGTCGTCGAATCGAGCTGGGTGAGGTGGATGCTGCCCTGCAGGCGCTCGACGGGGTGGCGGGTGGTGCCGCGGTGGTGCAGCGGACGCCGGCGGGGAACCAGGTGCTCGTGGGGTACGTGGCGCCGGTCGCGGGTCGGACGCTCGACGTCGGGGAGTTGAACGCCCGGCTGCGGGAGGAGCTGCCGGCGGCGCTGGTGCCCCTCGTGGCGGTGGTGGAGTCGTTGCCGACGCGGACCTCGGGGAAGGTGGACCGGGCGGCGCTGCCGTGGCCGTTGCCGGGTGCGTCGGACGCGTCGGTGCTGCCGGACACGGTGGCGTGGATCGCGGAGCGGTGGTCGGCGATCCTCGGGGTGCCGGTGACGGGGGTGGACGACGACTTCTTCGCGCACGGCGGTGGGTCGTTGACGGCGGCGCAGCTGGTGTCGGCGATCCGGGAGCGGTTCCCGACGACGACGGTGGCGGACGTGTACGACCACCCGCGGATCGGGGCGTTGGCGGCGGCGCTGGACGAGTCGGGCGCGGCGGCGGCGTCCGAGCGGGCGGTGGCGCCGGTGCCGCCGGTGACGGGGTTCGTGCTGACGGTGCTCGGGCTGCCGGTGCAGATCCTTCGCGGGGTGCGTGTGCTGACGTGGACGGCCCTGGTGTCGTCGGTGCTGCACGCGACGTCGTTGCCGTTCCTGCCGTCGCTGTCGTGGCCGGTGCTGCTGGTGGCGCTGCTGGTGTTCGTGACGCCGGTGGGGAAGATGGCGGTGACGGTGGTGCTCGCGCGGCTGCTGCTGCTCGGCGTCCGTCCGGGTGACCACCCCCGGGGCGGGTCGGTGCACGTGCGGCTGTGGCTCGCGGAGCGGATCGCGGAGGCGGTGGACGGTCCGTCGACGGCGGGTGCGCCGTGGATCAGCTACTACGCGAGGGCGTTGGGGGCGCGGATCGGTCGTGACGTGGACCTGCACGCGTTGCCGCCGGTGACGGGGATGCTCCGTGTGGGGGCGCGCGCGTCCATCGAGCCGGAGGTGGACCTCGCGGGGCACTGGGTGGACGGGGACGTGTTCCGGTTGGGTCCGGTGCGGGTGGACGCGGACGCGGTGGTGCGGAGTCGGTCGACGCTGCTGCCGGGGGCGCACGTGGGTGCTGGTGCCGAGGTCGAGCCGGGTTCGTCGGTCGTCGGTCGGGTGCCCGACGGCGAGCGGTGGGCGGGGTCGCCGGCGGAGCGCGTGGGGTCGGCTCGGCACGACCGGGAGGCCCGTCCCCCGTCGCGCCGCCGCTGGCTCGTCGCGTACGGGGCCGGTTCGGTCGCGGTCGCGGGGCTGCCGGTGGCCGGCGTCGCGGCGGGCCTGGCCGTGGTGGTGGCGCTCGTTGGTCCGGCGTCGACGCTCGGTGTGGCGCTGCTGCGTGCCCTCGCGGCGGTGCCGCTCGGGGCGCTCGTCGCCGGTGTCGTGTACGCGCTGCTGGTCGTCGCGTCGGTCCGGCTGCTCGGGCTGGGGCTGCACGAGGGCCGACACCCGGTGCGGAGCCGGATCGGCTGGCAGGTGTGGACGACGGAGCGGGTGCTCGACGCGGCGCGGACGCTGCTGTTCCCGGTGTACGCGTCCCTGGTGACGCCGCTGTGGCTGCGGCTGCTGGGCGCTCGGGTCGGGCGGAACACGGAGATCTCGACGGTGTTGCTCATCCCCGCGCTGACGCAGATCGCGTCGGGGGCGTTCCTCGCGGACGACACGATGGTGGCGACGTACGAGCTCGGTGGCGGGCGGGTGACGATCGGCCGGTCGAAGGTGGGTCGGCGGGCGTTCCTCGGCAACTCGGGCATGACCGGGGCGGGACGGTCGGTCCCCCGCGAGGCCCTGGTCGCCGTGCTGTCGGCGGTGCCGAAGAAGGCCAAGCGCGGGTCGTCGTGGCTCGGGACGCCCCCCGTGCGGCTGCGGCGTGCGGCGACCGAGTTCGACGAGGAGCGCACGTTCCGGCCGCCGCGGCACCTCAAGGTCGCGCGGGGCTGCTGGGAGCTGCTGCGGCTCGTCGCCCCGGTGGTCTCTGCGGCGATCGCGCTCGGGGTCGTCGGTGCCCTGCTCGCCCTGTGGTCCTCGGTCGGCCTGGGGTGGACGGTCGTCCTGGCGGGTCCGGTGCTCATCGCCGCCGGGGCCGTGGCGGCCGTCGTGTCGACGGCGGCGAAGTGGGCGTTCGTTGGCCGCATCGACGCCGGCGAGCACCCGCTGTGGTCCTCGTTCGTGTGGCGGAACGAGGTGCAGGACACGTTCGTCGAGACCGTCGCGCGGCCGTGGTTCGCAGAGCAGGCGACGGGGACGCCGGCGCTCGCGGCGTGGCTGCGCACCCTCGGCGCGCGCATCGGCCGGGGTGTGTGGATCGAGACGTACTGGCTGCCCGAGGCGGACCTCGTGACGATCGGTGCCGGCGCGACGGTGTCCCGGGGGACGGTCGTGCAGACCCACCTGTTCCACGACCGGGTGATGCAGCTCGACGCCGTGGACCTCGACGCGGGCGCGACCCTCGGGCCGCACAGCGTCGTGCTGCCGGCCGCCGGCATCGGCGCCGGCGCCACGATCGGGCCCGCGTCGCTCGTGATGCGCGGCGAGCAGGTGCCGGCGGGGTCGCTGTGGTCGGGCAACCCGATCGCGCCCTGGACGGCACCGCCGTGGACGGCCGGGTCGGCCGGGTCGGCAGGGTCGGCCGGGTCGGCAGGGTCGGCCGCCGACCGCGCCGCACGGACCCTCGACACCGCGGTCGTGCCAGACTGAGCGGCACCGTGAAGCCGCCGACGAACAGCCCCGCCGACCCGTACACCCCGCACAGCGGCGACCGCCGGTGGAGCGCCGTGCACTACGAGCTCCGGCTCGGGTACCGCGTCGCCACGAACCGGCTCGACGGCACCGCGACGATCACCGCACGGGCCGTCGAGGACCTCGACCGGATCGTCGTCGACCTGCACGGGCTCACGGTCGAGCGGGTGGACGTCGACGGGCACCGCGCGAAGAAGGTGTCGACGGCGACGCACAAGACCACCGTCACCCCGCCCGGACCGATCGCCGCCGGCACGGAGTTCACGGTCCACGTCAAGTACCGCGGGACGCCCCGGCCCATCCGCAGCCCCTGGGGCCAGGTCGGGTGGGACGAACTGACCGACGGCGTCATCGTCGCCGCCCAGCCCACCGGCGCACCCTCGTGGTTCCCGTGCAACGACCGGCCGGACGACAAGGCGACCTACCGGTTCGAGATCACCGCCGAGGCCGCGTACGACGTGCTCGCGAACGGCGAGCTGCTCGGCACCGACCGTGCCCGGGCCGGCACGACCTGGACGTACGCGACGACCGAGCCCATGGCGACGTACCTGGCGACCGTGCAGATCGGTCGGTACCGCACGACGAAACTCCGGAGCGCGGTCACGCCCGTCACCCTGCACCACCCCGCGGACCTGCAGGCGGCGGCGAAGACCGACTTCGGCCGGGTGCCGGACATGCTCGCGCTCTACGCGGACCGCTTCGGCCCGTACCCGTTCGGCTCCTACGGGGTCGTGGTGACCGACGACGAGCTCGAGATCCCGCTCGAGGCCCACGGTCTGGCGGTGTTCGGCCGGAACCACGTCGACGGCGAGCACGGCACCGACCGGCTGATCGCGCACGAGCTCGCACACCAGTGGTTCGGCAACTCCGTGACGGTCGCACGCTGGCGTGACATCTGGCTGCACGAGGGCTTCGCCTGCTACGCCGAGTGGCTGTGGTCCGAGCACCGGGGCGGCGACACTGCGGACGTCCTCGCCGAGCGCCACCGCGCGGGCCTGCTCGACCAGCCGCAGGACCTCGTGGTCGGCGACCCCGGCGCCCGCGACATGTTCGACGACCGGGTGTACAAGCGTGGCGCGCTGGCCCTGCACGCGGTCCGGCGCACGTTCGGCGACCGCGCGTTCTTCGCCGGTCTCCGGACGATCACCGAGCGACACCGGCACGCCAGCGTCGCCCCGGCGGACGTCCTCGACGCGTTCGCGGGTTCCGCGGGGGCGTCCGTCGACGCCGTCCGTGCCGTCACGGCGCCGTGGATCGACGAACCGGGCGTCCCCGAACTGCCCGCAGCCTGACGGCCGGCGGCGTCGGAGCGACGCGAGCCGAGCGGCCGGCCGGCAGCCTCAGGCGACGTCCGCCGTGTCGTCCGCGGAGACGGTCCGGCCGACGGCGACGTCCTCGCCGACCCGACGCACCTCGCGCCAGACCTCGTCGAGCGAGAGCCCCACGACCGCTGCCACGGCGGCGACCGTCCCGAACGACGGCGTCGCGATGCGTCCGGTCTCGATCTTCCGCAGGGTCTCGGGCGACACCCCGGCCGCGAGGGCGACGTCGAGCATCGAACGATCGGCGCGGGCGGCACGGAGCAGCGCTCCGAGGGCACGACCGCGGGCGAGTTCGACGGGGCTGAGCGGCAGACGGACCATGCACCGATAGTAATACCGGTACGATCATCCCGTGATCGAGATCCTGACCCCGGCAGAGGTCGACCGTGCCCGCCGCACCGGAGCGCTCGTCGGCACGATCCTGCAGACCCTGCGCGACCGCACCCGTGTCGGCACGAACCTGCTCGAGATCGACCGGTGGGCGAAGCAGCTCATCGAGGACGCGGGCGCCGAGTCCTGCTACGTCGACTACGCCCCGTCGTTCGGCCGCGGCCCCTTCGGGCACCACGTCTGCACGGCCGTGAACGACGCCGTCCTCCACGGACTCCCCCACGACCGGGCACTCGCGGACGGCGACCTCCTCACCCTCGACCTCGCCGTGTCGCTCGACGGCATCGCGGCAGACGCCGCGATCAGCTTCGTCGTCGGCACCGCGGACGCCGCCGACTCTGCCCTGATCGACGCGACGGAGCGTGCCCTCGCCGCAGGGATCGCCGCCGCCCGGCCCGGTGCCAGGATCGGCGACCTGTCCCACGCGATCGGCACCGTCCTCGAGGGCGCCGGGTACCCGGTCAACGTCGAGTTCGGCGGTCACGGGATCGGATCGACGATGCACCAGGACCCGCACGTGTCGAACGCCGGCCGGCCCGGACGCGGCTACACCCTGCGCCCGGGACTCCTCCTCGCCCTCGAGCCGTGGGTGATGGCCGACACGGACGTCCTCGTCACCGACCCCGACGGCTGGACCCTCCGCAGTGCCACCGGAGCGCGGACCGCACACACCGAGCACACCATCGCGATCACCGACGACGGCGCCGAGGTGCTCACGCTCCCCAGGTGACCGGCAGTCCCCCTGCCGCGACCGCGACCACGATGTCGGGTCCGGGGCGCGCGAGGACGACCGGCTGCACCCTCCCGTCGAGCGTCGCCCGCCCGCGGTCGACGTCGACGTCGACCGCGCGCGGGTCCACCCGCAGGCCCCGGCCGTCCCGTTTCAGGACGGCTTCCTTCGCCGCCCAGCAGGCCGCGAGCACGCCGACGTCGCCGACCGCACGGTCGAGCTCCGCCGGGGTGAAGGCGTCCAACGACGCAGCGGCCACCCGCGACACGCGCTCGACGTCGACGCCGACGGCGTCGGGCGCGACCGCGAGCGCCGTCAGGGCGGTCGTCCGGGACATGCTGACCCCGACCTCCCGGCCGTCCACGGTGGCCCAGGGCCGACCGTGCGCGGTGCTGCCGCAGTGCGCGCAGACGCGCCCCGCGCGCACCGCGGCCACGTCGACACCCGTCGCCGACGCGACGGCGGTGAGCAGGGCCTCCCGGTCGGCCGCGCGGTCCGCGCCCGCCGGACGGATCGTCACGACGACGGACTGGAGGCACGACTCACCCACGCAGGAAGCCTACGTCGGTGGGTGGTGCTGCCCGTGCCGTGTCAGGCGTGCGTGAGCGCGATCAGCGCGACGTTCATCGTGCTGTAGAGGCCCTCGGAGCGCGTCGCCTGGCGGACGCGTCCACGCAGGACCTCGTAGCGGCCGTCGTGCTCACGCACGAAGCCGATCACACCGCTCGCCGGCGTCGACACCCGGTGGTAGCCGTCCTCGAGCGGGACGACCTCGGTGTTCAGTGTTCGCTCCATTGCTGTCCCCTTCCGCTCGTCGTCGAACAGTGCGGTCAGCATACCCCGGCCCGGGGGACAAACCTCCCGGACCTGTGCGGATGACGATGGTTCGTCCACAGTCCCCGGATCACTGGTCCCCCGCGTGCGCGCCCTGGATAGACTCCGGGCGACGGCGCCCCCAGGGGGCCGTCCGGGGGCGCCGACGGCGGTCCCCGGGGGTTGGATGGAGGACGGATGCACACGGTCCACGATGGACGATCGGTCGGTACCGGACACGGTGCCCGGACGGCCACGGGCCGGCCGGCGGTCCGGTGGATCGCTCGTCTCGTGGCGGTGCTGGTCGCGGCCCTCGTCCTGCTCGCACCCGCGACCGCGGCCCGCGCCACCGAGCCCTTCACGCTGCAGGGCGGCGTGTACGTCGTCGACCGGGCCGACGCCCTGACCAGCGCGCAGCAGTCGCAGGTCGAGCAGGCCGTGCA
Organism: Curtobacterium luteum; assembly: GCF_014646995.1. Classification (GTDB taxonomy): domain Bacteria; phylum Actinomycetota; class Actinomycetes; order Actinomycetales; family Microbacteriaceae; genus Curtobacterium; species Curtobacterium luteum. Next base: position 190,035 of record NZ_BMOI01000001.1, on the reverse strand, counting down.
GGACCTCTACGACCGGACGAAGACGCAGCTCTACGTCGTCTACGTGAAGACGTTCTCGAACCCGACGGACCACACCGCGTGGGGCGACGCCTTCCGGCAGCAGAACCAGATCGACTCGGACAGCATCGTGCTCGCCGTCGCGGTCGACGACCGGATCGCGGACGTCCACCAGACCAACGAGACCGCGCTCTCGTCGTCGGACGTGCAGCGCGCATACCAGGACGACGCCGTGCCGCGGTTGCGGGACGGCAAGTGGGCTGCCGCCGCGACCGCGTTCGCCGACGGCCTCGCGCAGACGCAGGACCCGCCGGACCTCACCGCGCTGTGGGTGGTCCTGCTCGTGCTCGTGGTCGCTGGTGTCGTGGTCGTGCTCGTGATCCGTGCCCGGAACAAGCGCCGCACCGCCGCCGCCACGAAGGCGCAGCAGGAGTCGCTCGTGGGCCTCGAGCGCTCCGCCGGTGGCGCGCTCGTCACGATCGACGACGAGCTGAAGACCGCCGAGCAAGAGGTCGGGTTCGCCACCGCCCAGTTCGGCGCCGACGCCGCGAAGCCCTTCGCCGAGGCCGTCGAGACCGCCAAGCGCGACGTCCGCCAGGCGTTCACCTACCAGCAGCAGCTCGACGACGAGATCCCGGACACCCCGCAGCAGCGCGCCGAGTGGGCGAACCAGATCATCGCGATCTGCGAACAGGCCCACGCCGCGATCGAGCAGCAGACCGAGGCGTTCGACCGGCTCCGCGCGCTCGAGGACGGCGTCGCCGACGCTGCGACGGCCCTCCGTGCGGACGTCGCCCGTGCACCGGAGTCCGTCACCGCCGCGGCCGTCGCACTCGACCGGGTCCGGTCCGCGTACTCCGGACGGACCCTCGCGACGGTGTCCGACTCCGTCGAGCAGGCGCAGCAGGTGCTCGCCTTCGCCACCGAACGGTCCGCGGCAGCGGACGCAGCCCTGGCCGCCGGCGACAAGGGCGAGGCCGTCGTCGCGGTCCGTGACGCACAGCACGCCCTCGCACAGGTCCAGCAGCTGACGACCTCGGCCACGAACGCCGAAGCGACCTTCGCCCAGGCCACCGCCCGTGCCGAGGCGATGCGCGCGGACATCGCCGGCGACGTCGCGGCCGCGCGCACGCTGACGTCCGGCGGCCCCGAGCTCGCCGCCGCCGTCACCCGCGCCGAGACGGTCCTCCGGCAGGGCCTCGACCCGAAGGACCCGATCTCCGCGGTCGACGCGCTGACCCGGGCGAACACCGACATCGACGCAGCCCTCGCGACGGCCCGGGGTGTCGAGGAGCAGAACCAGCGCGCCGCCCGGGCCCTGGACGACGCCCTGCGTGACGCCCGCTCGCGGATCAGCCAGGCACGCGACTACATCGCGCTCCGGCGCGGCGCCGTCGGCCCGACCGCCCGCACCCGCCTGTCCGAAGCCGAACGCGCGCTCGACGACGCGGTCGACCTCGCCACGACCGACCCCGGCCGCGCACTCCAGGCAGCCCGCGCCGCCGAGCAGTACGCGGCTGCCGCGATGGACGCAGCCGGCAACGACATGGGCGGCTGGCCGGGCGCAGGCGGCGGGGGCGGGGGCGGCGCCCAGCTCGGCGGGCTCGTCACCGGGCTCGTGCTCGGCGGACTCCTCGGCGGGCGCGGCGGCAGCTTCGGCGGCGGGTCCTTCGGCGGTGGCGGCTTCGGGGGCGGGGGGTTCGGAGGCGGGGGCGGCGGCTTCGGCGGGGACGGCGGCGGAGGCGGCGGTTTCTCCGGCGGCGGACGCTTCTGACCACCCGGACACCGCGCTCCTCGCCCGCACGACCACACACCACGAACCGGTTCTTCTCCAGAAAGGGAACAGCAATGGCCAAGCAGACGATCCTCGGTCGCATCTCCTCGCTCATCCGGGCGAACGTGAACCAGATCATCGACAACGCCGAGGACCCGCAGCTGATGCTCGACCAGCTCGTGCGGGACTACTCGAACAACATCGCCGACGCGAAGACCGCGATCGCCCAGACCATCGGCAACCTCCGCCTGCTCGAGCAGGACCACGAGGAGGACAAGAAGGCCGCCGTCGAGTGGGGCCAGAAGGCCGCCAACGCCTCGGCCGCCGCCGACAAGTACCGTGCCGAGGGCAAGACCGCCGACGCGGACAAGTTCGACAACCTCGCCAAGATCGCCATCGGCAAGCAGATCGCCGCCGAGCAGGAGGTCAAGGACAACGAGGGGCCGCTCGCCACGCAGAACGAGCAGGTCGAGAAGCTCAAGGCCGGCCTCGCGGGCATGGAGCAGAAGCTCGAGGAGCTCAAGTCCAAGCGGGACTCGCTCGTCGCCCGGCAGAAGACCGCCGAGGCGCAGTCGAAGGTCAACGACGCCATCGGCAACATCGACATCACCGACCCGACCAGCGACCTCAACCGCTTCGAGGAGAAGGTCCGCCGCGAGGAGGCCAAGGTCCTCGGCCAGCAGGAACTCCAGTCGTCGAGCCTCGACGCGCAGTTCGAGAGCCTCGAGGACGTCGGTAAGGACGCCGAGGTCGAAGCCCGGCTCGCCGCGCTCAAGAACGGCGGTTCGCCGACGATCTGACGCGTGTCCGGGGCGCCGGTCCAGCCGTCGCCCAGCACGCACTCCGGACGACGCCGGACCCTGCTGACAGACTGTGACGATGCACTTCATCGTGGTCGGTCAGTGGCAGGGTTCGGCGTCGTCGCGTGCGATGCGGCTCGCAGACGGTGCGGCGGCCATCGCCGCGGACCTGCCGCGCGCCTCGACCACGGTCGTCGAGGTCCCGCCCGGCGCCGGTGACCGTCTCGAGACCGCGATCGCCCGGTACACCTCGGTGCGGTCCGTGGCCGAGCGGGTCACCGAGGAGTCGAGCGTCGCGCCCGAGGCACCGTTCGTCATCGGCGGGGACGGGTCCGCGTTCCTCGGCGCCACCGTCGGCCTCGACGACGACACCCTCATCGTCCGGATCTCGGGTTCGAGCGGCTACCGGCCGCTCAACCGTGCGCAGCCGGTCGCGGCGGAGTCGGCGGCGCTCCGGGTCCTCGTCGACCGACCGGACGACCTCTTCCCCGACCTCCCGGTGCTCCCGGGGTCGCGGGTCGTCGTCGCCGGGATCCGCGGGGTGGAGGACAGCGAGGTCGCCGCGCTCGACCGTGCCGGCATCCGACGCCTCGACGTCGACGCTGCGACGCCCGAGGCCCTCGCCGAGACCGTGGCGGCGACCGGGTCCGGATCGGTCTTCGTGCACGTCGACCTCGACGTGCTCGATCCCTCGGAGGTCGACGGCCTCCTCGAGCCGGTCCCCTTCGGACTCGACGGTGCCGGACTCGTGGCGCTGATCCAGGCGGCGACACGCGGCCGACGGCTCCTCGGCGCGGCACTCACGGGGTTCGCGCCCGTCGATCCCGACCGCGCGGTCGACGATCTCGGCGTGATCCTCCGTGCGGTCGGCGCCCTGGCGAACGCGGCGAAGACCCCCTGACCGGGAGCCGACACCCCGCTGTACTCCTCCCGCTCGGCATCCCGTCGGACGGGCCGCGTAGGTTGGCGGCATGACGGACTACGACCTCATCGTGATCGGCGCCGGCGCAGTCGGCGAGAACGTGGCGGACTACGCCCACAAGCGCGGGCTCTCGGTCGCGATCGTGGAGGCGGAGCTCGTCGGCGGCGAGTGCTCGTACTGGGCGTGCATGCCGTCGAAGGCGCTCCTCCGCAGCGGTCACGCGCTCGAGGCCGCCAAGCGCCTCGACGGCGCGGCACAGGCCGTCACGGGCTCCCTCGACGTCGCGCGGGTCCTCGCCCGCCGCAACTCGTTCACCTCGGACTGGAAGGACGACGGGCAGGTCGCGTGGCTCGAGTCCGCCGACATCGCGCTCATCCGCGGTCGCGCGCGCATCACCGGCGCGAAGACGATCGAGGTGGACGGCGAGACGCACACGGCCCGCGCCGCCGTCGCCGTGGTCACGGGCTCACTGCACACCCTGCCGGACGTCCCCGGGCTCGCCGAGGCAGCACCCTGGGGCACCCGTGAGGCGACGAGTGCCCAGCAGGTGCCGGAGAGCCTCCTCGTGATCGGCGGCGGGGTGTCCGGTTCGGAACTCGCGACCGCCTGGGCATCGCTCGGTGCGAAGGTCACCCTCGTCGCGCGGCACGGTCTGCTCGGCGGCATGGAGCCGTTCGCGGGAGAGCTCGTCGCCGACGCACTCCGGGCACGCGGCGTCGACGTCCGCACCGGCGTCAACCCCGTCCGGGTCGACCGCGACGAGCACGGTCTGGTCACGACGACGCTCGACGACGGCGAGGTCGTCATCACGAGCGAGGTCCTCGCCGCGACCGGCCGCCGGGCACACACCGCGGACCTCGGACTCGAGACGGTCGGGCTCGAACCGGGCGCGTGGCTCGACGTCGACGACACCATGCTGGTGCACGGCACCGACTGGCTCTACGCGGTCGGCGACGTCAACCACCGCGTGCTCCTGACGCACCAGGGCAAGTACCAGGCCCGTGCTGCCGGAGAGGCCATCGCGGCGCGGCACCAGGGCACACCGCTGCACACCGAGCCCTGGGGCGCCCACGTCGCGACCGCCGACCACGCCGCCGCACCGCAGGTGACCTTCACCGACCCCGAGGTCGCGAGCGTCGGGCTCACCGAGGCGAAGGCCCGTGAGCAGGGCATCGACGTCCGCACCGTCGAGTACGAGCTGGGGAACGTGGCCGGCGCCGCGCTCCAGGCCGACGGCTACACGGGTCGCGCGAACCTCGTCGTCGACGAGTCCCGCGGGGTCGTCGTGGGCGCGACGTTCGTCGGGCAGGACGTCGCCGAGATGCTGCACGCGGCGACCATCGCCGTCGTGGGCGAGGTGCCGATCGACCGGTTGTGGCACGCGGTCCCTGCCTACCCGACGATGAACGAGGTCTGGCTGCGGCTGCTCGAGACCTACGGCCGCCCGGCGTGAACCCCTTCGTCGACTCGGTCGTGTCGCGGGCAGGCTGGCTGTTCGCGACGGCGGTCGGGCTGGCGGTCGGTCTGCCCCTCTCCACCGGACCCGTGCGCGTGGTCGACGGCCTCATCGTGTGCTCCGGACTCCCCCGATGGGCGTTCCGTCGCGGCGGCACGTGCGTCGGCTCGGTGTACCTCACGCGCGACAATGACGGCGACCGGGTGCTCCGGCACGAACGGGTGCACGTCACGCAGTGGCGCCGGTACGGCTTGGCGATGCCGCTCCTCTACGCGACGGCGGGACGCGACCCGCTGCGCAACCGGTTCGAGGTCGAGGCCGGCCTCGAGGACGGCGGCTACGTCCGCTGAGCCGACCGCCCACCGGGCGCGAGGTCACTTGACGGCGCACCACGCGCCTCCCGTCCGTCTGCCGTCGGCCGTGACACCCCGTCCGCGGCCCGCGTAACGGTCACGGGTGGTCGCTCCGCAAGCCCGCGACCGACACATCGTGACCGCTCGACAACGGTTCTGCGGGGAGTCGCGACCGCACGCCGAACACTCCGCTCGAGCACGCGCAACACGCCCTGCGCGTCACACCGCCGCGGGACCGCCGAGTTGCGCCGTCCGCGCAGTCGGTCGCAACACCCCGTCCGCGTCTCGCGGAACGGTCACAAGTGGTCGCTGCGCAAGCCCAGAGCCGACATCTCGTGACCGCTCGGCGACCTTCGTGCGGGGAGTCGCGACGGATCACCGGCCGCTCGGGTGCGCCCGACGCGCTGCCCGCAACACGATGTGTGCGTCGCGCCGCGGTCGCAGAAGGGGCCGCGCGGCACGAACGTGAGCGGCACGTCACGCGACCAACCGCGTGCCGAGGAGCCTCAACGCGCCGCGTGAGCCGCCCGTCGGTCCCGCGGGGCGTCAGGCAGCCGGCCGCCGCGGGACGACCAGCGGCGTGCCCGTCTCGGGGTCGGGCACGACGACGCACGGCAAGCCGAACACGTCCTCCACGAGCGACGCCGTCAGCACCTCGGACGGGGTCCCCGCCGCGACGATCGAACCCGCCCGCATGGCGACGAGGTGCGTCGCGTACCGGGCCGCTTGGTTGAGGTCGTGCAGCACCGCCACCACCGTCCGCCCCGCCCGGTGCAGCTCCGCGGCCAGCTCGAGCACGTCGTACTGGTGCGCGATGTCGAGGAACGTCGTCGGCTCGTCGAGCAGGACGATGTCGGTCTCCTGCGCGAGCACCATCGCGATCCACACCCGCTGCCGTTGCCCGCCCGAGAGCTCGTCGACGCTGCGGTCGGCGAGGGACACGGTGTCGGTCTGCTCCAGCGCGGCCTGCACGGCGGCCCGGTCCGAGCCGGACGACGGGTGCAGCAGGTCCTGGTGCGGGAACCGGCCGCGGGACACGAGGTCGCGGACGGTGATGCCGTCCGGTGCGATCGGCGTCTGCGGCAGCATCGCCACCCGTCGTGCAGCCGCCTTCGGACGGAGGGAGGAGATCGGCACGCCGTCGAGGTACACGGTGCCCGCGCTCGGCTTGAGCGTGCGCGCGAACGCCTTGAGGAGGGTCGACTTCCCGCACGCGTTCGGCCCGATGACCACCGTGAGCTCGCCGTCCGGGACGTCCACGTCGAGGGAGGACACGACCACGCGGTCGTCGTACGCGAGGGTCAGCCCACGGGCACCGAGTGCGGTCGTCGGCAGGGCGGTGGTCGGCACCGCCGTGGTCAATGCTCGGCCTTGCCGTTCCGCCAGTACCCCATGAACGCGACCTGCTTGCGGTCGAGACCGACACCTCGCACGAGGTGACGGCGGAGTTCCTTGACGCAGCCGGCCTCGCCCGCGATCCAGGCGTAGACCGGACGCTCGTCGACGGGGGCGGGGACCTCCCAGAGGACCTGCTCGTCGACGTCCACCTCGGTGAAGTCGGCGCTGTCGGCGCAGATCGCGGACGCGCCACCGGCCGCCGCCGTGACGGTCGAGGCCCACGCGTGCACCTGGTCGGTCATGCGGACACCGTGGGTCGCGCCGTTGCGCGCGATCCAGCGGACCTCGACCCCGGAGGGCGCGGTCACGGGCAGCCGGTCGGCGTCGGTGGGGACCTCGATGAAGACGTGGCCGACCGTGGCGACGTCGAGCGCCTCGAGGATGGCGCAGATGGCGGGCGCGGCGGTCTCGTCGCCGGCGAGCAGGATGCGGGTCGCGGTGCCCGGTGCGAACTCGGCGGCACCGGTCGGCAGCTCGTCGGGCGACTCGGGCACGCGCGGGCCGACGATGCGGAGTTCGTCGCCCACCCGGCAGTCGGACACCCAGCGCGAGGCGGGGCCGGCGTCGCCGTGCGCCACGAAGTCGATGTCGAGCTCGTGCGCGTCCGGACGGAAGGACCGCACCGTGTAGGTGCGGAGCGGGTTCCGCTGCTCGTCGGGCAGGGCACGCCAGGCGCCGTACCAGTCGCCGTCCTCCGGCAGCTCGGTGAAGCCGTGGCCGTCGATCGGCAGCATGACCTTGATCCGCTGGTCGAGCCCGACCGCGGAGAACTCCGCGAGCGCGTCACCCGTCAGCGTCACGCGCACGAAGTGCGGCGTGAGGGACGTGACGGCTGCCACGCGGACGGAGAAGATGCGGTACCGGGCTGCCACGAATCCAAGTATGGCATGCCTTACCTAACGCGACCAGGGTACGTGGCGGTGGCAGGATCGTGCCGTGTCCGATTCCGCCCTGCCCGACCCGAACGACGAGTTCGCCGACCTCGCCGCGCTCGCGACCGCGAGCGGCGTGGCGGAGCCGCTCCGCGCCTCCAGGCAGGTGGTCCGGACCGCGGACGGGCACGACGTCTCCGCGATCCGCTGGGGCGACGGCCGGGAGGCACGGATCACCTACCTGCACGGGCTCGGCATCGACGCGCACAGCTTCGACCAGACGGCGATCGCCGTCGGCACGCCGGCGGTCGCCCTCGACCTCCCCGGCCACGGCCGGTCGTCGTGGCGGGAGGACGCGGACTACGCCGCGAGCGCGACCGCACCGACGGTGCTGGCCGCGCTCGACGCCCTCGCCGTGCCGCCGGGGATCCTCGTCGGGCACTCCCTCGGGGCGATCCTGGCCGCGCGGCTGGCGGCGACCGCGCCGGAGCGTGTGACCGGACTCGTGCTCGTCGACATGTCGCCGGACTTCGCGCAGCGCGCCGTCGACCGGATCGCCCGCGCGCTCGAGGACGAGGAGCCGTTCGCGTCCCTGGACGAGGTCGTGGACCGCGCGGTCGAGGCACGCGTCGGGGACGACCGAGCCGTCCTGCTGCGCGAGGCACGGCACACCACCCGGCTCGGTGCGGACGGGCGACTCGTCCGACGCCACCACTTCCCGCACCTCGGGACCGGCCGGACCTCCTCCGTGGGGCGGTTCGCGGACGCCTGGCCGGACCTCGAGGCACTCGACGTGCCGATCCTGCTCGTGCGCGGCGACCGCGGCTACGTCTCCCCGAAGCTGCACGCGGGCTTCGCCGAGCGGCTGCCCGGAGCGCGCATCGTGACCGTCGAGTCGCGGCACGCCGTGCAGAACCAGGCGCCCCTCGAACTCGCCCGTGCGATCCGGGCATGGGCGGACGACCACGGATTGTTACACCCCGACGAGAAACCGTCGCAGGGCGACACCGCACGCCAGTAGTCTCGTGCGAGCGCCACGCGACGACCGTCGCCACGAGCGCCCGGAAGGAACCCACAACCCATGAGTCCGCTCCTCCCCCGCACCGCCGCGGCACGGCTCGCCGTCGTCGCGACCGCGGTGGCCGTCACCTCCGCACTCGCGCTGACCGGCTGCTCCGGATCGTCGACCGAACGCGGCGGCACCGACGCCACCGTGCGCGTCGGCCTGGTGCTCGAGCCCACGAGCCTCGACATCCGCACCCAGTCCGGTGCCGCGCTCGACCAGGTGCTCATCGACAACGTGTACCAGGGCCTGGTCGGGCGCACCGCCGACGGGAACGTCCGGGACGTGCTGGCCTCCTCGCACGAGGTCTCGTCGGACGGACGCACCTACACGTTCACGCTCCGCAAGGGCACGACGTTCCAGGACGGCAAGCCGGTCACCGCCGCAGACGTGGTGTGGTCGCTCGAGCAGGTCAAGTCGAACGACACGTACGTCGACTCCGCCAAGCTCGCCAACGTCTCGTCCATCACGTCCCCGTCCGCGGACACGGTGGTCCTGCAGCTCGCGAAGCCGGACTCGGACCTCCTCTGGAACCTCACCGGACGCGCCGGGCTGGTGCTCGAGAAGGCGGCGAAGAACGACTTGTCCGACTCGGCGAACGGCACGGGACCGTACGAGGTCACCTCGTGGAAGCAGGGCGACTCGCTCACCTTCGACCGCAACGACGACTACTGGGGCACCAAGGCGAAGGTCGCGAAGATCGAGTTCCGGTACATCACGCAGCCGTCGACGGCCGTGAACGCCATGGCGAACGGCGACCTCGACGTGCAGACCGCCGTCGACGGCACGCTCCAGAGCCAGCTCGAGGGCAACCAGGACATCACGCTGCACACCGGCAAGACGACCGACAAGTACACCCTCGCGTTCAACGACGCGAAAGCGCCGTTCACCGACAAGCGCGTCCGCCAGGCGATCCGACAGGCCATCGACGCGAAGGCGATCATCAAGGCGATCGGCGGGACGGGTGTCGAGCAGGGCGGCCCGATCCCGGCCCTCGACCCCGGCTACCAGGACCTCACCTCGATCGACGCGTACGACCCCGCGAACGCGAAGAAGCTCCTCGCCGCAGCCGGGAAGCCGAAGCTCTCCCTCACGCTCACGTACGCGAACATCTACCCGACGACCATCGGCGACGTCCTGAAGTCGCAGCTCGCCGACGTCGGGATCACCCTGACCGTCAAGCGTGTCGACTTCGCCACCTGGCTCTCCACGGTGTTCCAGGCCCCGAAGTCCGGTGAGCGGACGTTCGACATGAGCCTGGTGGACCACGTCGAGGCGCGGGACTTCGGCAACTGGGCGAACCCGGACTACTACTTCGGGTACGACAACCAGGAGGTCCAGGACCTCTACGCGCAGTCCGTCGCCGCGACGAGCGAGTCGGCCAAGGTATCGGCGCTCGAGAAGGCCGCCCGGATCGTCTCCGAGGACGCCGCCGGCGAGTGGCTCTACACGTCGACGTCGATCACGGCGGTCCGGAAGGGCGTGACGGGGGTGCCGTTCAACGGGACGAACTCGCGTCTCGACCTGTCGGAGCTCGCGGTCGCGTGAGCGTCCTGCGCCGTCAGTAGCATCGTCACGTGACCCGGTTCCTGGTCGGGCGGCTGCTGCTGCTCGTCGTCGGCCTGCTCGTGGCGAGCATCATCGTGTTCGCCACGCTGCGCGTGCTGCCCGGCGACGTCGCGCAGATCGTCGCGGGGACGCAGGCGACACCGGCGCAGGTCGCGCAGCTCCGGCAGGAGCTCGGCCTCGACCGTCCCGTCGTCGTGCAGTACCTCGACTGGATCGGGGGACTCCTCCGCGGCGACCTCGGTCGGTCGCTCGTCACCGACGGTCCGGTCGCCCCGGAGCTCGTGCAGAAGCTCGCCGTCACGCTGCCCCTCGCCGGCATGGCGCTCGTCGCGGCGCTCGCGCTCGGGGTGCCACTCGGTGTGCTCGCCGCGGTGCTCCGGCGCCGTGCGGGGGGCGCGGTCATCGGGTTCGTCGCGCAGGCGGTCGCGGCCGTGCCGATCGTCTGGGCGGGCATGCTCCTCGTCGCGCTCTTCGCCGTCACCCTGCACTGGCTCCCCACCCAGGGCTTCCCGCTCGACGGGTGGGACGAACCCGGACGCGCGTTCTCGTCCCTCGTGCTCCCCGCCCTGACGATCGGGGCGGTCGAGGGTGCGGTCATCCTCCGGTTCACCCGGTCGGCCACGCTCAGTGTGCTCGACGCGGACCACGTCCGGACCGCGGCGGCCATCGGCCTCACGCGGACGCAGTCGCTCCTCCGGCACGGGCTGCCGTCGGTCGCGCTGACCGTGCTCGCGGTGCTCGGCGTGCAGATCGCGGGTCTCCTCGTGGGCGCCGTCGTCGTGGAGCAGCTGTTCTCGCTCCCCGGCGTGGGCCGCATGCTGGTCGCCGACGTCGGGCGCCGGGACGTCACGAAGGTGCAGTCCGAGCTGCTCGTGCTCACCGGGCTCGTGCTGCTCGTCGGGTTCGCGGTGGACGTCGTGCACCGGACGCTCGACCCCCGGCAGCGGGAGGCGTCGTCGTGATCCGTCGCCTGCTCGCCCGGCCGACCGGGGTGTTCGCCGTGGTCGTGCTCGGCCTCCTCGTCGTCCTCGCCGCACTGTCGCTCGTGTGGCTGCCGCAGGACCCGTTCCGCGCCGACCCGTTCCACCAGTGGGAGGGTCCGAGCGCCGCGCACTGGTTCGGTACGGACGCCTCGGGACGGGACATCGCCAGCTACCTGCTCGCCGGCACCCGGACCACGGTCGTCGTGGCCGTCGGCTCCGGAGTGATCGCGAGCCTCGTGGGCATCGTCCTCACCGCCGTCGGGTCGCTCACCGCACGGTGGGTCCGCGAGGGCACGGCGGTCCTGCTCGACATCCTCGTGGCGTTCCCGACCCTGCTGACCGCGATGCTCCTCACCGCGGTGTACGGCGGCTCGCTCGGCGTCGTGGTCGTCTCGGTCGGGCTGTCGTTCGGCGTCACGATCGCCCGGGTGGCCCGCGGCGAGATCCGGCGGATCGCGCGGAGCGACTACGTCACTGCGGCACGGGCGGCGGGCGTCGGCCCGGGCGGCGTGCTCCTCCGGCACCTCGTCCCGAACGCCGCGCCGCTCTTCACCGTGCAGCTCTCGCTCGCGATGGCGACGGCGGTGCTCGCGGAGGCCGGCCTGTCGTACCTCGGCTACGGCGCCGGGTCGAACACCGCGTCCTGGGGCTCGCTGCTGTCGGACCTGCAGGCGTACATCGGCGTCCACCCGTGGAGCGCCACGTGGCCCGGTGCCTCGATCGCGCTGGTGGTCGCCGCGCTGTCCCTGCTCGGCGACGCCGTCCGGGACGCCACCGACCCCCGCCTGACGACGAGCGACCGGGAAGCCGACGCCGGCGCGCACGCGGACGGCAGCCGCGCAGCGGGCGCCGCTCCGGGGGTGACCGCGTGACGGGCGGCACCGGCGGGCTCGAGGTGCGCGACCTCACGGTCCGCATCGCGGGACGGACGATCCTCGACCGTGTGACGTTCACCGTGCCTCCCGGCCGACGCCTGGGCGTCATCGGCGCCTCCGGCTCCGGCAAGTCGATGACCGCGCTCGCCCTGATGGGGCTCGAGCCCACGGGGGCCGCCGTCAGCGGGAGCATCCGCCTCGACGGCACCGAACTCGTCGGTCTGCCGGACCGGGAGCGTGCGCGCCACCGCGGCTCCGGCATCGGCATGGTGTTCCAGGAGCCGGGGACCGCCCTCGACCCGCTCCGTCGGGTCGGGTCGCAGATCGCGGAGCCACTCCGACTGCACCACGGCCTGGACCGCCGCGCAGCCGGTCGCCGGGCCCTCGCCCTCGCGGCGGACGCCGGCCTGCCCGACCCGGAGTCGCTCCTGCGGCAGTACCCGCACCAGCTGTCGGGCGGCCAGCGGCAGCGGGTCTGCATCGCGATGGCGGTCGCGGGTGAGCCGGCCTACCTCGTGGCGGACGAACCGACAACCGCGCTCGACGTCACCACCCAGGCGCGTATCCTCGACCTCTTCGAGGGGCTCCCCGCGGGCATGGTGTTCGTCACGCACGACCTCGCGGTCCTCGCGCGCATCGCCGACACCGCGGTCGTGCTCGACGCCGGTCGGGTCGTCGAACGCGGCGCGGTCGAGGACCTGTTGGCCTCGCCGCAGCACTCCGCGACCGCGGCGCTCGTGTCCGCAGCGCGGGCGACGGTCCGCCGCACCCCCGGAGGAGACCGGTGACCGCACTGCTCGAGGGGACCGGGCTGCACCGGCACTACCGACTCCCCCGCCGGGGCCCGTTCGAGCCCGGCCCGGTCCGCACCGCGGTCGACGGCGTCGACCTGGCGGTGACGGCCGGGGGTTGCCTCGGCATCGTGGGCGAGTCCGGCTCCGGCAAGTCCACCCTGGTCCGGCTGCTCGCCGGCCTGGAGGCACCGACCGCCGGCACCGTGACGGCCTCCGGGCGTCCGGTGGTCGCCTCCAGCTCCGCACGCGCCCTGCGCTGGTACCGTCGCGAGACCGGCGTGGTGTTCCAGGACCCGTACGCCTCGCTCGATCCGCGGATGCGGGTGGGGGCGATCGTCGCCGAACCCCTCCGGGCGCTCCGGGTGCCCGGCTCGCACGAGTCGCTCGTGGCCTCGGTCCTCGAGCGCGTCGACCTGCCCGCCGACGCCGCCACCCGGTACCCGCACGAGTTCTCCGGTGGGCAGCGGCAGCGGATCGCGATCGCGCGGGCCGTCGTGCACTCCCCGCGCATCCTGTTCGGGGACGAGCCGATGAGTGCCCTCGACGTGGTGGTCCGGGCGCGCGTGATCGACCTGTTCCGCTCGCTCGCGGACGACCTCGGGTTGACCCTGGTGCTGGTGTCGCACGACATCGGTGTGGTGCAGCGGCTGTGCGACACCGTGGCGGTCATGTCGGGCGGGCGGATCGTCGAGCACGGGCCGGTGTCGTTGCTCGACGCGCCCGAGCACCCGGTGACGAGGGCGCTCGTGGCGGCGGCGCCGACGCTGCCGTAGGCGCGGGCGCGGGCGCGAGCCGGGTCGGGTCCGGCTTGGTCGTGGGCTTGGTCGCGGGCTTGGTCGTGGGCGGCGGATCGGGGAAACGCGCGCGCTTCGACGCTGCACGCGTCGAACGACGCGCGCAGTGTCGCAACGCGTGCGCTCCCCCGGTCCGGCGAGCCGTTGGACAGGCCGGGCGGGTCAGGCGGTCCAGGCCGCGGGGTGCCGTCGCTGCCAGCGGAGACGACGCTCGAGCTGGGCACCGATCGCGAGCAGGACCCGCTCGCCCCCGGGCCGCCCGATCAGCTGGACCCCCATCGGCAACTCGCCGCCGTCCGGGTGGTCGTCCGCCGTGACACCGACGGGCAGGGTGATCGCCGGGAGGCCCGACACGTTCGCCATCGAGGTCCACGGCGAGTAGGCGCACTGCCGCCGGAAGTCCTCCTCCGGATCGTCGCCGTACCAGCCGAGCGGCCGCGGCGTCAGCGCCAGCGTCGGGGTGAGCACGGCGTCGAAGCGGTCGAACGCCCTGATGAGCGCGACGGAGAAGGCGTCGAGCGCCGTCATCGCGTCGAGCACCCGGGTACCGGTCAGCCGCTGCCCGCGCTCGACGAGCCACGCCACGAGCGGTGTCAGCTGCGCGAGGTCGATCCCCGGCACGGTCGGGAGGCGTGCTGCGCTCGACTCCCACGCCACCCGGAACGCCTCGGCGTAGGGAGCGCGCGGCATGCGGACGTCCTCGACCCCGTGCCCGACCTCACCGAGAGCGCGGACCGCGGTCTCGACGGCTGACCGCGCCGCCGGGTCGACGATGACGTCGACGGTGTCGTCCCACGGGGAGCCCTCGAGCACCCCGACGACGAAGCGTCCCTCGCCCCGGACGGCGGCGGCGGTGAACGGGCCGTCCCCGACGTCGGGCGTGACGAGCGCGTACGGTTCCGGCTCGTCGAGCCCGGTCGGACGGACGAGCGCGTCGAGCAGCATGCCGGCATCCGCCACCGACCGGGTCAGCGGTCCGGCGACCGAGAGGCCGCCCACGCCGGACCGGCCGGGCATCGCGGGGACGCGTCCGCGGCTCGGCTTCAGACCGACGAGGCCCGTGGCCGCGGCGGGGATCCGCACCGAGCCTCCGCCGTCGGTGCCGATCGCGGCGGGGAGCAGCCCGGCAGCGACGGCGACCGCGGCCCCGCTCGAGCTGCCGCCGGGCGCGCGCTGCGTGTCGTACGGGTTGCGGGTGGTACCGAACCGGGTCTCGGACGACGAGGACATCCCGAACTCGGGCGAGGCCGTCTTGCCGAGGCTGATGCTGCCGGCAGCGTCGGCAGCGGCGACCAGCGGGTGGTCCGCCGGCGCTGCGCGCTCGGGCAGGCTGGCCGTGCCGTTGCGGGTCACGACACCGGCCCGGTCGTACAGGTCCTTGTCGCCGGCCGGGAGGCCCCACAGCGGACGCGACGTCGGCACCCGCTCGCCGAGGTGGTCGGCGCGATCGCGAGCGGACTCCGCGGTCACGGTCACGAAGGCACCGAGCCCCGGCCCGTCCGCTCCCGCCGGGTCGAGCCGCGCGATGCGCGCCAGGTAGTGGTCGACGGCCTCGCGCGCGGTCACCTCACCACGACGGATCCAGTCCCAGAGGTCCTGCGCGGAGAGGTGGTGGAGTTCGAACACGCGGCCAGCCTAGGCGGGACCGCACGAGTACCGAGGCGTCGACGGCGGCCTGTGGACTGATCCGGAATCCCACAGGGTGGCGGCGAGTTGTCCCCCGCAACGACGACGAAAGGTGTCCCCATGTCGATGACCGTCCTGCTCGAGGTCCAGCTCCGCGACGACCTGCCCGCCGGTACCGTCGAGGCGGCGATCCGGGAGACGCTCGCACAGACGCGCGCGTTCGACGGGAACGAGTCGCTCGAGGTGATCGTGGAGGACACCGACCCGCAGCACGTCGTCGTCGTGGAGCGCTGGGCGAGCACGGCTCACCACCAGGCCTACGTCGCGTGGCGCGGGACGCCGGAGGGAGCCGCGAAGGCGCTCGCGGCGGTCATCGCTGAACCGCCGGTCACGCGGACGTTCGACCGCACGATCAGCCTCGGCTGACACCGACGCCGACACCGACACGCGTCCCGCACCGTGGGCGTCTCAGCCGCGCTTCCGGCGGTACCGGACGTGCGTGGTGAGGCGGGAGTGCAGCACCTCGACCGGTTCGAACCCGAAAGTCTGCGACCCGTCGAAGATCCGTTCACCGCTCCCGAGCAGGACGGGGGCGATGTCGAGGATGAGCTCGTCGACCACGTCCGCTGCGAGGGCCTGGCGGACGGCGGACGCTCCCCCGGCGATGTCGACCCCGGCTCCGTCGGCCGCGTCGAGCGCCCGCGCGTAGGCGGCGTCGAAACCGTCGGTCACGAAGTGGAAGACCGTACCGCCGTGCAGCTCGATCGGCGGGTGCTCGTGGTGGGTGAGCACGAAGACCGGCGCGTGGTACGGCGGTTCCGGTCCCCACCAGCCGTCCCACGGTTCGTCCCAGGCACCGCGGACCGGGCCGAACATGTTGCGCCCCATCACGTACGCGCCCCGCGGCCGCATCAGCCACCGAGCGGCGGTCCGGTCCGCGTCACCGACCTCGACGCCGGGCATGTGCCACGTGTGCAGCTCCCCGCCCCGGACGCCGAGCGGATGGTCACGACCCTGGTCCGGACCTGCGACGAAGCCGTCGAGCGACATCGACATGTGGCAGGTGGTGTCCCCGGTGCTCGCGTCCGCCGCCATGGGGTCCTCCTCGTCCTCGTGGTGGCACGATCATGGCAGATCGAGCGCTTCCGGGATGGGACGATTGCTCCATGACCGCCACCCTCGTCGCCAAGGACCTCGCCGGCGGGTACGCCGCCCGGACGCTGTTCGAGGGGGTCGACCTCACTGTGGCGCCCGGCGACGTGATCGGCGTCGTCGGGGTGAACGGCGCCGGGAAGTCGACGCTGCTCCGACTGCTGGCCGGCGTCGACGAACCCCTCGCGGGGACGGTGTCCACCGCGCCCGCGGACGCGTTCGTCGGATGGCTGCCGCAGGAGCACGACCGGATCCAGGGCGAGACGGTCGCGGCGTACGTCGCGCGGCGGACGGGCTGCACGGCAGCGACGGTCGCCATGGACACAGCGGCGGAGGCCCTCGGCGCTCCGGACGCGGGTGACGCCGCGGCGGACGCGTACTCCGTCGCACTCGAACGCTGGCTGGCGTCCGGGGCCGCGGACCTCGAGGAGCGACTCCCCGCGGTCCTCGCCGAACTGGGACTCGAACGCGCGGACGGCGCACTCGGCGTCGGTCCGGAGTCGCTCATGACCGCGCTGTCCGGCGGGCAGGCGGCGCGGGTGGGCCTCGCTGCGCTGCTGCTCTCGCGGTTCGACGTCGTGCTGCTCGACGAACCCACGAACGACCTCGACCTCGACGGTCTCGCCCGACTGGAGCAGTTCGTGCAGGGCTTGCGCGGCGGGGTCGTCCTCGTCAGCCACGACCGCGAGTTCCTCGCCCGGTCCGTCACCGCGGTCCTCGAACTCGACCTGGCGCAGTCCTCGAACCGGCTCTTCGGCGGCGGCTACGACTCGTACCTCGAAGAACGCGCTATCGCCCGGCAGCACAAGCGCGACGCGTACGACGAGTACGCCGCGACCAAGGCGGACCTCGTCTCCCGTGCCCGGACCCAGCGGGAGTGGTCGAGCCAGGGCGTCCGCAACGCGATGCGGAAGAACCCCGACAACGACAAGATCCGGCGCCGCGCGGCGAGCGAGTCGAGTGAGAAGCAGGCGCAGAAGGTCCGGCAGATGGAGTCGCGGATCGCGCGGCTCGAAGAGGTCGAGGAGCCGCGCAAGGAGTGGCGGCTCGAGTTCACCATCGGCCAGGCACCTCGGTCGTCGGCCGTCGTGGCGACCCTCGCGGACGCCACCTTCACGCAGGGCGGGTTCACCCTCGGGCCGGTGTCGCTGCAGGTCGACGGCGGGGACCGGATCGGCATCACCGGCCCGAACGGCGCCGGCAAGTCGACGCTGCTCCGCGCCCTGCTCGGTCGACAGGCACCGACGACCGGCTCGGCGTCACTCGGGTCGAGCGTCGCGATCGGGGAGGTCGACCAGGCACGCGCGGCGTTCTCGGGGCCCGAACCGCTCGCCGCGGCCTTCGAGGCGCTCGTGCCGGAGTACGCCACCGCAGACGTCCGTACCCTGCTCGCGAAGTTCGGCCTCAAGGCGGACCACGTCGGACGGGCCTCGGCCGACCTGTCGCCGGGCGAGCGCACCCGTGCGGGCCTGGCGCTCCTGCAGGCCCGCGGCGTCAACGTCCTCGTGCTCGACGAGCCGACGAACCACCTCGACCTCGCCGCGATCGAGCAGCTCGAGCAGGCGCTCGACTCGTACGACGGCACGCTGCTGCTCGTGACCCACGACCGGCGGATGCTCGAGACCGTCCGGCTCGACCGCCACTGGCACGTGGAGGACGGGCGCGTCACCGAGCGCTGAACACCCGAGCGTCGTCCGCGGCGGACGGGAAGGTCAGGCCGTCGGGACGCGTGGGCTCCGCCGTCGGGCTCGGCACCGCGCACCCACGAGCCGAGGGCCGGTCGGACCTCGACGGACCCGCCCTGCACCGTCGCGGGGCTCGAGCGGGCGAACGCGACCCCGGTGTCGAGATCGGGCGCCTCGATCACTCCCATGCCGTCGCGCGCACCGGCGCCGGCCGCGCCCGGAGCCGGTCCGTCGCGCCCGCGACGAGGCCGGACACGGATCCAGTCCCGAGCCGACGGGACGGGCACGACCGAGCGCAGGGTGCGGGCTTGGGTGGCAACACGTGGCAACGCGGGGCGACCCCTTGCACCGCGGCAGCGACGTCGCGATCATGTTGACGTTGCCATCGGGGGCAACGACGACAGGAGGGGGCGGATCGATGGGGATTCGCAACACCAGGCCCGGTTCGACGGGCACCACCAAGCGAGGACTGACGACGCGAGCGGCACTCGCCGCGGTCGGCGTGGCCGTGACGGCAGCACTCGGCGTCGCCGGTCTGACGGCCGCGCCGGCCACAGCGGCCCAAGCGGCGTCGAGGTCGACCGCACCAGCGGCATCGACGTCGCCGGTGCGCTCCACGGACGGTGCGTTCCACCCGGGCGAGCCGTGGCTCGACGACCAGGGGCAGCCGATCCGGGGGCACGGCGGCCAGGTCGTCACCGCCGAGGACGCGTCCGGGAGGACGATCTACTACTGGTACGGCGAGGACCGGGTCAACGGCTACAGCGACACCCGCGGCGTGCACGTGTACTCGTCGTACGACCTGTACGACTGGAAGGACGACGGGCTGGCGCTCCGCACCATGACGAGCCGTTCGGACTTCGACGCCCCGTACTTCTCGGCGCTGTACGGCGGCTACGACCAGACCCAGCGGGACGCCGTGTACCGCGACCTCGGGGTCACGGCTCCGAGCTCGACCCGTCCGGGTGCGATCCTCGAACGACCGAAGGTGATCCACAACGCACGGACCGGACAGTGGGTCATGTGGGTCCACGCCGACGGCCCCACCGCGACCTCGGACGCGCAGTACGCGAAGGCACAGGCGGGCGTGGCCGTCTCCGACTCCCCGACGGGGCCGTTCCGGTACGTCGACTCGTACCGCCTCGACCACGTGGCCGCCGACGACCCGACGAACCACCAGCCGGACTCCCCGGGCATGGCGCGGGACATGAACCTCTTCGTCGACGATGACGGCACCGCCTACATCGTGTACGCGAGCGAGGAGAACCTGACGCTGTACATCTCGAAGCTCGACGACGACTACACCGGCCTGTCCACGGACCCCGCGGAAGCGGTCGAGGGCGTCGACTTCCGTCGCCCGCAGCCGTGGATCGGCGGGCAGCGCGAAGCGCCCGCCATCACCAAGGTCGGCGGTACGTACTACCTCGTGACGTCCGGCGCGACCGGATGGGCACCGAACGCCGCCGCCTACGCCACCGCGACGAACATCCTCGGGACGTGGACCGCGCACGGCAACCCGGCCACCGGAACCGATGCGGGCACCACCTGCGACTCGCAGAGCACGTCCCTGCTGAACCTCGGCGACGGTCGCGTCGTGTACCTCGGAGACCGGTGGAACAACGCCGAGGACCTCCGCACCGCTCCGTCCGTGTGGTTGCCCGTGACCTTCGGCGAGGGCGGCTCGATGTCGTTCTCGTGCGACACCGGCACCTGGAGCCTCACCGACCTGCACCCCTACTCCCCCTGGACGGTCACGACCACCGTGCCCGGTCAGGTCTCGCTCGGCGACACCGGCGCGCTCCCGAAGCGGGTCAGCGTCCGAGAGGGCGCCACCGGCACGACCCACCGCGTCACCTGGACGACCGCGCCGCTCCGGACCGCCGGCGAGCAGACCGTGACCGGCACGCTCGACGACGGACGGACGTTCACGCGGCTGGTGACGGTGCTGCCGAAGCGCCTGGTGTACTTCATCGACGCGGGTGGCCAGGCAACGGCGGACCACACCGCCGACCTCGCGTTCCTGCAGCGTCGCGGCGACCGGCTGCGCAACTCGGTGGCCGACCAGCGTTTCGGCGCCGATCCGTCGCACGGGACGCACTGGGGGTACTTCGGCACCACGGGCGGGACCAGCGGCACGTCGGGCGGTTCGATCACGAGCACCGTGCGCTGGCAGGCTGACGCGACCGACCTCGAGTACGCCCTCGGTGGCCTCGGGAAGGGGCGCTACCGGGTCGACGTGGGGTTCTGGGACCCGTGGACGAAGAGCGCTCCGGGTCGTGCTGCGGCCGTGCACGTCAACGGGACCTCCGTCGCGACCCACCAGCCGATCGACGGCACCTTCCGCACCCTGACGTCGACCACGCGCGTCGGCAAGGACGGCATCGTCGACCTCCGGATCTCACCCGCGACGAAGTACGGCATCCAGGTGAGCTGGGTCATGGTCTCGAAGGCCTGAACACCCGACCACGGCGCGCCCCTCCCTGATCCGGAGGGGCGTGCCGTGGGATCGGCGCACCGGGGAGTCAGCGCACCGCGAGCCCGAGCCGCTCGACCACCTCGTCGGCCTCCTCGTCCGGGGTGCGGTCCGCCGCCACGGTGATGTGCGCCTCGTCCGGGCCGGGGACCTCCAGCGTCGCGAGCTGCGAGGCGAGGAGGGACGTCGGCATGAAGTGCCCGGTCCGCTGCGCCATCCGGCCGCCGATCAGGTCCGCGCTCCCCGCGACGTGCACGAACACCACACCCGGCGCGCGGAGCACGTCTCGGTAGGAGCGCTTCAGCGCCGAGCAGGTCACGACGCCGGGCGTCCCGGACCCGAGGTGCTCCCGGACCCAGCCGCCGACGACCTCGAGCCACGGCCAGCGGTCCTCGTCGGTGAGCGGTGTCCCCGCGTGCATCTTGTCGACGTTCGCCTGCGGGTGCATCGCGTCGCCCTCGGCGAAGTCCCACCCGAGCCGCTCCGCCACGGTCGCGGCGACGGTGGACTTCCCGGAGCCCGAGACGCCCATGACGACCAACACGCGGGCGTCGAGCACACCCTCGGAGCCGGCCCCGGTCACAGGAACACCCCCGCGAGCAGGACCCCGAGCAGGCCGAACACCGAGATGAGGCACTCGAGCACCGTCCAGGTCTTGAACGTCTGTCCCACGGTCGTGCCGAGGTAGCCCTTCACGAGCCAGAACCCGGCGTCGTTCACGTGCGAGAGGAAGACCGAGCCGGCACCGATCGCCAGCACGAGCAGCGAGGTCATCGGCTGCGACAGGTCGTGCGCGATGGGCGCCATGATCCCGGCGGCGGTGACCGTGGCGACGGTCGCCGACCCGGTGGCGACCCGGACGAGTGCCGACACCACCCAGGCGACGAGCAGCACCGAGATCCCGGAGTCCTTCACGGCGTCGGCGATCACCCCGCCGATCCCGGTGTCGATGAGCACCTGCTTGAACCCGCCGCCGGCGCCGACGATGAGCAGCACGCCGGCGACCGGCGGGAGGGCGCTCTCGAGCGATCGCGACACGGCCGTCCGGTCCATGCCGCCACCGATCGCGAAGAACACCATCGCGAAGACGGCGGCGATGCCGATGGCGATCATCGGCGTCCCGAGGAAGTCGAGCACGCTGACCCACGACCCGGCGGCGTCGGGCGCGACGGCCTCGCGGATCGCCTGCGCGAGCATGAGGACGACCGGCAGCAGGATGCCGACGAGCGCGGTGGTGAACGACGGGCTGCGCGGTTCGCTGATGACGCGCGTGAAGTCGCTCTTGCCGTGGGGCAGGGACGCGGTGTCCTGCGTGGCGGGGCCGCGCCGCGCCTCCCGTCCGGCCGAGGCGGGGTCGTCGTGACCGCCGGCCGGTCCGCGCGAGCCGAACAGGTCGGGAGCCGGGATGTCGACCCAGCGCGCGGCGAATCGCGCGAAGACCGGACCGGCGAGCACGATCACGGGGATCGCGAGGACGATGCCGAAGGCGAGGGTCGTACCGAGGTTCGCGCCCACCGTCGAGATCGCGACGAGCGGGCCGGGGTGCGGCGGGACGAACGCGTGCATGGTGGAGAGACCGACGAGCGCCGGCACCGCGATCTTCATGATCGGGACGTCGCTCCGCTTCGCCACGAGGACGATGATCGGGATGAGGAGGACGAGGCCGACCTCGAAGAACATCGGCAACCCGATGAGCGCTCCGATCAGCGCCATCGTCCACGGCAGCGCGGCCTTCGACGAGCGGCGGACGAGGGTGTCGACGACGCGGTCGGCCGCCCCCGAGTCGACGAGCAGCTTGCCGAACATCGACCCGAGACCGACGAGGATGCCGACGCTCGTCATCGTGGCGCCGAACCCGTTGCCGAAGCTCGTGACGGCCTTGTCCGGTGCGAGGCCGGCACCGATGCCGACACCGAGCGCGCCGATCGTCAGCGCGATGAACGGGTGGACCTTGAGCCACGTGATCAAGGCGATGATGACGACGATGCCGATCAGCGCGGCGACGATCAGTTGCACGACCGGCCCGGACGGGTCGACGGTCGGCGCTGCACCCCCCTCTGCTGCGAGGACGGTCGTGTGGGCGGTGGCCGCCGTGAGCGCGTGAGGCATCTGCGCCCCTTCCTGGAGTCGCATCCGCGGGACTCCGTCGCTTCGTGTCCTGATCCGAGCGCGCGTCGACGCGCTTCAGAATAATCTGATTAATCAGACTATACGATGATCCGCAGCGCGGCACCCGCCCTCCGGCGCAGTCTGCCGCTTCGATGGACCAGACGTCACGACCCCGCGTGACGCGTACTGCACGGAGGAACGATGTCGACCGGCCGCGGACTGCACGGAGGAACGATGTCGACCGCCCGCGGACTGCACGCCCAGGTGCTCGACACGCTCGGGCAGCGCATCGTCGACGGGGACCTCGCCCAGGGGACGGTGATCCGGCCCGAGCTCGTCGCGGAGGAGTTCGCCGTCTCGCGCTCGGTCGTCCGCGAGGCGCTCCGGGTCCTCCAGTCGCTCGGCCTCGTCGAGCCCCGGCAACGGGTCGGCACGCAGGTCCTCGGCATCGGGTCGTGGGAGCTGCTCGCGCCGACGGTCATCCGGTGGCGTGGGGCGTCCCCCGCGTACTTCGTGCAGCAGCGGGAACTCCTCGAGCTCCGGCTCGGGGTCGAGCCCGTCGCAGCGTCGCTCGCCGCCCGCGCGGTGTCGACCGCCGGTGCCGAGGCCGTCACGGCAGCAGCGGAGGACATGCTCGCCGCGTGCGACCGTGACGACAGCCGCGCCTACCTCGAGGCCGACGTGCGCTTCCACCGGGCCCTGCTCGAGGCCTCCGGCAACGCCGTGTTCACCCACTTCGCGGGCACGGTCGAGGCGCTCCTCCGGACCCGGACCTCGGAGTCGCGTGACACGATCACGCGGTGGACCCGGGACGCCGCGGCACGGCACGACGCGGTCGCACGGGCGCTGGTCCGCGGGGACGGGGACGCCGCGGCGGCGGCGGCCGCCGAGCTCGTGCGGGTGACACGCGACGAGTTCATCGCGGAGGCGCCGGCAGGCTGAGGTCGCGACCGGGGCCGGTCACCGGTGGTCGCACGACGTGCCGTCCCTCGGCGCCACCGGCGACACGGTCCGCGACCAGGCCGGGGCGCGTCAGCGCGTGGTGACCCCACCCCGGACGGGAGGCGCGGTGCCGGCCCGCCACGGGCCTCCCGGCCGTGACGTGCGTGCGTGGTGTCCGGTGGTCGCGCGATCTGGCGCGCGAGTGGGGCGTCGGTCGCACGACCTGCCGCGCGAGGGACATGTCGGTCGCAGGACGTGTCGTCGGCGCCGTCGCGCGGCGACGACCTCCGCGACCCGACGAGGGATCAGCGCGAGGCGCGCCCTCGTGCGAAGAGCCGCGGGCCGCGCAGGCGGAGCCGCATCGTCACCGTACCGAGCCACCGGTCGTACTTGTAGCCGACCTTGCCCATGCGGCCGACCTCCTCGAAGCCGAGGCGTTCGTGCAGGCGGATCGACGCCTCGGCCTGGCGATCGGCGATCACCGCGACGACCTCCCGGACGCCGGCCGCACGACAGTCGTCGATCAGGGCCTCCATCAGCGCGCGGCCGAGCCCCTTCCCGCCGGCGGCAGCACCGAGGTAGATGCTGTCCTCGACGGTGTGGTTCGACCGGTCTCGCGGGTTCCACGGGTCCACGAGCGCGTACCCGAGCACCTGCCCCGAGGGGTTCTCGGCGACGAGGAACGGCAAGCCGCGCCGGCGGATCTCGTCGTAGCGCTGCTTCCACGCGGCGAACGTGAATGCCGACGGGTCGAAGGTCACCGAGGAGTTCCGGACGTAGTGCGTGTGGATCTCGCGTACGTCGGGCAGGTCCCGCGGTTCGGCGGCGCGGATCGAGTACGTGAACGCCGCCTCCTGCGGGACGGGCGCGCGCAGGTGTCGCGGCAGGACCCGCCGTCGCTGGTATTCCTCCTCGAGCACGGGTCGAGCCTACGGGGCGACGCACCGGGTGGGCGGGGCACGACGCGCGGTGGGGTCTCGCGTTGAGCGCCCCGAGTCTCGGGCCCGGCGCCGCGAGTCTCGCGCCTGGCGACCGATCTCGTGGTCCGGGCCGCGAGAACCGTCGCTCAGCCCGAGACTCGGTACGAGCGACCGATCTCGTGGTCCGGGACGCGAGAACCGTCGCTCAGCCCGAGACTCGGGCCCGACGCCGCGAGACTCGAGCCCGGCGCCACGAGACTCGGGCCCGGCGCCGCGAGTCTCAGGCCGGTAGGGACCAGTCGACCGGGTCCGCGCCCTGCGCCACGAGCAACTCGTTCACCTGCGAGAACGGCCGGCTGCCGAAGAACCCGCGCCGCGCGCTGAGCGGCGAGGGATGGGCGGACGCGACGACCGGCGTGTCCCCGAGGATCGGCCGCACGGACGCGGCCTGGGCACCCCAGAGCACAGCGACGAGGGGCCGACCCCGAGCGACGAGCGCCCGGACCGCCTGATCGGTGACGGCTTCCCACCCCTTGCCGCGGTGGCTGCCGGCCTCACCCGCGCGGACCGTCAGCACGCGGTTCAGGAGCAGCACCCCGCGCGACGACCACGCCCGGAGGTCGCCGTGAGCGGGCGGCTCGACCCCGAGGTCCGCACGGAGCTCCGTGTAGACGTTCGCGAGGCTGCGCGGGACGGGACGGACCCCGGGGTCGACCGCGAAGGACAGGCCGATCGGGTGCCCGGGCGTCGGGTAGGGGTCCTGCCCGAGCACGAGCACGCGGACCTCGTCGAACGGATCGCGGAAGGCCCGCAGCACGTCGGCGCCCGCGGGCAGGTACGGCCGACCGTCGGCGACCTCGGCGCGCAGCCAGGCACCCATCCGGTGCACGTCGTCCTCGACGGGCGCCAGGGCGGTGGCCCACCCGGGGTCGACGAGCTCCGCGAGGGGCTTCGGTTCCACGACGACTAGGCGCCCATGGTGGCGACGGACACGGACTCCTCGCCCGCGATCACCCGCCAGACGCTGCCGGTCCCGCGGACCTCGAGCGCGCCCTCGCCGACGACGAGCGTGGTGTCCTCGTCGATCGCCAGCCCGGCCGCGACGAACTCGGCCTCCGCGCTCGCGATGAGGCGGGCGAGGGTGCCGGCCTGAGCAGCGTGCACGTCGACCGTGAGGTCGATGAGCCCGAGGCCCTCGCGCAGCTCGACCTCGTCGAGCCCCTCGGAGGCCTCCTCCGGGCAGATCTCGACGCCGCCGATGCGCCACCCGCCGACGAGTGCGCGGTCCGCGGCGATGACGGCACCGGCCGAGTAGCCGAGGTAGGGCAGGCCGTCGCTCACGAGCAGCCGGACCTGGTCCACGATCGGTGCGATCGCGTCGAGGTAGTCGGGCGTCACACCGCCGGCGACGACGAGGGCGTCGACGTCGCTCAGCACGGTGGTGTCGAACGCCGCGCCGGCCGCGACCTCGGTCACGACGGTCTCGGCCAGGCGTGCGCCGCCGAGGGTCTCGGCGATGTCCGCGGTGCTCGACGGCGAGGACCCGTCGGCCCGGGCGACCGAGAGCACGGCGATCCGAGGGGTCGTGCGGCCGACGGCGGCGGCACGCGCGGTGGCCTCGGCGGTGAACGGCGCAGCGACGTCCGCCGCGGCGAGGAGTCCCCCGCCGACGAGGTGGATGCTCACGACTCGGCCGTCACCGGGGCGAGGGCGCTCCACGGGAAGGTGATCCACCCGTCGACCCGGCGCCACACGTGGTCGGGTTCGAGGACGGTGCCGGGCTTGGAGTACAGGCACGCGCTGCGGACGTCGGCGCCGGCGTTTCGCGATGATGTCGACGACGAGGCGCAGGGTGCGGCCGGAGTCGGAGACGTCGTCCACGACGAGGACCTTCTTGCCGGCGAGGCTCGGGGCGTCGAGCGCGGGGGCCAGGATCACCGGCTCCTCGAGGCGCTGCTCGACGTCGGTGTAGAACTCGACGTTGATCGAGCCGCACTCCTTGGTGCCGAGCGCGTAGGCCACGGCACCGGCGATGATGAGGCCGCCGCGGGCGACGGCGACGACGACCTCGGGCTCGAACCCGGACGAGAGCACGTCCTTGGCGAGCAGGCGTGCGGCGTCGCCGAACTCCAGCCAGCCGAGCACCTCGGGCCCGCTCGTGACGGTCACGGTCGACGGAGCCTGGGCCACGGGCTCGGGTTCGCTGCTGATCGGCATCCGACCACGGTACCGGCACGGACCCCGCCGCCGCGACCCGCAACCCGACCCCGGGCGCGTGCCCACCAGCAGCACCCCCGCGACCCGAGGCCCGACCCCGGGCGCGTGCCCACCAGCAGCACCCCCGTGACCCGAGGCCCGACCCCCGACCCGCTACCCCCGCGGCCGGAGCTCGCCCCGGGCCAGCTTGTGCTGCGCCGACTGCGCGACCGGCCGGACGGTCACGAGGTCGAGGTTCACGTGCCCCGGGAGCTCGACCGCGTGCACGATCGCCTCGGCCACGTCCTCCGCGACGAGCGGTTCGGGCACGTCGTCGTACACCGCGGCCGCTTTCGCCTCGTCGCCACGGAACCGGGTCAACGCGAACTCGTCGGTCTTCACGAGGCCGGGGGCGATCTCGACGACACGGATCGGCTCCCCGTTCAGCTCGAGGCGGAGCGCGCCCACGAGCGCGTGCTCGGCGAACTTCGCGGCGTTGTACCCGCCGCCGTTCTCGTAGGCGACGTGGCCCGCCGTCGACGTCACGGTCACGACGTCGGCGTGCCCCGCGGTGCCGGCGGTCGACCGGAGCGCGGGCAGCAGCGCGGCGATCACCTGCTTGGTGCCGATGACGTTCACCTCGAACATCGCACGCCAGTCGTCGACGTCGGACTCCTCGACCGAGGCGGACCCGAGCGCTCCGCCGGCGTTGTTCACGAGGACGTCGAGTGCGCCGGTCTCCGCCACGCGTGCGGCGAGCGCCGCGACGTCGGCCGGGTCCGTGACGTCGACGACGAGGTAGGTCGCGCCGGTCTCCGCGGCGAGCGCCTGCAGCTTCGCCTCGCGTCGGGCGACGGCCAGGACGTCCCACCCGCGGGAGCGGAAGAGCCGGACGGTCGCGGCCCCGATGCCCGAGCTGGCTCCGGTGACGACTGCGCGACGAGATGCCATGGGTGTTCCTCCGAACGCCTGGGTGTGGGACACGGGTGTGGGAGACAACCGTACCGATCACGGCGCCCCGTCAGCCGGTAGCGTGGCGGGCCATGACGAGAGAAGCCGCTCCCGTGGCCCCGACGCAGGGCCTGGAGCCCGGACGGTCGGTGCAGCGCATCCCGATGTGGGACACCGCACGCTTCCTCGCGGTCACGCTCGTCGTCATCGGCCACGCGATCCAGCGGCAGACGGGTGCGAGCGAGCACGCGTTGGCGCTCTACACGTTCATCTACGCGTTCCACATGCCGGCGTTCGGCGTGATCAGCGGCTACTTCTCCTCGGCGGCGACGCCCACCGCGGACCGGATGAAGCGGACGATCACGGACATCGTCGTGCCGTACATCATCATGCAGACGATCTGGACGGTGGTGCAGGCCGTCGTCGAGGGCGGCAAGCAGTTCAACCCGACGCAGCCCACGTGGACGCTCTGGTTCCTGCTCGCGCTCGGGATCTTCCGGCTGATCCTGCCGTACCTGGCGCAGCTGCGATGGCCGCTGTTCTGGGCCGTGGTGTTCAGCATCGGTGTGGGGTACTTCGACAACGTGGACTCGACGCTGTCGCTGTCCCGCGCGATCAGCCTGCTGCCGTTCTTCCTCGTCGGCTGGCCGGTGAAGCAGTGGGGGGTGTTCGACCGCTGGTACGACGCTCCCCGACGGACCGTGGTCCGGGTGCGGATCGTCGCGGCGGCGGTGTTCGCGGCGTGGGCGGTGTCGTGTGCGGTCTGGATCCCGCAGTTCAAGGAGTTCGACCTGCACCACTGGTTCTTCTACGACGACTCGTACTCGGGTCTCGGGGAGGACGCCTGGTGGGCCGGGGCGGTCCGCCTGGGCCTGATGCTCCTCGCGGCGGTGCTCACGGCGTCGTTCCTGCTGCTCGTCCCGCGGCGTCGCGTCTGGATCACCCGGTTCGGCGCGGCGACGATGTACGTGTACCTGCTCCACACGTTCGTCCTCTACCCGATCCGCGAGTCCGGCGTCCTCGCCGGGGAGCACTCGGCGTGGCCCTACGTGCTCCTCATGGTCGTGGTCGCATGCGCCGTCAGCCTCTTCCTGGCGCAGCCGTTCGTCCGTCGCGGGATGCGGTGGCTGCTGGAGCCGAAGGTGGACTGGTTGTTCCGGAAGGAACCCGTCGCGTAGACGATCGCACGGTGCGAGCCCGCCCGTGCACGGTGCGAGGTTCCGCACTCGGTGCGGGGTCCGCGGGGTGCCACCGTGCGTGGAACCTCGCACCGAGGGTCGCGGCGCGCTGCCTCGCCGCCGCCACCCGGCCTGGAGGCGCGGCTCGCCGCCGCCACGTCCGTTACGTCGTGAGGCGGGCACGCTGGTGCCCGCCCGGCCACCTGCGTACCGTGACGTGCGACGCAGCGTTGCCCGGGCCTCCCGGCCGGTGCGCCGCCCGTCCCGACCACCGCACCCGACAGGAGCACCGATGAGCACGAACGACGCCGCCGCCTGGCGGTTCGAGACGACCCAGGTCCACGCCGGCGCACAGCCGGACCCGACCACGGGTGCCCGCGCGACGCCGATCTACAAGACGACCTCGTACGTGTTCGAGAACTCGGACCACGCCCGCGACCTGTTCGCGCTGGCACAGCCGGGCAACATCTACTCCCGGATCATGAACCCGACGAACGACGTCGTGGAGCAGCGGATCGCCGCGCTCGAGGGCGGGTCCGGCGCGCTGCTGGTGTCGTCGGGGCAGGCGGCCGAGACGTACGCGGTGCTCAACATCGCGGGTGCGGGTGACCACATCGTGTCGTCGTCGTCGATCTACGGCGGCACGTACAACCTCTTCAAGTACACGCTGGCGAAGCTCGGCATCGAGACGACCTTCGTCGAGGACCAGGACGACCCCGAGGAGTGGCGTCGCGCGGTCCGGCCGAACACGAAGCTGTTCTTCGCGGAGACCATCGGCAACCCGAAGATCAACGTCCTCGACATCGCGACGGTCGCCGGGGTCGCGCACGACGCCGGCGTCCCGCTCATCGTCGACAACACGATCGCGACGCCGTACCTCATCCGTCCGTTCGAGCACGGCGCCGACGTCGTCGTGCACTCGGCCACGAAGTTCCTCGGCGGCCACGGCACCGTCATCGGCGGGGTCATCGTCGACGGCGGGACGTTCGCCTGGTCGGAGCACCCCGAGAAGTTCCCCGAGTTCAGCACGCCGGACCCCTCCTACCACGGCGCGGTGTTCTCGCAGGCGGTCGGCGACCAGCTGGCGTACATCATCAAGGCGCGGGTGCAGCTGCTGCGCGACCTGGGGGCGTCGAACTCGCCGGACACGGCGTTCGCGCTCCTCCAGGGCATCGAGACGCTGAGCCTGCGGATCGAGCGGCACGTGTCGAACGCGCAGGAGATCGCCGAGTGGCTCGACCGGCACCCGGACGTGGCCTCGGTCTCGTACGCGGGCCTGCCCACCTCCCCCTGGTACGCCGCGGCGACGAAGTACGCGCCGAAGGGCGTCGGGGCCGTGCTGTCGTTCGAGCTGAAGGGCGGCGTGGACGCGGGCAAGGCGTTCGTCGACAACCTGCAGCTGTTCTCGCACCTGGCCAACATCGGTGACGTGCGCTCGCTCGTGATCCACCCGGCGTCGACCACGCACTCGCAGCTCACGCCCGAGCAGCAGCTGACGACCGGGGTCACGCCGGGGCTCGTCCGCCTGTCGGTCGGGATCGAGAACATCGAGGACCTCCGGGCCGACCTCGAGGCCGGGCTCGCCGCGGCCCGGGCGGAGTCGGAGCGCTTGCGCGCCTAGCGCCGGGTCCGGGCGGGGCCGCGCCGTGAGCCCGCCGCGGCCGCTGCGGAACGACGCCGCCGCTGTCGAACGACAGCGGCGGCGTCGTTCGTTGCGCACGCAACGATTGCGCGCGCGGGGCGACGACATCGCCGTCGTCGCACGACGACGGCGATGTCGCACAACAGCGTCCGGCGCCGCAAACGACCGCACACCGGACGCCGCGCCACCCGCAAACGGGACACCGGACGCCGCGCCACCCGTAGACCAGAACCCGCACCGCCGCCGGCCGCGCCCGCACCGCCGCGGGCCGCACCCCGGAACGCGCGCGACCACCGCGACCACACGCCCGGGGTGACGTAACACGGCGGCGGCGACCCGCGCCTCCCGGCAGACTGGTCGGACGATGGACTGGCAGACGACCCCCGAGGACTCCGTGCCGTCCTCCCTCGTGCCCGGCGCCGAACTCGGCACCCTCGGCAAGCCACCCGTCACCGGCGCCTGGCGTCCAGGCGACCACCCCGGGAACCGTCGCTTCGAGAACACGGGAGAGCACTGGGTCCGCGGGGGACGACTGCCCGCGGTCCGGGTCGCCTACGAGACCTGGGGCACGCTCTCCCCCGAGCGGGACAACGCCGTGCTCGTGTTCCACGCACTGACCGGTGACTCGCACGTCGCCGGGAGCGCCGGCCCCGGACACCGCACCGCCGGCTGGTGGGGCGACGTCGTGGGTCCCGGGCGGGCGATCGACACGGACCGTTGGTTCGTCGTCGTGCCGAACATGCTCGGCAGCTGCCAGGGCACGACCGGGCCGTCCTCGGTCGCGCCGGACGGGGTCGAGTGGGGCTCGCGCTTCCCGTTCGTCACCGTGCGCGACCAGGTCGCAGTGCAGGCGCGGCTGGCCGACCGACTCGGCATCGAGCGCTTCGCGGGCGTCGTCGGCGGGTCGATGGGCGGGATGCACGCCCTCGAGTTCGCGATCACCCACCCGGACCGGGTCGCGCGGTTGGCCGTGCTGGCCTCGACGGCGCAGACCACCGCCGACCAGATCGCCGCCAACTCGCTGCAGCGCGCGGTGATCCAGATGGACCCCGGGTTCGCCGGCGGCGACTACCACGACGCCGGCCCCGGCGAGGGCCCGCACCGCGGCCTCGCGCTCGCCCGACGCATGGCGATGCTGACCTACCGCGCATCCGACGAGCTGAACGGTCGGTTCGCGCGCTCGTGGCAGAGCGACGTGTCCCCGCTCGGCGACGACGGCCGGTTCTCGGTGGAGAGCTACCTCGACTTCCACGGCAACAAGTTCACCCGGCGGTTCGACGCGAGCTCGTACGTGACGTTGACGCACGCGATGGACTCGCACGACGTCGGGGCGGGGCGGGGCGGTGTCGACGCGGCGCTCGCGCAGGTCTCGGCACGGACGCTCGTCGTCGGGGTGTCGAGCGACCGCCTGTTCCCGGTCGAGGACCAGCACCGCATCGCCGCGGGCATCCCGGACACCGTCGACGGCGACCGGGCAGCGGTCATCGAGAGCGAGTTCGGGCACGACGGCTTCCTCATCGAGCACGAAGCGGTCGGGGCGCACCTCCGACGGCTGTTCGGATGAGGCGGCTGCGGGCACGCGGCCGCTGCCAGCCGTTCCCATCGCACCTGCGATCACGATTCGACCCCATCCGGCGTGGCATGGCGCGCCGAACACCCCCCAACGGGTGCCGTGCGTGGAATGATGGCGTGGTGCTCGGCCTGACCGAGTCTCGACTTCACCAGCTCGACCGCACAGGACATCGATGGATCTGATCGCACAGGAACGCGACCGACTGCTCCGGTCGACCACCCGTGTCGTCGGCATCGTGTGCGTCGTGATCAGTGTCGTCGCCGTGCTGTCCTCCCTCGCCGTCCCCCTCGGGCTGCTCGTCGGGGCCCTCGCGTGCATCGCCGCGATGATCGTCGGCTTCGTCGTCTTCGGGTCGACCGGCTCCGTCTGGTGGACCGCCGTCGTCCTCGCGGGCGGCCTCGGAGCCCTCGCGATCCTGCTCCTC
Source organism: Curtobacterium luteum (assembly GCF_014646995.1). Lineage (GTDB taxonomy): Bacteria > Actinomycetota > Actinomycetes > Actinomycetales > Microbacteriaceae > Curtobacterium > Curtobacterium luteum. The sequence goes on along the minus strand of NZ_BMOI01000001.1, from coordinate 157,514 downwards.
GGCGTCGACGACACGGTCCGGCCGGTGATCGCGAGCGCGGTCCTCCCGCTCGCGGCCGGCGGCATCTCGGCACCCCTCATGGCGCAGCGCGGTCACCCGGTCGGCCTCGGGCTGACGATCGTCGCCGGTGCCGCCGTGGTGGTCGCGATGATCTGGGCGACCGGCTCGTTCTTCTCCGCGCCCGTGGGCGGTGCGCTGCTCGGCTGGGTGCTCATCGCGGTCGTGACCGTCTGGATCTCCCGGAGCATCCCCCGCGTGGCGCGACGGATCTACAGCATCGGCACCGCCCACCGTGCCGAACGCCAGGCGAGCGAGACCGAGGCACAGCGCCGCCAGGGCGCCCGGCTCCTGCACGACACCGTGCTGGCGACGCTGACGCTCCTCGCCCACTCCGGCGTCGGCGTCTCCGAGCAGGCCATGCGTGAGCAGGCGGCCGAGGACGCCCGGCTGCTCCGCCACCTCCGCCTCGGAGCGACCCCGCAGCCGCAGCAGTCCGGCGACTACTCCCTCACCCGCGAGGAAGAGTCGCCCCTCGGACAGACCCTCGAGTCCGTGAAGCAGCGCTTCGGGCGGATGGGCCTCGAGGTGAGCTGGCACGGCACCGGCCAGGTCCTCCTGCCGTCGAACGTGCTCGACGCCTTCCTGCTCGCCCTCGGCGAGTGCCTCGAGAACGTCCGTCGCCACGCCGGCGTCGGCGAGGCCCACGTCACGATCGTGCACGACAACGAGATGGTGCGCGCGATGGTCACCGACTCCGGAGTCGGCTTCGACCTCACCAACGTCAGCGCCGAACGGCTCGGCTTCAAGGAGAGCGTCGTCAACCGTCTCCGCGAGGTCGGCGGCGACGCGAAGCTCTTCTCCGCGCCGGGGTCCGGCACGACCGTGGTCCTGGAGGCCCCCCGATGAGGCAGCAGGAGGCAGCACCGTGAGCCGCGTCCCCGAGGACACCATCAGCCGCGGACTGCCCGGCGAGACCGTGCAGCCCGCTCCGCGGACCCGCCGGGAGGCCCGTGAGCGGTACCGGGGCAGCGAGCGTCGGCAGGCGCGCGGCCTCCCGTCGACGTCCACCGGTGCCCGTTCCCTCCGGCAGGCGGCGAAGCCGGGTGCGAGCCTCGGCGCGGGCTACCTCGGCGCGGGTGCGGCGGTCCTCACCGCGATCGAGGCGGTCGCCGGCATCGTGTTCTTCCTCGTGCGCTGGCCGGAGTACACCGACCCGTGGCTCCCGGCGGCGGCGTGGGGCCTGTACGTCGTCGCGGCGCTCGGGGTGGGGCTGAGCCTCCTCACCTACGGCGAACGACTCACCGGCGTCGCGTTCGCCCTCATCGGCGTAGTGCTCGCGTGCGTGGTCACGCTCGACTTCATCGGCATCTGGCCCGACCACGACATCGCCCACCTCGCCACCGCATCGGTCGCCGCGGGGTTCGCCCTCCTCCCGATCGCGTCGCTCCGCCCGGCGCGGGAGGTCGCGGTCGCGATCGTCGTGCTCGGCGCCGCGTTCGTCGTCATGTGCCTCGTGTCGAGCCCGGTCACGCCGGACACGCTGCCGGGCATGGTGTCGCTCGTGGCCTTCGTCGTCGTGCCGCCGTCGATCGCGCTCTTCGTGGTCCAGCGGTTCCGACAGCTCGTGCAGCGGGAGCTCGACCGCGTCCTCGTGCAGAGCAACGTCCAGGCGCCGCAGTTCGCCCTGGGCATGCTCGCGTCGGACGAGCTCGCCCGGCTCGACCTCGCGGCCGAGAAGCTCCTCGACGCCGTCGCGAACGGGTCCGACCCGCTGCCGCTGTCCGACGCCTCCGCCTCGGTCGCGGCCTCGCTCGCGACCGAACTGCGCCTGCACCTCATCGAAGGCCGCCGCGAGACCTGGCTCTACCACGCGATCACCGAGTCCGACCACCTCGGGCGGGCCGTGAGCGTCGCCGACCCGGCCTCGCTCGCCGGGCACCTCTCCCCGGCGCAGCGCGACGGCCTCCTGCAGGCCCTGTGGCAGATGGCCGGCGACGGGCGCACCGCACAGCCCGGCCAGCCCGTCGTCTCCGTCACGCTCGGCCCGGTCGGCTCGGACGGGCACCCCGTCACGGACGAGACGATGGACGTCCCGATCGTCATCGAGTCCAGCAGCGTCAGCCGACGCCGACTCGGCCCGGCCACCTGGAGCGCGCTGCAGCGCATCGGCCCGTTCACGGAGGCCGTGCAAGACGGCTCGCTCCGCATCGTGTCGCACTGCGTCGTCAACCGCCACCCGACGATGTAGCCGGTGCGGACCCGGCTGGGACCCGAAACCAGCGGACACCCTGACCAGCCTGCCCGTACCGTGCGTTCGGTCCCCCTAGGATCGGCACAGCCCCCGAGAAAGGACGCCAGATGGCGACTCCAGAGGAACCGATCCGACTCGCGCTCGTCGACGACCACAAGATGCTCCTCGGCGCACTGACCGAGTGGATCCGCAGCGCCGCGGACGACATCACGCTCGTCGCCGCGGTCACGACCTGGCCGGAACTGCTCACCAGTCCCGCGTTCCCGGTCGACGTGGTGCTGCTCGACCTCGACCTCAAGGACTCGATCCCGGTCTCGCTGAAGATCTCGACGCTCAAGACCGCCGGGGTGAAGACCGTCGTGATGAGCACGTACTCCGAGCCCAACGTCGTCCGCGAGGCGCTGGCGGCCGGCGCGCTCGGCTACCTCGTGAAGAGCGAGGACGCCGAGATGATCGTCGAGGCGATCCGGTCGGCCCAGCGCGGCGAGCAGTACGTCTCCGCCGAGCTCGACCTGGCCATCAACTCCGGCGACGTCGGCGGCGTGCCGAAGCTCAGCGCCCAGGAGCGCCGCGTCATGGCCCTCTACGGCGGCGGCGAGCCGGTGAAGAGCGTCGCGTACCAGCTCGGCATCTCCGAGGAGACTGCGAAGAGCTACCTCAAGCGCATCCGTGAGAAGTACCGTGTCGCCGGCTTCGACGTCGGCACCAAGGTGGCGCTGCGGAAGCGGGCGATCACCGACGGCATCATCGTGCAGGACGGCAGCCCGCTCGGGCTGTAGTCGCCCGGGTCGCAGCCCGCTCAGGCGGCAGCCCGCTCGGTGCGACGCGTTCGCACCGTCGCACAACCGAAGTCACCCAGCACCGCGCAACCGCGTGGTTCGGGGTGACTTCGGTTGTGCGAGCGCGAAGCGCGCCGACAGCGGACGCCGACGACCGCGCCGACAGCGGACGCCGACGACCGCGGCGCGCCGACGGCGACGGCGGCGCCGCGGCGTCCGTCGCGCCGGCGTCAGACGGTGGGCACCGGCGCGGTGATCGGCCCGGTGGACGGGTGCGAGGAGCGGAGCGCGGCACGAGCGCCCGACCGACGCTCCACGCCGTAGCTGATCGCCGTGACACCGACGCCGAGCAGCGCGAGCACGATACCGAGCCACGCCGGGGCGAGGAAGCCGAACCCGGCAGCGATCACCGCGCCACCGAGCGCCGCGCCGAGCGAGTTGCCGATGTTGAACGCCGAGTGGTTGAGCGCCGCGGCGATCGTGCGCGCGTCACCGGCGACGTCCATGAGCCGCGACTGCACGGCCGGCGGGATCGCGGACGACGTGGCGCCCAGCAGGAACGCGCCGGCGACCATGCCGACCGTCCACTGCGCGGTCAGCACGGTGAGGAGCAGTGCACCCACGAGCGCCAGCAGGCCGACGTAGATCGTCCGCTTCACGCTGTGGTCGGCCAGGTGTCCGCCGACGACACCACCGACCACCATGCCCAGCCCCACGACGACGAGCACGAGCGGGACCGCGGACTCGCTGAGCCCGGTCACGTGCTGGACCAGCGGCGAGATGTACGAGTACACCGCGAAGAAGCCGCCGAAGCCGATCGCCCCGAGGCCCATCACGATCCAGAGCTGCGGCTTCCGGAACGCGCGGAGCTCCCGACCGATGGTGGCGTGCTCGTCCCGGGGCGACCGGGGCACGAAGGCCGCCACGGCGAGGAACGTCGCCCCGAACAGCGCCGCGACGACGCCGTACGCGGTGCGCCAGCCCGCGACCTGGCCGACCCAGGTGATCGCCGGGACACCGACGACGTTCGCGACGGACAGGCCGAGCATCACCATCGCGATGCCCTTGCCGCGCTTGCCGGGGCCCATCATGTCCCCGGCGACGATCGACGCGATGCCGAAGTAGGCCCCGTGCGGGAGTCCGGCGACGAACCGCGCGACGAGCACGAGACCGAACGTCGGCAGGACCGCGCTCGCGACGGTGGCCAGGACGAAGCCGACGAGCAGCACGAGGACGAGTCCCTTGCGCGGGAACTTGGCGGACATCGCCGCGATCGTGGGCGCGCCGACGACGACCCCGAGTGCGTAGGCGCTGACGATCCAGCCCGCGTGGGCGACACCGGCGTCCGGGTCCGCCGCGTACTGGCCCGGCAGGAGCGCCGCCGCGATGTTCGGCAGGAGCCCCATCGCGACGAACTCGGTCGAACCGATCGCGAACCCACCGAGGGCGAGGGCGACGAGCGCGGCAGTGCGGCGCGCAGGCGTGAGGTTGGTCATGGTGCCTGTTCTCGGACGGGAGGTGGGTCGAGCGGGGCGTCACGCGCTCGAGGTGTCGCGCGTTCCCTGCCGACCGGCTCGCCGTCGACGGGTGGGCACCAGCACTCGGAGGGCGTCCCGGTTCGGCGTCGAACGGGTGACGGGACGGCCGGGCCGACCCGCTCCCAGCAGTGTAGAACGCTCCAACGGCCGGACGGAAGACGACAGGCCGAATCGATTCGACCGACACCCGGCGCCCTCGGGCGACCTCGACGGGCCAGCCGGTGGGTCAGGCCGCGCGGCGCTCCGTGGTGCTCGGGGCGGCAGCCGCGGACTCGGGCAGCTCGTCCCGGTGGACCCAGCCCGCACCGCACTCGGAGCAGGTCGCCCAGGCGTGCTCGCCGGCGTCGTCCACGTCGATGACGACCGAACGCAGGTCGCAGTCGGGGCACCAGCCGTCGTGCATCATGAGCAGCTCCTCGTCGTCGTGCGGACGCCTGTCGCGTCCGTCACCGACAGGAGACACCTGACCACCGACATCCGCGGGAGGCGTGCGGCGTGTCGTCGGCGCGCAGAGCGGTCGATCAGCACACCCACCCGCGACCAGCGCGAGCTCGCGCACGCTCAGCGGTCCAGCGCCGCCTCGAGCCGCTCCACCTTGCCGTCGATCTCCCCCGCGTGCCCGGGCCGGATGTCGGCCTTGAGCACGAGCGACACCCGCGTGCCGAACGGTGCGACGGCCTCGGTCGCACGCTTCACGACGTCCATCACCTCGTCCCACTCCCCCTCGAGCTCCGTGAACATCGACGAGGTGCGGTTCGGCAGGCCGCTCTCGCGGACGACCCGCACGGCGGCGGCGACGGCGCCGTGCACGGACCCGTCCTCGGTTGCGGCGGGACCACCGGACGGTGCGACGGAGAACGCGACGATCATGCGTCCATCCTGCCCGGCTCGAGCCGGGAACGCGACGACGGAGCAGCGGACGCCAGCGACCCCCGCGCCCGCCCCCGCGCCCCGAGCCGCACGAGCTCGACCACGCCCCACACCAGCACGACGACCTCGAGCACGTTCCGGAGCGTCAGCACCACGAGGATCCACGGCTGCACCGTCAGGACCTGGTCGTAGTAGCCCGGGTAGACGAGCTGCGTCAAGAAGGCCATCGGGAGCGCCAGCAGGGCCAGCGGCAGGAACCGCCTCGCGCTCGGCCGGCCCGCGACGAGCCCCCACACGACCGGCACGGCGAACCAGCCGATGTACTGCGGAGACCCGACCTTGTTCGTCGCGACGAGCGCGGCGACGAGCACGAGTGCGAGCAGCGGCGCGGCCTGGGTCCGGGAGGCACCCCGCCGGACCGCCCGGAGCGCCAGCACGACCCCGGCGAGCACCACCAGGGCCATGAGGGGCGTCGACACCGCCGCCGCCGCGTGGGTGCCGGCGCCGGACACCTCGAAGGTCAGGATCTCGCGGTCGTAGTAGACGGCGGCCCCCGGCACGTGGGCGGCGGCAGCCCACAGGAACGGGGTCGCGAGGGGCGACTCGATCTGGAGCGCCCGACCGCCCTGCTCCCCGATGAACGAGAACAGGTAGGGTGCACCGCCGTAGAGCACGTCCACGAGCACGATGAGCGCCGTGGTCACGAGCGCACCGACGACCACGCCCCGCCGACGTCCGCGCCGCAGGAGCGCCAGGACGCCCACGAGCGCGGCCGGCCACACCTTGGTCCACGCGGCGGCGGTGAACAGCACGGACGCGACCGCCGGACGGGTGGCGACGAACGCGACCCCGGCGAGCGCGAGCACGGTCGCGATGCTGTCGATCCGGCCGAGCGCGATCGGGCCGAGGGCGAGCAGGAAGACGAGCCACCACCAGACGACACGGACCCGTGCCGCACCGACCCAGGTGCGGTGCCGCCAGAGCAGCAGGCACGCCGCGGCGTCGAGGAGCACCACGAGGACGAGCCAGCCGGTCCCGATCGCGGCGACGCCGCCGAGCGCCGCGGCCGCCATCGGCACGATCGCGAGGATCGGGTACACCCAGGCCTCGTCGACGCCGACCCAGAAGTGCGACTGCTGCCCCGTCTCGATCCACCGTCGGTAGGTGATGGTCACGTCGCCGAGCGGGAGGTTGGCTGACACCGTGGTCAGCCACCACAGCGCGGCGTGCACGGCGACGAAGGCCGCTCCGAACAGGACGGGCTCGACCCAGGCTCTTCGCTGCACCGGACGAGCGTACCCACCCGCACCCATGGAGCACCGGGGAGCGCGTCGCCGGCCGCGACCCGACAGCCGGCCTGGAGGCACGAGGCGGGCCCGCCACGAGCCTCCCGGCCGTCACGTGGTGACGTCACGACCGATGCGGGACGGCCGATGGTCACCTCGCGACCGACGCGCGACGACCGCACCGCTGTCGTGCGACGACGACACCGTCGCCACACGGCGGCCGAGGTCCTGCCGGGCGGTGGTCAGGCCGCGTCGCCGTCGACCGCGAGGTCGCGGACGACGCCGGGCAGCTGCTCCACGAGCGCCGTGATCGGGAAGGGCCCACCACGGGAGGCGCGGCGCGCCGCGAGCCCGTGCACGACCGCGGCCGTGGCGGCGAGGTGTGCGAGGTCCGACGGCGTCAGCGCGCTGCCCGCCGCCTCGACGGCGCCCTGGCGGCCCGCGACGAGCGCACCGAGCACGCCGCCGAGCGCGTCGCCGGCGCCGGCGGTCGCGAGCCAGGGGGTCGCCGAGGACGCGACGAGCGCGACGCCGCCGTCCGGGGTGACCACGTGGGTGCGCTCCCCCTTGAGGAGCACGACGCTGCCGGTCTGCCGTGCGGCACGGAGCGCGGCGGCGGCCGGGTCGGCCTCGACCTCCTCGCGGGACTCGCCGAGGAGGGAGGCGGCTTCGCCCGCGTGCGGCGTGAGCACCGCGAGCGGGCCCAGGTCGACGAGCGGGATCGCACCGGCGTCGACGACGACCGGGACGCCGTCGTCGGAGGCGTGTCGGAAGGCGTCGGCGGTCGCGTCGTCGAGGTCGTCGAGGGACGGGGCGGAGATGCCCGACCCGACGAGCCACGCCTGGACGCGTCCGACGCCGGACACGGACTCCGGTCGACGGGTCAGCACGTGGTCGGTGGCGCGCGTCGGACCGACGTAGCGGACCATGCCGACCCCGGTGTGCACGGCCGCGTCGACGCCGAGGACGGCCGCGCCCGGGTACCGGTCGGAGCCCGTCGCGACGCCGAGCACGCCGCGGCGGTACTTCGTCGACTCGCCGTGCGGCACGGTCAGCCAGCGGGCGGCGTCGGACGGTCGGAAGGGCACGGGCTCGCTCATCGTGCCCACAGTACGGTGGGGCGCATGAGCCTGTTCCTCCCCGGTCGCGTGGTGGTCTTCGACTACGGGGAGGTGATCAGCCGGACGCCGCACGCGTCCCGGGACGCCCTCGTCGCTGCGACCGGTGTGCCGGGCGAGGAGCTGTTCCCGGTGTACCAGGAGCTCCGGCACGACCTCGACCGTGGCGACCTCTCCGTGCTGGCCTACTGGCGGGCGATCGGCGACCGGGTCGGGCGACGCTGGAGCGTCACGGACGTGCACCGGTTCTGGGCGATCGACTTCACCGGCTGGTTCGAGGTCGAGCCGGAGACCCTCGCGCTCGTGGAGGAGCTGCACGACGCCGGCACCCGGCTCGCACTCCTGTCGAACGCCGGCTTCGACTTCGGCGACCCGTACCGCCGATCGCCCATGGGATCGCTCTTCGAGACGGTCGTCGTGAGCGCCGAGGAGCACGTGCTGAAGCCCCACGCATCCATCTACCGAGACACGTGCGCACACCTGGGAATCACGCCCGCGCAGATGGTGTTCGTCGACAACAGGGCCGAGAACGCCGCCGGTGCGGAAGCGATCGGGGCGGTCGGCCACCACTACACGTCCGCCGCCGGGCTGCGGACCTTCCTGCAGGACCTGGCGACGACGACCCCCGAAGGAGCACCCGCGTGACGCACGCCCTGTTCGAGCCCATCACCATCCGCGACCTCACCGTCCGCAACCGCATCTGGGTGTCGCCGATGTGCCAGTACTCGGTCGAGGCGCAGGACGGCGTGCCGACTCCCTGGCACCTCGTGCACCTCGGGTCGTTCGCGAAGGGCGGCGCGGGTGCGGTCGTGGTCGAGGCGACCGGGGTCGTGCCGGAGGGCCGGATCAGCCCGCAGGACCTCGGGCTCTGGAACGACGAGCAGCGTGACGCGTTCCGTCCGATCGTCGACTTCATCCACTCGCAGGGAGCCGCCGCCGGCGTGCAGCTCGCCCACGCCGGCCGGAAGGCGTCGACGTTCCGCCCGTGGGAGTCCACGCGCGGCTCGGTGCCGGTCGAGGACGGCGGCTGGCAGACCGTCGCGCCCTCGCCCGAGGCGTTCGACGGCTACGCGGTCCCGCGGGAGCTCGCCGCGGAGGACGTCCGGGTGCTCGCCCTGTCCTTCGCCGCATCGGCACGCCGCGCGATCGAGGCCGGCTTCGACCTCGTCGAGGTGCACGCGGCGCACGGCTACCTCCTGCACCAGTTCCTGTCCCCGCTGTCGAACCACCGCGAGGACCAGTACGGCGGCTCGCTCGAGAACCGTGCCCGCGCCCTGCTCGAGGTGCTCGACGCGATCCGCGCCGAGGTCGGCGACGGCTTCCCCGTGGTGGTCCGGTTCTCCGCGACCGACTGGGTCGACGGCGGCCTGACGCTCGAGGAGACCACGCAGGTCGCGCGGTGGGCGGCCGAGCACGGTGCCGACCTCGCGGACGTGTCGACCGGCGGCAACGTCGCGAGCGCCCCGATCCCGGTCGGCCCCGGCTACCAGGTGCCGTTCGCCGCGGCCGTCAAGCGTGACGCGGGCATCGGCACGATCGCCGTCGGGATGATCTCCGAGGGGTTCCAGGCCGAGCAGATCGTCGCGACCGGGCAGGCCGACGTCGTGATGGTCGGGCGGGAGTTCCTCCGCGACCCGTCGTTCCCGCTGCGCGTGGCGGTCGAGCTCGGCGTGCACGTCGACTACGAGCCGCAGCAGTACCACCGAGCACGGGTGACCGCCTAGGACGACGAGGGGCAGCTCGGGATGTTGTACATTACATACTTCACCTCGAGCAAGGAGCCCAGTTGTCCCACCCCCTCATCCGTGTGCAGCACGGTCGTCTCGCTGTCGTGGTGGCGTGCATCGTCGGCGGAGCGCTGTCGGCGACCTCGGTGACGGGTGCCGTCGCGGCCCAGCCGACCACGACCGCGACCGCGACCGCGCGGAGCGGCGCAGCCCAGGCGGCGCCGCTCCCCCGTGCCGCCCCGCCGTTGCACGCGGTCGCGACGTTCCTGCCCGACCGGTCGCGTGAGCTCGTGGTCGAGGGCAGCACCACGCCGGGCGACCGGGTCACCGTGACGTCCACGGACACGGACCTCACCGGGGTCGCAGCGACCGCCGACCCGTCCGGTGCGTTCCGGATCCCTGTGCCTGCCGAGCACCTCTCCGGGGAGCACGCGTTCCAGGTGTCCGACGCGGCCGGACCGTCCACGACGGTCGACGCCGACTTCGGCGACGCCGTCACGATCACCAGCCCGGCCGACGGCGCGGGCGGTGTGGACGTGCCGTTCACCGCGACGGGTACCGGAGAGCCGGGGTCCGACGTCTCGCTCACCTTCGACGACCACGTCGTGAGCGGTGCGGTCGCCGCGGACGGACACTGGTCGATCCCCGTCGGCCCGGACCCCGTGTTCGCCGTGACGCACCCGACGGCCGACGACACCACGGTCGAGTACGGCGGCGACCTCCCGGCGATCGGCGGGACCGGGCTGCCGGGGTCGACTGCTCGCGTCGTGCTGCGTGACACCGCCTCCGGTCGAGCGGTCACGAAGACCGCGACGGTCGGGACGGACGCGCTCTGGAACCTCCCGCTCGACGACGACGACGTCGTGTTCCCGAACCGGTACGAGGTCGCTGCCACGGCGTGCGCCCCGACCTGCGGGACACCGACACCGCGCTTCACGCTGGCGGCCGCTGACGACGCCTTCACCATCGAGTCGCCCGCTGCCGGCGCGGTGGTCACGACCGACCGCTTCGTGACCTTCACCGGACGGGGCATCCCCGGAGCCCTCGTCGACCTGTCGGTGGGCGGCACGCCGGCCGACGGCCAGGCCCGCGTGCTGTCGGACGGCACCTGGTCCTTCACGACGGCGTTCGACGCCAGCACCGCGGGAGCGGTCTCGGTGCGTGCGGGCGGCGAGTACGGCAGCGCCACGTCGACGGTCGAGGTCCGCGTCGGCGACCCCGCCGCACAGCAGTTCGCGATCACGTCCCCGGTGGCCGGCTCGTCCGGTCCGGCGATGCCAGGCAACTACGTGATGGTCGAGGGAACCGGCCCGGCGGGCGAGCGCATCGTCCTCGGACCCGACTCGAGCACGACCCAGCGGACCGTCATCGGGGCCGACGGCACATGGCGCTTCCTGACCCGGCTGACCGGCACCGGCCCGCAGACCGTGACGGTCCGCCGCGCCGACGGGACGGACGCGCGCCGGTCGTGGACCACGACCGCGCGTCCGACGGCGACGGACACGTTCTCCGTCACGGCACCCGTCGAGCGCCTCGGCGTCCTCGCCGGCTACGACCCCGTGGTGTACGCCGGGACGGGTCGGGCCGGGGGAACGGTCCGGCTGGAGGGCCGCCCGGAGACCGCCGTCGTCGGACCGGACAACACCTGGACGCTCGAGGTGCCGTACGACACCTCGACCGTGTGGGGCGTCACGACCTCGACGCTCGTCGGGCCCGACGGCGAACGGGTGACGCGGACCTTCTCGAACGACGTCGTCACGCAAGACCTCTTCCGCGGTCCGGACACGCCGGTCAACTTCTCGACCGTCGACCGTGACGCGGACGGCACCGTCCGCGCCGTGGGACCGGCGTACGACTTCCCCGTCGTGCACGACGAGTCCGGGGCGACCATCGGACGGTTCGATCTCATCCCGGGCACCTTCGACGCGTTCTTCGACTTCCGGGTCGGAGCGGGCACGCACCGTTTCCTCCTCGACGCCCAGGGGCACAACGACTACCGGCTCGAGTTCACGGCGCGCTGAGCCGGTCCCGGACCGGTGCCACGGGTCGTGCGGTCCCCGCGGGCCGCACGACCCGCACCTGTACGTCCTCACGGCTCCGACACCCCCGACGCAGTACGATGGTCAGCACTGTGGACGATCCTCCGAACGCATCTTCGCCCTCCCACTCATCCGCCGCTCACACAGTGAGCAGCCCCTCCCCGCACGTTCCGGGAGGTGAAGAATGAGTCCGATCGACGTCGTCATGCTGATCGGCGGGATCCTGCTGACCCTCGGCACGGGGGTCTTCGTCGCGTCCGAGTTCGCGCTCGTGAACCTCGACCGCGCCGACGTCGAGGCTCGGCGCGACCGCGGCGAGACCGGCCTCGCACCGGTCATCGGTGCGCTCAAGGTCACCTCGACGCACCTGTCCAGCGCGCAGCTCGGCATCACCCTGACGACGCTGCTCACGGGCTACCTGCTCGAGCCCTCGATCGCCACGCTGCTCGAAGCGCCCTTCCTCGCGCTCGCGTTGCCGGAGACCGTCGTCGAGACGGTCGGGTCGATCGTCGCGCTCGTCATCGCCACCCTGCTGTCGATGATCCTCGGCGAGCTCGTGCCGAAGAACTTCGCCCTCGCGCTGCCGCTGCAGACCGCGAAGCTCGTCGTCCCGCTGCAGATCGCGTTCACGACCGTGTTCAAGCCCGCCGTGGCCGTGCTCAACGGCACCGCGAACGCCGTCCTGCGGGCGATGGGCATCGAGCCGCAGGAGGAGCTCTCGGGCGCGCGCAGCGCCGAGGAGCTCACCTCGCTCCTCCGCCGCTCGGCGTCCGAGGGCTCGCTCGAACAGGACACCGCGACGCTCCTCCAACGGACGATCTCGTTCTCGGAGCTCGACGCCGGCGAGGTCATGACCCCGCGGCCCCGGCTCTCGACCATCCGGGTGTCGGACTCGGCCGAGGACGTCATCGCCCTCACCCGGCGGACCGGGTTCAGCCGCTTCCCCGTCATCGAGGAGGACGCGGACGACGTCGTCGGCATCGTGCACGTCAAGCAGGCCGTCGCCGTGCCCCGCGAGAAGCGTCCCGAGGTCCCGGTCGGCGCACTCATGACGGACGCCGAGCGCGTGCCCTAGACCATGCCCGGTGACGCCCTGCTCGCCGAGGTCCGCAGCCGCGGCTACCAGATGGTGATCGTCGTCGACGAGTACGGCGGCACCGCCGGGGTCGTCACGCTCGAGGACCTCGTCGAGGAGCTCGTCGGCGAGGTGTCCGACGAACACGACCGGCTCCGCATCGACGTCGTCCGGTCCCGCGGCTGGCTGACCTTCCCCGGACTCCTCCGCCCCGACGAGCTCGAGGACCGCGCAGGGGTCACGGTGCCGGAGGACGGCGCCTACGAGACCGTCGGCGGGTTCATCATGTCGACGCTCGGTCGCCTGCCGGTCGTCGGTGACGAGGTGGCGATCGACGGGGGTGTGTTCCGCGTCGAGCGCCTCGACGGCCGCCGCGTCGACCGCATCCGCTGGACACCGACCGCGCCGGAGCCCGCCGTGGCGGCCGCCGAGTCGGCACCCACCGCGTCGACGTCGACCGCGTCGCGCACGGCCGGTCGCCGGAAGACCTCGCAGTCCCCCGCGACCGGCATCATCATCCCCGCGACCCGGTCGACCCCGACCGTGGACGACACCTCCGCGAAGGGCGGCACCCGATGATCCCCGTCACCGTGCTCGCCGCCGGAGGGTCCGCCTCGACGACCTCCGACTGGTGGGGCATCTTCTGGCTCGTCGTCCTCCTGCTCGGCAACGCCTACTTCGTCGCGGCCGAGTTCGCCGTGATCTCCGCCCGACGCTCGCAGATCGAGCCGCGTGCCGAGGCCGGGTCGAAGGCGGCGCAGATGACGCTCTGGGCGATGGAGCACGCCACGCGCATGCTCGCCACCACCCAGCTCGGCATCACGGTCTGCTCGCTGCTCATCCTCAACGTGTCCGAGCCGGCGATCCACCACCTGCTCGAGGGCCCGCTGCACCTGACCGGCTGGAGCGTCGAGGTCATCGGCGTCGTGGCGTTCGTGTTCACGCTGCTGCTCGTGTCGTTCCTGCACGTCGTGTTCGGCGAGATGGTCCCGAAGAACATCTCGTTCTCGATGCCCGACCGCGCCGCGCTCATGCTCGTCCCGACGCTCTGGTACATCGGCCACGGCCTGCACTGGGTCGTCGTCGGCCTGAACGAGGCCGCGAACGGCGTCCTGCGCCTGTTCGGGGTCGAGCCGAAGGACGAGGCGGTCAGCGCCTTCACCGTGGAGGAGGTGCAGACCATCGTCGAGCAGTCCCGCCGTGAGGGCACGCTGGTCGACGACGGCGGGACCCTCCGGATGGCGTTCGAGTTCACCGAGAAGCAGGTCCGCGACGTCGCCGTGCCGATGGCGGAGCTCGTCACCCTGCCGGAGGACGCCACCCCCGGCGACGTCGAGCGAGCGGTCGCGCAGCGCGGCTTCTCGCGGTACGTGCTCGTCGGCGAGGACGGCTCCCCCACGGGCTACGTGCACGTGAAGGACGTCATCGACCTCCGCCCCGACGAGTACGACGACCCGGTGCCGCCGAAGCGCATCCGGCAGCTCATCTCGCTGTACACCGAGACCGACCTCGAGGACGCCCTCGCGACCATGCGCGGCGCCGGCCGCCACGTGGCCCGCGCGTTCGACGCGGAGGGTCGCACGCTCGGCGTCCTGTTCCTCGAGGACATCCTCGAGGAACTCGTCGGCGAGGTGGAGGACGCGACGCGACGCCGCTGACGGACGGGAGGCGCGGTGCCAGCTGGCACCGCGCCTCCCGTCCGTCCTGGGGTCGCGACCCGAGACTCGACGTGAGCGACAGGACTCGCGCTGACGAGCGCGAGAACTGTCGCTGGGACCGAGACTCGGTCCTGCTGACCCGAGTCTCGGGAGCGGCCGGCGCTACCAGCTGACGGGCAGCGGCTTGCCTTCCTCGTAGCCGGCGGCCGACTGGATGCCGACGAGGGCGCGCTCGTGGAACTCGGCGAGCGACGACGCCCCCGCGTAGGTCGCGGAGCTGCGGATGCCCGTGGTGATCATGTCGAGGAGGTCCTCGACGCTCGGCCGCTCCGGGTCGAGGTAGATCGTCGACGACGAGATGCCCTCGGCGAAGAGCGCCTTCCGTGCGCGCTCGTACGGGTCGAGGCGCTCGAACCGCTCGCGCACGGCCTTGGCGCTCGCCATGCCCCAGCTCTCCTTGTAGGCCTTGCCCGCCGCGTCGCGGCGCAGGACGCCGGGTGCCTCGAGGGTGCCCGCGAACCACGAGCCGATCATCACGGCCGAGGCCCCGGCGGCCAGCGCGAGCGCGACGTCGCGCGGGTAGCGGACCCCACCGTCGGCCCAGACGTGGGCGCCGAGCGACTTCGCCGCGGCAGCGGTCTCGAGGACCGCGGAGAACTGCGGCCGGCCCACCGCGGTCATCATGCGCGTCGTGCACATCGCGCCCGGGCCGACGCCGACCTTGATGATCGACGCGCCCGCGCCGACGAGGTGCGCGACGGCGTCGGCGGTGACGACGTTGCCCGCGACGAGCGGGATGCCGAGGTCGAGCGACGCCACCGTGTCGAGCGCGCGGAGCATGCCCTCCTGGTGACCGTGCGCGGTGTCGAGGACGAGCACGTCGACGCCCGCGGCGGCGAGGGCCTTCGCCTTCGCGGCGACGTCGCCGTTGATGCCGAGCGCTGCGGCCACCCGCAGGCGACCGTCGGCGTCGACGGCAGGCGTGTAGATGTCGGAGCGGATCGCGCTCGTGGGGCTCGTCGTTCCGACGACGCGGCCGTGGCGGGTGACGGGTGCGAAGTCGACCTCCGCCGCGGTCAGGACGTCGTAGACGTGCCGGGAGGTGCCGGCGTCCTCGGCGTCGATGCCGGTGGACGCGCCGTGCAGCAGGTCGCCCAGGGTCGCGTCGGGGCCGGCGGTGCCCAGTCGGGTCGCCGGGACGCAACCGAGGTACTCGCCGCGGCCGTCCCGCACGACCACACCACGCCCGGCGACCGGGAGCAGCTGCTCGAGGGCCTCGGCGACCGTGGTGTCGGCCCCGAGGTCGTAGGCGGTGTCGAAGGCCACGGGCTGGTCCTTCACCCAGCGGATCGCGGCGTCGAGGTCCTGCAGGTGCATGTCCTGGGGCAGGACGCCGAGGCCACCGCGCCGGGCGAGCGTCGCGGCGAGGCGCGGCCCCGTGACGGAGTTCATGTTCGCGCTGATGATCGGGATCGTCGCGCCGGAGCCGTCGTTCGCGGCGAGGTCCACGTCGAAGCGACTCGTCACCCCGGACCGGCTGGGGACGAGGAAGACGTCGGAGTAGGTCAGGTCGTGCGTCGGCCGCGTCTCGTAGAACCTCATGGGGCCACTGTACGGCGGCACAGGGCACGCGGACCGGTGTCCGGCCCCGTCGGGACCGCGGTCCTGCCCCGTCGGGACCGGCTGTCGGGCCGCGCCCGCGCGACACGCGCGAGCCCCGGACGGGAGGCGCGAATCACGTCCGGCGGTCACCGAACGGTCATCCGGGAGCGGCTAGGCTCTCTGGCAGTACGGCAGCAGGGTTGCTGCGTACGACACACACGAGCATCTATCGACGGAGAGTGGGCGATCGGCTGTGTCGAGCCATCTGACCGGAACTGACGAGACCGCGGGCGACTTCGGGGCGAACGAGTGGCTCGTCGACGAGCTCTACGAGCAGTTCGTCGCGGACAAGAGCTCGGTCGACGAGTCCTGGTGGCCGGTCCTCGAGAAGTTCCACCGCTCGCAGACCGGGCAGGGGTCTGCTCCGTCCGCCCCCGCAGCATCCACGCCGGCTCCGTCCACGTCCGCCCAGGGCACGCCTGCCTCGGCCGCACCCGCGCCGTCGGGCACCGCGCCCGCAACGCAGTCGAGCACGCAGCAGCCCGCCACCGGCGACGCCCCCGCCGAGGCCAAGTCCGGCCCGATCCAGGCGCGCACCACCTCGCGCCAGCCCGCCCCGCAGCCGATCCCCGCGGAGGCGAACGACGCCGCCGACGAGCACGAGGAGACCCACGAGGACGTGGCGACCCCGCTCCGGGGCATGGCGAAGACCCTCGCGTCGAACATGGACGCGTCGCTGACCGTCCCGACCGCGACGAGCGTCCGGACCATCCCGGCGAAGCTCATGATCGACAACCGCATCGTTATCAACAACCACCTGCGGCGTGCCCGCGGCGGCAAGATCTCGTTCACCCACCTGATCGGCTGGGCGATGGTCCAGGCGATCAAGGAGTTCCCGAGCCAGAACGTCTTCTACGAGGAGCGCGACGGCAAGCCGTTCCTGGTCGAACCGGCGCACGTGAACCTCGGGATCGCGATCGACGTCCCGAAGAAGGACGGCAGCCGGTCACTCCTCGTCCCGAGCATCAAGCGCGCCGAGACCCTGACGTTCGGGCAGTTCCTCTCCGCCTACGAGGACCTCGTCAAGCGTGCCCGCGACAACAAGCTCACGCCGGCCGACTTCCAGGGGACGACGATCTCGCTGACGAACCCCGGCGGCATCGGCACCGTGCACTCGGTCCCGCGCCTCACCAAGGGGCAGGGCTGCATCATCGGCGCCGGAGCGCTCGAGTACCCGGCGCAGTTCCAGGGCTCCGCGGAGAAGACCCTCGTCGAGCTCGGCATCGGCAAGACCATCACGCTGACGAGCACCTACGACCACCGGGTGATCCAGGGCGCCGGCTCGGGCGAGTACCTCAAGAAGGTGCACGAGCGACTCATCGGCGGGCACGGCTTCTACGAGGGCATCTTCGCGGCACTCCGCATCCCGTACAAGCCCATCCAGTGGGCGACCGACATCAACGTCGACCTCGCGCACCGCGTCAACAAGACCTCGCGCGTGCAGGAGCTCATCAACAGCTTCCGGGTCCGCGGCCACCTCATGGCGGACATCGACCCGCTCGAGTACCGCCAGCGCACCCACCCCGACCTCGAGATCGAGAACCACGGGCTGACCTTCTGGGACCTCGACCGCGAGTTCGTCACCGGCGGACTGGCCGGCACCACGAACGCACCGCTGCGCGACGTGCTCGGCATCCTTCGGGACGCGTACTGTCGCACCACCGGCGTCGAGTACATGCACATCCAGGACCCGGAACAGCGTCGGTGGATGCAGTCCCACATCGAGGTCCCGTACGCGAAGCCGTCCAAGGAGGAGCAGCTCCGCGTCCTCGGCAAGCTCAACGAGGCCGAGGCGTTCGAGACCTTCCTGCAGACGAAGTACGTCGGGCAGAAGCGGTTCTCGCTCGAGGGCGGCGAGTCGACGATCGCGTTCCTCGACACCCTCATCCAGCATGCCGCCGGCGCCGGGCTCCGGGAGGTCGCGATCGGCATGGCCCACCGCGGTCGCCTCAACGTCCTGACGAACATCGCCGGCAAGACGTACGGGCAGATCTTCCGTGAGTTCGAGGGCTCGTCGCTGCCGGGCTCGGTCTCCGGCCAGGGCTCGGGTGACGTGAAGTACCACGTCGGCACCGAGGGCGTCTTCCGCGCGAGCGACGGCACCGCGATCCCCGTGACGATCGCCGCGAACCCGTCGCACCTCGAGGCCGTCGACGGCGTGCTCGAGGGCATCGTCCGCGCGAAGCAGGACAAGCAGGGCCCGGGCTCGACGAACGTCCTGCCGGTGCTCGTGCACGGCGACGCGGCGATGGCCGGCCAGGGCGTCGTGGTCGAGACGCTGCAGATGTCGCAGCTCCGCGGCTACCGCACCGGCGGCACGGTCCACCTGGTCATCAACAACCAGGTCGGCTTCACGACCCCGCCGGAGTCGGCGCGCAGCTCGGTGTACTCCACCGACGTCGCGAAGACGATCCAGGCGCCGATCTTCCACGTGAACGGCGACGACCCCGAGGCCGTCTCCCGCGTCGCGGAGCTCGCCTTCGCCTACCGCGAGGAGTTCCACCGCGACGTCGTCATCGACCTCATCTGCTACCGCCGCCGGGGGCACAACGAGGGCGACGACCCTTCGATGACCCAGCCGCTCATGTACAACCTCATCGAGGCGAAGCGCTCCGTCCGCACGCTCTACACCGAGGCGCTCGTCGGCCGCGGCGACATCACGCAGGAGGAGTACGACGAGGCGCACCGCGACTTCCAGGACCGCCTGGAGCGTGCCTTCGCCGAGACGCACGAGGCACAGACCGGCACGATCCCGGTCATCACGGGCGACGACGACGGCGCGGTGAACGGTCTCGAGCGTCCGGCCGCGCAGCGCGACGACTCCGAGGTCGACGTCCACGAGACCGCCGTGTCCGAGGAACTCGTCCGGATGATCGGCGACGCGCACAGCAACCCGCCGGCAGGCTTCTCCATCCACCCGAAGCTCCAGCAGCTCCTGTCCAAGCGCACCGACATGACGCGGAACGGCGGCATCGACTGGGCGATGGCGGAGCTCATGGCGATCGGGTCGGTGCTCGTCGAGGGCAAGCCCGTCCGGCTCGCCGGGCAGGACGCCCGCCGCGGGACCTTCGTGCAGCGGCAGGCGGTGTTCCACGACCGCGTCAACGGCCAGGAGTGGCTGCCGCTCGCGAACCTGACCGAGGACCAGGCGCGCTTCACGATCTACGACTCGCTGCTGAGCGAGTACGCGGCCATGGCGTTCGAGTACGGCTACTCGGTCGAGCGTCCCGAGGCCCTCGTGCTCTGGGAGGCGCAGTTCGGCGACTTCGCGAACGGCGCCCAGACCGTGATCGACGAGTTCATCTCGTCCGCCGAGCAGAAGTGGGGACAGCGCTCCGGACTGGTGCTCCTGCTCCCCCACGGCTACGAGGGCCAGGGACCGGACCACTCGTCGGCACGCATCGAGCGCTACCTGCAGCTCTTCGCCGAGGACAACATGGTGATCGCGCGCCCGTCGACGCCGGCGTCGTGGTTCCACCTGCTCCGTCGGCAGGCGTGGGAGCGTCCGCAGAAGCCCCTCGTGGTGTTCACCCCGAAGGCGATGCTCCGACTGCGCCAGGCGACGAGCCCGGTCGAGGCCTTCACGAGCGGCACGTTCCAGGAGGTGCTCGACGACGACCGGCAGCTCGACACCGGTGCCGTGCGCCGGGTGGTGCTGCACTCGGGCAAGGTCCACCACGACCTCCGCGCCGAGGTCGAGAAGTCGGCCCGCACGGACGTCGCACTCGTCCGGCTCGAGCAGCTCGCGCCGCTGCCGCTCGAGCGGATCCTCGAGGTGCTCGGCCGCTACCCGGACGCCGAGGTCGTCTGGGCGCAGGAAGAACCCGAGAACCAGGGCGCCTGGCCGTTCGTGTGCATGAACCTGTCGCCGCACCTGCAGGGCCGGCCGCTGTCGGTGGCGTCGCGTCCGGCGAGTGCCGCACCCGCCACGGGTTCGTCGAAGCGCTCGGCGCAGGAGGCCAGCGAGGTCATCCGCCGGGCCCTCGGCTAGCCGCACGCGACGCCCAGCCGCACGCGACGCACAGCCGCACGCGACGCAGCTCGCGCCCCGCACGAACATCGCGCCCCGTCCCGACGGGGCGCGATGTGCGTACGGGGGGCGGAGCGCTCACGGCGCAGCCGTCCGGACGCGCAGCGCAGCGCCAGCCGTCGGGACTCGCAGCGCAGCGCCAGCCGTCCGGACGCGCAGCGCAGCCCGTCGGGCCTACACGATGCGGGTGTACCGGACCCCCGCCTCGTGGTACCCGCGCTTCTGGTAGAACCGGTGCGCACTGTCCGTCGCGGCCGCACTCACGGGGCTGAGGCGACGCGCACCCTGCTCGGCCGCCCACGTCTCGAACGTGCCGAGGAGCGCAGAACCGGTGCCGTTCCTCCTGGCCGTCGGGTCGACGACGAGCAGCAGCAGCTGCGCCGTCGGCTCGTCCGAGACGTAGGCCCAGGTGAGCTGCGCCCCGGCGACCGCAGCCACGCGACCGTCGTCACCGCGCACCAGCCAGGTGCGGTGTCCGGCCTCCGGCGTCAGCCGCTCGAGCCGGGCACGCATGCCCGCCGGAGCGACGTCGTGGCCGAGCAGCCGGACGAGCGCGGTGACGTCGGCGACGTCCGTGTCGGACCAGGTGGTGATCGACTCGACGAGAAGGGTCATGCGGCGACCCTACCGAGCGCGGTGGGCGTGTGACGACACGCCGACCGCACCCGTGGCGGGGTCAGTGGGTGGCCTGCTCCACGCGGATGCGCGCGAGGACCTCGGCGCGGAGCTGTTCCGGCGCGGTCTCCTTGCAGGCACGTCGGACTGTCTCGATGAGGACGACGCCGACGCGGTGCTCGGTCGTGCAGTCCTCGCAGCCCTCCATGTGCTCACGGATGTCCGCCGCGTCCTCACGGCAGAGCTCGCCGTGCAGGAACTCCTCGAGCTCCGCCTTCGCCTTCGAGCAGTCGCAGCCGCTCATCGCGCTTCCTTCCCTTCGACGCGACCCGAGGTCGCAACTGGCTTCCGGCCGCGTCCGCGCATCGTCGCCGTCGACGCTGCGTCCGGGACGATGCCGGTCTCGCGGGCGTGGTCCGCCAGCAGCCCCCGGAGGAGGCGGCGGCCACGGTGGAGGCGGCTCATGACCGTCCCCACGGGGGTCTTCATGATGTCGGCGATCTCCTGGTACGAGAAGCCCTCGACGTCCGCGAAGTACACGGCCATCCGGAAGTCCTCGGGGATCGCCTGCAGGGCGTCCTTGACCGCGGACGACGGCAGGTGGTCGATGGCGTCCGCCTCGGCCGAGCGCGCGGAGATCGACTGCGTGACGCTCTCCGCACCGCCGAGCTGCCAGTCCTCGAGCTCGTCGATCGTGCCCTGGTACGGGTTCCGCTGGTTCTTGCGGTACGTGTTGATGAACGTGTTCGTGAGGATGCGGTACAACCACGCCTTGAGGTTCGTGCCCTGCCGGAACTGCCGGAAGGCCGCGAACGCCTTGACGAAGGTCTCCTGCACGAGGTCCGACGCGTCGGCGGGGTTGCGGGTCATCCGCATCGCCGCACCGTACAGCTGGTCCATGAACGGCAGCGCCTGGGTCTCGAACAGCGACCGGAGCTCGCTCTCGGACACGGTGGTCTCGTCGGCGAGGACCTCGTCCTCCTCCTCGACCGCGTCGAGCTGCGCCTCGGTCGCCGCGACGAGGTCGTGCGGAGCCGCCACGTCGTGCGCCGCCGCGCCGTGCGGCCCGGTGACGTCGTGCGGTGCTGCCTGCGGTTCGTCGGTGGTCATCACGGCCGAGTCTAGGCCGAGCGTGGTGACCGCGACGGGCAGGTGCGTCCGCTCGCGCGTCAGTGTTGCTGTCGCCAAGGATCCTCCCGGTGGATTCAGTACCCTGGTGAACCGATGGCTGCCACGACGCATTCCCACCAGGCTCCTGCTCCCTGGACCGCCCCGCGCGCACGGGGCCCGCTCCGCGGCGACGTCGCGCTGCCGGGGTCGAAGTCGCTGACGAACCGGGAGCTCGTCCTGGCCGCCCTCGCCGACGGCCCCTCGACCATCCGGCTGCCGCTGCACTCGCGGGACTCGGCCCTGATGATCGCCGGCCTCCGGCAGCTCGGGGTCGGGATCGAGGAGCTCCCTCCGGCGCCCGGCACGGACGGAGCGCCAGGTGTGCCGAACCCGTACGGACCGGACCTCCGGATCACCCCGGCACCGATGCGCGGCGACGTCCGGGTGGACTGCGGCCTCGCCGGCACCGTGATGCGCTTCCTGCCCCCGCTCGCGGCGCTGGCGACCGGCCCGGTCACGATCGACGGCGACCCGTACGCCCGGAAGCGTCCGATGGGCGCGATCATCCAGGCGCTCGTCGACCTCGGGGTGGACGTCACCGACGACGGCGACGGCGCGATGCCCTTCTCCTTCACGGGCACCGGTGCGGTCCGCGGCGGCTCGCTGACGATCGACGCGTCCGCGTCCTCGCAGTTCGTCTCCGGCCTGCTGCTGTCCGCGCCGCGCTTCACCGAGGGCCTGCACCTCGTGCACGCGGGCGAGCGGCTGCCGAGCCTGCCGCACATCGACATGACCGTCGAGGTCCTGCGCGCGCGGGGTGTCCGCGTCGACCAGCCGGCCGTCGGCGAGTGGGTCGTGCACCCGGGTCCCATCGCCGCGCGGGACGTCACGATCGAACCCGACCTGTCCAACGCCGCACCGTTCGCGGTGGCCGCGCTCGTCGCGGGCGGCTCCGTCCGCATCCGCACCTGGCCGACCGAGACGACCCAGGTGGGTGCCGACCTCGAGACGCTCCTGCCCCTGTGGGGCGCGACCGTCACGAGGGACGGCGACGACCTCGTGTTCGACGGCGGGCTCGGGGTGGCGGGTGGTGCCCCCCTGCCGGGCGTCGACCTCGACCTCACGCGCGGCGGCGAGCTCGCGCCGGCGCTCGTCGCGCTCGCGGCCCTCGCCGACGGACCGAGCGAGGTCACCGGGATCGGTCACCTGCGTGGACACGAGACGGACCGGCTCGCCGCGCTCGCTGCGGACCTGAACCGGACGGGAGGCGCGGTGCGCGAACTCGACGACGGCCTGCGGATCGAGCCGGCCCCGCTCCACGGCGCGGCGTGGGCCGCGTACGACGACCACCGGATGGCGACCGCCGGTGCCGTGGTCGGCCTCGTCGTCGACGGCGTCGCCGTCGACGACAGCGGCTCGACCGCGAAGACCCTCCCCCAGTTCCCGCAGCTGTGGGCGGAGCTCGTCGCGACCGCCGGCTCCCCGGGGGCCGCTCCGTGAGCTGGTGG
The DNA here is from genome assembly GCF_014646995.1 of Curtobacterium luteum. Classification (GTDB taxonomy): domain Bacteria; phylum Actinomycetota; class Actinomycetes; order Actinomycetales; family Microbacteriaceae; genus Curtobacterium; species Curtobacterium luteum. The sequence goes on along the minus strand of NZ_BMOI01000001.1, from coordinate 134,248 downwards.
GACGACGCCGACGGAGACGACGGCGAGGACGAGCCCTACGGCGACTACGAGTCGCGGGTCCGGATCCGTCCGAACCCGAAGGGCAACCGGCCGCGCACGAAGGTCCGACCGACGCACGAGGACGCGACGGCCGGCTGGGTGACGAACGTCGACCGCGGGCGCTTCGGCGTGCTCGTCGGGGACGCGGTGATCACGGCCACCAAGGCCCGGGAGCTCGGGAAGAAGTCCGTGGTCACGGGCGACCACGTGTCGCTCGTCGGCGACACCTCCGGCGAACCGGGGTCCCTCGCACGGATCGTCAAGGTCGCCGAACGCACGACGCTGCTCCGGCGGAGCGCCGACGACACCGACGAGGTCGAGCGGGTGATCGTGGCGAACGCCGACCAGATGCTCATCGTCGTCGCCGCGGCCGACCCGGAACCGCGCACCCGGCTGATCGACCGGTACCTCGTGGCCGCGTTCGACGCCGGCCTCGACCCGGTCCTCTGCATCACGAAGACCGACCTCGCCGACCCCGCGCCGTTCCTGGAGCACTTCGCCTGCCTCTCGCTGCGGATCGTGACGAGCCGCTCGGACGACGTGCCCTTCGCAGCGCTCCACGACGTCCTGGACGAGAAGGTCACGGTGACCGTCGGCCACTCCGGCGTGGGCAAGTCGACGCTCGTGAACGCCATCACCGGGGCGACCCGGGCGACCGGACACGTCAACGCCGTCACCGGACGGGGGCGCCACACGTCGTCGTCCTCGATCGCGCTGCGGGTGCGGGACGGCGGCTGGATCATCGACACGCCGGGCGTCCGGTCGTTCGGTCTCGGCCACGTCGACCCCGCGAACGTCTTCCGGGCGTTCGCGGCGCACGCGGTCCCCGTGCGCGAGCCGGCCGACGGCATCCCGTTGTCGCAGGCCCACGACTGGGAGATCGTCGACCGGGTGGCGGACGGCGAGCTCGGCCCGACGGGCGTCGAGCGGCTGGACTCCTTCCGGGCGCTGCTCACCGGGATGGGCGCGGAGGACCCCGGGCAGGAGTAGGCCTGCGGCGGGTGGCTGGCGGGCGGCTGGCGGCTGGCGGGCAGCGCGCGCCTGGCTTCCGGTCGGCGCCTGGCTTCCCGTCGGCGCCTGGCTTCCCGTCGGACGTCGCCGACTCCGGAGGGTCACGACTCCCCGCTCAGGCCCCCCGCGCGGTCACGAACGGTCGCTCCGCCGGCGCCGCACCGACGCGTCGTGACCACTCGACGCCGCGGACGCGGGGTGTCGCGACCGCCGAGCGGACGCCGGGATCCGCGGCCGCCCCCACCCACGCCGTCGGACGCGTGCACGACGACGCCGGGGACCAGCCCTCGGCGACGTCGGGGCTGCGCCCGGCGCGGTCACGACTCCCCGCTCAGGTACCCCGCGCGGTCACGAACGGTCGCTCCGCCGGCGCCGCACCGACGCGTCGTGACCACTCGACGCCGCGGACGCGGGGTGTCGCGACCGCCGAGGGGACGCCCGGGGCCGCGACCGCCGAGGGGATACCGGCATCCGCCCGCCACCACCGACGCCACCACCACCGACGCCGCCGCCGCCGACGCCACCACCGACGACGCCGCCGCCACCACCGACGCCGCCGCCGCCGACGCCGCCGCTGCCATCACCGCGCCGCGGTGGCGGTGTACCGTTGCCCCACGTGTCTGAAGTTGCAAAGTACAACTTTGCGCCGGCCAGCACGGTCGACGCCCCGTCCCCCCACGTGTCCGCGCCGCACGCACCCGCGGCGCACACCGCGGCGACCCACGCCGCCCCGAAGCCACCGCGCCGCTCCCCGGGCAACGGCGTCCTCCGTCCCGACGGCCTCGGCGCGACCCTCCGGCACTTCGCCTCGCACACCCTGGTCCCGCTGTTCCTCGCCGCCGGCATGGGCCTCGCGTACCTCGGCGCGTTCCACGCCCCGACGCCGCACGACCTCCCCGTCGGCATCGTCGGCCAGGGTGCGGCCACGCAGGTGTTCGCGCAGACCGTCACGGACCAGTCCGACGGCGCCCTCGTCGCGCACGTCGTGACCTCCACCGACCGCGCCGAACAGCAGGTCCGCGACCGCGAGCTCGCGGCGGTCTACGCCCCGACGACGAGCGGCGCGACCCTCTACGTCTCGACCGCGGCGTCCGAGACCACCGCGACCGCCGCGCAGAAGGTCTTCATGCCCATCGCGTTCCGGCAGCACCTGCCGTTCCGCGTGGTGGACGTCGTCCCGCCGGCGAGCAGGACTCGACGGGGCAGGGGCTGTTCTTCCTCCTGGTCGGCCTCAGCGTGGGCGGCTACGCATCGGCCATCGCGGTCGCCGCGGTCGCCGCACGCCTCCGGCCGTTCTGGACGACCGTGGTGGGGATCGTCACCGCGGGCGTCGTCGCCGGCATCGGCATCGTCGTCGCCGGCCCGGTGTACGGCGTGGTCACGACGCACCGGTGGGAGGTGTTCCTGTTCGCGTGGCTGTACGACGCGATCATCGTGGCCCTCGGCGTCGGTCTGCACCCCGTCCTCGGACGGTGGACCACGCCGATCCTCACGATGCTGTTCGTGATGCTCAACTTCACCAGTTCCGGCGGCATCTTCCAGCCGGCGTTCCAGCCCGGGTTCTTCGCGGCGCTGAACAGCTTCTGGAGCGGTGCTGCGTGGCTCCGGGCCGCCCAAGACCTCCAGTACTTCCCGGACGCGTCCCTCGGGCGTCCGAGCCTCGTGCTCGCGCTCTGGCTGGCCGCCGCGGTCCTGCTCTGCGTCGTCGTGCACGGCCTGGTCGCCCGGCGGACCCGCATCGCCCGCGAACGCGCCGTCTCCGCGCAGGAGGAGGACGAGGTGGTCGCCGCCTGACACCCCCGCATCCCATCCCGGCGTGCCGCACCCGAGCGCTACGCTCGACGCGTGGACCTCAGCGCCGACCTGGACTTCGCCCGCTCCCTCGCCGACACCGCCGACGCGATCAGCCTCGAACGGTTCCGCGCCGCCGACCTGCACGTGTCGAAGAAGGCCGACAGCACCCACGTCACGGACGGCGACCAGGCGGTGGAGCGGGCCATCCGCGACCGCCTGGCGACGGAACGCCCGGACGACGCGTTCCTCGGCGAGGAGACGACCGCGGACGCGGGCGGCGAGGCCGTCAGCGAAGGACACCGCCAGTGGGTCGTGGACCCGATCGACGGCACGGCGAACTACCTCCGCGGCGTGCCGGTCTGGGCGACGCTGATCGCCCTCGCCGTCGACGGTCGGCCGGTGCTCGGTGTCGTCAGCGCTCCCGCGCTCGGCAAGCGTTGGTGGGCGGCCGAGGGTCTCGGTGCGCACTCGTTCGACGGCCCGCTGCACGTCTCCGGGGTGGCGGACCTCGCCGACGCGAGCCTCAGCTACAACAGCATCCAGCAGTGGGACGAGGACGACCGGCTCGAGCCGCTCGTCGCGCTGTCACGGAAGGTCTGGCGCACCCGGGCCTACGGCGACATGTGGCCGTACATGATGGTCGCGGAGGGTGTGCTCGACGTCGCGGGCGAACCCGACCTTAAGCAGTGGGACATCGCCGCGCTCGTCCCGATCGTCGAGGAGGCCGGCGGACGGTTCACCTCCCTCGACGGCGATCCCGGACCGTGGCACGGCAGTGCGCTCGCGTCGAACGGCCTCGTGCACGACGCCGTCGTCGACGTCATCCGTCGCTGACGGCACCGCGGGGCGATCCGAAGAACGCACATCGCGCATCCGGGTACCCCGACGGCAGCCCCTCGCGCCGACCCCTCCGCAGGACGGCATCCGACACCCGCGCGTACCCCGCTCGACCGGGACTCGTGAGGACGCCACCGCCGGGCGCCCGGGCGCCCGGGCGTCCGCCACCGACCGCCCCCGTCGCGGTCAGGACGACGGTGTACCCCGAACGCCCGGCACGTGTCCCGTGGCCAGCCCCCGCGACCGCGACGCCGCCCCCCGGACTGGGGGCAGTCGAAGGGAGAAAACGTCGGGAACGACCGGTCCACCTCGCCGGGACCTGGGTTACTGTCAACGAGACGCCAGGTCAGGTGACGTCTCGGATTCCCTAGATCCGGCACGGAACGCGACCCGGTGCCAGTTCGTCGAAGACCCTAACCCGAGGGGTGATACAGACGATGACATCATCGTTCCCGAGCGGAACCGAGTGCACCCTCACTCGTCCGCATTCCAACCACGAAGCTCTCGCACGTCCGGTCACCGGCGCGGTCACCCGCCACGCCTCCGTCCGGTCCGCCTCCGCGCGCCCGTCCGTCGCAGCATCCGTCTCCGGACCCGGAGGCCGGTGAGTCATGGCACTCACCGGTCGCCGTCTCGAGGTCGACCGGATCGCGACCCTCGCAATGCTCCCTCGGGAGTCCGCGATGGTCGTCGTCGGCGACCCTGGTTCCGGGCGCAGCAGCGTCCTCGACGCGGTGGCTCACCGCGTCTCCCTCCCCGTCGTCCGCGTCGGTGTGAACGGGAGTGAGTCCCACTGGCCCCTGGCCGGCGTGACCGCACTGTTCACCGCCCTGGACGACCCCCGCGCCACCGCGCACATCGCCCACCTGCTGCAGGCGGGCTCCACCGGTGGTCAGGTCCCCGAACGCGCCGGCCTCGCCGCTGCGCACGACTTCCTCGAAGCCGTGCACACGCTCACCCTGCCGCCGACGGTCGTCCTCATCGACGACCTCGACCGGATGGACGTGGAGAGCCAGGAGCTCATCGCGTTCCTCGCCGGCCGACTGGCAGGGACCGCACTGCGTGTGGTCGCGTCCGTCCGCACCGTCCCCGCCGACGGCCCGCTCGCGGCGCTGCCCGCGCTGCGGCTCGAACCGCTCAGCGAGGACGTCGCCCTGACGCTCGCCCGCAGCACGGCTCCGGACGACGCGAACGACGGTGTCCTCGCGATCCTCGCGCAGGAGACCGGAGGCAACCCCGGCGTACTGCGCGAACAGCTCGCGAGCCTCACCCGCGGTCAGCTGATCGGCACCGAGCCGCTCGTACTGCCGCTCCGCCCCACCAAGACGACGGAAGCGATCGCCGCGACCGTGCTCGACGCCGCTGCGGGACGCGATCTGGACGTCCTCGCTCGGCTCGCGCTGGTCCCGACGGCCAAGGCCGCCACGTGGGACCGCGACGCACTCGACGACCTCGCGGACGCGGGACTCGTCGCCGTGCGGGGGCAGCACGTGGAGGTCGCGAACCCCCTCGTCCGCTCGTCGTTGTACTGGCGGACGCCCTCCCGGGAGCGCCGGGCCGCCCACACCGCCCTGGCGGAGGTCACGGCGGACACGGACGCACGAGCCCACGCCTGGCACCGCAGCTTCGTGGACGACGTCCCCGACGCCGTCGCGCTGCTCCGGGCCGCGCGGTCGTACGTCGTGGACGGCAACACCACCGCGGCGACGTCCCTCACCGAGCGAGCCCTGCTCGTCGGGGGCGGCACCGCGGACGAGCACGAGGCGCTGCTCGGCGTCGCCGAGGTCATGCTGGCGAACCGGCTCCTCAGCGCCGCCGCACGGTACCTCGCCGCGATCCGACCGTTCCGCGAGACGACCACCGAGGTCCGCCGGCTGCGCCTGCAGTACTCCGTCGAGTTCCTCAGCGGCGACGCTGTGCACGCGGACGAGCTGCTCCTGCCGGTCGACGCCGGCGACCCGGTGGAGACCGACGCCGTCGCGGGCCTGCTCGCGACCGTGGCGTGCTTCCGCGCCGAGGTGTGGGAGCTCGACCAAGCGCGGGACCTCCTGGCCCGCGCCGAGCCCTTCCTCGACTCGGCCTCCGCGCACACGCTGGAGATCACGGCGACGGCCCGCGAGCTCATCGCCGCCGTCGACGGGACCCTCCCGGCGGACGCGGACCTGCACGACGGGCTCTCGGCCGCCGTGTTGACGGGCATGTCCGACGCCGCCCTGCTGCTGCTCGCCCACGCCCTGAGCATCGGTGAGCGCTACCGCAGCGCCCGTCGGGTCTTCGCACTGGTCCTCGCCCGGGGTCCGCAGACGCCGCTCGTGTGGACGGAAGCGGCCCGCTACCTGTCCGCCGAGAACGAGGTGCGCTCCGGGAACTTCCGGCAGGCGCTCCGCGCGATCGACGTCTGGGAGGCCGGTTCCGCGGCGTCCGAGCGGTTCCGAGAGCCCTCGCGGGTGATCGCGATCGCCTGGCGCCACTTCGCGGAGGGTCGTTCCTCGGAGGCGCTCGACGTGCTGGACCGCTGCCTCGCGCAGCGCTCCACGAACCGGCTCTGGGGCGCGACGGCGAAGCTGCACGCGTTCCGTGGTCGGGTCCTGCTGCTCGACGGTCGGCTCGAGGAGGCCGCCGTCAGCCTCGAGGCGGCCGACGCCATCGGCCGTTCCCTGCGGAACCCCGCCGTGCTCCGGCACCTCGGAGACCTGGTGGAGGCGTACGCACGCCTCGGCCGGATCGACGACGCGCGGGCGATCACCGCCCGGCTGGCCGCGGACCACCACTCCCGGCCGTCGCGCTGGGGCGCGCTGGTCCTCGCGCGGAGCCTGGCGCTCGTCGCGGACGACACGACGCGCGAGACCGCGAGGCGTCGCGCGCTGGAGCTGTTCCAGCCGCACGACTCGCAGTACGAGCGGGCTCGCACCTTCGCGGCACTCGCCGCGGTCGGCACGGCCACCGAGCGTCCGCGGCTCGGCGCCGCAGCGGCGGCCGCGTACGAGGCCGCCGGCCTCCGGCGTCCGCTCGTCACGCCCGCCCCGTCGGTCGCGATGCCGTCGTTCGGCGGTTCGCTCCTCCGGTCCGGCCCGACGGGCTCGGCGCCGCAGCCCGGCACACCGCGGAGCGCGCCGGACGCGTCCGCAGCGCTGACGTCGCTGACCGCCGAGGAACGCGCCGTGGTGCAGAAGGTGACGGAGGGCTACCGCAACCGCGAGATCGCCTCGTCGCTCTTCATGTCGCAGCGCACGGTGGAGCTGCGGCTCACGCAGATCTACCGCAAGGTGGGCGCGCGCTCGCGCTCGCACCTCGTGGCGCTGCTCACCTGATCGCGGTCGCGACGCGACCACGCATCGGACGGGAGGCCCGGTACCAGCTGGTACCGGGCCTCCCGTCCGTTCCCGGGTTGCGTGGATGCGGGGTCCCGCAGTGTCGCACCCGCGGTGCGGGCCCCGCGCGGGGAACCGCAAGAGCGGTCGACGGGTGTTGCCCCGCCCCCGTCCGCGGGTGACGCTTCTCCTGCACCGACCGCCGTGCTCCTCCCGGAGCCCGTCCGCGGTACCCCGTTCGATACCCGAACCGTCGGCCCTGAGACCGCCGTCGTCCGTCCTCGCCTGATCCGAGGACGGGCGGCGGCCCCCGAGCCGGCGGACCGAGCGCGCGGCTGACCCGACGGCGGTCGGTGCCGTTCCCCCGAGCACCACCCCTGCAGTTCCCGACCCGAAGGGACGCCCGATGTGCGGCATCATCGCGGCCCGCGTCAGTGACGACGCGAGCCCCTACCTGCTCGACGGCCTCGAGCGACTCGAGTACCGCGGCTACGACTCCGCCGGCATCGCGGTCCGGACCGCCTCCGGCCGCACCGAGACGATCCGCTCGGTGTCCCGGGTCGGCGACCTCCGGACGCTCGTCGCCGCACGGTCCGGCGACGCACTGACCGGGATCGGCATCGGCCACACCCGCTGGGCGACCCACGGTGCCGTGCGGGAGGCGAACGCGCACCCGCACGCGGACTGCGGCGGCCGCGTGAGCGTCGTGCACAACGGCATCGTGGAGAACGCCGACGAGCTCCGCGCGACGCTCGAACGCCAGGGCCACGTGTTCCGCTCCGACGTCGACTCGGAGGTCATCGCGCACCTCGTCGAGCGCGCCCTCGCGGTCGACCCGGACCTCATGCTCGCGGTGCAGATCGCGACCGCACAGCTCGAAGGGTCGTGGGCGATCGTCGTCCTCGACGCCCGCGACGGCCGGATGGTCGTCGCCGCCGACCGGTCGCCGCTCGTGGTCGCACGGTCGGCCCGCGGCGACTTCGTGGCGAGCGACATCGGCGCGATCGCCGAGTGGTGCGAGACCTTCGTGGCGCTCCGCGACGGCGACGTCGTCGAGCTGAGCGAGGCGTGGACCTGGTCGTCCGGCGGTGTGACGGTCCCGGTCCCCTTCCCCACGCCGTCGCCGTTCGCCGCGGCCGCCCTCGACCTCGGCGACCACCCGGACCACATGGCGAAGGAGATCGAGGAGCAGCCGGCCGTCGTCAGCTCGATCCTCGAGCGGGTCGCCCGTCGTGCGGTCGACGGCAGCATGTGGATCGGACTCGGACTACCCGGGTTCCACCGGCTCGCCGTCGTCGCGTGCGGCACCTCCCTGAACGCCGGGCACGTGATCGCGACCGCACTGCGCGGCATCGGCGGGGTCCCGACGGACATCGTGGTGGCGAGCGAGGCGGACCAGGTCGTGCTCGGCCCGGGCACGCTCGTCGTCGCGATCAGCCAGTCGGGCGAGACCGCCGACGTGCTCCGGGCGCTCGACCGCTTCGACGACAGGCACCCGGTGCTCGCGCTCACGAACAACCTGCACTCGTCGCTCGCCCGCCGGGCGGACGCGGTGCTCGACTGCCACGCCGGCCCCGAGGTCGGAGTCGCGGCGACGAAGACGTTCACCGCGCAGGTCGTCGTCGGCGTCGCGGCGATGATCTCCGCGATGGTGGCCTCCGGCCGGATCGGGACCGCCCGTGCCGCCGCGCTCGTCGCCGAGCTCTCCGAACTGCCGGCCCGCGTCGAGCACGCGGCGCCGGTCGCAGCCGACCGCATCCCGCTCCTGGTCGCGAACGTCCGGAAGGCGTCCGGCTTCCTGTTCCTCGGCCGCGGCCAGGGTCTGGCGTACGCGGCGGAGGGCGCGCTCAAGCTCAAGGAGCTGAGCTACCGGTGGGCCGAGGCGTACCCCGCCGGCGACCTCAAGCACGGACCGCTCGCGCTCGTCGACGAGGGCACCCCGGTCGTCGTGGTCGACCACGGCGAGCACCGGATGCAGGCGAACATCGCCGAGGTGCGGGCCCGTGGCGGCTTCGTCATCACCATCGGCGGCGAGGGCTCGGACATCCCCGCGCTCGCCGGCCGCGCGACCGGTGGCCTCACCTGGGGCGCGAGCACCGCGCCGTGGGGGCCGCTCGAGGCGGTCGTGCCGCTGCAGATGCTCGCCCGCGAACTCGCGCTCCAGCTCGGGTGCGACGTCGACAAGCCCCGGAACCTCGCGAAGTCGGTGACGGTCGAATAGCCAGGCACCGGCCCGTGAACCGCCTGACGGTGTTCCTCGCCGTCCTCGCCGGACTGACGATCGTCGCGACCGCCGCGGTCGTCGTCTGGGCGCTCTCCACCTGACCCCTGTCGGGTCGCTGACCGTTCCCCCCCGGGGCCCTGGCGGTGGGCCCGCTCCTCGGGCGGGGCTGCCATGCTGGTCGCTTGACCACCGCAGCCCCGCCCCTCGTCTTCGTCGCCCTGCTCGTCGGGGCCGCCCTGCCGTTCGTCCCGGTCGTCGGCCGGGCCGCCCGCATCGCCGCGACGATCGTGCACGAGGTTGGCCACGTCGTCGTCGTGGTGCCGTTCGGCGGGCAGATCCGCCGCATCGACCTGCACCCGGACGGCTCCGGCGAGGCCTGGGTCCAGCTCGGCCGCGTGCCGGGCGCGATCCGCTGGCTCGTGCGCGTCCTCAACCTGTACGCCGGCTACAGTGCGCCGCTCTGGGCCGGGGTGTTGCTCGTGACCGGTGTGCTGCACGGGTCGCGGTGGCTGCCGGTCGTCGTGCTCGGCGTGGTCGGCGTCGTCGCACTGCTGTTCGTGCGGAACTGGTTCGGGCTGCTCGTGGTGGTCGGCTTCGACGCGCTCGCGCTGTGGGTCGCGGTCCGGCCGTCGGACGCCACGGTGCTCGTCGTCGCGGCCGTCGGGGCGCTCTTCGTGGTGGACGGCCTGCGGTCGGTGGTGCAGGTCGCACGGTGGCTGCTCACCGGTGCCCGGGTCCAGACGGACTTCCACATCGCTGCGGCCGAGATGCGGGTGCCGGCGTCGCTGTGGTTCGTGCTGTTCGTCGCGGTGAACGCCGTGGCGGTGTGGCTCGCACGGGTACCGCTCGCCGAGTCGTGGGAGGCCGTCGCCGCGGGGGTCCGCGCGCTGGTCTGACGCGCCCGGCGGGCGGGGCGGGGGTGCCGGTGCCGGGACGGCTGTCGAACGACACGTCCGCTGTCGCACGACGACGGCGATGTCGTCTGTGCCCGTCCGCAACAGTTGCACACGCGCTGCGACGACGACGACGCTGTCGCACGACGACGGCGATGTCGTACCGCCCGCCCCGTCCGAGCACCCGGGAACCGCCCGGAACCCGCCCACCCCGTCCGACGCACCCGGGAACCGCCCGGAACCCGGCCGCCTTTCCCCTACGGCCGCCGTCGGCCTGCCACGATGGCCGGATGCGCCTCGACGACGTGACGACCGCCCTCGCCCGGACGCCCGACGACGTGCCCGGGGTCCCCGCGGCACGCCGGTTCGTCGAGCAACACGGTGACGCAGCACTCCGGCGCGAGGGCGGCCCGGAGCACCTCACCGCCTCGTGCTTCGTGTTCTCCCCCGACCTCGAGCGGACCCTGCTCTGCCTGCACCGGAAGGGCGGGTTCTGGGTGCAGGTCGGCGGCCACCTCGAGCCGCAGGACACCTCCCTTGCGGCCGCCGCCCGCCGAGAGGCACGTGAGGAGTCCGGGATCGCCGGTCTCGAGCTGCTCGACGGCAGCGTCGTCGACGTCGACCGGCACGACCTGCACAGCGGGTTCGGGATCTGCGCCGCGCACTGGGACGTCGGCTTCGTCGCGCTGGTCGACCCGGAGGACCCGTCAGCGGCGACCGCGGTCAGCGACGAGAGCGACGACGTCCGGTGGTTCCCCGTCGAGGCGCTCCCGGACGCGGTCCCGTCGACGTTCCCACACCGGCTGCTCGCGGCACGCGAGACAGCACGCGACGCCGCGCGCGAGGCAGCACGCGACGCCGCGCGCACCGCAGTGCGCGAAGCCGGCCGCAGCACAGCACCCGCTGCCTCCCGCGACGACTGACCCACGCACGCAGGCTCACTCCCAGGGGTGCTGCTCCAACGCCACCGGATCGATGACCTGCCCACCGGCGACCACGAGCGCCCGCGGGACCCGCCGAACGAGTGCGTCCATCGGGTTCTCCGCATCGACGAGCACCACGTCCGCCCGAGCCCCCGGCACCAGGTCGTGCACCTCGTCCGTGACGAACGCGGCGCCGTCCCGCGACGCGATCTCGACCACCCGACGGAGGTCCTCGTCCCGCACCATTCCCCCGGCCCGCGCGTACTGCCACGCGATCCCGAGCAGGTCGCCGTCGCCGTAGGGGCTCCACAGGTCGCGGATCCCGTCCGTCCCGAACCCGAACCGGACCCCTGCCTCGTCGAACTCGTGCAACGGGAGCTGGCGCATCCGCAGCGGTGCGACGGTCGTCATCGTGACGCCGAGGCCCGCCATCCGTTCGAGCAGGTCGCGGCGCCGGACCGGGTCGACGTCCACGACGGCGAAGCCGTGCGCGATGTTCACCTTCCCGGGAGCGATCCCGTCCCGCTCCACCCGGTCGAGCACGAGGTCGATCGCGAACGCGCCGAGGTCCGCCGGTTCGTGCAGGTGCAGGTCGATCCCGCAGCCGGTGTCCGCCGCGATCGCGAACAGGCCGTCGAGCTGGCCGACCGGATCACGGTCGATGAGCGACGGGTCGAGGCCGCCGACGTGCGCGACCCCGGCGAGCGCCGCCTGCCGGAGGAGGTCGAGCACGCCGGGTCGGCGGAGGACCCCGTCCTGCGGGAAGGCCACGATCGACACCTCCACGGCGCCGTCGAGTGCCTCGGCCGCCGCCTGCACCGCGTGGACCCCGCGGAGGCCGACGCCGAGGTCGACGTCGACGTGGGTCCGGACGCGCGTGGTGCCGGTCCGGAGCCCCTCGCGGAGCACCCGGGTGGCGACGTCGACGCCGGGGATGCCGAGTGCGTCGCGACGGGCACGCTCGTGTGCGATGCGGCCCTGGGTGCCGCCCTCGCCGCCGTACGACTCCCACGGCCGGCCCCACCAGCTCTTGTCGACGTGCGCGTGGGCGTTGACGAGGCCGGGCAGCGCGAGCAGCCCGGAGCCGTCGACAACCGTCACCCCCGCAGCCGCGATCGACCCGACGGACCGCACGCCCCCGCCGACCCCGCTCGGCTCCACCGCGACGATCCGGTCCCCTGCGATGTGCACGTCGGCCGGGTCACCTCCCCACGGGCGGACGGAGCGGAGGACCAGGTCGACGTCGTCGCGGAGCATGCGACCAGCCTGGCAGACGACAGGCGGACGCCGAGCAGGCCGACGGGCGAACTCCGAGCAGGCCGACGGGCGGACTCCGAGCAGGCCGACGGGCGGACTCCGAGCAGGCCACCGTCCCGCACCCGGCACCGGATTGGACCGGCCACACGTAACCGGGTGCAGCATTCGACTGTCCGCGCGGCGCGGCGTGCAAGGGTACCGACACCCGACGACCGTGGAGGACCCGATGACCGACGAGGAGCGCGCCGACGCGGCGCACGGCTTCGCGACCGAGCAGGTGCACGGCGGTTTCGTGCCGGACGCGGCGCACGGAGCACGGGTCCCGGCGATCCACATGTCCTCGGGGTTCGTCTTCGACGACTTCGACCAGGCCCGTGAGCGCTTCGCCGGGTCGGACGACGGTTACACGTACACCCGGCTCGGCAACCCGACGAACGCCGACGTCGAACGGCGCGTGGCCCTCCTCGAGCGGAGCGCCGAGGCGATCCTGGTCGGCAGTGGGCAGGCGGCCGTGACCGTCGCCCTCCTCGGGTTGCTGCAGGCCGGCGACCACGTCGTCAGCGCCCGGAGCATCTACGAGGGCACGCGCGGCCTGCTGGTGCAGAACCTCGGTCGGCTGGGCATCGAGGTGGACTTCGTCGGCGACGCCCGCGACCTCGACGCCTGGGCGGCGGCGGTCCGCCCGAACACGAAGGCGTTCTTCGCCGAGACGATCCCGAACCCGAAGAACGACGTCCTGGACATCACGGGCGTGGCCGACGTCGCACACCGGGCGGGCGTTCCGCTCGTGGTCGACAACACCCTGGCGACCCCGTACCTCGTCCGTCCGGTCGAGCACGGTGCGGACATCGTCGTGCACTCGGCGTCGAAGTTCCTGTCCGGGCACGGCGCCGGCCTCGGCGGGGTCGTCGTCGACGGCGGCACGTTCGACTGGTCTGCGGCGCCCGAGCGGTGGACGCACCTGACGAGCCCGGAGCGTTCGCTCGGCGGGCAGAGCTACGTCGAGCGGTTCGGCAGCCGCGCGTTCGTCGTGTACGCACGCGACGTGATCGCCTCGCGCATCGGCCCGACGCCGTCGCCGTTCAACGCGTTCCTGCTCCGCCAGGGCATCGAGACGCTGAGCCTGCGCGTCGAACGCCACAGCGCGAACGCGCTGGCGATCGCGGAGTACCTGGACCAGCAGCCGGAGGTGACGAGCGTCGACCACGCGGGTCTCGCCTCCAGTCCGTTCCACGACCTCGCCCAGCGCTACCTGCCGCGTGGGGCCGGTTCCGTCTTCGCCTTCACCCTCGCCGGCGGCGAAGCCGCCGCACGGACCTTCATCGACGCGGTGGAGCTGTTCAGCCGGATGACCCACCTCGGCGACGTGCGGTCGCTCATCCTGCACCCCGCGACGACCACCCACGCGGGCCGCACGCCCGAGGAGCGCGCCGAGCAGGGCATCGACGACGGCTTGATCCGCCTGTCGGTCGGCATCGAGGACGTCGCGGACCTGGTCCGCGACCTCGAGCGCGGTCTCGCCGCGGTGCGCGCGGGTCGCGTCGACACGGCGGCGAGCACCGGCCTGGAGGCACGGGTCGGGTCCGTCTCGGACCTCGCCGCGCTCGCCCACACCGTCCCGCAGGGCCACGTCATCGCCGAGGAGCTCTGACGGTGGCGGAGCTGCAGCACTTCGGGTACTTCTTCTCGCGTGGGTTCGGTCCGCAGGCCTGGGGTCGGGACGACTGGCACTGGGGCCACGACTGGACGAAGCCGGACCTCTACCAGCAGTCGGTGCGGGCGTTGGAGCAGGCCGGGATGGACCTCGTCATCGCCGAGGACGCGATCTCGCTCGGCAACCCGTCGACGCTCGACCTCCGCATCCGGCAGGCCTACGGCGGTCCGAAGCACGACCCGCTGCTGCTCGCGCCGTACCTGTTCGCCGCCACGTCGCACATCGGGATCGCCCCGACCATCAACGCCGGGTTCACGCCGCCGTACCTCGCCGCACGTCAGGCCGCGACGCTCGCGCACCTGTCCGGCGACCGGTTCGGCCTCAACGTCGTCACGGACACCGGGAGCGCGCGGCACGCCGGGCTTGCGCCGTTGCCGCACGACGCCGCGTACGACCGTGCCGAGGAGTGGCTGCAGCTCGTACGCCGGCTCTGGCACTCGTGGGGGTCGGACGGGTACGTGGCCGGCGCCGCCGGGACGGGCGGTGTCCACGGCGACGGCCGCGCCCCGGGCGACGGTGCCGGCTGGCACTTCGCGGACGGTGGCGCGCTCGATGCGTTCCACCACGAGGGCGCGTACTTCACCGCTGACGGGCCGCTCAACGCGCTCCCCACCGACACCGACCCGGTGATCGTCTCCCCCGGTGGGTCCGGTCGCGGGCTGGGGTTCGCCGGCACGCACTCGGACGTGCAGCTCGCGCTCGCGCCGCTCTCGGCCGGCGCGGTCCGGGACTACCGAGCGCGGGTGCTCACCGCCGCGTCCGACGCCGGCCGATCAGCCGCCGACATCCGGGTGCTCTTCGTCCTCAAGCCGGTGCTCGTGTCCTCCCCGGAGGAGGCCGACCGCATCGTCCGCGCCTCGGCCGACCCGACCGACGAGGCCCTGCGTGCCGCCGCGATCGCGTGGTCGAGCGACTCCGAGACCGACCTGCTCTCGCTCGACCTCGACGCACCGATCCCCGCCGGGACCTTCGGCGACCACGTGTCCGCCGGCACGATCCGGGGGCTCGTCGGGGACACCCCCGACGCACCGCTGCGCGAACTCCTCACCCGGAAGGCCCGGCTTGGCAGGATCACCACGAGGGACGGCTTCGTCGGCACCGCGGACGAGTTGGCCGACTTCGTCGAGGAGCTCGGCGCGGACGCGGACAACGACGGCATCATCTTCTCGGGCGACCTGCACCCGGCGCAGGTGTACCGGATGCTCGGTGACCTCGTCCCGGTGCTCCGGCGGCGCGGGCTGCTGCGGCGCGAGTACGGCGACGGTGGCATCCGCGGCAACCTGTTCGACTTCTGACCCACGAGACGGACGGGAGGCCCGTGGCGGTGTCGCCACGGGCCTCCCGTCCGTCTCGTGCAGCGTCGCGTGACGCTGCGCTCAGTGGTGGACCGGCTCCACCACGTTGGACTCCTCGACCTCGCGGACGTCCTCGGCGGTGCGGAGGATCTCCTCACGCGTGCTCGCCGAGTTGATCGCCCAGTAGTAGATCACCAGCGAGAAGGCCGCCACGACGACGATGTCGACCCACAGCGGGAACACCGGGTTCGTGAGCGGACCGAAGTCGCTCAGGAACACGATGAGTCCCATGCCGACCAGGTAGGGCAGCAGCCACTGCGCCGCCTTCCAGTCCCACCGCGGCCGGACGCTCGAGGCGCCGCGGAACACGTTGTTCAGGACGATGACGACGGCGCCGATGAGGATCGCGACGCCGAGCTTCCAGTCGGTGTCCCACCCGGTCCAGAGGATGATGAGGTTCGCCACGATGAACGCGATCGGCGAGAACACGGCGGCGGCCGGCATCCGGTACGGACGCTCGATCTCGGGGATGCGCTTCCGGAACGCGCCGAGGGCGAGCGGGGCCCCGGCGTACATGAGCACCGAGGCGCTCGTGATGAGGCTGACGAGCCCCTGCCACGACGGGAACGGTGCGAAGCAGGCACAGCCGACCACGAAGGCGGTGACGAGGCCGACCCACGGCACGCCGGCCTTCGTCGTCCACTCGAACGCCTTCGGGAAGTACCCGTTGCGGCTCAGACCGTAGGAGATGCGGGTCGTCGCGGTGACGTAGATGAGGCCGGTGCCTCCGGGCGAGATGATCGCGTCGATGAAGATGATCACGGCGAGCCAGGTGATGCCGGCGGCCATCGCGATGTCGGCGAACGGGCCGGTGTACTTCGTGAAGTCCGCGGTGGCCCACGAGCCCTGGATCGCACCGGACTGCAGCGCGCCGAGGAACACGACCTGCAGCAGCAGGTAGATCACGAGGCCGATGACGACCGAGCCGATGACCGCGCGCGGGATGTCGCGCTTCGGGTTCTTCGCTTCGCCGGCGAGCTGGTCCGCCTGCTCGAACCCGAGGAACGCGAAGATGATGCCCGACGTGGAGACCGCCGCGAGGATGCCCTTCGCGCCGCCGGGCAGGAAGCCGTCCGCCGCCGTGAAGTTGCTCCCGTGGAACCCGCTGAAGGCCAGGACGATGATGACCAGCAGGGGGATGGCGACCTTCCACCAGGTGGCGGCGGAGTTCGTGTTCGCGAGGATGCGGACACTCAGCAGGTTGACGACCGTGACGACCGCCATGAGGAGGATCGCGACCATGATGCCGGAGCCGGTCAGCAGCTGCTGCGTCTCACCGTCGACGACGACCGTGTGCAGCCACGGGTGCGCGAACTGCCAGTGCTGCGCGTACTTGATCATCGCCTCGACCTCGATCGGCGCCACCGTGACCGACTGCAGCCACGAGAACCAGCCGAACGAGGCACCCGCGACGCCACCGAACGCGATGTGGGGGAAGCGCGCGGTACCGCCCGCGATCGGGAACATGCCGCCGAGTTCGGCGTGCACGAGCGCGAGGACGAGGACGGCCACGCCGCCGATGAGCCACGAGATGATCGCGGCGGGACCCGCCGTCTTGAGGGCCTCCTGCGAGCCGAAGAGCCAACCGGACCCGATGATCGATCCGGTCGAGGCCCAGATGAGCCCGATGAAGCCGACGTTCCGCTTCAGGCCGGAGTCCGGCAGCGCCTGTGTCGTCGTCGTTGTTGCCACTGTTGCTCCTGTCGAGTGACGCCGACCCGTGTTCGGGGGCCGCGTGCTTCGACAATGGCACTGGACAGGATGCTCGCCGGATTATTTAACGAGGTGGAAACACAAGTGCTGTAAAAGCACTCAGGCTACTTGTCCTTCGACCTGGCCTTCTTCTTGCCGCCCTTCTTCTTCTCGGCCTTCTTGCCAGCTTTCTTCTTCTCGGCCTTCTTACCAGCTTTCTTCTTCTCGGCCTTCTTGGCAGCCTTCTTCTTGTCAGCCTTCTTGGACGCGTCCTTCTTGTCAGCCTTCTTCGACGCCGTCCCCACCACCACCGCAGCCCCCGTGTCCGCAGTGACGTCGACGACCTCGGCCTCGAGCTCGGGAGCGAGTGCGTCCTCCACCCGCTCGACGACGAGCTCCGCGCCGTCCTCCGCGAGCCGGAGCAGGGCCTGCGCCGCACGGACGCGAGTCGACGTCCGGCGGGCGAGGACGTCCGCACGGGCGCCCTCGAGCAGGGACCGCAGCGAACGCTCGGCGACGGAACGGCCCCGCGGCGCCGACCGGTCCAGGCGGTCGAGTTCACCGGCGACCCCGGCGACGTCGTCCTCGACGTGCTCGTGCCGCACCGACTCGATGAGGGCGGCGACCGCGGACGCGGCGCGCTCGACGGCCGCTGAACGCTGGTCGAGCACCACGAGCATCTCGAAGACGGCGCCGTAGGACACCGTCTCGAGCCGGACGGGCTCCGCCGCCCGGCCGCGCAGGACGAGCCGGGAGTCGGGCGCGGGGAGCCAGGCGACCAGCGCCGCCACGGTGGCCACGGACCCGACGAGCCGCTCGTACTCCCCCAGCCCGAGGCGCTCCTGCTCACGCAGACGGACACGGATCGCGATCTCCTGCACCACACTCGCACCTTTCGTCCCGGGGGCGCGGGGCGTCCCACCGCGCCGGTTCCCCGAGCGTAGCCCCGTGGGGTGGCAGGACGACGAACGCCCCACTCCGCTGGAGTGGGGCGTCCGGTGACGACTCGGCGTGACAGTGGCCCGACGACCGGCAGGTGGTGGAGATGGGGGGAATCGAACCCCCGTCCATCGCTGCAATTCGACGTCTTCTACGGGCGTAGCCGGATCAGGCGTTCTGCTCGGCCCCGTCCATTGCTACCGGCTTCTTGGACGACGGGCCCAGTCTCAGTGCAAGTCCCGCACGGCCCTGAGGCGCAACCGTGCAGCAAGTCCTCTTGATGACGCCGGGATCAGGTTAGGGGACGGTCACCTGGCCGACGGACTTCATGTGCTGGGCTGCTTACGCAGCGAGAGCGAAGTCAGTGCGCTTGGAATTGGCACTTGTTGTTTTCCACGGATCGTTCACGAGATGACCGTGGGTCCTCGGCCCGCTTCCCGTCGGCACACAGGCAATGTCGAAACCGATCATCCCCATGCAGGCCGGACGTGCGAGCCACTGTCACGCTGTTGAGTTGCCAACCGCCGTTCAGGCGGTCTTCCAGTCTAGTCGACCGGCGTGTGCGGCGCTACTCGCCGACGCGGTTCCGGGTGCGCATCGCCCGCTCGGCCTCACGCTTGTCGGTCTTCTCGCGGAGCGCCTGACGCTTGTCGAACTCGCGCTTGCCCTTCGCCACGGCGATCTCCACCTTGGCCCGACCGTCGTGGAAGTAGATCTGCAGCGGCACGAGCGTGTACCCGCCCTGCGCGGTCTTGTGCGAGATCTTCACGATCTGCTGCTTGTGCAGGAGGAGCTTCCGCTTGCGCCGTGGCGAGTGGTTGTTCCACGTGCCCTCGGTGTACTCGGGGATGTGCACGGCGTCGAGCCAGGCTTCTCCCCCGTCGATGAAGGCGTACCCGTCGACGAGCGAGGCGCGCCCCTGGCGGAGCGACTTGACCTCGGTGCCCGAGAGCACCATCCCCGCCTCGTACGTGTCCTCGATGAGGTAGTCGTGTCGGGCGCGACGGTTCGTGGCGACGATCTTCTCACCGCGTTCCTTGGCCATGACGACTCCTCCCGAGTCCGTGCGTGCGCCCCGGACCCGGTGTCCGGCGCAGCCTTACAGACTACTCAACACCGACGGCGCAGCGCACCTTCCCGGCGCGCCGCCCGCCCCGAGTCTCGCTGTGAGCGACGGTCCTCGCGGCACCGGCCCCGAGCATTGTCGCTCATGACGAGACTCGGTCAGCGCGGACCGCGGCGCGCGACCGCAGCGCGCGCCGCAGCGCGCGCCGCTACACCTTGAGGTAACGGCGGATGGCGACGAACGCCGACAGTCCGGCGAGGAGCACACCGATCACGACCACGGCGGGCACGACGACGGCCGCGTCCCCCATCCCGATGAACGCCGTACCGGAGAACCGGACCGCCAGGTAGTTCCGGACGAAGAACCACACCACGGCGACGATCGCCCCACCCGCGAGGACCGCCCCGATGGCCGCGGCGATCACCCCCTCGAGGACGAACGGCGTCTGGATGAACCGGTTCGACGCGCCCACCAACCGCATGATGCCGAGCTCCCGCCGTCGACTGAACGCCGACAACCGGATCGTCGTGGCGATGAGCAGCACGGCAGCGACGAGCATGAGCGCGGCGATGCCGATGGCCGTGTACGACGACGCGTTGAGCAGGTTGAAGATCGGTTGCAGGTACCCGCGCTGGTCGACGACGCTCTGCACGCCGGCGACCTTCGACAGGCTCTCGACGAGCACGTCCGACTGCGACGGGTTCTTGAGGTTCACCCAGTAGGTCTCGTTGAGGTACTCGGGCTTGACGAACTCGGTCGCCGGCGAGTCCTTGAACTGCTGCTTGAAGCGGGTGAAGGCGTCCTGCTGGTTCTCGAAGTAGAACTTCTCGATGTACGGCTTCAGCGTCGACGACTCGAGCTGCGCCTTGACCTGGTCGCGCTGGTCCGCGGTGGCCTTCGCCCCGGTGCAGTTGCCGGTGGTGTCGGTGTCGGTGCACAGGTAGACGGCGACCTGCGCCCGGTCGTACCAGTACCCCTTCATCTGGTTGATCTGCATCTGGAGCAGGATCGCCGTGCCGACGAACGTCAGCGAGATGAAGGTCACGAGGACGACCGACACGACCATCGAGGCATTGCGTCGCAGGCCCGAGCCGACCTCGAACATGACGAGTCCGAGCCTCATCGTATGATCCCCGGGATGGTCTGGATGCCGGTGGTGTTCGACACGGTGTTGCCTCGCTGGATCGGGACGGCCTGGGTCTGGTAGCCGCCGGACTGCTCGTCGCGCAGGATCGTGCCGTTCGACAGCTCGATCACGCGGCGCTGCATCTGGTTCACGATGCTCGCGTCGTGGGTCGCCATGAGGACGGTCGTGCCGCCCTGATTGATGCGCTCGAGGAGGGCCATGATGCCGGCCGACGTGGTCGGGTCGAGGTTGCCCGTCGGCTCGTCGGCGAGCAGGATCGCCGGCTTGTTCACGACGGCCCGCGCGATCGCGACGCGCTGCTGCTCACCACCGGAGAGCTCGTGCGGCATGCGCGTCGCCTTGCCGGCGAGGCCGACCAGCTTGAGGACGTCGGTCACGGCCTCGCTGATGAAGCCCTTGCTCTTCCCGATGACCTGGAGCGAGAAGGCGACGTTGTCGAACACCGTCTTGTTCGGCAGCAGGCGGAAATCCTGGAAGACGACGCCGAGGTTGCGCCGGAAGTACGGCACCTTGCGCGACGACAGGGACCCGAGCCGCTGGCCGAGCACGTGGATCTGCCCGCGCGAGGGCTTCTCCTCCTTGAGCACGAGGCGCAGGAAGCTGGACTTCCCGGAGCCGGACGCGCCGACGAGGAAGACGAACTCGCCCTTGAGGATCTCGAGGGAGACGTCGTCGAGCGCGGGACTCGGGTTGCCCGAGTACACCTTGGTGACCTGGTCGAATTTGATCATGACCGGTTCAGGGTAGGTCGGTCCGGGCCGGAACGGGCCGAGGCGCGCGGCTCACGTGTCCGCGGATCCACTCAGTCGTCGTCGGACTGCTTGCGCCAGCGGATGCCCGCGTTGATGAAGCCGTCGAGGTCGCCGTCGAACACCGCGGACGGGTTGTTGACCTCGTGCTCGCTCCGCAGGTCCTTCACCATCTGGTACGGCGCGAGGACGTACGAGCGGATCTGGTCGCCCCAGCTCGCGGTGATGTTGCCCGCGAGCTCCTTCTTCTTCGCGTTCTCCTCTTCCTTCTTCAGGAGGAGCAGGCGCGACTGCAGGACGCGCATGGCTGCGGCGCGGTTCTGGATCTGCGACTTCTCGTTCTGCATCGACACGACGGTGCCCGTCGGGATGTGGGTCAGACGGACAGCGGAGTCGGTCGTGTTGACGGACTGCCCGCCGGGGCCGGACGAACGGAAGACGTCGACGCGGATGTCGTTCTCCGGGATGTCGATCGACTCGGTCTCCGGCATGAGCGGGATGACCTCGACCGCGGCGAAGGAGGTCTGCCGCTTGCCCGCGGCTCCGAACGGCGACATGCGGACGAGCCGGTGCGTCCCGGCCTCGACCGACAGGGTGCCGAAGGCGTAGGGCGCGTCGACCTCGAACGTGGCCGACTTGATGCCGGCCTCTTCCGCGTAGGAGGTGTCCATCACGGTCGTCTTGTAGCCGTGCTGCTCGGTGTAGCGCAGGTACATGCGCAGGAGCATCTCGGCGAAGTCGGCGGCGTCGACACCGCCCGCACCGGCGCGGATCGTGATGACCGCCGGGCGTTCGTCGTACTCGCCGTCGAGGAGCGTCTGCACCTCGAGGTCGCCCATGGTCTTCTGGATCGCCTTGAGCTCGGCCTGGGCCTCGTCCGCGGAGTCCTGGTCGTCGGCCTCGTTCGCCATCTCGACCAGCACTTCGAGGTCGTCGATGCGCGCCTGCGTGTCGGTGATCTTCCGGAGCTCGGACTGCCGGTGCGACAGCGCGCTCGTCACCTGCTGCGCGTGCTCGACGTCGTCCCACAGGTCGGGTGCGCCCGCCTGCTCGCTGAGTTCGGCGATCTCGCGCTGCAGGCGGTCGACGTCGACCACCGAGCGGATGTTGCCGAACGTCTCGCGGAGGGCGGAGAGTTGCTCGGAGAAGTCCAGTTCGACCATGATCGTCGATCCTACCGGCGCAGCACGGCCGGGAGGGACGGCTCGGCTCGACCTGTGGGCGAACGGGTCGACGTGGCCGGCTGTGCAGGGATCGCGTCAGCGGCCGAGCACCGGCTCGCGGGCCGCCATCCCGGCTGCGCTCGCACGCGCCACGGCGTCGGGCAGCGCGGCGAGGAAGGCGTCGACGTCGGCGTGCGTCGAGGTGTGCCCCAGCGTGATCCGCAGCGCGCCGCGGGCGTCCGCCTCGCTGAGCCCCATCGCGAGCAGCACGTGCGAGGCCTCGGGGACCCCCGCCTGGCACGCCGAGCCCGTCGACACGGCGACCCCGGCGGCGTCGAGCAGGAACAGGAGCGAGTCCCCCTCGCACCCGGGGAAGGTGAAGTGCGCGTTGCCCGGGAGCCGGTCGACCGGGTCGCCCATGAGGACGGCGGACGGCACCGTCGCCCGGACGCCAGCGACCAGTCGGTCCCGCAGTGCACGGACCTCCGGGTGCAGCACCGAGCCGTCGGCGGCGATCGCGGACGCCGCCGCGCCGAACGCCGCCGCCGCCGGGGCGTCCTGCGTCCCGCTCCGCACCTGGCGCTGCTGTCCGCCGCCGTGGATGAGCGCCTCGACGGTGGCGCGGCGGCCGAGGACGAGCGCGCCGGCCCCCACCGGGCCCCCGACCTTGTGGGCCGAGACGCTCAGGGCGTCGAGGCCGGAGTCGCGGAACGACACCGGCACCTGCCCGTAGGCGGCGACCGCGTCGCTGTGCACCGGTACGCCCGCCGCGTGCGCAGCATCCACGATCTGCCGCACCGGCTGGATGGTGCCCACCTCGTTGTTGGCCCACAGGAACGTGACCAGGGCGACGTCGTCGGCGGAGGCGAGTCGTGCCTCCAGGGCGGCCGTGTCGACGCGCCCCTGCGCGTCCAGCGGCACCACGTCGACGACCGCACCCTCGTGACGAGCCAGCCACTCGACCGTGTCGACGGTCGCGTGGTGCTCGCCCGCCGGGACCACGATCCGGGGGCGCGGACGCTCCTGCTGTCGAGCCCAGAACATGCCCTTCACGGCGAGGTTGATGCTCTCCGTGCCGTCGGAGGTGAAGACGACCTCGACCGGGTCGGCGTCGAGGGACCGCGCCACCGCGGCCCGCCCGTCCTCGAGGAGCATCTTCGCGTGCTGCCCGGCGCTGT
This sequence comes from Curtobacterium luteum, assembly GCF_014646995.1. GTDB lineage: Bacteria > Actinomycetota > Actinomycetes > Actinomycetales > Microbacteriaceae > Curtobacterium > Curtobacterium luteum. The sequence goes on along the minus strand of NZ_BMOI01000001.1, from coordinate 110,956 downwards.
GGATCGACGAGGGGTTGCCGACGGTCTGCAGCGCTGCGGTGAACGCGGCGAGCGCCTCCGCGGTCATCGGCGTCGTCGCGGCGTGGTCCAGGTAGACCGTCACACTGCTCTCCCATCGACGAGGGTGCCCCCTGATCGGGCGTTTCCAGGATACCCGCGGGCCCTCGTACCCTGGTGACCATGCACGAGACCGCGACCGACGCCCTGCCGGGGATCGTCCTCGGCGACGGCGGGGCGCGGTTCACGGTCCGCTCGGCGTCGGCGACGGGCATCACGCTCGTGGTGGCCGGACGCGGCGCACACCCGCTGCGCCGCGTCGACGAGTCCGGCGACACCTGGTCGGCCGAGGTGCCCGGCGTCCGGGCGGGCGACCGCTACCACCTGCTCGCGACCGGCCCGGCCGGACCGCGACACGCGTTCGACGCGGCGGCCCCGCTGCTCGACCCGGCGGCCCGGGGCATCGTGCCCGTGGCCGACGCCGGCGCCGGCGTCCGCTGGACGTCCGAGGTCGTGGACGAGTCCTTCGACTGGGGCGACTCGGTGGCCCCGCGGACCCCGCTCGACCGGGCGGTCGTGTACGAGGCGAACGTCCGGACCCTCACGGCCGCGAACCCGCACGTCCCCGAGGACCTCCGCGGCACGTACGCCGGGATCGCGCACGAGAGCACGATCGCGCACCTCCACCGCATCGGGGTGACCACCCTCGAGCTGCTGCCGGTGCACGCGTTCGACACGGAGCGGTGGCTCCGGGACGCCGGGCGCGAGAACGCGTGGGGCTACAACACCCTCGGGTTCTTCGCGCCGCACGCCGCATACGCCTCCCCCGCCGCACGGGCCGCCGGCGCGTCCGCGGTCCTCCGTGAGTTCAAGGGCATGGTGCGGATCCTGCACGAGGCCGGGATCCAGGTCGTCCTCGACGTCGTCTACAACCACACCGCCGAGGAGGGCCTCGGCGGCCCGACGACCTCGCTCCGTGGGCTGGACGGCGCCGGGCGTTACCGGTGGGCCGCCGACGCGGACGCGTACTACGACACGACGGGCTGCGGGAACACCCTCGACACCTCCGTCGCCGCCACCGCCGACCTGGTCGTCGACAGCCTCCGCTACTGGGCGCGGGAGGTCCGGGTCGACGGCTTCCGGTTCGACCTGATGGTCTCGCTCGCGCGGGACGCCCGGCACGTGTTCGACCCGGCGCACCCACTGCTCACGGCGATCCGGGAGCACCCGGACCTGCAGGACGTCGTGGTCGTGGCGGAGCCCTGGGACGTCGGCCCGGACGGGTGGCGCACCGGGTCGTTCGGTGCGGGGACGAGCGAGTGGAACGACGGCTTCCGGAACACCGTCCGGCAGTTCTGGTTGACCGACATCGCGGAGGAGCGCCGCAACGGCGCACCCCGGACCGGCATCGGCGCGCTCGCCGGGGCCCTGACCGGGTCGCGGCACCTCTTCGGCGCCGAGCGCGGACCGCTCGCCGGCGTGAACTTCGTCACCGCGCACGACGGCTTCACCCTGCTCGACCTGGTGTCGTACGACCGCAAGCACAACGACGCGAACGGCGAGGAGAACCGCGACGGCTCGGACGACAACCGGTCGTTCAACCACGGGATCGAGGGCGACACCGCGGACCGCGGTGTGCGCGCCGCACGCGGCCGGAGCATGCGGAACCTGCTGGGGACGCTCCTGCTCTCCGCCGGGGTGCCGATGCTCACGGCCGGCGACGAGCGCAGCCGCACGCAGCACGGCAACAACAACGCGTACGTCGTGTCGGACGACCTGACGCCGGTGGACTGGTCGGACGACGAGGACGCGGAGTCGACGACCGCGACGGTCGCGGAGCTCACACGGTTGCGCGCGGCGCACCCGGCGCTCCGGCCGACCCGGTTCGGCGTCGAGGGGCAGGAGACCCCCGGGGCGTCCCGGATGACCTGGTACGGCCCGGACGGCGGCCCGATGACGGTCGAGGGCTGGGACCAGCCGATCCACCGCGCGCTGCAGTACTTCGTGGAGTCGACCCCCGAGCACGAACCGTACGACCGGGTGCTCGTCGTCGTGCACGGGAGCGGGCGGACGCGGGACATCACGCTGCCGGTCCGCGAGGACGTGCTCGGGTACCGGCTCGCCTGGTCGAGCGAGAAGCACCGCGACCACCAGCGGCTGCGTCCGGCGGGGCAGGTGTTCACCGCGTACGGTCCGGGCATCCACGTGTTCGAGATCGCGTAGGGCGCCGGGCGTCGCGTCGCGGGCATCGCGTCACGGTCGCGACCAGTCGCCGGCCTGGAGGCGCGTGGCGGGCCCGCCGCGCGCCTCCAGGCGGTCGCGGTGCCGGTCCGGCGCCGCTCCTCCACAGCCGCCCCGCTCGCGTCCGTCGTCCACACGACACGCGTTCCGGAGAACGCCGACGCGCCTTCCGGGTAGCGTCGGCTCCGCGGCCACCGCAGACCGACCCCGGCGACCGAAGCCCGGGCGCATCCCCATCACCCAACTCGCACCGACGACGCCGAACGGGTACCCGAGCAAGGCGTTCGACGGCGAGGTGATCACCTTCGGCGCGACCGTGTTCCGCGAAGGGCACGGCATCATCGGCGCCGACCTCGTCCTGGAGCGTCCCGACGGCGGCACCCGCACCGTCCCGCTCACCCTCGTCGCGCCCGGCACGGACCGCTACGAGGCCACCGTGCAGGTCGACCACGTCGGCGTGTGGTCCTGGCACGTCGAGTCGTTCTCCGACGACTGGGCCACCTGGGTGCACGCCGCCCGACTCAAGATCGCCGCCGGGGTGGACACCGAGGCCACGCTCCTCGACGGCGGTGTCCTGCTGGACCGCCTCGCGACCGAGACCGACTCCCCCGCCGCGGCCCGGGCCGCGGCACGAATCCGCGACACCTCCCTCGAACCCGCCGAGCGGCTCGCCGCGATCGACGACGCCCGCATCACCGGCGAGGTCGAGGACTCCCCCCTGACCTCGCTGCGCACGCACTCGCCGACGCAGCTGCTCGACGTCGAACGCACCCGCGCCGGGGTCGGCGCCTGGTACGAGTTCTTCCCCCGCAGCGAAGGCGCGAAGAAGAACGCCGACGGCTCGTGGAAGAGCGGTGACTTCCGCACCGCCGCACGTCGGCTCCCCGCGGTCGCCCGGATGGGCTTCGACGTCGTGTACCTCCCGCCGATCCACCCCATCGGGACCACCGCGCGCAAGGGCCCGAACAACACGCTCACCGCGGGCCCGCACGACCCCGGGAGCCCCTGGGCCATCGGCTCGGCCGACGGCGGCCACGACGCGATCCACCCCGACCTCGGCACCGAGGACGACTTCCGGGAGTTCGTCGAGACCGCGAAGAACACCGGGATGGAGGTCGCCCTCGACTTCGCCCTGCAGTGCTCGCCCGACCACCCGTGGGTGACCGAGCACCCCGACTGGTTCACGCAACGCGCGGACGGCTCCATCGCGACCGCCGAGAACCCCCCGAAGCGCTACCAGGACATCTACCCGATCCAGTTCGACGCCGACCCCGAAGGCCTCGTCGCCGAGGTCCTCCGGGTGCTCCGGCACTGGATGTCGTTCGGCGTGCGCATCTTCCGCGTCGACAACCCGCACACGAAGCCGCTGTGGTTCTGGGAGCGCGTCATCCGGGAGATCCGCGACGAGCACCCCGACACCGTCTTCCTCGCCGAGGCGTTCACCCGTCCAGCGATGATGCGTGCGCTGGCCGAGGTCGGGTTCCAGCAGTCGTACACCTACTTCACCTGGCGGAACACCCGCGAGGAGATCGAGTCGTACTTCGACGAGCTCAGCCACGAGACGAGCGCGTACCTGCGCCCGAACCTCTTCGTGAACACGCCCGACATCCTCACCGAGTACCTGCAGTTCGGCGGACGCGCCGGGTACAAGATCCGCGCCGCGCTCGCCGCGACCGGGGCCCCGACGTGGGGCATGTACTCCGGGTACGAACTCTTCGAGGACGTGGCCCGCCCCGGCTCTGAAGAGAACATCGACAACGAGAAGTACGAGTACAAGCCGCGCGACTTCGCGTTGGCGGAAGCCGAGGGTGCGAGCCTCGCGCCCTACGTCACCATGCTCAACCGCTTCCGCGCCGCGCACCCGGCACTCCGGCAGCTCCGGAACCTGCACGTGCACCACGCGGAGGACCCGGCGATCGTCGTGTACTCGAAGCACCTCCCCGGACGCTTCGTCCGGTCCGGCCGGGACGACACCGTGATCGTCGTCGCCAACGTCGACCCCCACTCCGCCCGGGAGACCACGGTGCACCTCGACCTCGGCGCCCTCGGGCTGGCGACCGAGGAGCCGTTCGACGTCCGTGACGTCGTCACCGGACAGCGGTTCGTCTGGGGTTCGTCCAACTACGTGCGCCTGGATGCCTTCCAGGAGCCCGTGCACCTGCTCGTCGTGGAGGGACCACACCGATGACCGACGCCGACAAGACGCCGAACGACCGCGAGCCGGACGAGCAGGTGACGCCACAGCAGCCGCCGCGCCAGCCCGGCCGCGGCCATGGGCCGAGCACGCCGCCGGTGCCGCCCCCGCCGCCGCCCGTGCTGCCGCGCCGGATGCCGGAGGACACGCCGCGACCGACGCACCCCGCGCAGCACGTCGCCGCTCCGGCACCGTCCGGCCCGCCCGCGGTGCCCCCGGTGCCCCCGGTGCCCGCGGTGCCCTCGGTGCCCTCGCCCACCGCTGCACCGAGGGCGGACGCCGCGCCCGGACCCCGCTACGAGCCCCGGGTCTCCGCTCCCGGCGAGGACCTGCCCGGTGCGCCCGCCGCGCCGAGGGAGTCGCCCGACCGCGACGTCCCCGAATCGGCGACGCTCGCCGGTCACGCCCCGGACAGCGCCCACCCGCGCCACCTGACCACCGCGGCCGACGACGGCACCGACGCCCCGACCTCCGAGGGCGGGTCCCCGATCTCCGAGGGCGGGTCCTCGGCCACCGCGACGAACGATGGCGACCCCGTCGTGACCGGATCGGGTTCCGCACCCTCCCCCGACGGCCCACGGCCCGCTCCTGTCGAGGACTGGCTCCGACAGCAGGTGGCCGAGGCCCGGTGGTCCCAGCCGCACGACGTCCTCGGACCGCACCCGGTCGACGGCGGCACGAGCGTGCGCGTGGTCCGGCACCTCGCCACGGCGGTGCGGATCGTCCGACCGGACGGCGACGACGTCGAGCTGACGCACGAGGGCGACGGACTCTGGGCCGGCGCCACCGCGGGCACGCTCGGGCGCTACCGCGTCGAGGCCGACTACGACCCGGACCCCTCCGGCGACGGCGACGACATCACCTGGACGACCGACGACGCCTACCGGTTCGCCCCGACGATCGGCGAGATCGACCTCCACCTGTTCGGTGAGGGCCGCGACGAGCAGCTCTGGCACCACCTCGGCGCACACCTGCGCACCGAGGACGGTGTCGACGGCGTCTCGTTCACCGTGTGGGCGCCGCGCGCGACCGCCGTACGCGTGATCGGCGACTTCGAGGGCTGGGAGGGCCGCACGACCGCGATGCGTCGCCTGAACGACCTCGGTGTCTGGGAGCTGTTCTGGCCGGGCGCGCTCGAGGGGCAGCGGTACAAGTTCCAGATCCTCACGGACTCGGGCTGGGTGGAGCGCGCGGACCCGTTCGCACGCCGGACGGAGGTGCCGCCGGCGACCGCGTCCGTCATCACCGCCTCGCGCTACACGTGGTCCGACGGCGACACGGCATGGATGGAGCAGCGGGCCCGGACGACCACCCACGACCGACCGATGAGCGTGTACGAGGTGCACCTCGGCTCGTGGCGCCCCGGCCTGTCCTACCGCGAGGTCGCCGACCAGCTGATCGGCCACGTGCAGTACCTCGGGTTCACCCACGTCGAGTTCCTCCCCCTCGCCGAGCACCCGTTCGGCGGGTCCTGGGGCTACCAGGTCACCGGCTACTACGCGCCGACCTCCCGGTTCGGGTCCCCGGACGACCTCCGGTACCTCGTCGACCGGCTGCACTCCGCGGGCATCGGCGTGATCATGGACTGGGTCCCCGGGCACTTCCCGAAGGACGAGTGGGCACTCGCGAAGTTCGACGGGCACGCCCTCTTCGAGCATCCGGACCCCCGACGCGGCGAACAGCTCGACTGGGGCACCTACGTGTTCGACTTCGGGCAGCCCCAGGTGCGCAACTTCCTCGTCGCGAACGCCCTGTACTGGTTCGAGGAGTTCCACATCGACGGGCTCCGCGTCGACGCCGTCGCCTCGATGCTGTACCTCGACTACTCCCGGACCGAGTGGCTGCCGAACATCCACGGCGGCCGCGAGAACCTCGAAGCGATCTCGTTCCTGCAGGAGACCAACGCCACCGCGTACAAGCGCTACCCGGGCATCGTGATGATCGCCGAGGAGAGCACCTCGTGGCCCGGCGTCACCCAGCCGACGAGCGCCGGCGGCCTCGGGTTCGGGCAGAAGTGGAACATGGGGTGGATGCACGACTCGCTCCAGTACATCGGCCGCGAGCCCGTGTACCGCAGCTACCACCACGACGAGATCACCTTCTCGCTCGTCTACGCCTTCAGTGAGCAGTTCACGCTGCCGATCAGCCACGACGAGGTCGTGCACGGCAAGGGCTCGCTGTACGGGAAGATGCCCGGCGACGAGTGGCAGAAGCTCGCCAACGTGCGCGCCTACCTCGCGTTCATGTGGGCGCACCCCGGCAAGCAGCTGCTGTTCATGGGTCAGGAGTTCGCCCAGGTGCAGGAGTGGTCCGAGGCCCGCGGGCTCGACTGGTGGCACGTCGACGACCCGGGGCACCGTGGCGTGCAGAGCCTCGTCGCCGCTCTGAACGGCGTCTACAAGGACACGCCGGCGCTGTGGACCCACGACTCCACGTCCGACGGGTTCGAGTGGATCGAGGGCGGCGACGCGCCGCACTCGACGCTCGGGTTCCTGCGGAAGGACGGCGACGACCGGCTCGCGGTGTTCGTCAACTTCTCCGGGGTCCCCGTCGAGCGTCGCTTCGGCCTCCCGGCTGCCGGGTCGTGGCGCGAGGTCCTCAACACCGATGCCGTCGAGTACGGCGGCTCGGGCGTCGGGAACCTCGGCGTCGTCACGGCGGAGGACACCCCGTGGGCGGGACGCCCCGCGTCCGCGCACCTCGTGGTGCCGCCGCTCGGTGCGGTCTGGCTGCAGCTCGAGCGGTAGCGCGACGAGCGACCGCGACGCGGCGCGACGCAGCGCGACCACATGACGGACGGGAGGCCCGGTGCCAGCTGGCACCGGGCCTCCCGTCCGAGCAGCGGTCGCGTCCGTCAGCCGGAGCCGTCAGCGCACGCGCTCCGCGCGTCAGTACAGCGCGCTCGCGAGCCGCCGTCGGGCGGCGACGACGCGGGGCTCGTCGCTGCCGATCAGCTCGAAGTACTCGACCAGCCGGACGCGCAGGGCCTCGCGGTCTGCACCGAACACGGTCGGCACGAGGTCGAGCAACCGGCCGAAGGCGTCGTCGACGTGACCGCCGCTGATGTCGAGGTCGGCGACCGCCATCTGCGCGGCGACGTCCGACGGCCCCGCGGCCGCGGCACTCCGGATCTCGTCGGCCGTGTGCCCCTGCAAGCGGTCGAGCAGCGACACCTGCGCGAGCCCGGCGACGGCCATCTGGTCGTGCGGGTCCTGCGCGATCGCGGTCGTGTACTCCTGGATCGCCGTGGCGTAGTCGCCCTGCTCGATCGCGTCGTACGCGGCCTGGTGGTGCGGCGGCAGCGGCTCCGGCTCGGGCTCGCCCTGGTCGGCGGCGTCCACCGGGGCGGCGCCGTCCACCGCGACCCGACCCGACACGCCGTTCTGCTCCGCGGCCGCGAGGACCTGCTCGTACACGTCGCGCACCTGCGCCTCGGGCAGCGCGCCGACGAACAGCCCGAGGGGCCGGCCGCCGATGAGCGCGGCGACCGTGGGGATCGACTGCGCCTGGAAGGCCTGCACGAGCTGCGGGTTCGTGTCGGCGTCCACCTTGGCGAGGAGGACCCGTCCGTCGTACTCGGCGGTGAGCTGCTCGAGGATCGGCGACAGCTGCTTGCACGGCCCGCACCACTCGGCCCAGATGTCCACGATGACCGGGACGATGGTCGAGAGCTGCAGGACGTCCTGGAACGTCTGGTCGGTGACGTCGAGGACGAGCGACGGCACGGTCAGGTCAGCGGCACCGTCGGCAGCAGCGGACACCCCGCCGGCGGGAGCCGCACCGGCCGGAGCGCCACCCGCGCCCGGCGCGGTCGGGGCCGTGGCCGCCGGGCGCTGTGCGCGGTCGACGAGGGACGACAGGTCGACCGCGCCGCGGAGGCCGGACGGGGTCGGGGGGACGTTGCTCATTGGACCTCACTCGCGGCGGTCAGGCCCTGCGTGAAGCCGAGCAGGACCGCCTTCTCATCGGAGCCGACGGGCGGCACGTAGAACAGGACCTGCACGCCGTATGTGGCGCTGATGCCCTTCTTGCTGGAGTCGACGCCCGAGAGCGCCTTCACGGCCCCCTCGGTGTTCACCTCGGCGCCGGACGCCGTGGGCGTGACCTTCTCGACCTCGTCGAGGTCGGCGGAGACGAGCGCACCGGCCTTGTCGGTGGCGAACGCGACGGCACCGTCGTCCGGGATCTCGGACGAGTACTCGATCTTCGCGGTGTCGGGCAGCGCCTTCGCCTTCTTGTCCTTGTAGGCCTTGCCGATCGTCTTCCGGAGCGCGTCGTCCTGCACGGCGAACAGGTCGGCGTACTCGCTCGCGGTGTCCTTCGAGAGGATGTCCGCGTAAGCCGTCGCCACCTGGTCCGGGGCGATCGTCAGGAGCTTGGTGTTCGCGGCCAGCAGGGCAGCACCGATCGAGGTCGGCGCGAGCGTCGGGATCTGCGCGTCGGCCTCCAGCGAGACGTCGTACGCGACCTTGTAGGGGTCGCGGGCGGTCTCCTGCGTGAGGGTCAGCGCCTGCGGTGCGGCCGTCTTGGCCGAGCAGTCCGCCGCGGTGATCGCGAAGATCGTCCGGGGCCAGGTGTCGGTCTGCTGCGGCAGCGCCACGCAGACCTCGTCGGCCGAGATCGCCGGCGGGGCGTCCACGTCGGAGTCCTTCGCGCGGATCGTGTAGTTGGCCTTCCGCAGCTCGAGCGCAGCGCCGGTGAACCGCTGGGCGGCGAGCGTGGCGTCCCGTGCGGCGTCGGCCCGCTTCGCCACGGAGGCCACGCGCTGCACGATGCGGGTGATCTGCTGCTTGGTCGCGGCGACCGGCTCGGCCTGGTCGGCGGCCCCGGTCGCGGTGGCGGTCGGGGTCGGTGACGCTGCGCCGCCCTGCGGCCAGTACTCGGACGAGCACCCGGCGAGGGTCAGGGCGCCGACGAGCAGGACCGGTACCGCGACGAACGCCCGCCGTCCGCGACGACCGCGGCTCGGCACCTGGGCTCCGGCGGCGGCGGCACGGCGGGAGGCGCGGACGCGCGGCGGTCGCGTCCCACCGCTGCGCCGACGCGGGCCCCGGCCACGCCGCTGGTGGAGGACGGCCCAGACGAGCAGCGCGATCCCGCCGAGCAGGAACAACCCGCCGGCGACGAGGAGCGGCCCGACGGACGGCGTCGCCGTGTCTCGGGGCCAGGTCACGGACACGTCGCTCGGGGCTGCGTCCTCGCCGTCGCCCACGATCACGACGGAGACGTCCTGGGGCAGGCGGACCGTGAACTGCCCGGCGCCGTCGTACTCCTGGTACCAGAGGTCACTGCCCTTCGGGTCCGGGACGCTCGTGTCCGTGCCCGTGGTCCGCCCCGTGAGCGAGCCGTCCTGGGCGTCGAAGCGGAGCGTCGTGTGCTCGGCGTCCCCGATCCAGGCCTGGACGTCCGAGGTCGTGCCGTAGGCGGCGAACACGTCACCGGAGCCCCGGACGTTGATCTCCTGGTAGCCGGGGTTGGCGTTCAGCGTCGTGCCCGGGATCACCGTCACCGGGGCGGACGACTTCGCCGTGGACTGCGCGACGAGCGAGGACGGGGGTGCGAAGACGGTGCGCTGACCGACCGCGAGGCCGACCAGCAGCAGGCCGACCACGAAACTGACGATCGCCAGGACGAAGCGCACGGAACTCTCTCCCTACCGCGCCGGGGTGGGGAATCGGCGCCGGATCAGCGGTCCACGATACCGAGCATCCCTGGGGAGTGCATCCCCGCCGGGTGCTCTGCGACTCAGAGTCCTCCGGTCGGGCCCACGCTACGATCGATCCGCGGGCCGCACGGGTCCGCCGGCGAGCACCAGGAGCGACACGTGGCGAACGACGAGGCAGAGTTCGGTTCGGAACTGCGGGGGTACCGCCGCGACGAGGTCGACCGTGCCCTCGGGGACCTCCGCCGCGAGCTCATCAAGTCGAACAAGGACCGCGCGGACGCCGCCAAGGAGATCCGTCTGCTGCAGTCGCGCGTCGCCGACCTCCAGGGTGAGCTCGACGAGGCCGGCACCCCGACGTACAGCGGACTCGGGACCCGCCTCGAGTCGACCCTGCGCGTCGCCGAGGAGCAGTCCACCCGCCTGATCAGCCAGGCCGACATCGACGCCCAGCGTCTCCGTGCGTCCAGCCGTGCGGAAGCCGACCGTCTGGTGCGCGAAGCCAAGGAGGAGGCCCGAGAGACCCTCGAGGACGCCCGTGCCCGCGCCACCGACGAACTCCACCGTGCCCGGGCCGAGGCCGCGGACACGGTCGAGCGCGCCCGTGCCGAGGCCGGTCTCCTGCTGCAGGACGCGCGCAACGAGGGCGCCGCGGTCCGCGGCGCGGCCGTCACCGAGGCCGCCGAGGTCCGCTCGGTCGCGATCCGTGAGACCAACGCCCTCCGCGCGCGGGTCGAGCACGAGGTCGCCGAACTCCGCGAGACCGCGCACCGCGAGTCCGCCGACGCCCGGGCCGCCGCGGCCGACCTCGACCGCGAGACGGAACACCGCCGTTCGGTGTTCGAGGCCGACCACGCCCGTCGTGTCGAGGACCTCGACCGCACGGAGACCGAGCGCCGCGCCGCGCTCGAGCGCGAACTCACCGAGGCCCGCGCGGCCTGGCAGCACGAGCGTGACGAGCAGCAGCGCGTGCACGCCCTCGAGCTCGAGACCGGCCGCGCCGACCTCGCAGCCGAGGTCGAGCGCCGCCGTGCCGACCTCGACACCGAGCTCGCCGACCGCCGCCGCGACACCGAGGAGCAGCTCGCCGCCGCGCGCGCCGAGTGGGAGCGTGAACTCGCGACCGCCCGGACGTCCCTCGAGCAGGAGGTCGAGGCCGCCCGCGCCCAGCTCCGCGTCGACGAGGAGCAGACCCGCGCTGAGAACGCGCGGCTCGTGCAGGAGATTGAGGACCGCATCGCCCGCGAGCTCGAGGAGCACCGGACGCGCATCGAACGGGAGCGGGCCGAGGCCGAGACCGCAGCCGAGCGGGCCTCGCGCGACCACGAGGCCGAGCTCGCCGCCCGACGCGAGCGCGAGCACGGCGAGCTCGACACCGAGATCGCCGACCGCCGTGCCGCGGACATCGGCTCCCTCGAAGCCGAGCGCACCGCACTGCGGCAGGAGATCGACACCGCCCGGGCCGCCCTCGCGCGCGAGCGGGACGAAGCTGCCGCGGAGATCGCTCGGATGCGTGACGATGCCCGGACGACGCTCGAGTCCGAGCTCGCCGCGCGTCGCGACGACGCCGAGCAGGAGTACCTGCAGAAGCACCACGAGACCGTGACCGAGACGCAGAAGTACCTCGACGAGGCGAACCTGCAGCTCGCCGAGGCCACCCGGCGGGCGAGCGAGGCCCGGGAGCGAGCGGAGCGCCTGCAGCAGGAGGCCGACGACCTCGAGCGCACCAGCACCGCCGAGGCGCAGGAGCACGCACGCACGATCGTCGCGGATGCACAGGAGCGGGTGCACCGCATGGTCGAGGACGCCGAGTCCCGGACCGCGGGCATCGTCGCGGACGCGGAGGACCGCCTCGCCGCGATCCGCACCGAGCGTGACGCGGTGGCCGGCTACCTCGAGAACTTGCGGGGCGTGCTGACGCACGCCACGGGTCTCCTCGGCGACCCGGGCGCACTCGCGGCCGTCCGCCAGACGCCGGACGCCGGAGCGGACGCCGAGCACGACGCCGACGAGCCCCAGGACGTCGACGCGCGCTGACATCGAGACGGACGGGAGGCCCGTGGCGGCGTCGCCACGGGCCTCCCGTCCGTACCGGGGTCGCGTCCGCACCGTCGATGCATCTGGGCGACCCGAGCGACCGCCGCGCCCGTCAGGCGGGCCAGTGCGTCGGCAGCGGGGTGCTCCCGGGCACGACGAGTTCCGCGATGCGGTCGAGGACGATGCGCACGTACCGCTCCCCCACCCACAGGTGCTTCGCACCCTCGATCGGCTCGACGCGCACGTTCGGTGCCAGCGCGAACCGCGCTGCGGCGGCGTCGGGGCGCAGGAAGTCGTCGTGCTCCGGGACGAGTGCGACGACCGGGATGCCCGCGCCCGCCCACGCGGCGAGCTCCTCGTCGCTGGTGCGGTGCAGCGGCGGCGACAGCAGGACGACGCCCGCGATGGTGCCGGCGCGGACGTGCTCCAGGGCGTGCTTGAGGATGACCTCGGTGCCGAACGACCACCCGACGAGCCACGGCGTCGGGAGCCCGCGGTCGACGACGTCGGCGACCGCCGCGCGGAGGTCGAAGCCCTCGGAGACACCGTCGCCGAAGGTGCCCTCGGACGTCCCGCGGGGGGAACTGACCGACCGGAAGTTGAAGCGCAGCACCGCGATGTCGGCGAGGGCCGGCAGGCGCGCGGCCGCCTTCTTGAGCACGTGCGAGTCCATGAACCCCTGCGCGGTCGGCAGCGGGTGGAGGGTCACGATCGTGCCCCGAGCCGGCCGACCGTCCGGCTCGGCGAGTTCCCCGACGAGCGTGAGGTGGTCGTCGGTCACGAGCTCGACGTCGGTCCGACGAGCGGGCAGCTCGGTGCCCGAGCGGATCTCGATCGGCTCCTGCGGCGTCGGGTCGTCGGTCGGGTGCACGGTCATGCGATGCTCCAGCAGTGGTTGTGCCAGTGGCGCCGGGACGCCAGGTCGGCTTCGTCGCCGAGGACGCCGTCCGCACGCCAGACGACGACGTGCGCGGTGCCCGGCATCACCGTGCCGCCGCAGCCGGGGCAGACGTACTCCTTCTGCGCCGACGCGGCGGAGACGGGCTGCACCGTGTACTCACGGCCGCGCCGGACCTCGGTCCGCCTCCAGCCGCTCATGAGTCGGTCGAGGCCGGACTCCTCGTCGGGTTCGGGCCCGCGACCGTGCGGTCGCCGCGGCCGGTTGCTCCGCGGCACCCCGGCTGCCGATCAGTACCAGTTGTTGGCGACGCTGTGGGCCCAGGCACCGCAGGGGGTGCCGTAGACACCGGAGATGTAGTTGAGACCCCAGGTGATCTGCGTGGCCGGGTTGGTCTGCCAGTCGGCGCCCGCGGAGGCCATCTTGCTGCCGGGGAGCGCCTGCGGGATGCCGTACGCACCACTCGGGTTGTAGGCGTTGACCCGCCAGCCGGACTCCTTGTTCCAGAGCGAGACGAGGCAGTTGTACTGGTCGGTCCCCCATCCACGGGCGGAGACCATCTGCTGGGCGATCGCCTGCGCGCTGCCCGGGTCGGGCGTGGCCGCGGTGGCGGCGAGGGTGTTCGTGGCCGAGACCTGGGTCGACGCAGCCGCGTCGGTGGTGGTGTCGTCCGTGGCCGTGGCGTCTGCGGTCGCGTCGGCCGTCGGGGCTTTGGTCACCTTCGGCTTCGGCACGGTGACGTCGTAGCCGTCGCGCCCGGCGTCGAAGGCCGCGTAGGTGCCGTGCGGCGTGAACTGCTGGGGCGCGGCTGCCGGAGCCTTGGCGAGCACGGCGGACTGCACCGCTGCCTGCGCGACGTCGGGCTGCATCGGGTTGAAGAGGGACCCGCCCACGAACCCGAAGACCGCGAAGAAGGACAGCGCCGGGATCGTCGCACGCTTGCGCATGAACGAGTTCACGCCGCGCATCGGCGCGTCGTGCGCGGGGGCCGCGACGGCCCGCGCGCGACGCTGCTTGACGATGCGCGGGTCGGCCGGCGTCCGCGGGACGGCGTGCGCGACCGAGGCGTCGGACACCCGGTTCGCCGCGACCGACTTCGGCGCGATCGTCACCGGACCGGTGACCTCGGGGACCGTCTGCGGAGCGGCCGTCGCGAGCGACGTGTCCGCGGTGAGGACCGAGGAGCCCACCGTGCGGGTTCGGTTCAGTGCCGCGCGGCGCTCACCCGAGACCGTGCGGTCGAGGTGCTCGCGAGGATCGCGGTCGGAGCTGGAGTCTGCCGTGTGCCTGCCCATGAGTCCGACCAGGATAACGGAAGCATCACGGAAAGCGAAGCACCGGTCACCCGCGCGTCGTCAGCGCACGGCGAGCATGACCTCGACGACCGCGTCGAGGAGTGCGTCCACCTGTGCTTCGCGGTAGCCGCCGTGCTTCGGACGGAACACGACGGACCGGACCTCGGTCAGGCTCAGCGGCTTGCCGTCACGGAAGTAGCCCGCGAGCCGCTCGGCGAAGGCGTCGACGTCCTTCGTGTGGTACCCGGTGCCGAGGAAGCTCGTCCGGGAGAATCGCTGGCCGTCCGGGCGCTCGAGGCGGGCGACGACGTCGGAGGCCTTGGTGCGTGCTTCGGCGTACCAGGCCTTCTGGCCGCTCGAGGCGATCTCGCGCTCACGCTCACGTGCGGCGAAGGCGTCCTCGAGGCGTTCGAGCGCGGCGTCGACGTGCGCGGTGGAGTAGCCGCCCTTGCGCATCGAGAACGCGGTCGCCCGGATCTTCGCGGCCTCGAGACCCGGCTCGGTGTCGTTCGCCGTGTAGGCACGACGTGCATCCTCGAGGAAGCGCTCGACCTCGTCGACGTCGTACCCGAGGGTCTTGCGTGCTGCGTTCGGGAAGGTGGTGGCCACGGCGACATTCTGCCAGGACCGTTCCCTGGTGCGACCTGGACGCGCGGACGGGGGCGCTCAGGCTCGCGCTCGACCGACGGCTGGCGGTCTGCGCTCGCGGCGCAGGACCGCGCTCGCGCCTCAGTGGTTGACGATGAGGTACAGCACGTAGGCGACCGCGGCCGACGGCAGGATGCTGTCGATCCGGTCGAGCAGCCCACCGTGCCCGGGGAGGAACGACGAGATGTCCTTGATCCCGAGGTCGCGCTTGATCATCGACTCGGTGAGGTCCCCCAGCGTCGCGGAGCCGGAGATCAGGACGCCCAGGACCACCCCGGTCCACCAGGGCAGTCCGAGGAGCAGCCAGCTCACGATGATCCCGACGACGATGCTCGCGGCGACCGACCCCGCGAAGCCCTCCCACGTCTTCTTCGGGCTGATGCGCGGCGCCATCGGGTGCTTGCCGAGGTTGAGCCCGGTCGCGTAGGCCCCGGTGTCGACCGCGACAACCACGAGGATGAACGCGATCACCCAGAACTGCCCGTCCCGTTGTGCGGAGAGCAGGACGACGCAGGCGCCGAGCAGCGAGATGTACGCCTGCACGAACAACCCGTTCGTCAGGTCACGGACGACGTTCCCCGCAGGCGGCTTCGTCCGGGCCGTCGCGACCTCGACGAGCCGCCAGGCGCTGATCAGCACGATGCCGCCGAGGAGCGTGAAGAGCGCCGCCGCCTGACCGAACAGGAACGCCGCCGGGACGACCGCGATCGCCACGGCGACGCTCGGGATCCGCGGCACGTCGCGCCCGGCGAAGCGCATGGCGCTCGCGAGCTCGTACACGCCGACGCCGAGCAGGAACGCCGCGACCACCATGAACGCGGGCTTCCAGATGAGGAGCGCCCCGAGCATGACGACCGCGAACGCGAGCGCGATGCCGATCGCCGCGGGCAGGTTTCGCCCGGTCCGCGCCGTCAGTGCTTCGTTCCGCGCGTCGAAGTCCGCCCGGCGCTGCCGGATCGACGCCTCGAAGTCGGACCTCGCCGCCCGAGCCCGGGCGTCGAAGTCCGACCGCGCGGCCCGTGCCCGGGCGTCGAGGTCGTGTCGGAGTCCGCGCTTGGCGGGTTCCTCGGTCGTGGGGCGCTCAGCGCCCTGGTCGTGACGACGCATCAGACCTCGAGGAGTTCGGCTTCCTTCTTCTTCAGCGCGTCGTCGATCTGGTCGACGTGCTTCTTCGTCACGACGTCGAGCTCCTTGTCGGCGCGGGCGATCTCGTCGTCCGAGATCTCGCCCTTCAGCGCGTCGAGGTCGTCCTTGGCCTTGCGACGGATGTTGCGCACGACGACCTTGTGGTCTTCACCCTTGCCGCGGACGAGCTTCACGAACTCCTTGCGGCGGTCCTGGGTGAGCTCCGGGATCGTCACGCGGACGACCTCGCCGTCGTTCGACGGGCTGGCGCCGAGGTTCGGGAACGTCGCGATCGCGCGCTCGATCTCCTTGAGCGCGGACTTGTCGTACGGCGTCACCACGAGGGTGCGCGCCTCCGGCGTCTGCATGCCGGCGAGCTGCGCGAGCGGCGTCGGGGTGCCGTAGTAGTCGACCGGGATCTTCTGGAAGAGCGCGGCGTTGATCCGCCCGGTGCGGACGGTCGAGAAGTCGTCCTTGGCGACCTCCACGGCCTTCGCCATCTTCTCGGTGGCTTCGGTCAGGACATCACTGATCACGGTGGTTCTCCTTCGGTACTGCGTCGAGTCTAGTCAGCGGTCGAGGTCAGTTGCTGACCACCGTGCCGATGCGCTCGCCCCGGATGGCCGCCGCGACGTTGCCCTCGCCCTCCATGCCGAAGACGTGCATCGGCATGCCGTTGTCCATGCAGAGCGAGAACGCGGTGGCGTCGACGACCTTGAGGCCCTTGAGGAGTGCGTCCTGGTAGGTCACGTGGTGCAGCTTCTCGGCCGAGGCGTCCTTCTTCGGGTCGGCGGTGTACACGCCGTCGACGCCGTTCTTCGCGACGAGGACCTCGTGCGCGTCGATCTCCAGCGCCCGCTGCGCCGCGACCGTGTCGGTCGAGAAGTAGGGCAGGCCCGCACCCGCGCCGAAGATGACGATCCGGCCCTTCTCGAGGCGCCGCTCGGCGCGCCGCGGGATGTACGGCTCCGCGACCTGGGTCATGCTGATCGCCGACTGCACGCGGGTCGCGGCTCCCGCCTGCTCGAGGAAGTCCTGCAGGGCGAGCGCGTTCATGACGGTGCCGAGCATGCCCATGTAGTCGGCACGCCCGCGGTCCATCCCGCGCTGCGAGAGCTCGGCCCCGCGGAAGAAGTTCCCGCCGCCGACCACGATCGCGACCTCGACGTCCTGTGCGGCGGCCGCGATCTCCTTCGCGATCGTGCTGATGACGTCCGGGTTCACCCCGAGCGACCCGGCGCCGAACGCCTCCCCCGACAGCTTCAGCAGGACGCGGCGCCGTCCGGTCTTCTCGTTCGTCATGTGGTCGCACCCTTCGTCGAATGTCTCGTGGGAATCTACTCGCGCACCCCACGGCGCGCGAAAAACGGGGCCCGGAACCAGGTGTTGGTTCCGAGCCCCGTCACGGGTTCGTTACGCGCCGACCTTGACGCGGGCGAAGCCCTGGATCGTGATGCCGGCGTTCTCGGCGGCCTTCGCGACGGAGATCTTGTTGTCCTTCGCGTAGTCCTGCTCGAGGAGCGCGACCTGCTTGCGGTACGCGTTCAGACGACCCTCGACGATCTTCGGGAGGGCGGCCTCCGGCTTGCCCTCCTCGCGCGTGATCGCCTCGACGGTCGCGCGCTCCTTCTCGATGTCCTCGGCCGGGATCTCGTCACGGGTGAGGAACGTCGGGTTCGCGAACGCGATGTGCTGCGCGATCGAGCGTGCCTCGGCCGCGTTGTCACCCTCGTAGGCGACGACGACGGCGATCTGCGGCGGGAGGTCCTGCGACGTCTTGTGCAGGTAGATCTCGAAGGCCGAGCCCTCGACACGGCGGACCGTGCGGATCTCGATCTTCTCGCCGAGCTGCGCGGCGGCCTCGTTCACGACGTCGAGGACGGTCTTGCCGTCGACCTCGGCGGCGTTCGCGGACGCGACGTCGGTCGCGTCCGCGGCGGCGACGGCCGCGAGGACCTTGTCGCCGAGCGCGACGAAGCGCTCGTTCTTCGCGACGAAGTCGGTCTCGCTGGCGAGCTCGACGACGGTCGCGGCGCCGTTCGCGGCCGAGGCCACGACGATGCCCTCGGAGGTGGCGCGGTCGTCGCGCTTGGCGACGGCCTTGGCACCCTTGATGCGGAGGAGCTCGACGGCCTTGTCGTAGTCGCCGTCGGCCTCGACGAGCGCGTTCTTGGCGTCCATCATGCCGGCGCCGAGGTCGTCACGGAGCTTCTTCACGTCAGCAGCGGTGAAGTTTGCCATTGACTGGAGTCCTTTCTGGACTTGCGTGTGTGGGACGTGGAGAGGGGCGTCGGACCGGTCCGGTCCGACGCCCCCGGATGTCACTCGGCGGAGGTGGCGTCCGCGTTCTTGGAGGCCTCGGCGACGGGCTCGCCGATCTCCTTCTCGGCGACCTGCGCGTCGGCGTCGTTCTCCTCGACCGGCGTCTCGGCGGTCGGGGCCTCGGCAGCGGGCGCCTCGGCAGCGGCCGGCGCGGCCTGCTCGCCACCGAGGAGCTCCTGCTCCCACTCGGCGAGCGGCTCGGCCTCGTCCTCGTCGCCGCCGTTGTGGCGGGTCTTGAGGCCCTCGGCCGCGGCGTCGGCGACGATGCGGGTCAGGAGACCGACGGAGCGGATCGCGTCGTCGTTGCCCGGGATCGGGTACGTGATCTCGTCGGGGTCGCAGTTGGTGTCGAGGATGCCGATGATCGGGATCCCGAGCTTCTGCGCCTCGTCGACCGCGAGGTGCTCCTTCTTGGTGTCGACGATCCAGAGCGCGCTCGGGGTCCGCGTGAGGTTGCGGATGCCGCCGAGGGTCTTGTGGAGCTTGTCCAGCTCGCGCTTCTTGATGAGGAGCTCCTTCTTGGTGAAGCCCTTCGTCGTGTCGTCGAAGTCGATCTCCTCGAGCTCCTTCATGCGCGCGAGGCGCTTGGAGACCGTCTGGAAGTTCGTGAGCAGACCGCCGAGCCAACGCTGGTTGACGTACGGCTGGCCGACGCGGGTCGCCTGCTCGGCGATGGAGCCCTGCGCCTGCTTCTTGGTGCCCACGAAGAGGATCGTGCCGCCGTGCGCGACCGTCTCCTTGACGAAGTCGTAGGCGCGGTCGATGAAGGACAGCGACTGCTGGAGGTCGATGATGTGGATGCCCGAGCGCTCGGCGAGGATGAATCGCTTCACCTTCGGGTTCCACCGACGGGTCTGGTGTCCGAAGTGGACGCCGCTGTCGAGCAGCTGGCGGATGGTGACGACGGCCATGCCGTCCCTCCTTGTTCTCGGCGCGCGGCTGTTCGAGCCGCGTGCACGGTTGCGGTTGTGTCGGTCACGACCGGTGGTCGTGGCCCCTGGTGCCCCACCCCGGACGGCCGCCCGCTCGCGAGAGCGGGACCGGTGGCCGTGGGGTGCGTGTGGACACGCGAAGTCAGCGCGCTCAGCGCGCTGCTGGACACATGCTAACAGACAGGGCCCCTGTCGCCGGTACCGGCACGACGCGCCAGCGGCGTGTCGGCCGTGCCGACAGGGAGAGGCGCGGTGCGGGACGGACCCGCACCGCGCCTCCCGGCCGGTGGTGACGCTGGTGCGTCAGGCCTTGGCGTCCACCGTCTCACCCTCGGCCGTGATGCCCATCTCCTCGAGCGAGCGGCCCTTCGTCTCCGGGATCTTCTTGATGACGAAGAAGAGCGACAGCAGCGCGAACAGGGCGTAGATGCCGTAGGTGACCGTGAGGTTGAACCCGGACAGGACCGGGAACGTGATCGTGACCAGGAAGTTCGCGATCCAGTTCGCGGCCGACCCGACGCCCAGCGCCGTGGCCCGGATGCGGTTCGGGAACATCTCGCCGAGGAGCACCCACATGAGCGGACCCCACGTTGCACCGAACGACACCACGAACAGGTTCGCGAAGATCAGCGCGATGACGCCCCAGGCGCCCGGGAGCTGCGGCTCTCCGTTCACGATGGTCGCCTGCGAGAACGCGATCGCGACCATCGCGAGCGACACGAACATGCCCGAGGACCCGGCGACGAGCAGCGGCTTCCGGCCGAGCTTGTCGACCGTGAAGATCGCGATGAACGTCACCGCGACGTTGACGACCGAGGTGATGGTCGAGATGAGGAACGACTGCTCCTCCTTGAAGCCGACGGCCTGCCAGAGCGTCGTCGAGTAGTAGAAGATCACGTTGATGCCGACGAACTGCTGCAGCACGGCGAGGATGATCCCGACCCAGACGATCGGCTGCAGGCCGAAGCGGTTGCCCCGGATGGAGCCCTTCTTCTCGTTGGCTTCCTTCTCGATGCCGTCCTGGATCTCCTCGAGGCTGGTGTTGACCGTGTCGCGGGGGACGATCTTCTCCATGACGCCGCGGGCGTCGTCCTTCCGGCCCTTCGCGAGGAGGAAGCGCGGCGACTCCGGCAGCGTGATCGCGAGCACGCCGTAGACGACCGACGGGACCACGCCGACGAGGAACATCCAACGCCAGGCCGCGAGACCCAGCACCTGCTCGGACGCGCCACCGGCGGTGACGGCGAACAGCTGGTCGGAGAGCAGGGCGGCGAAGATACCGAGGGTGATCGCGAGCTGCTGGAACGAGGCGAGACGACCACGGATGGCCTTCGGCGAGACCTCCGAGATGTACGCCGGCGCGATGACCGACGCGGTCCCGATGCCGAGGCCGCCGATGAGCCGCCAGACCACGAGGTCCCAAGTGGCGAAGGCGAACGCGCTGCCGATCGAGCTCACGAAGAACAGGACGGCGGCCCAGAACATCACCCGGGTGCGACCCCAGCGGTCCGCGAGGCGGCCGGCGAAGTAGGCGCCGAACGCACAGCCGATCAGGGCGGAGGCGACCGCGAAGCCGCTCGCGGCGTCGGACAGGCCGAACTCGCCCTTGATCGCGTCGACGGCTCCGTTGATGACGGAGGAGTCGAATCCGAAGAGGAAGCCGCCGACCGCCGCCGCGATGGCGAACAGGGTGACCTTCCCCTTGAACGCACGGTCCTCGCCGTGCTGGGTGGACGTGTTCGACACGGTGCTCCAGGTTCTTGCCGCCGTGCTGGGTGGCGCACGGTGCCCCGGCGGTCGGCTGGTTCGCCGTCCGAGCGGCGTTGCGTGGTCCGGAGCGGCCCCGACTGTACTCCTCGGGCGGCGTGTGGTCATAACCGGTTCGCGGTCGGGGGGCCGCTTCGTCGAAGCGCGCGCGTTTCGACGAAGCGCGCGTCGATCGACTGGTGTTCCGTCGCGCGCGGTGCGCAGGCGGCCACTCACCCGGCGCGCGTTCGGTGTCTCGCGCGGCGTCGCGCGCGGCGTCGCGCGCGGCGTCGCGCGCGGCGCGCTTGCCGTCGGGCGTGCGGCGTCCCGCGCGGCGCGCTTGCCGTCGGGCGTGCGGCGTCCCGCGCGGCGCGCTTCCTCGCGGGCGTGTCCACGCGGCACAGTCCGACTGTCGTCCCTGCACAGGCCGGGAGGCTCGGCGCACCCTCCACAGGCGGCGCCGGGTCCGCCGCGTGGTCGGCTCGACACGCCACGATCGGCGGATGGGAGTTCGGTTGCGGGCGCTGGTGGGGCCCATCACGGGCACGGCGCTCGGCGCGGTGGTGGTCGCGGGCGCGGTGTGGAGTACGGGAGCGGTGTCGTCGGGAGTCGGCACCGGGTCGTCGACAGGCGTGAGATCGGGATCGCCGACGGTCGCGCAGTCGGGGGCGCCGACGGTCGCGCAGTCGGGATCGCCGACGGTCGCGCGGGCGGGGGCGCCGGTGGTCGCGCGCTCCGGATCGCCGACCGCCACGGGCGCTCCCGACGGGAGCGGCGCCGATGCCGGGTCGGTCCGGGAGGGGAACGCGATGTGGGTGTGGCCGACCGGCACGAGGGTCGTGACACGTCCGTGGGAGGCACCGTCGGACGACTACGCCGCCGGACACCGGGGCATCGACGTGCGGGCGCCGATCGGCGCGGTGGCGGTCGCGGTGGCCGCCGGGACCGTGTCGTTCGCGGGCCCGGTCGGCGGCCGGAGCGTGGTGTCGATCGACCACGGCCACGGCCTCGTGAGCACGCTGGACTCGGTGCTCCCCTCGGTGTCCGCCGGCGACGACGTCGACCAGGGCAGCCCCGTCGGGACGGTGACGGTCGGCCACTGTCCGGCCGCCGCGCCGTGCGTGCACCTCGGCGCACGTCTCGACGGCAGGTACACCGACCCGACGCCGTTCCTGCCCGCAGCCGAGTGGCCCGTGCTGCTCCCGGAGTCGGCCTGGCCGGGATGATCGGCCGCGGGCGTCAGGCCCGGGGGTGCGCGGTGCGGTAGACCTCGCGGAGCCGCGCCGACGACACGTGCGTGTAGATCTGGGTCGTCCCGAGGCTCGCGTGCCCGAGCATCTCCTGCACCGCGCGGAGGTCCGCTCCCCCGTCGAGCAGGTGCGTCGCCGCGGTGTGCCGGAAGGTGTGCGGCCCCGCTGGTCCCTCGCCCGGGAGGTCCTCCAACAGCCGGGCGACGATCCGGTAGGCGCTCCGCGTCCCGAGCCGGCCGCCGCGGTCCCCGAGGAACAGCGCCCGCTCGGCGTCAGCAGTGGCAGGGGCAGCGGCAGCGGCAGCGGCCCGGCGTGCTGCGAGGACGGGACGCCCGCGGTCGAGCCAGGCCTCGAGGGCGTCCCGCGCCGGCACACCGAAGGGGACGACCCGCTCCTTCCCGCCCTTGCCGAGCACCCGCACGGTCAGCCGACTCCGGTCGACGTCCAACACGTTCGTCCCCACGAGCTCGCTCACCCGGATCGCCGCGGCGTACAGGAGCTCGACGACCGCCAGGTCACGCAACGCACCGGGATCGTCCGTCTCCGCCCTGGCCGCGAGCCCGTCGAGCATCGTCCGCACCTGGTCGCCCGTGACCACCCGCGGGAGGTGCAAGGCTCCCTTCGGCGCCCGGAGCCGGACGCCGGGGTCGGTCGGCACGACCCCGCTCTCGCTCGCCCACCGCGTGAAGGCCCGCACCGAGGAGGACCGCCGCGCGATCGTGGAGCGCGCGAGCGATCGCTGATCTGCTTCCCACAGCCAGTCGCGGAGCAGTTCGAGTGAGACGTCGTCGACGCTGGCCGCCCCACGTCCGCGCGCGAACCCGACGAACTGCTCGAGGTCGTTCTCGTAGGCGCGGAGTGTCTGCTCGCTGAGCCCGCGCGCGTGCCGGGCGTACCCGAGGAACGCATCGACCACCCGGTCAAGGTCCCTGCCGCTCGCGTCCGTCACGGCCCCAGGCTACGGCTCACCGTGCCGCCGTCCGCGACCACCCGCCGACCCCGTGCTGGGTGAGCCCCTGGATCTGCGCCAACGCGAGCGCGTCCGTCGCGTCCGCGACCGACAGCCCGCTGCGCCGAGCGAGTTCGTCGACGGACAGCGATCGACGTCCGAGCGCGTCGAGCACCCGGAGGACGTCCGGGTCGTCGTGCACGAGCAGCGGCGTCGCCGACGGCAAAGCGACCTCCCCGCCCCGGTGCGCGACCGCGGCTGCCGCGGCCTCGTCCGGGTGCACCATGAGCTGCGCACGGCCCTGCGCCACGAGCCGGTGGCAGCCGACCGACGCGGCCGAGGAGAACGCCCCGGGAACCGCGAACACCGTCCGCCCGAGCTGCCCGGCGTGGTGTGCGGTGTTCAGTGCCCCCGAGCGGGCACCCGCCTCGACCACCACCGTGACGTCGCCGAGCGCGGCGATCAGCCGGTTCCGAGCGAGGAACCGCCAGCGCGAGGGCCGGGTGCCCGGCGGGGACTCGGCGATGACCGCACCCCGCTGGGCGACGCCCCGGAGCATCTCGACGTTGCCCGCCGGGTACAGCTGGTCGACGCCGCCCGCGAGCACGGCGACGGTCGTCGCGCCGGCCGCGATCGCCACGCGGTGCGCGGTGGCGTCGATGCCGTACGCTCCCCCGCTCACGACCACGCACCCGGCGTCCGCCGTCCGCGACGTGATGTCGGCCGCGGCCTCGGAACCCGCGACGGTGTTCGCGCGCGACCCCACGACCGAGACCGCCGGCGGGTCGCCCCAGTCGGCGACGGAGCCGTGCGACGACCGGCTCCACAGCACGAGGGGGGCATGGTGCCCGAGGTCGTCGACCGCCCGCGGCCACGCCGGTCCGTCGGGCAGGAGCAGGCGCGCTCCGACGGCGTCCGCTGCGGCCAGCACGGCCCCGACGTCCGCGTGGGCCAGCCGTGGGCGCCACCGCTCGACGGCCTTCGTCAGCGCCCGGCCGTAGCCCGTCGGGTCGTCCGTCCCCGCCACACCCCGTTCGACGCAGAGCGCGAGGAGCCCGCCGATCCCGTCGTCGACGGCGCCGAGGACCCCCTCGAACGCCGCGGCGGGACCGAGCCCCTCGATGAGTCCGCCCGCGATCGCGTCCCCGGGCTCAGCGACGACCGACCAGGCGACACGGGTGCAGGCCACGACCGGATCAACGTCACGCGAACCGGTCGCCCGGAGCACGGCCTCGAGGAGTCCCGGCTCTCCGTGCGGCGTCACAGCGCGCTCCGCAGCGCGAGGGCGTCCTGGACGTGCTCGGCGGTCGGGCGGTCCGCCTCCGCGAGGTCGGCGAGCGTCCAGGCCAGCCGCATGATCCGGTCCCAACCGCGCATGGTGATCGTGCCGAGGTCGAGCGCTCGGTCGATGGCCTTCGTGGACCCGGGCGCGCCGGTGCCGTCACGACGGAGCCACGTCCCGGCGACGTCGGCGTTGCGGGTCCATCCCGTACCGCGCAGCCGGGTGCTCGCGCGGTCTCGCGCTGCCAGGACCACGGCCCGCGCCTCCGCGGTCGTGGGCGCACGGTCGTCCGCGGCACGCACCGCGGCCGTGGTCACACGTGGGATCTGCACACGGATGTCGATGCGGTCGAGGAGCGGGCCGGAGAGTCGCGCCAGGTACCGCCGGACCGTGCTCGCCGAGCACTCGCACGGTGTGCCGTGCGCGACCCCGGCGTGCCCGCACGGACAGGGGTTGGCGGCGAGCACCACCTGGCACCGTGCGGGGAACTCGACCGCGCCGGCGGAGCGATGCACGGCGATGCGCCCGGACTCGAGCGGCTGCCGCAGCGCGTCGAGGACCGCTCGGGGGAACTCGGGTGCTTCGTCGAGGAACAGCACGCCGTGCGTCGCCCGCGAGACCGCTCCGGGGCGGATGACGCCGCTGCCGCCACCGATGAGCGCCACGGCCGAGGCCGAGTGGTGCGGAGCTTCCCACGGCGGCCGTCGTGTCCACGACCGCGCACCGTGCCCGGCGACCGACCGGATCGAGGCGACCTCGAGGGCAGCTTCGTCGGTGAGGTCCGGCAGGACGCCCGGCAGCCGCTCGGCGAGCATGGTCTTGCCAGCCCCGGGCGGCCCCAGCATGAGCACGTGGTGACCGCCCGCTGCGGCCGCGAGGACCGCCCGGACGCCGATCGCGTTCCCCACCACTTCGGCCAGCTCCGGCTCCGGCCGATCAGCTGGGTCGAGCGGCCCCACCGCGACCCGGACCGGCTCGACCTCGACCGGCGGGAGCGTCGCACCGGCATCGATCGCGGCCGCCCGCAACGAGTCGACGCCCGCGACCGCGATGCCCTGCACGATCCGGGCCTCGTCGAGGTTGCCCGCGGGGACCACCACACGCTCCGCGCCCGCGTCCCGCGCCGCGAGCAGCATCGGGATGATCCCGACCACGGGACGGGTCCGGCCGTCGAGGCCGAGCTCGCCGACGTAGACGGTGCGTGCCGACGTGCGCGGGGCGGCGCCGGCCCCGGCGAGCACCGCCATCGCGATCGCGAGGTCGAACCCGGACCCGCGCTTCGGGACGGCTGCGGGCGTGAGGTTGACGGTGATGCGGCGGGCTGGCAACGGGCAACCCGCGTTCGCCGCAGCCGATCGCACCCGCTCACGGGCTTCGCCGAGTGAGGTGTCCGGGAGCCCGATGATCCGGAACGCCGGCAGCTGGCTGGTCAGGTGCGCCTCGACCTCGACCAGGCGCCCGGTCACCCCGAGCAACGCCACGGCCGACGCCCGTCCGATGTCGGTCACAGCGCACCCACCACGAGCTCGACCGCACTGCGCGGACCGTCGACGTGCACGGCGACGGCGTCGATCCGGACCGCTCGAGCGGAGACGTCCGGGTGGTCATCGAACCACGCCGGGACGAGCCGGCGGAGTCGGGTCAGCTTCGTCGCGGTGATCGACTCGAACGGGTGCCCGGTCGCGGCACCCGCGCGGGTCTTCACCTCGACGAAGACGAGCGTGTCCCCGTCCCACGCCACGATGTCGACCTCGCCGCGAGCACACCGCCAGTTCCGTTCGACGATCCGGTATCCCCGTTGCCGGAGCCAGTCCGCCGCGAGGGATTCCCCGTGGACGCCGAGTCGTGCCGTTGTTCCGTGTTCCATGTCCGCCTCCGCGGAACAGGTTCACGCACCACCGGATCGGTCCGATGGACACGATCGAGAGCTGTGGAGGACCACTTCAGCCATGGCCGTTGTGCAGGAATGACGAAAGGGACCCGGACGAGATCGTCCGGGTCCCTTTCGGCAGGGGATCAGTGCGCGGCGGCGTAGGCCTCCTGCACCTGCGTGGAGATGCGCCCGCGGCTCGACACCTCGTAGCCGTTGTCCTTCGCCCATTCGCGGATCTTCGCGAGTTCCTCGGAGTTGCCGCGCTTCGGTGCCGGCTTCGACGCGGTCGCGCCGCCGGACCGACGTCCGCTCACCTTGCGCGCGGCGGCGACGTAGTCGGAGATCGCTTCACGGAACTTGTCGACGTTGTCGTTCGAGAGGTCGATCTCGTACGTCGAACCGTCGAACGCGAACTCGACCGTGCGGCCTTCGCTCGCGGTGATGGGCGAATCGTCGAGGTCGTCGACGAGCTGGACGGTGACCTTCTGTGCCATTGCGACTCCTTGATCGGGGAAAGTCTTTCCCGATCACGGTATCCGAAAGGAATGCACTCCGTCACTTCCGCGCCGGTGATTCCCGGAAATGGTCACTCGTCGAGCGCGAGTTCCTTCGGCAATTCGAGTTCCCGCGTGGTCAGTTCTTCCACGTTCACGTCCTTGAACGTGAGGACTCGAACAGATTTCACGAACCGGTCGGAACGGTAGACGTCCCACACCCAGACATCGGTCATCGACAATTCGAAGTAGAAATCATGCTCGGTGTCCCGGCGGACGAGCTCGACCTCGTTCGCCAGGTAGAAACGTCGCTCGGTCTCGACCACGTAGCGGAACTGCGACACGACGTCGCGGTACTCGCGGTACAGGGCAAGTTCGACCTCGCGGTCGTAGTCGTCGAATTCGTCGTCATCCATCGCGTCCCACAGTCTACGGCGACCACGACGGCCCGTCCCACCCCGACGCCGCGACGCGCGAGCGGCGCCCCCACCCGGACGCCGCGACGCGCGAACGGCGCCCCCACCCCGACGCCGCGACACGCGAACGGCGCCCCCCACCCCGACGCCGCGACGCGCGCGCCTCGGCCTCAGCCGACCGCGCCGAGTTCCTCGAACCCGTCCAGCGCCACGGTCGACGCCTGGTGCAACCACGACGTGCGGTGGAGCGCGTGCGCACCGGCGCTCCGGATGCCGTCGTAGTGCGCGGTCGAGCCGTAGCCCTTGTTCGATGCCCACGCGTAGTGCGGAGCGTCCTCGTGCGCGGCGACCATGAGCGCATCTCGGGCGACCTTCGCCACCACGGACGCTGCAGCGACCGAGGCGCAGTCCCGGTCCGCCTTCACCCTGACGACGACGTCCAGCGGGTCGACACCGGCCAGGAGCGCCGTCGGCACCGCGCGGCTGAGCCAGTCGAAGGAACCGTCGAGCACCACCACGGCGCCGTCGAGCGAGACACCGCCCGCCACCAGCCGCGCGAGTGCTGCGGCTCCCGCCTGTCCGAGCGCCGGCACGATGCCCTGCCGGTCGACGACCTCGGCTGACGCCATGCCCACCGCGGTCGGCGCCCAGCGCTGCACGACCGGCACCAGGGCGTCCCGGCGCGACGCGGAGAGCAGCTTGGAGTCGGCGACGCCCTGCGGCACCCGACCGACGTCGACCGTGACGGCGGCGACACCGACCGCCACCGGTCCCGCGATCGCGCCACGGCCCACCTCGTCCATCCCGATGACGGTCACACGGCCGGAGCCGAGCAGCCGCTTCTCGACCCGGAGCGAGGGGCGGACCGCGGTCACCGGTCCCGCTCCTCCACGCCGGCGAACACGTCCGGGTAGTCGTTCAGCCAGGTCCACCGGCTGGTGGGCCAGGAGATCACGAACGCGCGGCCGGTGACGTCGGACAGCGGCACGAAGCCCTTCGAGGGCGTGTCACCGTTGTACCGGGAGTCCTTCGAGTCGTTGCGGTTGTCGCCCATCACCCAGATGGTGCCCTTCGGCACGGTCACGGAGAAGTCGGTCGCGGAAGCCGGGGCCCCCGCTGGCAGCTTGAGGTACGGCTCCTTGATCGGAACGCCGTTGACGGACATCTGCCCGAGGTCGTTGCAGCACGACACGGTGTCGCCGGGGAGTCCGATGACCCGCTTGATCAGGTGGTCGTCGCTGTCACCGGTCCCGAGGCCGATCTGCGTGAGCACCCAGTCGGCGGCCTTGCCGACCGGGGTCGTCGGCGCGACCTTCGGGACGTCCGACCCGGTCAACCAGCCGCCCGGGTCCTTGAACACCACGACGTCACCGCGCTTGAGCGACACGACGTCCGGAACGAGTTCGTTCACGATGACACGGTCGTTGATCTGCAGCGTGTTCTCCATCGACGCCGACGGGATGTAGAACGACCGGATCAGGAAGGTCTTGACGAGGAACGACACGAGCAGCGCCGCGACGAAGATGATGAGGAGGTCACGGAGGAAGGTGAGGACACCGTTCCGCTTCTTCCCCGAGCGCGGCCGGAGCCCCGGTTCCTTGGTCGTGTCCGTCATTTCCACTCTCGATCGTGCAGGCTCCCCCGGCGGACTGCGGCCCTCCACCCGGTCATGCCGGCAGGTGCCGACACCTGGTGGAGCCGACACCGGGAGACCCGAGGACGCCGGGAAAAGGAAGAGCCCTCGTCCACGCACAACCGTACATGGACGAGGGCCCGTCAGCGGCGTCCGGCTCGCGGCCACCCACTGTGAAGGCGATCAGGCGTCGCGCTTCTCCTTGATCTTGCGACGGGCGGCCTTGCCGCGCAGCTCGCGCAGGTAGTAGAGCTTCGCGCGACGGACGTCACCGCGGGTGACGATCTCGATGTGGTCGATGATCGGCGAGTGCACCGGGAACCAGCGCTCGACGCCGACCTGGAAGCTCACCTTGCGGACCTTGAAGGTCTCGCCGAGGCCGTGACCCTGACGCGCGATGACGACGCCCTGGAAGACCTGGATACGCGAGCGCGTGCCCTCGATGATGTTGACGTGCACCTTGATGGTGTCGCCGGGGCGGAAGTCGGGGACGTCGGTGCGCAGCGATGCTGCGTCGACGTGGTCGAGGAGCTGGCTCATGATGGGTTCACTCTCTGCGGACGCGCACGGGTCGCCGCGGATCGGTTTCGGAAACGTGTGTGGTTGTGCCCGGTGTCGGCGACTCCCCCGTGGCAGAGTCCAGCCAGGGCACAGCGTCCCATCTTGCCACACCGGGAGCAGGACACAAAACGACGGACGCTCCCGGCAGGATGGACCCATGATCGAACTCCGCACGCCCGCCGAACTCGACGGGCTCCGCGCCGCCGGACGCTTCGTCGCCGACGTCCTCGACGCACTCCTCGACACGGTCGACGTCGGCGTGAACCTGCTCGAGCTCGACCGCGTCGCCGCGCGGATGATCGGCGAGCGCGGGGCGGTGAGCTGCTACGTCGACTACCACCCGTCCTTCGGGAAGAGCCCGTTCGGCAAGCACCTCTGCACCTCGGTGAACGACGCCGCGCTGCACGGCCTGCCGTACGACCGCGTGCTCGTCGACGGCGATCTGGTGAGCCTCGACTTCGCCGCGAGCCTCGACGGCTGGGTCGCCGACTCCGCTGTGACCGTGCAGGTCGGGACGCCCCGTGAGGACGACCAGCGACTCATCGCGACGGTCGAGTCCGCCCTCGCCGCCGGGATCGAGCAGTTCCGCGTCGGCAACAAGCTCGGCGACGTCTCGTACGCGATCGGCCACGTCGCCCACGACGCCGGCTACGACGTCAACACGCAGTTCGGCGGGCACGGCGTCGGCCGGACCATGCACGGCGAACCGCACGTCCCGAACGACGGTCGACCAGGCCGCGGCCTGAAGCTCCGGCCCGGACTGGTCGTCGCGATCGAGCCGTGGCTCATGCAGGGCACGGACGAGCTCTACCAGGACGACGACGGTTGGACGCTCAAGAGCGCTGACGGCTCGCGCGCCGCGCACGTCGAGCACACGGTCGCCGTCACCGACGCGGGTCCCGAGGTCCTGACCCTGCGTCGCGCCCAGCGCGAGGTGGCGTCCGCCTGACGCGCCTCGCAGCCTCGCGCGCAGCACGAGGCTGCGACCCACCCCGCGACTCGCGCGCAGCGACAGTCCTCGGGGCGCCAGCCCCGAGGACTGTCGCCCTGCCCGAGCTCGGTCACGCCGGGCGGCCGGGTCGAGGACGCGGCCAGACGACCGCCTGGAGGCACGGTGCGGCCTGGCACCGCGCCTCTCCCCACCGGCACGGCCGGAACGCCGCTGGCGCGTCGTCCCGGAACCGGCGGCGTGGGCCCAGGCCGATGGTGCGCAGCACCGAACCGCACCGCTGACGCCCCGAGACTCGCGGTGAGCGACACTCCTCGGGCAGCTGGGCGCGAGGAGTGTCGCGCAGCCCGAGACTGGGGCCAGCGCGGAGGCGGCTACTCGGCGCGCTCCGCGTCGGGCAGCAGGTCCGGCCGCACGCGTCGCGTGCGCTCCACCTGCTGGTCGTGCCGCCAGGCGGCGACGCGGGCGTGGTGCCCGCTGAGCAGGACGTCCGGCACGTCGATGCCACGCCAGGACGCGGGCTTCGTGTACGAGGGGTACTCGAGCAGGCCGTCCTCGTGGGACTCCTCGACGAGCGACTCGGGGTTGCCGACGACGCCGGGCACGAGCCGCCCGACCGCTTCGATCATGGCCATGGCGGCGACCTCGCCACCGTTGAGCACGTAGTCGCCCAGCGAGAGCTCCACGACCGAGCAGCGGGAGGCAGCCCACTCGAACACGCGGGCGTCGATCCCCTCGTAGCGCCCGCAGGCGAACACGAGGTGATCCGAGGTCGCCGCGAGCGAACGGGCGATGGACTGCGTGAACGGGGTCCCGGCGGGGGTGGGCACGACGAGCGTCGACGACCCGTCCTCGCGGAGGACCGACGACAGCGCCTCTGCCCAGGGCTCGGGCTTCATGACCATGCCCGCTCCCCCGCCGTACGGGGTGTCGTCCACGGTGCGGTGTCGGTCGGTCGTCCAGTTCCGCAGGTCGTGCACGTGCAGGTCCAGCAGACCGTCGACCCGGGCCTTCCCGAGCAGTGAGACGTCGAGCACCGAGAAGAACTCGGGGAAGATCGTGACGATGTCGATGCGCACGGCGCTACCCCTGGTCGGTCGGCGTGACAGTCTCGGGGCGCGAGGTGTCCTCGGGGTCCTCGAACAGCCCGGTCGGCGGCGTCACGGTGATCGTGCCGGCCGCGATGTCGACGGCGGGGACGATGGCCGAGACGAACGGCACGAGCACCTCGCCGCGCTCGGGGGTGTCGATGGCGAGGAGGTCCTGCGCAGGCAGGTGGTCCACACGGGCCACGGTCCCGACCTCGGTGCCGTCGCGGAGGACGCGCAGGCCGACCAGCTGGTGGTCGTACCAGGCGTCGTCCTCGCCGGTCTCGGCGTCGGCGTCCTGCTCGACCCAGAGGATCGCCCGCGCGAGGGTCTCAGCAGCGGTGCGGTCCTCGATGCCCTCGAAGAAGGCGACGGGGTGGCCGTTGTACCAGCGGAGTTCGTCCAGCGTGATGGTCTTGCCCGACCACGGGGAGTCATCCGGGACCTGGAGCGTGAACGTCGCTCCGGACGTGAACCGACGATCCGGGTCGTCGGTGTAGAGCTCGAGCTTGATGCCGCCCTTGAGCCCGTGCGCCTTCGTGATGCGACCCACCCGGAGCTGGGTCGTCTCCCTAGGAATCGGTGTCGACCACGTCGACCCGCACCCGCTTGCCGTCGGCGAGAGCCGAGACGAGGGTGCGGAGCGCCTTTGCGGTCCGTCCGGCGCGACCGATCACGCGGCCGAGGTCCTCGGGGTGCACACGCACCTCGAGGACCTCGCCCCGCGCGGAGGTGGAACTGGCGACGCGCACGTCGTCCGGGTGATCGACGATCCCCTTGACGAGGTGCGTCAGCGCGGATTCGAGCAAGGAATTACGCCTCGGTCGTCTCGGCTGCGTCGTCGGCCGGGGTCTCGGCAGCGGCCGGAGCCTCCGCCTTCTTCTCCGACTTCGGCTTGAGGACGGCCTTCTTGGCCGTGTCCGCGACGAAGGCCTGCTTCGGCTCGCGGGCCTTGACCTTCGACTCGGTGTCCTTCTCGCCCTTGAACTTGGCCCAGTCACCGGTGAGCTTGAGCAGCGCGGCGACCTGCTCCGACGGCTGCGCGCCGACGGAGACCCAGTACTGCGCACGCTCGGAGTCGATCTCGATGAACGAGGGCTCCTCGGTGGGGTGGTACTTGCCGATCTCCTCGATCGCGCGACCGTCGCGCTTGGTGCGCGAGTCGGCGACGACGACACGGTAGTACGGCGCACGGATCTTACCGAGACGCTTGAGACGGATCTTGACAGCCACAAATGCTCCTGTTGCGTGTTGTTGTGGTTGAACCGGACCGCGGGCGTGGGGGCACACACGGTGGAAGCTCGATGGAAAGCGCGGACTGCTGGATAGAGGGTCGAGCAGCCACGATTCGACCGTTCATTGTTGCAGATTCCGCGTCAGGGCGCGAGTCGACGCACCGCTTCGAGTGCTTCACTGGTGGCCCGGACGGCGTCCACGCTCCGAGCGTCCCGTGCGCCGCCGACCACCTCGAACGGCACACCGGCCGCAGCCAGGCCCGCCAGGAGCCCCTCGGGGTCCGTCCCGTCGAGGTCGACCGCCCGCTCCTGCCCGGCGCAGACCACCACGGTGTCGGCCGGCACCGCCCGCTCGACGCCGTCCTCGTCGCGGATCCAGAGGACGCCGGGCTCGATGCGCAGGTACTCCTGCACACCGCCGACCATGCGGACGCCCGCGTCCCGCAACCGCCCGACGGCGACCCAGCGCGAGGTGATGCCGATGCCGGTGCCGAACTTGCCGCTGCGCCGGAGCACGGTCACCTGTGAGCCGGGCCGCAGGACGCGGTCGGCGACCGGCAGGCGCTGCGGCACGTCGCCGACGATCTCACCGCTGACGTCGACCTCCCAGCGCAGGCCGAACTCGGTCGCCCGCGTGGCCTCGTCGGGCGACTCCACGAGGAACGCCGCCGTGTCGACGCCGATGCCGCCGCCGCCGATGATCGCCACGGTGCCCGCCGGGACCCCCTCGCGGAGCGCCTGCTCGTAGGACACCACGTGGGGCAGCGACGACCCGGGCACGTCGATCCGCCGCGGCACGACCCCGGCGGCGACCACGACGGCGTCGGCGCCGACGAGGTCCGCCGGGGTGGCTGCCCGCCCGAGGTGCACGGTGGCGCCGCGGGCGTCGAGCTCCGCCCGGGCCGCCCGGACGGTCGCGGCGTAGTCCTCCTTGCCGGGCACCATCGCGGCCAGGTCGAACTGGCCGCCGAGCCGGTCGGACGCCTCCCAGAGCGTCACGACGTGCCCGCGGCGGGCGGCGTCGACGGCGGCGGCCAGCCCGGCGGGCCCACCGCCGACCACCTCGACCCGCTTCGGCGCGACGGTCGGGCGGAGCGGGAACGCCAGCTCGCGGCCGGCGCGCGGGTTGACCAGGCATGAGACCGGGGCACCGACGATGGAGCGGTCGAGGCAGGCCTGGTTGCACCCGATGCACGTGTTGACGAGGTCGTAGGCGCCGGCGAGCGAGCGCTCGACGAGGGCCGGGTCGGCGAGGAACGGTCGCGCGAGCGCCACCGCGTCGACCAGACCGTCGGTGAGCACGGCCTCCCCGTCCCGGAGGTCCGTCATGCGGTTCGACGCGATCACCCGGACCTCCGGGTGCGACGAGGCCCGCACGACCCCGGCGATTCGGTTCGCGTACGACAGCCAGGCGCCGTGGGGCACCGCTGCCTGCACGGTCGGCGTCCGTGTCTCGTGCCAGCCGATCCCCACCGAGATGCCGTCGAGTCCCAGGGGCAGCAGCTCGTGGACGAGCGCGTCGACCTCGTCGTCGGTCGTCGAACCCGGCATGAGGTCGGCACCGGACAGCCGGATCGTCACCGCGAGGCCGGGGACGGCAGCGCGGACGGCCGCGACCACCGCCACGGCGAAGCGGCGACGTCGCGCCGGCGAACCGCCCCACTCGTCGTCGCGCAGGTTCGTCAGCGGCGACTGGAACTGGTTGATGAGGTAGCCCTCGGAGGCCATGATCTCGACGCCGTCGAAGCCGATGTCACGGGCCGATCGAGCCGCCGCGGCGAAGTCCTCGATCGTCCGCTCGACCTCGGCGCCCGTCAGCTCCTCGGGGACGACGCCCCGCGCGGCGGACCACGGGAGCGCGGACGGCGCGACGGCACGCTGCGGCTGCCCGTGCCGGTCGACCATGCCGTTCACGAGCGCGTACCGGCCGGCGTGGAACAGCTGCGCGAGCACGGCGCCGCCCTCCTCGTGGACGGCCTCGACCGCGGCCCGGAAGCGTTCGTCGGCGCCCCCGACGCCGAACACCGCGAAGTCCGGGCCCCCGCGGGCCTCGTCGCTCACCGCGATGCCGCCCGTCACGATCAGGGCGGCGCCACCGGCCGCCCGCTCACGGTAGAACGCCGCCATGCCGGCCCCGCCGTCGTCGTGCACCTCGAGTCCGGTGTGCATCGACCCCATGACGACCCGGTTCCGGAGGGTCAGCGGCCCGAGGGTCCACGGCGAGGAGACGACGGCGAGGTCGGGCATGGCGACGGTGCTCATGCCCCTACTCTGCCGTGTCGGACGCCGTGTCGGCAGCAGCGTCGGCCGGAGGCAGCACCGCGTCGCGAAGGGGCGACGTCGTGTCCGCCCAGAACGGCGGCGCGACCACGGTGAGTCCGCCGTCGACCGAGAGGGTCTGCCCGGTGATGTAGGACGCCTTGTCGGACAGCAGGAAGTCGACCGCGTCCGCCATGTCGTCGGCGGTGCCCGGGCGCTGCAGCGGCAGCTTCGACAGCACAGAGTCCATCGGCGCCATCCCCGGCACCGAGTTGTAGAAGTAGTCGAGCGAGTCGGTGTCGATGAGCCCGCCGTTCACCGCGTTCACGGTGATCTGACGCGGACCGAACTCGACCGCCATGTACTTCGTGTACGCCTCGGTCATGGCCTTCGCAGCACCGAGCGCGGCGTAGGTCGGGAACGCCCGGAGCGACCCGTACGAGGTCACGACGACGATGCGGCCACCGCGGTCCATGAGCTCGGCGGCCCGCTGCGCACCGAGCACGAAGGAGCGCGCGTTCGTCGCGTAGCTCCGGTCCAGGTGGTGCAGCTTGAGGTCGGCGACCGGCTTGAACGCGCTGGCCGCGGCGTTCGCGACGAACATGTCGAGCCGCCCGTAGGTGTCGCGCACCAGGTCGAACAGCGCGTCGATCGACTCCGGCTGCTCGATGTCGACCTGGGCGGTGATGCCGTCGCCGCCCGCGGCACGCACGTCGGCGAGCGACTCCTCGGCGAGGTCGGCGTTGCCCTTGTACGTCACCACGACGGTGACGCCGCGCTGGCCGAGCTTCTGCGCGAGCAGGCGGCCGATGCCGCGGGAGGCTCCCGTGATGAGGGCGATGGGTGCGGTGGTTGCAGCCATTGTGTTCCTTGCGTCTTCAGGGCCTGGAGGCGCGGGGCGGGCCCGCACCGCGCCTCCCGTCCGGTGGGTGGTGGCGTCCTAGAAGCCGGCTTGGCCGGTCACGACGGCGCGGCCGACGACCAGCTTCTGGATCTCGTTGGTGCCCTCCTCGAAGCGCTGTGCGCGCGCGTCGCGGTAGACGCGCTCGATCGCGTTGCGCTTCCAGTAGCCCTGGCCGCCGTGCACCTGCAGGGCCTTGTCGGTGACGCGGGCGAGCATGTCGACGGCGACCATCTTCGAGGCGCTCGACAGCGTGCCGGCGTCGGGGCGGTCCTCCTCGTAGGCGCGTGCGGCTTCGAGCACGAGCGCCCGGGCCGCGGCGATGTCGGCGTAGTTCTCGGCGAGGTAGAACTGGATCGCCTGCCGGCTGGAGAGCTTCTTGCCGAACGTCTCGCGCTCGTTCGCGTACGCGACGGCGAGCTCGTTCGCCCGCTCGGCGAGGCCGACGGCGCTCATCGCGACCGACACGCGGCTCGGCAGCAGGAAGCCGCCGAGCGCGACCTCGAGGCCCTGGCCCTCCTCGCCCAGGCGGGCGGAGGCCGGGATCGGGGTCTCGGTGAACCGGAGGATCGCGTGGTCGGTGCCGCGGATCCCCATCGTGTCGGAGTCGTCGATCACCTCCGCGCCGGGCAGCCCGCTGTTCGGCATGAGGAACGCGACCGTGCCGTCCTGGCCGGAGGTGCCCTCGAGCCGCGCGGCGATGAGCCAGTAGTCGCACCGCACCCCGAACGTGATGAGGTGCTTCTCGCCGTTCATCACGTAGGTGTCGCCCTCGCGGCGGACCGTGGTGCGGATGTCCGCCCCCGTGCCGGCCGCGGCCTCCGTCAGGGTGAACGCGACGAGCTTCTCGCCCGCGACGCTCGGCTTGACGACCTCCTCGATCTGCGCGGGCGTCGCGTACGGCGCCATCGCACGCCAGGTGCCGTTGATGACGTGCACGAGCATCCGGATCGAGGCGTGCGAGCGGGAGACGATCTCCATGACCTCGAGGTAGCGCGAGAACGGGATGCCCCGTCCGCCGAGCTCGGCCGGGGCGGCGAGGCTGAGCCGGCCCCGCTCCTTGAGCTCCTGGAAGAGTTCGGGGGCGACCTGGCCGGTGCGCTCGATCTCCTCCGCCCACTCCTCGCCGCGGCCGCGGACCCATCCGGTCACCTCGGCCTTGAGCTGCTGGAAGGCGGCCTCGTCGAAGGCCGTGCTCGTCGTGTCGTCGACGATCGTCATCGTTCAGTTCTCCTTCGTGGTGGTCGCCGCGCCGCTCGCGACGAGCGCCGCAGCCCGGTCCCGCAGGACGTTCTTCTGGACCTTCCCGACGGCGTTCCGCGGGAGCTCGTCGATGTCCTCGAGGCGCTCCGGCCAGTAGTACTTGCTCACGCCGGCGGCGTCGAGGTACTGCTGCATCGCCCGGAACGAGAGCCGCTCCCCCGCCGCGGGGACGACGAAGGCGCAGGCGCGCTCACCGAGCCGCTCGTCGGGCATGGCCACGATGGCGACGTCCGTGACCGAGGGGTGCTGGTAGAGCAGGTTCTCGATCTCCACGACCGGGATCTTCTCACCGCCGCGGTTGATGACGTCCTTCACGCGGCCGGTGATCGAGAGGAAGCCCTTGTCGTCCACGGTCGCGAGGTCGCCGGTGCGGTACCAGCCGTCGTCGGTGAAGACGTCGTCGGTCAGGTCCGGCCGGTCCAGGTACCCGTCGAACATGGTCGGCGAGTGCAGCTCGAAGTTGCCCTCGGTGCCGGCCGGCAGCTCGTGGCCTTCGTCGTCGACGATCCGGATCCGGATGCCCGGGAGCGCACGGCCGTCGTGGCCGTACGCGTCCGTCGGGTCGTCGTCCGGGCCGGAGAGCGCGCCGAGGCAGGTCTCGCTCGTCCCGAATGCCCCGAGGATCGCCGTGCCGAGCACGGTCGCGGCCCGCTGCGCGAGTGCCCGCGGCACGGCGGCACCGGTCGGCACGAAGATCCGCAGCGACTCGGGCTGCGCGGCACCGGCCTCGACCAGGTCGACGAGGTCGGTCAGGAACGGGGTCGCGCACTGCACGAACGACGCCTTCGCGACGCCGAACGCCTGCTCGAGCGCGACCGTGCCGTCCCAGACCGGCTGGATGACCTGCGGCGCGCCGAGCCGGAACGCGAGGAGCATGCCGTAGAGGAACCCGGTCTGGTGCGCGAGCGGCGACGGGATGTAGATCCGGTCCGCGCTCGTCAGACCCGACTGGGCGACGTGCATCGCGGTCGCCAGGCCGAGCGTGCGGTGCGGGTGCTGCACGCCCTTCGGCTCGCCGGTGGTGCCGGAGGTGAAGAGGAGCTGGCACACGTCGTCCGGCCCCGGTGCCCGGGAGCGGATCTGGTCGACGTCGACCTGCACCGAGCCGAGCGCCGTGTCGAACCAGCGCCAGTT
Source organism: Curtobacterium luteum (assembly GCF_014646995.1). GTDB lineage: Bacteria > Actinomycetota > Actinomycetes > Actinomycetales > Microbacteriaceae > Curtobacterium > Curtobacterium luteum. The sequence goes on along the minus strand of NZ_BMOI01000001.1, from coordinate 72,572 downwards.
CCAGTCGCTCGCGGCCACTCGGTCCGCGGCGTCCGCGGGCAGCGGCGGCTGGTCGTTCGGCAGGTCGCCCTGCCCGCGGGCCTCGGCGCGCAGCACGACCACGTGCTCGACCGACAGGCGCCGGCGCTGCGCCTTCGCCTCGTCGACGACGTCGAGCAGCTCGAGTGCGGGGCGCCGCTTCCGGAACACGTTCGGCAGGAACACGACCCGGGCCTTCGACCGCGCGAGGGTCATCGTGGTCTCGCGCGGGCCGAAGACGGGCATGATCGGCGTCGCGACCGCGCCGATCTGGACCGCGCCGAGCGTGATCGACACGAACTCGCGCCAGTTCGGCAGCTGCATGGCCACGGAGTCGCCCGTGCGGACGCCGAGCTCGAGCAGGAGCGCGGACACCCGGTCGGCCTCGTCCTGCAGCTGCTTCCAGGTGGTCTCGACCGGGGCGGTCCCGCCGACCTCGACCACGGCGACGCCGTCCGGGTCGGTCTCCGAGAGGGTGCGGACCCGCTCGCTCAGGACGAGCGGCTCCGCGTCGACGCCGACCGTCGCCGTCGCCGGCAGGTCGGTGCGCCCCGCGGCGGACGTGGACGGCGCGGCGACCGGCACGGTCGCGTGCGCGCGGCGGGTCTGGTCCGTCGCGTCGGGCCGCGCCACCGGGACGGACTCGTCCCCGCCCAGGTCGGTGCGCTCGGACACCGTGTCGGCGTCGTCGATGCGGGTGTCGTGACCGCCGCCGTGCACGGCACCGACGGACATGTCGAGTCCGACGGCGTTCATCGCCTCGAGGAAGGTCGGGTACGAGATGCGGTACGCACGGGGGTACGTGAGGGAGCTCGTCCCCTGCGCCTTCGACGCGGCGACCGCGAGGGACATGAGCACGCGGTGGTCGTTGAAGGACGACATCGGGGAGCCGTGCAGGGCTCCCGGTCCGACCCCGGTGACCCGGAGTTCGTCGACACCCTGCTCCGCTCGGCCGCCCATGCGGTTCAGCTGGAGCATCGCGGCGACGCGGTCGGACTCCTTGAGACGGATGTGCGCCACGTTCCAGAGCCGGGTCGTGCCCTCGGCGAAGGTCGCCATCGTGGACAGCACGGGGAGCAGGTCGGGGATCGGTCGGCAGTCGATGTCGAGTGCGCGCAGCGGCGAGCCGTCGTGCTCGATCCGGACGAACCCGGTCGCCTCGTCGATCCGCATCGGCACGCCCATCGCGCTGGCGAGGTCGAGGAACTCGCTCTCCGGGTGGTCCGTGCCGGCCGTCGTGGTGGACGTGAGGCCCCGCAGCAGCACGTTCGACTCGCGGATACCGGCGGCCGCGATGCCGAACGCTGCGGAGCCGATGTCCGGCGGGATGACGTAGTCGTGCGGGGTCGCCTGCTGGCCGGCCGGGATCCGGTACTCGAGCCAGTCGTCGGACACCTCGACCGTCAGACCGAACTGCCGCATCATGCGCACGGTGAGCTCGACGTACGGCTGTTCGTTGAGCCTGCCGCCGGTGATGTGGATGCGCGTCTCCTGCTCGGCGAACGGCGCGACGAGCAGCAGTCCGGAGACCCACTGCGACAGGGTCCCGGCGATGGTGACGTCGCCGCCGCGGGGCCGCCGGGGCTGGACCGTCACCGGCGGGCAGTCGTTCGTCGCCTCGAGCTCGACGCCCATCTGGGTCAGCGAGGTCAGGAGGGCCTTGATCGGGCGGCGCTGGAAGTACTTCATGCCCGAGAGCGTCATCGGCTTGTCCGCGAGGGACGCCAGGCCGGTCATGAAGTAGAGCGTGGTCCCCGAGGAGCCCATGTTGAGCAGCCCGTCGGCGCCGCGCGACCCGTGGTCGACGACGTCGGTCGCCTCGTAGCGACCGCCGAGCCCGGTGACGAGGTAGTCGTCGCCGCGGCGCTTGACGTCGACGCCGAGCGCCCGGAGGGTGCCGACGGTCCACTCGACCTGCCGGGTCGAACTGATGCCGGAGACGGTGCTCGTGCCCTTCGCGAGCGATGCCAGCACCAGCGCGCGGTGCGCGTGGTACTTGGAGACCGGGACGTCGATCTCCCCGACGAGTGGTGCGGACGAACCGCGCACGACCAACTGCATGCGGACCTCTTCCCTGCGAGCGAATCCACGGTAGTACCGTCATGGAACGATTCCCACGGTAGTACCGTTCTGGAACAACTGGGTGGAGCGAGGTGCACGACCGGCGCGGGCGTTCGTTGTGCGTGTCCGACAACCGACCGGCAGGATGGCCGCATGGACATCCGCTTCACAGAGTCCCACCCGTCGACCATCGGTGTCGAGTGGGAACTCCCGCTGGTCGACCGGGACACCGGGGACCTCACCCCGCGCGCCCCGGCGGTGATCAGTGCGGTGCAGGAGCGGCTGGGCGACCCGGACCGTGTCACGGAGGAGCTCCTGACCAACACCGTCGAGGTCGTCACGGGCGTGCACACGACGGTCGGCGGGGCCACCCGGGAGCTCTCCGGCATCATCGGCGAGGTCGTCGACGCCGCGGACCCGCTCGACGCGCAGGTCATGTGCTCCGGCACGCACCCGTTCGCCCTGTGGGACCAGCAGGAGATCACGCCGGACAGCGAGCACTACACGACCCTCATCGACCGGACGCGCTGGTGGGGACGCCAGATGCTCATCTGGGGCGTGCACGTGCACGTCGGGATCGACCGGCGCGACAAGGCCGTGCCGATCATGAACGCGATGCTCGGCTACGTGCCGCACCTGCAGGCCTTCACCGCGTCGAGCCCGTTCTGGGGCGGCATCGACACCGGGTACGCCTCGAACCGGGCGCTCATGTTCCAGCAGCTCCCGACCGGCGGACTGCCGCCGGGCATCGGCGACTGGAGCGGTTTCGAAGGCGTCGTCGACGACCTGACCCGGACCGGTGTGATCGACGGGTTCAAGGACCTCCGCTGGGACATCCGCCCGTCACCGGGCTGGGGCACGCTCGAGAACCGGGTCTCCGACGGCATCTCGACCCTGCACGAGGTCGGCGCCGTCACCGCGCTCGTCCAGTGCCTGGTGACGGCGCTCTCCGACCGGCTCGACCGCGGCGAGGAACTGCCGACCATGCAGCAGTGGTTCGTCCGCGAGAACAAGTGGCGCGCAGCGCGGTACGGCATGGACGCGGAGATCATCACGAACGCCGCGGGTGACGAGCGGCTCGTCACCGACGAGGTGCACGACCTCGTGCAACGCCTCGACCCGATCGCGGAGCGGCTCGGCTGCCAGCAGGAGCTGCACCACCTCGACACGATGACCGAGCAAGGGGCCTCGTACCAACGCCAGCTCCGGGTCGCGCAGGAGAACGGCGGCGACCTCCGCGCCGTCGTCCGCCACCTGGTCACCGAGCTGCGCGAGTCGCTCTAGTCGCCACCACCTCCGGCCGGGAGGCACGGTGCGGGTCCGCCCCGCGCCTCCCGTCCTGGGGGCTGGCACCGCGTCGGACGATCGGTACAGTTCGGATGTGACGGGGACGAGCGCCGGGGGCGCGTCGAGGGTCGGTGTCCACCGTGCGGCGGCCTTCGTCGCCGCCGGGCAGCCGCGCGAGGCGCTCGCCGTGCTCGCTGCGGCCGGGCCCGAGGAGAACGAGACCGCCGCCGCGCAGCGTGTCCGCGCGCTGGCTCTGCTCGCGGTCGACGAGGTCGACGACGCGCTGGGAGCGGCCCGCCAGGCGGTCGGCCTCGACCCGGACGACGGGACCGGGCTGTGGCTCACGTCGACGCTGCTGCTCCGGACCGGAGACCAGGCGGGCGCAGTGGACGCAGCCCGGCGAGCCGTCGTCGTGGCCCCGACGTCGTGGCGCTCGCACGCAGCGGTCGCCGACGCGCTCTTCCTCGACCCGGCGCGACGGGTCGAGGCCCTCCGGGCGAGTTACGAGGCCGTCCGGCTCGCGCCCGAGGAGCCCGACGTGCACCGACGCCACGGGGACCTGCTCCTCGCCGCGGGACGACACCGCGACGCGCAGGCCGCCTACCGGCGCGGCCTGGAGCTCGCCCCCGGGACGACCGGCACACGGCACAACCTGGCGGTGTCCCGCCTCCGCGGCGGACACGAGGGCGAGTCCGCGCTGGCGTTCTCGAGCGTCCTCGCCACCGACCCGACCGACGCCACGGCGCGACGGAACTTCGTGGTCGCCGTCGTGAACCCGCTCGCGCGAGTACGGGGCATGCTCGGGTTCACCGCCGTGATGACCGGCCTGATGTCCCTCGGGGTGACCGGCGATGCCGAGATCGCGCGCCTGACCACGATCCTGCTCCCCGTCACCGGGATCGTCGGAGCCGTGGTCGTCGCGCTCCGGTTCGTGGCCGAGACCCGCAGCCGGACGCGTTCCGTCGTCGCGACCGCCCGCCGCGCGGTGCCGGGCTGGACCGCCCTCGCGGCGGTGACCCTCGCGGCCCTGATCGTCTCCGTGGTCAGCGTCTTCCTGCCGCTCGCAGCCGCCCTCGTGGCACAGGCGGTCGTGCTCGCCTGCGCCGTCCTCGGCTCGCTGCAGTCGCGACGCATCCTGGTGGCGTTCCCCCGGACCCGCCCGGCGCCGCCCACCGTGGCCGCGGCCCCCACCGACGAGTCCTCGCCGTGGCGGAACCCGGCATGACGGACACGGTGTGGACCGATCCGGACGGGCCGGCGTCGACGTCCGGGTTCTGGAGCGTCGTGCACGACCGACCCGACAACGCTCCGGCCGTCCGCGGACTGCGGCGCTCGGTCCTCGGGACGCTGCAGCGGCTCCGGGTCGTCGTCGGCGGCAGCGCCATCGCCGGGTTCTTCGTGGGCGTCCCGCTCGGCGCACCCGGACCGACGCTCCTGCTCGCTGTCACCAGCTGGCTGATCGCGGCCGCACTGATCGCCATCGGGGTCGTGCTCGTCACCCGGACGGTGCGGCAGAACCGGGAACCGCTCGTCCGGCTGCTCCGCGGATCGACGTTGCTCCGCACGGTCGTGGTCCTGCTCACCGTCGCGGCCGTCCTCGTCCTGCTCGCCCCGGCCCTGCCGTTCGCCGCCCCACCTCCACCTGACCACCGAGGACCCCATGGACCACGAACCGACCGACCCCGTGATCGACGCCCTCCGTCGAGCCGTGGCGTCCGCGCCGCACGACGTCCCGCTCCGCGTCCATCTCGGTCGTCTGCTGCTGGACGCGGGCAGGACCGCCGAGGCGACCGCCGAGGCCGCGGCCGCGCTGGCTGCCGAACCGACCGACGCCGCAGCCGGCACGCTCATGCTCGACACCCTCCGCGGCGGCTCCGCCCCGGTGTCGAGCGCCGCGCCGTCGAGCGCACCGTCGTCGAGCGCCCCTGAGGAGACGGCGGACGACCGCACCTCCTTCGACTGGCACGCGGCGGAACAGGAGGTCGAGCACCTCGTCGGACCGGCCTTCGTCGACGACCTCGACGCCGACGACCCGGACCTCCCCTCCGCGTTCTCCGTCGAGGACCCCGGGACCCGGTTCACCGACGTCGGGGGCATGGAGCACGTCAAGCAACGGCTGAACGCGGCGTTCCTCGCGCCGCTCGCGAACCCCGAGCTCCGCGCGCTCTACGGCAAGAGCCTCCGCGGTGGACTGCTCCTCTACGGACCGCCCGGGTGCGGCAAGACCTTCATCGCGCGCGCCGTCGCCGGCGAGCTGGGCGCACGGTTCCTCAGCGTCGCGATCACGGACGTCCTCGACCCGTACATCGGCGTGAGTGAGCGGAACATCCAGGCGGTCTTCGAGGCCGCTCGGGCAGCGGCGCCGTGCGTCGTGTTCTTCGACGAGGTGGACGCACTCGGCCAGCGGCGGAGCCAGACGCGCAGTTCGCACGTCCGCGGCATGGTGAACCAGCTCCTCACCGAACTCGACGGGATCAGCGGCGGCAACGAGGGCGTGTTCGTGCTGGCGGCGACGAACCAGCCCTGGGACGTCGAACCCGCGCTGCGACGGCCGGGCCGCCTCGACCGGACGGTGCTGGTGCTGCCGCCGGACGCTCCTGCTCGTGAGGCGGTCTTCCGCACCCACCTCCGGGACCGACCGCTCGAGGGCGTCGACGTCGGGGTGCTCGCGAAGCGCACCGAGGGCTTCTCCGGCGCCGACATCGCCTACGTCTGCGAGGTCGCCGCCGAGCGGGCGCTGATGGACAGCGTCGCCAGCGGCACCGCCCGGCTCATCGGGATGCCCGACCTCCTCGACTCGGTGGCGGAGGTGCGACCGTCGACACGGTCGTGGCTCGACACGGCGCGGAACGTCGTGCTCTTCGGCGAGGACGACGGGACGTACGCGGACCTCCGCGCCTACCTCAAGAAGTCGAAGCGCTGAACGACGAACGGGAGGCGCGGTGCCAGCCGACACCGTGCCTCCCGTCCGTCGTCGGTCGCGTCAGCGACCCACGGCAGTCCGCGTCAGCGGCCCAGGAACTTCTGCAGCGACTGCATCTCTTCCTCGGTGGGCGCCTTCGGGTTCTTCGCGTTCGCGCCGCCGAACCCGAACCCGGACCCCTGGGGGGTCTGCTGCTGGGGCTGCGCCGCGGCACCCGAGGCGAGCGCCGCACGCTTCGCCGGGTTGCCGACCTTCTTCTTCTTCGCGCCGCCCTGCTGCTGCTTCTTCTTGCCGCCGTGCATGCCCGGGATCGGACCCATGCCCGGCATCTGCGGCACGCCGCCGCGCGCGACGGTCTTCATCATCTTCGCCGCCTGCTCGAAGCGGTTCACGAGCGCGTTCACCTCGGTCACCGTGGTGCCGGAGCCCCGGGCGATGCGGAGACGACGGGAACCGTTGAGGAGCTTCGGCAGCTCGCGCTCCTGCTTCGTCATCGACTGGATGATCGCCTCGGTGCGGACGATCTCGCTCTCGTCGAAGTTGTCGAGCGCTTCGCGCATCCCCTTGGCGCCCGGGAGCATGCCGAGCATGCCCTTGATCGAGCCGGCCTTGCGGAGCTGCTGCATCTGCTCGAGGAAGTCGTTCAGCGTGAACGAGTCGGAGGCGATCTTCTCGGCGACCTTGCGGGCCTCGTCCTCGTCGAACGCCTGCTGGGCCTGCTCGATGAGCGAGAGGATGTCGCCGAGGTCGAGGATGCGGCTCGCCATGCGGTCCGGGTGGAACGGCTCGAAGTCGTCGAGGCCCTCACCTGTGGACGCGAACATGATCGGGCGACCGGTGATGCTCGCGACGGACAACGCCGCGCCACCGCGGGCGTCACCGTCGAGCTTCGACAGGACGACACCGGTGAAGTCGACGCCCTCCTGGAAGGCGCGGGCGGTGGCGACGGCGTCCTGACCGATCATCGCGTCGATGACGAACAGGACCTCGTCGGGGTCGACGGCCTTGCGGATGTTCGCGGCCTGCTTCATCAGCTCCGCGTCCACGCCGAGGCGGCCGGCGGTGTCGACGATGACGGTGTCGTACTGCTGGTCCACCGCGGCCTTGATCGCGTTCTTCGCGACCTTCACCGGGTCGCCGACGCCGTTGCCGGGCTCCGGGGCGAACACGTGCACGCCGGCCTGTTCACCGACGACCTGGAGCTGCTGCACGGCGTTCGGACGCTGGAGGTCCGCCGCGACGAGCATCGGGGTGTGGCCGTCCTTCTTGAGCCACTTGCCGAGCTTGCCCGCGAGCGTGGTCTTGCCGGCGCCCTGGAGACCGGCGAGCATGATCACCGTCGGCGGACGCTTCGCGAACTCGAGCCGACGCTGCTGCCCGCCGAGGATGCCGACGAGTTCCTCGTTGACGATCTGGACGACCTGCTGCGCGGGGTTGAGCGCCTTGTTCACCTCGTCGGAGAGCGCGCGCTCGCGCACCGCGGCGGTGAAGGACTTGACGACCTCGAGCGCGACGTCGGCGTCGAGGAGCGCCCGTCGGATCTCGCGGACGGTGCCGTCGACGTCGGACGGGGACAGGCGACCCTTGCTCCGCCGGTTGCGGAAGGTCTCTGTCAGCCGGTCGGAGAGTGAACCGAATTGCGCCATGATCCGTCGATTCTACAAGGCGGCCGCCGACAGCCCGACCGCGACCGCGCCGGCACCCCGGGGACTACCGTCCACACCGTGCACCTCAGGGAGATCGACGCCGCCGGTTGGCTGCGGGCGACCGGCGCGGCCGTGTCGGGCGGCTTCACGGCGGCGGTGTTCTCCACACGGTTCACGGGGTCCGTGACGGTCGTCGTGCTCGTCGGCGTGGCCACCGCAGTCGGTCTCGTGGTCCTCGTGGTCGCGGCGTGGGCCGGCGGGGGCGGGTACGCCGCACACCGGGCACTGCGGACTTGGGTCCGCGGCGGCTCGGAACCCGGCGGCGTGCGGCGCGACCGCAAGCTGCGGTTCCTGCGCGACATCGTCGACCGGACCGGCTGGCACCTCTGGCTCGGCGCGGCACTGGCGGTCGTGTTCGGCGCGACCGCCGTCGCCGACCTGGTCGGCGACCACGACGTCGGCGGTGCGCTCCTGACGGGCAGCTCCGCAGTCCTCTGGGCGGTCCTCACCGTGCGCGGGATCGTGGTGGACCGACCGCACCGGGAGCGTGCGCAGCTGCTGTACGCCGAGCTCGTGATGGTCGAACGCCCGACCGAGACGCCCGACGCGTGATCGGTTGTTGTACGGCGTCCAGAAACTGACGTACGCTGGCGCCCATGCCGGAACTCGAGATCGTCCGGGTGCCGGGCCTCCTCGCCTACGACGAGGGCCTCGCACTGCAGCAGCGCCTCCGCGCCGACGTCCTCGCCGGCCGTTCGCCCGGCGCGCTCGTCCTCTGCGAGCACCCGTCCGTGTACACCGCCGGACGCCGGACCGAAGCGGGCGACCTGCCGACCGACGGCTCCCCCGTGGTCGAGGTCGACCGCGGCGGCCGCATCACGTGGCACGGTCCCGGGCAGCTGGTCGCCTACCCGATCGTCCGGCTCGCGATGCCGCTCGACGTCGTGGCGTGGGTCCGTGACCTCGAACAGGTGCTCATCGACGCCGTTGCCGGCGTCGGTGTGACGGCAGAGCGCGTCGAGGGTCGCAGCGGCGCCTGGGTCCCCCGGCCCGACCGGGCGAACCACGACAAGGTCGGAGCCATCGGCCTGCACGTCGCCGAGGGGGTGACGAGCCACGGCATCGCCCTCAACTGCGCGAACGCCCTCGACGCGTACGCCGCGATCGTGCCGTGCGGCATCGCCGACGCCGGGGTCACCACGCTGAGCCGTGCCGCGGGACGCCACGTCACCGTAGACGAGGTCGCCGCGCTCGTCGCGCCGGTCGTGCAGGCGGCGCTCGACGGCATGCACACAGGCCACCGCATCGCAGCCGCCAGTAGGACGACCAGCCCGGACCACCCGACCAGCGCGGACCGGTCCGCCGGGGGCGAGCCGCGCCTCCAGGCCGGTCGGGTCCGCACCACCCACCTGCAGGAGGTCCCAGCATGACCCTCGCCCCCGAAGGCCGGCGCATGCTGCGTGTCGAGGCCCGGAACGCCGAGACGCCGATCGAGACGAAGCCCGCGTGGATCAAGACCCGCGCGACCCAGGGACCGGAGTTCCGGGACCTGTCCGCCCTCGTCAAGGACAAGCAGCTGCACACGGTCTGCCAGGAGGCCGGATGCCCGAACATCTTCGAGTGCTGGGAGGACCGGGAGGCCACGTTCCTCATCGGCGGCTCGCAGTGCACCCGCCGGTGCGACTTCTGCCAGATCGACACCGGCAAGCCGTCACCGCTCGACCGCGGGGAGCCTCGACGGGTGGCGGACTCGGTGGTCTCGATGGGCCTCAAGTACGCGACCGTGACGGGCGTCGCGCGGGACGACCTCGACGACGGCGGTGCGTGGCTGTACGCGGAGACGATCCGGCAGATCCACGAGCACTCCCCCGGCACCGGTGTCGAGATCCTCGTGCCGGACTTCAACGGCCGCCCGGACCAGCTCGGGCAGGTCTTCGACGCGCGCCCCGAGGTGTTCGCGCACAACGTCGAGACGGTCCCGCGGATCTTCAAGCGCATCCGGCCGGCGTTCCGGTTCGAGCGGTCCCTCGACGTCATCACGCAGGGGCGGGATGCCGGGCTCGTGACGAAGTCGAACCTCATCCTCGGCATGGGTGAGGAGCGGCACGAGGTGATCGACGCGCTCGAGCAGCTGTACGAGGCCGGGACGGACATCATCACGCTGACCCAGTACCTCCGGCCGTCGCCGCGACACCTGCCGGTCGCCCGCTGGGTGAAGCCGGAGGAGTTCGTCGACCTCCGCGAGATCGCCGAGGACATCGGGTTCTCGGGGGTGCTGGCCGGGCCGCTGGTGCGGTCGTCCTACCGGGCCGGACGGCTGTGGGCGCGGGCGACGGTCGCGCGTGGCGGCGCGGTGCCGGAGCACCTGTCGCACCTGCTCGAGGCGCCGGCCGGCCGCCAGGCCGTCTGAGGCGCGCGCCGCGCGCCGCGCGCCGCGCGCGTGGCCGGCCGCGGCCGAGTCTCGCTCTGAGCGACGTTCCTCGCGCTCGGGACCCCGAGATCAGTCGCTGGTCGCGAGTCTCGGCCGGCACGATGCGGCAGCGCCAGCGGCAGCGGCACCACACGACGGACGGGAGGCGCGGTGCCAGCTGGCACCGCGCCTCCCGTCCGTCAGTGGGTCGCGGCTACGCGCGTCCGCGGATGCTGCGCAGCAGCCACCCGATGATCGCGAGCAGGATGAGCGCGATGCCGATGAAGAGCAGGAACTTCAGTGCTGCGACGAAGATGCCGCTGAAGAGCAGGACGAGGCCGACGATGATCGCGATGATCAGCAGTGCGGGCATGGGGGTCTCCAATCCCTGGAACGAGACCGAGCGGATGCCCGGGCCGACGGAGACGGTACTCGTCGCGGGGTGACCGCGTTCACTGACAGGTGTCGAGCAATGCGCCGAGACCCCGGAGGGCGCTGGACGTCTCAGCCGACGAGGTTCTGCACGAACACGTGCGGCGTGAAACCCGTGAGGTCGTTGATGCCCTCACCCTGTCCGATGAGCTTGATCGGGATGCCCGTCTTCTCCTGGACGCTCAGCACGAAGCCGGCCTTGGCCGACCCGTCGAGCTTCGTGATGACGAGCCCGGTGACCCCGGCACCCTCGATGAACGCCTGCGCCTGGGCCAGCCCGTTCTGCCCGGTGGTGGCGTCGAGCACGAGGAGCACCTCGGCGATCTCGGTCTGCTTCTCGACCACTCGCTTGATCTTCGTCAGCTCGTCCATCAGGCCGGCCTTGGTGTGCAGCCGGCCGGCGGTGTCGATGACGACGATCTCGGTGCCCTCGCGGATGGCCTTCTCGACCGTCTGGTACGCCACCGACGCCGGGTCCTGACCGGGCTGCGCGGGGCGCACGACGTCGACCCCGGCGCGCTCGGCCCAGGTCGCGACCTGCTCGACCGCTGCCGCGCGGAAGGTGTCCGCCGCACCGACGACCACCGTGCGGTCGTACGTCTTGAGGAACTTGGCGAACTTGCCGATCGTGGTGGTCTTGCCGACTCCGTTCACCCCGACGACGAGCACGACGGCCGGCCGGTTGCTGAGCTTCAGCGTCGTGTCGAGCTTCGACAGCCGTTCCTCGAGGACCTCGCGGAGCATGCGCTGCAGGTCGGCGGGGTCGGTCGTGCCGTAGCGGTCGACACGCGCGTGGAGGTCCTCGATGATCGCCTCGGAGACGTCGGGACCGAAGTCGGCGCCGATGAGCGCGGTCTCGAGGTCGTCCCACGTGGTCTCGTCGATCGTCTTGCGCTGGAAGAGCCCGCGCAGCCGGGAGGACAGGGACCAGGAACTCGCCATGTTCCCAGCTTAGAGCGCGACACACGTGCGCTGTGCCGGGTACGCTCAGAACCACGAAGGGGAGTATTCCCTCTCGGTGACCCCGTCAGTACGGTCCGGAACGATCCGGACCCGGGGCGCCGGTCGCGGCCAGCACATCGTGCGGCAGCGGCGGAAGAGACCTTCAGGCTCCGGCGCGCCGTCCAGGCCCGCCCCCGACCTGAAGGAAACCCGTGGACGTCCCACTCTTCGTCTGGCTCCTCACCATCGCCGGCATACTCGCGCTGCTGGTGTTCGACTTCTACTCGCACGTGCGCACCCCGCACGTGCCGCACATCAAGGAGTCGGCGTTCTGGTCCGCGTTCTACGTCGGGCTCGCCATCCTGTTCGGTGTCGGCATCCTGGTCTTCGGCGGCGGGCAGGCCGGTGGCGAGTACTTCGCCGGCTGGCTGACCGAGAAGGCGCTGTCGGTCGACAACCTGTTCGTCTTCCTCATCATCATGTCGAGCTTCGCGGTGCCGAAGGAGTACCAGCAGAAGGTCCTGCTCGTCGGCGTCGCGATCGCCCTCGTCGCCCGCGGTGTGTTCATCGCGCTCGGCGTCACGATCATCGAGAACTTCTCGTGGGTGTTCTACCTGTTCGGTGCGCTCCTGTTCTGGCTCGCGTGGTCGCAGGCGAAGGGCGGCGGCCACGACGACTCCGAGGGCGACTCGAAGCTCATCCGCACGCTGCGCAAGGTGATCCCGACCACTGACGACTACCACGGCGACAAGCTCACCGCGAAGATCGACGGCAAGCGCCTCTTCACGCCGATGCTCCTCGTCATGGTCGCGATCGGCCTCACCGACGTGCTCTTCGCGCTCGACTCGATCCCGGCGATCTTCGGGCTGACGCAGGACGCGTTCATCGTGTTCACCGCGAACGCGTTCTCGCTCCTCGGGCTCCGGCAGCTGTACTTCCTCATCGCGGGGCTGCTCGAGCGGCTCATCTACCTCGGCCAGGGCCTGGCCGTCATCCTCGCCTTCATCGGTGTCAAGCTCGTGTTCCACGCCATGCACGTCAACGAGCTGCCGTTCATCAACGGCGGCGAGCACATCGAGTGGGCGCCGGAGATCCCCATCTGGTTCTCGCTGACCTTCATCGCGCTGACGATCGCGGTCGCGACGGCCGCCTCGCTGGTGGTCTCGAAGAAGCGGCAAGAGCGCGGCCTCACCCCGACCGGGGAGCCGAAGCAGGCCGTCGAGGCCGACGCGAAGTAGTCGCGACCCACGTCCCGGCCCGCGCGCGCCGGATCCCGGCCCGCGCGCGCCGAGTCTCGGCCTGGGCGACAGTTCTCGCGCTCCGGAGCGCGAGAACTGTCGCTGCGTGCGAGCCTCGGTCGGCGCGCGCTACGCGACCGCGCCGGCCGGCTCCGCCGACCGCGCCTGCACACGCTGCCCGACGACGGCGGACACCCCGTCCTGCCGCATCGACACCCCGTACAGGGCGTCCGCGATCTCCATCGTCCGCTTCTGGTGCGTGATGACGATGAGCTGCGACGACTCCCGCAGCCGCTCGAACACGGTCAGGAGCCGCCCGAGGTTCGCGTCGTCGAGCGCCGCCTCGACCTCGTCCATGATGTAGAACGGCGACGGGCGCGCGGTGAAGATCGCGACGAGGAGCGCCACCGCCGCGAGGGACCGCTCCCCGCCGGACAGCAGCGTCAGCCGGTCGATCTTCTTCCCGGCGGGCTTCACCTGCACGTCGATGCCCGTCGCGAGCAGGTCGTCCGGGGTCGTCAGCGTGATCGACCCGGAACCGCCCGGGAAGAGGATCGGGAAGATGACGTCGAACGCCTCGCGGGTGTCGTGGAACGCCGCCTCGAAGATGGTCTGCATCTTCTGGTCGAGCTCCTCGATGATCGTCATGAGGTCCGTGCGGGTCTTCTGCAGGTCCTCGAGCTGCTCCGCGAGGAACGCGTGCCGCTGCTCGAGCGCCTGGAACTCCTCGAGCGCGAGCGGGTTCACCTTGCCGAGCCGGCCGAGGTCGCGCTCGGCGGCCGCGAGGCGTTGCTCCTGCTCGGCGCGGACGTAGGGCACGGTCTCGACGTCGGCGGGGTCGACCTCGTCGGTGGCGTCGTACTCGGGCAGGGCGGGGCCGCCGGGCAGCGTGGACTCGGCCTCGACGACGACCTCGTCCGGGTCGAGGTCGGCGGTCGCCGCGTCGCCGACTGCCGTCCCGTCGGATCCGTCATCGGCCGCTGCCGTCGCCGCCGCCCGGGCGCGTTCGGCCTCCCGGTGCTTCCGCGCCAGGACCCGGGGGTCGACGAGCACGTCCACCGGCACCGGTACGTGCGGCCCGTACTCCGCGACGAGGACGGCCTCCACGAGTCCGAGCTCGCTCTGCGCCCGGTCGAGGATGCCCGACACGTGGAGCTTCTTCTCGTAGATCTCCATCTCGAGCGAGTGCACGCCGTCCGTCAGGGTCTGCAGGCGGTCCCGGAGCTCGCGCTCCTCGTTCCGGATCGTCTGCAGCTCGGTGTTCCGCTTCGACCGCTCGGACTCCTCGTTCGCGAGCCGGACGCGGGCCTCGGCGAGGGACCGGTCGACCGCACCGAGGAGCCCGGGGAGGTCGGCGAGCACCCCCTCCGCGACGGCGATCTGCGCACGGCGGACCACGGCTCGACGGGCGGCTTCCTCGGCAGCGGCCCGCTCGGCCCGGAGCTGGCGCTCGAGCCCGGCTGCCCGGTTCCGCTCGGCACGCGCCCGCTCGCGCACGGTCTCGACCTGGATGCGCTGCTCGATCTCTGCGGCGCGCGCGGCCTCGAGGGCGTCCAGCAACGCCGGCCGGCCCGACGCGTCGACGGCCGGACGGGGCCGCTCGGTGAAGGCCGCGGACGCCGCCTCGGCCTCCGCGAGCACCGCCTCGGCGGACTCGACGGCACCGTCCGTCTCGGCCAGCGCGGCGTGGAGCCGCTCGACCTCGGCCGTGGCGTTCTCCGCCTTCGCGCGTGCGGACGCGCTGCTGCGGTCGTACTCGGCCGTGGCCCGGGCGTGCGCGCGGGACGCGTGGTCGGCCTCTTCCGCCCGGCGGCGTGCGTCGTCGACGGCGGTGCGAGCGGCCTGGAGGCGCGTGGCCGCGTCCTCGACGTCGACCGCGACCGCGTCGCGCCGGGGCACGGCGTCGTCGCGTCCCGCGACGAGTTCGATCCGGCTCGTCACGCGCTCGCCGCCGCCCGTCACGCGGACGGCCCGGACGACGTCGCCGGACCGCGTCACGACCGTGGCCAGCGGGGCGGCGGTGAGCACGGCCTCCAGGTCAACGTCCTCGTCCACCGCGACGAGCGTGTCCCGCAGGATCGCGGTGAGTGCCTGCGGTCCCTGCACCAGGTCGAGCGCGGGGCGGACGCCCGCGGGGAGTCGGTCCGGGAGTCCCGCCGCGGGGACCGCAGCAGGGTCGGCGTCGGCGACGACGACGTCGACGCGACCGATGTCGGCGGACCGGGCGTGCGCGACGGCGTCGAGCGCGACCGCACGGTCGGCGGCGAGCACCGCGTCGGCGAGCCCGTCGAGCGCCATCGCGACCGCGCCCTCGAAGCCGGGCTCGACGGTCAACGCGTCCGCGAGGCGTCCGGCGATGCCCGCTCGTCCCGCGTCGATGAGCGCCTGGGACCCGTCGCGGACGTCGATCGACATGCCGAGGGCGACGACCCTGGCGTCGAGCGCGTCCCGCTCGCGTTCGAGGGTGTGCAGACGGTCGCGGAGCTCGTCCCTGGTGCTCTGCGCTGCCCGCTGCTGCTCGCGGGTCGTCTCGACGGCGGCGGTGAGCGCCTCCTCGTCGACACCGTCGGCGGGGTCCACGCCGATCTCGGCGAGGGCGGCGGCGGCGCGGTCCGCACGCTCGGAGGCCTCCGCCAGGGCGCGTTCCCGGCGTTCCCGGTCGGCCGCCGCGGCGACGCGCTTCGACCGCGCGACGTCCACCGCCGAGGCGAGCCGCTGGGCTTCCAGGTCGTGCTGCGACACCAGGGCCGCCTGCGCGGCGATCTGCTCGTCGAGGGCGTCGAGCGCGGCGCGGGCCTCCTGCACGCGGGCGGCGACGGCTCCGGAGTCGGCGGCCATCTCCTCGGCGCGCGTCTCGAGCCGGTCGGCCTCGTCGCGGACGGACTGCACCCGCTCCGGGGTGACCGTCGGCCCCTGCTGCGGCGCGTCGGCCTGCTGGGCGAGGAACATGAGCCGCTGGTTCGCCAGGCTCGACAGGCCGCGCAGTCGCTCCTGCACGCTCTCCAACCGGTGCACGACGGTCCGGGCGCGGTCGACGTCGTCGCCGACCATGCTCTGCTCGACCTGCTGCTGCCGGGTGCGGGTTCGGTCGAGACGCTCCTGGAGGACGATGCGCTCCGACTTCCGACCGGTCTCGACCTCGAGGTGGTCGTGCAGCTCGCGGCGGAGCCGCACGACGTCGTCCGCGAGGAGGCGGGCCTTCGCATCGCGGGCGACGGCCGCGACCGACTGGGCCTTCCGGGCGACCTCGGCCTGGCGTCCGAGGGGCTTGAGCTGGCGACGGATCTCACCGGCCAGGTCGGACAGCCGCGTGAGGTTCGTCTGCATCGCCTCGAGCTTGCGGAGCGTCTTCTCCTTGCGGCGGCGGTGCTTGAGGATGCCCGCGGCCTCCTCGATGAAGCCGCGGCGGTCCTCCGGCGTCGCGTGCAGCACCTTGTCGAGCTGCCCCTGGCCGACGATGACGTGCATCTCGCGCCCGAGGCCGGTGTCGCTCAGCAGCTCCTGCACGTCGAGCAAGCGGCAGTTCTCCCCGTTGATCGCGTACTCGCTGCCCCCGTTGCGGAAGAGCGTGCGGGAGATCGTCACCTCGGAGTACTCGATCGGCAGGAGCCCGTCCGTGTTGTCGATCGTGAGGAGCACCTGCGCACGGCCGAGCGGACCACGGGTCGAGGTCCCGGCGAAGATGACGTCCTCCATCTTGCCGCCGCGGAGGGTCTTCGCCCCCTGCTCCCCCATCACCCAGGCGAGGGCGTCGACGACGTTCGACTTGCCCGAGCCGTTCGGTCCGACGATGCACGTGACCCCGGGCTCGAACGCGAACGTGGTCGGCTGCGCGAAGGACTTGAACCCCTTGATGGTCAGGCTCTTCAAGTACATGCGGTCTCCGGGCGTTCTGCTGCGCTGCTGCTGGCGGGCTGTGCTGCTGGCTGTGCTGCTGCGGGCAGGCTAACGCCTGCGGGCGCGCGGGCGCGGTTGGCACACGGGGCAGATGTGGCTGGACCGGTTCATGAAGGCCTCGCGGACGATCGTCGTGCCGCACCGCGGGCACGGCTTGCCCTGCTGGCCGTACACGTTCAGGCGCTGCGAGAAGTACCCGGACTGCCCGTTCACGTTCACGTACTGCGCGTCGAAGCTCGTGCCTCCGTCCTCGAGCGCCCGTCCAAGGACGCTCCGGACCTCGGTCAGCAGGGTCCGGAGGTCCGCTCTGGTCAAGCGCTCCGCTGGTCGGTCGTAGTGGAGCTTCGCCGCCCACAGGGACTCGTCGGCGTAGATGTTGCCGATGCCGCTCACGACGCCCTGGTCGAGCAGGACGCGCTTGATGCCACTCGCGCGCTTCCGGGCGGCCGCGATGAAGCGGTCGTCGTCGAACGCCGGGTCGAGAGGGTCACGGGCGATGTGCGAGACCGGGTACGGGATGCCGCGGCGCCACGAGGCGTCCGGGTCGGCCTCGTCGATCGCGCCCGCGGCACCGGCCGGAGCACCGTCCACCGTCGGCACCATGCGGTCGATCGCCATCGACCCGAAGGTGCGCTGGTCGACGAACTCGAGTTGGACGACGGGCTCCGGCACGCCGTCACGATCGGTGGTCGCGGGCTGCACGTCGATGAGGATGCGGCGGTGCCTCGCGGCGGGTCGACCGCGCCCGAGGAGCACCTGCCCGGACATGCCGAGGTGGGTGACGAGGGCCTCGGGCCGGTCGTCGCCGTGCTCCGGCTGCAGCGGGAACCAGAGGAACTTGCCGCGGCGGACGGCGGCGGCGATCGTGCGGCCGGTCAACCGGTCGGCGAAGTCCTCGGCGGGGCCGTCGTGTCGGGTGAGGGCGCGGTCATCGACGACGTCCACGTGCAGGACGCGTGCGCCGGTGACGGCGGGTTCGAGACCGGCGCGGACGACCTCGACCTCGGGGAGCTCCGGCACCGGTCAGGCAGTCCGAGCGGCGTCGTCGGCGGTCGTGCTCACAGCGGCGCTGCCGGCGGCCGTGCTCGCGGCGGCGCCGTCTGCGGCCGTGCTCGTGGCGGCGCTGCCGGCGGTCGTGCTCGCGGCGGCGCTGCCGGCGTCCGCGCGCGGCGAGCCGTCACGGCCGGAGAGCTTCGTCCAGGCCTGCAGCGCAGCGGCCATCTCGGCTGCCTTCTTGCTCGACCCGGCGCCCGAGGAGATGTCCTCGCTCTGGAGCACCACGGTGGCGTGGAAGGTCTTGTCGTGGTCGGGGCCCTCTTCGGTCACCCGGTAGGAGGGGTTGCCCAGACCGAGCGACGACGCGAGCTCCTGCAGACTCGTCTTCGGGTCCATCGCGGCGCCGAAGCGGTCCGGGTCGACCAGGAGCGGCTCGACGAGGCGCAGCACGAGCTCGGTCGCCGGGTCCGGACCCGCGGAGAGGTACGTGGCACCGATGACGGCTTCGACGGTGTCGGCGAGGATCGACGACTTGTCGCGGCCGCCGGTCTGCTCCTCGCCCTTGCCGAGCCGGAGGTACTTCCCGAGCCCGATCATGCGGGCGATCTCAGCGAGGGCGACCGTCGAGACGAGGCTCGCCCGACGCTTGGCCAGGTCGCCCTCGTCGAGGTCGGGGAAGGACCGGAAGAGCTTCACGGTCACTGCCTGACCGAGGATCGAGTCACCGAGGAACTCGAGCCGTTCGTTGTGCCCGATGCCCCCGTGCTCGTACGCGTACGAGCGGTGGGTCAGGGCGAGCTGGAGCAGCTCGAGATCGATGTCGACCCCGAGGATGCCCTGCAGACGAACGACGTCCGGCCCCACGGGGCGGGACCCCGTGGTGCCGGACGTATTGGTCACGCGGTCGGTCCGATCAGACGTCGGCGACCTTGCGGCCCTTGTACTCCAGGTACAGGGGGGTGCCGGCCGAGTCCTCGACGACCTTCGCGCGGTGCGGGAGGCTGTAGGTGACCTTGCCGTTCTCGATCGTCTTCACGAGCTGGACCGGCGCGGCCTTCCACTGCGAACGACGGGCGTGCGTGTTGGCACGGGACTGCTTGCGCTTGGGAACGGCCATGGTGGTTCTCTTTCGGTTGGTCGGTTGGTCAGTGGCGAGGGCGGTTCAGGCCGACGTGCGGCCGTCGCCCTCGGGGCTCTGGTCAGGGGTACTGCTGTCGTCGCTCGCACGGAAACCGCCGAGGGCGGCCCAGCGCGGGTCCAGGACCTCGCGAGGAGTGTGGTCCTCGAGGTCGGCCAGACGTTCACCCGTCTCCGGGTCGAGGCCTGGGCAGTCCGGTCGGCAGACCGGCTGGAACGGCAGCGACAGCACCACCGCATCTCGAACGACCGGTTCGCAATCCACGTGGTCATCGCGAACGAAGAAGTCGAAATCCTCCGAGACATCGTACGCGAAGAGCTCCGCGAAATCGACCTCGACGGGTTCGCTGATCTCGATCAGGCACCGGGAGCACTCCCCGAACGCCTCGGCCGACGCGTGTCCGGAGACGAGGACGCCCTCGTGCAGCCCCTCGAGTCGGACGTCGAGGTGCATCGGCGCGCCCTGTCGGACGGCGATGACCCCGGCACCCATCGCGTCCGGCACCTCGACGTCGAGCGACTGCTCGCGCATCTCGCCCGGACGGTGCGCGAGGTCGCGCACGCGCAGGGCGTAGGGGCTGTTCACGGGGGAAGACACGATCGACGATCCTAGCGCGAACCGGGCGGCACGTCGAGGCGGCGCCCCAGCGTGTCCGTCGCGCGGACGCGGGGGCGCGCCGTGCTGCCGGTGTGCGCGGTGCGGCGCGCCTGCCCCGGCGCAACGGGCTGTGCGCCCGGCTCAGCGGCCGGTGTGCCCCGCTCAGCGGCCGGTGTGCCCCACTCAGCGGCCGGTGTGCTCCGCCAGCGCACGCGCCACGACCCCGGGCACGTACGGCGTCACGTCCCCGCCGAGCGTCGCCACCTGACGGATGAGCGAGCTCGACACGTGCGCACGCGAGGCCTCGGGCAGCAGGAACACCGTCTCGACGTCCGCGAGGTGCCGGTTCATGATCGCCATCGGGGTCTCGTACGCGACGTCCTCGCCCGAGCGGACCCCCTTCACGAGGACCGTCGCACCGACCTGACGGCAGTAGTCGACGAGGAGCCCGGCGGTCCACTCCCCGACGCGCACGTTGTCGCGGACGCCCGTCTCGACCAGCGACTCCTCGATCAGCCGGACCCGCTCGCCGGCCTCGAACATCGCGGGCTTCTTGTCCGGGTTGTGAACGACGAGCACGTGGACCTCGTCGAAGAGCCCGGCCGCACGCCCGATGACGTCGAGGTGCCCGAGGGTCACGGGGTCGAAGGAACCGGGGACGACCGCGATCTGCGCCATGCAGCGACCCTAGCCGAGGTCAGTTCTTGCCGAGGAAGGCCGCGTCGGACTCGTCGAGTCGGCGGGCGAGCGCTTCGCGGAGCGCCGGGTGCCCCTCGAGGTCGGGGTCGGGCCCGAGCACGCGCTCGGCTTCCTCGCGCGCGTCGACGATGAGGTCGGCGTGCTCGACGACGCGCAGCAGGTTCAGGGACGAACGACCACCGGACTGTCGCTCCCCCAGCACGTCACCTCGCGCCGGAGCTCGAGGTCGACCCGGGCGAGCTCGAAGCCGTCGTCGGACGCGGCGACGGCGTCGACGCGCTCCCGCGACGGGGACTCGAGCTCCGCCGTGGTCACGAGCAGGCACACGCCGGCGAACTGCCCGCGGCCGATGCGGCCGCGCAGCTGGTGGAGCTGCGACACCCCGAACCGGTCGGCGTCGAGCACGGCCATCATCGAGGCGTTCGGCACGTCGACACCCACCTCGATCACCGTCGTCGCGACGAGGACGTCGATCCCGCCGGCCGCGAAGGTCGTCATCACGCGGTCCTTCTCGTCCGCGGTCATCCGTCCGTGCAGGACCTCGATCCGTCTGCCGTCGAGCACCGGCATCCGGCGCATCCGCTCGGCGGTCGCGATCACCGTGGCCGGCGTTCGTTCCGGGGTGTCGTCCTCGGCGGGTGCCTCCGGCGCAGGTTGGCCGTCGTCCTCGGCGTGCACGTCGTCGATGGCGGGGCACACCACGAACGCCTGTCGACCGGCGGCGAGCTCCTCGGCCATGCGCGACCAGATCCGGGACTCCCACCCCGGGTGCTCCGCCAGGCCGACCGTGAAGGTCTCGACACCGGCACGACCCGACGGGACCCCGGCGATGGTGGAGACGTCGAGGTCGCCGAAGACGGTCATCGCGACCGTGCGCGGGATCGGGGTCGCGGTGAGGACGAGCACGTGCGGCGGGGTCTGGCCCTTCGTCCGGAGGGCCTCGCGCTGCTCGACGCCGAACCGGTGCTGCTCGTCGACGACCACGAGCCCGAGCTCGGCGAAGTCGACGCGGTCGCCGAGGAGCGCGTGCGTGCCGACCACCAACCTCGAGCTCCCGGACGCGGCCGCGAGCAGGGCTCGGCGACGCTCGTCGGTGGACTGGGACCCGGTGAGGATCACCGGACGGAGCTCCGCCGCGAGGTCCGGGCCGAGGAACTTCACGATCGACCGCAGGTGCTGGGCGGCCAGGACCTC
Source organism: Curtobacterium luteum (assembly GCF_014646995.1). Lineage (GTDB taxonomy): Bacteria > Actinomycetota > Actinomycetes > Actinomycetales > Microbacteriaceae > Curtobacterium > Curtobacterium luteum. Next base: position 51,094 of record NZ_BMOI01000001.1, on the reverse strand, counting down.
GGTCGGGGCGATGAGCGCCGACTGCCCGCCGGACTCCGCCACGGTGAGCATCGCGCGGATCGCCACGAGGGTCTTGCCGGAACCGACCTCGCCCTGCACGAGCCGGTGCATCGGCCAGGTTCCGGCGAGGTCCGTCGCGATCTCGGCACCGACCGAGCGTTGGTCGTCGGTGAGGGTGAACGGCAGCGAGGCGTCGAACCGTTCGAGGATGCCCCCGGGCGAGGCCGAGCGCGGGGTCGAGGCGACCGCGCGGGCGGCGATCCGACGCTGCACGAGGGCGGTCTGCAGCACGAAGGCCTCGCGGTAGCGGAGGGCGTCCTGCGCACGCTTGAAGTCCGCGACCTTCTCCGGGCGGTGCAGCAGTTCGAGCGCGCGCCGGTACGGCACGAGGTCGAGTCGGGAGCGGACGGACGCCGGGATCGGGTCGTCGAGGTCGGGCAGGGTGTCGAGCACGACGCCGATGGCCTTCGCGATCTGCCACGAGGACAGCGACGCGGTGGCCGGGTAGATCGGGATCGGCTGCCGCGACCAGCGGATCGCCTCGTCCGAGCCGGGGTCGGCCAGGGAACGGGGGTCGTCGCGGTCGAACAGCTCGTAGTCGGGGTGTGCCAGCTGCCGAGCGCCGCGGTAGTCGCCCACCTTGCCGGCGAACACCCCGCGGGCACCGGGGACGAGGTCCTTCGTGCGCCAACCCTGGTTGAAGAACGTCAGGGTCAGGAGCCCCTTGCCGTCGCCGATCTTCGCTTCGAGGATCGAACCCCGTCGAGCCCGCATCGTGCGCTCGCGGACGTCGACCACCTCGGCCACGATCGTGACGGACTCGCCGATCGCCAGCGAGTCGAGCGCCGTGAGGGCACCGCGTTCGGCGTAGCGACGGGGTGCGTGCTCGAGGAACTCCCCCACCGTGCGGTACCCGAAGGCCTTCTCGATCGCGCTCGCGGTCCGGCCGCCCAGCACGCCGGACAAGCGGGCGTCGAGCCCACCGACCACGGCCGACCCGGAGGCGCCGTCGACCGTGGGCGCGTGCCCGCTGCCGGGCGCGGCCGGGGCAGCGTTCGTACCAGGGGTGACCACATGCCAACGGTACCCGGCACGACCGACTCGCACCGTGCCTCCAGGCCGGCCTGTGGAGAACCCGGGCGGGCCGTCCCGGGCCGCTACGGTGGCTGCATGACCCGCATCATCGCCGGCGCCGCCGGCTCCACGACGCTCCGGGTGCCGAAGTCCGGCACCCGGCCGACGAGCGACCGCGTGCGCGAGGCGCTGTTCTCGTCGCTGGAGTCGCGCGGGCTCGTCGACGACACCGCGGTGGCCGACCTCTACGCCGGCACCGGCGCCCTCGGGCTCGAGGCGGCGTCGCGCGGTGCGGTCGAGGTCGTCCTGGTCGACCGGGCCGCGGGCGCGGCGGCAGCGTGCAAGGAGAACGCGCGCACGGTGCAGAAGCGCGTGCCCGGCGTGCGGATCGACGTGCACGCCCAGCCCGCCCTGGGGTTCCTGCGGCAGACCGTGCGGACGTTCGACCTCGTGTTCATCGACCCGCCGTACGAGGTCAGCGAGCAGGAGCTCGGCGAGGTGCTCGAGGCGCTGGTGCCGCGGCTCACGCGGGACGTGGTCGTCGTCGTCGAGCGCAGCAAGCGGTCGCCGGAGCCGACGTGGCCCGCGGGGCTCGAGCCGTTCAGCAAGCGCAGCTACGGGGAGACGGTCGCGTGGGAGGCCGTGGTCGCGACCGCCTGACGGTGCAGCCTGGGCGGTGCGGCCCGGCTGGTCCGGCCCGGACAGTCCGGCCCGGCTGGTCCGGCCTGGCTGGTCCGGCCCGGATGGTCCGGCCCGGCTGGCCCGGCCTGGAGGCACGGTCCGGCTCAGACGCGGAGCTCGCGTCCGCGGCGGGGTCCGGCCCCAGCAGGCGGCTCCGGTCCCAGCAGGCGGCTCCGGTCCCAGCCGGCGGCACCGGCCCGAGCCGGCGGCATCCGCCTCAGCCGGCGGCGCCGTCCCAGTCGGCGTAGGGGTCCCAGCCGGACGTCGGGACCGGACGACCGCCCCGGAGGACGTCGTGCTCACCGCGTTCCCGGACGGAGCCGATCCGCCGGAACCCGGCGGGGAGCGGCATCCCCGGCGGGAACGTCGCGAGGAGCCCGTGGTCCTCGCCGCCGTGCAGGGCGGGCCCCTCCTCGACCACCGTCGGGTCGAGGTCGAGCGTCACCCGGCTGGCCCGCGCGAGTCGTCCACCGTCGATCGCGAGGCCGTCGGACAGGTCGAGCATCGCCGTCGCCCCCGCGCCCGCGGCGGCCACACCGTCCGCGATCGGCGGGACGGGCCGCCGCTGTCGGAGGGCGTCGGAGTCCGCGTCCGCGCCGCTCGCGACGGTCGCCGCCCGGGACGGTTCCCCCGCTGCGTCGACACCGTCGCGGAAGAGCCGTGCCAGGCCGCGGGCAGCTCGGCCGAGCTCACCGGAGACCGCCACCACGTCACCCGGCTCCGCGCCCGAACGGAGCACGGGCGCCCGGCCGCCGAGGTCGCCGAACGCGGTGACGGAGACCGTGAACGTCGAGGAGGTCGAGAGGTCACCGCCGACGACGCCGCACGCCGGTGCGAGGGCCTCCACCGCGAGCCGGACACCGTCGGCGAAGCGTTCCAAGACGCTGACCGGGGTGTCCTGCGGCGCGGCGAGGGCGATGACGAGCCCGGTCGGCGTCGCACCCATCGCGGCGACGTCGGAGAGGTTCGTCGCGGCGGCCTTCCAGCCGATGTCCTCGGGCGACGACCACGCCCAGCGGAAGTCCGGGCCGTGCACCATCATGTCCGTCGTCACGACGTAGCGCCCGTCCGGGGCGGCGAGGACAGCGCAGTCGTCGCCCGGTCCGATCACGGGGTCACCGGCAGGGAGCCGTCGGACGATGCGGTCGAGGACCTCGAGTTCCCCGACCTCCCCCACGGTCGGGCCGGGCTGGCTGTCGTCCTTCGCGTCCACACGAGAACGGTAGCCTGGACGTCGATGGACACCGCGCGACGCACCACTCGGACCGCCGCGATCGTCGGCGTGGCGATCGCCCTCGCGGCCGGTCTCACGGGGTGCACGAACGCCGTCTCGATGACCGCCGCACCCTCCGCGGACGCCGCTGCCTGCGCCGCGGCCCAGGTGCGGCTGCCGAGCGTCGTGGGGCAGAGCGATGCGCTGCGGAACACGACCGCGCAGTCGACGGCGGCGTGGGGCGACCCGGCCGTCGCGATCTACCACTGCGGTGTCGCCGTGCCGACGGTGTCCGATCTACCGTGCTTCTCGAAGGGCTCCGTGGACTGGATCCGCGACGACCGCGGGGCGCAGGTCGTCTACACGACGTTCGGCCGGTCGCCGGCGGTGCAGGTCGTCATCGAGTCGTCGGGGGCGACCGACCAGGTGCTGCAGGACATCGGGACGGCGGTGTCGACGCTGCCGAAGGACGGGCACCGGTGCCTCGACCCCTCCGAGGTCAACGGCTGACGGTCCCGCTCGGGCACGAGACTCGGCCGCGCTCGCACGAGCCTCGGCCGCGCCCGCACGAGTCTCGGCGTCAGCGACTGATCTCGTGCCGATGCGCGCGAGACCTGTCGCCCAGCACGAGTCTCGGCTCGCGCCACCGCGGCGGTGCGGCGGCGCGGCGGCGCACGACGCCTCAGCGGACGGCGGTGCGGCCCAGCTCGATGAGCTCGGTGACGAGCTCGCCGTACGAGACACCCGTGGCGGCCCAGCAGCGCGGGTACATCGACAGCGGCGTGAACCCCGGCATCGTGTTGACCTCGTTCACCACGAAGCCGTCGTCGGTCAGGAAGCAGTCGACCCGGGCGAGTCCGGCTCCCCCGACGGCCTCGAACGCGCGGGCACCGATCGACCGGATCTCGTCGGTCTCCGCGTCGGTGAGGGGCGCCGGGCAGAGCAGGGCCTCGTCGCCGCCGAGGTACTTCGAGTCGAAGTCGTAGAAGCCGTCCTCCGCCACGACGATCTCGCCCGGGAGGCTCGTGCGCGGGACACCGTCGCGGCCTTCGAGCACGGCGACCTCGACCTCGCGACCGACGACCCGGGGCTCGACGATGACCTTCGAGTCGTGCTCGAACGCCAGGTCCATCGCGGCGCCGAGCTGCGACGGGTCGTCGACCCGCGAGACGCCCATGCTCGAGCCGGCGCGCGCGGGCTTCACGAACACGGGCCAGCCGTGTGCGGCGACCGACTCAGCGACGTCGACCGGATCGGCTGCCCACTGGCGTCGGAGCACCGTGGTCCACGGCGCGACCCGCAGCCCGGCGTGCTCGAGCACGGCCTTGGCGACGTGCTTGTCCATCGCCAGGGCGCTCGCGAGCACCCCGTCGCCGACGTACGGCAGCCCGGCGATCTCGAGGAGGCCCTGGATCGTGCCGTCCTCACCGAAGGGGCCGTGCAGGATCGGGAAGACCACGTCGACGTCGGGCACGGTCGTCACGGTGCCGTCGGCGTGCGACACGACGAGGTCGCGGGTCGCCGGCGAGGTCGGGAACGCCACGCGCGTGCCGTTGTCGAGCACCTCCGGCAGGTGCCGGTCGTGGATCGCCCAGCGTGCCGGGTCGTCCGGCTGCAGCGTGAACGCGCCGCCCTTCGTGATCCCGATCGGCACGATCTCGTAGGCATCGCGGTCGACGACGTCCATGATGCCCCCGGCGGTCACGCAGCTGATCGCGTGCTCGCTCGAACGGCCGCCGAAGAGCACGGCGACGGTGGTCTTGGCCATGGAGGACCCCCTGGGTGGTCGCGGACCCGTCACTCGCCCTGGGGCTCGTCGGTCTCGGTGAGGTGCGGCGCGATGTTGCGCGGGTCGAGCCTACCGGCGAGGACCTCGCCCACCTGGCTCACGATGGGCATGTCGACGCCGTTCGCTGCCGCCAGCTCGAGGATCGGGGCGACCGAGGCGAGCCCCTCCGCGGTCTGGTTCATCTGCCGCACGACCTCGTCGAACCGGTAGCCCTGCCCGAGCAGCCGGCCGGCGGTGTTGTTCCGCGAGAGCGGCGACTGGCAGGTGGCGATGAGGTCCCCCAGCCCGGCGAGGCCGGACAGCGTCGAGGACTGCGCGCCGAGCGACACCGCGAACTCGGTCATCTCCGCGAGGCCCCGGGTGATGATCGACGCCTTCGTGTTCTCGCCGTAGCCCACGCCGTCCACGATGCCGATGGCGACCGCGATGAGGTTCTTCAGCACACCGCCGAACTCGGTACCGATCACGTCGGTGTTGGTGAACGACCGGAAGTACGGGTTCGTGGCGACGGTCGCGACCGCGGTGGCGGTGTCGAGCGACGTCGACGAGACGACGGCCGCGGTCGGCTGCCGCCGTGCGATCTCGAGCGCGAGGTTCGGTCCGCTGGCCACCGCGATGCGCTCGCGGTCGATCCCGAGGCCCTCGTGCAGGACCTCGCTCATCCGGAGGCCCGTCGCCTTCTCGACGCCCTTCATGAGGCTGACGACCGGGACGTCCTCGGGCAGGAGGGAGGCGATCGCGGCGAGGTTCGAGCGGAGCGACTGCGACGGCACCGACACGTACACCTGCTGTGCGCCGTCGAGCACGGCGGACAGCGACGTCGACGCGGTGAGCGTCCGCGGCAGGTTGATGCCCGGCAGGTACTCGGAGTTCCGCTTCGTCTCGGTGATCTCGCGCGCCACCTCGGGTCGGCGTGCCCACACGACGGTGTCCGCCCCGCCCTCGGCGAGCACCTTCGCGAACGTGGTCCCCCAGCTGCCGGCGCCGATCACGGCCACCCGTGGCTTGTCGGTCGTCTGCATGACGACGCGGATAGCGGCGGTGTCGACGGCACCGGGAGCGGCGACGACGGGGTCCGGGTGGTCCTCGTGCGGGCGGAGGCCCGTTCCGTGGTCACTCAAACTTGCCGGTCTCCTTCTGGTTGTTCGCGGCCGGGTCCCAGCGCGTGGCCGGGGCCGTCTCGCCGCGGAGTTCCTCGAGCAGCTCGGTGATGCGCTGCATGACGATGCCGGTCGCCTCGACGAGCATCTGCTGGTCGATGGGCCGTCCGCGGTAGGCGGACAGGTCGACGGGGTCGCCGACGATGACGTCGACGCGGGTCGGCGGGAAGAGCTTCAGCTTCTTGCCGTAGCGCGCCATGATGCCCTGCGTGCCCCAATGGGCCATCGGGATGAGCGGCACGTCGTTCTCGAGCGCGATCCGGACGGCACCGGTCTTGCCGCGCATCGGCCAGAGGTCCGGGTCGCGGGTCAGGGTGCCCTCGGGGTAGACGATGATCGCGCCACCCTGCTCGATGACGGACCTGCCGCCGCCGAGCGGGTCGCTGAGGCGCGTGCGACCGGAACGTTCGACGGGGATCTGCCCCATGCCGGCCATGAGCTTGCCGAACACGGGGACGTTGAACAGCGACGCCTTCGCGAGGAACCGCGGCGCCCGGCGGGACAGCCAGACGGCGGTCCCCACCACGAGCGGGTCGATGTTCGTGAAGTGGTTCGGCGCCAGGACGAACGCGCCGCCCTCGGGCAGACGCTTCGGCCCGTGCCAGTGGTACCGCGCGGAGAACCGGAAGACCGGGATCACGACGGACGCGGTGATGCGGAACGCGGTGTTCAGCTCACCGCGGCGCCAGCGCCGCCCGGGGTTGGGCAGACCGGTCGAGACCTGCGAGGCGGACGCGCGCCGCGCCTCCAGGCCGTCACCTGAAGCAGCCACGACGCTCAGCCGGCGAAGTCGAAGTCGGCGCCGAGCTTGCGGAGCTTCGGGATGAAGTGCTCGTAGCCCCGGCTGATGATGCCGACGTTGGAGATCCGCGACTCGCCCTCGGCGGTCAGCGCCGCGATGAGGTGGCTGAAGCCGCCGCGGAGGTCGGGGACGCGGACGTCCGCAGCGTGCAGCGTCGTCGGCCCGGTGATGACCGCGGCCTGCTCGAACGGCCGACGCGCGACGCGGCGGTCGTGTCCGGGCAGCCCTTCCTTGTGCACGACGATGTCGGCGCCCATCTCGTTGAGGGCGTCGGTGAAGCCGAAGCGGTTCTCGTACACGGTCTCGTGGACGATGCTCTGCCCGTCGGCCTGGGTGAGCGCCACGATGAGCGGCTGCTGCCAGTCGGTCATGAAGCCGGGGTGCACGTCCGTCTCGACGACCACGGGGCGCAGGGTCTCGCGCTCGCGGTAGAAGCGGATGCCGTCCTCCTGGACGTCGAACCCGCCGCCGACCTTGCGGAAGACGTTGAGGAACGTCATCAGCTCCTGCTGCTTCGCGCCCTCGACGAAGATGTCACCGTCGGTCGCGAGCGCCGCCGAGGCCCAGCTGGCGGCCTCGTTGCGGTCGTTGATCGCGCGGTGGGTGTAGCCGCGGAGCGACTCGACGCCCTCGATGAAGATGGTGCGGTTCGGCTCGACCGTGACGATCGCGCCCATCTTCTGCAGGATCGCGATGAGGTCCATGATCTCGGGCTCGATCGCGGCGTTCCGGAGCTCGGTGACCCCGGTGGCGAGGACGGACGAGAGCAGGACCTGCTCGGTCGCGCCGACGCTCGGGTAGGGCAGCTCGATCTCCGCACCCCGCAGGCCGTTCGGCGCGGTGAGGTGGATGCCGCTGACCTGCTTGTCCACGACCGCGCCCATCGCGCGCAGGGCGTCGAGGTGGAAGTCGATCGGGCGGTCGCCGATGCGGCAGCCGCCGAGGTCGGGGATGAACGCCTCACCGAGCTTGTGCAGCAGCGGACCGCAGAACAGGATCGGGATGCGGCTCGACCCGGCGTGCGCGTCGATCTCGGCGAAGTGCGCCGACTCGACGTTGGACGGGTCGAGGATGAGCTCGCCTCGTGCAGGGTCCGTGATGCGCACCCCGTGGACCTCGAGCAGGCCGCGCACGACCTGGACGTCGGAGATGTCCGGCACGTCCTTGAGGATCGAGGGGGTGTCGCCCAGCAGCGCAGCGACCATGGCCTTGGTCGCGAGGTTCTTGGCTCCGCGGACCTCGATGCGTCCCACGAGCGGCTTGCCGCCCCGGATGACGATCTCGTCCGACTTGAGACCAACGCGAGCCCCTGCGGCCGCTGCGTCCTGTACGAGAGAGTTCACTACTTCACCGGCAATGTCTTCGGCCGCCAACTGGAGCGGCGGGATTCGAACTCCGTGATCGAGGACTCGTCACGGAGGGTGAGCCCGATGTCGTCGAGCCCTTCCATCAACCGCCAACGAGTGTAAGCGTCGATCTCGAAGGGCACGTCCACATCGCCCAGCGACACGCGCTGCGCCACGAGGTCGACCGTGGCCGATGCCCCCGGGTTCCGCTCGATCTCGGCCCAGAGCGCCTCGACTTCCGATTCGGTCACGATCGCCGTGACGAGTCCCTGCTTGCCCGCGTTCCCCTTGAAGATGTCCGCGAACCGAGAGGACACGACGACGCGGAAGCCGAAGTCGCGGAGTGCCCAGACGGCGTGCTCGCGCGACGAGCCGGTGCCGAAGTCCGGACCGGCGACCAGCACCGCGGCACCCTGGTACTCGGGCTGGTTGAGCACGAACTCCGGGTCCTGGCGCCACCCGGCGAACAGGGCGTCCTCGAAGCCGGTCTTCGTGACGCGCTTGAGGTAGACCGCGGGGATGATCTGGTCGGTGTCGACGTTGGAGCGCTTCAGCGGCGCGGCGACGCCGGTGACGGTGGTGATCTTGTCCATCAGAACTTCCCCTCGGTGGTCGCGGTCTCGGTGTCCGTGACGGACAGCAGAGCGTCGTCGGTCGCCAGGTCCCACGGGCTCGACAGCGTGCCGCGGACCGCGGTGGCAGCGGCGACGAGCGGCGACACCAGGTGGGTGCGCCCGCCCTTGCCCTGCCGGCCCTCGAAGTTGCGGTTCGAGGTGGACGCGCAGCGCTCCCCCTGCGCGAGCTGGTCGGGGTTCATGCCGAGGCACATGGAGCAGCCGGCGAACCGCCACTCGGCGCCGAAGTCCGTGAACACCTTGTCCAGCCCCTCGGCCTCGGCCTCGAGCCGGACCCGAGCGGAGCCCGGCACGACCATCACGCGGACGCCGTCGGCCTTCTTCCGGCCCTCGATGATCGACGCGAAGGCCCGGAGGTCCTCGATGCGGGAGTTCGTGCACGACCCCATGAACACCGCGTCGACCGCGATGTCCTTCATCGGGGTGCCGGCCTCGAGGTCCATGTACTCCAGCGCGCGCTGGGCGGCGGCCTGGTCGTTCGGGTCGGTGTAGTCGGACGGGTCCGGGACCGTCTCGGAGAGCGAGACGCCCTGGCCGGGGTTGGTGCCCCAGGTGACGAAGGGCTCGAGCTCGTCGGCGTCGATGAACACCTCGGCGTCGAAGACCGCGTCGTCGTCGGTCGCGAGCGTGTCCCAGTAGGCGACGGCGTCGTCCCAGTCCTGACCCGTCGGCGCGTGGTCGCGGCCCTGCACGTAGTCGTAGGTCGTCTGGTCGGGCGCGACCATGCCGGCGCGGGCGCCGGCCTCGATCGACATGTTGCAGATCGTCATGCGGCCCTCCATCGAGAGCGCGCGGATCGCGGAGCCGCGGTACTCGAGCACGTAGCCCTGGCCGCCGCCCGTGCCGATCTTCGCGATGACCGCGAGGATGATGTCCTTCGCCGTGACGCCGGGGCGGAGCGTGCCCTCGACCGTGATCGCCATCGTCTTGAACGGCTTGAGCGGCAGCGTCTGCGTGGCGAGGACGTGCTCGACCTCGGACGTGCCGATGCCGAACGCCATCGCGCCGAACGCGCCGTGCGTGCTGGTGTGCGAATCGCCGCACACCACGGTGATGCCGGGCATCGTGAGTCCGAGCTGCGGACCGACGACGTGCACGATGCCCTGTTCCTTGTCGCCGAGCGAGTGCAGGCGCACCCCGAACTCCGCGCAGTTGCGTCGGAGCGCCTCGATCTGGGTGCGGCTCGTCGGGTCCTCGATGGGACGGTCGATGGCGAGCGTCGGGGTGTTGTGGTCCTCGGTCGCGATCGTGAGGTCGAGGCGACGCACCGGGCGGCCGGCCTGGCGCAGGCCGTCGAACGCCTGCGGGCTCGTCACCTCGTGCACGAGGTGGAGGTCGATGTAGAGGAGGTCTGGCTTCCCGTCCTCGCCCCTGACCACGACGTGGTCGTCCCACACCTTCTCGGCGAGCGTCTTTCCCATCGACTCGACCCTTCCTCGTTGTCCGTCGATGCGCCGCTGTCGCGGCTCGTCCGGCCACTCTAGCAGGTTGGTATACCAAGCCGCGTCGGTCCGGACGCCAGGCGCGTGGCGAGCCCGCCACGCGCCTCCAGGCCGGTGGCGGGGACCGCCTGGAGGCGCGGCCCGGGTCGGCGACACCCGTCGCGGTGGGAAGATGGAGGCGACATGACGACACCTGCGCACTCGACCCGGACCGTGAACCTCGAGGGCGCAGCCCGCGCCGCGATCGCCGGCGGCGCGCCGCTCGCGCTGCTCATCGCCCTCGGGATGCCCGGGTACGCGGCGTTCGCGATGTTCGCCGGGTTCACCGCGATCTTCGGCGCGACGGAGCCGTACCGACAGCGCGCCGTGACCACGGGTGTCGCCGGGGCGCTGCAGGCGGCCTGCATGCTCGCGGGCATCGGGGTGGCGCTGCTCGGGCACCCGCTGTGGCTGCAGGCGATCGGCCTCGTGGTCGTGCTGGTCGTCGCGGTGTGCACCCTCACGGCGCTGCAGACGATCCCGGCGCAGCCGATCTTCCCCGTGTTCGCGTTCGTCGTGTCCGCGCTCGTGCCGCTCCGGCCGGCCGACGTCCCGACGGTCCTGCTCATCATCGTCTGCTCGGTGGCGTGGGCGTGGCTCGTGGCGATGTCCGGCGTCGTGCTCCGTCGGGTGATCCACCCGCACGCACCGCACCGCTTGCGACCGCTCGGCGAACGCAAGCACCGGACGCTCGCCGTCCTCCGCACGCGGGCGCTCCGCGAGACGGTGGCGCTCAACGTCGTCGGGTCGCTGGTCGCCGGCGGTGTCGCCGAGGCGCTGCCCGGCCTCGGACACCCGTACTGGGCGGTCATCGCCGTCGTGTCGACGCTCCCCGCGCTCCGCCAACGCCACACGCTCCGCCGCGCCTGGCAGCGCGTGGTCGGCACCGTCGGCGGGACGGTCGTCGCCGTGGGGATCCTGCTGCTCGAGCCGGGCGTCTGGTGGATCGTCGTGATCGCCGTGGTCGGGCAGTTCTTCGCCGAGATCTTCGTGGCGCGGCACTACGCGGTGACGCTGCTCTTCCTCACGCCCCTCGCCCTCGCGGTGTCGTGGCTGAGCCTCCCGGAGGCGCCGCAGCTCCTCGCGCTCGACCGCATCGTGCAGACCGTGCTCGGTGCCGTCGTGAGCGTCGCGCTGCTGCTCGTCGGTCGGGCGGTCGAGCGTCGCCGAGGCCGTCCGCTGGGTGCGACGAGCGCGGTGCCGACCATCTGAGGCGGGGCGCTCCGGGCGTCCCTGGTCGTTCCGGGCGTGCCTGGTCGTTCCGTTCGACCAGGGACGCCCGATCACGCCAGCCATCGCACGTGACCGGGGAAGGAACGTGCGCAGCGGACGGACGGGAGGCCCGTGGCGGCGCCGCCACGGGCCTCCCGTCCGATGTGCGCTCGCGACGTCAGTCGCGCGGCTGGATGTTCCAGGCGTCGATCACCGGGCGGCCGTGCTCGTAGCCGAGGATGCTCACCGAAGCGGTGCCGAGCTTGAGCACGGCACCGTCCTGCGGCGCCAACCGGATCCAGGCGGCGCCGAGTGCGCGGAGGACGTGGCCGTGCGCGACGACGATGGCGTCCTGGCCCTCGGCGAGGACGGGTCGCGCACGGTTCAGGATGCGCTCGACGCGGACCCGGACCTCGGCGGCGTTCTCCCCCGGGGTCTCGCCGGCCGGCACCCCGTCGGTCCAGAGGTCCCACGGTCCGTGGCGCAGCACCTTGATCTGCGGGGTGGTCAGCCCCTCGTACGCGCCGTAGTCCCACTCGAGGAGGTCCTCGTCGAGCTCCGGGTCGACGCCGACCAGCCCCGCGGTGTCCCGTGCGCGCTGGAGCGGGCTCGACAGCGCGAGCGCGAAGGTGCGGTCGGCGAGGAACCGACCGGCACGCTCCGCCTGCTCGACGCCGTTCTCCGTGAGCGGGATGTCCGTGCGGCCGGTGTGCTGCCCGCTCTTCGACCACTCCGTCTCTCCGTGGCGGACGAGGACGAGTTCGCCGGGGCGTTCCGAGGTCATGTGTTCCTTCCGATGAGCAGGCCGAGCGCGGCTGCGCCGACCGAGACGACGAGCATCCCGAGGCCGTTCAGGACGGCGAGCCGGGACTTGCCGGATCGGAGGAGCTGCACGGTCTCGACGCTCGCCGTCGAGAACGTCGTGTACCCACCCATCATGCCCGTCCCGAGCACGGCGACCATCGGGAGCGGCAACGCACCGGCCTGCCCGAGCCCGGTGACGAGCCCGAGCACGAACGACCCGGTCACGTTGATCACCAGCGTGCCGAGCGGGAACCGTCCGAGCGCGGTGCCGCTGACCCGGGCCTTGACCGCACCGTCGAGGAGGAAGCGCAGAGCGGCTCCGACTCCGCCACCGACGGCGACGGCGAGGAGTTCCAGCGGGGTCACGAGGCGTCTCCCGCCCGCTCGACAGCGCTCGGATCGACAGCGCCCGGACCGACCGTGCTCGGATCGACTGCGCCCGGACCGACCGTGCTCGGACGGAACCGACCCGCGACGAGGACCCCGGCTGCGACGGCGACCAGCCCGAGCCCGACGGAGAGGAGCGCGTACCCGGCGCCGGCGCCCCAGCGTCCGGCGTCGAGCAGCTGGGCGGTGTCGTCCGCGAGGGTGCTGTACGTCGTGAAGCCGCCGAGGACACCCGTGCCGACGAGGAGGCGGAGCGTGCGACGGCCACCGACGTCCGGACCACGGTGCGCGAGCGCCTCCAGGAGCAGGCCCAGGCAGAACGCCCCGACCACGTTGATCGCGAGGATCGTCCAGCTGATCCCGGCGCCCGGCGGGAACGCGGCGGCGAGCGCGGCCCTGGCGCCGGTGCCGACCGCTCCCCCGAGGGCGACGACGCCGAGGTACCGCCAGCGCAGGTGCACGGGACGTTCGGACAACGCTGGTGCCTCGTGGGGCGAGGGTCGTTCCGGGGACATGGCTCTCCTATCGCCGAGCACGCAGCACCGTGGCGCGTGCGACTCATCTCGGGATAGGGACCGTTGGCGGCTCGACCGCGGTTGGGTCCGGCAGGCCCCACTGCCGGGTCTGACGACGCACCCACTGTAGCGCGGCCGCCCCGGACCGACAGACTGGGTCCGTGACGATCTCCGCCCTCGCCTGGACGACCACCGGCCCCGCACGGGGACTCGACGAGGACGAGGACCTCGCGCTCGCGGCACTCCGCCGGAGGGGCGGCGTGGTCGACGTCGTGGACTGGGACGACCCGGACGTGGACTGGTCCGCGTACGACCGGGTCGCCCTCCGGTCCACCTGGGACTACGACGACCGCCTCACCGAGTTCGTCGCGTGGCTCCACCGCGTCGACGCCGTGACCGAGCTCGTCAACCCGCTGCCCGCGGTGCTCTGGAGCACCGACAAGCAGTACCTCCGCGAGCTCGACGCCGCCGGGGTCCCGACCACACCGACGCGGTTCGTCCCACCCGGCGAGCGCCCGGTGTTCCCGGCGGGTCGGTTCGTCGTGAAGCCGGCCGTCGGCGCCGGGAGTCGGGGCGCGGCGTCGTACGGTCCGGGCCAGCACGCCGCCGCTGCCGCCCACGTCCAGAACCTGCACGCAGCCGGGCAGGTCGTGCTCGTGCAGCCGTTCGTCGCGTCCGTGCCCATCGACGGCGAGTGGCCGCTCGTGTTCCTCGGCGGCGAGTACAGCCACGCAGCCAGCAAACGGGTGGCGTTGCCCGAGGCTGCGCTGGTCGAGGGGCTGTTCGCTCCGGAGGACAACACCCCGCACACGGCGAGCGCCGAACAGGTCGAGGTCGCCACGGCCGCGATGGCGCTCGTCCGCGAGCGGTTCGGGGTACTGCCCTACGCGCGGGTCGACCTGGTCCGTGCGGACGACGGGTCCTCGCTGGTGCTGGAGCTCGAGCTGGTCGAGCCGTCGCTGTTCCTGCCACAGGCCGACGCCGCAGCAGCCGACCGGCTCGCCGCGGCGCTGGTCGGCTGACGCGCGGTCCGTTCAGTCGACGACGGCGGCGACGGCCTCGATCTCCACCAGCTGATGGTCGTACCCGAGCACCGTGACCCCGAGGAGTGTGCTCGGCACGTCGTGGTCCCCCATCGCCCGGCGGACGACCTCCCACGCGGAGACGAGGTCGACCTGCCGCGACGACGCGACCAGGACCCGGGTGCTGATCAGGTCGTCGAGCGTCGCGCCGGCCGCGGCGAGCGCTGTCCGGAGGTTCGCCACGCACTGCTCGGCCTGGCCGGCGTGGTCACCGACCGCCACTGTCCGACCGCTCGCATCGAGGGGGCAGGCACCGGCGAGGAACACGAGCCGTGCCCCCGCCGGTGCCGTCGCGGCGTACGCGTACTCCGCGACGTCGCTGAGCGCTGCGGACCTGATGAGCTGCACGGCGGAGGGCATGCACCGACCCTGCCAGGGCCCCGCCGACCGCGCCACCCGCCGCGGACCGTCCCGCCGCGCGGCCCGGCCGCGCCGCCCGTCAGCGCCGCCCGATCGGGTTCGGCATCCGCCCCGCCCGGATCAGGGACTCCGTCTGGCCGGAGAGGTCGACCATCTGCACCGTGTTCCGGAGCTGCAGCCGGTTGAGGCACGAGTGCTCGAAGTCCGGCACGCGGAAGTCGATCGGCCGGGTCCGCCCGACGGAGCCGTCCACGCACTCTCCGACGAGCCGCCAGAACTGCGCTGCCGGCAGCACCCCGTCCTCGTCGAGGATCGCGGCGAGGTACCGGAGCACGCCGTCGAACACGTCCGTGAACACGCCGAGCGCGGCCTCGTCGTCGTCCGCGGGCTGCACGATCCGCTCGGTCCCGGCGGGCACGGCGACGTCACCGACGACCACGACCTCCTCGCCGATGTCCTTCATGAAGACCCGCGACACGACGCCGTCGCGGAGGACGAGCACGAGGTTCTCGCCGTGCGGCATGAAGAGCAGCTGGTGCTCGGTCAGGCAGTGCACGACCGGCCGGACGTAGGCGGCGAGGTACCGCCGCACCCAGACCACGGCGTCGAGCCCGGACTGCTCGACGAGGGCGGCGGCGACCGACCGCCCGCGCGCGTCCCGGTGCAGGAGCGCGGCCATCGTGATCGGTCGCTCCCCCGGCGCGAGCCGTGGCACGGGGCTCTCCCGCCAGAGCGCGGCGAGCATCTTCCGCTGCGGCGACACGACGTCGACCCGGTGGTACGCGTCGCCGGTGTAGCCGATCGACGCGTGCTCCCGCAGGACGCCGAACCCGGCGTCGGCGAGCACCGGGTCCGCCTCGACCAGCCCGGCGACCCAGTCGTTCACCGCCGGCGCCGCCCGCATGTACGCCGGCGACATGCCCCGGAGGAAGCCCATGTTCTGCACGGCGAGCGCCGTCTTCACGTACGACCGCGCCGGTCGCGAGCGGTTGAACGCCGTCCGGATCGACTGCTGCGGCTGGTGTTCGTCCGGCCCCTCGCCGAGGTCGACGAGGTCCTGCCGTCCGAGGTCCGGCGCGAAGGTGACCGCGATCCGGTGCTGCCACTGCCACGGGTGCACCGGGAACCACGTGTACCCGGCGGGGTCGAGACCACGGCGCTCGAGGGTGGCGCGGAAGCCGGCGACCGTCGCCGCGTCGAGCTCCGCGGCCCAGTGCTGCGCCTCGGTGCGGTCGGCTGCGAGCGCGAGGTGCGTGTGCTCCCGGCGGGCGGCGAGCCAGCGGTAGCGGAACCGTCCGCCCGTCTCCGGGGCGTACGCACGGTACTCGTCGAGCCCGAACCCGATCCGGCCGTTGGCGGCGACGAACGCCGGGTGCCCCTCGGTCATCGCGGCCTCGGCGTCCTGGAACGACGCGACGACGTCGCCGTCGGACCGTCCCCGGGCGAGCTGCGCGGCGGACGGACCACCCCGGCGGTGCTTCGCCGCGGCGCTCGCCAGCGTCGAGGCGATCTCCTCGAGGTAGGTGCCGAGGAGTTCGTCCGGGATGCCGAGCACGGCACGCAGGGCGAGCACGAGGTCCTGCGCGTCGATCGGCACGGGCGACCCCGCGCGTGTCCGGGTCAGGGATGCTTCGTCGAGCGCCCAGTGCTCGAGCGCGTGCACCCGGGCCCGGAACCGGTAGGTCGAGTCCCCGGCGTCGAGGACCCACGCGTCGCCGTCGGCCCGGGGCGCGATGAGCCGCTCGTGCGTGAACTCGGCGATCGCCTTCGCGACCAGGTGCCGTTGGGCCGGCTCGAGGTGCTCCGGCCGCAGGTGCGCGGCGGGGCCGTCGTCGTCGGGACGCCCGATCCGCCCGGTGTCGAGGACCGACAGCAGCGCCCGCTTGCCGTCCACGTCCACCACTCGTAGCGCTCGGAACCCGACCTCGGCGTTCTTCCGCTGCACGGCCGTGTTCCGCTCGTCCGGCTCGACGACGACGCGGCGAGCGCCGAGCACGTCCCGGCAGTGCTCCACGACGGCCCGCATCACCGCACTCGTCAGGCAGTGCACACGGCCACCGCCCGACGCACCGGCCGCCGGCGGCGGGGCGACGAGCAGGTGCATGCCGACGTCCCCGGGCTCGGCGTCCCACACGTCGGTGAGCAGCACGGTGGCCGGGTCGTACGTCTCGGCGTAGGCGATCGGCTCACCGTGGCGGCGGAGCAGCCAGCCCTGCTGGGCGGGGTCGTCGCCGACCGCACGGAGGTACGCGCGGACCGCGTCCACGTCGTGGTCAGGCATGCCCCACCAGGACGACGCCGGGTGGGCGAGCCACGACTGGACGACGGCGGCGTCCCGTCCCGGGTCCACGGGGTGCACCGACGGGAGGCCCGTGGCCCGGCCCGACGGGACCGCGACCGTCACCGGGGCGCTCACGCGGACACCTCGGTGGTGGCGGTCCGACGGTCTGCCGCGACGACGTCACTCGGGGCGGCGGTCGGGGCGGCGCTCGCCACGGGGTCGGGAACCGACCGTCCGCCGGGCAGGCCGAACTCCTGGAAGGCGATCCGTTCCTCCAGGCCGTACACGGCGCGCCCCGTGACGGACCGGATGATCGACGCGTTCCGCCACGCGCCCATCCCGAGGTCGGGGGCCGTGAGGCCGTGCGTGTGCTCCTCGGCGTTCTGCACCCAGATCCGCCCGCCGAGGGTGTCCACGTCCAGGTCGCGCCCGACCGCGAAGCGCCCCCGGTCGTCGCGTGCCACGAGGTGCTCGACCGGGGCGAGGAAGTCCGGTGTCCGCGGGCGGTACCCGGTGGCGAGGACGATCCGCGCGACCTCGTGGGTCGCCTCGGTGCCGAGCTGCCCGTGCCGCAGGGTGAGCCGGTAGCGGTCGGCGTCGGGCGACCACTCGGCGGCGACGACACTGGTGTCGGTGCGGAGGGTCGTCGGGACGGGGCCCCGCGCGCTGATCCGGTAGAGGGTGTCGTACACCTCGTCGACGAGGTCGGCGCTGATGCCCTTGTAGAGCCCGCGCTGCTCGCGGCCGAGGCGGTCACGGACCTCGCGCGGCAGGGCGTGGAAGTGGTCGGTGTACTCAGGGCTCGTCATCTCGAGCGTGAGCTTGGTGTCCTCCATCGGGAAGAACCGCGGCGACCGGGTGATCCAGTCGAGGCGGTACCCGCCGTCCCGGATGCCCTCGAGCAGGTCGCGGTAGACCTCGGCCGCGGACTGCCCGCTGCCGATCACCGCGATCGACTCGGCGTCGCGGAGCGCGTCGCGGGCGTCGAGGTACCCGGCGGAGTGGACGACCGGCCCCTCGAGTCCGCGGAGCGCGTCGGGCACGGCCGGCTCGGTGCCGATGCCGAGCACGACGTGGCGCGCCCGGTACCGCTCCGGCCCGTCAGCGGTCTCGGCGTGCACCGTGAAGAGGTCGGTGCCGTCGTCGTGCTCGACGGCGACGACCCGACGGCCCCACCGGAGCGTCCCGAGGCGGTCGGCCGCCCATCGGCAGTAGGCGTCGTACTCCACGCGCAGGGGGTGGAAGTCCTCGCGGATGTAGAACGGGTAGAGCCGTCCGGTCTCCTTGAGCCATGCGAGGAACGAGAACGGCGACGTCGGGTCGGCCATGGTCACGAGGTCCGCCAGGAACGGGACCTGGATCGTCGCGTCGTCGAGCATCATGCCGTGGTGCCAGGCGAAGCCGTCGGCCTGGTCGAGGAACACCGCGTCGAGGTCGTCGAGCGGTTCCGTGAGGCAGGCGAGGCCGAGGTTGAACGGCCCGATGCCGATGCCGATGAGGTCGTGCACCGTGGCGGTGGCGGTGGCGGTGCCGGTGGCGGTGCCGATCGTGCTCGTGCTCGTGCTCGTGCTCATCGCCGTGCTCCCGTCGTCTCGGTGGCGTGCCGTGCGCTGCGCTGCCGCTCGACGTGCAGTCGTCGGGCCGTCGCGGCGACGTGCCCGAGCGCCGCGACGACCTGGTCCTCGGTCGCCCCTGGGTTGAGCAGCGTCAGCTTGTTGCAGGGCCGACCGTCGATCACGGTCTTCGCGATGAGTACCCGGCCCTCGGCGAGCAGCGCCGCTCGGAGCGGCGCGACGAGGGCGTCCGCGTCGTCGTCGCTCACGTCGTCCGGCTGCCAGCGGAACAGCACCGTGCTCAGGTCCGTCGGCGCGACGAGCACCAGCTCAGGGTGCCGACGGACGTGCTCGTGCACCCGGCCAGCGACGTCGATCACCGTGTCGAACGCGCGTCCGATGGCCTCCGCACCGCTCGCCCGGAGGCTCGCCCAGAGCTTCAGCGCGTCCAACCGGCGGGTCGTCTGCAGCGACTTGTCGACCTGGTTCGGCTCCTCGGCGTCCTCGGGGTTGAGGTAGTCGGCGTGCCAGGCCGCGAGCCCGAGGTCCTCCGGCACCCGGACGAGCAGCGCGCTGGACGACACCGGCTGGAAGAACGACTTGTGGAAGTCCGCCGTCACGCTGCGGGCCCGCTCGACGCCGTCCAGGAGGTGTCGTCTGGTCGGCGACACCAGCAGGCCGCACCCGTAGGCCGCGTCGACGTGGAGCCAGGCCCCCTCGAGGTCGCACACGTCGGCGATCGGCTCGAGCGGGTCGATGCAGCCGCGGTCGGTCGTGCCCGCGGTCGCGATGACGGCCATCGGGGTCCGTCCCTCGCGGCGGGCGTCCGCGATCGCGTGGGCGAGGGCGTCCGGGCGCATCCGGCCGGCGGCGTCCGTGGCGACGTCCACGACGGCGTGCTCCGGCAGCCCGAGGACCATCGCCGACTTCCGGACGCTGAAGTGGCTCGACGCCGTGGCGAACACGACGAGGTCGTCGAGCGAGGGACGGCCACGTCGACCGGACGCCGGACCGCGGAGGGTCGCGGCCTGCCGGGCGAGCAGCAGCGCGTGCAGGTTCGACTGCGACCCGCCGGAGGTGAAGACCCCGTCGCCGTCCGCGAACCCGATCGTCTCGGTCGCCCAGCGGACCACACGGCGTTCGATCTCGGTGCCGATGCGCGACTGGTCCCACGTGTCGACCGAGGGGTTCACGGCGGCGAGCACGGCCTCGGCGGCGACCGCGGGGAGCGCCACCGGGCAGTTGAGGTGGGCGAGCGACGCGGGGTGGTGGAACCAGACGGCCTCGGCGCTGAAGAGTCCGTCGACCTCGTCCACGGCGGCCTCGGCGCTGTGGAGCGGGGCGTCGAGGTCGATCGACTCGACGCGTGCCCGCAGGGTCGCCGCGGGGGTGTCGGTCGTGGGGGTGGTCACGGCGGCGAACCGGTCAGCGGTGTGCGCGACGGCCGCACCCACGAGGTCGCGGTACCGCTCGGCTCGGTCGGTGTCCAGGATTTCGAGCTGTGGTGTAACGCTGTTCACGTTAGGTAAGGCTAACCTCACTTCGCTGTAGACGGAACCGCGAACGGGGGAAGAACGATCGTTCCACCTCCGGGCATGGGCGGTGGGCGCGAGGCGGAGCGGGGGCGGGCGTGGGCGCGGCGTCAGCGCCAGTCGATGCGGTCGAACTCCGCGCGCAGCCGCGCCGCCCGAGCGGGGTGCGTCTGGCCGACCCAGCCGATGCGGCCGAGCAGGTGCGCCCGGAACTCGGGGTGACCGTCGCGGTTCTGGGACGCCGGCCCGTGGCGGACGCAGTTGTGCAGGATCGCGTGGAGTCGGTCGACCTCCGCGCGACCGGGCGACAGTCGGTCGTTCACGACGACGCCCGTGACCGCCTGCCGGACACCCCGCCGGCGGACCCGGGTCTTGTGCGGGTTCACCTCGTGCCCCTGGTCGCGGACGATCCGGTCGACCCCGGCGATGAAGGCGTCGACCCGGGCGGCCAGCGCCGCTCCCCCGCTGAACGTCAGGTCGTCGGCGTACCGCGTGTAGGTCGCTCCGGCCGCGGCGGCCCAGCCCGTGAGCCGAGCATCGAGGTGCCGCAGGGCCAGGTTCGCGAGCGCCGGTGAGGTCGGCGCCCCCTGCGGCAGGTGCGCCTCGGCCAGCGCCCGACGGAGGGCGACCCGCTCGTCGAGGGACCCACCTCCGCCGCCGGGCATCGCGCGCAGGACGTGCGGCGGGACCTCGTGCACGCAGAGCCCGGTGAGCACGTGCGCCACCGGCTCCGCGAACCCGGCGTTCCGGAACACGCCGTAGACGCTCGGCGCCCGCACCGTGGCGAAGAACGAGGTGAGGTCCATCGTCACGACGACCTCGGTCCCGACGTGCCGGGCCGCACTCGTCACGATGCTCCGACCCGGCACGAACCCGTGGGCCGCGTCGTGCACCGGTAGGGTCGTCAGCAGCTCGTCGAGGACGGTGCGCTGCGCCCGGCGGAGCAGGTGCATCGGGGCCTCGAGCAGCCGGGGCGTGCGCCCGGGCCGGACCGTCCACGTGTGCCGGTAGTGGTGCAGCGGTCCGTCGGGGTCGGCGTGGCGGTTCCACCCCTTCGTGTCCGCCAGCCAGAGGAGCCGACCCACCGTGAGGTCGAGCGCCCGTGCGAGTTCCGGCAGCGTGTCGACGAGCAACGGCCCCTCGACGTGCCGAGCAGCGTGGACCGGGGCGACGGGGCGTGCGAGCACCCGGACGGGCCGTCGCCGGGTGCGACGCCCGTGCTCGGAGACCAGCCTCGGGGTCCGGGCGAGCACCGCGGCGAGCGAGCCGGGGGCGTCGGTCGGGGGTCGTGGGAACGCGTCCAGTGCGGCGGCCACGGCAGCGCCGACGATCACACGCTCGATCCCGACGACGTCGAAGCCCGCTGCCCGGAGCGTCGGGAGGTCCCAGGCGTCCGCGGCGAGGAAGCCGTCCGCGAGGGCGACGGCGATCGCGTCGAGGGGCGTGGCGTTCCCGGGGGACCCGTCGGTGCCTCCGTGCGGCGTCGCGCGCGGAGCGCGCCTGCCCGCTCGGGGCGTGGTGTCCTGCTGGTCCTGCGTACCCCGGGGTGACCCCGGAGAGGACGACGCACCGCGTGCGTCATCCGCCTCCCCCGGGAACTCCACGGGATCACCGTACGCGAGACCGCCGACGGTCGCGTCGGCCGCGGAGGGCGAACGCCCCGGCGCTCACGGACGCGGACCGGGAGACCACGGATCCCTGCACCCGGCGGACGCGGGACCCCGGGGACGACGAACGCCCCGCTCCTGCTGGAGCGGGGCGTCCCGTGGTGACCCCAGCGGGATTCGAACCCGCGTTACCGCCGTGAGAGGGCGACGTACTAGGCCGCTGTACGATGGGGCCGTGGACCCGCTCGGGAGCGGGACACACACGTTGTCGGACTCGGAGGCGAGCCACCTGTGGTGACCCCAGCGGGATTCGAACCCGCGTTACCGCCGTGAGAGGGCGACGTACTAGGCCGCTGTACGATGGGGCCGTTCCGACAACTCGACAAGTATGGCACAGCGCCCGCTCCTCGCCAAAACGAGGCGTGTCGCCCGGGTGTGCCGTTCGTACCGGAGCCGACCCCGTCGCGGCCGCGACCGGAGTGACGGCCTGGAGGCGCGCCTCCCGTCCGCCCGTCCGCGCGCGTCGATCAGACGGTGACGGTGTCGCCGGGG
This sequence comes from Curtobacterium luteum, assembly GCF_014646995.1. Classification (GTDB taxonomy): domain Bacteria; phylum Actinomycetota; class Actinomycetes; order Actinomycetales; family Microbacteriaceae; genus Curtobacterium; species Curtobacterium luteum. The sequence goes on along the minus strand of NZ_BMOI01000001.1, from coordinate 29,028 downwards.
GCGATGACGACGACCTCGCCGCCGGGCTCGACCACCTCGCGGAGGCGGCCGACGTGCATGCCGAGGCCGACCTCGGACAGGGTCGCCTCGTGGATCGGGTACGCCCGCCGCGGGGCGACGGCGGCGACCCAGTCCATCAGTTCGCCGATCTTGAGCCACGGCGCGCCGATGGGGGTCGCGAGGACCTCCACGGGCACCGGCGGCACCGTGTAGGCGTCGCCCGGGTGGAACAGTCGACCGTCCACCAGCACTCCGGTGTTGTCGATGACCGGGATGCTCGAGTGGATCAGGTTGTGACGTGTGCCGTGGAAGGCGAGTCCGAACGGCCCGACCGTGCGCTGGTCGCCGTCGGTCACGACGTCGACCGGGATGCCGGCGTCGGCGAGCGCGGTGGTGACCCCGGCCGGGCCGATCACGACGGCGTCGGGGTTCGCGTCGAGGATCCGCCGGACCTGCTCGGGCGTGACGTGGTCGGGGTGCGCGTGCGTGACGACGATCCCGAGGACGCCCGTGAGGTCGACCGGACGGGTGAAGTTCCCCGGGTCGAGGACGAGCCGTGCACCATCGCGGGTCAGCACCTGACAGGCGTGTTCGAGCTTGGTGACCTCCATGCCGGCGACCCTACGCGCGCTCCCGACCCGCGGGCCGGCGGGACGGGGGCTGGCGCGGCGCGGCGCGGCGCGTTCCGCGTTCCGCGTTCGCACAACCGAAGTCACGGCGAACCACGGATGCCGGTGGTTCGTGGTGACTTCGGTTGTGCGAACGCACCGCACGCCGCCGACGGGCCGCACGCCGCGAACGGGACGACGCCGCCGCCGCACCGTGCGCTCACCGCGGCGGCGCCGTCGTCCCCCGCACGACGAGCTCGGCCGCGGCGGGCGTCAGCGGCCCCGTCGGCAGCCCCTCCACCTCGGCGAGCACCGCCCGCGCGGCCGTCCGCCCCTGGTCCTCCGGGTCCTGCGCGATCGTCGTGAGGCCGACCGTGGCCCCGTACTCGTGCCCGTCGACCCCGATGACGGACAGGTCCTCCGGCACCCGGAGCCCTGCCCGGCTCGCGGCGAGGAGCAGCCCGAGCGCCATCTCGTCCGAGGCGCAGAAGACCGCGGTCGGCCGGTCCGTCGGGTCGGCGAGCAGGGCTGCACCGGCCTCGACCCCGCCCGCGAACGAGAACCGCCCGTCCACCATCCACGTCGGACGGGGGTCGACGCCGCAGGAGGCCATCGCGTCGACGAACCCGTCGTGGCGCAGGTACGGCACGGCGACGTTCATGCCGTCCTCGTCCTGCCCGCCCATGTAGGCGACGGCACGGTGCCCGAGCGAGACGAGGTGCCGGACCGCGAGGTGCGACACGACCGCGTCGTCGACCCCCACGTTCCGGAGCCCGGGAGCGGGTCCGCCGATCACGATCATGGGGTGCCGGGCGAGTTCGAGCTCCGCGCGCTCGGTCTCGTCGAGCACGAGGGAGAGGAGCACGAGCGCGTCCACCCGGTGCCGGAGCATCGAGCGTCGGAAGGCCCGGTCGCGGTCTCCCCCGGGGCCGCCGAGGTTGTAGAGCACGAGGTCGTGCCCGGCCCGTCGGAGCTCGGCGTCGACCCCGCCGAGCGCCTTGACGTAGAACCACCGGTCGATCACGGGCACGACGACCCCGACCGCCCGCTGGCGCCCGGTGGCGAGGCCGGCCGCCGCCGAGCTCGGGACGTACCCGAGCTCGTCGGCGACCCGTCGCACTTGGTCGATCGTGGTGCCGGCGACGGACGGCAGGCCGCGCAACGCTCGGGAGACGGTCGACTTCGAGAGTCCGGTGACGGTGGCGATCTCCTGGATGCCCATGGATCCGGCCTGGAGGCGCGTCACCCGTCCGTCGGACGGCGCGCGTCCGACGCGTGGGCGGCGGTCAGGGCGTGCACGGCACGGCTCGCGGCGGTCGACGCGCGCCCAGCGCGGCGCGCACTGCGGCGTCCGTCCGCGACCTCGTCCCACCCGGCGTGCGCGTGGCCGCCGGAGGCACGGACCGAGCGGACCGGCGGGGTGTCACCGGGGTCGGACCCGACCCCGTCGACCTCGCCGGTCCCCGCGCGGACGCGGCGGAGCACCGACACGCGCCACCGGTCGAGGAGGACGACGGCGACGACGGCGACCAAGAGCGTCAGCGCCCAGCCGAGCGCCGGGCGCCCGGTGACCTCGCAGAAGATCGTCACGCCGAGGAACAGCACGCCGAACATGCCGACGAAGCCGATCGCCTCCTCGATGCGGGCGGTGGGACGGGTGGGTCCGCGCTGTGCCATGGTCGTCAGCCCTTCACACCGCCGGCGGTGAGGCCGGCCACGATGCGCCGCTGGAACACCAGCACGAGGATCACGAGCGGGATCGTGACGATCGTGCCCGCTGCCATGACCGCCGTGTACGGCTCCTGGTGTGGCTGCGACCCGGCGAACGACGCGATCGCGACCGTGACCGGCTGGGTGGCGTCCGATGACAGCTGGGACGAGATGAGGTACTCGTTCCAGGACGAGATGAACGCCAGGATCGCGGTCGTGAACACGGCGGGCGCGGCCAGCGGCAGGATGATCCGCCGGAACGCCTGGATGCGGGTGCACCCGTCGATGCGGGCCGCCTCCTCGAGGTCCCACGGCATCTCGCGGAAGAAGCTCGCGAGCGTGTAGACGGTGAGCGGCAGCACGAACGAGATGCTCGGGAGGATGAGCGCCTGGTACGACCCCATCCAGCCGATGTCCGTGAACAGCTGGAACAGCGGCGAGATGAGCGCGACGCCGGGGAACATCGACGCGGCGAGGATCGCTCCGGCGATGAGCGACTTGCCCTTGAACTCCAGCCGGGCCAGGGCGTACGCGGCACTCGTGCCCACGAGCAGCGCGATGATCGTCACCGTGACGCCGATGAACAGGCTGTTCAGGAGCGCGCGGCCGAGGTGGTTGCCGAGTGCGGTCGAGAACGCCGTCGTGTAGTTGGCGAACGTGAAGTGCGTGAACCACGGGGTCGGGTCAAAGGTGAACCCGACGTCGCGGAAGCTCGTCACGATCATCCAGTAGAAGGGCAGCAGGCACCAGACGGCGATCACGACGGCCTGGATGCCCGTGCGCCACTTCTGACCGAGGTGGCGCTTGACGCGCACCTGCGTGGTGTCGGTGGTGCGCTCGCGACTGCCGGCGAGTGAGCGGGGACGGTCGGCTGCGAGGGTCACTTGAGCTCCCCCTTCTGCTGGGCGGCCTGGGTCTGCACGACGTTGGCGCCGAGGAACCGCACGAAGATGAACGCGACGATGAAGATCACGAGGAACGTGATCGTGGACAGTGCGGAGGCGGAGTTGAAGCCCTGCCGGACCTGGTCGACCACGAGGATCGACAGGGTGGTCGTGGCGTTGCCCGAGCCGCCGCCACCGCCGGTGAGGATCGCCGGCAGGTCGTACATGCGCAGGGCGTCGAGCACGCGGAACAGGATCGCGACCATCAGCGCGGGCTTGACGAGCGGCAGCGTGATGTTCCAGAACCGCTGGATCGTCGACGCGCCGTCCATCTTGCCGGCCTCGTAGACCTCCTCCGGGATCAGTTGGAGCCCGGCCAGGATGAGGAGCGCCATGAACGGCGTGGTCTTCCACGTGTCGGCGATGATGATCGCCCAGCGGGAGGCCCACTCGCCGCTCGTCCAGAGGATCTGCTGCCCGAGGACGTGGTTGAGGACGCCGTTCGCGTCGAAGATGAAGTACCAGAGCTTCGCGGTGACGGCGGTCGGGATGGCCCACGGCACGAGGATCGCGGCACGGACGAACGCGCGGCCCTTGAAGTCGCGGTTCATGATGATCGCCATCCACACGCCGATGACGGTCTCGAGCGCGACCGTCACGACGGTGAAGAAGAAGGTGTTGCCCATGGACACCCAGAACTGGGAGCCGATGCTGCCGGGCGGGCAGGTGGTGTTGCCGCACTGCTGGGCGAGCCAGTGCACGTAGTTCGTGACGCCGGCGAAGCCGCCCTGCACGAACAGCCCGGTCGCCTTGTCCAGGCCCTGGTCGAGCTGGAACGACTGGACGACGGCGCTGACCACCGGGTAGCCGATGACGACGGCGAGGAGCACGATCGTCGGGCCGATGAGGTAGACCGCCCAGCGGCCGTGCTCGGCGTTCAGGCCGCCCTTCCGCCGCTTCGGCGGCTCCATCCCGGTGGGGTTGGGGATGGCGGCGGGGATCTCGGTTGCTGCTGACACGTGACGGCCTCCTTGCCGGGGTGTGTCGGGACGCGAGTGGGGGCGGGCGGGAGGCACGGTGCACGCTGGCACCGTGCCTCCCGTCCGATGCGGCGTCAGCCGCTGATCGGCGTCAGTTGCCGTTGCTGGTGGCCGTCTTGAGGGCCGCCTGCATGTCCTTCAACGCCTCGTCGACGCTCTTCGAGCCCTTGAGCGCGGCGTAGGTGTTGTCCTGGATCGCCTTCGTGACGGCCGGGTAGAACGGCGTCACGGGACGCGGCTCGGCCGACTCGATCGACTTGAGCAGGGTGGGCAGGTACGGCAGCTTGCTCGTGAGCTCGGAGTCGGTGTAGAGGTCACCGACGACCGGGGCGAGCGAGCCCTGCGTCGCGAAGAACTTCTGGGTCTCGTTCGACTCGAGGAACTCCAGGAAGTCGTGCGCGGTCGCCTTGTGCTTCGAGTAGACGCTGATCGCGGCGTTGTGGCCTCCGAGCGTCGAGGCGCCGGTGCCGTCCTTGCCGGGGATCGGCGCGATGCCGAAGGTGTCCTTCACCTTGCTCGAGCCGTCGGTCTTCGCGAGGTTGTAGACGTACGGCCAGTTGCGCAGGAACAGCAGCTTGCCGTTCTCGAACGCGGTGCGGCCCTGCTCCTCCTGGTAGGTGATCGCCTCGGCCGGGATGTTCCCGTCCTTGAACGCGTCCACGAGGTTCTGCAGGCCCGCCTTGGCGTCCGAGGTGTCGACGTCCGCCGCACCGCTGCTGTTCAGCACGGAACCGCCGGAACCGTTGATCGCTTCGGAGGCGTTCACCGTCAGGCCCTCGTACTTCGCGAACTGCCCGGCGTAGCAACCGATGCCGGCCTTCTTGGCGATCGAGCAGTCCTGCATCATCTCGTCCCACGTCGTCGGGGGCGTCTTGACGAGGTCCTTGCGGTAGTAGAGCAGCGCGCCGTCCGAGGTCTGCGGCGCGGCGTAGAGCGTGTCGTTGTAGGTCGCGGTCTTCACCGTGGCGGGCAGCAGCTTGGACGTGTCGATCTTCATCTTGCCGGTGAGCGGCGTCAGCCAGCCCTTCGCGGCGAACTCGGCGGTCCAGACGACGTCGACGTCGACCACGTCGTAGTTCTCGTCCTTCGCCTGGAAGTGCTGGACGAGGTCGTCGTGCTGCTGGTCGGCCTGGTCGGACTGCTCCTTGAAGGTGACCTTCTCGTCCGGGTGGGCCTTGTTCCACTTCGCGATCAGCGGCCGGACGACGTTCGAGTTGTCCTTGCCCTGCACGTACGTGATCGGGCCGCGGCTGTCCTGCCCGTTCTGGGCGTCGCCCGAGTTCGCGGATCCGCCGCTCGAGCAGCCGGTGAGCACGAGCCCGATCGCGGCGATGCCGGCGACCGAGGCGAACCGCACCTTGGCGCGTGTTGTCTTCACAGGGATGTCTCCTCATCGAGATCACCAGGCCGCGTCGATCGGGTGCTCACGACGATGCCTGGAGCAGGCGGCACTGCCCGCTGACGGATGAAGTTACGCCCGGAACGACCCCACCGCAACCGGTTGCATCGGTTCCGTGACCTGGTCGTGATGACCTTCCGACGGACGGTTTCTGCGAACTTGCCGAAAGTGTGCGCTCACTTTCCCGTGCCGCCTGGGATCGGCGTCGAACGCGTCGTGCCGGCCCTGCGGGGTTCCGCACGAACCCCGCCGTCGGATGCGGCGACCGTTGTCCGGCGCGCGCAGGCTCCGTAGCGTCGCGGACATGGTCCTGATCCCCTCCGTCTCCGTGCCCGGCCCCCGTCGTGTCGTCAGCCTCGACCTCGACGCGCCGCTGCCCGAGCTCGTCGCCGACGAGACCGGCTCCTCCGCGCTCGTGGTCGGCTACCGGGGCGGCTTCCCGGTGACGACGCTCGACGTGCTGCTCACCGACGACCCGGCCGATGCCCGGCGCGCCGTCGAGCCGCTCGTCGCGCAGACCGCGGACGCACCGGCCCCAGACGCCGGCGACGTCGTCCGGGACGAGGACCTCCCGCTCATCTCGGTCGTCGTGTCGACGATCGTCGCCCGGATCGAGACCATCACGACGCTCCTCGGCGTCCTGGAGCAGCTCGACTACCCCCGGTACGAGGTGATCATCGTCGACAACCGCGTGAAGGTGCCGGAGCACGACCTGCTGCCCGGCATCCTCGAGGGCCACAACGTCCGCCTCGTGGTCGAGCGCCGACCGGGTTGCTCGGCCGGCCGGAACGCCGGGGTCGCCGCCGCGAAGGGCGAGGTCATCGCGTTCACCGACGACGACGTCCGGATCAGCCCGCAGTGGCTCCGGATGATCGGATCACGCTTCGTCCGCGAGCCCTCCCTCTCCGCGGTGACCGGGCTCATCCTGCCCGAGGAGCTCTCGACCCCGGCGCAGATCTGGTACGAGGCCTACTACGGCGGCTTCAGCGGCGAGCGCACCTTCGAGCCGGTGACGATCGTCCCCGAGGACGCGCCCGGTGCGATGCGCCATGCCCGGGTCTCCGCGATCGCCCCTGACGGCACCGTGCGGAAGCACTTCGCCGTCTACGGCATCGGCGGGTACGGTGCCGGTGCGAACTGGGCCGTGCGTGCGTCGGCGTTCCGCGCGGCCGGCGGGTTCGACCCCGTGCTCGGCGCCGGTGTCCCCGCGCGCGGCGGCGAGGACCTCGCGATCTTCATCGACATCCTGTGGGGCGGCGGCCGGATCGGCTTCGAGCCGAAGGCCGTCGTGCACCACACGCACCGGCAGGACCTCGAGGGGCTGCACCACCAGCTGCACTCGAACGGCGTCGGGTTCACCGCGCTCATGTGCGCGCTCATCGCGAAGGACCGCCGGCACCTCGCTGCGCTGACCCGGCTCATGCCGATCGCGGCGAAGGTCAAGTTGAAGCAGCTCGTCACGCGTCTGGCGGGCAAGCGGGACGCGGCGCCGGAGACCGTCACGGAGGCGTCGACCACGCGCATCCCCCGGTCCCTGGCCTACCACGAGTTCCGCGGGTTCCCGGCGGGTCCGGCGGCGTACTTCCGGAGCCGGCGGTTCTGGCGTGACGTGGAGGAGGGGCGCTTCCGTCCCTGAGGCGCTGCGCCGCCGGGCCCGCGTCCGTTCGCCGGGCTCGGTGCCGCTGTCGTACGCGTCCGTCCGTCCGCCGGGCCGGTGCGCGCGCGTCGCGGTCGTCCGACGGAGCCGTCGTCGCACGACAACGACCACGTCGCTCCCCAGCGCCCGCGACGACCCGCGCCCGCAACGAACGACACCGCCGTCGTCGCACGACAACGGCCACGTCGCTCCCCCGCGCCGGCAACGCTCCGCGCCCGCGCCCGCGCCCGGACCAGCCCGCGCCCGGGAACCAGCCCGCACGCGGACCAGCCCGCGCCGGCGCCGCGCCCTACCGCGCCGCGAGCCGCCCGCGCACGTACCGCCACGGCCCGCCGAGCGCCGCGACGAGCTCCGCCCGCTTGAGCCCCGCCGTCGCCGCACGGAACTCGTCGTCCACCGGCCACCCGCCGACCGCGTCCACCGCTGCCGAGACCTGGTCGCCGCTGCCCTGCCCGAGCGCGCCGAGCTGCCGGAGCGCCCCGATCGCCCGCCGGAGCACGGCGAGGGCGGTCCCGGGCCGGCTCATCAGCTTCGCGACCCAGGCCCCGAGGCCCGTCCCGTACCCGAGTGCCTGCGATCGCAGGGCCTCGCGGTCGGCGCGGTGCTTGTGCCAGACGATCGCGGAGGGCTCCACGGCGAGCGCCCCGCCGGAGAACAGCACCCGCGTGAAGAGGTCCGGGTCCTCGCCCGCACGCGCCGGGGTGCCGGGGCCGAGGGCGACGTCGAACCCGCCGAGCTCGAGCGCCGCCTCGCGCCGGAGCGACATGTTCGCGCCGGTCCCGAACGCCCCGACCGAGAACGGGAACAGCGGCAGGTCCGCCGGCGGCTCCGCGGTCCGGTACACCCGGCGGTCGGTGTTGCGCGCCCAGGTGACCCGTTCGTCGAAGTACCGCTGCGTCGGGGTGCGGAGCTCCCCGCTCGGCACGAGCCCGGTCACGCACACGACGTCCGCGTCGCGGGCGTACGCGGCGGCGAGCGCCGCTGCCCACCACGCGTCGACGACCACGTCGTCGTCGACGAAGGCGACGACGTCGCCGGTGGCCGCCGCGAGACCGGCGTTGCGTGCGCGCGAGACCCCGGCACGGGCCTCCAGGACGTACTGCAGGCGTGCGTCCGCGAACGACGCGACCACGTCGCGGGTGGCGGACGTGCTCGGCGCGTTGTCGACGACGATCACTTCGAGGTCGTCCCACTCCGACGCCAGGACAGACGCGACGCAGCGTCGGACGTCCTCGGGTCGGTCGCGGGTGGCGACGACGACGGTGATGCGGCCGACGGGCGCGCCCGTCGGCCCGGCCGGGAGGCCCGTGGCGCGGAGTGCGCGCAACGCGCGTGCCGTCTCGGCCGGGTCCAGGGCGCCGCCCGGTCCGATCGCGACGTCGACGGACCCCGCGAGTTCGCGGCCGTCGCGGACGAGGAGCCGCGCGCGACGGAAGCCCTCGGCGTCGGCGAGCACGACCGCGTCGGCTGCGAGTGCCCGGTGCCGGTCGACGGCACCGACCCAGGCAGCTCCGGGCCAGGTCGGCGGCTCCGCGGCGGGCATCGCGGGCTGCAGGGTGAGCACGCCGGTCATCGTGGGACGGTCGGTCATGCTCCGATGCTCCGGTGGTGGCGTGCGGGGGTCAACGAGGGCCCCGGCGCGTGCGCGGACCTTGCGGTTTGCCGCCACCTGACAGCCGGCGCTCCCCTAGGATCGTGGGGATCCCGGGCATCAGGTCGGGGCACGAGGAGGACGCATGCCGCTGGACCCGATGCCCGAGTCCTCCGCTGTCCTCGAGGTCGTGCTCGAGGACGCCCCGACGTGTGTCTGCGGTCACGTGCGGGACGCGCACGAGCACTACCGTCCCGGCACCGACTGCGCACTCTGCGACTGCCCCCGGTTCCGCAAGAAACGCTGATGAGGGGCCTGGGTGCGGGAAACCGCTGCTTCCCCGCACCCGGTCCGACCCCGCCTTGTCGGTGTTCGGCGGCCACCGTAGCGTCGCGGACATGGCCAACTCCCCCGCCGTGGCGTGCGTCGTCCTCGCCCACGAGGACCCGGCACACGTCCGTCGCCTGATCGAGGCGCTCGACCCGTTCCCGGTGTTCCTGCACTGCGACGCGCGGACGCCGGACGACGTGTGGGCCGCGATGACCGCCGACCTGCCTGCACGGGTGCGCCTGCTGCCGCGGATGCGCACCGGCTGGGCGCGCTGGGAGAACGTCGCCGCCGAGGTCGAGGGCTACCGGGCCGCCCTCGCGGAGACGGACGTGTCGCACGTCGCGGTCCTCACCGGCAGCGACTACCCGCTCGGGAACCCGGCGGAGCTGACCGCGCTGCTCGAGGCGAACCACGGGACCTCGTTCCTCGGCGTGCACCCGCTGCCGTGGTCGGAGTGGGGCCGTGGGGGCGGCCTGCCGCGCCTGCGGTTCCCGCACTGGGCGTGGCGCAAGCACATGATCCGTGTCCCCGTCCCGCGTCGACTCCCCCGCGGCGTCACGCCCGCCGGTGGGTCGCAGCTGAAGGTCCTCGCACGGGAGCACGCCGACGCCGTCGTGCGCGCCGTCGACACCCGGCCGGACCTCGTCCGGTTCTGGCAGCGCGTGTGGATCGCCGACGAGACGTTCGTGCCGTCGGTGCTCTGGACCGAGTCGCTGACGCCGGGCTTCCGCCAGGCCCACCTGCCGCACTCGCTGTGGTGGATCGGGTGGGACGGCTCCGCGATGAAGAGCCCGCCGTGGCTGACGATCGCGGACGCCGGCCGGCTGTTCCAGTGGCGGACCCAGCCCGTCGCCGAAGCCCGGGAGGTCCCGCAGCTGTTCGCACGGAAGTTCTCGACCGACCGGAGCGCGGAGTTGCTCGACCTCGTCGACGCGGCGTTCGGGCTGCGGCCGACACGACCCGAGCGCGTGGCGGCCGAGGTGGTGCCCTCGTGATGCCGTCGCAGGACACCGGGGCCGCGCAGCCGACGACCCGCCGCGAGGCCCGTGCAGCGCGCGAGGCCGCCGCCGCGACCGGCACCGCGGTCGCGGAACCCACCGCCGTCGCGGATCCCGCCACCGGCACGGACCCCGCCGCCGGCACGGACCCGGCCGGCACGGACCCGGCACCCGCCACCGGCTCGACGCGCACGGTGTCGTCGGTCCTCTTCGGCCGGGGCCTGCTGTACGTCGTCGTCTGGTCGATGCAGCTCGTCGTGTCGTCGCTGATCTCCCCCGTGCTCGCGCACCTGATGCCCCCGGCCGAGTTCGGCGTGCTCGCGTCCGCGATCGCCCTGTACCAGGCCCTCGGTGTGCTCGCCGTGGCCGGGCTCGACCAGGCGACCGTGCTCCAGCGCGCCGAGGACGGGGACGACCGGCGTGCGCGGGGCCTGCTGAGCGTCGGCATCACCACCGCGGTCCTCGTCACGGTGGTCTCGCTCGTCTCCATCCCGGTCTGGGGCGACGCCGCCGGGTTCGTCGGGCAGCACCCCTTGCTGCTCATCGCCGTCCTCTGGGTCGGTCCCGCCGCGGTCGTGCAGCTGTCCCTCGCGCTGCTCGTGGCGCAGGACCGGATCCGTGTCTTCGCCGTCACGAGCCTGCTGTCGTCGATCGGCGGCTCGATCATCGGGCTCGGCCTCCTCACCTTCGTGCACGCCGACGCGGTCACCTACGCCTGGGGCGGGGTCGTGGCGCAGGGGATCGCGATGGTGATCGGCATCGTCGCGACCCGTCCCCGCATCGCGGGGCTGTTCGACCGGAAGACCACCGCCCGGGCGTTCCGGCTGGGCATCCCGATCGCGCTCGGGAACCTGTCGTACTTCGTGCTGAACGCCGGCGACCGCATCGTCATCCAGCGGCTCCTCGGCCCGGAGGAGGTCGCGCGCTACCAGATCGCCTACGTCGTCGGGTCGGCCGTCATCCTCCTGCTCTCCTTCACGAACCAGGCGTGGGCACCCCACTTCGCGGCGCTCCGCGACGCCGTCGCCCGTCGTGAGCTCGCCATGCACTCCCGCGACGAGCTGTACCGCATGCTCGCGCCGGTGCTGCTCGCCGTGACGCTCGTGTCGCCCGTCGCCCTGCCGATCCTCGCCCCCGCGTCCTACCGGGTGCACGAGCTGACCGTCGTCGTGCTCATCGTCGCCGTGACCGCGCTGCCGGTGGTGGCGAGCGGCGCGACCGGACGCCTGCTCGTCATCGAACGGCGGGGCGTGGCCGTCGGCGTCATCGCCGCGATCGCCGGCGCCGTGAACATCGGCGCGAACATCCTCCTGGTGCCGTGGCTCGGCCTCGCGGGCGCCGCCGTGTCGACCGTCGTCGCCTACGTCGTGCTCGCAGCCCTCCAGCAGGCGGTGCTCCCCGACCGTCGGGCATGGCGCGGGCCAGGGTGGCGGATCGTCGTGCCGGTGGCTGCGGGCCTCACGGTCGCCGTCGCGTCGCTGTTCGTGCCCCAGGACCTGTTCTGGAACTGCTTCCGGATGGCCGGCGCCGTCGCGTGCCTGCCATGGTTCGTCCGCCGACTCCGTGCCGCCCGAGGAGGGACCGCATGACCACCGGACGGCCGCTCCGCATCGCTCTCGTCACCTCCGGACTGGCGATCACCGGCGGCCTGGAGCGGTGCGTCCTCGAGGACACCGAGGAGCTCGTCGCCGCGGGCCACGAGGTCCTCGTCTGGCACCGGGACGACGGGATGCCGCGGGCGGGTGAGGGCCGTCCGGCCTTCGAACGCCTCGGCGTCCGGCTCGTGCACGGCACCGACCCGCGCTTCGGTGTCCGCTCCGCGCTGCGGGACGTCGTCCGCTTCGTCCGCGAAGGGCTGCGGCTCCGCAGCTGGGCACCCGACGTCATCTGGCTGAACCGGCCCGAGTACCTGCCCTACGGTCGCGTCGTCTCCGCCGTGTCCCGTGTCCCGCTCGCGGTGCACCTGCACCATGCGCCGAACTACGGGCGGCTGCGGCCCTTCGCCGGCGGCCGGACCCGCTACCTCGCCGTGTCCGCCGCGATGGCCGACGCGTGGGCCGCCGTGGGGGCGCCCCGTGACCGCACCACGATCGTGCCGAACGGGGTCGACACCGCCGAGTTCCCCCCGGCGACCGAGTCCGCCGCCCGCGACGCGCGAGCGCGCCTCGGGCTGCCCGAGGACGCCCCCGTCGTGCTCTACTACGGCCGGCTCAGCCGCGGGAAGGGCGTGGTCGCCCTCCTGGAGGCATGGGGTCGCGTCCGTTCGTCGGCTCCCGTCCGACGGCGGGTGACGTGCCCGACCGCGGGCGGCGCGACACACACCGCGCCCGTCCTCGTCCTCGCCGGCGCGCTCTACCCCGACGAGGAGGCGGCCGTCCAGCGGGCCGTCGACGCGCTCCCCGAGGGTTCGGTCGTCCTGCTCCCGGAGCGTGACGACGTGCTCCCGCTCCTGCACGCCGCGGACCTCGTGGTCGTCCCGTCCGTCGAACCCGAGGGCTTCGGCAGGACGGTCGTCGAGGCCATGTCGACCGGCACGCCGGTGGTCGCGGCCGCGTCCGGCGGCACGGCCGAGATCCTCTCCGGCGAGTGGGCGCGGTACACGGTCGACCCGAGCGACGCGGCGGCCCTCGCGGCCCGCATCGTCGACGTGCTCGAAGAGGCGGCGACGGACCCGTCGCTCGGGGCCCGCTGCCGGGAGTGGGTCAGTGCCCGGTACGGCCGGACCCCGCACGTCGCTGCCCTCCTCGCCGCGCTCGAGGAGCACGCCCGACGCTGAGCGCCCGCGGCGGCGCTCAGTCGCCGACGGCCGACGCGACGACCACCATCACCGGACTGTCCTCCCGGAGCGGTCCCCGCTGCCAGTCACCGAAGACCTCGACCGCCTCGAAGCCGGCTGCACCGACGTCGCACACCAGCTCGTCGTGGCCCCGGAACCGCAGGTCCTCGCTGTACGCCAGGGTCTCGTCCGTGTCGACGAAGCGGTTGGACGCCACGAGACGGACGACGCCCGGAGCGATCTCGGTGGCCTCGGACCACTCCTCGAGCGGACCGGCCGCCGTGACCCGGGTCGACCGCCCGTCGGAGGTCCAGGCCTCCCAGGCCCGCGCGGCGGGGTTCCGGCTCTCGAACGCCACGGTGCCGCCCGGCACGAGCACGGACCGCAGGTCGCGCAGTGTGCGCTGCCACGCAGCGTCCCCGATGTGCTGTGCGACGTTCCCCGTCATCAGCGCGAGGTCGCGGGGCTCCGCCGGCACGTCGCGGCTGTCACCGAGGATCCACGAGACGCTCCCGCCGCCCGGACGTCGTCGCGCGGCGTCGAGCATCGTGGCCGAGGGATCGACGCCGAGCACGTCGCGGTCGACACCGGCGAGCGTCACGGTCAGGATCCCCGGTGCCGCAGCCCAGGTCGACGATCCTCCGGGCGCCGACGTGGTCGGCGAGACCGCGCCAGAAGTCGTGGTCCGGACCGTCCGGGTTGTCCACGTCGTACAGGTCCACGAGCCGTCGGTCCAGGTCCACCACCCCGCGACCGTAGCGCGGCTCGCCCGGAACGCGCCGCGGGCCGGGCGCGTCGGCCGGGTCGGGTCAACCCTTCGGCACGTCGACCGTGATCCAGTCGATGAGCAGCGACCCGTCCGACTCCTTCGGCGGCACACCACCGAGCGACCCGGCCTGCACCACGAAGTGCATGGGCTCGACCGGGATGTCCTTGTCCGTCGAGGCGATCTCGTGCCCGTCGATCGAGAACGTCATGCGCTGCGGCGTCCAGTCGATCGTGTACGTGTGCCAGTCCTTCAGCGAGGCCGCGGTCTCGAGGTGGACGCACTTCTCCGCGGGCGCGGCGAGGCAGTGCACGTTGAGCCACGCGGGCGCTCCGAGTGCGCCCTCGGGGAAGTCGACCTCGCCGTCGGCCCAGACGTTCCGGTCGCTCCACAGCAGCACCGCGACGCCGTACCCGTCGACCTCGTCGCTGCGCATGCGGATGCTGTAGCGGCCGGCGGTCTGGCCGCCCCACTTGCCGTCGACCAGCGGCACGATCCCACCCGCGAGCGGGGTCCCGCCTGCGGTCGTGCGCATCCGCATGTCGAGCACGCCGTCGTGCGCGGTCAGTGCGGACGCGGAGTAGCGACCGGTCCCCGCGGTGTCGGCGAAGCCGTGGTACACGGAGAACCGGTCCGCGTAGGGCTGTTCGAACCCGCCGGTCGCGGTGGGCTCGGCGAAGTCCTCCGAGAACGCCCGCGTCCACCCGGCCGCAACTGCGGTCGGCATGGTCTCACCACTGGGGTCGACCGCGGTGCCCGAGGACGCACCGGTGGCGGCCGCGGCGACGATCCCGGCGGTGACGACGACCGCGCCCGCGGCCAGCCCGAGGCGACGGCGGCCCGGGCCGGCCGGGCGGAGGTGCCTCGAGTGACCCGCACCGTGCGCGGGGGCGGCACCGTGCGCCGAGGCGGCGTCGGTCGTCAGCGTGGACGGCGGGGTCAGGTCGTCGTCCACGCGCGCACCTCCGAGAGCCCGGCGTTCTGGGTGCCGGAGGAGACGCCGGTGACGGTGAACCGCACCCAGGTGACGGTCCGCCCGGAGAAGTCGACGTCCAGCGTCGAGCCGTCGTTCGGCAGCGAGCCCACGCGCACGCTCGTACCGTCCGAGAAGGTCAAGGTGCCGCTCGTGACGCGGTCGGTGGTGTTCGGGCGGTCGTGGAGCTCGATCCGGCCGAGGCGCTGCGCGGAGGCCCAGGTGAGCTGGATCCAGGTTCCGGACCGGCCGTTCGGCGCGACCCACTCCGCCGACGGGTTCACCGGGTAGCCGGACACGACGCCGTCGACGGCCTTCTGCACGGTCTGCCCGTCCGCCGGGTTCTGCGCGCTCGCCGTCGGGGTGGCCGACCCCGTGACGTCGCGGGGCGCCGGAGTCGGTGTCGGAGTCGGCGTCGGAGTCGGCGTCGGCGTCGGCGTCGGCGTCGGCGTCGGCGTCGGCGTCGGCGTGGGCGTCGGCGTCGGCGTGCTGCCCGTGCCCGACGCGCCGATCGCCCGGATCTCCGCGAGCCCGGCGTTCTGGGTCCCACTACTCACCGACGTCACCGTGAACCGCACCCAGGTCACGCTCCGGGCGGCGAACGACACCCGCTGGACCGTGCCGGCGTTCGGCAGGGCCGACACCGCGACGCTCGACCCGTCCGAGAACGTCAGGGTCCCGCCGGTGACCTGGTCGGTCGTGTTCGGCCGGTCGGCGAGGTCGATCGCCGTCAGCGACGTCGACGACGGCCAGGTGAGCTGGAGCCAGGTACCGGCGCGACCGTTCGGGGCGACCCACTCGGCGGACGGGTTCGCCGGGTAGCCGGACACGACGCCGTCGACGGCCTTCACCGCGGTCTGGCCGTCCGCCGGGTTCTCGGCGCTCGCGGTCACGGTCGCCGCCGACGTGACGTCGACGGTCGTCGGCGGCGGGGTCGTCGACCCGGAGCCGGACGTGTACGCCCGCAACTCGGCGAGCCCGGTGTTCCGGGTGCTGCTGCTGACCGAGGTGACGGTGAAGCGCACCCACGTCACCGATCGGGCCGCGAAGGTGACCTGCTGCAGCGTGCCGCTGTTCGGCAGCGCCGGGACGGCGACGCTCGAACCGTCGGAGAACGTCAGCGTGCCGCCCGTGACCTGGTCGTCGCTGTTCGGTCGGTCCGCGAGGTCGATGCTCGACAGGGCCTTCGCGGACGACCACGACAGCTGGATCCACGTCCCGGCGCGACCGTTCGGGGCGACCCACTCCGCCGACGGGTTCGCCGGGTAGCCCGAGACGACGCCGTCGACGGCCTTCGCCGCGGTCTGGCCGTCCGCGGGGTTCTCCGCACTGACGGTGACCGTCGCCGACCCCGTGACGTCGGTGCGGTCGCTGCCGGGATCCGACGGGTTCGTGGGCTGCGACGGATCCGCCTGTCCGACCGTGTACTGCCGCTGGAGCCAGGACGACTCGGGACGGGAGGAGCACGCCGTCCAGGTGGCGCACGTCTCGCTGTCGTGGGCGGCGTAGGTGAAGAACGCCGACGACTTCGCCGCGACCTGGGCCGAGGTCAGGTTCGTCGGCCGTCCCTCGATCGGGTACCCGATGTACCCGGTGAACGTGTGCGCTCCGGTGTACTGCTGCTGTGCCGCGTCCGTGAGGTACGCCACGGTGTGGTGGTCGCTGTGGTCGCCGTCGCCGTACCCGCCGGAGTGGTCGAGCGTCCGGACGGCCGTCGGGGCGTACCCGCTGACGAGGCCGGCGATCGTCGCGCGGAGCTCAGCGAGCGTGTAGGTCGCCGGGGACGGGGCGTCCGCGATCGTGGAGAGGGTCTGCACCCACCCCTGGTAGAGCTGCTGCAGGCTCGTGTACCCGGTCGCCCAGAAGCCGTTCCCGCCGAGGTTCCCGTCGGGGAGGTCCATGAAGACGAGGCTGAGGCGGGGGTCCGCGGTCAGGGTCTCGAGCCGGAGTGACTTGCCCGCCACCGCGATGGTGCTCGTGGTCGTCGCGGGGTCGACCCCGGCGATCGACGCGTACGCCGCCACCAGTCCGGTCTGCCGTTCGCGCCAGTACCACGCGGGGTAGCCCGCGTCGGCGGCGGTCACGACGACGGTCCGGACGCAGGCGCCCGCCTCGATGCTCGCCCGCAGGTCGGTGCCCTGGAAGAGCAGGTCGTCGTCGGGGTGCGCGACGACGTCCAGGACCCGTCCGGCGCGGCAGTCCGCGCCGGCCCCGGGGTCGGTCGTCGCCGCGTCCGCAGCGTCACGCGCGCCGAGCACCGTCGTCATCGCCAGGACGACGGTCAGGGCCGTCACCGCGGCGGTGACGAACCGGACCGACCCTGACCGTCGGCGCTGCGGCTCCTCAGGCTGCGCCATGGCGGAGCCCCTCGGGCGTGAGTTCGTACACGACGGTCGTGCCGGACGACCAGACGGGCTTCCAGTACGGCGAGTCCGCCATGGCGGCCGACAGCTCCCGGTAGTCGGACTCGCTCTGGTACCCGTACCGCTCATCGTAGGCGCCGAACGGCGCGGCCACGATCGCGTAGTACTTCGTCGCCGCCCAGGTGCTGACGAGCTTGCGCGTGACGTTCGAGACGTCCGCCGTGGCGTCGTAGTCCTCGCTGGCCGGGTAGGCACCGAACACCTCGCGCGAGAGCGCGCCGACGTCGAAGTACCGGGACCCGATGTTGCTCGGGACGGCGTTCGCCGACCCGGTGAGCAACATGATCGAACCCTTCGGCGCGGTCCGGTCGTAGAACTGCATCGCGGCGGCCTGGCTCCGGGTCGGGACCCGGTTCCAGTCGAGCGAAGTCTGCCCGAAGGACCCGACGGCGACCAGCCCGGCGACGAGGACCGTGACGGCGACGAACCGGACCGCGACGGGACGTCCGACGCGGCGGACGAGCCGGCCCGCCCAGGCGAGACGACCTCCGGGCACGGGCAGGCCGGCGGCGAGGACGGCGATCCACGGGGTCGCGAACAGCACGACGCGGAAGATGCCCTCCTGGCCGTAGTTCGTCGCGACGAGGAGCGAGATCGGGCTCGCGGCGGCGAGCAGCAGCCCCCAGTGCACACGGTCGCGACGGACGAGGACCGTGATGATCGCGGCGAGTCCGAGCACCACGAGCGCGGCCGCCGGCACGTCGAACGCGAGCCGCGTCACGAGCGGCTTCGGCAGCACGGTCATGTCGTGCGCCGGCGGCTGGACGTTGGTGAGCACCTGGCCGACCGCGGCGAGCGACAGGAACTTGTCGAGGATGCTGCCGTTGAGGAGCGCGAACACGACCGCCGGGACGAGCACGACGAGCGACACCCACCAGGGGCGGAGCAGGCGGAACACGACCAGCACGACGATCGCCGCCACCGTCAGGTACGGCGAGATCTGGTGCGTGACGGCCAGCACGATGCTGATCGCTGCGATGCCGATCAGCCGGGACAGCCCGACCGCCTGCGGACGGAGGACCGTCACCGGCTCGCCGTCCTCGCCCGTCACCGTGGCGCGGCGCAGCGTCCCGGTGGCGAGCACGAGGATCGCGACCGACAGCAGGATCCCGGTGGACTGCGGCGAGAAGTACGTCGTGTTGAGCGACCCCGTCATGGCGGTCAGGAACGCCGCGATCCACGGACGACGGGCGCCGGGCAGCCAGTGCGCCGCGAGCACGCCGACGCCGATGGTCGTCGTGAAGGCCAGCAGGACCGGCACCCACGCCGCGATGGTCATCGCGTCGACGATGCCACCGACGTCCGCGACCCACGCACCGCCGGCGAACAGGCCGGACCAGGTCTGGAAGATGTCCGACGCGGGGTCGGTGCGGCCGAACTGCCGGATGTACTCGAGCACGCCGATGTGCCGGGCCGCGGCCATGACCGTCGGCATGCCGTACGTGATGGCCTGCGCGAGCTGCACGACGCCGCCGAGCACGACGACCGGCACCGCGACGCCCTTGCCGCGCACGAGCGCCACGACGGCGGCCGCGACGACCAGGGCGAGCCCGACCGGCAGACCGACCCCGAGCGAGCCGAACAGGCCGTCCGGCACGGGGTCGCCGACGTGCGTGACGGCTGCGACCACCACGACGAGCAGCCCCGCGACCGACGCAGCGGTCACCGTCCGGGTGGTCGTCCACGTCCAGCGGCGGCCGTCCGGCTGCGCGGCGCGATCGAGTCGCTGCCGGTGCAGGTCGCGGAGGTCGCGCGGCACGGCGGTGGCGACCGCGATCGCGGTGAGGAGCACCACGGCGGCGAAGGGCACCACGGGTGCCCACAGGCCGGCCGTGGCCATGGTGTAGCCGATCGCGATCGTGCCGACGATCGACGTCGACACCGCGAAGAGCGTGAACCGGGCGAGGGGCATCGGGCGCAGCAGCAGCATCGGGGCGATCCCGACGACGGCGAACAGGAACACGCCGACGGCCGAACCGCGCAGCACGGGGACGTCGAACGCGGCACCGATCGCAGCCGCGAGCAAGGTGACGACGACGAGGGCCGCGGCGGTGAGCCGGGCGGCGGGTCCCATCACCCCGGTCGCGACCGGAGCGGGAGCAGCCGTGGCGAGCTCGTGCCGTCCCCGGCTGGTGCGGTCGATGGTGCCCGCTCCCCCGAGGCGTTCGGCGAGCGCGAGGAACGGCGCCGTCACGACCGAGCGCCGCTCGACGCGACGCAGTCGGCGGGCGGTGTCGGTCCAAGCGGCCTCGACCGAGGCGGGCCCCGGGTCGACCGCGGTCGCGCCGGACGCCGCCACCGCGGTGGCCCCGCTCGGGACCCGTCCGGCGACGCGACGTCCGCGCTCGCCACCGAGCTCCGTGACCGGGTCGCCCTGCTCGAGTCCGAGCCGCGCGAACGCGGCGATGGCATCGGGGACGGTGTCGACGGTCGCGGCGACGGTGTCGCGGTCGAGGGCGTTCTTGGTCATCCAGGCTCCGAGTCCGTGGCCGTGCGCGGCGGCGGTGCGGCGGAGCGACGAGGAGTCGTCCGCGGGGCGCCACCAGGCGATCGCGGCGGGTTCGACGGCGATCGCGGAACCCGCGAACAGCAGTCGGGTGAAGAGGTCGAGGTCGTCGCCGCCGCCGACGCGGGTCCCCGGCCCGAATGCGGTGTCGAACCCGCCGATGGCGAGCGCGGCACGGCGGCGGACGGCGAGGTTGGCGCCGGTGCCGTACGCGGCGGCGGCGAAGGGGTGCAGGGGCGCGTCGGCCGGTTCGTCCTCGCGGCGGAACACCCGCCGCCGGATCGTCCGCGCCGCCGGCGTGTGCTCGTCGTGCCAGCGTTGCGCCGGGGTGCGGATCTCGGCGGTGGGCACCAGGCCGGTCACGCAGGCGACGTCGTCGTCCTGCAGGAACGGCGCCGCGATGGCGGCCGCCCAGTCCGGGTCGACGACGGCCCCGCTGCCCAGGAAGGCGACGACGTCGCCGGTCGCGGCGAGCAGTCCGGCGTTCCGGGCCGCGGCGAGTCCGCCGCCCGGGGCCGGCACGGTCGTGACGGTCCGGCCGCCGATCTCGGTGCGGCCGTCGCCGTCGGCGCCGGTCGAGACGACGACGACGTCGAGTTCGACGCCCCGCGACGCCAGCACCGAGCGCATGGTCGCGCCCGCGTCCCCGTCCGTGCAGAGCACCACGGTGACGGACGGCAACGCCTGATCAGCGGCCGGACGTCGTTCCGGGGTGGGCATGTGCCGGACGGCACGCTCCAGGGTGCGGAGCTCGATCGAGGGTCCGACGCGGCGACGGTCGGTGACCTCCGCCTCGACGAAGCCGACGGGCTCGCCCCGGTCGCGCACGAGGAGTCGTGCGCGCCGGTAGCCCTCGGCGCCGGCGAGGCCGACGGCGTCGCGGTGGCCCCCGCCGTGGAGTTCGGCGCGGTCGACCTCGCCGATCCAGACGGCGCCGTCCCAGGTCGGCACGAGCGACGTGTCGACGACGGGGCGGAGCACCCGGTTGAGGGTCGTCCTGGTCATGGTGTGCCGATCGGTTGGCGGACCGCGGGGGTGACGGGTGCGCTGACGACGAGGCCGCCGAGGAGCCGGCCGACCGCGTACCCGGTGATCGTCGAGGCGACCGACAGGACGATGGCGGCGGCGCGGACGCCGCCTCCGCGGCCGACTGCCCGCAGCTCACGGGCGATCGCCCCGGGGATCACCCGGGTGAGGTACGTCGACTCGCTCGACAGGGAGTCGCCCGTGCCGACACGACGGCTCAGGACGGCCTTCGAGATGCCCTCGTAGTAGCTGCGGCGCCGCAGGTACCGGACGGTGACCCGGTCCGCGGAGACGCGGTGGGAGACGTTCGACCGGGGTTCGTGCCGGATCCGGGTGCCCGGCCGGGCCTGCGCGAGCCGGATGCAGAGCTCCGTCTCCTCGCAGCCGAGCGGCTGGTTGCCGACCCGGCCGATGCCGGAGCGGAACCCACCGGCGGCGAGGACCGCCTCGCGGCGGAACGCCATGCTCGAGCCGATGACGTTGCGCACGTCGCCGGCGGTCTCGGGGAGGCCCGCGTAGCTGCAGCCGACGATCCAGAGCAGCTCGTCGGAGTACGGACCGGAGCCGGTCGCGTCGGGCCAGGACGGCGTCGCGCGTCCGCCGACGCCGACGACCTCCGGGTCCTCGAGCGCGGCGAGGAGGTGTCCGAGCCAGTCGTCGTCCGCAGTGGCGTCGTCGTCGAGGAACGCGACGACGTCGGCGTCCGTGAGCGCGACCCCCGTGTTCCGGGCGCCGGACAGGCCGCGGTCCTCGGCGTTCTCGACGACGCGCAGCTCGGGCCATCGCGCCTTCGCCCGTGCGTACAGCTCGGGCTCGTGGTCGATCACGACGACGACCTCGGGGTGCTCGGGCTGGCGCTTCGCCGACTCGACGCTGTCCTGCAGGTCGCCCCACCGCAGCTGCGTGTAGGCGCAGATGACGACGGCGACGCTGGTCACGCGAGGTCCCCGTCGAGCGCGCGGGCGTCGACGACGGCCGGCTCCGTGGCGGCGCTGACGGGTGCCGTGATCTCGCCGGTCGGCGCGTCGATCGGCGAGACCGGCGCCGGCAGCGTGAGTGCGGCGGCGGCGACACGTGCACGGCTCTTCGCCTGCGACGCGCGACGGCGCTCGTGCATGATCGACGTCAGCACACGGATGCCGTCGGTCACGGCGTTGAGGTTGCTCGCCCCGTGCACCCGCAGCTTCTCGTGGCTGCCGACCTCGGCGATGCGGAGGTCCGCGGCCGACCAGCGGCAGGTCAGCACGGTCTCGATCTCGAACCCGTCGCCCCACAGCATCGACCCGTCGGTCGGCTTCGGGAGCGTCGAAGACAGCAGCCCGATGGCCGGCAGGGTGTCCGCCCAGAAGGCGTTGTAGCCGTAGCAGAGGTCGCTGTAGCGGGTGCCGAGGATGGCATTGCAGACGATGTTGAGTCCGCGGTTCCCGAGGTTGCGGACGATCGTGATGTCGTCGCTGCCACCGCCGAGGGCGTAGCGGGTGCCCTTGGCGACGTCGGCCCCGTCCGTCAGCGCCTGCACGAAACGCGGGATCTCGTCGGGGTCGGCGGAGCAGTCGGCGTCGAACATCACGACGATGTCGCCCGTCACGGCCTCGAACCCGCAGGCGAGGGCGTTGCCCTTGCCCTTGCGGGTCTGGTGCACCACGCGGATGTCGGGCATGAGCCGCTGCGCGGTCGCGACGGTGTCGTCGACCGAGTTGCCGTCCACGAGGATCACCTCGTACACCGGGGGCAGCTTGGGCAGGATGATCTCGAGGTTGCGGGCTTCGTTCCGTGCCGGGATGACGACGGAGACCCGGGGGTCTGCGGGTCGGACGGTGTTGGCGGGCATTGGACGTGCTCCTGTCGGGTTCAGGTTGCCGTGTTCGGTGCGTTCGGACGTGGCGCGGACGCGGGGTCCGCGGTCCGGCAGGGGCGCGGGTACGACGCCGCCGGGAGGGCGAAGAGGGCGGGTCCTCCCCCTTGTGCCTCAACCCTCGCGTCGCCGGGATGGCCGGTCAATGCGCTGCGGGGCCGCTTGCGGACCCTCGGGTGCGGATACGGAAACCCGCAACCGGTGCCGGCCGCGGTTCCCCGGCCCACCGGACGACGGCCTGGAGGCGCGTGCCGGGCTCGACACGCGCCTCCAGGCCGTCACGGGGTCGCGCCCCGCAGAGCCGGGATCAACCGGTCGTGACGGGTGCGTCCGCGAACGCGGCGCGCAGCGCCGCCGCGAGTTCGGCGACGTGCGGTTCGCGGAGCAACGAGGTGTGCTCGCACGCCATGCGGACCGTCGCCGTGTCACCGACGAGGATCGCGCCCCAGCCGTCCGCATCGGGGTTCGCGTCGGCGAGGACGTAGGTCGACCGCCCGCGGAACGGTGTCGGGTGGTGCCGTCGGGTGACGATCTCGGCCTGGTCGAAGAAGGCGTCGAAGTCGTCCTGCCCGCCGAAGCGCACGACGCCGGCGGCGTACGCACGGAGGCGCTTCGCGGCCTGCGCGCCGTACGGGACGCCCGCGGGCATGATGCGCCCCGCGACGCGGTCCACACCCGTCCGCAGCGCACGCAGGGCCGGGTTCCGCGGCGGGCGCGGCTCCATCCGGCTGAAGAGCAGGCGCGCCTGCTCGCTCTTCGTGCGCGGGAGGTAGGTGTCGAGGAGCGCCAGGTGCGCGACCTGCTCGCCGTTCTCCACGAGCAGCCGTGCGATCTCGAGCGCGACGAGGCCGCCGAGCGAGTGCCCGACGAGCAGGTACGGGCCGCGCGGCTGCACCACCCGCATGAGCGCGAGGTAGCGCCGGGCGCTCCGCTCGATGCTCCAGTCCGGCACGCCCCGGCGCTCGAGACCGTGCTGCTGGAACGCGTAGACGTCGTGCTCGGTGAGGTGCCGCGAGAGCGGCAGGAAGGTCAGGGCGAGCGCACCGCCGCCCGCGAAGCAGAAGACCGGCGGCCGGCCCGGCGTCCGAGCGGTGGAGACCTTCACGACGTCCGGGTGGCTCGGCAGCGCGCTCGTGCCGGACCGGACCCGACGCGCGAACTGGCGCAGGGTGGGGTGCTCGAGGAGCTCGGAGGACCGCAGGTCCACTCCGAGCCGCTCCTGGACGACCGCGAGCATCTCCTCGGCCGACAGGGAGTCGCCGCCGAGCGCGGTGAAGTCCTCGTCGAGCGGCACGCCCGGCAGCCCGAGCACCTCGGCCCAGATCTGCCCGAGGACGAGCTCCCACTGGTCGTACGTCGCCTCGGTCATGTCGGCCTCGACCTCGGGGGCGCCCGGCAGTGCGGACCGGTCGACCTTGCCGCGTTCGTTGCGCGGCAGCTCGGTCATCGGGACGATGGCCGCGGGCACCATGTACTCGGGCAGGCGCTCCCGGAGCGCCTTGCGGAGCGCCGCGGGCGCCGGGGTGCGGTGGCCGGGCCGGGGCACGACGTACGCGACCAGCCGGGTCACCGCCGGGGGCTCCACGAGCGCCGTGACGACGACGTCCAGGAGGTCGGGCACGGCCCGGAGCGCCGCTTCGACCTCGCTCGGCTCCACCAGGTAGCCGCGCACCTTCACGGCGTCGTCCGCCCGGCCGAGGAGGACCAGTCGCCCGGCCTCGTCGATCTTGGCGAGGTCGCCCTGCCGCCACGTCGGGGTGCCGTCGTCCGTGCGGCCGAGGCGCTGCGCCGTCTGGTCGGGTGCGCCCCAGTAGCCGGTGGTCAGCCCGTCGCCCACGACCACGAGCTCACCGGTCTCGCCGACCTCGGCCAGGCTGCCGTCGGGGCGCTCGATCCGGAGCGACTTGCCGGGGATCGGCCAACCGGCGGGCACGACGCCGTCGGGGACCGCGTCGTCCGGACCCACGGGGCAGAACGCCACGCTCGCCAGTTCGCTGGCACCGAAGCCGTTGACGAGCACCGTGTCCGGCCCGAGGTGGGGTCGAGCCGCGGCGACGTCGGTGCCGGTGCTCGGTTCCCCGACCGTGACGACGACGCGGAGGCCGGTGAGTCCCGCCCGGGGTCCACGGCCGGCGCCGGCGACGCTGCCGACGATCGACCGGAGCATGTGCGGGGTGCAGAGCATCGCGGTGACACCGTGCGCCTCGAGGTCCGCGAGGGTGCCCTCCACGCCGCGGTCTCGCGGTTCCAGGACGACCACCGCGCTGCCGTCCATGAGCGCGGCGAGCGCGTACATGAGCCCGGCCGTGAACGACAGCGGCGCCGCGATGCCGAGCCGGTCGCCGGGCCCGAAGCCCAGCAGCACCGCGTCGGCCTCGGCGTCCCGCACCTGCTGCCGGTGCGTCACGACGACGCCCTTCGGCAGGCCGGTCGACCCGGAGGTGAAGACGATGACGAGCGGGTCGCTCCCACCGGGTCGTGGCGCCGGGTCCGGCGCGAACCCGTCGTCGTGTGCCGCAGCAGCCTCGCCCTGCACCGTCGCCTCGTCCAGCACCGCCGCCTCGTCCAGCACCGCCGCCTCGGCCAGCACCGCAGCCTCGGCCAGCACTGCGCCGAGCAGGTGCACCCGGCCGTCGACGTCCCCGAGGGCCGCGGTCGCCCGGTCCGCGAGGGCTGCGGTCGCCACGATCTCCTCGACGCCGGCGAGCTGCACGACGTGCGTCAGCCGAGCCGCCGGCAGGTGGTCGTCCAGGACCACCACCGTCCGTCCGGCCCGCACGAGGGCCAGGACCGCGACGACGGTGTCCGCGGTCTGCCCGCTCATCAGGCCGACGGGCCGAGACGCGCCACCGCGGACCGGTCCGACGCCGGCACCGCCGTGGTCATCGGGCCGGAGGGTCGACGCCAACACCCGGGCGAGTGCCCGCGCGGCGTGGTCGGTCTCGGCGAACGTCCGGTCGGGACCCGATCCGGTCAGGGCCAGCGCGTCGCCGTGCGCCGCCACGACCCGGTCCCACCGGTCGAGGACGGAGTGGTCGTCGGCCGCCTCGATCACGGGGACGTGGTTCCACGGCGCACTGCTGGTCGTGACGGGTGTGGGCACGGAGTCTCCCCTGGCGGCTCGGCTGCTGGCACCGCGGACGTGCGGTGACCCTGCGACGGTACGGCGCGGGCGGACCGCAGCGGGCGAGGGTGGCGACGTCGTGCGGTTCCCCGCAACCAGCTCCGGGTGCGGCACCGGTCCGACCGGGTGTGCGGGACCACGGGGCGGACCCTGTCGATCCGCACAGGGACGCGGAAGCGGGCCCCGAGGGTCCGCGAGCACCCGCACCGGTCCACACTGCGCGCGCACCGTACGTCGGTGCACCGCGCGCTCGACCGGGGTGCCCTCGCGGCCCGGGAGTCCCGGACGGTCTGCGGTTCCCCGCAGCACCGGAGGGCCGATCGTCCGCGGGCGCGACGGCCGGTTCCCAGCGCAGACGACGGCCGGTTGCCCGCGCGGCCACGACGCGTGGGGTGGACAGGCGCATGTGGACAGGCGCAGGTGGACGGACGCGGCTGCTGCCGAGGGATCTCGCCGGTGAGACGACCGTCGGGCGTGTCGCTCCTGCGGGACCGCGTGTCGCGCTGGCCAGAGCGACTCACGACCGGCGTGTCGCCGCGGACCGCGGTCGACGCCCAGCGCGCCGCGGGCGCCACGCACCGGGAACGAGAACGGCCCCCGACATCTGTCGGGGGCCGTTTCACGATGGTGGCTGGGGTACCTGGACTCGAACCAAGAACGACGGTACCAGAAACCGCTGTGTTGCCAATTACACCATACCCCAAGAGGCCGTTCGGCCTCGTGTCCCGGTCGCCCGGGGCACGATCAACTACTGTACAGCATCCCGGACGTCTCTGAGACCACCGACCAGGTCGCGGTGGACAGCGGAGGCCGTCCGCGCTCCGTGACCGGCCGCGACGATGAGCTGTTCGGGCCCGGGCGGGGTCACGTCGCCGACCGCGTAGAGGCCGGGGACACCGGTACGCCCGGACGCGTCGACCACCAGCAGTCCCTCGGCATCGCGCTCGACGTCCGCCCCGAGCCAGTCGAGGTCCACGTGCCAGGTCGGCCGGACGAACCCGCCCGTCCGCGGCTCCACGTGGCCGTCCTCGAGCCGGACGCCCGTCATGCCGGAGCGGTCGCCCTCGAGGTCGGCGACCGGTCGCTCGTCGACGCGGATGCCGGCCGCGGCGAGCCGCTCGCGTCCGGCTTCGTCGAGCGTCGGTGCGCCGTTCGTGTAGACCACGAGGTCGTCCGTCCACGCGGCGAGGTACAGCGCGCGGTCCACGACGTCCGGCGTCTCGCACACGAACGCGAGGGCCTCTCCCGCCTTCTCGTACCCGTCGCACTCCACGCAGCTGTGCACGGACGTGCCGTAGAACGCTCGGAGCGACGGCAGCGACGGGAACTCCTCCCGGAGGCCCGTGGCGACCACCACCGCCCGCGCGGTCGCGGAGACGGCCGTTCCGCGACCCGTCGCGTGCACGCGCCACCCGGCCCCCTCGGGGACGACCTCGTCGACCACGGCCTGCACGACCGTCGCCTCCGGGTACGCCTCGACCTCGGCTCGACCGAGCTTCCGGAGCTCGAGCGGCGAGATGCCGTCCCGCGTCAGGAAGCCGTGGGACTGCAGGGTGGCGGCGTTCCGCGGCCGGTTGGCGTCGATCAGGAGCACCGTCCGCCGCGCGCGGACGAGGTTGAGCGCGGCGCTCAACCCGGCCGGCCCGGCGCCGACGACCACCACGTCAACCACGAGGACCCCGGCGTCCGTCCCGGCCGACGTCGCAGGACGCGAGACCTGCCCCACCCCGTCGCTCCTGGCGTCCACGACCGCTAGCGGGCCGCGAGCGAGCGGAGCCGGGCGAGGGTCGAGTCCTTGCCCAGGATCTCCATCGACTCGAAGAGCGGCGGCGAGATCCGCCGACCGGACACCGCGACCCGCAGGGGGCCGAACGCCAGGCGCGGCTTCAGCCCGAGGCCGTCGATGAGCGCGGTGCGCAGCGCACCCTCGATCGCCGGCGACTCCCAGGCGTCCAGCGGCTCGAGTGCCGCGATGCTCGCCGACAGCACCGCGCTGGCGTCGTCCTTGAGCGTCGCTGCGGCGTCGTCCTCGACGACCAGGTCGTCGTCCGCCGTGAACAGGAAGCCGAGCATGGCCGGCGCTTCGCTGAGCACCTGCATGCGTTCCTGCACCAGCGGTGCGGCGGCCGCGAGGACCGCTGCCTGCTCGGGCGTCGGCGGCGACGCGACGAAGTCCGTCAGGTACGGCAGCAGGCGGTCGCGGAAGTCGTCCGGAGCCAGCAGCCGGATGTGGTCGCCGTTGATCGCCTCGGCCTTCTTCTGGTCGAAACGCGCCGGGTTCGGGTTCACGTCGGCGACGTCGAACGCCGCGACCATCTCGTCGATCGAGAACACGTCACGGTCGGGTGCGATCGACCACCCGAGGAGCGCGAGGTAGTTCACGAGCCCCTCGGGCACCATGCCGTTCGCACGGTGCAGGAACAGGTTCGACTCGGGATCACGCTTCGAGAGCTTCTTGTTGCCCTCCCCCATGACGTAGGGCAGGTGACCGAAGACCGGGATGGACTCCGCCAGGCCGATCTCGTACAGCGCCTCGTACAGGGCGATCTGCCGCGGGGTGGAGGACAGGAGATCCTCGCCACGGAGCACGTGGGTGGTGCCCATCAGGGCGTCGTCCACGGGGTTCGTGAACGTGTAGAGCGGCTTGCCGTTCGGACGGACCACGACGAAGTCCGGGAACGTGCCCTGCTTGAACGTGATCTCCCCGCGGACGAGGTCGTCGAACGAGAGGTCACGATCGGGCACACGGAGCCGCAGCGCGGGCTCGCGCCCCTGGTCGCGGAACGCCTGGCGCTCCTCGTCGGTGAGGTCGCGCTCGTGGTTGTCGTAACCCTGCTTCGGGTCACGGCCGGCTGCCCGGTTGCGGGCCTCCATCTCCTCGGGCGTGACGAACGACTCGTACACGTGGCCGGATGCCCGGAGCTTCGCGATCACGTCCTCGTAGACGTCGGTTCGCTGCGACTGCCGGTACGGCCCGTGCGGTCCGCCGACGTCGACACCCTCGTCCCAGTCCAGGCGCAGCCACCGGAGCGCGTCGAGGATCTGCTCGTAGGACTCCTCGCTGTCGCGGGCGGCGTCCGTGTCCTCTATGCGGAACACGAGCTTGCCGCCCGTGTGGCGCGCGTACGCCCAGTTGAAGAGCGCCGTGCGGATCAGACCCACGTGGGGCGTCCCCGTCGGGCTCGGGCAGAAGCGGACACGGACATCGGAGCCGGAAGCGGTGGTGAACGGTGCAGTCATGACCCCCACAGCCTACCGGGCCAAGTGGCGGCGGAACCGGGCCGGGAACGCAGAAAACCCCTGACCACGTGGTGGTCAGGGGCTCCCTGGTGTTGCAACGTTGAGTCCGGCGGCGTCCTACT